>DASZZI010000072.1:0-206510 GCA_035544995.1 Candidatus Acidiferrum sp.
CCTACCGCGACCGCTATCCGGAAGGCCAGGGCCAGAATGTGAAGCGAATAAACCTTCAGGACTTGTTCAATGTAGTAGCTGATGCCTTTGGGTTGCAGGCCATCAGGGTGAGAAAAGCTGTGTAATTGACGTGTGACTACGATTCGAGTACTGTGCAGCCATGGCTAAGAAAAAGAACGCCAGGAAAATTGAAAAGAAGGCCTTCCTCGGAAACCTGGACCGTCTCGGCGGAAAGAAATTGATGCAGCATGGTGCCGAAGAATCCTCACGAGGAAAGGAATCACGCAAGCACTCCGTTGGCGGCGGCCGGCGCAAGTCCGGCTGAAGCTGACTTTCGCGTCCCGGTGGTTCGTCCGCTCCACCCGCTGTCCCATAAATGATCTTATTGGGTCGCGTCTGTATGGATGATGTGCATCCGCTCACGAATCACAATTCACGACTCGCGTCTCACTACGGCAGAATCTTCGCGATGAAAGCTACCCAGCCTGTCTTCTTGCACAGCAAGAAAGTGACAAGAACGACGCGGGCACGCCGATCACGGTTCGCGCTTCCCCCGCTGTGCTCTAAACTGTGCATGGATGCGACAAGCGCGCCAGTTTCTCTACCCTCGTTTAAGTTTGGCCAAGTCCTGATAAGTCGGCAAACCGGAGATGTGGTCCGTCTTGTCGTCTTGGCGATTGTGTCCGAGTGACGGCGCACTCGGAAATAATCCACTTGGACGATTAACGCGCAAACCGGACAAGTCGTTTTCACGTGTCCGGTAACCCGACTTATCGTCCATTAAGACGGGTCAGTTCGAGCAATCCCAGTTAATCAAAGGTCCGAACCGCCTGTTAGGACCATAGGTCATTGCAGCTTTGCAGATTCGGACTTGGCGGCGGGGAGGATAAGCTTGGAATGGTCGTGGCACCAAATGTGTGGACAAAAGAAATGGCCGCCACAAGGGAGGGCGGCCACTCCGATTCAGCGTTGTGCGGTTGCTTATATTTTTACTGGCGACGTCTGACTCGCAACACACTGCCACCGTCCGTTCGGCATCTTCACCCAGGTATCAGTCCAGCGCTCATGAGTATCGAGAGGCTTTCCCGACGCATCGGTGCCCTTAGCTTTGAAGCCTCCCGTCGCGATGGCCGTACCGCCAAATGCCGTTACTTTCACATCTTCGTACTCGGCGCTGTCATATTTGGTCGCTTTCGCTGTTGCCAGCGTCTCGGCCTTGCCGGTGACTTTCCCATCGCTCCCCGTACTAATGAACTTGTCGGCCAGCAGCGGGGCAACTAGGTCAGGATTATTTGTTTTTTGTGACTGAAGCCATTGTTGTTCCAGTGCCGCGACAGCTTTCTCAGTCCCGCCGGTCGTCTGGGCTTGCGACCACGCGGCGCTCCCCAGTGAAAGCAAACCGATCAGACACAGTATCCAAGTTCTCTTCATAGACGTCTCCTTATTTGTTGCGATTTTTAAAAATTTGTTCGGGGGTCCTGTGGCCTGAGTGCAAGCCCATCGGATGCCCAAGGCCTGGCAAATTAGGGCAAAGTAAACGAAGGCACCGTAGCAATGGAGGGTAAGGACCTGGTAGGAGGACCAACAGCTCCGTACCTAGTCGCTCTGCCAGTTTGCAAGACCGACGGTACGCAGTAATTCATGCGAAGTCAAATTATTGTATTTGAACTTACCCGTCGCCGGGATACCGGACCCGCATTGCAAATGCGGTCACGCTCCCGACCGGCGGTTCTCAAGTCCTGATAAACGCGCATACCTGACAAATGGAGTACTGCCAACTTACGGAAGGCTTGAGTGGATTCCTTTTGTGACACCCCATTTATCCGATGAGACCTTCGACTTGGCCGCTTGCAGCGCTGAGTCCATACGCGATTGCGCCACACGCGTATCTTCCAATGGCAATCGCGCCGACCGCACCGTGCCCGACCGCTATCGCGCCGATGGCCCGCCAACCCACCGCAAGTCCGGCTATGATGAACAGGCCGGCAGAAATTCCTCCGATCGCGACCACTCCGACGCTTAGTCCGCCGTAGGCGATGACTCCAACAGCTATACCGCCGGCAGCAACGATTCCTGTTGCGCGGCCACCGAGCGCGAATACCCCGTGTGCATTGCGTCCGATCGACAGCAGCGGTAGGCCGCCGACTCTGAGCGGAGAGGTATATCCCTCCATGTGGCGACCTCGCGCTCTGTAGACGACAACATCCCCCAAAATAATCGAACTAACCGAGAGGACCGCAAAAATGAGCGCAACCTTGCGAAAAGTTCTCCTGAACCGAAGGGTATCCCTCATTGAGTCATTCATCTTCTCCATCCACAGGGGAATGGGAGAAGATCCTGGGCGAGTTACCATTTGTCGCCTCCCTGCTGAGCGGCGGCCATTGCAGAAACCTTACCAGTGGTCATCAAGGCCATCGCCTCATGCCACAATCATACAAAAGCATACAGGTACAAGAACGAAGAATCGATGGGAAGAGCGCCAAATTCGTACCAGCGAACCTGGCTTGTGCATGATAAACGCGCAAATCGGAAACTGACCCACTACCCGGGGGTGGGAGGCTATTGGGGACCTGTAAGGTAGGTTTTGCGATGGCGAACGTGGTAGTCGCCGTTGAAGACTTTGACTTCGATGCTGCGATAGGTATCGGCGGGGCCGCGCGGGGTGGGGTAGTAGGCGAGGCGATATTGCGTGCGCAGCTCGCGGTCGATCCGATCGAAGATGATGTCGAGCTCCTGAGGAGAGTCAGGATAGAACATCGCGCCGCCGGTGGCATCGGTCATGGTTTCCAGGGCATGTTCGCCGGCGGTGTTGCGGCCGCTTTCACTCTTCACCGGGCGGATGACGATGGTGTAAAGGAGCGCTCCGGAGCGCACGGCGGCTTTGCGGGCGGCATCGAAATCACTGCGGCTGGTGGTTTCGCCGGCATCGGTCACCATGACGATGACGCGTCGCCGGTCTTCTCCACGCTTTTCCAGTGTGCGAGACCCGAGGAGAACGGCGTCGTAAATGGAAGTGCCTGCACCAGGAGGGATTTTCCGAACCGCTTCCTGCAGAGGCGCAACTTTATCCGAGAAGGCCGCGACCTGCGTGACGTTTTCGTCGAAGGCGTAAACCGCGAGGCGGTCGCTGGGACGCAAAACCTGCCGGATGAAATGCGCGGCGGCCTCCTGCTCGAAGGAAATTTCCTTGTGAGCGCTGAGGCTGGCGTCGATCATGAGCGCGAGATCGAGCGGCTGCTGGGTTTCGGACTCGAAGATTTCGATTTTCTGCCGCACGCCTTCTTCAAAGAGCTGAAAGGCCTCGATGGGGAGGTCCGGGGCAGGGCGATTGTGCTCGTCGAGAACACTAGCGAGGAGGCTGACAAGATTCACATTGACGCGAATCTTGCCGCGGTCCTGTGAACTGTCCGGAATCGGGTCCGGACTATAATCGCCGGGATTAACAGGAGCAGGCACGGGGGTGTTCGACGTTGTGGCGGCTGGACGCGGGGGTTGGGCCCAGGGCGGCCTGTCGGGCTTGTCCTGTGCCATAACGTCGCCACCTAAGAAAAGAGCGGCGATGAGAACCAGGAATGGGGCGTGGGGTGGTCGCACTGGCATGAAAGATTAAGATGCAGGTTTTGCCGCAGGGGCTTCCGCTGGGGCGGGGGGAAGTTCACCATCGGCCCAGATGGCACCGTCCTCAAAATACTCCTTTTTCCAAATGGGGACGGTGCGCTTGAGAGTGTCAATGGCGAAGCGGCACGCGTCGAAGGCCGCGGGCCGGTGAGGCGCGCTGACGGCAATGAAGATGCTGGTGTCCCCGATTTGGAGGCGGCCGAGGCGGTGGACGATGGCGACACGGTGAATGGGAAATTTCGCGTGCATCTCGGCGGCGATATCGCGGATCTTGGCGAGTGCCATGGGCTCGTACGCTTCGTAGTCGAGGTAGAGTGTGCGGCGTCCGTGAGATTGGTTGCGGACGCAGCCGTCGAAGGTGACAACGGCGCCGTCTTCTCCGGCGCGGACGTGGCGGACGAGAGCAGCCGCGTCGATGGGTTCGACGACTAGCCGGAAGATGTCATCGCCTGGAGGAGTCATCGCGATGGATTAGCCTCCGCTGACCGGAGGAAGAAAGGCGACTTCGTCGCCAGCGTGGAGCGGAGTGCTCCACGGGGCAAATTCCTGATTGCGCGAGGCGACCAGCGAAGCGCGGAAGCGGGCGAGCTCGGGATGGCGAGCGCCATAGTGGGCGAAGAGCTGCTCGATGCGCGCGCCGTCGGCAAGGTCGACGGAATCTTCGGCGCGGCCGACAATGTCTTTAAGACGGCCGAAGAAGAGGACCTTGACGCGCATGGTTTGCGAAGCGCTTAGCACAAGGGAATTGTAACCCCCACCCGGGGAGGAGGCCAGTGGCACAGGCTTGGGTGTTCCGAGGAGTAGTTCAGTTCCCGATTATCCGACTTATCGGGAGCTACAAAGCGCTTGTCAGTTCGCTCAGTCAAATATTGTCTTTAGTTCGCGGGAGGTCGCACGAGCCGCAGCGGTTACCCAAACCAAAACGCCAACCGCATCGGGGGCAGCGGATGAGAAACCAACATGCGCACACAAACAAAGCGTAAAAACAAACAATAAATGACCACCCCAATGAGCCAAATATAAGGGTTTCTGCAACGCCTGCCCAGAAGGCGGTATCAGGCACGATACGAGGAAATACGCCGACACCGATGACAATCGCAAGGAAGAAAGGAACTGTGGCTAACACATACCAGTACCTCAGTAAGACACGCCTTCTGTCGTCCAGCGTCTTATATTTCTCCGAATCGGCAAGACAGGCTAAACCCGTGACATCGTTTGAAGACACCTCATTCGGGATGTTTGAATCAGCATTCATGAAGGTCAACCACGCTTGTTCCGCGGTACATGATAAGTCGAAACACTCAATGGACAAAGGTTACCTATAAAGTCTTGAAGGGATGTCAGTGCCTGATTAACGCGCAAACCGGAAACTGACCCACGACCAAGAGTTTCTAATGCTTGACCGCAGGGTCGAGGGTTGCGTAGCGTGCAAGTAGTAGTTCGCATGTCCGCGCCAAACAGAAAAGGCCACAAAGGAGACAGATGAAGATCTTGGTCACCGGTTCGACGGGGATGGTAGGAACGGCTTTGGTGAGCACTTTGGCGGGCGCGGGTCACACCATATGCAGGCTGGTGAGACACGAGAGCTCCGCGCAAGGCGGAACGAAGGACGGATTTAACGTGCCCTGGAATCCGGCGACGGGAGAACTGGGCGGGGCTGCTGTTGGCGCTGATGCGGTCGTGAATTTGGCGGGAGCGTCGATTGCAGAGGGACGCTGGACGGCGGAACGCAAGGCGCTGCTGCGGTCGAGCCGGGTAGACACGACGCGAGCGTTGGTGACGGCGCTCGCGAAAATGAATGCGCGGCCCAGGCTGCTGGTATCGGCGTCGGCGATTGGATACTACAGGAGCCGCGGTGATGAAGTCCTGACAGAAGAGAGTGGGGCGGGGACGGATTTTCTGGCGGGGTTGGCCCAGGAGTGGGAAGCGGAAGCGGTGAAGGCGGAGGCGCTGGGAATCCGGGTGGTGCGTGCGCGGTTTGGGATCATTCTGGCTCGGCACGGCGGGGCACTGCCGAAGATGATGCTGCCGTTCAAACTTGGCGCCGGCGGGAGGGTCGGATCGGGGCAGCAATGGATGTCCTGGGTGATGCTGGAAGATGTGGTCGGGATTATCCTCTTTGCGCTGGAGAACGGTGCGGTACAAGGCGCGGCGAACGTCGTGGCTCCGAACGCGGTGCGCAACGCGGAATTTACAAGGGAGCTTGGGCGCGCGATGCACCGTCCAGCGCTCTTCCCCGCTCCAGCATTTGCGCTGCGCCTAGCGCTGGGCGAAATGGCCGACGCGCTGCTGTTATCCAGCCAGCGCGTCGTTCCCCAGAAGCTTGAGAAGTTAGGTTATCGCTTTGCGTACCCGGATCTGGCTTCCGCCCTCGCAGCAATTCTCAAGGCGGCCTGAGCGAGTCGCGGGCGATCTACTTGATCAGGTTGTAGGTTTCATCGTAGGAAGAGTTAAGCACAGGCAGGATAAAGAACACAGAGGAGGCAGAGAAAACGGAGGAGTAGCCAAAACGCGCAGAGCGCAGGTAAAAACAAATGCAGTTCCGGAATGGCACATTACAGGGGAAACGAGTCCCAGATGGAGACTGGATCTAGTTCCGAAATGACATGCGCAGGATCTACAGTGTGCTAGGACGATTCCGTGATATTCCCGCTAACAGCTTGAAATCTAATTAGTTAGAGGAAGTTTCTCGTCCTCTTAATCCTCGGGAGTTCTGCCGCACAGACCTTCCACTTTCGCTGGCCCTTCGCCTGCAATTCCCGGGGATATGCCGCCCCTGCTCCTAAACAAGATCGGCAAGAGTTATTCAGTGGCTGAAGCAACGACGCTCCCAAGGATAGCGGCCGCACAGGTAAACCTTGCGAAGACGACTTTCAAAAAGTGGCGGTTACCCGTGCTCCTCACGGCGGGTGCGTGGACACTGGGCTGCGGCGGGGGAGGCGCAGGCTCCGTAGCGCCCCCGCCGCCGCCACCTCCTCCATCCATCGCGGTGACGGTAACGCCGACGAACGCTGTAGTGGTCCTCGGTAACGCGCAATCGTTCATGGCCACGGTGGCCAACACAAGCGACACGCTGGTTACGTGGAGTGTGAACGGCGTGCAGGGCGGGAACACCGCGATGGGAACTGTGACAGCGGATGGACTATACACCGCGCCCGTTGACATGCCGGCTTTGCCGACGGTGGAGGTGACGGCGACGAGTCATGCGGACGCGACAAAATCGGGAACGGCCGGGCTGACCATTTCGAGCGATATCACGATCGGGCTCACACCGGCGGGCGCGAGCGTGGAACTCGGCGCGACGCAGGCATTTCATGCCGCGATCACGAGCGGCGGTCACCCGGATTCCGCGGTGCGCTGGAGCGTTACGGTAGCGGCGTGCCCCAGTGGGTGCGGCACGGTAGATACAAACGGAAATTACACCGCGCCGCAGATTCTGCCGCAACCGTCGAGCGTTACGCTAACGGCGCAGAGCGCCGCGGATCCTTCAAAGCAAGTTTCCGTGCCAGTCAACATCACCAGCAATTTTTCATTGCAATTGTCAGCGCCTTCGAGCGTGTCAACGGGAGCTACAGCCGCGATTGTGGCTACGCTGACGCCGGTACCGGGCTCGAATCCAAGCGGAGTAGTGACGTGGTCGCTCTCAGGTCCCGGCTGCAGCGGGGCATCCTGCGGGACGCTGATCGCGGTAACGAGGCAATCGCCAGCGGCCGGCGCGATTACGGATTCCGCAACATACACCGCGCCGATGCCGGCACCAAATCCAAACACCGTGACGATCACGGTGACGCCGCAGGCAGATCCTTCGAAGAGGGCGCAAGCAACACTGACGGTCCAGGCAGGCGTAAGCGTGAGCCTTTCACCGTCAACCGCGACGCGAGCGGCAAATCACAGTGTAACGCTCACGGCGCAGGTCACCGGCACTCCCAACACGGGCGTGATGTGGAGCGTGAATGGAGTGGCCGGGGGCAATTCAACGTTTGGACAGATTTGCGCGGTGGGAATGAATCCTTGTCAAGCGATTACGAACGGCAACGCGCTGCAGGTGGACTATCTCGCGCCGGGGGGGGTTCCGCAGCCGAATCCAGTGACAGTGCAGGCCACGAGCGCGGCGGACTCGACAAAAAGCGCGACGGCCCAGATCACTGTGATCAATCACGTGCTCGTGACCGTTCAGCCTGGGAGCGTGACAGTGGCGCCGCTCGCCGTGCAAGGATTTACCGCGACGGTGCTGGGGACGAACAATCCGAGCGTCGTCTGGCAAGTTCAGGGCGCGGCGTGCACGAGCGCGGGTGTTTGCGGCTCGATCGACACGAACGGCACGTACACCGCACCGAACGCGCCGCCAAACCCCAACACCCTCCAAGCGGTGGCGATCAGCTCCGATGACACTTCGCAATCGGGAACCGCCAGCGTAACGATCGGGAGCGGCGCGGACATTCTCTCGCTGCATCCCGCGAGCGTCTATGCAGGCGGAGCAGCCGGCTTCACCCTGCGCGCGGCCGGCAGCGGATTCATCGCATCGAGCCCCGGCCCCGGTTCGGTCTTGCTCATCGCGGGGACCGTGCGCACGACCGCGTGCAATTCGTCAACGGAGTGCACGGCACCGGTGACGCCAGCAGATGTCGCGGCGGCGGGCAATGTGCCCGTGCAAATTCAGAATCCGGACGGGACGAAATCGAACGCGGTCTCATTAGTGGTTGTGGCGCCAGGCAAACCGGATGAGGTGATCGCACTCCCGAGTGCGTCGCCCGCCGCAACGGGAAAAGACATCGTGGTGGTCGAGCCGACCACTGCGGGCATGTCTGTGCCCGGCAACGACGTGGATCTGAACGTAGCGGCACTAGGAGCATTTTCTTCGGCGAATAACAGTTGCACGCTAGCGGGCAATCCGCTTGTGCTGCTGCGGCCAGCAAACGGAACAGCGACGGCCGATGTCTGTCTTTTCTCCCTGAGCGGCCTCGACACGAGCATGACGTATATCGTTTCGGGCCCCGGCGACGTGGCGGTAATTTCCAAGCAGCCTGCCGGGCTGGGGATCATTCACCTGACATTGCAAGTTCCAGCCGGCGCGTATACCGGCGCGCGCACGCTTTTCATTCAGAACACAAATTTGGACAAGACCGCCGCGAGCGGCGTTCTCGAGATCGAGTAAGAAGCGCGAGGTGCACGAACATGAGTTACCTAGAACGGCGGCGTTTTCTCTGGATTTTGTTTTTCACGGGACTCGCGTTGCTCGCTGTGACGCTGGCAGCACATTCCACGACCCTGACTCGGCTGCAATTTGCAGAACTGGCGCAGGAATCGACGGCCGTGGCGCGGCTGCGATGCCTCAGCTCGGAGAGTCTATGGGAACGCGGCGAGATCTGGACAGAAACGAGACTCGAAGTACTCGAAGTCGAAAAAGGGCTGTTGCCCAGGCTTGTCACTGTACGCATGGTTGGCGGCAGCGCGGGGCACTTTCACTCGCGGGTTGACGGCGTTCCGGTTTTTCGTCCCGGCGCGGAGGTGTACCTGTTTCTCTGGGGGCGAGAAGGCGAAGCGTACTCCGTGCTGGGGTGGTCGCAGGGGACATTTCGCGTCGCGAAAAATCCGCGGACGGGCGCGGAAACGGTGACGCAGGACTCGGCGGCCATGCCGGTTTTCGATCCGCAGACGAGGGAGTTTCGGCGGGAAGGAATGCGAAACCTACCGGTGACAAATTTCCGGGAGAAATTGCATAACGCACTGAAGCGAAAACCGTAGTGAAGGCCTGTTTATCCTCATTCGCGATAATCGGCGATCCGTGGGCGCACAGATTCCGAAGGCGGCGTAAGCAGCCCTGACCAGTTCGCGGTAGCCGCCGGGCACAGAGTTCGCGGAAAAGAAAAACCAACTTAGCGGTAGAGAAAACGGAGCGGTGGGAGAGCACAGATGAGGTCCTTGGCACAAAAAACGCTCGCGAGCACGTTTGCGGTGTTCTACGGGTTCTGCGCGGCACCGGCTGCGCAGGCGTATGCGTTCAATGAAATTGTTCCGGATGTGCGTCAGCCAGTGGCGGTGTCGGGTGGATCGGCGTGCCCGGTAGGGTCGCATCGGCTGACGGCAGCAGGCAGCATCGCGGTGCGATGGAGCACGGCGCTGGGAACGAATCCGATGACGATCATTACGCAGAACCAGACGGCCAACGGGAGGCTGAACGAAATCGAGCAGGTAATCAACACGGCTCTGGGTGTGTGGACAGGAGTGAGTGGCACGACTCTCCTGCCGGCGTCGCTCGCGCCGCTGACGCGAGTTGCGAACGCAACGGCGTGCGGCTCCGATGGGGTGAACTCGATCTGCTTCGATCAGCCCGACATGGCGTTCACGCCGGGGGTGCTGGCGTTCACCAGAGTGATCACGGCGGACCAGATCGGTGTGCAACTGGGCAGCGGCCCGGCAGCAACACAGGTGGGCCAGATCCTGGACGCGGATGTCTATTTCAATCCGGGAGATTCACGCGTCACGTTTGCGACGCCAGCGGCGCTGCCGACAACTCTTGCCGCCTATGATCTGGAATCCGTGCTCACGCACGAGCTGGGTCATTTTCTCGGGTTCAGTCATTCGGCGGTGTGGAGCGCCATGATGTATCCCTTCGCGCCGGCACCGGGTACGATCACGGGAGCACGGCCCACGGCGCAGCAGCCGGACGCGCCGCTGGGAGAGGACGACCGCACCGGTTTGCGCGTATTGTACGCAGACCCCTTGGACATGGTGCACACGGGATTGATCCAAGGACGAATATTGCCGGCGAATTCGCTTTCGCTTCCCGCTTCGCCGCCAGGCGTGACGGGAATACTTGGCGCGCAGGTGGTGGCGGTGGATGCCGCGAGCGGCGCGGTCATTGGAGGAACAATTGGCGGGTGGAGCTGCGCGGCTCCAGGGCCTGCGCAATTCGATGGAAGCTATGAGATTGACCGCCTGCCGGTGGGGCACAGCTACACAGTCTACGCGGAGCCGCTCAACGGTGCCGTCGATCCCTCGCAGGTGAGCAATGCGACGGCGTCTTTATGCCGAAATCCAACGACAGACCCAGGCTGGCCTCCGCTACAGGGCTGTGTCGTGCCCGGAGTGGACACAGGCTTCACAACAAGAACGAGGCCGGGGCCATGAGGAAGGGGTCAATCGAAGAGACTTCACTTGCGGAGCCGAGCAGCCGTGGCTGGGTTGGAACCTCCTCGAGAAGGAGCAGGCCGCCCCAGCTTTCTGGAACGGCCTGCTGCTGGAAGTACCTATTAGAGCTACGGATTCCGGGCCAAGACTACTGCTGATCCGGGTACATGATTTGCGTAAAGCCCGTGGTGTTGATGTCACGGAACATGGGGGTTCGCGGCGGCAACTTAGACGGGTCCAGGAATTCCGTGTCGAAGTTATAACCGCGGGTCGGAGGCGAATACACGGTAGTGCAGCACTTGTAAACGCCGACAGCCTGACGGTTGTAGAACATGCTGACGATCGAGCCGCGATAGTTGAGCGTCGAGCCGCCCCAACTCTCGATGTAGCGCAGGAAGTTGTGGAGACCGCCATCGCTTCCCGTATCGGCGTTGGTACCCGTAATCCAAGGAAACCCCGGACCCTTGCCAGCCAACACGGCCACACGGTACCAAGCGTTTGTAACACCATTAAGATTGGCCGCTCTGGAACCGGGATCGTAAGGCGATGAGAAGGAATTTACGTCATTCCAGCTGTTGGACAGGAACGTGAAGGCATCGGCAAGAACCGCGCTGGCCACGTGGGGATCGTTGAAGCCTCCACCGGCCGAATTAGCGTTGTAATCGCCCTGCACGTACACCGGGTTCTCCGAGACGATGCTGAGACCACAAACGAGCGCGCCCGGGCATGCCTTGGCGCCCAAGGGAGCATTGATGTTGCTTCCGTTCACCAGCTTCAAGGCGCGACGGAAGAACAATGGCGGATTCATGCGAGTTTCCTGAGCGTTCTTGATGAAATACCCCGGCCAGATGGTGGCCGGAGTCGAGCAACCGGGGTTAGGCACGGTGGCATTGGCGACCGCGTCGGTAAAGAGCTTCCCCGTCACGAGAGGTGAAGGCGTCTGGCCATAGTTGTAGAAGATTCCTGGGGCCGGAGGGGTTAGGTCCGTCTGGTCCCCATCGTCTTCGCCTTGATCCAGGAGCCCGTTGGGGCATCCAGTGGTCAAATTAGCAGGATTCAAGAAATCGGAGAAACCGTATTCTCCGGTTTCGTTTTGCGTAGGAGACACTGGGGGCCAAGTGGTGGTTATGCCGCCGGCTGGAACGTAGTTTCCGCGGCGGTCAGAAAAGTACAGGACGTAGTTGTACGGAGCATTTAGAGGGTCGTAGGAACCCGGGCCCTTCGTGCCAATCTGCCCGGTGAGCCAGCGAGCCAGATTCTTGACGTCGAGCTCGACATAGTGGGTCACGCCACTGGCCATGACTTGGGTGTAATTGCAAGGGTTAGAGCCGTTCGGGCAAACGTCTCGGATAGCTCCCTGCCTTGTATCGAAGAGAACATTGGGCCAATAGTTCGGGGCGTCCACGCTCGGAACTTTGGGGCTCTTATTGATGTCAAATCCGCAGTTATCGATATTGGTGCCACCCTTGATGGTACCGGGATTGTCGCGGACCCGTTCGAGGCGGATGATCGCGTTTGGACTTGGATCCGCGCAAGCGGAGGGCAAGATCTGGACTTGCGCACCGGGAAGCGGCGGGACGTTGGGATATTTATTGGCAGCCACACTTAGATTCACCGTCGAATTGAGGTTGCGGCCCGCGAAACCCAAGTTGAGAATCTCCTGGGTCACGTCTTGCCACTTTCCGCACGGGGGAAGGTAACCGATTTGAATTTCAACCTTGAGCCAGCCGGTGATGGTGGGATAAGCCTTGGGTACCCAATACCCGTTCGAACCTACCGTATAACCTGCCGGAGGCGCGCCGCCTGTTTGCGGAGTGTTTGCGGCTGAAGTTGCCATCGGGATCTGGCCGCCATTCGCCGCCACTGGCACGTACCAGGGGGCTTTGGACCAATTGGGATTGGGACTTCCCGCTGCAGGATCGACAGCCAGGGTGCTCAGATCGACGGGCTGCGTTGTCGCATCAATACACGGGAGCTGCATGATGTCATTCGACTGGTCAGAGAGCAAAATCTTCACGCTGGCCTGAGAGAAGTAGCGCTCACCAAGAAGCGCCGGATTGGCTGCCTCGCCCTGGGTGGGCCGGCGCAGAATATCGATCGGAAACGACTGCCCATTCGTCAAGATTTCAATCGGCAGCTTCAGCTTCTGGTTGACGCCCGTGGCGTGATTGATGAGGTAAGAATTGTAGTTTGTTAACGAAATGGTGGACCAATTTGGATTTACAGGGGAAGTCGGCGTGCCACCCAAAACGCTTCCTTCGGTCACTGCCAGGCTGCGCGTGGGTGTTCCTCCCGCTGCCGTGGTGATATTTACGGTGCCATCCCAAGGACCGGCTGCCAGCGGCTGTCCGTTCATGATATTCGTCCGGATAACTTCACCGAATGCCGTTACTTTGTCGGAGAGAGTCAACGTCCTGCCGCCGCCTTCGGCGAGCCAGAGATTGCCGTTGGTGTGGACGCGGCCACCGAAATTGAAATCCGGGCCGGCATGGAAACCGCAATCTTTAGCGCAAAAGACGCCAAACTGGAAGGCAGGAATGCCTACGGTTTGCGTAGTACGGCGGAGCATGACCTCCGCGCCGCTGCTGGTGCGCGCGGTAACGGTTAAAGTATAGGGGGTGATCAAACCAACCATGCCGCTGTAGGGGCCAGCCTTGACGGTCTGGGAGGTGGCAAGGGGATTGCCGTTCGAATCTTTCGGATACTGCAGCTTATAACCCAAGCTGCCATCCGTGGCAACGAATGTTATGCCTTGCAGGTTAGCCGGAGGGTTCGCCGCGATAGCGTTGAGCGCGGCCGCGGGAGGCGCGTAGGTGGCGTCGAACAACGTCCCAAGATCCGCGGTCATTTTTTCCATGCCGGCTTCCGCCCCGTAGAACGCGCGGGTCTGGCCATTGCTCAGTCCGGTGAGCTGCTGACCGCTCATGATGAGCACGATGAAACCGCTAACCAGGCTCAGGACCAGCAACATCAGGAGCAGCGTTATAACCAGCGCTATGCCGGATTCACTGTTCGATTGTTTTCTTTGCATTCTCATGGCTTTCCCTCTGCTTAGTTATATTTGTTGAAATAAGCTAGGCTACGGATACTGATCTGCGTTTTCATATTGTCCCGAATGTACGCGCTGTTTGAGCCGGAGGGGGCGTTCGCGCGCGCACCCAGGAACAGATTCACGGAACGAATATTGTTCTCCGTCAGTCCGGCGGGCACAGTAGTAGAGTTCGCGAAGATCGTGGGCGGGACGTTGGCGTCCACGAAGTTGTAGGTGAGCTGGAGGCCTTCGATAATCTCCGCGACCGGCTGCGTCGGATTGAAATTGACCTGCCGGACAAGGCGGTAGTGCTTCGGGTCCGTGGCAATGTCCAGATAATAGCTAATCATCCAGATGCGGCTGGCTGTGATGGGAGGATAAGTGCCGGCGGTCTGGAGTTGCACGATTGTTCCCTGGGCGGCGCCCGTCTGGTTCAAGCCGAACTTGTCAACCCCGGGATTGCTCGCGAAACTAACCACTTGCCCGGCTATGCTCGTGACGGTCTGGAGCGCCGTGCCGTTTATGTTGCTGAACATGAACAGGTCTCCCGGCTGAACCGGGACCCGGGCCTTGGACAAATCGACGCAATTTATGTCGAAAGTGACGGCATCGCCTGCCGGCGTAATGTTGCCGTTGCAGGCAGGGGTCGCCCCCACCGCCGCACGCGTGATCGGGGCGCTGTCCAGAGCCGTTAGTTTGTTGTCGGCTGGGTTGCTGTCCCAGGTGTTATCCTGATAAATCAAGGTGACCATGTCGGAAGGCGCCCCGCCACCCGGTGCAACGCCGACCCTGACAAGGATTGGCACCGTTGGCCCAACTGCAGTTCCCAGGCTAAGCGCGGGAAGGAAAGGCTGCTGGAATTTAAGAGCAACGGGGCCGGGGCGATTTATGGTTATGCCAGCTCCCGTAGGGATGGAAATCCCTCCGGCCGGAATGCCTTCCCCGGCGAGCACGATGTCCTGTCTCACCAAGTTCAGGGAAGCTCGGAGGTTGTCGTTCAAGTCCGCTGTGAGCGCCACGTTTTGATTGCTTCGCATGGTGCTGGTGATTGCACCGACGGCCGCCGCGAATATGAGGAGCGTGATGCCCATGGCAACCATGAACTCGACCATCGTGAATCCAGCTTGCTTCTTCATGACCTGCTCCTTCTCTAGGGCTCAGGAAAACGCTGAAATATAGCTGACGAGCGTGTAGGTGCGATTCAAGCGGCCGACCTTATAAGTCATGGTCACCGTGATCGTCCTCACGTTGGGTTCAATGTTGCCCGCAGCGTCAAGGATCGGGGCGATCTGAATCGTTCGCTGCATATTGCTCAGCGGGATGAGGACATCGTCGGCAGTACCCAAAATGCCGTCTGGCCCCGGCCCGACGATGACACTGTCAGGATGAGTCGCATCGTCATTGGGAGTTCCCACCAATCCGTTTGTTAGCCCTGGCGCCAGTAAGGGCTGAGGGCCATCCGAAAAGATTCCGCCAGCGGATATGTTCTGGATCTGGGTCCAGGATGTCGCCTGGGTGTTCCGCGCATTGAAGATGGACTCGACGGCCTCCTCCGATTTCTTCTGCGCGATGTAATCGAACTGGCTGGCTGCGGAGAAGAGGAGTCCCTGCGCGAAGACAGCCGCGAGAGACAAGATGCCGAAGGACAAGACCAAAACGGCAATCATGGCTTCCATCAAGGAAAAGCCCTTCTGGCGGTTGCGGCGAAGTTTGCGACTCTTATCCCTCATAACGATTTCCTCCAACTACTCTTGCCACTGGATGCCGTCCCAGTGGTAAGCGCGAATCCGCCCTGTGGATCCAAGAATCGTGACCGCACGAGCGGTAAATGGCCGGCCAGGAATGCCAATAAAAACGGTCCCGTTGACCGGTACCCCGACGGCCGTTCCGAAAGAACCGTCGCTGAGGAATTGCGTTGCCGGAAAAGAAACTGCCGCTGCCTTCCCGAAGCCCATCGGCGTGTCGGGCACGGTCGGAAATACGACAAACTGCCCGCCTCCTTCAAGTGTCGAAGGGATGTCCAGCGGGACAGGCGCTCCCCCGTTAGGCGGGGTCTGTAAAAGTTGGATCTGGTTGTTGCCGATGAAATTGATCGTTGTAATTCGCCGGTCCGAAATGGCGGAATGGCGCGCGGCACGTAACAGTCGGATGACTTGGTCCATCGCCGCGTTGGCACGGAAAGAAGGAACCGTGTTCTGCACGAGCGGGAGGGCCAGGACGGTCATAACGGACATAACTCCGATGACCACTATTAACTCGATGAAGCTGAAGCCTTGTTCGCTGCGGTTCTTCATGTTCATAAGAGGCTCTTTTGCCGAAAGCACCTCGAAACTTGGTGCCAGGCGCCTAGGAAGGTGCAAGCACCGTGCCAAGCCTGGCAACCTTGTATCTAATTGACAATAAATGGGATAAACCGACGACTAAGGACTTGGCCCATTACTAACTCAAGGCAGTTGAGTAGAAATGAAACAAACTGGATACGACCAATGGGCACCCGGAAAGATCGGAGTTCAGACTTAAGCTACGAAGTGTGCGCTTGAGAAAAGCAAACTGCTGTTGCTTCTTTAGCTGGCTTGCGGCAGGCCGCTCTTTCGGCCAGCGTCGGCGCTCATGCTAAGGTAATCATGCGAGCCGAATGGGGCGGCAAATACTTCATCAGTGCGGGATGCGGTCCAACCGCAAACCCGGCGAAGACCGAGAGACTGACACCGAAATATGCCTGCAAAAGACATTGTCTGGCTGATCCGAGTCGTCGCGTTGTTGTTTTTCACCGCCTTGAGCGCATACGCGCAGCGCTCGCGGGGGGAGCTGCACATCGAAGCGCGTGACCCGCAGGGGGCAGCGCTGGCGCCGGCCGCCGAACTGGTCAGCGAAGCGAATCAGTTCCGGAGGACGTTTCCGGTGGGAGTGGACGGCCGGTATGTTCTTCAGGATCTTCCCTTCGGAGTTTACCGGTTGAGCCTGACCGCGGAAGGGTTTGCGCCGTGGACTGACTTGGTGGAGATACGGTCCGAGGTCCCGGTGCGGATTGCGGTGACGCTTGGCGTGGCCCCGGTGACGACGCAGGTGCACGTGAGCGACTCCGCGACTTTAGTGGATCCATACCGAACAGGGACACTCTACGCGGTCGGGCGGCAAACGATCAGCGAGCAGAATGCAGTTCAGCCAGGCCGTGAGCTTTTCGACATGGTGGCTGAGCAGCCGGGATGGGTGTATGAAGCGAACGGCGTGCTGCATCCGCGCGGTTCGGAATACGACGTGCAATTTGTATTGGACGGATTGCCACTGACGCAGAACCGTTCGCCTTCCTTTGCGCCATCGTTTGATGCGGATGATGTGGAGTCCATGCGGGTGCTAACAGCGAACTATCCGGCGGAATACGGGCGCAAACTCGGCGGGGTCGTCGAAGTGACCACGGAAAAAGATGTTCCGACGGGTTTTCACGGGAAATTTGAGGCGGGTGGCGGCAGTTTTTCGACTGCGAACGGGGCCGCGGCGATTTCCTACGTAAAGGGGAAGGATCGTTTCTCCATCAGCGGGAACGGGTTTCACACCGAGCGCTATCTCGATCCGCCAGTGCTGGAGAATTTCACTAACTCCGGGAATGCCAGTGGATTCTCGGCATCGTACGAGCGGGATTTTTCGGAACGTGACCGGCTGCGCTTGACAGTGACGCACAACGAAGTGCGCTTTCTGGTGCCGGATGAAATGGTGCAGAGGGACGCCGGACAGCGACAGGACGTAGAGAACAGAGAGACGAGCGGGCAGGTCTATTTTCAACACACCATTTCTTCCAACCTATTCCTGAGTCTTTCCGGAAGCATTCGCGATGCGAGCGCCATGCTGACTTCCAATCCGTTGTCAACTCCCGTGATTGTGGCGCAAGACCGCGGCTATCGCGAAGGATATGCGCGTGCGGATCTAGCAGGGCACCACGGGCATCAGGATTGGAAGGCGGGCTTGGACAGCATCTTCAGTCCGGTGTATGAGATGCTGACGTACCGCATTACGGATCCCGCGCAATTCGATCCCGCGACACGGCAACAGTTTCAATTTTCCGACCGGCGCTGGGACGTCGAGCCATCGGTGTACGCGCAAGACCAGATGCATCTCGGGAACTGGAACCTAGGCGCGGGACTTCGATTCGACCATTACGGACTCGTGGTGAACGAATCGGCGTGGAGCCCGCGGGTTGGCGTGTCGCGCTATGTGCCGTCGCTGAATTTATTGGTTCATGCTTCGTACGACCGCGTGTTTCAGACGCCCGCGGTGGAAAATCTGCTGCTGGCGAGTTCGCCGCAACTCAATTCCATCAATCCGGTCGTGTTGCGTTTGCCGGTGCGTCCGGCGCGGGGAAATTTCTATGAAGCCGGTGTGACGAAGGCACTATGGGGAAGATTGCGTATGGACGCGAATATCTTTCGGCGTGATTTTGGCAATTATTCCGACGATGACGTGTTATTAGATACGGGCGTAAATTTCCCGATCGCATTTGCAAAAGGACGAATTATTGGCGAAGAGGTGCGGATTGAAGTGCCGCAGTGGGGACGATTCTCCGGTTATTTGAGCTACGCAAACCAGTCCGGCGTCGGCCAAGGTCCGATCACGGGAGGACTGTTTCTCGGGAGTGATGCGGCAAGCGGACTGACGGACACGAGCCGGTTTGCGGTAACGCAGGATCAACGGAACACGCTACATGCTCGAGTGCGATTTCAGGCGGCGAAACGTGTGTGGCTGGCGCTCGGCGGACAGTATGGAAGCGGACTGCCGGTAAATCTTGGCAACGGGACAGTGGACACAAATTTCTTGGTGTCGCAGTTCGGCGCGGACATTGTGAACCAGGTGGATTTCAATCGCGGGCGGGTACGGCCGAATTTTGCAATGGACGCGGCTGCGGGCGCTGAGCTTTATCACAAGGAGCAACGAAGCGCAGCGCTGCAGATTCAGGCTGCAAACCTGGGCGATCGATTGAATGTGATTAATTTTGCGAGTTTGTTTTCCGGAACGGCGGTGGCGCCGCCGCGAAGCGTTTCGGCGCGATTAAGGCTGACGTTTTAACGCATGACTGATTCTCTTCCGTTCCACACGGCCGGTCGTCACTTCCTGCGGGCCTTGCTCAGCAGCCGCAGAATCTCCAGATAGAGCCAGATCAGCGTGACCATCAGGCCGAAGGCGCCGTACCATTCCATGTACTTCGGCGCGCCGCCACGAACGCCCGTCTCGATCATGTCAAAATCGAGGACGAGGTTCAGCGCTGCGATAATGACCACGAAGAGGCTGAAAGCGATGCCCCAGGGGCCGCTGCCGTTTATCGCGGGTACCTGGATGTGGAAGAAGAAGCTGAGCGCCATTTCGACAAGATAGAAAACGGCGATGCCGCCGGTGGCGGCGATGACACCGAGCTTGAAGCCCTGCGTGGCGCGGATCATCCCGCTCTTATATGCGATAAGCATGACGAAGAGCGTGCCGAAGGTGAGCCCGACGGCCTGGACGGCGATGCCCGGATACATGCGCTCGAAAATGGCGGAAATGCCGCCGAGAACGAGGCCTTCGAGGAGCGCGTACATCGGCGCGGTGATCGGCGACCATTCTTTCTTGAAGATGGTGACGAGGGCCACGATAAAGCCGCCGACGAGGCCACCGAACATCCAGGGAAGTGCGGCTTCGGGCGTCTGCGAGTGCGACATGCCCCAGGTCCAGGCGGCGGTGGCAACGACGCAGAGCAAGAGCAGGCCGGTCTTGTTGACGGTGCCCTGCAGGGTCATTGCGTCGCCGAAGGCGACCTGGCCTTTGAAGGCCTTTTCATTCAGCGCTGGATTGGAGGTGCGCATCAGATATGCCATTGGAAGGACCCCTGCTTCACAGGACGAAAAACGCCACCGTTCTAATTATCACCGGGAATCAAGAAAGTTGGTAGCGCTAACGGGAATCGAACCCGTATTTCGGCCTTGAAAGGGCCGCGTGCTAACCGTTGCACCATAGCGCCACATTTTGCGGGGTGCGGAACCTTTCTAGAATAAGAAAAATCGTGCAATTCCACAAGCTGCGCGTGGGCGTCGCATCAGAAATTCTGCCGACGCGATTGGGAAAGAACCATCGCTCCGAGAACCTATACGGAGCGCAATAAACGCGCTTCGCTCAGGATGACATACATGGCGTAGCGGAACGTTTAGCCCTGGCGGTCTTGAAATTCTTCGTGCCAGGCCATTTGAATGGCTTCGAGTTTGGCTTCGTTGGAGGTCATCGGATCGCCGGAGAATCCGGGGAGTTCAGTGATCCATTTGTGCATGTCCGTGAAGCGTACCGTGAGAGGATCGGTGCCTGGGAATTTGTCGGTCAGGGCGATGGCGATGTCTTCGATAGCGTCCCAATCAAAAGTTCGCGGCACGGTTAGCTCCTGAAAAGTCAGCAAGATGCCCGGGCTGAAGCCCGGCGCTACAAAAATCATCGAGAAGGCAATCGCTGCGCGAATCACGAGGCGCGGGTCACGAGGCACGGCGCTTCAGTGATCGGCTTCCTTGGCGTAATTCTTGTTCCATTCCGGAATTTCGACGACGATGTCCGTCGTACCGTCGGGAATGACCTGGCAGCCTAGACGCGACTTCGGCGTGATCCCGGGAGCTTCGTCGAGCTGGTCGAACTCGGCGTCGGTTGCTTCGTTGCAGGATTCGAGGCCTTCCTTCACGATCACGTGGCAGGTGGAGCAGGCGCAGACGCCGCCGCAGGCGTGGTCGAGGCCCATCTTGAAGCCTTCGGAGATGTCAAGGATGCTGCCCGGAATACCGTTGTGGCCGTAAGGAATCTTCTCCGGGTCGATCTCGAAGGTCTTGCCGCTGGGAAGAAACGTGACCTTGTATTTCTTCGTGGCGGGCGTGTATTTGACTTCCTCGATGTACGGATTGCTGCCGCCCATGTTCTTTTCCTCTCTTCGCTAACCCACTAGCGCTTTGCCCTTGTCTTCGTAGGGGCGCAGCATGCTGCGCCCCTACAAGGGAAATCTCAACGGTCAGACTTCGGCGAGTTTGCGGCCTTCCAGGGCCGTTGAAACCGCGAAATTCATCAGCAATTCCGCCAAGTGCTCCGTCGCGCGATTCAGCTCGTCGATGCGCTTGCGGATGAGCTTGTAATCCATGCCAGCGGCGGATTCTTTGAGGGCGGCAATGGATGCGTCAATCCCCGCGAGCTCTTCCTCGGACAAAGCTTCCGACTGCGGATTCGCAAGCGCTTTGGCCGTCGCGCTGAGAATTAATTCCGCTTCCGTGCGTGCTTCGATGAGCTGGCGCTCCGCGAAATCCTGCTCGGCATATTCGATGGATTCTTCCAGCATGCGCTCGATTTCGTTGTCACTGATGCCGTAGCTCGGCTGGACTTCGATGGAGTGCTGCTCGCCGGTGCGCAGATCCTTGGCCGCAACCTGAAGGATACCGTTGGCGTCAATGAGGAATTTGACTTCGATGCGCGGCAAGCCGGCGGGCGCGGGCGGAACTTTGAGCGTGAAGCGCGCAAGGGACCGGCAGTCCTTTGCCAATTCGCGCTCACCCTGGACGACGTGAATGTCGATGCCGGTTTGGTTGTCAACGCCGGTGGTGTAGAGTTCCTGCGCGCTCGCCGGAATCGTGGAGTTCCGCGGGATGATTTTCGCAACGGCGCCGCCGTAAGTTTCGATGCCCAGCGAGAGCGGCGTGACGTCGAGGAGCAGCATGTTGCTCACGCCGCGGTCGAGGATATTCGCCTGAACCGCGGCGCCGAGCGCGACGACTTCGTCGGGATTCAGCGCGGTGTGCGGTTTGCGGTCGAAGAATTCCTGCACCGTGCGGCGAATGAGCGGCGTGCGCGTGGTGCCGCCGACGAGCACAACTTCTTCGATATCAGCAGGCTTGAGCTGGGCATCCGCGAGCGCTTGCTTCACCGGTCCCATGGTGCGATCGACGATCGGGCGAATGAGCGCTTCGAACGCGCCGCGAGTGAATTCATGGACGAAAATGGCTCCACTGGGCAGCGGGAAGCGCAGCGCGGCCGAGTCCGCTGTGGATAACTCGTGTTTCACGGCGATGAGCGACTTGCGTAACTCCTGGGCGAGCTCGGCGTGCGGTGAAAAGTCGATTTGATCTTCCCGAAGAATCTGCTCGTGGACAAAGGATTGGAGCAAATTGTCGATGTCATCGCCGCCAAGATGGGTGTCGCCGTTGGTGGAGAGCACCTGATAGATGTCTCCCTCCGCGGTGGAGATGAGCTTGAGAACGGAAATGTCGAACGTACCGCCGCCAAGGTCGTAGACGGCGACGCGGCCACCCGCCGCGGCGGGCTTTTCATGCAGGCCATAGGCGAGAGCGGCCGCGGTGGGTTCGTTGACAAGGCGAAGAACTTCAAGGCCGGCGATTTTACCGGCGTCCTTGGTGGCCTGACGCTGAGCGTCGTTGAAATAGGCAGGCACGGTGATGACGGCGCGGTCGACGTTTTCGCCGAAATAGGACTCGGCCCAATTTTTGAGCTCGCGAAGAATGAACGCAGAGATCTCCGGCGGCGTGAGCACTCTGTCGCCCAGCCTTACTCGGATGACGTTCTTGCTTGATGGATCGATGCGGAACGGGAAGAGCTTCAGCTCGCTCTGCACGTCGGCTGGGCCGCGCCCCATGAGTCGCTTGACGGAGTAGATGGTTCGCTTGGGCTGCGTGAGGAGGCGGCGGCGGGCGGCTTCACCGACGATGATGCTGCCGTCCGGATCGAGGCTAACGATCGAAGGGCAGAGCGTCTCGCCGTAAGGGCCGGGGATACACTTCGGCTGATTCGTCTGCGTATCGATGTACGCGACTAGGCTGTTGGTGGTGCCGAGATCAATGCCGACGATGCGTCCCATGTTTGCCAAGCACTTTCGAAAAAGCCCGCGGTCTGAAGTCCGCTGTTTGGATTCCGGCCTCGCCGGAGATCGCGGCTACAACAATTCCTTTTGAACGTTGGTGACCAAGTTCCGGACGTAGGAGCGGCGATTGAGCAATTCATTCAGCCGGCTCATGATCTTTTTTCGTGCTGCGTCGTCCATCACTGCATCGACCTCGGCGTCCCATTCCCGGGCCGTGCTCTGGAGCTGTGCATCGACTTCCACAAGCTTTTCCTGAAAATTCTTTTCGGCTCCCTCAAGGCGCGATTTCAGGGCCGCGAGATCGCCGCCTTGGGCTTTTGCTTCGCGCAGTTCGTCGAGGGATTCGTTCAGCTCGAAAACTTCTTCGAGCAGTTCGGGCGGTGCCTGCTGCTTGTGCTCGCCCTCTTTACGCATGCCTTCGATGCCAAGCAGATACTCGACACGGGCGACAGGATCGCGCAGCACGCGATAGGCGTCGTTCAGCTGCGAACTTTTCTCCAGCGAGAGTTCTCTTTCGCGCTCCGTGGCATTCACAAAATTGTCGGGATGAAGCTTCCAGCTCAGTTGCAGAAACTTTTTCTCCAGGCCATCCATCTCGATCCACAGCTTGCGGGGCATTTCAAACAGCGCGAAGTAATCCACGGCCTGCGGCAGCTGCAGGAGTTTGCCGCAGCTCGGACAAAAATGCGTGCCGAGCGCTCGCTCGTGGCAGTTCCAGCAGACCAAGGGCGGATTCGTCGCTGTGGAAGGCGCAGTCATTGGATCGGAATCATCAAACTCTCAGCCGGCGGAGACTGCTGTCTGCGAACCGTTCAAAAACAAACGGGCCCACGAGATCGAAGAGCAGTGACAGAGTGAGCTCCGCAACTTCCCACATGAGTCATCACCTCGGTGGGGCACAAAAAAAGTGGCTGGCGGGTGCGGCTGCCAACCACTCGTCAGGCCAGCCTGCGGCGATTCGACACGGCGCACAGGCTAAAGCCTGTTCTACTAGGCCGTGAAAGAGCTGCCGCAGCCGCAATTCCGCGCCGAGTTGGGATTCTGGAAGACGAATCCCTGGCGTATGAGCGTCTCTTCGTACTCCAGCGTAGTGCCATTCAAATACAGAAAACTTTTTGGGTCGACAAAGATGCGCGCGCCGTGCTCTTCGAAGATTTTGTCGCGGTCGCGCGCCCGGGTATCGAGGCGCATGGCATACGACAAGCCGGAGCAGCCGCCGCCCTGCACGCCAACACGCAAGCCACCTTGCTCGGGCGACACACCT
The DNA here is from genome assembly GCA_035544995.1 of Candidatus Acidiferrum sp. Lineage (GTDB taxonomy): Bacteria > Acidobacteriota > Terriglobia > Acidiferrales > UBA7541 > Acidiferrum. The sequence goes on from DASZZI010000072.1 coordinate 23,905, forward strand.
TCTTTTTCGAGCAGCGCGCGGATTTTCTGCGCGGCGCGCTCGGTTAGGTGGATCTTTGCAGTGCTCAGACTGACTACTTCTGTTGCCATGACCAATTGCCCCTGAGATAGCGCTCTTAGTTAGTGCGACGCCTTTTCGGAAGCCGCGACTTCGACGCCGTGTTTCTTCTTCCAGTCGCCAATCGCGGCCTTGATGGCGTCTTCGGCGAGCACGGAACAGTGAATCTTCACCGGCGGAAGCGAGAGCTCGCGCACGATGTCCGTGTTCTTGATGGAGAGCGCCTCTTCGACGGTCTTGCCCTTCACCCACTCGGTGGCGAGCGAGGAGCTGGCAATCGCCGAGCCGCAACCAAAGGTCTTGAACTTGGCTTCTTCAATGATCTTGGTGTCGGGATTGATCTTCATCTGCAGCTTCATGACGTCGCCGCACTCCGGCGCGCCGACCAGACCCGTGCCGACGTTGGGGTCTTCTTTGGGAAGGCTGCCGACGTTGCGCGGATTGTTGTAGTGCTCTACGACCTTATCGCTATATGCCATCGTTCCTGCTCCTTAACCGCGACTTCTCGCAAGATTTTCTGTGCTCGTCAAACCTGCGCTCTTGACGGCTTCGTCCGATAGGCTGACGTTCGGCACGGATGCCGAACGGCCGGCCGCAAGCTGGCGAAGAGCGTCTTTAATGAGTTCCGCACCTACGCCCAGAAGCTTTAGGAACGCGCGCACGTGCTGGACTTCGTGGAACGCACGCACGGCCGCGGTGCTCTCTCCGTCCGAAGAATAGGGTACGAACGAAACGCGAAACGCCGCGCCCGTGCCCACGATCGAGCGGTGAATCCGAATTGTCCCTTCGTTTACCATTGTTCTCTTTAGGCGTTCCTTACGCCGTCTGCCATTTCATTTTAGAGATATCGATGCCTTCCTTGGCCATTTCATAGAGCGGGGAAAGCTCACGGAGCTTGGTGACGACTTGCACCATTTTGTCGGTGACATAGTCGACTTCTTCCACCGTGTTGAAGCGGCCGAGGCCGAAGCGAATCGAAGTGTGGGCGAGATCTTCGCCCACACCTAATGCTTTGAGTACGTAGCTGGGCTCAAGGGTTGCCGAGGTACAGGCGGAACCGCTCGAAACCGCGATGTCGTTGATGCCCATCAGGAGCGATTCGCCTTCGACGTAGGCGAAGCTCATGTTCAGGTTGTTCGGCAGGCGGTGCTCCATCGAACCGTTGATGAAAACCTCGTCAAGCTTCGATTCGAGCCTGCTCTTCAGCCTGTCGCGGAGCGCGCGCATCCGAACGCTCTCTTCCGGCATTTCCTGCTGGGCGATCTCGCAAGCCTTGCCGAGGCCTACGATGCCCGGGACGTTGAGCGTGCCCGAACGCATGCCGCGTTCGTGGCCGCCGCCGTCAATAATCGCGGACAGCTGCACGCGGGGATTGCGGCGGCGAACATACAGGGCGCCGACGCCCTTGGGTCCATAAATCTTGTGGCCGCTGATGGCCAGCAGGTCGATGTTGTCTTTCTGCACGTCGACCGGAATCTTGCCGACGGCTTGCACGCCGTCTACGGCGAAGATGATGCCGTGTTCCTTGGCGATTTTGCCGATTTCCGCTATCGGGTTGATTATGCCGATTTCGTTATTCGCGTACATGATGGTAATGAGGATGGTCTTCGGCGTGATGGCCTTGCGCAGATCCTCAAGATCGACACGGCCATCCTTCTGCACCCGCAGATAGGTGACCTCGAAGCCGTATTTCTCCAAGCGCTTGCAGGTATCGAGAACAGCTTTATGCTCGATGGCCTGGGTGATGATGTGGTTGCCCTTCTCGCGGTACATCTCCGCGACGCCCTTGATCATCAGGTTGTCGGACTCCGTAGCGCCGCTGGTGAAGATGATCTCCTTGGGCGTTGCGCCGATGAGCGAGGCCACCTGCGCGCGCGCGTTCTCGACAGCTTCTTCGCCGGCCCAGCCGAAGGAATGGTTTCGGCTTGCGGCGTTGCCGAATTTTTCGTTGAAATACGGCAGCATCGTTTCGACGACGCGCGGGTCAACCGGCGTGGTCGCGTGATTATCCATGTAAATCGGCAGCTTTACGGCCATGTCCTTACTCTCCTAAGTCCTCAATGCGACGAGCGCCGGCTCATGCGGGTCTTCGCTCATCTGAGAAATCGTGACAGTGTTGAGCACATTCAAAATGCTTTCATTTACGCGGCGCAGCGGCTCACGCACCGAACATTTTTCCGTGGCGTCACACGCTCCGTGACTCGTGACGCAAGAGGTGATGAACACCGGCCCGTCAATCGCGGAAATCACATCCAGCGCGCTGATCTGGCCCGGGTCCCTGGCAAGCTGATAGCCGCCGCTGGAGCCGTGCGTGGCGGCGACCAGCGACTGTCGCGCCAGCTTTTGCAGCACCTTGGCCATGAGCGTCGCGGAAATGCCATACTCTGCGGCAATTTCGCTGGCGCTGAAGGCGTGCCCATTCCGGTGCAGGGCCAGATGTTTCACAGCAATTAAACCGTAGTCGGCCTTCTTGGAAAGCTTAAACATCGATCAGCTCTTCTACCCCAGTAATGTCATATGCGACTAAATCAGTCGCACTTGTAGTCTACTCTGTTTCGCCCTGCCAAGTCAAGCCGAAATAGAAGCTTCTCGACTGCCAAAGCCTGTATTTCGTTCAGTTTATAGTAAGACTGAATTAGTCGTATTTTACTAACACTTTGGGTCGAATGGTCTCTAATTTACAGGGAAGTGTCACTTTTCACAACTGGATGGTATCGCCAGATAAGCACTAGCATCATGCCGCCCTACGCTCTCGATGGGAGGTCGCGGTACTGCAAGAGCACCATAAACCACACGCCGACCCGTCACTATTTGGCTGAGGCGCAGGCCCCACCACTAGCGGCAGCCTCAACCAATCTCTGCACGGCTGGCGCAGGAACGAGCAGGAGTTGCGCCTTGGGTTTCTCGGCCTGCTGGAGGATGGTGAGCTGCTGCGGCTTCCAGTCCTCGGTCGCAGGCGCGCCCCGCGCCAGGAGATCCAGCGCACTCATCCCAACAGAGCCAAGCGCTGATAGGTCCTGCGAGCTCGCCACCACTTCTTTCACCAGGAAAGACCGCTGCGCGAGCATCCGCAGCTTCGCATCGTTGTCGCGCCAGAGCGCGAACAGCGAACGGAGCCGCGCAGTGGCGGCTTCATCGTGACAGGACGCAGCAAGAAATTTGTCCACGAGCTCGCCGAATTGGCGGCCGGCCGCGCTTTCCAGTGGCACCGCGTCAACCAAGCGATTCAGCGGCGTCGCGCTCGTTGGCTCGGCGGTCACGGTTTCTTCGCGCGTGTAGTCCTTAACGGGTTCCACGACATCGGCAAGCATGCGCAGCGCGGCGAGTTCTTCCGGGCTGGCCTGGCCGGCGATGCGCTGCAACATCGCGCCGTAGACTGTCTTGTGCCTCAGACCGAGCCATTCGAGCCTGGCGCTGATGGCTTCCAGCCGCGCGTACATCGAAGCAGGGTCGCGCACTTCCTGGGGAGACCACAGGCGCTCCGCGATCGCGGCATTCCACGGCCAGATACGCGAATCCACATTCTCGGCGTTCACATATTCCGACCACATACAGGATTCGCCGCCGAGGATGCGCGCTTTTTCCTCAGCCGAGAGACCTGCAGCGTCCTCGCCCAGCGGGTCGACGGCGTAGTGCCGCGCGGCCGGCCATCCGAGATCGAGGTAGTAGCCGTTCGAAAGAATTCCGCGGTAACCCTGCTTCGCCGCTGCAGCGAGCGACTCCGGTCCGCGCCAGGAATGGATCGTGATGTCCTTTGGCAGGCTGGGGTCCAGCACCTCGTCCCATCCAATCATGCTCTTGCCGTGCTTCGCTACAATCGGCTGCAGCCGCTTGTTGAAATAAGTCTGCAGACCCTTATTACCTTTTATTCCGTGAGCGCGGATGAACTCCTGAATTTTGGGATTGGCGTCCCACTGTTTGCCGTTTACTTCGTCACCGCCGACGTGGAAGAACTGGTCCGGAAAAAGCTTGGCCATTTCGCCGATGAATTGATCGAGAAATTTGTACGTTTTTTCGTTTGTGGAATCAAACGCGGGATCGAAGACGCCCCAGCGGCGCTCAATTTCATAGGGGCCGGGCGCGCTGGCAAGCTCCGGATGGCCGACAAGCCAGGAGGTGCTGTGTCCGGGCATATCGAATTCGGGAACGACGCGGATGCCACGGTCGCGAGCGTAGGCAATGAGCTCGCGGATTTCGTCTTGTGTGAAGTAAAGCCCGTCGGAGCCCATCTGGTGAAGCTTCGGAAATTTCTTGCTTTCCACGCGGAAGCCCTGGTTCTCGGAGAGATGCCAGTGGAAGACATTCATTTTCACGGCTTCCATGCCGTCGAGGTTTCGCTTGATGACCTCGAGCGGAATGAAATGGCGGGCGGAATCGATCATTAAACCCCGCCAAAGGAAGCGTGGCTTGTCCTGAATCGTGACCGCCGGCGCGGCGAAGCCATCCGCCGAGACCTCCACCAATTGCAAAAAAGTTTGCAGGCCATGCAATGTGCCCAGTGCCGTCGGTGCCGTGAGTTTCGCGCCGTTTGCGCCGATTTCGAGGACGTAAGATTCCTCTTCGCCCAGTTCCTGCACGGGCTTGCTGTCGTGGTCGGTGTGGATCACGAGAGTCGCTTTCGAGGCGTCCGCGGGTTTCGCTGAGAGAATGAGCCCGGTTTGACGTCCGAGCTGGCCGAGGAATCGCTGGGCGGCACGCTCCAGCCGCGCGTCGTCGCGGCCCGTCAGGGCGACCGAAAAAGAGGAATCGACGGCCAATCGCCCGATTCCAAGCTTCACATTCGCGGGGACGGGCATGAGATTCAGCGGCCGCTGCTCCTGCGTACTTACCGCTAGGGGATAGAGAAAAGCGGTGAGAACCAACATGCAAAGGCCTTGTGCCCATGGACTTGGAGACATTTTCCGGAGAGCCCTCCTGCGAGAAAAGATGAAAGAAAAATACCAAGGATGCCTGCTGTGCAGCAGTGTGACGGGGCATACTGTCACATCCGGAGCCTGCCGCGAAACGCATTTCTTCCCCTCGCCTGGCGCACAAACTTTGGCAGGCATCGGCCTCACGGGCTGAGTTAGAATGGCGGTGTCGTGCTTGGCCGCTAAACGGTCAACATTCGTGCAACGCTGATGAAAACATCTGTCGCCATCTATCCCGGCTCGTTTGATCCGGTGACGAACGGCCACCTCGACCTGATCGGGCGCGGTGAAAAGATGTTCGACGTGGTGATTGTGGCGGTGCTTAAGAATACGGAGAAGCAGCCGCTGTTTACCGTAAACGAACGCGTGGAGATGTTGCGCGAGGTGACCAAGCAGTGGCCCGCCGTGGAAGTGGACGTTTTCGAGGGGCTGTTGGTGGACTATGCGAGGAAGCGCGGCGCGGGCGTCATCTTGCGCGGGATACGCGCCATCTCGGATTACGAATACGAGTTGCAGATGGCGCTGATGAACAGGAAACTCGAGCCGCGGCTGGAGACGGTCTTCATGCTGCCGGGAGAACCCTATAGCTACCTGAGCTCAAAACTGGTTCGAGAAATCGCCCAGCTTGGCGGGCCGCTGGATGGTTTGGTGCCCTCGGTGGTGGAGCAACGCCTCCGCGCAAAAGTTTCGTAAAGAATCTGCAAGCGTCAAAATGGACGCAAGCAAAGAGGAGACAGCGTGCAGCTAACGGAACGCATCAATCGCATACAAATCTCGCCGACGGCGGCGGTGATCGCCGAAGCCGACCGGCTGAAATCGCAGGGCGTGGACATCGCCGACTTCGGGCCGGGCGAGCCAGATTTCTCGACGCCGGAGCATATTAAGAAGGCGGCGATCCGCGCGATCGAGGAAAACAAGTCCAAGTACACGCCAACGGGCGGCATCATGCCGCTGCGCGAAGCGATTTGCGCCTGGCACAAGCGCGAACTGGGCTCGAACTACGCCCCAAAGGAATGCGTCGTCAGCGTCGGCGGCAAGCACGCGATCTTTAATGTGGTGAGCGTCCTGATTCAGTCGGGCGACGAAGTGATCATTCCCGCGCCGTACTGGGTGAGCTTTCCGGACATTGTGAAGTATGCCGGCGGCACGCCGGTGTATGTGGAGACCCGGCCCGAAGACGGTTTCAGCGTGAAGGCCGCGGCGATCGAAAAAGCCATCACGCCGAAAACGAAACTGTTGATCCTGAATTCGCCGAGTAATCCGACGGGTGGCGTGGTGCCGCCGGACGAGTACCAGCGCATCCTTGCGGTCTGCAAGAAACACAACGTGTGGCTGATGGGCGATGAGTGCTACTCGCACTTTATTTACGAGCCACACAAACCATTCTCGATCGCAAGCGCGCCGGACTCGAAAGCAAGTGTCATCACCATCGGCTCAGTTTCAAAAACATTTGCGATGACCGGGTGGCGCATCGGCTATACCCTGGCGCCGGAGGCGCTGGTCCAGGCGGTCATCAAGCTGCAGAGCCAGTCAACGTCGAATCCGACCTCGATTGCGCAGTACGCGGCACTGGAAGCCATGCGCGGAACAATGGAGACCGTGCCGGTGATGCTTGCGGAGTACGCGAAGCGGCGGAAACGAATCGTCGAGGGTCTGCGCGCGATTCCGGGCGTCACGTGCGGTATGCCCGGGGGCGCGTTCTACGCATTTCCCAACGTCTCGGCACATCTGGCGAACGGCGCAAGCGAGCACGCGCTGGCGAAGGACACCACCGAGCTTGCGAAACTCCTGCTGGACGAGGCGCGCGTCGCACTGGTGCCGGGTGATGCGTTTGGCGCGCCGGGCTACTTGCGGCTCTCGTACGCCACGTCCATCGAGCGCATCGAAGAAGGCCTGCGCCGGATGGAGCGCTTCTTTGCGCGCGTCGAGGCCGCTGCCTGAAGCATGCGGCCTGAGCCGACACGCATCGAGCCCATTTTCAGTCCGCGCATTTGGGGGGCGCGCTCGCTTGCGCCCCTTTTTCCGGAAAAATCGAATCTGGCCGAGCCACTGGGCGAAGCCTGGTTGACGGGCGTGGATTGCCGCGTCGCGAACGGTCCCTTCGCAGGAAAAACTCTCGGCGATGCGTGGCGCGAGATGCCCGTCGAGTGGCGCGGAACGCACCTTGCTTCCACGGCGAATTTCCCTCTACTCGTAAAATTCATTTTCTCGAACGACAAGTTATCGATTCAGGTCCATCCAGACGATGCGTATGCGGCGGCTCACGAACAAGCCGCCGGTGGCCGCGGAAAAACCGAGATGTGGCACGCGGTGTCTGCCGAGCCAGGGGCGCGAGTGCTCGTCGGCCTCAAACCCGGCGTCGACAAAGAGAAGTTTCTGAGGTCGCTTGCCGCGCATACCGTGGAGAATCTTTTCCAAGCGCACGAGGTTAAGGCAGGTGACACATTCTTTGTTCCCGCGGGCACGCCGCACACCATCGGACCCGGCATGGCGCTGTGCGAGGTGCAGGAGTATTCGGACCTGACGTATCGTGTATACGATTACGGTCGAGTCGATGCGCGAGGGAAGCCACGGGAATTGCACATCGAGAAAGCGCTCGACGTGATGAACCTTGGGACGGCGGCAGGTGGAAAAGTTTTGCCAGCGGCGATTCCTGGCGGCGCTGGGTCACTGCTCGCGGCGTGCAGGTATTTTGCTGCGGAACGATGGGACGTCCCTAGTCCTTGCGGATGGCAATTGGATGAGGCTCAGTTTGAATTAGTCGTGATCCTATCCGGCACCGGCGCGCTGGGATGGAAACATGGCCAGGAACCGTATCACGGCGGAGAATGTTGGATGCTCCCGGCCACGCTGGAAACGTTTGCGATGAATCCATCGGCGCCGACGGTTATGCTTCGCACGTACGTTCCGGACCTTGCCGCGCTGCGAGATGCCTTCCGGCGAGAAGGCATTGTCGAGCATGCACTCGCACGCGTGTTTTTCTCTTGAAATGAGATTTTCATGACCAAGCGGCAACTTCCGGTCCATGCGGTGATTCTGGCGGGAGGACGCGGCACGCGCTTCTGGCCACGCAGCCGCACGCGCACTCCCAAGCAACTCCTGAACATCGTCGGCAAGGACACGATGTTAGAGCAAACGGTCGCGCGACTCCGGCCGCTGATTCCGGCGGAACGCATTTGGACGGTGACGAATGCCGCGCACGCGGCTGCGGTGCGGAAGCAGTTGCCCGCAGCGGCTCGCAAGCTCGTCCTCTCCGAACCCATCGGACGGAACACCGCCGCGGCGATCGCGCTGGCCGCGGTGCACGTGCGCCACGCTGCGGGCGGCGATGCGTTGCTGGCGGTACTTCCGGCCGATCATTACATCGCCCAGCCGGAGCGCTATCGAGAGATCGTTCGTGCAGCTCTGGAGGTGGCTCGTGAGCCAGGGTGCCTGGTCGTACTCGGAATTCCGCCGACGCGGCCGGAGACGGGCTTCGGTTACATCGAACGCGTGGGCGAACATTTGCGCGCCAAAGGTTTCCCTGTTTTTGCCGTCCGGCGATTTACCGAGAAACCTGAGCTACAGCTTGCGAAAGAATATGTCGCTTCCGGCAATTACCATTGGAACGCCGGGATGTTCTTCTGGCGCGTTTCGACATTCCTGGAAAACTTGCAGCGTCACCTGCCAAACACGCACACGGCGCTCGAATCACTCGCCGGACACATCGGCAAGCGCAGCTATGAGCGCAAATTGCGCGCGATCTATCCCAAGCTCGAAAATATTTCCGTCGATTACGCCATCTTGGAGGCCGCGACTCGCCAGGAAGGTCCGCCGCGAGTTTTCGAGATTCCCGCCGAGTTTGCCTGGAGCGATATCGGCTCCTGGGCAGCGGTGTATGAACTCCTTGCGAAGCAGCCGAGTGCGAACATCTTCGCTGGCCAAGGCCACGCCATCGACGCCGAGGGCAATTTTTTGTGGAGCCCTTCGAAATTCGTCGCCGCCATCGGCGTGCGCGATCTCGTCGTCGTGGAGACTCCGGACGCCCTGCTCATCTGCCCGCGCGACCGCGCGCAGGACATCGGTAAGGTCGTGAAGTGGCTGGAAGAAAATAGAAGCAAGCACCTTTTGTAGCGGTGGCGTTAGGTCGCCATCTTAGTCCCAGCGGCCCTCTTCTATGGCCGGCATCCTTTCTGCACCCCAGTAGCACAGACTTCTGTGTGTGCCCCGGTCAACCACGCCACGGCTGATCTGTTCGCCTTGTGCGCCACTCACAGAGTAAGCGGCGGCCTTCTGAGGCGGCCGGTTTGCGACCGAGAGTCCAATCTGGCTCTTTGCGAATGCTTTGCTTCGCGTATACTCACCTAAAATGACTTCGATTCGATTTGGCACCGACGGGTGGCGCGGCGTGATCGCCGAGGATTTTACTTTTGCGAACGCGCGCCTTGTCGCTCATGCAATCGCGCGGTACGTCGTGCGCGGCGAGGACGCGCGAAAAGGCGTGATCGTCGGCTACGACCACCGTTTTGCGTCGGACTGGGTGGCGGCCGAGGTCGCCAATGTAATCAGCGCGACCGGAACGCCCGTTTGGCTCGCGGACAAGCCCTGTCCAACACCCACCGTGTCATTACTCGTGCGCCAGCGCTGCGCTGCGGGTGGCATCGTTGTCACAGCGAGTCACAATCCTTACCGCTGGAACGGCCTTAAGTACAAGGCGAGTTACGGCAGTTCCGCCTTGCCCTCCATCGTCGCGCAAATCGAAAGCGAACTCGAAGGCGTCCTGAAGGCGGGCGTTCCGCCACTGCCGCCGCGAAAAGACTTGATCCACTCGCTCGAGCCGCGAGCGCCGTATCTGGACACCATCGAAAAGCTGGTGGACTGGAAACGTCTGCGCGACGCGAAGCTGAAGTTCGTGGCTGACCCGATGCACGGCGCGGCAGCGGGTCTGCTGCGTGAACTATTCACACGAAATGGGATCGCATGCGACGAAATCCGCGGAATCCGCGACCCGCGCTTCGGCGGTGTGCACCCCGAACCCATCGAGCCGCATATCGAAGCCCTGCGGCAGGCCGTTCGCGCGGGAAAATACGATGCGGGCTTCTCCGCCGACGGCGACGGCGATCGCATCGGCGCGATCGACCGCGACGGAACGTTTGTTACTCCGCATCAGATTTTCGCGCTGCTTGTGTGGCACTTGGCCGGCACGCGAAAACTGCCCGGCGACATTGCAAAAACATTTTCGGTTACCAAGCTCGTTGACAAGCTGGCGGCAAAGTTTGGGCGGAAGCTGCACGAAGTCCCCATCGGCTTCAAATATATTTGCGAGCTGATGCTGGAGCAGAATATCTTGATCGGCGGTGAAGAGAGCGGCGGGATCGGAACAAGTCTTTATCTGCCGGAGCGCGACGCGACCGTCTCGGCGCTGCTTCTCGCGGAGTTGATGGCCTGGCACGGCAAATCGTTGGGTGAATTACTCGGCGCGCTTCACGCTGAATTCGGCGAGTATCACTACGGCCGCGTCGATCTCGATCTAAGTCCGGGGCAGAAAGAAAAAGTCATCCGGCGCTTTTCGAATGGCAAGCTGACACGGATACTCGACTGGCCGGTGGTGCGGCGCGAGGACATGGACGGCATCAAGGTGTACCTCGGGGATGTCGGCTGGGTGCTGGTACGCGCCTCGGGCACGGAAAACGTGTTGCGCGTGTATTCGGAAACTTCCAAACCGGAAACCACCCGGCGCGTTCTTCAAGCCGTAACCGATATGATTCACACTCTCTAGGTGGCGCAATGAAAACTATCAATCTGCAAGAAAAATTCGGTCTCTTCTCCGATTACTGGAACCCCAGGATCATCGGCGAGGTGAACGAATGCCACGTCAAGGCGGTGAAACTGAAGGGCGAATTTGTTTGGCACCATCACGAACACGAAGATGAGCTCTTTCTCGTTGTCAAAGGCACGTTGCGCATGAAATTCCGCGACCGCGAAGCGCTCGTGCGCGAAGGTGAATTCGTCATTGTTCCGCGTGGTGTCGAACATCTCCCCGTCGCCGATGAGGAAGTCCACATCGTGCTCATCGAGCCTAAAACGACGTTAAATACCGGAAATATTACGAACGAAAGGACGGTCGCGCAGCTCCAGCGAATCTGATTGCGGTACTCGCTGCCGCAGCGACAAGAAACCAGCCATGGAACATCGTTTTCATACGCTCGACGTTTTTACTACCACGCGCTTCGAAGGAAATCCGCTGGCGGTGATCACCGACGGCGACGGCCTCTCCCACGACCAAATGCTCGCAATCGCGCGAGAAATGAATCTATCGGAAACGGTTTTCGTGCAAAAGCCTACCGAGGACGAGGCTCTGGCGCGGCTGCGCATCTTCACGACGCGTGAAGAGCTGAAACTGGCCGGCCATCCGGTAATCGGAACGTGGTTCCTCCTGGCGGAGCTGGGCGTTGTGCCCGCGCAAGAAGGAGGCGTGCACATATTGCAGCAAACTGGCGCAGGAATCTTGCCGGTGGAGATCCGCTTCAAGGACGGACGACCGCAACGCGTCACGATGACGCAGAAGGGGGCGGCATTCCGTCCCGCAAAGATCCGCAAGCACGCGCTCGCAGCCGCTCTGGGAATCTCACCAAAGGATTTCGATCCGAAGTTAGAGCCGGAATTTGCGTCCACGGGCATCTTCAATTTGATGGTGCCGCTGCGGAGCCGCGCGGCGCTCGCCAAAATCCAGATGAATATGAACGAACTGCGTCGATTGCTGGGAAAAAACGGCACGATGGCCTATTGCTTCGCCTCCGGTACCGGCGGCAAAACCTTCTCGCGCGGCATGCTTCCCTGGGAACTCTACGAAGATGCGGCAACTGGTTCGGCGGCGGGCTCCCTCGGCGCGTATCTCGTGCGTCATGGGAAACTGTCCGCCGGTCATACCCTCAGCATCTTGCAGGGTGTAGAAATGGGACGCCCCAGCCACATTGAAGTGGAAGTCTCGCAAAGCGGGAAAAAACTGGTGCCAAGAGTGAGCGGAGCCGCGGTAAGAGTTTTTGAAGGAACGATCCGCATCTAACGCCGCGAAAAACTCGAAATGGGACAAGGGCCGCGCGGTTTGATCCGAGCGGCCCTTTCGGTTTGATGCACTCTGCAATTAGCGATGTTTCGGGTGCAGGTCGCGGTGCAGGTCCTTGCGATCCTGGTGGAGATCGCTCTTGTCCTTGTTAATGTCTTTCTGATCTTTGTTGCGATCCTTGCGGTCGCTGTGAAGATCCCGCTTGTCTTTGTTGATGTCCCGCTGGTCTTGGCTGCGCTCAGCGCGATCCTTGTTCAGATCGGTACGGTCGTGATTGATGTCCCGCTGATCCTGGTTGCGGTCCACGCGATCGTTGTGCAGATCTTTGCGGTCGGCCTGAGCCTGCGTACTGTTATCACCGAACTTCTTGTCATCGCGCGCGAGCTGATTCTTATCGTGGTTGATATCGCGCTGATCTTTGTTGCGATCCACACGATCCTTGTTCAGATCGGTACGGTCGTGATTGATGTCTCGCTGATCTTGGTTTCGATCGGCGCGATCTTTGTTCAAGTCGCGCTTGTCTTTGTTGATGTCCCCCTGGTCCTGATTCCGGTCGGCGCGGTCCTTGTTCAGATCTCTCTTGTCCTGTCGAATATCTTTCTTATCGCTCTGAACATCCTGCTGCTGCGGAGTGGGATCCTGGCTCTGGGCATACGCCGCGCCCGCGAGCAAGCCGGCAAATGCAAACCCGAGCACACCTCGTGTAATCAAATGATTGCCCTTCATTTTTTCTCTCCTGAAGAATGAGTTTCCGTGACCTGAAGCGGATGATGCGAGATAAAACACGGTGAGAGTTACAAAGTTTCGCGGGGGTGGAATTGGAGTCGGAAACTAACTTAACTGCTTATTTTGCATGGACTTATAGACAGCGTCGAGGATGCCGTTGACGAACGCGCCTGACTCCCCCGAAGAATACTTCTTAGCCAGATCGACCGCCTCATTGAGGACAACTTTGAATGGCGTATCGGCAACACGCAGTTCGTGAATCGCCAGCCGAAGCACGGCGCGATCGATCGCAGCGAGCCGTTCGAAGCGCCAGTTGTCTGCGTGCTTGACGATAAGTTCATCTACTGCTGTCACATCCTTCGCCGCGCCTTCAAACAGTCGATTGGCGAAGGCGCGCGTGGAGTCCGCTGCTTTCGCGGCGCGCCAGAATTTTGCTTCGAGCTTCACAGGCTCTTGCGGACTCATGTCCCATTGAAAGAGCATCTGCAAGGCGAATTCCCGGGATTTGCTGCGGAGCGACACGTTACTTACGCCGCGACTTTCTACCAGCCGCAGGTTTGGAATTTGCGCCACGCAGCTTGCGAGAGAGGTGTGCCATTTCGATGGCCGCGAGCCCCGCTTCGAATCCTTTGTTGCCACCCTTGAGACCCGCGCGGTCAATAGCCTGTTCGAGGGTGTCGCACGTGAGCACGCAAAAAATGATGGGCACGCCGGTGTCCATTTGCGCAAGCTGAAGGCCGCGCGAAGTTTCCGCGCAGACGTAATCGTAATGCGTGGTCTCTCCGCGAAGGACGCAGCCGACGGCGATGAGCGCGTCGTACTTTCCGCTCACCGCGAGTTTCTTGGCAGCTAGCGGCAATTCGAAAGCGCCCGGAACCCGGACAACTTCAACATCTTTGCTCGCGGCGCCGGCTCGTCCGAGCGCATCGACAGCGGCGGCGAGGAGCCGCTCGGTGATGAAGCTATTGAACCGGCTCACAACCACGGCGAAGCGCAAACCAGACGCGCTGAGTTCTCCCTCAATTTTGCCGGGTTGAAGATTCTCTGACATTGCCGGTACGCGCCGTTTCACTTTCCTTTGCTTCCTCTACGTCCTTTACTTCCCTCTAAATTGGGCCGGGCGCTTCTCCAAAAACGCCTTTGTCCCTTCGGGCATGTCTTCTGTCGCGCAGGCCAGGCCGAAGAGCGTTGCTTCCAGGAACACGCCCTCTTCCTGCGGCATTTCCACGCCGCGCTCGATGGCCTCGATGATGTATTTCACGGCCAGCGGCGCATTCGCAATGATCTTTTTCGCCAGAGCTTCGGCGGCGGGCAGAAGTTCCGCGGGCTCATAGATATGATTCACGAGTCCGACGCGGTGAGCTTCTTCGGCGCTGATCATCTCTCCGGTGAGGCAGAGTTCGTGCGCGACGCCTTTGCCGCAAAGGCGCGGCAGGCGCTGCGAACCGCCATAGCCGGGAATGATGCCGAGTTTCACTTCGGGCTGGCCGAGCTTGGCGGTCTTGCTCGCCAGACGAATCGTGCAAGCAAGCGCGAGTTCGCAACCTCCGCCGAGGGCGAAGCCGTTGATGGCGCAAATCGACGGCTTGCCCATGGTCTCGAGAAGATGAAGAACTCCTTGCCCAAAAAGCGCAAATTCCTTTCCGTTTACGGGTGTCTGCTGCGCCAGTTCGCCAATGTCAGCGCCGGCGACAAATGATTTTTCTCCGGCACCGGTGAGAATCAACACATGCACGTCAACATCCTCGCGTGCATTGAGTAGCGCGTCCTGCAGTTCTTCGACCGTCTTGCGGTTCAACGCGTTCAACACCTTTGGCCGGTTGAAGGTGATATAGGCGATGCCGTCTCTTTTTTCGTACAAAATATTTTCGTAAGCCATCTCTATTTCGCCTATCTGTTCGTTACCTTCACGCCGAACCTGGCATCTGTCAGAGCGCAGCCCGCCGCGGCGGGCTGCGCTCTATTCCCCACACATTAAAACTTCATGGCCTTGGGTTTTTGCGCATCGGAATAATCGTAAAAACCGCGGCCTGCCTTTCGGCCGTTCCATCCGGCAAGAACCATGCGCTTCAGCAGCGGCGGCGGCGCGAATCGCCTCTCGCGGAATTCATCGAACATGATGTTCGCGATGTAGTAAGTCGTGTCGAGCCCGACGAAATCGAGCAGTGTCAGCGGCCCCATGGGATGGCCGCAGCCAAGCTTCATCGAATTGTCGATGTCTTCGATCGACGCGACGCCTTCTTCCAGCGCGCGGATGGCATCGAGAAGATACGGCACGAGCAGCCGGTTGACGATGAAGCCGGTGCTGTCGCTTGCCCGCACCGGCGTCTTGCCAAGCTTCGCTCCGAACGCCACCATCTCTTCATAAACGGCCGGCTCGGTCGCGATCGTTTTCACGACTTCGACAAGCTTCATGACCGGAACAGGATTGAAAAAATGCAAGCCGACAAAACGCTGCGGGCGCCTGGTCGCAGAGGCGAGTTCCGTAATCATGAGCGAAGAAGTGTTGCTTGCGAAAATCGTGGCGGGCGGACAAAGCCCATCGAGGGCCGCGAACAGCTCACGCTTGGCAGGAAGCTGCTCAATGATCGCCTCCACGATCACGTCGCAATCCTTCAGATCTTCTAGAGCGGCCGTGCCTCGCAAGCGGCCGCGAATTTCGTTCTTTGCTGCATCCGTGATGGTTCCCTTCTCAACCAGCCGTGAAAGGTTTTTCTCGATGCTCTTCAACCCTTTGTCGACGAGCTCTGGGTGCACTTCACGAACCACGACGGGGAAGCCCGCTTGCGCCGCCACCTGCGCGATGCCCGAACCCATCAAGCCACACCCCACAACACCCACTTTATGAATCGCCATGCTTTTCCTCGTAGGAAATACTGCCGGCTAATGAAAGAAAAATCACCGGCAAGAATTCAAAAGTGTAGCAGAAACCGGCTGGCTAGTTGTGCAAGGCCTCGACAACCATGGCAATGCCCTGACCGCCACCGATACACGCAGTGGCAAGGCCGTACCGCAAATGATTGCGGCGCAGTTCGTTGAGAATTGTGATGACCAGGCGTGTGCCGGAGGCTGCCAACGGATGGCCGAGCGCGATTGCCCCGCCGTTCACATTTGTCTTATCGCGATTAAGTCCCAGCACTTTCTCCACGGCAAGATACTGTGCGGCAAAAGCTTCGTTGACTTCCACACGATCCATCTGCTCAAGCGTCAGGCCCGCAAGTTTCAGAGCCTTTTGTGAGGACGGCACAGGGCCGATGCCCATGATGCTGGGATCCACACCCGTCGCGGCCCAGGAAACGATGCGGCCGATGGGTTTCAACCCGCGTTCCTTGGCAATTTTCTCGCGCGTGACGACGACCGCCGCAGCGCCATCAACGATGCCGCTGGCGTTGCCCGCGGTGACGATGCCATCTTTCTTGAACGAAGGCGGCAATTTTTCCAAAATCTCCATCGTCGTTTCCGGCCGGCGGTGATCGTCTTCGCTTACGACGATCGATTTTTTCCCTTGCTTCACTTCCACGGCAACGAGCTCTTCCTTCATGCGGCAAGCCTTGTAGGCCGCGTCGGCAGCCTGCTGGCTGCGCAACGCGTAGGCGTCCGCGTCTTTGCGCGTGATGCCGTGCAGTTCGGCAAGCTTTTCTGCGGTCAGGGCCATCGGAAGTCCGCAATAAGTATCGGTCAGGCCAGCCATGAGTGAATCTTCCAGTGCGCCGCCGCCCAGCTTGAGTCCATTGCGCAATCCGCGGATGACGAAAGGCGCCTGCGTCATATTCTCCATGCCCCCTGCAAGAACCATCGTGGCCTCGTCAAGCAGCAGGCGCTGCGCCGCCTGCGCGATTGCTTCGATCCCTGAGCCGCAGAGGCGATTCACCGTAACGGCTGGCGTTTCGATTTTCAGGCCTGCCTTCAGTCCGACGTGGCGGGCCCCGTAAAGGGCATCGGCGCTCGTCTGCATCACATTGCCAAAAATCGCGTGGTCAAACTCGCCCGGATCCGCACCTGAGCGCCAAATCGCTTCTTTCGAAGCATGCGCCGCCAGGTCGATCGCGGAAACATCGGAAAACGCTCCAGCGTATCGCGCCATCGGCGTGCGTGCTCCGGCCACGATGACAATGTCCGTGGGAAACATGAGTCCTCTTTTCGTTCGAATCTACAGTTTTGGGCTTTCCAGGGCCACGACGGTGTCGCCCCCCCGCTTGCGCGCTTCTTCGATGGAGAATTCCGCGCGGTTGATCAGATCCGTGACGATGTCTTCGCTGTCGAAATCGGCCTTGGCCACGGCCTCGACGATGCCGGCGCTGAGGGTAATCTGCGTCGCGTCCCACGGCGGGCGCAGGCCGGACGCAGCGCGCCGCAGCTTGTCCGCAAGGTTTTGCGCACCGGCAAGAGTCGTATCCGGAAGAATAAATGCCAGCGACCACGAAGTGTACTTCACGGCCACATCGTTTTGCCGCACGATTGGTTGCAGCGAACGCGCGAGCTGCTCGAGAAACTTCTCCACGGGCGATTCGCCCTGCTGGCGAAGGATCTCCGCACCCCGGTCGATCTGCAGAATGGTGAGAGCGAGCGGCGTGCCCTGCGTTCGGGAGCGGTCGGCTTCGGTGAGCAAGCAGCTCTGGTAGGAGCTGCGGCTCAGCAGGCCGGAACGCTCGTCGGAAACGCCCATGCGGCGGACGAGAGAGCGCAGCCGCGTGTGACTTACGCTCATCAACATCTGGTCGCCGATCGCTTGCTGGAAATAAGCCTCGTTGGGCCTCCACTTGTGCGCGTCGGAGTGGCCGACAATCAGCATGCCGTTGGGCGTTTGCGTTTCCTTATCCGTGATCACAACGCCAAGCGCGGTGGCAAGGCCCAGTTCGGCGAGAATGGAACCTTCCGCAGCCTCGACAACCAGGCCGCCGAGCTCATCGGGCACGGCCTTTTCCATCTGCGCAAGTAGAAAGACGACCTGCGCGGCCGGCGCGGGCCGAACGCCTTGCGCGCAGAATTCCGCAGACAGCTCTGGAGGACGGCCCTGCGCGCCGACCACGGCGAGTGCACGCGTAGCCCGAAGATAGGCGCCCACTTCATTGACGGCGGTATTGAGCATGGCGCGCGGCGTCTGTTGCCGGAAAATCTTCTGGTTGATCTCGGAGATCTTGGAAAGATCGCGAAGTGTGTCTGCGCTATAGACGCCGGTCTTGCCGGTGATCACGGGTTGCGCTTCGACAGCCGGTGCGTCGGATGCGGACACGGTTTCCGGCTGGGTCTTTGCTGCGCCCTTCGGCCACCAATTCGCCGTCTGATATAGATTTCGCAGGCGAACGTTGCGTTCTTCTTCACCAGGAAACATTGTGGCGATCTTTTGCAGGCGATCGAGCGCTTTGCTCTGCAGTGAATACTGCAAGAATATTTCGGTCTGGACGATGAGGTCCTCGAGGGCTTGAAGCTGTCGGCCTTCTTCGGTGACGGGCTGCGGCGGCGCGGTTCTCTGCCCCGCGGCAGACTGCCTCGGCGGCGCCGTCAAGTCGCCCGACTTGGCCAGCCTGCCCGTCACGCGCTTCAGGAACGCGTCATCGACGTGGCCCCGCAGGCGTTCCAGGCGCTCCTGGTTGCGGTAGTCGTAGGCATCGATGTCCATGAGTTTTTCGAGCGATTCGCATGCTTTCTGGTAATTGCCTGTCCCGGCATAAACATCGAAAAGTTTGAGCAGTGTCTCGAAATATTGCGATTCACGATTGAGCTCGCTGTAAATGGCCGCCCAAAATTCCAGCAGCGCCTGCGATTGCAGATGCTTCCCCGCCACCGCGTCCAATTGGGCGGCAAATTCATTTTGGTGTTTCGCCGCAAACATGCGCCGCTTGAGGGTCTGCAGGAGCTCGACGGCCTTCGCATCCTGGCCCGCGGCAGCGTAGTGATCGGCCAAATCGAATAATCGCTCGACGCCTTCATTTTTTTCACGCAGAAGCCGTTCGAATATGGAGAGCGCTTGATCAAGCTGGCCGGCGTGCATCATGGCGTTTCCGTAGGTACTGAGGAAAGCCGCGTCACTTTCGGATGCCGCAAACGGCTCGAGAAGCCCGGCGGCTTGCGTTGCTTCGCCCGCGTGAAGCATGGCATCGGCGTAGAGGAGCGCCACGCTGCGCTCATGAGGCGCGAGCCCGTGGGCCCGGCCAAACATCAGGAGCGCATCCGCTTCGGCGCCGTTGGCAGAGGCAAGCTGTCCGGCGCGAAGAAACGCACGCGCCGAGATGGCATTTTTCCCGATGCGTTCGGCGGCCTCCGCGAGTCGAAGCTGGCGCGAGAGATTTTCCGGATCAAGCTGGGCAACGCGTTCCCAGCAGAAGAGCGCGTCTTCCTCGCGCCCTGCGGAGGTAAAAAGTTCCGCCGCCTTGGTGTACTGCTCAATGGCTTCGTCAGAGCGGTTCTGTTTCTGTTGCAGAAAGGCATAGCGGGCGATGCGCTCCGGGGGCTGCTGCACCTTGCTGCTCCGGAGGAAGCGATTGTAAATGGCAAGGGCCTTGGACTCTTCACGGGGCTCGACGAGCAGATCGAACAGCAGGCCGTAATAGACGGCGGCTCGATCGGGCTGCTCCAATCGCGCGTACAAATCGCCGAGGGCTTGTGTCGCTTCTTGATGCTGCGGTGCATCGTCAAGCACCGCTAGATAGGCCTCGATGGCGTCCTCGACACGGTTCTTCTCGAGGAAACGCTTGGCGCGATCCAGATGCTTGCTGACGTCTGCGGCCATCAGTTCGGGTTGCCTTTGCGGTGCCTTCGCTGCTTAGGACAGGTTGCTGGAAAAGTAGGCTGGTCTTGTGGGTCGCGGCTTCAGCCGCGACATAAGCCGGGCATCTTTAGTTCGTCAGGGGTTTTAACCCCTGAAGTCCCGCCTACCGCTTTTCCAGCATCCCCCTATTGGCTGAATGAGTCCGGCCATTCGAGATGCAGGGGCGAACGGCCCTATCTCACTATATACCGTGCGTGCGGGACGGGCAAAACACGGCGAAATGCCGATGCAGTAAGCGGCAAGGTCACGGCAGGTGCACTTTAGCCCCGGACGTTATTCTTCTCAGGGTTCGCTTGCAGATCTTTTTGGAGGCAATCTGGACAAAGACACCCTTTCGCTTCCAGTGGCATGGGGCCGTGGGGCAGATCTGCGCACCAACAATTCCCTTCCGGGTTGCAAGCCATTGGCGCGTCACAACGGACGCAACGCGTTTCCATGGTATTGATTATCTCTATAAAAACGCGGCGTCACAAACGAATTGTCGGCAGTGTCTTAAGTGAAGCTGACGCGACAGTGCGGCTTGTGGCAAACTGAATGATTACACGGCACGGTTTTGCGCTGCGTGTGGCGCCAGCATCACGGGTGAGGACGAAACGGTCAGCCGCGGTGCGCGGGCCCGCCGATTACACCCAGCAGGCACCAGCGAATGGAAGGCAGCTCCTGCCGGTAACAAACAAAAATGGATCCAAGGTTCATACGCAATTTCTGCATCATCGCGCACATTGACCACGGCAAGTCCACGCTGGCGGACCGGCTGCTGGAACTGACCGGCGCGCTCAGCCAACGCGAGATGCACGAGCAAGTGCTCGACTCGATGGACCTGGAGCGCGAGCGCGGCATCACCATTAAGGCGAAAAGCATACGGCTGCATTACAACGCTAAGGACGGAAACACTTACCGCTTGAACTTGATCGATACGCCGGGGCACGTGGACTTTTCTTACGAAGTGTCGCGCGCTCTTTCGGCGTGCGAAGGCGCGCTATTGGTCGTGGACGCGAGCCAGGGAGTGGAGGCGCAGACCGTCGCCAACGCATTTCTGGCTGCGGGCAACAATCTGACGATTCTCCCGGTCATCAACAAAATTGACCTTCCCGCCGCCCAGCCTGAATTTGTGAAAGAGCAAATTGAAAACGTCCTGGCGATTCCGGCTGGTGACGCGCTGATGATCAGCGCGAAGAGCGGGCTCGGCGTTGAGGACGTGCTCGAAGCCATCGTGAAACGTGTTCCCCCGCCGAAGGGCAGCGCGGGAAATCCCCTGCAAGCGCTCATCTTCGATTCGTGGTTCGATATTTACCGTGGCGCCGTCGTGCTCGTGCGCGTGATGGAAGGGCGCATCGCGAATCGCATGAAAATTCGGCTGTGTTACAGCAACGAAGTATACGAAGTCGAAACACTGGGCACCCTCACGCCGAAGCCCGTCGCGCTGGAGGAGCTCGAAGCCGGCGACGTGGGCTTCATCGTGGCGAACATCAAACGCGTGGCCGATGCGCGCATGGGCGACACGGTCACGGATGCGGAGCGCGCGGCACCCGCGCTACCGGGTTTCGAGGCCATCAAGCCGATGGTTTTTGCCGGCCTGTTTCCTGTGCTCGCCGATGATTACGAACCTCTGCGCGACGCGCTCGGCAAATTGCAGCTAAACGATGCCGCGTTTTTCTACGAGCCGGAAAGCTCCGTGGCGCTCGGCTTCGGATTCCGCTGCGGATTCCTCGGACTGCTGCACATGGAAATCGTGCAAGAGCGGCTGGAGCGCGAATTCGGCCTGAACCTGATCACCACCGCGCCGAGCGTGCGCTACCGCATCACGCGCGTGAGCGGCGAAGTGATTGAAGTCGACAGTCCCGCGAAATTTCCAAATCCCAGCGACATCAAAATAATCGAAGAGCCGATCATCAAAGCCATGATCATCACCAACGACGACTCTGTCGGCGGGATTCTGCAACTCTGCCAGGAAAAGCGCGGCACGCAGAAAAATTTTGAATATCTTTCTCCAACGCGCGTGATACTCACTTACGAGCTGCCGTTGAACGAAATCGTTCTCGATTTCTACGACCGCCTGAAAAGCGTTTCGCGAGGCTACGCTTCGCTCGATTACCACCTCGCCGGTTACAAAGAATCAGACCTCGTCAAGCTCGACGTGCTTGTCGGCGGCGAGCCGGTGGATGCGCTGGCGCTCATCATTCACCGCGAAATGGCCTACGAGCGCGGCCGTGAATTGGTGTCGCGTCTGCGAAAACTCATCCCACGGCAAATGTTTGAAGTGCCTATCCAGGCGGCGATTGGCAGCCGCGTCATCGCGCGCGAAACCGTTGCCGCAATGCGCAAGAACGTACTGGCCAAGTGCTATGGCGGCGACATCACGCGCAAGCGCAAGCTCCTCGAAAAACAAAAAGAAGGCAAGCGCCGCATGAAGCGCGTCGGCCAGGTCGACATCCCGCAGGAAGCGTTCCTCGCGGTCCTTAAAGTCAGCTCTGATACAGAAGAGTGACGAATTATGCTCCTGGGATATCAAGCTTCCTCGGCCACTCATTCGACTTCTTGAATCTCACACTTCTAAGTTTCACGCTTCCCTTCTGCTTGGCAAGTGAGTTTGCAGTCTCGTCTTTGCGATAGATTTCCCTCACCAGCGCCTCCAGCTCCCTAATCTCCTCCTCACGAATGTTTTCCCAGATAACAAAAATGGAAAAGTGCGTCCACTTAGAGCTCTTTCTTTTACTTTTAGAGTGACTTCGCAGACGCCTCATAATCCCATGGCCAGAAGATGACATCCCGACATAAACGACGTTGTAATATTTCGGGTTTTTACCTTTATAGTGCAAAGCGTAGACACCCCGCGAACCGCCCGGTACTTTGTATAGCTCGTTTTTCTCTTGCCACTGAGCGCACCACTTGATTAGCCGAAGCGGGGCAACCCCTTTTGTTTGCTTCTTCATAGTGGAAACTAGCCTCCTTCCTTGTCGTGTTTTCTTTTCACTTCGGTGGTGAGGCGGCCGCGGTGGAGCTGGATGGCGACGGAATCGCCGAGCGAGACCTGAGCGGCTTCGCGAAGGACGTTGCCGGCGGCGTCGGTGGCGATAGCGTAGCCGCGTTCGAGGACGCGCAAGGGGCTGCGCTCATCGAGCTGCAGGCGCAGACGATCGAGGCGTTCGCGCTTGTTACGGAGGAGGCGCTCGGCCCGGACGCCGAGTTCGGCGCTGCGGCGTTCCACGCGCAGACGGAACGCGGCGATCTTCACGCGAAAATCAAAGGACATGATGCGGAGATGTGCGGCGGTAAAGCGTTTGCGCGATTTTTCAAGCTGCGCACGAAGACCGAGGGCAAGACGCGAGGTCATCTCATCGGCGCGCTGACGCTGCTGACGCAGAAGGTCGAGCGGGCGGCGGAAGCCGCGTCGCGCGGAAAGCTCGTGAACGTGACGGGAAAATTCCAATAGTCGATAGCGGATCAAGCCAGCCAGCGTTTCGCGCAGGTCGGCGATGTGCTTGTCGAATTCGCGGCGCGTTTGCACGACGAGCTCCGCCGCGGCAGAGGGCGTGGAGGCGCGGACGTCGGCCACGAAATCGGCGATGGTGAAATCGGTCTCATGTCCTACGCCGGAGATCACCGGAATCGTGGACGCAGCGATGGCACGCGCGACAGGCTCTTCGTTAAAGGCCCACAAATCTTCCATCGAACCGCCGCCGCGCGCGAGGATGAGCACGTCGACGAGTTTCTTCTGATTGAAAAACTTCAGCGCTTTGACGATTTCCTCGCCGGAGCCTTCCCCCTGAACGCGGACAGGATAGACCGTCAAATGGACATTCGGGAAGCGGCGGCGAAGGATGCGAACGACATCGCGCACGGCGGCGCCGCGCGGCGAAGTGATCAAGCCGATGCGGCTCGGAAGGAGTGGCAACGGCTTTTTCCGCTCGGCGGCGAACAATCCTTCCGCTTCGAGACGTTTTTTTAGTTGCTCAAAAGCAAGCTGCAGCGCGCCGAGACCCACCGGCTCGAGATTTTCGACATAAATCTGATACTCGCCGCGGGCTTCGTAGACGCTAATCGAGCCTCGCACGGTCATTTGCAGACCATCTTCGGGGCGGAACTTGATGCCGCGCTGCTGCTGCTTGAAGAAAACGCAGCGAACCTGCGAACGGTCATCTTTCAGCGTGAAGTAGATGTGGCCGGACTGTGCTTCACGGCAATTGGAGATTTCGCCTTCGACCCAGATGTCGGTGAAATTTTTGGCCAGGAGGTCGCGGATTTTGGCCGTCAGTTCGCTGACGGTGAGAACGTGGCGGGTGGGCTGGAGGTTAAATTGAAGCTGGGTCATGAGGAGTGACTCCAAGTGAGGAGAAAGGATGAAGTAAGGAAGCAAGGATGTAAAGACGCGGCGTCCGAAGGTGGACCAAAATGGGAGGAGGCCTCCCCCCTCCCCCCATGTTTTTCATAAGTGTTCATTCTAAATAGTTTAAAGCTCTTTAGAATGAACAGTTGTATAAGTGCGGAATCTAAAGGACTTGCAGGCACTTTCTGATTGATAAAAGGTAAACGGCTTGCGTGTGCCAATTCTTCGCGCATGATGCGCGCGAAAGGACAGGGTTCTAAATGAGTTAGTGACGGGCGGGGACGGAGAGGAACTCCGGGCGAGGGGCGGCAGGCGGTGCGGAGTTGCGGCGAGTATTCCAAAATATATTATAACATATCGGTACTGTTTGTCAAGGAATTACTAGTAAGTGGTTTGGCTGCTGTGAGATAGCAGGGTGTCGGTGGGGCTGCCACCTTGGAAAAACGGGAGAATAGATAGCGGGAGGGGCGAGCCCCTCCCCTACAGGGATTTGGGTAAGTTCGCGCGGCAGGCGGCTTATTGAGAGTTTGCCGGGTTCTTTTGGGGATCAATTGCCGTTGATACGACGGGCGTCGCGATCGGGTGCACGTCGCGTCTCGGGGGAGCAGGCTTCGGAGTTTTTTTCTTGGGCTTTTTTGCTTCGCGTCTTCGCGCGTCCCTGTTTCCCATGCCAAGCAGCTTGCCACAGCTTGCGTGAGTTTTCCAGGAGGAAAAAAATCAAACCGCGCCGCTATCCACGATTCGATACGCTTGACAAGCCCGCCGGGACATTGCATCGTGTGCGGCAATACGGCTTCCCCGACGGCATCTAAGTTAACTTTCGAGACTGTACATGCACAGGAGGTCCGGCATGATTTCGGAATCTGCGATGCAGAAGTTTAGGGAATCTCTCCGGGGACAGTCGCTGTGTCCCGGCGAGCAGGGGTACGACGCCGCGCGATCCATTCCCAACGCGATGATTGACCGCCGGCCAGCGATCATTGCGCGGTGCACGGGCGCAGCCGATGTGATCGCGTGCGTTCGTTTTGCCCGCGAACACGATGTTCTTGTGTCAGTGCGGGGCGGAGGTCACAGTGTCGCGGGGAAGTCCGTTTGCGATGGCGGCCTCATGATCGATCTGTCGGGCATGAAAGGCATAAGGGTCGATCCTGCGAGACGGACGGTGCGAGCCGAGACGGGTCTTACGCTGGGTGAGTTCGACCGCGAGACACAAGCGTTTGGTCTGGCCACGACTCTGGGTGTGGTCTCCAAAACCGGCATCGCCGGCCTGACGCTTGGAGGGGGATGGGGCCACTTGCATGCAAAGTACGGCCTCGCCGTCGACAACTTCATCGGCGCGGATGTGGTCACTGCTGACGGGCGCTTGCTCACAGCGAATGCTTCCGAAAACAAAGACCTCTTCTGGGGCGTGCGGGGCGGCGGCGGCAACTTCGGAATCGTAACGTCACTGGAATATCGTCTGTATGAAGTGGGTCCGGTGCTGGGAGGCGCCGTCTTCCATCCGGTGGCAAAGACAAAAGAGGTCGTGCGCTTTTTCCGTGAATTCGCGCAAACTTGCCCCGACGAACTGGTTATCCAGGCCACTCCGCTCACGACTCCCGACGGCGTCACCGTCTTTGCGATTGTGGGATGCTACTGTGGATCCCTGTCGGAGGGCGAGAAGGTGTTGAAGCCCTTGCGGGCCTTTGGCTCGCCGGTTGCCGACCAATTTGGCACTATCAGCTACTTACAAATGCAAACCATGTTCGATCCGTTCTTCCCACCGGGACGTCTGACGTACGTGAAATCGAACTTCCTCCGTGCCCTGAGTGATGAAGCGCTGGAGACCATCGCCGAGTACGCCGGTAAGAGTCCATCTCCCTATACTTTTGGTCCTTTTCTCGAACACTGGCACGGCGCTGCCACCCGCGTCGGCCCCGCAGATACGGCCTTTCCCCATCGGCAGTACTCGTACAACTTTTTTGTCTGGTCCAACTGGGTAAATTCGTCCGAATCGGAAAAGAATATCCAATGGACGCGCGGTTGTTGGGAGGCTCTGCGGCCGTTTCTGGTCGAAGGCTCGTATGGCAACTACGTCTCAGACGAGGGAGATGCGTTCGCGCGCGCAGCTTACGGGCCCGATTACGACCGTCTTGTAGCGTTGAAGAACAAGTACGACCCGAAGAATTTTTTCCGCATGAACCACAACATCAAGCCTACGAACTAGCTGATGGAGAAGTTTTCGATCCGTTGGCATGCAAGACCGAACCGGGTCCACCGCTTGCGTGTAGTGCCGAGCTTGAGCCCGTAATCTCTTAGGTGCTGGCGCGCGGGTTCAACAAAGAGGCGAGACGCCGGCATTCCGGATAAATGTGTGGTGCTCTTCGGACAAAAATGCGCACAGCCAGGAATGGCTGTGCCACAAAGGCGGGGTTACTTCTCGCGCTGAGCGACGAGGCGCAGGTTGGAACTGAGGCTTGGCGCTGGATGCAGACCTGAAGAGAAGCGCAGCGGCAACGGAGCAGGTTTTCGAGCAAAGACTTCAGGCGGAGTGAGCGCTGGATGTTTTCTTCCACCTCTCTGATTTTGCGGTGAGCCAGTTTTTTCCAGCGGGGGCTTCGGTACTGGGGAGAACTTTCGAGCCGGAGCACGGGAAGCGGCGAGGCTCGCGGCGACGCACAAAATACTATTTTACCTGCTGCGCACAATGGTTCTAAATTCGAATAAGGTCACAGCTGTTCAATTTCCGTTAAACACGTTTATCAGGAGCTATCGAGATCAGGTGGCGATGGGGCTAACAAACCGGGTTTTTTTGCTATTCCGAAATCAGAGTTTGTCGAGCGACGGCCATCTCCGACAATCTCCAAGATAAATCCTAGATTACTTCCAGGCTTCTGTAATAGGCGCCGCGTTCGCATCGCCAGAATTTAGCGGAGGCAAACCAAAGTTATCCTCAATCGTTTTTAGCACGCTATAGTGATTGTATTCTTTGTCTACCGTCTGGTTTTTGACCATATCTCCGAGGAAGACGGTGTAGATCCGCTCGTTCTTCTCATCCCCCTCGGATTCGTCGAAAGTTACTATCACCAGGGTCCCATTCATCTCTTTGTGATCCCAGGGAAACCATGTCCGGAAGAAAGTTTCCAGCCAGCGCGAAGCCTTTTGCAGCCCCTTACTAGAGTAATAGAAAGGATCGTGTCCATCGTCGTCGAGGTTGGGGGTATAAAACATATATCGAGGCAGGGGGAATTTCTTCGGGTCTTCTCTGAACATTTCGATTGCCGTCACGAACGCATTATGTGGATTTTTCGTGTCGACCGGAACTACGTTGCGATAGCTTTCCTTTTGAATTTTCACAAAACTCAAGAACGGCACATGTTTGCGAGCATATTTCCCTTCATCCGCTTCAAGATAAGGTTGCACGTTGGTGGGATAGTTTTCCGCATAGTTCTTCCAATCGAGTAAATCGGCAATTGTTCTATGCTGAGGGTCGTCGGGGAGGTTAATTTGGCGGTCACTGTGCATGCCAAAAGAACTGCCGGCAATCATCGCGAGGTAATTCGGGTAGGACGGATGATAGAGGTTTTTGAAATTAGTGAAGCTGGTTCCCTTGCCTGCCAGTTTCGCTAAAAACGGATTGCTGATCGCTGAAGAGTAGTCTTGGTTTTCCAAGACGATAATCAGTACGCGCTCAAAATGTTTACCGGGAGCCAAGACCGGAGTCTTGCCGTTGTCAGGTTGCTGGCCGCTGCTGGTGAAGGCCGCTCCGCAGGTTAGGAGTGCTACCGATACCCAAATTTTCGCTAATCCGGAGAATCGCTTGCTTTTCATTCAAAGGCCCCCTATTCAGAGCGGACGACCGTTTCTGATGTCTTATTCTAAGCAGCTGGCAAAGAAGCTTACTGCGCAAAAGTGAACAGTCGCCCTTTCCCCAATTCCATAAAGTTCCAGCGATTTGTTCTACCCCCTTCCTAATTCAATCTGCCTGACCCTCCACAAGCTTGAGGAGAAAGTTATGTTGGCACCCGAACGTCGTCTCGCATCCCGCCTTACTGTGAGGATTGCGGTGCACTTTCAACCGAACCAGACACCTCCTGAATGGCATGCAATGTCACACCAAAGCCGACGCCAAGGCTAAGGACAAAGAGAAAGATGCCGGCCTCCCGACCGAGTCGGGATAAATTCCGGCCGGCGCTACGAAGGCCCAGTTACTTCTCGCATTGGGCGACGAGGCGCAGGTTGGGGCTGAGGCTGAGGCGTTGGACGCAGATCTGAAGAGAAGCGCAGCGGCAATGGAGCAAGCTTTCGAGCAGGGACTTCAGGAGGAGCGAGCGCTTGATGTTTTCTTCCACCTCTCCGATCTTGCGATGAGCGAGTTTTTTCCAGCGGGGGCCGACTGGGGCGTTATCGCGGAGACCGTGGAGGAAGAGCTTGATCTCGCCGAGCGTGAAGCCCATGTCCCCGGCGAAGCGGATGAGCAGCACGCGGTCGAAGGTGTCGCTGGGGTAGCGGCGCTGGCCGCCGACGCGGTGCGGAGCGGCGAGAAGCCCCATTTTCTCGTAGTAGCGGATGGCGGAAGCGTTGACGCCGGCGCGCGCGGCGAGTTCCCCGATTTTCACCTGATTTACCTCCGTACAAAACGTTTGACTTAAAGCTGACTTTAACTTTTAGCATTTCTCTGTGGCATGCAGCAAATCCTTTTGGAGGAAGAATATGAACAGACTGAAAGAATGGTTTTTGGGAGTGAGCAAACAGAGCGCCACGGCGGCGGCGATGGCTCTCTTGGTTCTGGCAAACGCAGCGGTGAGTCTGCGGGCGCAAAGCTCGCCGGCAAATACCAGCAAGGAGAAGCCATCCATGACGGCACAAAGCAAGTTCTACTGCAACATCAAGGCACTGACACCGGCGGAGAGGGCGCGACACAAGGAACTGAGCGACAAGCTGATGGCGGCCAAAAACGCGACGATTGAAACACCCAACGGGTACGAGTTTCAGTACAGCCCCACAAATGTTTCCCTTGCCGAGGTTGCCGAGTGGGCAGTTGCGGAAAGCAAATGCTGCCCCTTCTTTGATTTTCACATCGACTTGGAGCGTGAGGGCACGCTCATCTGCCTGCGGCTGACGGGAAGCGAAGGCGTGAAGGCGTTTATCGGCGCGGAATTCGGTCTTCGCTGAAGCGTCAGCGGCGGAAGTAACTGATCAGCCAGAGGAGCAAGCTCAAGCCGAGGCTGAGGACAAGACAGGTGACGATCGGAAAGTAAAACGTGGTGTGTTCGCCGCGGTGGACGATGTCGCCGGGAAGGCGGCCGAGGCGCAGGGGAAGTTTTCCGCCGAAGTAGAGAAGAGCGTCAATGAGGACGAGCAAGCCACCGAGGAGGAGCAGGGTGCGGCCGAATTCGCGGAGAGGGTCCATGAAGAAAGTTTAAAGGAAAAGGCAAAGTAATGAAGTAAAGAAGTAGCGAAAGGACAGGACGCCTGGCAGGGCCGCGGAAATGCTGGAACGGACGCGGCGCTATGAGTGGAGGGCCGGCGTGTTGTTCAGCTTCGGCCGGTGTACCTTTCGCGATGCTTGAAGAGAAACACGCACAGGCAAGAGTGCCTGTACCACGGGAGTTTCAGATCAATTCCATGCTGGAGAAGAAGAAGCCGATTTCGAAGGCGGCGGTTTCGGGCGAGTCGGAGCCGTGCGTACAGTTGTTGCCAATGCTGGTGCCAAGATCACGACGGATCGTGCCCGGCGCCGCTTTCTTCGGGTCCGTCGCGCCCATGGTGTCGCGCCACTTCGAGATTGCGCCTTCGGCTTCCAGAACCATGGCGAAGATTTTTCCAGAGCTCATGAAGTCGGTGAGCGCGCTGAAGAAGGGGCGCTCGCGATGAACGGCATAGAATCCGCCGGCTTCTTGTTTGGTGAGGCGCATGGATTTGATGGCGACGATTTTGAAGCCCGCTTTGTGAATGCGAGAGAGGATTTCGCCCTGAAGATTGCGACCAACGGCGTCGGGTTTGATGATTGCAAAGGTCCTTTCAATGGCCACGAAAATTCCCTCCGAAGTATTCCATGCAACCGGCAAGATGCCGGCGCTACTGACCTAAGCCGCAATCCGAGCTAGCCCGGTGCATCGCGGCAGGTCCAACAGCAGCACAGGCTCCCGACTTCATCGGGATAAATTCCGCCTGTGCTACCAAGACCCAAGATGGCGGCGTCCCGACCCGATGGCGGGCCGACAAAAGAGGACACGCTCAAGTCTCTCCCACCAAGAGCTAAGACTTCAACGCGGCGGCGACGCTGGAACCGAGATCCGCAGGTGTTTCGACGCAACGAATGCCGGCCGCGCTCATCGCTGCGTACTTGTCCTTCGCCGTGCCCTGGCCACCGCTGATGATCGCGCCGGCATGGCCCATGCGGCGTCCCGGCGGCGCGGTCTGGCCGGCGATGAAGCCCACGACGGGCTTTTTCACATTGACCTTGATGAATTCCGCAGCGCGCTCTTCCGCATTGCCGCCGATCTCGCCGATCAAAATGATCGCGTGCGTATCCGGATCGTCGTTGAATAGCTTGATCGCATCGAGGAAGGACGTGCCGATGATGGGATCGCCGCCGATGCCGATGCAGGTGGATTGCCCGATGCCGAGGCGCGTCAACTGATCAACGGCTTCATAGGTTAGCGTGCCGCTGCGGCTGACAACGCCGACATGGCCTTCTTTGTGAATGCGTCCGGGCATGATGCCGATTTTGCATTTTCCCGGCGAGATAATGCCCGGGCAGTTCGGACCGATGAGACGCGTCTTCTTGAGATCAACGGATGCCGCGACGCGCACCATGTCCAGCACGGGAATGCCTTCCGTGATGCAGATGACGAGCGGCAGCTCTGCATCGGCGGCTTCCAGAATCGCGTCGGACGCAAAGGGAGGCGGAACGAAGATCACGGACGCGTTCGCGTCCGTGCCTTTCACTGCTTCAACGACGGTATTGAATACGGGCCGTTCGAGGTGCTTCGTGCCGCCCTTGCCCGGAGTGACGCCGCCTACAACGTTGGTGCCGTACTCGATCATCTGCTGTGCGTGGAAGGTGCCTTCGCGCCCGGTGAAGCCCTGAACGATGAGGCGCGTTTTCTCGTTGACGAGGACGCTCATCGAGCACCTCCCGCCAGCGCCACGACCTTTTGCGCACCGTCCTTCATGCCGTCGGCGATCGTAAAGTTCAAGCCGCTGTCGCGGAGGATTTGCTGGCCAAGCTCGACGTTGGTTCCTTCCATGCGCACAACGACCGGAACTTTCACTTGCAAATCTTTCGCGGCGGCGACGACGCCGGTGGCGAGAACATCGCAGCGCAGAATTCCCCCAAAGATATTGATGAACACAGCGCGCACGGCGGGATCGCTCATCAGGATGTGAAACGCGCTTTTTACCTGGTCGGCCGAGGCGCCGCCGCCAACATCGAGAAAGTTTGCCGGCGATCCGCCCGCATACTTGATGATATCCATCGTGGCCATAGCGAGCCCCGCGCCGTTGACCATGCAGGCGACGGTGCCATCGAGCTTGATGTAGTTCAACCCATACTTCGAGGCTTCGACTTCCAATGGGTCCTCTTCATCGAGGTCGCGCAGCTCGCGCAATTCGCGGTGCCGGAAGAGGCCGTTGTCGTCGAAAGTCATTTTTGCGTCGAGCGCGACAAGCTTGCCCTCGCCGGTCAGAACGCATGGGTTGATTTCGAGGAGCGAGGCGTCCGTATCGACAAACGCGCGGTAGAGCGCCTGGAGAAACGGGGTCGCATGACTGACAACCTCGATGGGAAGCCCGAGGCCGAAGGCGATTTTTCGCGCCTGATAGGGTTGAAGCCCGACCGCAGGGTGAATCGCTTCGCGCAAGATGGCGCCGGGATTTTCCTTGGCGACTTCTTCGATTTCCATGCCGCCGGCCGCGCTGGCCATGAAAACGACCCGGCCGGCGGCGCGATCGATCAGAAGACCGAGGTAAAGCTCGCGCTTGATGTTCAGGCCTTCTTCAATCAGCAAACGCTTGACGATGCGCCCGGCGGGACCCGTTTGCGGCGTGACGAGGTTCATTCCGAGTATTTGGCCGGCAATATCGGCGGCTTCATCGGCGGAGCGGGCCAGCTTGACGCCGCCGGCTTTGCCGCGGCCCCCAGCCTGGATCTGCGCCTTGACGACGACAATGTTGGACTTTAAGCGTTGCGCGGCCTCGCGCGCTTCTTCTTTGGTGAAAGCAACTTCCCCGCGCGGCGTGGTCACGCCATAGCGCGCCAGGATCGCTTTCGCCTGATACTCGTGAATCTTCATCGAGGTTCCGTTTTGGGTGTGACCGTGGAGCGGTCCGCCAGTGTTAGAATTTGGTGTATTCGCAAAGCATAGAAGTTTACTCGGAAGGCGAAGACGGAGCAAGGAAGCGCGAAACGGGCAGTCTTGCGGCTCGAAATTCAGAGACTCCCAGGATGACGGCGTTTCGTACGAGCAAGACGCAGGGAGCCGTGGTATGAAACATTATCGAGATTGCCGCTGTCCCTGCCATTTGGGGGGCATCCTCGTGCATGTTGTTCCATGCTTGCGATGGAATGGGTTCGTTGTTTCGCCGCAGACCAAAGCCCAAAACACTCGAGAAGAAAACGAAACGGAAACGTCCGAGGAAATCAGACTGACCCACTAACCGAGATGGCACTGCAAATGAAGGAAAAGTGCGAACTTTGCGGCCGGCCGCTATTGCAATCCGACGAGGCGTACATCTGTTCGTACGAATGCACGTTTTGCCGCGAATGCGCAGAGGGACTGCGGCACGTCTGTGCAAATTGCCAAGGCGAACTGCTTCGCCGACCGAGCCGGAAGGCTGCTGCGGCATCTTGATGGCAAACAGTCTCATCGAACGTGTCGAAGCAGGCCGCATCCTGACGTGTGCGGAAGCCGATGCAGTGATGGAGGAGCTGCTCTCCGGCCGCGTGGAAACACCGGAGATTGTGCGGCTGCTCACAGCGCTCAATACCCGGCCCTATCAAGCGGAAGAATTGGTGGGATTCGCGCGCGCCATGCGGCGTCATGCCGCGCGGGTGTTCGCAGAGGGCGCAACGCGCCCGGCAAAAATGGTCGATACCTGCGGCACGGGCGGCGACGCTTCCCACACGTTCAATATTTCAACGGCCGCGGCGTTCGTGGCGGCGGCGGCGGGCGGGCGCGTCGCAAAACACGGCAACCGCGCGGCCAGCTCCAAGACCGGCGCTGCGGATGTTCTCGAAGCACTCGGCGTTCGCATTGATTTGCCGCTGGAGCACTCCGGCCGTGCGATTCGCGAGTTGGGCATCGGTTTCCTGTTTGCGCAGACGGCGCACCACTCGATGCGTCACGCCATGCCTGCGCGGAAGCAGATCGGAGTGCGCACGGCCTTCAATCTTCTTGGCCCGCTCACGAACCCCGCGGGCGCTCAATCACAAGTCCTGGGCGTCTTTTCCGCAGATGTCGTGGATGTCATGTCCGCGGCACTCGCCGGACTCGGCGTGGAGCGCGCGTTTGTCGTTCACGGAGCGGGCGGGCTCGATGAGATCTCGCTTGCGGGAGAAACTCTCGTCGCGGAAGTAAAAGACGGCACCGTCCACCGCTACACAGTCACGCCGGAAGACTTCGGCGTCGCGCGCGCGCCGATCGAAGCTCTTCGCGGCGGCGCCGCGGCAGAAAACGCAGGGCTCATCCGCCGCGTTCTTGAGGGCGAGACCGGGCCGCGCCGTGACGTCGTCGTGGCGAACGCGGCAGCGGCTCTCGTCGCCGCTGGCGTCGCTGGCAACTTCCGCGAAGGCACAATTCTCGCCGCGGACGCCCTTTCCTCCGGCGCCGCCGAAAAAAAGCTCGCCGCTCTAGTCAGCTTCAACAGCCAAGGCTGACTCTCTTGCCGTGACAAATTGTGATGGAAATCACCAGATTAAAGTCTGCCGGAGCTTTCCCAAACCTCAAGTGGTTACTTAGCTTTATCCAACAACTCATAGTTATGTTTCGCAGATCGCCCTAAAATCACCACTCCCCCAACCGGTATACCTGTGTACCCCAAGATGCGCCATGGTTTCGTATCATCATGAGAAAAATGCCAGCAACCGGCGTACAATCCGGTTTCTATGGCAAACCCCGTCAGTGAAAGCCCTACTATAGCTTTGTTCTCCGGGTGCGGACCAAGAAACGGATTTCCCTCTATCCCAACATGACGGCTTTGCGCTAGTGACGTGCTGTGCGCGTCTGCGACAAACGCCCCGGCGATCACAGCTTCGCCTACCCACCACTTCCAATCTTTGTACCAATGTTTTGGCTTTGCTTCTGCGTTGGTTGCAACCACTAGCAGGAGCAACCCAACGCAAAGTGTTTTGAATTTCATGGCTCGTCTCGGGAACTCCTCTCGCCTTCAGCTGTCCTACGGCTTCCTTACTTTCTCAGTAGGGCACGTGTTATACCGCGCGGTTATATCCCCTGACGGTTAGAGAAGTTGTACAAAATCAGGACCTTATCGATAGCTGAGGTATTTAGCGCTTACGCCTGGGGCTTCCCAAGATGGAACTACGGCTTGCTACGTGGTTCATTTTGGTAGTGCCGAGGGCTTATAAAGACAAATAAAATTAATAGACTGACAATTGGCAGTGGGAGGGGTTGCGGAAAATCTCTTGGGAAGTGGGCGGCACCGACGACTGCGTGGAGGCGCCTATCCTAGTTCGGTGGGTGAACAAGACGTCCACGTAAGCCTGCCGCGACAGGAGTATCAAGGCTGGCGAACTGACTAAATCAGGATTGTTGCGTTACGGCCGGTCTGGACTCTCGAGGGCTTGCGTGAGGAGCACGAATGCGGCTACGCCGGCGCCTATGAGAGTAATTAGCCAGAACCGGCTGTTTCTTCCGCTGGCCAGGGGTGGTCGATTTGAGGTCGATTTTGCGCTACAAGGGCCTTCCAGTATCATTACGCGATAGGACTTCCCTTCCTCCACGATTTTGGTTTCCGTGCCGGCGGTAACTTCGAGCGGTTGCTGACGACTAGTCACCACCACGGCGCATTTCTCAAGTGTCATTTGGCCAACCGTCGGCGCGGACGATTGCGGCCGAACACGCACATCGGCAGCGCTCAGCCGCAGCCCCCCGCCTTCCACGTTGAACAATACGGAGCCACGCTCCAGCGTCGGAGTCAAACCCGACTCATCGCGATGCATAACTAGGGTGCCGTTTTCCGAGAGGGACAGTTGCACCGTGCCGTCACGCAGGCTCAGCGCCCCCATCGCGTCGGTCGAAAGGCG
The DNA here is from genome assembly GCA_035544995.1 of Candidatus Acidiferrum sp. GTDB lineage: Bacteria > Acidobacteriota > Terriglobia > Acidiferrales > UBA7541 > Acidiferrum. Next base: position 58,987 of record DASZZI010000072.1, read on the forward strand.
ATCGCCGTCGTAGATGGTAGCTCCCGCAGAAGCTAAAGCAGTGCCTATGTGCCCACCCGACGACTGCATCAAGACGCCAAGCGCAGTAGTCTGCCCGGGCAGAGGAATGCCCGCGAGCAGACAAGCAAGCGCAGTCGCCAGAAAGCGGCGGCCCATGGTAATGCACGACCTCCGGGAGAGACTAAGATAGCAGTCTAAAAGGAACATTGGCGAGTGCACTGGTACTTTGTGTAAACCGGTGTTGCCGGGTTCGGCACAATGGGCAGGGCTGCCTAAACGAAGGAACGGGCTGTCCGATTGTGCGGGTCAGGCTAGGAGTTGGACTCCGCTCTTGCGTTTGCCGCGCACGAATCTGAAAGGTCAGATAGAATTGCCCGCTTCGGCGGCGTGACCCGGCAAAGGCCTTTTCTGTAGTCGAGGCTGCCGGGAGAATTGTAGGAGAGAAACCTTGAGATGTACTGCGGTCAGTTTGTTCATCGCCTTTCTGCCCTCTCCAGCGCTGGCGCAGAAGCCGACTCCCTTGCCTCCGGCGCAAGTGGCGCAAGAGGTGCGCGACTACCGCCTGGACAACGAGGACCGCATCGTCCGCGAGCTGGCCGAATTTCTGTCGATTCCCAACGTGGCGAGCGACACGCCAAACATCCAGAAGAACGCGGCGCGTCTCATGGAGATGCTTGAGGCACGCGGCATCGAAACGCACTTGTTGCCGATTGGCGGGCGCGGGCCGGTGGTGTTCGGCAAGCTGACGGCTCCCGAAGCCAAGCGCACCGTGATTTTTTACGCGCACTACGACGGCCAACCCGTCGATCCAGCGGCATGGACGGATGGCAAACCATTCGAACCGGTGTTGCGAAGCGGCGCGATCGAGGCCGGAGGCAAGCGGATTCCCTTTCCCGAAAACAGCAGCGGTAAACGAGCGTCATACAGTGACGACTGGCGCATCTATGCGCGTTCGTCTTCCGATGACAAATCGCCAATCGTGGCTTTGCTGGCGGCGCTCGACGCGCTCCGCGAGAGGAAAATTCCACTGGCCGTAAACCTAAAAGTGATCTTCGAAGGCGAAGAGGAAGCCGGCTCTCCCAATCTTGAGCGGACCCTGGACCTTCATAAGAATCTGCTCGGCGGCGATTTGTTGATCACCGCGGATGGGCCGGTACACCCGAACGGGCGACAGCTGGTCTTTTTCGGAAACCGCGGGTTTATCGGGCTTGGCGTCACCGTGTATGGGCCGGTGCGGGCACTGCACAGCGGACATTACGGTAATTGGGCGCCGAATCCGGCGATGGAGTTGTCGCGGCTTCTCGCTTCGATGAAGGATCCGGAGGGCCATGTGTTGATCGACGGTTATTACGGCGACGTCGCGCCGCTGGGTGAAGCCGAACTGCAAGCCATGGCGCAAATGCCGGCGAATGATGCTGAACTTGAAAACGAGCTGGGGATCGCAAAGCCTGAGGGCGGAGGGAAGAAATTGGTCGAGCTGATACAGCAACCTTCGCTCAACATCCGGGGCCTGCGCAGCGCGTACGTGGGCGAGCAGGCGCAGAACGTCGTTCCAGACAAGGCCGAAGCCTCGCTCGAGGCGCGCCTCGTGAAAGGCGAAGACCCCTCGAACAAATTCAATCAGATCGTCGGCTTCATCAGGAAGCAAGGGTATTACGTGACGGATCGCGAGCCAACTTTAGAAGAGCGGCGCGAGCATGCGCTGATCGCCAAAATAATTAATGAGGGAGGCTATCGCGCTTCACGCACCCCAATGGATCTTCCTGTTGCAAAGGCGCTCGTGCAGGTCGTTCAAGACGCCACAGGGGGCACAACCGTGGTCGCGCCTACACTCGGAGGAAGCGTGCCGATGTACATTTTCGAAGATCTGAATTTGCCTTGGATCGGCGTGCCGATCGTGAACTACGACAACCACCAGCACAGCTCCAATGAAAATCTGCGGCTCGGCAATCTCTGGCGCGGCATGGAAATTTACGCCGTGCTCTTGGCGGATCTGAATTGGTGAGAGTTATTGCGATAGAAAATTTTGCAGAAGCTGCTTGCCGGATTGGGTGAGCACGGATTCGGGATGGAACTGCACGCCTTCCACTGGGAATTTGCGATGGCGGAAGCCCATGATGATGCCGTCGCTGGTCTCCGCGGTGATGGCAAGTTCGCGCGGGAGCGACTTGCGCTCGACGATCAGCGAGTGATAGCGAGTCGCGGTGAAAGGATCGGGCAGCTTTCGGAAAACCCCTTTGTGGTCGTGATGGATTTCGCTGGTCTTCCCGTGGAAAAGCTTGGGCGCGCGGATGATTTTTCCGCCGAACGCAACTCCGATCGCCTGGTGACCCAAGCAAACACCTAAAATCGGAAACTTTCCCGCGAGGCGCCGGACGAGCTCGACGCAGATGCCTGCCTCCTGCGGCGTGCATGGCCCCGGCGAAATCACTATTTTCTCCGGCTTGCGCCGCGCAATTTCCTCGACGGAAATCTTATCGTTGCGATGCACTTCGACGTCGCAGCCCAGCTCACCCAGATACTGCGCCAGGTTGTAGGTAAACGAATCGTAGTTGTCCAGTAACAGAATCACAGCGATGACCTCGACCGCTTGCCGCGGTGCGCCGATTCGAGCGCGGCCAGGAGCGCCCGGGATTTATTGATCGTCTCTTGATATTCGCCTTCCGGCGTCGAATCGGTCACGATCCCCCCGCCCGCTTGAACGTACGCGACGCCATTCTTTATGACCATAGTACGAAGCGCGATACACGAATCGAGGTTGCCCGCGAAGTCCAGGTACAAGACCCCTCCCGCGTAGATACCGCGCCGCGTGCGCTCCAACTCCTCAATGATTTCCATCGCGCGCACTTTGGGCGCTCCGGACACCGTGCCCGCGGGAAAACAAGCCATCAGCGCGTCGAAGCAGTCCACATCCTCCCGCAGCCGCCCGCGCAAGCTGGAGACGAGATGCATCACGTGAGAAAAGCGCTCCACCGTCAGCAACTGCTCCACCTTCACCGTACCATAATCGCACACGCGCCCAAGGTCGTTTCGCCCGAGGTCTACCAACATGATGTGTTCGGCGCGCTCCTTTTCGCTCGCGAGCATCTCTTTCTCCAAGCGCAGATCTTCGGCTTCGTCCTTCCCTCGTGGCAGCGTCCCGGCAATCGGGCGGTAAAAAACGTCACGCCCCTGGACTTTTACGAGCATCTCCGGCGAGCTGCCGACGACGCAAACGTCGTTTAGTTGCAGATAGAACAAGTAGGGCGACGGATTGAGCGCGCGCAGCTCGCGATAGACCTCGAATGGGTCAGCCTGGGTCTTCGCGGAAAACCGCTGGCTCAGCACGACCTGAAAAATATCCCCCGCGCGGATGTATGCCTTCGCCTTTCGAACGACGGCAAGATATTCTCCGCGCTGAAAATTGGATTTCACCCGGAGAGGCGTCCGCTTCTTGGACTTCGCTTTTTCCCCCTGCCGCTCAGCCGCAACGGGCTCTTCCAACATCCGCTTCGTGCGCTTGATTTCGCGCACGGCGGCTTCATATTTCGCGCGCAAGCTGCCTTGGCCTTCCGTGAAAACATTGCGCACGATCCACAATCGATGCTGCACATGATCGAACGCGATGATGCCGTGATAGAACATCAGCATCGCGTCGTAGAGCCCGATTTCGTCGCGAAGCTGCCGGGGAAGGCGCTCGATCAGCCGCACCATGTCGTAGCTGAAATATCCGATTGCGCCCGCAACAAGCGGAGGCAGCCCTGGTATGCGCACGGGCTGGAATCGCTCCATTCGCGCGCGCAGAAACGAAACCGGATCGCGTTCTTCCCACACGAGGCGGTCGCGGCTTTCCATCACGCAGGCGCCGTTAGCGTAGCGAAATATCTCTTCGGGATTTGCTCCGGCAAATGTGTAACGCGCGATTTTTTCACCACCCTCGACGCTCTCCAGCAGGAACGAATGCCGCGCACCCTGGGCAATCCGCAGATACGCGCTCACCGGCGTAAGCAAGTCGGCGGAAAATAGGTCGTAGACAGGGATTAGGTTCCCCTGCTTGGCAAGGCGCTGAAATTCGCGGAAGTCCGGCAGGATCATGGCCGGCTCCGGGATTTTTCTTCGGAGCGCAACGCGTTCAGGACGGCCGCGCGCATGGGCGTTTCCGGCGCGCGCTGTTCTGTCCAGATCTCCCACTGGGCAATTCCCTGCGCGAGAAACATTTCGGCGCCGGAAACGGTTGCGATGCCTTTTTGTGCGGCGAGTCTCAGAAGCTGCGTCCTCTGTGGCCGGTAGATGAGATCCATAACGATCCGACAGTTTAACTCGCGCGGCTTTAGAGGCGAAATCGCGGCCTGCGGGTGCATACCGACGGGCGTGCTATTGAGTATCGCGTCGAAAAATCGTGTGCGCAGCGCACGGCGCGGCAATACTTCACCGCCGACGGCCCGCGCCAACTCCTTCGCCGCGCGTTCGCGGCGGGCGCAGATGCTCACGACTGCGCCCGCCCGCGCCAGTGCAAAGGCCGCCGCTCGCGCCGAGCCACCGGCGCCGAAGATCAGCACGCGGCTGCCAGCGAGGCGCAGTTTCTTCTGCAATGCCCGCAGCACGCCGACATAGTCGGTGTTACAGCCATAGAGCGAGGCGTCGCGCCGCACCACGACCGTGTTCACCGCGCCGATCTCCGCGGCGAGAGGTTCGCAATCGGCGAGGTGCCGCAAGATGGATTGCTTGTGTGGCAGCGTCACGCTAAATCCGCGAATCCCCAGTTCCGGTATAGCCCGGAGAAAATCGCGCAACTCATGCACAAGAAACGGAAGATAGACGGCGTCGACCTTGCGCGCGACGAATCCCGTATTGTGCAGGAGCGGCGATAGCGAGTGCCCGATGGGGTCGCCGATCACGCCATAAATCTCGGTCCGCCGGGTCAATTTGTGCGCGCGGTAGAGATGCTTCAAATCGAAGAGCGATATCTGCCCCGGCGCGGTCGCTGCGGCGACCGGTGCGTAAGCCAGCGCGCTGCCTTCGCGCAGCGCGAGGATTCGGGCTGGCAGACCCACGTCGCCCATTGGCACGGTGACGATGGTTTTCGAATGCCGCGCCGCCCGCAGGAGCTGCAGGCTGTCAGCAATTGTTTGCGCGTTCGCGGCGATCTTCACGGCGTCGGCATCACGACGGGCCAGCGAATTGAGGAGACGACCTAGTGGCGGCGTGCGCCGGAAGTCGTGCGCCGAGAGCAGCACACGTGGCGGCAAGCCCAAATCACGGCTCGATTTCTCGGGCAGTTCGCGCAGGGTCTCGATCTCCAAGTCACACCACTGGCAACCCGCCTGGCGCGCCTGCCTAAGCCAATGAAGCTCGTCCTGCACATCCCCGGCAAGCTGCCCCCCGCCGGGGAGCCGACGGCAGGTGGCGAGGAAGGTCGTGCCACGGGGTTTAGTCCTCTTGAGCCAGCGCAAGAGCCGTGAGCGCTCTGCGTCGCTGCGGAGCCAGTCCAGCCGCAATTCGACGGTGCTTGTCTCGCGCAACGCGGCGCGTAATTGAACCGCCATCTTTGCCGCCGTCCGCGCTGCGACCACCGCGCAGATGCGCCGCGCTCCTGTGCCAAACAGCCCCATGCCCGGCCTGCTCCCTGCCAATTGATTGAAAATAGGGCTTGTAGCATGCCGTATCAAAAGTGTAAAGCGTCCCTGGTCATTTTGTTGACGCGGGTGGAGGGGCCTGTTACTTTCGCTTAGAAAAGTCCCCGCACGGCCCGTAGGGCGTGTTTTCGAAGGAGTCTCACAATGCGCGCAAATGTAGCTGGTTTGTGTCTCTCAGTGCTTCTGGCAAGCCTGGTCTGTTCGGCGCAGAACGCGCCGCAGGCCGCCCCGACGAGCGGACAGCCCGATGCCTCTACCGTCTATTGCTCGGGGTTTTACACCGACCAGAAAGTTTCCGACGAACTGCGCCTGATCTCCGGCGAGCAATCGAATTACAAGATCAATTTCGCACAGAGTGATTACGTATACATCAATCGTGGTCTGAATCAAGGAGTTAAGGAAGGCGACCGCTTCTCGGTTGTCCGCCCCGTGGTGGAGCCTGTAGAGGTTCCCTGGTTCAAGTGGCAGCTCAAGCTGATGAAAGCCATGGGCACATCGTACGCGGATGCCGGCCAGATCCGGGTCGTGAAAGTTCATCCGAACGTTGCCATCGCTCAAGTCTCATTCTCCTGCGGTAATATGCAGCGTGGCGACATCGTCCGCCCCTTCGAAGAACGCCCCATTCCTCCGTACAAGGACGCGGGCAAGTTCGACCATTTCGCTCCGGTCAGTGGCAAGCCGGTGGCGATGGTGGTGGCCGCGACGGGCTTTCATGAGGTGTCGGGAAAGAATCAGACCATCTTTGTGAACCTCGGGACCAGCCAGGGTGTGAAAGTCGGTGATTATTTCCGCGTCTTCCGCTACCAGGGTTCAACGTCCGATTACGCGCCGCAAACCAAGGGCTATCAGTATATGATGTACGGCTTCGGAAGCGCTCCGAAGCGATACGAATGGAATGATCTGCCTCGCGAAGTGCTCGGCGAAGGCATTGTCCTCAACGCAAGCCACAACTCCTCGACGGTCATGATCACCTTCAACTCCGTCGAGATTTATACCGGAGACTACGTCGAACTCGAGTAGGTTTCGGGAATAAGGCCATCAAGCATTCAGGCCCCGAGAGGTCTCCCCCGCGGGGCCCTTTCGTTTAAGGAGTACCTTCGGAGGAATTTGCTCGATTCTCACTCCCCCGAATGACGCAGGCCTTCGGAGAAAACTTCACAAGTAAATCCGAATATTCGTACTTCACCCTGGCTCCATGCCTGACGAGGCAGTCCCGCCTTCCAGCAAGTCTCTTCGAGGAATTGTTCACGATTGAGGCGATGTTCCTTCGCAACCTGGGGAAGCAAGAGTCCGCGCTGTGTCTCGTATACGATTAGCAGACCATGACGTCCGATCTCAATCTCTTCTGGCCGGATCGGCGCAGGCGGAGAAAGAATCGAAATCTCAATGTCGAGCTCCTCTAGTTCCTCCGGACGCATGGGCGAAAACCGCGAGTCGCGAAGGGCCGCACTGGCGGCACACCGCACGATACTCTCTCCAAGGGACTGTTCGCTTTCAATAACTCCGATGCAACCGCGCAGGCATCCGCGGACGTGCAATGTTACGAAAACGCCGCATTGCTCTCCGAAAATTCCATGTTGGGGTATGTTGACCGGAAGTTGCGACCGGGAGACGGCTTCGGTAATCGCCTGACGCGCCCATTGCAACAGCGATCGGCGGTCTTGTTCAGAGGGGAACAGCATCCTGGGACTTCTTGTGGCTCTCGAGCATACTGAGCTTCCGCCGCTGTTTGATGCGATCGTCCAGCCGGCTCCAGAAACGCAGGAAATATTGCGCCGCGGAAACCAGTGCACTCACAACCACCAGCCAGAGAAGCACGAGCGCCAGCGGCTTCAAAGATGGATGCCGCGCGCCGGCAATCAACACCGCGACGGCGCACACCTGCAGCACCATTTTTGTTTTCCCGAGAAGCGAAGCTTCAATCGTGAATCCTTCGGCGGAGGCGATATTGCGCAAACCGAGGATCGTGAATTCACGGCCGATGATAATCACCACCATCCACGCGGGCACAAGGTGCATGTCCACAAGGGAGACGAAAGCCGCGGAAATCAACAGTTTGTCCGCAATGGGATCCAGAAGAATCCCAAGTGTGGTCACCTGAAGCCGCCGCCGCGCAAAGTAGCCGTCGGCCCAGTCCGTGGCCGCGGCCGTGAGAAGGATCAATACGCCCCAGAACTCGAAATGCATCGGGAATCCCCAGAGCTCGACGTTGGGGCTGCGCGTTAGCAAAACCACGATGAGGAGAGGAACAAAAAAAATACGCAATACCGTGAGTGAGTTGGGGAGGTTCATAACGCTAAGTGGCGGAAGGGCTAGCCCCGTGCCCGCTGCCACCACCGCGACTCACTATAGACTCCGCTCGTGGAGGCGTCAACGTCCGCTGGCCGGATTTAAGCTCATGAAGGCACAACACTTTAGTGGTAAGGGAAAGGGATGGAATCGAACATGTTGGGCTAATACTTTTCGCGACATCTCTGCTGCAAGACTGTGCAAATGTGCGAACGGGCGTAATAGTCGAAATAGCACTCGTCAGACGTAGATGAGCAGCGCAATTGAACAGTAACACTTTTGTTTTCTTCTGGTTACAGCGAGTGAACAGCATTCTAATCGAAGTTTTTCCTCGGGTTATTTCAATTATCGGGAGAGGCCATTCCGGGGTTTCCACAATTTTTTCCACAGATACTTAACCTTCCCAAGCTATCCAGTAATCCACTAAAAGGACGCTCCTACCCACGAAATAGGAGTTATTTGGCGGCTTTACTCGAAGGTTACCAGCTTGAAAGCAGTGCTTGCAGTCTTAGATCGCCCCTGGCCCGCGCAGCAGGCGAACCGGCAAGACAAATAGCGCACTCAGGAGTGCGAAAACGCCGTGCACCGCGATTCCCAGGAGCCGGAACGGCAACGTCAACAGCCAGACAATCGGATACAGCACCAGTGCCAGCAGAGCGAGCGGCCAGCACAAGATGAACAGAATGCACCACAGAAAAAAGGCAGCCATCGCAGTTCCCTCCACTCCCGAGCCTGTCTCTTATAAGCTACGTCGGAGTTGTCCGAAAAGTTTCCTTTGGAGCAAAACTCGCCAGCCGCAGACGCCGCGCGATCGACGCTGGCACTTCGGCGTCAAGCAACATATGCGAATCTTCGACTTCCGATCGCAGCACGCGTCCGAGCGCATGCACGAGCGCGAGCGTGCGCCCCTCGGCCAGGGGCAACCGCAACGATAGCGTAACCACGGGGTCGATGGGAACTGCAGCGTCTATGCGTCGTAGGAGTTCGTCGATTCCTTCGCTGGTCAGTGCTGATACGAGAACTGGCCCGCCGTCGATTCCCGCACCCATCGCATGCGGATGCACAAGCGGCGCGCGCTCCTCCGGCGTAAGCCGATCCACTTTATTGAACACCCGCAGCTTCGGCCGGTCGCCAACGCCGAGGTCATTAAGAATTTTGTTCACCGCGTCATCGAGCTCCGCATGGTGCGGATTCGAGACATCGCTTACATGCAGAATCAGCGCTGCTTCCTGGACCTCTTCGAGCGTCGCGCGAAAGGCCGTCAGCAATCCCTTGGGCAGGTCGCGAATGAAGCCGACGGTGTCCGAAACCAACACTCGGCGGTTGGAAGGCAATCGTACCGCTCGAATCGTGGGATCGAGGGTGGCGAACATGCGCGGGGAGACCAAGACCTCCGCGCGGCTGAGTGCGTTGAAGAGCGTCGACTTTCCCACATTGGTATAGCCGACCAGCGCGATCGTGCCTAGCGGTACGGCATTGCGCGCTTCGCGGCGCAGGGCGCGCTGCTTGCGCACCTCGTTGATGCCGGACTCAATCTTGCGCACCCGGTCGCGGATTCGCCGCCGGTCCGTCTCCAGCTTTTTTTCTCCAGGACCGCGTACGCCGATGCGCCCCGCTGCACCGCCTCCGCCGCTCTTGCCGCCAAGGCGCGACATCGCCGCGCCGTGGCCTGTTAGCCGGGGCAGCATGTAGTTGAGCTGCGCGAGCTCCACCTGCAACTGGCCTTCGCGGCTGCGCGCATGGCGCGCAAAAATGTCCAAAATGAGCTGCGTGCGGTCGATCACCCGGCATTCGGTCGCAGTCTCGATATTCCGCTGCTGCATCGGGGATAAGTTGCTGTCGAAAATGATCAGCGGCGCATCGTGGGTTGTCGCTTCGGCGCGAATCTCATCCAGTTTGCCGCGTCCCACCAGGGTGGCGGGATCGGCCGCATCGCGCACTTGAAACACCGTGCCGGCGACTTGAGCACCAGCGCTGCGCGCGAGTTCGACGAGTTCCGCGAGGGATTCTCTTCCCTGCTCACCCGCGGGCATACCCGGAAACCGTGGCGCGCGTTTCCAACCAACGCCCACAAGCAAGGCGCGCTCCGCAGTCGAAACCTGTTGTTGTGTTTTCATCGCTGAGGCGGACTTGATTTCATCGTGCAGCCCAAAATCACCGGGCGAAAGAAACCGTGCGAGGCGGGAAGCTTTTCATCCAACTGATTATACGCTTGTCGTCTCCGCGCCGCGACCTGCTTGCAATCCCTGGCTCTGCAGATAAAGCAGCGCGGCATTCTGTACCTTCGGATCGTGGCCAAACCCTTCGAGCCAGTGAACGCCGGGCTCCTTGCGAAACCACGTGAGCTGCCGCTTCGCGTACCTTCTCGTGGCCTGCTGGATTGCCACGCGCGCGGCCTCAAGAGACATCTCGCCGCGTACGACCACGCGCAGCTCTCGATACCCGATGAAATCGAACGGCTTCGCTTCATCCGGCAGGCCCGTTGCCAGTAGACCACGCAATTCTTCCATCCAGCCCCGCGAAAGCATTTCTTCTGTCCGCGTGTGAATCCGTTCGTAAAGCGCCTCACGTGGCGGCTCCAACCCAATCTTCAAAGCTCGCCAGCCCTGCAACGGGGTCCTCCCGGTTTGATGCACTTCCGTAAGGGGCTTGCGCGCCAGGATGCAGATTTCGATGGCGCGAATCAGTTTCTGTTCATCGTTCGCCGCAATTTTCTGCGCCGCGGCACGATCCAGCCTCCGGAGCACGCGGTGCAAGTGGCCGGGAGGATGGCCTGCGGCGCTTGCGCGCAATCGTTCGCGAAGTTCCTCCGAGCGTTGCGGCAAGATAGCCAGACCATCGAGCAACGCGCGCAGATACAGGCCCGTGCCGACCGTGAAAATCGGCAAGCGCCCGCGCCGCCGCAAGTCTTCCAGTACCGGCAGCGCCATTTGTCGATACCCACCGGCAGTTGCTTCTTCCGTTGGGCCCAGCACATCGAGCAAGTGGTGAGGAACGCCATGCCGCTCGGCCTGGCTCGGCTTGGCCGTGCCGATATCGAAGCCGCGATAGAGTTGCGTCGAATCACAAACTATAACTTCGCCGCCGAGCCGCTCGGCAAGCCAAACACCCAGCGCCGATTTTCCCGAAGCCGTTGGTCCAACAACGGCGACGAGCGCCGGCAGGATTTCGTTGTCATTCATCGGAACAGGAGATGCCACGCGCGAATCAGCAGAACAACGAGCACAACCAAAGCGAGCAGCAGACTGCCGAGAACTTGTTGGCGAGCGAGTTTCACTATCTTGCGTAGTCGATGGGGAGATTGTAATAGTAAGCGAATCGCAATTCGATGTACGGCCCGCTGAATGCCGAAGGCAGCGGCTCGAACGGATTCGAAAAACGAATCGAAGAAACCGCCGCGCGGTCCAGCGGCTCTTTTCCCGAGCCACGCAAACGAACCGGCTCCCCGGTCGGAACGCTTCCGTTCCGCATGATTTTAAATTGCAATACGACGATTCCTTTGTCTCCAAGCCGCACCGATTCCGGCATGACCGCAAACCAATTCTGTTTCACGCTAGCGTATACGCGCGCCAAATAGTTGCTGAAGTCCACTCCTTCGGTCGGCGTCAGAAGTTCCATGGCGCCGTACGCCGCGCCCTGCCCGCCTCCGCCGGGAACGTCGCTACTCGGAAGTTGTCCGCCTCCGGCAATCGCGGTAGGCGCCTGCGCCTTGGCCGCCTCTCGCATGGAATCCTCGATGGCGCGGCCCGGCGAGGAGCTCTTCGGAATGAGCAAGGCGTGAGTTGTCGGCTGTTGATCGGGCGTTTCGAGCTTCAGCGGAGGTTTCGGTGCATCAGCCTTGGCCACTGGCGCGCTGGGTTGCGGAGTGGGCTGCGCCACATTCGGTTGAGGCACCGGCGCATTCGGCAACTCTTTTACGACGCGCTCCGGCTCCGGCGGCTTCGGCAACGGCTGCGGTTCGGGAGGTGCAATTTGCCTCAGGATGCGAGGATCGACCCTCATTTTCTCGCTGGTCAGATCATTCGTACGCGGCGCGTTTTTCGGCGCGTCCAGAGCGCCGGGTGGCAGAAGAATCATAATTTGCCGCCGCGCGAGATCGAGCTGCTCCTGCGTCGGCGCGTGCGGAGGAAAAAGCTTTGGTTCGAAAAGGACAAACGCAATTACCAGGATATGGAAAACCACCGACGAGGCGCGCGTGACGAGGTCCGACTTGCCCTTTTCCCCTGCTTGTTCGCTGGAGAGCAGATTGACCTCACCGGTCAGGAAAATGTCGGCTTCGATGAGGTCAAGTGGGATGCTTTCTGATGCTTCGATCGTCTCCGGGGGCGCTGCGCCCTGCGGGACCGCGATGCGCGCGTCCAATTCGGTAGGCTGCAGAGGCAGCGAGGAGCGTTCTTCAACGGCGAAGGCTCCCGGATTCAATTCGCGCGGAACTACCACCCGCGCGCTAATTGATTCGAGCGGCAGCGACGACGGAATGTTGCTGTGTCCGTCCAAGTGCACGATGGGCAGCATCGCCGGAACGAGCGTGCGCTCATCCAGCGTCGACGGACGGCGGCGTTGCGTCGCGGCATCCGCCGCGGGCGGGCGGGCATTTAGCGGAACAAGAAACCTGGGGATCATTTTTCTGATTTGGACTGTGCGGCGAATGCACCAATTTGGACGCGTGCGGCGTGCTCCTGGATGCTTGCCATTACGCGCCCAGCCAACTCCAGCGCCGCCCGGCCGGCTGCTCCATTAGTGCGCGGCTCGCGGCGCGTTCGGACGGCATCCACAAACGCCTCTAATTCCGCATGCAACGGCTCGACGGACTGCGCAGGCAATGTCTCAAATGCAAATTCGGGCTGCGGCCCGGGCTTCTTCACGCCAATGCGCAGCGCATCGCGCCGCGCATAATCCAGCGAAATATATTCGTGCTGCTGAAAGAATCTCATCTTCCGCACGCGTTCGGTCGAGACGCGGCTGGCCGTTATATTGGCAACCGCCCCGCCAGAGAACTCCAGCCGCGCATGGGCGATGTCCACCTTGTCCGTCAACACTGGAATGCCCACCGCCTTCACTTCGTCAACCGGTTCCTTGACCAGGGCCAGCAAGATATCCAGGTCGTGAATCATCAGGTCGTAAATCACATCCACGTCGAGGCTTCGCGGCGTAAATACGCCCAGCCGGTGCACTTCAAAAAAGAGCGGCCGGTTCAGGATCGACTCTATGGCCATGACCGCGGGATTGAACCGTTCCACGTGTCCCACCTGCAAGATGCGCTGGCGCCGCTCTGCCGCATCGAGCAGCGCGTCAGCTTCGGCTAGATTGACGGCCATGGGCTTTTCGACCAGTACGTCGAGACCCATTTCCAGAAGCCGGCAACCGACCGATGCATGGTCCACCGTCGGCACCGCTACGCTCACGGCATCGGCGCACTCGCGCAATTCTTCGAGTTTGCGAAATGCTTGCGTCTGAAATTCCGCGGCGACCGCCCTTGCACGGGTTCCGTCTGTATCAAAGACGCCAACGAGTTCCGCGCCCTCGAGTTCGCGATAAACTCGCGCGTGGTTGCGGCCAAATTCGCCCGTACCGACGACGGCGACACGAATCTTCCTGGTTTGCCCCGCCGCCGCGCTCATTCTTTACTCATTCCCCGGGAAGCGTTCCCGGGTTCCGCGGCGGCGGCAGGAGGAACCGCCTGGATCGCAATTCCTGCCGCATCGGCTCGTTCGATCAATTGTGCTCGGTCAAAGAGAAGGGTGCGTCCCGCGTCCAGAGCAAGTGCCGTGGCGCCTCCGCTCTTCATTTGTTCGATGGTCGACAAACCAACGACGGGTACATCGAAGCGCATGTCCTGCCCCGGTTTGCTCACTTTCACGACAACGAGCGGCCGGCCGGGAGCAATTCGCGCGCCCCGCGCGATCGTCTCGTCCGTGCCTTCCATGGCTTCAACGGCGATGCAGGCACGGTCCGCGATCACTACGGTCTGCCCAATATCCATTCCCGCAATGTGGCGCGCTATACCGAGGCCATAGGCGATGTCTTCCGCTTCGTGCTCATTCGGCGCGCGGCGCGTCAGCACACCCGGCTCCGGCAGCAACGGTTTCAGGAAAATTGTAGAATCCACCAGGCGAATGCCCTCCTCTTCGAGGACGCGCGCCACCGCTTCGATCAGCGCATCCGTGTTCTTGCGCGGCAACGAAAAAAGCATCTTCGCGAGCTTCCAGTCCGGCCGGATCGAGCTGAAGATCTTGTTGTGCTTCACCTGGCCGGCCATCACCGCCTGCGAGACGCCTTCCTGGTGCATCAGGTCGATCGTCTTGCTCAATTCGCCGAGGCTTACCCAGTGGAGGCGTTTCGCAACGCGCTCGATTTCCGGCGATGCTTCTTCCTTGATCGCGATGACCGCCATCTCGATGCCCTGGCTCCGCGCTCCTTCCAGCACCAAGAACGGAAAGCGCCCATTCCCGGCGATGAGTCCCCAGCCGTTCGGATTTGCGCTGGCGTTTGCTGTCGGATTTGAATATGTGCCTGGCATCAAGAATCGTTTCAGGTGGGTGCTCTATTTCACGATGCCGCGCTCGGCGGTCTCGATGAATCGGATCAATTCCTGCACGTCGGCCGAATCGCCAAACGTTTTGCGCATCTCCTCGAGCGCCAGTGACGTGTTCAGTTTCGAACGCAGCAACAACCGGAAAGCCCGCTGCAGAGTCTTCAATCGCTCGGGTGAAAAACCCTTGCGCTCGAGGCCGATGGCATTGATGCCATAGCATTTCGTCTCGCGCTCGGTCACCACGAGCGAAAACGGCGGCACATCCTGCGTGATCACCGTGCAAGCGCCAACGTAAGCGTAACGCCCCAGGCGGCAAAATTGATGCACCGGTGAAAACGCGCCGATGGACACGAAATCTTCCACATCCACGTGCCCCGCAAGCGTCGCCCCGTTTGCAAAAATCGTGTTGTCGCCGACGTGGCAATCGTGCGCGACGTGGGAATAGGCCATGAACAAGTTGCCGCTGCCGATGGTCGTTTTGGCGCCTCCGCCCACCGTGCCGCGGCTCACCGTCACATTTTCGCGAAACACATTGTTGTCACCTGCAATCAGCTCAGTCCGCTCGCCGTGAAATTTCAAATCTTGCGGGTCGGCTCCCACCGAGCAGAAGGGGTGAAATACATTGTTCATCCCGAATCGTGATGGCCCCTGAATCACGGCATGCGCGTGCAGAACGCAGCCTTCGCCAATCTCGACATTTTCCCCGATTACGGCGTAAGCGCCCACCTGCACGCCCGCGCCGAGTTTGGCGCTCGGCGCAACCACGGCCTGCGCATGAATCGCCTGCATCGTCATTTCGGGGAATCTTCCGCCTTCGCGGGAGGCTCGCGATCTATCATTTTGCACATCACTGTGCCTTCGGCCGCGAGCTGACCGTTGACGGTCGCTTTCCCCTCCAGTTTGCAGAAATCTCCCCGCCAGGAGAGCACCTTTGCTTCCATGCGCAATTGGTCGCCAGGAACAACCGGGCGCCGAAAACGCGCGCCATCGACAGCCACGAAATAAAGCAGCTTTTTGTCGCGGTCCGGAATCTCCAGCAAGAGTAGAATGCCTCCCAATTGCGCCAAGGCTTCAATAATCAACACGCCCGGCATGACCGGCTTACCGGGAAAATGTCCCTGAAAATACCATTCGTTTATGGTGACATTCTTGATGCCCACGATGCGCTTTTCTCTCTCTATTTCCAGGATGGTGTCCACCAGCAGAAATGGATATCTGTGGGGTAGATATTTTTGTATTTCCACGGCGTCAAACATCATTTGCGCTCCCCTTCGCGCCACACACACGTCCTATGGCGACTCATCCTTCCTAGCAAACTCTTGATTATATGCGAACCCCGCCGTCAGCGATACGCACGCTCTCATCCGGAATTGCCGCGACAAAGCCTGACTCCCGTTCCCGACGATCTTGCAAGGTTGCCGCTGCTTCGACACATTGTTAGCATGGCTCGGCTATGGCTGAAGCAAATCTACCCAAAGAATTGCTCAATATCCTCAAACCCCGGCTGCCCGAGATGCTCGCCACTCTGCGCCGGCTTGTCCTCGCCGAGTCTCCGAGCTTTGAGAAAACCGCCGCCGACCGTTGCTGCCGTGTTCTCGAAAGCGAATGGCACAAGCGCGGTGCGCGAGTCGAGCGTCTTTCCCAAAAACTTCGCGGCGATCATCTCCGCATTACCTGGTGGCCGCACAAGTTCCGCCCCGCCGGCCAGCTCCTCGTCCTCGGCCACTACGATACCGTCTATTCGAAGGGCACACTCGCCAAGATGCCCTTTCGCATCTCCGCCGGCAAAGCCTACGGTCCCGGCGTTTTCGACATGAAAGCGGGTCTCGTCCAAGCGCTTTTCGCTTTCGGTGCGCTGAAAAACTCTGCGGCACGGCTCCGCAAGCGTCTCGTTTTTCTCTGGACCTCTGACGAGGAGATTGGCAGTGAATCGTCCAGAAAGCTTATCGAGTCCGAAGCGCGCCGCAGCGACGCTGTATTTGTGCTTGAGCCAGCGCTCGGGCCCTGGGGTCTGCTGAAGACGGCAAGAAAAGGCGTCGGCGAAGCTGAAATCATCGTTCACGGCCGCGCCTCCCATGCGGGCCTCGCGCCGGAGGAGGGCGTGAACGCTGTTCATGAGCTGGCGCGACAGCTCACGCGCATTGAAAAATGGAACGATCCTCGCCGCGGCATTACCGTTAATGCCGACATCATCGAAGGCGGCACACGAACCAACGTCATCGCCGAGAGCGCCCGCGCTGTTCTCGACCTCCGCGCCCTGCACTCTGAAGACATGCGCCGCATCGAAAACCGTCTTCGCGCACTCCGCCCGATTCTTCGCGGGGCGCGCCTCGAAGTTCGCGGCGGCTTTGACCGCGCCCCACTCGAACGCAAATCTAGCGGCGCTCTCTTCGCCCGCGCCAAGTCACTCGCCGCACAGATGGGTCTTCCCCTGGGTGAATGCATCGCCGGCGGCGGCTCCGACGGCAACCTCACTGCCGCGCTCGGCATTCCCACGCTCGACGGCCTCGGCGCCGTCGGCGACGGCGCCCACTCCACCGGCGAGCACATCCTCATAAACACCCTGCCGGCGCGGGCCGCCCTTCTTGCAGCACTACTGGCCACGATCTAGGCGTACTCCTAATTCATTGGATCAAAATCGCGTGAGGATTATTTACGAGAACACCATGTGTAATGGGCCTGCCTGTTCAGAATTTGCGCCGCGCCCTATTTTCTTAGAGGTAGGTCTTGCGCAGGTACCCGGCTGTTCCCTGAATGACATCGTCGTAATTGAGGTGCAGCACTTCATAAATCGCCGCTTCCGTGGAGCTGCCAGCGGCGATGTGATCGAGGATGCGTTGCATATCGACCATACCGTTGGCCTGCACCAGGTATTCGACGTTCGCCAGCGCCCACGCATAAGCATAGGCTGCGGCGTCGGCGTGCAGGTTCAGCCAGGAGCCTTCGAACGCCGCGAGCGGCGCGCCGTGTTTCTCGTCGTAAATTTGCACCAGCTCGGCAGCGTGTTCGTTGCTGCGTTTCCCTTCCATCCACTGCGCCATTCCTTCCTGAATCCACGTCGGCGCGCGGCCGCGCGTCTTTTGCTGCACGAAGCTGTGCGTCAACTCGTGCTTCAGCACGCGGGAAAGCTCGGCCGTCATGCTCGTCAATCCCTGCACTGGAACCCGAATCCGGCCGTCATTCAGCGCGCCGACCCAGCCGGGCGCGCGCGTGATGTCCGCAAAAGCCTGCTGCGTATAGAGAATTACCCCGATGGAATCCGGCGGCGTGAAGCTCAGCTCGGATTCGATCGCCGAAAAGTGCATCTCCAGTGTGCGCAAGACGTCATGCGCGAGCCCTGGCTCGGCTTCCCCGCTGTAACGCAGCGTGAAGTGGGTGCTTTCGTTTTCCCTGTAGTTTTCCTCTTCTTGTTTGTCGCGTTGCGCTTTGTTGAGTGCCGCCTGCACTTCCGGATCGGGCCGCAGCGTCAGAGCTCGCCTCCACTCGGCAACCGCCTGTTCCAGCTTGTTCATGCCGTAGTAGGCCCAGCCCGCCAGTTTCGGCACATCGGGATTGTCGGGCGCCACGCGCCGCGCGCGCTCGAGATAGTCCAGCGACTGCTTGAATTCACTCCGCCGCAAATACAAATACGCAACGTTCATGAGCAGGTCCGGCTGTTCCGGTGCATAGGTCAAAGCGGTATGCTCCTCGGCCAGCGCGTGTTCCATATCGCCGTGCGACACTTCGAACTGCGCCGCGGCATGGTGCGCCAGCGCCGCACTTGCATTCGCTGCGCGCGAGCCGGAGTGCGCTTCACCGTCAAGCTTGGCAATATAGTCGCGGTCGATCATGCCGTCATGCACCGCTCCACGTTCAATCTCGGTGCTCGCCTCGCTGACCTCAATCGCGGGGGGTGAGATCGCAAGATTCGCCGCCGCAGCACCGGGAGAATCCGGCATCGGCACGGCCCCTCCCTTCTCAATATGATCGACGATGGACTTCGGAAGGCTTAGTTGCCCCGCGGAAGTTTCATATTTCACCCTGTCGCCTTCTTCGACGGCGCTCAGGGCAAGAATGCGCCGACCGTTTTTCAGGACAATCGTGTCCGCCCGCGCTGCCGCTCCTGCAAAGAGCAGGGCGCTGGCGAAGAATAGAATTCGACTGGCAGGATGCGGCCGCTGCATTTCTCCATTCTAAAACGGAGCTTCCCGGCCGCCGCAGAAGCCTTGTTCCAGGATGGCGAAAATGACTACACTGCCCGTATGAGGGTAGTGCTGGCCGTTTTCGCGCTCTGTAGTCTGGCGACGCCTGCCGCAACGTCCGCGGCGGACAAACCTGCCAAAGAGCTCTACGATGCATTGAATGCGCTGCGTATCGATCCCGCCGCCATCTACTCGCTCAAAGCCTCGAACCGCATTGAGCTGCGCCGGGGCGATGTAAGAATTTCTTTCGATGAAGGCAAGCTCGCCTTCTTCGCTTCCGTCGACGGCCGCATCACCGGAGCCGTCTTCGCGGGGCGCGGCCACGCACTCGCCATCCCGCGCGACCCCGTGGAAAAGCAGCAAATGGCCCGCTTCCTCGGCGCTCCCGTCTTGGACCAGGATTTCACTTCCGCCTACCTGCGTTTCACGGATGATTCGGCCAGCGATCTGCTCCGCCAGTTCAAGAACGCAAACGTATCCCCCCAGCAAGACGCTGCCTACGCGGCGCGCTGGGAGCCGCACCTCGCGCGGCTTAATCCCCAGTATTCCCTCCGCATCCTTTTCGAGACGCTCTCGCCGCAGCCGCGGCACTTTTTCTATGCCGGCCTCGAGGGCATCGTTACCGGAGGCTTCGATGTGCTCCTCGATACCATGCGCACCGAGCAGATGCTCTTCGCCCAGCCCCGCAAATCGGGCGACTCCGCCTTTTACGATGTGTGGGCTTCGTACGCAATCCCAGGCGTTTCTCCGCCGCCGGCGGCGTTTCGCGCCTCGCAATACGCCATCGAAACGTCCATCCTCGCCAACAATTCCCTCGACGCCACGGCCGCCGTCCACCTTCGCGCTGAGATCGGCGGCGAGCGCCTGCTCATTTTTCAGCTTTCACGGGCCTTGAACATCGATACAGTGACTGATGACCGCGGCGAGGCTCTCGTTTTTTTTCAAAACGAAGGGATGAGCCTTCAGGAGCGCAGCGTCCACGGCAGCGATTATCTCCAGGTCGTGCTTCCGGAAGCGCCGCCCCCCGGCAAGGAATTCAACCTGCGTTTTCGCTATCGTGGAAATGTCATCGAGGACGCTGGCAACGGTGTGCTCTTCGTCGGCGCGCGGGAGAGCTGGTATCCGCATCTCGGCGACGCCGCTGATTTTGCGGACTATGATTTGAAGATGCGCTGGCCTCGCCATCTGCGGCTCGTGGCGACCGGCGCAAAGATCGAGGAACACGAAGAGGGCGAATCTCGCACCGGCCACTGGCGGACGGATAATCCCGCCTCGGTCGCTGGTTTCAATCTCGGCGAATATGCTTTTGCTTCGCTGGCTTCGGAAAAGCACTCCGTTGATGTCTACGCCAACCGCCAGCTCGAAGAAGCGCTCCGCAGTCATCTGACTCAGCGGGAGCCGGACGCCTTCTCAACCTTGCCGTCGCCTTTCGGGGTGCCCTCATCGAGCCCGCAACTGGAGATGCCCATGGCTCCGCCAAGCCCCGCCGGCGCGCTCAAGCAGCTCGGGCAGGAAATCGATTCGTCCATTCGCTTCTATGAAACTTTCAGCGGACCTTTTCCCTACCGCACTCTCAGCGTCTCGCAAATTCCAGGCACTTTTGGGCAAGGCTGGCCCGGCCTCCTCTATCTTTCGACCTATTCTTTCTTGCCCGCCGAAGCCCAGCACCGCGCCGGCCTCTCCTCTGCCGGTCAGGAACACTTCACCGATCTGGTCCCTTTTCATGAAGTGGCGCATCAGTGGTGGGGCAATATCGTCGGTTGGTCCAGCTATCGCGACCAATGGATCGATGAAGCCATCGCCAGCTACCTTGCGCTGCTCTTTGCCGATAGCCAGAAACTTCCCGATCACAAGCTCCGCCTCTGGCTCGAACGCTTCCGCAAACGGTTGGCGGAGAAGTCGCCCCATTCGGACCAGCGCGTCGCGGATTTCGGCGCACTGACCTTGGGCAGTCGTCTGAATTCTTCCCGATCCCCGGAAGGGTTTGAACAGGTCATTTACAGCAAAGGCCCCTGGGTCATCCACATGCTCCGCGAATTACTGCGCCAACCCGGCGGCAAGAATCCCGATGCGCGTTTCATTGCCCTGCTCAATACCCTTTCAACAAAATATGCCTATCGCGCTCTCTCGACGGGCGACCTGCAGCACGAAGTCGAAGCGGTCATGACACCTTCCATGGATCTCGAGGGCGGCCGTTCGATGGAGTGGTTTTTTCAGCAGTGGGTGCGCGGCACGGGCATTCCACATTACCGTGTGGAGTTTTCTGTGCACCGCAGCGAGCAGGGCAACCTCATCCGGGGCAAATTATTTCAGACCGGCGTGCCCCGCTCTTTTTTGGCTCACGTGCCGCTTTACGCCAGCGGCGGAGCAGGCCACCGCGTCCCTCTCGGTAGCGTCATTGCCTCCGGGCCTGAGACTTCCTTCCAACTCCTCACGCCGGATGCACCGCGCCGAATCCTAATCGATCCCCGGATGACGCTCCTCTGCACGACAGAGTGATCGTGTGCAAGCCCAAGTCTCGAAAACTAGCCTGCGGGAAAATCACAACGGCTTGGTGTAGATGCTTTTTTCCTTGAAGAGCGGGCTGGCTGGATTCAATTGGGCTTTGCCGTCAGCGCCAAACACGTAGAAATACCCAAGCGGGTCCACCGGCGCCCCGGGCAGCAGGCCTGCACGGATGAGGTCGCGCAAGTTCACCGGACGGTGCCCCGTGCGTTTCTCGTAATCGTCTGCGATAGCGTCGAGATGCTCGCAGTCCGTTTGCGCCCGCAGCAACTGCAAATGCGTAAGCGCGTTCTTTTTGATTTGGGGATCCGTCGCTGAGTTGTAAAGCTCGTTCCAAAGAAACGCCGACGTCTCGCGCGATTCGCCTCGTTCCGCCACCTTCGCCGCCAGCACCTTCATCCAAACCAGTGCATGGGGTTTCCTGCTGCCTTCGAGAAAAGCCTCCGCAGCTTTCGTGTAATCCTTCATCTCAAAGTAATAAATGAATCCCAGATCTTCGTAGAAACGCCAGTAATCCGGATTCGCCCGTATTCCCCGCTCGATAAGTTGAACACCCAGGTCCGGGCGTCCCGCCCCCCGCGCAGGAGGCTCGCTCAGAAATGTCGAGCCGAAGCGGTACGCGACGAGCAATTGCGGGTCGAGTGTGGTCGTGATGTCCAGCAAAGGCCAAAGCAGATCGAAGTTGGGATCCGCGTGCGCCCTCTTGTTGCCGTAGTACTGCACGACTCGTGTCCAGTAGATATCCGCCATCAACGGCGCATATTCGACACTCATTGCCTTTAGTAGTTTCCCGGAGCTTAATACGAGTTCGTCCTGCTCCTGATGCAGTTCCGTGCGCCGGGCGTCAATCCTCTGCTGCAGTTGCCAGAGCGCGAAAAACCCCACCGGCAGCGCCAGCAGGAGCAACCAGGCGATGGACTTTTGTATTTTCATTTTACTTAAGGTTGCGGCGCGAAAAGACGGCCGCCGCCGTTAACAACACGATCGCGCAGTACACCACCGTGTAGATCGTGTTCTCCAAAATGAGGGCGGCCGGGATCACGCGGCCATGCGCTGCCGAGGCCATCACATCGAAATTCTGGAAATTCGGAAGGATGTAGGAAAGCCACCGCGTGATGGCTTCCAGCACTGGTTTGGGTGTCAGGCTGTGGAACGTACGCATCTCTTGCACGAACAATCCCGAGATGTACAATCCGGCGGTGAACAATATGGAAAGCAGCGGTGTCGTGAAGCACGAGAACAGCATTGCCAGCGCCACCACCAGCGCCAGTTTGAGCAGTATGAAGTACACGGCGATGAGCACCGCAGAGTCCTCGGAAGCCAGTGAGTGCTTCACGTACCAAAGCACCAGGAACAGTCCCGCGGCCATTGCCGCGGTGTTCACCGCCAGCGTGAGCACTAGGCCGCCGAATTTTCCCAGCAGAAACTCCCACCGCCTCACGGGCTTGGCCAGCAATGCGTAAAGCGTGCGCTTGTCCATCTCCTTGTACACCAGCCCCACGCCGATGAAGAGGGCAATCAGCAGCCCAATCACCGATATCGCGCTCAAACCCAGGCTCACGATGACGATATCTTCTATCCCGATCGAAATCTGTCCCACCAAGATCGCCGCCGCCATCATCAGCAGCGCAAAAAACACCAGGTTGTAGAGCACGCGGTCGCGCACCGCCTCGCGGAACGTATTCAATGCCACCACCCCTGCGCGCCTCATTTTCCGCTCACCTCAACGGCCGCCGCCTGCGCGCGGCTGGCGTCCACCAGGTGCATGAAGTACTCTTCCAGCGTTGGTTTCAACTGCGCAACGGAAACAATTTTGGCTTCCGCAGCGCGAAGTTGTTCAAGCGCCCCGTATAGCTCCCCTTCGGCTACTTGCAGACGGTAGCGATTGCCCGCGCGCGTCGCCTTTCTCAGTAACGCGGCCGCACTGGTGCCAGTTCCCGCATATTCGAAAAGAATCTCCATGCCCTGCGCCTTCATTTCCACGATTGCGCCCGGCGCACCTACGCCGCGCAGCTTTCCTCCCACAATCACGCCCACGCGGTCGCAGAGCATCTCCGCGTCCGCCAGGATGTGCGTCGAAAACATTACCGTCCTGCCTTCGCGTTTCAATTCCAGAATGATGTCGCGCACTTCCCGCCGCCCAACCGGATCCAGACCCGACATCGGTTCATCCAGAATCACCACCTGCGGATCATGCAAAATCGCTTGCGCTAGGCCGACGCGCTGCAGCATGCCTTTCGAATATTTCCTTAACTGGATCTTCCCGGCCGTTTCCAGACCCACCTTTTTCAGCATTCGCTCGACGCGCTCCCGCCGATCAACCGCCGTCAGATTATGGATGCGCGCAAAGTAATCCAGCAGCTCTGTGGCGGTGAGGTAGTCGTAGAAGTACGGCTGTTCTGGCAGGTAGCCGATCTCCCGGTGCATCTCGATGTCCCTGATCGGTTTCCCGAGGATCCGCGCGGTCCCCAGGGTGGGGAAAATCAGTCCCACGAGGAGCTTAATCGTGGTCGATTTTCCGGCGCCGTTCGGCCCAAGAAAGCCGAACACTTCCCCGGCCTCGACCTGCATGGTCAGCCCTTCGAGCGACCTTTTCGTTTTCAGGTTCAAGAAGCCGAACGGATAATCCTTCGTCAAATTCTCCGTCTCAATTGCCAAAGCCGTCATGATTTTATTTTTCTAATAACGCCAGCGAGCGTCAACGGGGCAGTGGCCTCAATGTGCTCGGAAAGAAAATACTGGGAAGGAACCGCCTCAGGATTCCTGGACGGCTCAGGAATCACTGCTCGCCGCGCCGATCTGAACCAGTTCGGGCTGCGCCGGAGGCGGCGTCATGGGCATCGGCTTCAGCGTTTGCGGGTCGCGCCAGTTGTCCAAAATCCCAACTTGCTGTACGCACGATACCGTGCAACGCGCCGCACAGAACTTTTCCGTGAAATATTCGCGGTGGCGCATCTCCGGCGTGTACTGCGCCAGCGGAATCCCCGGATAACCCCGCTGCTGTGAGCACCAGTGGACTAGCCCATCCTCGCAAATGTACAAATACCGCGAGCCTGCTCGGCACCGCCAGTCATGCTCTCGCCCACGCGCCACGTTGTGTTGAAAGTTATTGAAGCGAGAAAACGACCGTTTCCCCAGCGTCATGATCTCTTCGAAGATCTCCTGCTCCCGCATTCCCAGCGGCTTCAACTGCCCGTTGTGGTCGTGGATGATCCCCACGGTGCTCGTAAAGCCCAGGTCCACCGCCCGGTGCGCAATCTTCAGCGCGTCTTCGGGATTCTTCACGCCGCTGCCTAGCACCGAATTGATGTTCACCTGAAAAATCGCGTACTGCGCCAGCATCTCGAGCCTGCCGTCCAGCGTCTTCAGGCTCTTCTTGGACACTTCGTCCGGCATCATGTTGTCGATGCTGATCTGCAGATGCTCCAGCCCCGCTGCATTCAGCCGCTCGATCCGTTCCTGGTTCAGGAAAAAACCGTTCGTGATCATCCCCGCGATCATTCCCCGCCCCCGGATGTGCCGGATAATCTCGTCCAACTCGGGATGCATCAGTGGCTCCCCGCCGCTGATCGTGATGATCGTCGTCCCCATGTCCGCCAGGGTATCCAGCCGCCTCTTCATCTCCTCCAGCGGCACTGGGTTCGATACATCGTCAAATTCATTGCAGTAGGTGCAAGCAAGGTTGCACTGCCGCATGGGGATGACGTGCACCAGGATAGGATGCTTGGTCGAAACCAGGGCTTTCGCGATCATGCACCATTCGCGCACACGCGTCCGGGCAAACCTCAGCGCCCGCCGGAAACGTACCGGCAAAGATACCTGAATGCCTTTTTCCGTCACTGCCATACCCAGATGTCCGGCGATCCCCCGCCAAAATTATACATGACCTGGGTTAACGCCGCCGCGTGGTTGACCCCTGTGCACTATCGTCCGTATCGAATCCGCTACTTGGGCTGGTTTCTGGCCTTGGGGGCCAGGAACAGCACAACTCCCAAGAAGAGGTTTGCCCCAAAACGCTCCGCCCTACACGTCTTTCGCCATCCGAACGATGGGCAGGGTCTCTCCGTTCGCCAGCGGAACCTCGAGATGTTCTAGCTCCACATAACCTCGCGCCCGGTACATCGCCACTCCGGTCAGCGTCGCCCCCATCTCGAAGCGCGTAAAACCCGCGGCCCTCGCGGCGGCTTCACAAGTCTCCAGAATCATGCTGCCGATGCCGCGCCGCGCCCATTCCGGATGGATAAAAAACGCGCGAATTTTTGCCGCATCACGAAGCGGATCCAGCAGTTCGTCTTCTCGTCCTGTCCATCTGTCGCCGCCATAGAGCGTCTTGCGTTTGCTCCAGCCACCACATCCGACGATAACCCGCTCGCGCTTCGCATTCTTAGGTTCCACTGCGCCGGCCTCGGCCTCCGCGGCGAAGTACGTTCCGTCGGCAATCAGCTGGCTGTCCACGCCGTAGACCGTCTTCAGCGCGCTCTCCAGTTGAGTTGGCGTGTAATCCTGCGCCTGCAATCCGCGAACCGACGCATCAATCAGCTCCCGCAGGACCGGAATATCTGTGGCTACAGCTTGGCGGATGAGGATGTTCGCTTGCATGAATCATTCAAAGTGCGGCATCCCGCGTCTCGGATGCCACATTCTGGCAATCGCACTGTAACAGTTTCCCTGGGCTGCAAGGACTCTGCAATCTTCAGTGCTTCCCAAATGGGAGACGCCTGATCCTGGGACTGGGGCTGCGCTTGCCCCCGCACAAATCCGAGCTTGACGCGGAAGGGCCGCAAGGTGTATGTAATTGAAAGACCTAGAGTTTGCATCCTCCGCAGAGTATACAAATCTCGGCCTCGCATTCGTCAGACCGATAAGCAAAGGGGTTACTATGAAGAATCTTAATGGGCCGCGGCGTCGGCGCTCCCAAGCAGGAGTCGCCCTGCTCATCGCCATTTTCGTCCTGATGCTGATCAGTGTGACCGCGATCGCCTTGATCATCTCTTCCGGGACGGAAACTGCGCTCGCCGGGAACTATCGCTCTTCCGCGAGCACTTATTACGCCGCGCTTGCCGGCATCGAGGAAGCCCGCGGGCGTCTCCTCCCGAGTAATCCGGACTACCTGGGGGCGTTTGTAGCTCCGCCAGGGACGCAGCTTCCTTTGGGGCAGGTCCGCTACGTCACTAACCCCGTTGCTGCGGAAAATGTTTTGGCGGCCTACCCAGACACCCAATACGACACTGAGTTCGGCTTGGGGGCCCTTGCTGCCGCAACAGGTGCCGGAAATGTGAAAACCATCCCCTCGGTCTCTACCGTGACGTCGGGCGGCACCACCTATCAGGGCCCGCCTTTCAAGTGGGTGCGCATCAATGCGGTCACGGAGCAGTCGCTCAATCTCGACGTGGATGGCGACGGCGCGGCAAACGATAACGGGATTCCTCTCTACTTCGACCCCGCGCACATTGATACGGCGACGGGCAAACCAAAGCCAAGTCTGATCGTGTCCGCCGTTCCTCCCCCGAGCGCCGTACAGGCTCTTGAAATCACTGCGCTCGCCGCTTTGCCCAACGGCAGTCAAAAACTCTTGAAGTACATCGTCGCTCCGTCGACGCTGAGTCTCAATTTCACGGGCTCGTCTTCGTCGAATGTGAGTTTTCCCTCCGCCTTGACTCTGGTTGGCAACAACGTGAATTTTGATGGACCTAGTTCGACCTCGTTCAATATAAACGGAAATGACCAATTTAGCGTCGGGGCTTGCGCGCCAGGCACAAGCGCCGTTTCCGCAATCGGGTATACGAACGGTGCCGATTCGAGCCTTTCGAATATCCTCGCCGGCAATGTCACTGCCAACAAAAGCCACTATTTCGGCGCCGGAACCATGACCCCAAACGTGAGCAACGTGACCGGGCTCCCCCCCAATTTCCAGACCCCCAGCGGCCTCGATGCGCTGGTGCAGACCATCACCCAAGGCGCGGATGCCGTTATCAGTGGGCCAGTGACGCAAACCGATACCCATAATGTTTTCCCTGCCGGGATGTCTCCCTCAAATCCCATGACCATCGTCGTCAACGGAGATTTGTCCATCAGTGCTTGGCATAACACCGGCTATGGGCTCCTCTTGGTCACCGGCACCCTTACCTTCGACCCGGACGCCTCCTGGAAAGGGATTATTTTGGTGGTCGGACAGGGCCAGTTCATTTCCACTCTGGGTGGTACCGGTCAAATTGACGGGGCCGTGCTCGTCGCCAAGACGCGCGACGCCGCCGGAAAATTGTTGCCCGACCCGAATCTGGGCGTTGCCTCGTTCAAACAAACCGGCGGCGGCCTGGGGATCTACTACAGCACCTGCTGGCTCAACGCCGCTGCTGGGCCTCAGAGGCCTATGAAATACCAAGTGCTGTCTTACCACCAGATTTCACAATAGAAAAGCTGGTTCCGGCCGATCTCCCGCAATTTCGCTTCTTCGTGACGGTCGGGTGTCCCTTTACCAAGGTATGCGCCATCCGGCTTCCAACGCTCCCGAGCGCCGTAGGCGCGCCAAAAGTTAGCCCAGCGCGCAAGCGCTGGGGAACGTGGCGTGGAAAGATCTCAAGCGCCGGAGGTGCGAAACATGTCTCACACAGGCGCCGCGCCCATTTCAGCGGAATGGCTGCGTTCTCTTCCGTTTTCAGGGGTGCCAGTTCGAACAGACACCCGGCTAACCTCCAGCAGGCAAACCACTTACCAGTAATTACTTGACAAACGATACCTATATGCTATAATAATTCTGTTACGCCGGCACAATTCTTCCGTGCTTCGTGATCCATGGGCTCCCGCCAAGCGGTTCTTCTAACTCCTTCAAAATCAGCATATCCTCTGCAGTTACTCTCTTATAAACAGATCGCTCCCGTAAGCCCTTTAGAATCCGCACTTCTACAAGTGTTCATTCTAAATAACTTAAACCTCTTTAGAATGAACACTTACAAAAAACATAGGGGGGAGGGGGTGTTATGGTCTACCAGCCATCGTTCGAGGAGAGCTCATACAGCTAGGCACCCCGAACCGGGGAACCTCTCTTCCATGACCCACCAATCACGAGCCACCAGTCACTTGCTGGTAGAATCTGGGAAGCAGCCTCTCAAGGAGCCTTCCATGTCCGAAGCCAGCAAACCCGCCAAGTCCGTAGCCACCCGGACCGAGTCCGACTCCATGGGCAAGATGGAGGTCCCCGTCGACCGCTATTACGGCGCGCAGACTGCTCGCTCGCTTATCAATTTCGCCATCGGCAAGGACACCATGCCGCCGGAGCTTATCCGTGCCTTCGGCATCCTCAAAAAAGCCGCCGCGCTCGTCAATCAGGATCTCGGCAAGCTCACGCAAGAAAAGTGCAAGCTCATCGTGCAAGCCGCCGATGAAGTCATCGCCGGAAAGCTCAACGAGCATTTCCCGCTGCGCATCTGGCAGACCGGCAGCGGCACACAGACCAACATGAACCTGAACGAAGTCATCTCCAACCGCGCCATCGAAATCGCTGGCGGCGTGATGGGCAGCAAAAAACCCATTCACCCGAATGACGACGTCAACATGTCGCAGTCTTCCAATGACACCTTCCCGACCGCCATGCACATCGCCGCGGCCACGGAAACCGCGCGCCGCCTTCTTCCCGCCATAAGAAAACTTCGCGACGCCCTCGACGCCAAAGCCAGGGAATTTGCCGGCATCGTAAAAATCGGCCGGACGCACTTGCAGGACGCCACGCCTCTCACTCTCGGCCAGGAAATTTCCGGCTGGGTCAATCTCCTCGACCGTGACGGCACTCGTGTCGCTGTCGCTCTCGACGGCCTCTATGATCTCGCCATCGGCGGCACCGCCGTCGGCACCGGCCTCAACGCTCCTCCCGAATTCCCCGAGCGCGCCGCGCGAAAAATTTCCGAGCTCACTGGTCTGCCCTTCCGCTCTCATCCCAATAAGTTCGCTGCGCTCTCCGCACATGACGAAATCGTTTTCGCCAGCGGCGCGCTGAAAACCCTCGCCGCTTCGCTCATGAAAATCGCCAACGATGTCCGCTGGCTCGCTTCCGGCCCGCGCTGCGGCCTCGGGGAACTCACGCTCCCCGAAAACGAGCCCGGCTCCTCGATCATGCCCGGCAAAGTAAATCCCACGCAGGCCGAAGCCATGACCATGGTCGCGGTTCAGGTCATGGGCAACGACGCTGCCATCGGCATCGCCGGCTCCCAGGGCAATTTCGAGCTGAACGTCTTCAAGCCCGTCATGATTTTCAATTATTTGCACTCGGTGGAACTCCTCTCTGACTCGTGCAACAGCTTCGTGGAGCACTGCGTCCAAGGCATCGAAGCCAATCGCGAGCAGATCGATCGCTACGTCCAGAACTCGCTCATGCTCGTCACCGCGCTCGCGCCCAAAATCGGCTACGACAACGCCGCTCAAGTCGCCAAAGCCGCCCACAAGGCGCGCATCAGCCTCCGCGAAGCCGCCCTCAAGCTCGGCTACGTCACCGCCGAAGAATTCGACGCCCTCGTCAAGCCCGAAGACATGACACACCCGTAGATCGTAATGGTGATCCAATGTGGAACTGGTTAGAACGGCAGATGCAGCGGCAGGATGATTTGGATAGGGGTGTCGACGCGGATCTTGTTCGTGGCAATCGCAAAAGGTGGAAAATTGCCGCATTGTTCATCGCGGTCAGTGTGTTATTTTTCAGGATCCGATCTTTGGTTCTTATTTCAGCTAAAGTTCAAAAGGTCTTTGATGTCATTGGCGCAACCCTGCTTGTGCTTGGCTTCGTGATCGGACGATGGGCATGGCAAGAGTCTGTATTCCTAAGCCAGCCTGATCCCAAGGAACCCCCAAGATTGTTCAAGTTCTAGGCATCGGAGAGAAGCCGAATGATTCGTCGGACCACAGCCGTGAGTGTTGGACTTTTGATTTCCGTATACTCCCTACTCGCCCAGAGGTCGATTGCACAAGCTCAGTACACGCTAAAGCCGACGCCGAAGACCATCGCCTGGGGCTATTACGACGCCAAGACGCCGCCTGTGCTGCGCATCAAGTCCGGCGACACCGTGGAAATCCAGACGCTGATCACTTCAAGCCCGAAACGGCTCGAAGATGCGGGCGTGCCGCCTGACCAGGTCGAGCAATCACTTCGCGACATCACCAAGGAAGTCACGGACAAAGGCCCCGGCGGGCACATTCTTACTGGACCGATCTACATCGAAGGCGCGGAAGCCGGCGACGTGCTCGAAGTGCGCATTCTCGCCGCGAAGCTCGCCATTCCGTACGCCTACAATGGATTCAGCCCCGGCCGCGGATATTTGACGGAAGATTATCCGTATCCCAAAATAAAAATTATTCCGCTCGATGAAAAGCGCATGATCGCGCGCTTCGCTCCCGGCATTGAGATCCCGCTGCATCCGTTCTTTGGCAGCATGGGCGTGGCTCCGCCGGAGATCTCGGGCCGCATCAGCAGCGCTCCTCCGTGGATTCACGCGGGGAATATTGACAACAAGGATCTCGTCGCGGGCACAACCCTATACATTCCCGTGCATGTGCCCGGCGCGCTCTTTCAAGTCGGCGATGGCCACGCCGGGCAAGGCGACGGCGAAGTCGACATCACCGCGATGGAAACCTCGCTCATCGGTACGTTCCAATTCATCGTGCGCAAGGACTTGCACCTCCGCTGGCCACGCGCCGAAACCCCGACGCACTTCATCACCATGGGCCTGCACGAAGATTTGAACGAAGCGACGAAACTGGCCGTTCACGAGATGATTGATTTTCTGATGAACGAAAAACATCTCTCGCGCGACGACGCGTACATGCTTTCGAGCGTCGCCGCCGATCTTCACATCACCGAGCTTGTCGACGGCAACAAGGGCGTTCACATGATGATTGCCAAAAATATTTTTGTTTCGGCGCCGTCCAAGTGAAATCTAAATGGGACGCTGGAACATTTTTCTGGCTCTGGGATTTCTTCTTTTCGTGCCTGTGCTCTCAGCCCAGCCACAAACCCAGAAGCCGCCGAAAGAACTAAAACCTGCTCCCCGAACGGTCTGGAATTTCAATGGCGGCGTGCTCTTCCAGACCGATGGCAGCGCCCCCGGCGGCGCCTGCTTCCGTCTTTCCGGGCGTCTGACTGCTCCGCAATTTTTCGATGATCTGAAGCGCATTGACGACGACTCCGGCACGCAATACCGCCGCGGCACGGAAATTCTCACGCAATTTCCTGATCAAGTCCTTCTGAGTTTTGTCATCCGCGATTTTCCGTGCCCCAACCAGCTTCAACAAACCGGTTCGCGCACGTATTTGACAAGAGCCCTCGTGAGCTCGATGCATCTCTATCTGTACTGGAAGCGCGGCATCGACCTTCGCCCCATCGAAAAGGTCAGCGATGAACACTTTTCCGTTGGACGCGTCGTTCCGTACGCGACAGAACTCTCCGCCCAACTCCCAGAACGACTTGAATGGTTTTATCAGCTCGCTGTCCCCAGCGCCGGCGTTCCGCTCACGGACGACTTGGTTCTCGTCCTGCGTGGTCCCGATGGCCGCATCGCCGCTCGCGTCGCCGCCCGGCTTTAATTCAGGTTTGTTTCTGACCACCCGGGTCTTATCAACGGTCCACAGGCTGCAACCAGCGATCGAGAATATTTTTTGTATCTACGCCGGTCCCGTCGCGGAAAATCGCGGGCAGTTCTTCGGTGTGAAATGCCCGATGGTTGCGCTCACTCCATTCCAACAGGTACCGCAGGGCGTCACGCAGCGATTTTTTCCCTTGTGTTTGGGTACGAATGAATTCATCCATCTCCGCGGCCATCAGTGCGCCGCGAGAAAAAAGATTCATGCCCACTCGAAAGTCATCCGAATAGAGAAAAGAGCCAGCGCGAGAAAGATCGGCAAGAGACATCTTACGGATAAACAGCGGCGCGCCGTCTATAATTCCGCGGAGCCGATCAAGTTGCTGGCGGCGATAGTTTTGCGATTCTTCCTTAGGCATCGCTTCGGCGAAAGTTTCGATGGCGGCGTAGCGCGCGAATCCTTCGTTGAACCAAATCGTATCGATGATCGGGGCCATTTCCCATTCGAAAGGCAGGTAGCCCACGCCGTAGGCATGCTTCGGTATCCACGAATGCGCCATGTGATGCGCGTAGTTGAAGCGCCGCGTTTCGCGTAAGCGGGGATCGGACTGCGAGGTGATCGCCTGTCTTGTTTCGAAATAAAATGTTCCGCTTTCCAGGTGCTCCATGCTGAAATCGTATTCATGCCGCTCGGATACGGGACGCAAGAGTTCCAGTTGTACGGTATAGTGCAAAAACTGCGGCTTCTCGAAATAGGCGATGACTTTATCCAGCGCGTCGCGGGCAAGGGCACCTTCTTCGGCTAGATCTTCGTCGCACTCGGCGTACACGGCGAGAAAAAGTGGGACGCTGCCATCGATGCGCCGAAGGTGCAGCTTCGGGCCCATGACGATCTGCGAATCCGCGAGCGCGTAGTAATCAGACGCCTTCGCCGTGAGCAAGCCGGGGTTCGCGGGAACTTGCGGCGCAAGCGTCGAAAAAACGGGCCAATCGGCAGGACCGGCGACTTCAAGCCTGATCGGCTGCTCTTTGTGGCCTTCGAGATAAGCGAAAATCGAGTAGCCCAGCAGGCCGGCGTATCCGTCTCTGACCTTGGAGGCGTCCGAGGCTGCGAAGATCTCGCGCTCCATGCGCGATACGTTCACGTCGTATTCAACGTGCTCCACGCGCTCGCCACTTTTTCCAATTTTCCAGCGCGGCCCCAGATTTTCCCGTTGAACATCCACCTCTTTGCCGACCGGCGAGAAGGCATGAACATTTTCAACAAACGGATCGTAAGGGCGCTGGGCATAGCCTCCTGGGACCGTGCGAGGCATCACCAGCGTCAACGGCGCATCTGCGCCGCCCGCAACGCGCAGCGTCACGTGACTTTCCGAAGGCTTCGACAAGCTGTATTCGACGCGATACGCGAGAGGCTCTTGGGCGAGGATCCGCGTGGGAAGAAGGAGAAACGCTGCCAGCCACCAAAGGAGCCGCATCGTGTCCTCCCCGTTGAAAATGATTTCTTCTGCGGAAACGCCTCGAGTCGTTTTTCAAAGGGTGCCGGAACTGCGGATCTATCCCATCGAGCTGACTTTTTGCGGCTCGATCTTGTACACGACACGCACTTCACCTGGTTTCCGATAGGGATACTCGGGCTTGCCAAGATATTTCTGCGTTAATTTGTTGATGTGGTCGTCCGCGCCGTTCTGCGTGATCTCCACGACTTTTCCTCGAATTTCCAGATACCGATAGGGATTCTCCGGGTCCTGGATCGAAACGGACACGCGCGGATCGCGCCGCATATTCTTGTCCTTCACGCGGCCCAGCGCTGAATTAACTCGCACGTGTTTCCCGTCGTAATCCACCCAGACGGGCGTTACCTGCGGGCTGCCATCGCGCATGATCGTGCCGAGATTGGCGAATGCCGGCTTCTTGAAAAGATCGAGATATTTTTCAGGAATAAGTTCCGCCATTGGAATCTCCTTGTGCTGAGTATTTGTGTGATTTGCAGACAAAACCTTACCACGCGAAGCCACTCACGCGGATCGCATCTCTGGTATGCGCCCACGCGTAATCAGCCGCGCCTCGGTCTGTTGTTGCACTTCCTCGGCCGTCCAGCCGGGCGCCGTTTCGCGCAGCACCAGCCCTTCGGGGAGCACATCGATCACGGCAAGATCGGTGACGATTGTCGTCACGCAGGCGAGGCACGTCAGCGGGTACGTGCATTGCTTCACGATTTTTGGCGCGCCTTCTTTTGTGGTGTGCTCCATGCACACCATCAATTTTTTCGCGCCCGCCGCGATGTCCATGGCCCCGCCGATTCCGCCCGATCCCTTTGCGCCGGGTACCTTCCAATTTGCGAGATCGCCTTTCTCCGACACCTGGAAACCACCAAGCACGGCGAGGTCGAGATGCCCGCCGCGCGTCATCAAGTGCGCGTCCGCCTGATGAAAAAAAGATGCGCCGGGAATCAGCTTGACCGGGACCTTCATGGCGTCAACGAGATCGTAATCTTCTTCTCCAGGCTTCGCGCGCGGCCCCATCCCGAGAATTCCGTTCTCGCTGTGAAAATAAACAGTAATACCTTTCGGCAGATAGTCGGCGATGAGATTCGGAATCCCCCAGCCGAGATTCACGTAGGCGCCATCGGGCAATTCCAATGCAGCGCGCTGGGCGATCTGCTCGCGTGTCAGCCGAGGCTTATCCGGCATAACCTTGTTCCTGAATGCCGTTAACCGGCATAACGGAGTCCTTTCGCCTGCACAATGCGGTGCACAAAAATCGCGGGTGTAACTACGTTCTCCGGCTCGATCGCGCCCACGGGCACGATCTCTTCGGTTTCCACGATCGTCGTTTTCGCCGCCATGGCCATGATCGGATTGAAATTCCTCGCCGCCAGCCGGTACGTCAAATTGCCTAATCCATCCGCCTTTTGTGATTTGATAAGCGCAAAGTCCGCGTGGAGCGCCAGCTCCAAAATGCATCGCTTTCCATCCAACACGCGCTCCTCTTTGCCGGCCGCGACTTCGGTGCCCACGCCGACGCTGGTGTAAAAACCCAGCAAGCCCGCCGCTGCCGCGCGCATACGCTCGCAAAGAATGCCCTGCGGGACCAGCTCCAGCGTGACTTCGCCCTTTGCAAACTGTTCTTGAAAAATAAACGAGTGCGGGCCGGGAAACGACGCAATCACGTGCTGGATCTGTTTGTTCTTGAAGAGCAGGCCCAGCTCGCCTTCTTTGGTGCCGCAGTTGTTGGTGATCGCGGTGATGTTCTTCGTGCCCTTGCGCGCCAGCGCCTGGATTAAATTATTCGGAAAACCGGCGCCGCCAAAACCGCCGAACATGATGATCGCGCCATCGGGAATGTCCGCGACCGCCGCATCGAGGTTGAGGTAGAGCTTCTGCTTCATCGCAGGCTCGCCGCTGCGAATCGCTCCGCCACGCCGCTCGCCTGCAGCCATCGCCCCGTCTCCGTGCCGCTCAAATCGCGCTGTAGAAGCTCGCGCAAATCGGCTTCATCATCTACATCCATTTCCAGCCGCGCGTTTCGCCGAACAATTATCCGCGCCCCGGCGCGCTCCGCTTCCGCGAGGTGTTTCGCAAAACTTCCTTCGCCGAAATAGGAAGCAAAAAGCGCCGGTGGCATTCGAAGAATCGCGTTTGTTCCCGTGCCATCCCGTGACGGCACCATCACCACCGCCGGTGCGGCACAATCAACGGCCAGCAATTCATCGATGTCGCCAGGTTTCACGAGCGGCAAATCGAGAGGCAAGCGCAGCAATCCCGTTACGCCTCTCTCTTCACAGATGCGCGACGCCCAATCTACCGACGCGCTTTCGGAGACTTGCTGCTTCTCGCGTAATATTTCCCAGCCATTTTCCTCCGCCGTTCGAATCGCAGGCCCATAATTTGTCACCACAATAATTTTTTCCGCCAACCGGGTGCCGCGCACCGCACGAAGTGTGTCCGCCAGCATCGCCCGCGCAAGACCGCAGCGTTCTTCAGGCGTAAGCAGGCCCGCAAGACGCTGCTTGGCATTCTTCAGATCTTTTACCGGCAACAGCAATGCGCGCATCTTTTCGGCCCGCGATCCCCTCAGTAACTTCCTTCCGCGTAAGGCACATGTTTTTCCTGCGGAGCAAGTTGCAACTGCGCAGGCGATTTCACCGCGAATTCTTCCGGCTCATCGTACAAACGCCGGATTTTGTACGTCGTGGTGCGCTCCGCCGCCACTCGTCCGATCGACCGGATCAGCCTGCGAAACTCTCCGGGCGCGACAAATTCTCCAAACGTCGCGCCTGCGGCCTTTGAAATACTCTCTTCCATCAGCGTGCCGCTGAAGTCGTTCCCGCCCGCGTTCAGACAGGCCAGGGACATTTCAAAGCCCAGCTTCACCCAGCTCACTTGCACGTTGTGAATGGACCCGTGCAGCAGCACACGAGCGAGCGCGTGGACGCGCAAATGCTCCTCGTGGCGCGCACCGGGACGCGCGCCGCCGTGGCGATAGAGCCGCGTATTTTGATGAATGAATCCCAGCGGCACAAATTCGGTGAATCCTCCAGTCCGCTTTTGGATTCCCCGCAGCAACAAAATATGCCGGACCCAGTCTGCCGGCTCTTCCACGTGCCCGTACATCATCGTCGAGGTGGTGGGGATCCCGAGCTCATGCGCCGCGGTGATGATCTCCACCCAGCGCGTGACAGGCAACTTGTTCGGGCTCAGCTCGCGCCTCACGCGGTCATCCAGGATTTCCGCCGCCGTCCCGGGAATGCTGCCGAGCCCTTCGTCCTTCATCATTTTCAAGTAGTCGCGCAGCGCCATCCCCGTCTTGTCCACGCCGTAGGATATTTCCATCGGCGAAAACGCATGCACGTGCATTTCGGGAATCGCGCGCTTAACCGCGCGCAGCAAGTCGCGGTAGAAAAATCCGTCCAAGTCCCGCGGCAGGCCGCCCTGAATGCATACTTCCGTCGCGCCCAGCTCCCACGCTTCGCGCGCCTTGCGCACTACGTCTTCTGCAGAGAGCGAGTAGGCATCGGCTGCTCCCGCTCCGCGCGCGAAGCCACAGAAGCTGCACCCGACAAAACAGACATTCGTGAAATTGATATTTCGGTTGACGACGTAAGTCACCGTGTCGCCCACAGTTTCGCGCCGCATCGCATCCGCCACCGCCACGAGTGCATCTAGTGCGGCGCCTTCCGAAGTCGCCAGGAGCAGACCCTGCTCGAAGCTTAGCTCCTCGCCACTGCGGGCAGCTTCCAGGCAATCGAGCACTTCGCGGGGGCACGCGGCAAGCACCACTGGCACGCTCGAGTCCGTGGTGACATCTTTGGACACTTCCTCGACTCCTAGAGGGTTTTCCGTCACGTCCATGGCAACCTATCCTACCAGAGGAGGCCAAAAGCCGCCGCGCCATCCTCTTCCAGGCGGGCGGATTGAGTGCAGTGGGTCAGTTTCCGATTACCCGGCTTATCAGGCGCCACTGGCCTCCTCCCTGTATCAACGGACAAATGGATAGATCTCGTCAGCGATCCAGTAATTCGCCAAAACAATTGCAAAGAGCGTTCCCATCAACCATAGTCCCCAGCGTCGACGTCTCCAGACGGTGCTAAGAGATGAGCGCTGCATTGGAATGTCCACGAGGTAAGCGGCGCAGTAGCAAACATTGGCTAGTAATGCAAGGATGGCAAGGAGTAGAAGCGAAGATAGCGTCAATGCCGCGCGGAAATGGGGCCAAGTCGCTACAAACCAGACAACAGCGACCGCGATGAGGACAAAGTTATAGACAAGGCGACATGGCTCCCAAAATCGGATCGCA
Source organism: Candidatus Acidiferrum sp. (assembly GCA_035544995.1). GTDB lineage: Bacteria > Acidobacteriota > Terriglobia > Acidiferrales > UBA7541 > Acidiferrum. Next base: position 96,473 of record DASZZI010000072.1, read on the forward strand.
TCGGCGAGGAGCTCTCGAAACGGGCCGGAGGGTGATTTGCCAAAACCTTGTGATTGACTTGGATGTGCGGTTTCCATATGAGGGGTCTCCCATCTCCTATGCAAGGCTGATAGCGCTAAGATACACCCATGCTTCTTCTCGTCAAGTACTTTTCCAAACAAAGTACATTCGATGTGATTCACTTTGACGTATAACGCGCTAATCGGAAACTGACCCACCACCAGATTGAGTTCACTCTAGCCCTCGTTCTGTGGTGTCGGTTAACATGGAGGTCCGTCCAACCACTGGGCTGGGTAAATTTCGGCACCATGAAACGCGGAACGTTCATCCTGATGGTCCTGCTCGCGATCGCTGGACTGGCGGCCGCCCTCGCCGCCAGCATGCTCCACGACGGCCTGAGCGCCCGCGCTACGCCCACGCACCTCGAAGCGATTCTCGCGCGCAACGCGCACCGCATGTCTATTCCCGCAAACGCCCGTGACGCGCACAATCCTGTCGCCGCCTCCGCGGAAAATCTTCGCGACGCGCGATTGCATTTCGCGGATCATTGCGCCACCTGCCACGCCAATGATGGCAGCGGCGACACGCTCATCGGCCAGGGCCTCTATCCTAAACCGCCCGGCCTGCGCCTGCCAGAAACGCAAAAACTTTCCGACGGTGAACTCTTTTGGATTATTGAAAACGGCGTGCGCTTCACCGGCATGCCCGCTTTTGCAACTTACGGCGCGGAACATGATAGCTGGAAATTGGTTTTGTTTATCCGGCATCTTCCGCATCTGACCGCCGAAGAGCGCACCGAGATGGAGCGCTATAATCCCAAAGGGCCCGAGGATCGCGCCGAGGAACAGCAGGAAGAAGATTTTTTGAATGGAGCTGCGCCGCAACCAAATTCCGATGCACCGCATCATCATCACTGAAGAAGCCAGCATCAAGCTCGCGCGGCGCGCTATTTTTCGATGGTATTTTTTACGAGGAGATGCTCATGAAATTTCGGTTCTTTCCAATCCTTGCACTGATCGTTCTCACGGCCGTTGGAGCGTTTGCCCACGGGAACAAGAAGCACATCGTTGGCACGCTGGAAAAAATCAACGCTGATTCCGTAGTGGTCAAAACCGCCGAAGGAAAGTCCGTGGAAGTGAAGCTCGTGGCCGCGACTGCCTACGTTTCGAGGATCGACAAAGCCGACAAACCCGCGAAGGTCTCTGATCTCGCTGTCGGCGACAGAGTTGTCATCCACGCCACGCCCAAAAACGAAACTCTCGAAGCCGACGAAATCAAATTCTCCCCAGCGACTTCGGCCCACACCGCGGCTCCGGCGGCAAAAAAGCCCAGTTCGTAAACCACCGCTACCAAATTGCGGTTGAGGCGGATGAAACTTTCCAGATATTGGGATTTCTTCTATTCGTCGACCAAGTGACACGAGTGCGTTTTCAGCACCAGCCACACTTTTCGCTCCGGCCGCAATTCCAGCGCTCGCTCCGCCCCAGGTGTAACGTGCACCGTGAAGACCACGCCACAATCGACCCGCGCCACCACTATGTTCCCGCGCTGCTCCAAGGACACGATGCGTCCCGCCAGAACATTGCGCGCGCTGAGCCCTCTCGGCAACTCCGTCGCGAGGAGAATGTCTCCCGCGCGAATCGCGACCTGGACGCGGTCCCCCGCGGCCGCATAACCCAGCGGCACCTCGATCTCACAAGCGCTCGCTTCCAGCCGGACCCGCATCACGCCATCGGCTTCACGAACACCCATCACCGTTCCGCCAAGCAAATTCTCGAATCCCGCTGCTTGCGCCAGGCGCTTCCGCCGCGGCGCGTCCAACACTTCCTGCGGCGTACCCGCACTGACCACACGGCCGTGGTCCATCGCAATCACGCGTTCACCCAGCGCGTCCACTTCGTCCCGGCTGTGCGTCACGTACAGGATCGGGATCCGCTGCGCCGCATTCCACGCCCGTAGATCATTTACGATCGCCGCTTTCAGTTCGGCGTCCAGCCCCGTCAGCGGCTCATCCAGCAGCAGCAAGCGCGGCAAGCACACCAGCGATCTTGCCAGCGCGACACGCTGTTTTTCTCCACCCGATATTTCTCCTGGCTTCCGCGTTTTCAGCTTTTCCACGCGAAAGGCGGCGAGAATTTCTCCCCCACGCGCGCGTCGTTCTTGTTCGTGCAAATCCGCGAGTCCATAGCTCACGTTTTCTTCCACACTCATGTGCGGAAAGAGCGCCAGCGACTGAAACACGTAGGCAATACGCCGATTCTGGGGAGGCAGATTTGCGCGGCTACCGGAATCAAACAGCACTTCCTCGCCGATCGCGATTCGCCCCGCATCCGGCCTCAGCAATCCCGCGAGGCAATCCAGCAGCATCGACTTGCCTACTCCGGATGGGCCAAAGAGAATCGTGATGCCGGGAGGAATTTCCAGGGAAACATCCAGCACAAAGGGAGAGGTATCGGCGCGGCTGCGCTCCTTGCGCACTTTTGCCGTCAGTGCCACGCCGTTTACTTGGCCGTCCACGGTATCCACATGCGGCGGCCCATCTGACGCCCCACCTGACGATTGATTCCATACACGATGGCGAGAACGGCGAAAGAAAACCCCAGCAGCGCGAGGGCCAAACGGTTTGCTTCCGCGTATTCGAGTGACTGCACGTGATCGTAAATGTCGATCGAGACGGTCCGCGTGACGCCCCGCAAATTTCCGCCAACCATCAGTACGACGCCGAATTCTCCCATGGTGTGCGCGAAGCTGAGCACCACCGCTGTCACCACGCCCGGCACCGAGAGAGGCAGAATCACACGCCAAAATGTTCGCAGACGCCCCGCGCCAAGGACTGCCGATGCCTCCAGCAGTTTGCGATCTACGCCCTCGAACGCCGCGACGAGCGGCTGCACCGCAAACGGCAGGCTATAGATCACCGACGCAATCACCAGTCCGCCGAAGGTAAACGCCAATCCGTGGCCGAACGCCGCTTGCCACAATCTCCCCAGTGGTCCCCGCGGCCCCATCGCTACCAGCACGTAAAATCCAAGTACGGTGGGTGGAAGCACCAGCGGCAGCGCTACGATCGATTCCAGCAAGAATTTGCCGCGCCATTGTGAACTTGCCAGCCAGTACGCCAGCGGCACTCCGCACAAGAGAAGAATCGCGGAGACACATATCGCCAACTTGATCGACAACAGCAGCGCTTCCATTTTCAGGGCTTTCCTACGGCGGGCATGTTCACTTCTGGAACCGTGAACCCAAATTTTTCGAGCGTTGCTCGCGCGTCCGCGCCCTTCACAAATTGCAGAAACGCCCGCGCTAGTGCTTTATCCCTCGCATTCTTCAATAGGATCGCGCCCTGCTCGATCGCAGGGTACATATCCGCAGGAATTTCCCAGCGTTTGCCGTCTTTCATCCCGGGAGAAACCGCCAACGAGAGGGCCACGATCCCCGCTTGTGCGTTGCCTGACTGCACGAATTGCGCCGCTTGCGAAATATTTTCCCCGTAAACCAATTTCGACTTCACCTGCTCGTAAACCCCCGCCTTTTGCAGCGCTGCAACTGCTGCCCGCCCATAGGGTGCGTGCGCCGGATTCGCAATTGCAATTTTTTGCACGCTGGTATCCGTCAGCGCATTCCATCCTTGCTTAGTGACGTCTGCATTCGCACCCGCCCGCGTCCAGATCACAATTCTTCCAACGGCATATTCGTACAGCGTTCCCGCCTCGGCCAATCCCGCCGCTTGCAGTTTCCGTGGGTAGTCGCTATCTGCCGAAAAAAACAGATCGAAAGGCGCCCCGTTTTGAATCTGAGCAAAAAAAATGCCGCTCGACCCGTAAGTTACGTTTACTTTTGTTCCAGTCTGTTTCTCGTACTGTCCCGCCAGCTCGTTCAGGGCAAATTTCAAATCAGCGGCCGCTGCGATATGAATTTCCTGTGCCTTCGCGCTTGCAAGGGCCAAGAGCAGCGAGGCAAAAGCCAAAATAGTTGACCGGACCCCCATCGCTCCCCCGCCGACCGCTCAGACCCGCAAAATCATGACTTCCGTTGACTTGACCAGCGCGGCTACCCGCTCTCCCGGCTTTAGCCGCATCTCCTTCGCGGCATCCGCCGTGATGATGGCCGTGATCTGCTGCTCCCCAATGGCGAGTCTCACCTGCGCGAGCAGCCCACTGAACTTGACCTCCCTCACCCGCCCGATCAGCTGGTTCCGGCCGCTGATCTTCCGGAAATTCATCCGCCGCGATCCGATGTCCCCGCGCAGCAATTTTGTGGGAAACAGCCGGTCGATCTCGCTCTCCGGCACGCGATGATGCCCGCCCGGCGTCTTTGCCGTTTTGATTTTTCCCCGGTAGATCCACTGCTTCAGCGTTGGATAACTGATTCCGAGGATGTTGGCCGCTTCCCGCGGCGGCAGAAGTCTCTGCACGATGCGCCTCCGTTCGATTCGCAGAATAGCGCATAATTAATCGTTATTGCAATACGTTTTTATACGTTTCTTGAGGAATCGATGGACTTTCCACCGCAGAGGCATGGCCTTCGTGCCGCTCTTCTTTTTTCTAATTCCGAAGAGGCTTTCCGGTCTTCAGGATGTGCGCGATCCGCTCCTGCGTTTTCTTCTCTCCGCAGAGCGACACAAACGCCTCGCGCTCCAGATCCAGAACGTATTGCTCGCTCACTAACTGTGGTGAAGACAACGATCCACCCGCGAGGATATTCGCGAGTTTGCGCCCCACGTGGCCATCGTAATCCGTCGCATAACCGCCCCGCTGCAGCATGTGAATCGCCAGCTTCGCCCCCGCGAGGAATTGTTCGCCGAGCACTTTGATCTGCGTGGTCTGCGCGCCTTCCTGCCAAGATGCAGCCAGCGGCCTCCAACCGCTACGCACCAGTCCGAGTGCGACTTCCTTCGCGTCCGCCACCAGCCGGTCGCGATTCATGGATACGCCATCATCCCGCCGAAGGAATCCCATGTCGCGGCACTCTTCCGCGCTCGTTCCTACCTTGGCCATGGCGATCGTCTCAAAAACCGGCTTCAGCGCGTGGAACAAATCCAGATCCTCGCCGCCCGCCGAATGTTCGTTCGCGCGAATCAGCATCTCTTTCGTGCCGCCACCACCCGGAATCAGGCCCACGCCAGTTTCGACCAGCCCGATGTAGGCCTCCGCCCCAGCCTGGATCTTCGCGGAGTGCAAGCCGATTTCGCATCCTCCGCCGAGCGCCATTCCCTGCGGCGCCGCCACCACCGGCTTTGGCGCATACTTTAACGCCAGGTTCACGTTTTGAAATTGCTTGACCGCCATATGCAGCTCATCCCACTCCTGTTCCTGCGCACCCACTAGAACCAGCATCAAGTTCGCGCCAACGGAAAAATTCACCGCCTGGTTGGCGATCACCATGGCTTCGAAATCCGTCTGCAGGCGCTTGAGTCCCTTGTGCAACATGGCGATCAAGTCCGCGCCGATGGCGTTCATCTTTGCGTGAAATTCGCAGCACACCACGCCGTCGCCCAGATCGATCAAGCTCGCGCCGGAGTTGCGCTCTACCTCGCGGCCCGCATCCTTCAATAGCTTGAGAATAATCACGCCCTTCGGCTCTTCCACCGTCTTCGCCGCGCCGCTGTTCAAATCAAAAACCGTCGTTTTGCTCTTGTCCGATTCGTAAAATCCCTTTCGCCCGCTCGCCAGCACCTTCTCCACGATGGGCGGCAGCGCCCGTCCCTCTTTTTGCACCTGTGCGGCAAAGGCCTTCACGCCGAGCGCGTCCATTTGCTCAAACGGCCCCATCTCCCAGCCAAATCCCCAGCGCATCGCGCGGTCTACATCCTCTACGTGGTCCGAAATCTCGGGAACGCGCCGCGCCGCGTATAAACACATTTCCGAAAGGGCGCCCCACAGAAATTGTTGCGCCTTGTCGCCTTTTTGCCCTTCGAGCACCGGCCCAAGCAGCGCGCGCAGCCGCTCCCGTGTATCCTCGATCGTTTTCCCCGCCTCAAGCGAAGCGAACTTCGCCTTCTGCCGCGGGCGGTATTCCATGGTGTTCACGTCGAGCGACAGAATTTCTTTTTCGCCCTCGCCCTTCACCTTTTTGTAGAAGCCCTGCCCCGTCTTGTCGCCCAGCCATCCGCGCCGCGCCATCTCTTCGAGGAACGCAGGCACTTTGTAGATCTCGCGCGACTCATCGTTCGGCACGGTCTCGTAAATGTTTTTCACTACATGCAGCAGCACATCGAGCCCCACAATATCGGCCGTGCGAAATGTCGCCGACTTCGGCTGGCCGACGGCCGGCCCCGTGCACGCATCCACTTCTTCCACGGTCATTCCCAGCGTGGTCATCAACCGCAGCGCGTTCAACATCGAAAACGTTCCAATGCGGTTGGCGATGAAATTCGGCGTGTCCTTGGCCACCACCACGCCCTTCCCTAACCGCCGGTCGCAGAATTCGCTAAGCGTCTCGATCACGTCCGCGGAAGTTTTCCGCCCCGGGATCACTTCCACCAATTTCAGATAGCGCGGTGGATTGAAAAAGTGCGTTCCCGCCCAGTGCTGTTGAAACTCTTCGCTCATCCCCTCGGCGATTAGGTGTACGGGCAATCCCGAGGTGTTTGTCGTCACAATCGCTCCGGGTTTCCGGTATTGCGCCACGCGCGACAGCAGCTTTCTCTTTATTTCAAGATTCTCCGCGACCGCCTCGATGATCCAGTCCGCCTCCGCGCACCTCGCCAGGTCGTCTTCAAAGTTTCCGATCGCCACTTTCTCCGCGAGTGACGCGGTGAAAAACGCGGCCGGCTTTGCCTTTTTCACCGCCTCCAGCCCCGCGCGCACAATCTTGTTGCGGTCCGCACTCTGCCCCACCTGCAAGTCCGGCGGCGCAATATCCAACAAAACACACGAGAGGCCGGCGTTCGCGAAATGGGCTGCGATCCGCGAACCCATCGTCCCAGCGCCCAGCACGACCGCCTTCTCAATTCGACGTTTCATGACATCCCTTTCCCGGAGCTTGCACGGTAGGACAGGTTACAAAACCGGCATGCCCGGGTCAAACCGGCTGACGCACGCGCCGCATCTAATTACAATGGAAGCAGGATGATCGAACAGAGAGTGACGACTGCCTTGGACTGGCTCCGGAGCGCCAAGGACAAGTTCCGCAACTTTGCCTATGGCGAAGAGCCCCCGCGGGTCGAGCGCCCGCGTGTCGGCCTGGCTCTCGCCGGGGGTTTCGCGCGCGGCATCGCTCATATCGGCGTTCTTCGGGTTCTCAAACAAGCCGGAATTCCCATCGATTGCGTCTCGGGCACCAGTGTCGGCGCGCTCATCGGCGCGGGCTTTTGCTCCGGATCGTCGCTCGACGCTATGCAGAAGATCGGGGTAACAACCAGTTTCACCGATTTCGGCCGCTGGACTCCGTCTTGGCTCGGCCTTGCGACCAACCAGCGCATGGAAAAATACCTCGCGCGTTTCACTTCGGCAAAAACTTTTGAAGAGCTCGCGATTCCGTTGGCCATTGCCGCCACCGACATCAACGCCGGCGTCTCCGTCTATTACACGCGCGGCCCAATAGCAGTGCCGCTGCGCGCTTCCTGCGCTTATCCCGGCCTCTTCGTTCCCATCCAATTCGAGGGCCGCACTCTCGTTGACGGTTTTCTTACTTCGCCGGTGCCTGTCGAAGGCGCTATGCTTCTGGGCGCGGACATCGTGATCGCCGTTTATCTCGAAGCTGGTAACCTCGAACAGCCGCGCACGTTCACCGACGTTCTCAGCCGCTCGTTCACCATCATCCAGCGCCACACCGATCTCGCTTGGCGCCAGCAGGCTGATGTCATCATCGAGCCCGACGTAAAGCCGTTCGTCTGGGACGATTTCACACGCACGCCCGAGTTGGTCGCGGCCGGCGAAGCAGCTGCTTTCGCCGCTCTTCCCGAAATCCGCGCCGCCATCAGCGGCGAGAAACGCGACTCTGCGGCCTAAAACAAGAATTGACACAAGTGCGGATTCGTCCCTGTTGCGGGGATGATTCTCTTGGCCTACTCCGCCTTCACTTCCACGACCACCGCTTGCCCTTCGCCTTTTCCCCGCTGCGTCAGCCACGCGCTTAGACCCTGCGCAAACCGCTCCGGCGTGAGGCGAAAACTCGCTTCTATTTTCCCTTCCCCGACCGGAAGCGTGTCATCAAAATCTGCCGCGTTCGTAAAATTACGCATGCAAAATTGATCCAGCCACTCGAGCGGGCACGCCTTCCGTTCCCCGCGTATCACCACGTCCACTTGAAACTTCTGTGCGTACACGCTCCGATGATAACACTCCGCTTACGAGTTCCTTTTCGCGGTAACCCTTATGGTTCTGTCGGAAGCGGTGCAGGCGAGGGCGGATTCTGCCAAGCGCATGACCAAGCTATAGAGCCGGGAAATGCTCCTGGTGTTGCCGCAGCAGAAACTGGTCGGTCATCCCCGCGATGTAATCGCAAACGACGACGTGACGGGTTTCCGGTCGCGCCAGTTCCTCGTAGGTGGCAGGCATGGAGCCCGGCTTACCCAAATAGTAGGTAAAAAGCTCTTCGAGGCAGCGCACAGAGCGATCGCGATCCTCGGTAATGGCCGGAAGATTGTAAACGTGCGAAAAGAGGAAGCGCTTCAGCTCGGCATTCTGTGCGGCGCGCGCTTCGCTGAAGCCCGCCAAGCGGCGCGGCCCGCGGCGGATGTCCACGACCGTTTCAATGCCTGCGGCGCGAACCCGCTCCGCGGTTGTCTCGACCAGATCGGTCGCAAGAAGATCGATCACACGCTTGAGCGCCTCGTTGAATTTGAGTTTCGTGGCCCCATTGGGATGCGCGGCGTCCACCTGTTCGTACGCCTCACCGAAACTTCGCACTTCTTTGCGCAGCGCATCGAGATCCAGGAGTTGCGCTTCGAGCGCGTCGTCGAGATCCGCTGTGTTGTATGCGATCTCATCCACCCAATCGATGAGCTGCGCCTCAAGCGGCGGGCGAAGTTCGAGAAGATATTCGGCGAGCTGCGGGAATTCCGCGGCCCTGTAGTCCCGCGAGTGTTTGATGATGCCTTCGCGCACTTCGAACGTCAGATTCAGTCCGGGAAAATCGAGATAGCGTTGCTCGAAGCGCTCCACGATGCGCAGCGCGTGGAGATTGTGATTGAACGAGCCGCCATGCGCGCGCATCAGCTCGTCCAATTTGCGTTCACCGGCATGGCCAAAGGGCGGGTGGCCGATGTCGTGAACCAGTGCGAGCGCCTCCGCGAGATCCGCGTTGAGACCCAGCGCCGCGGCGACGGTGCGGGCGATCTGCGTCACCTCGAGCGTGTGCGTCAGGCGATTGCGAAAATGATCGGAAAAACGAGTCGTGAAGACTTGCGTTTTGGCTTCGAGGCGCCGGAAAGCCCGCGAATGAATGATGCGGTCGCGGTCGCGCGCATATTCATTCCGGTAGGGATGCGGCATTTCGGGATAGCGGCGGCCGCGCGAATCGTCCGCGCTCATGGCCCAAGGCGCGTGCATCGGCCATTGTGCAGGTGGTGGCACTCGTACGATGGGCCGCTCCCTCGCGCTGCTCTTCGTTCCAAGCCGGGACCGCGGAATGGCCTTCCCGCTTGAGCGATCAGGACTTTGGCGAGATCGTGTTCAGGCCGCGGTCCGCTTCTTCGGACATGGTAGTGTCTGGAAATTCTTTCTTGATTTGCTGGTAGATGCTTGCCGCTTCCTGCGGATTGGTCTGCCTGAGCTGGCTCGCGAGTTCCAGCAGCACGAAAGGCCGGGGCACAAGCACCGCGGGCTTATCTGCGAGCGCGCGGAGGATCTTGATGGCGTCGGCGGACTTTCCGGTCCGAGTATAGATGACGGCGGTCTGGTACTGCGCCATCGCTGCGAGTTCCTTGTCGCTGCCGCCACTGATCTTCTTCAACTCTTCCAGCGCCTGGTTATGCCTCTCCAGATCCTCGAGCGTCAGCGCCGCATAATAGCGCGCGAGTTTGCCCGGATTTGTGCTGGGATATTTGTCCGCCACCGCGCTGAACTTCACGGTGGCATCCTGCGCCCGCGCCGCTGCGTCGCTGTAGGTGAGCTCGCCCGGTTCGACCGCTTCGCCTGCGGTGCGGATGCGTCCGTTGAAGGCCTTCAACGCCACGTCGAGCGCCGCCGAGGCTTCCGCGGTTTTTCGGTCGCTGTAGATCCTCCAGCCCCCGACGCTTCCGCCAACGACGAGTGCGATCAGAATAATCACGCCCGTGAGCCGGCCGTGCGAATATACGGCCTCGGCTCCGTGCTCGATCGAGTCGCGGATTTTGTCCTGCTTCAATTCCTTGCGTGAAAGATGTTCAGACACAGCCACTCCCTTGCAGGGTTTCGGAAACTGTAATCGTAGCACAAGAGGCGCGCCCGCCGCAGGAACACGGAGTTGCATGAGGGCTTGATCAGATGTGGATTAACCCATGCAGCAAGGAAAAGCACCGGGCGAGCCGCGGCCCGCCCGGATCGTGTTAGTTTCGAGTGATGCAGGCTTCCTGTATCCATTGCGGGACGCAGCATGTTTTGAAGGACACCGAACTCGGCAGCCACCCCAAGGTGCAGTTCCGTTGCTCGAAGTGTGGGAAGACCACGTTCGTGGAGCTCAAGCTGCGCCCCGACCAGACAGTGGTCATTTCTCCGCTGCCGTCCTTTGCACGGGCGAATGCGACGAGCTCGAATCTGAAGCTGCCCCCGGTTGACGATGGGCTTCGGCTCCCGCCGACAACAAACGTCGTGCTTTCGATCCTGTCTGGTCCCGACAAGGGCAAAGTTCACAAACTGACCAAGCCGCGCGTCGTCGTGGGGCGGCAGGGTTCCGACATTCCCCTGAACGATCCTGAAATTTCGCGTTATCACTGCGCGCTGGAAGTTCGCGCGACATATGTCAACCTCAAGGACATGGACTCCACCAACGGCACGTTCTATGACGAAGAGCGCGTCCGCGCCGCCATGCTCCAGGACGGTGCGGAATTCCGCATTGGCACGAGCCTCATCCGCGTCAGCTTCCAGCCCAAGTGAAATCATTTCCCGGCCTCTCGCGCCTTTTCCTTTTCGAGCTCCCCTGCTTCTCTTGAACAACTTTCTTCCCGTGCGGCACAATTCCTGCAAGCCATGTTTGTGAGATACTGACGCTGATCCACCAATTGCCTGGCGCCCCCGATGAATAACCTCTCCGCCTGCCTGATCACGCTCAACGAAGAACACAACCTGCCGCGCGCGCTGGCGTCGCTTCAGGGAATCGCCGATGAGATTGTCGTGGTCGATTCCGGGAGCACGGATCGCACGGAAGAGATCGCGCGGGAGTACGGAGCTGAATTCCGGATGCGCCCGTGGACGAACTACTCCGAACAAAAAAACTATGCGGCTTCGTGCGCGCAGAACGAATGGATTTTGTCGCTCGATGCAGATGAGGAACTGAGCAGCGCGCTCCAGACGTCGTTGCTGGATTGGAAAAAGCGGGCGCCGCAATTCTGCGTGTACGAAATGGCGCGGCGCACGTGGTATTTGGGCGCATGGATCAAGCACTCGGGGTGGTATCCGGATTTTCAGCGGCGGCTGTACCTGCGCGGTGAAGCGCAATTCAGCGGAATCATTCACGAGGCGCTGCGGTTGGACGGATCGCCCGGGCGGCTGTACGGCGATTTGCTGCACTACACGATTCGTTCCTTCGCGGAGCACGAAACGAAAGTCGCGCGCTATACGACGCTGGCGGCGCAGCAGATGTACGCGGCGGGAAAGCGAAACTGGCGCGCGGCCGTGTGGTTCGCGACGCCCTGGAGCTGGTTTCACAATTTTGTTCTGCGCGGCGGATTTCTCGATGGATATCGCGGCGCTCTGATTGCGCAGATGGCGGCGCGAGCGGTTCGTGTGAAATACCGAAAACTAGGCCAACTAACAGGAGCTGCTGCTAAGCGGGAACGCGGATGAGAATTCTCTTTGTGGACCTCGAACGCGAATGGCGCGGCGGGCAGAACCAGGCGTTCCTGACGGTTCGGGGATTGCGAGACAGAGGGCACGAGGCTGAGTTGCTGGCAGCGCGAAATTCACCGCTGGCGCAGCGCACCGCGCAAAAGGGGATTCCGGTGCACCAAGTTTCGCGATTTGGTCTCCGCGCATGGGCTGTGAGCGCCATGCGCCGGCTGACAGCGGAAGGACGTTTTGACCTCGTGCACCTAAATGAGCCGCACACCGTGACTGCGGCGTGGATGGCGGGGGTGCACACCCGATTGCCGCTCCTTTTTTCGCGACGAATCGGGTTTCCGTTGCAAAAAAATTGGGTGTCGCGGCTGCAGTATAGGGCGATCGATAGATTTTTGCCGAATTGCAACGACGTGGCGCGGAGCCTCATGGAATCAGGAATAGCGGCGCAACGCATGACCGTCGTGTACGAGGGCGTTGAGCTGCCGCCGCCGATGACACCGGAGATGCGCCAGAGCGCCCGGAGGCATTGGGGTGTTAAGGAAGATGAATTTTTGTTTGGCTGCACGAGCGTTTTTGTTCCCGAGAAGGGCCAGCGGCATTTAATTGAAGCGCTCCCGCAAGTGCGCGAGAAATTTCCGCGGACGGGGTTGCTGCTCGCGGGCGACGGAAGGTGCAGGGCGGAGCTGGAGTCGCTGACCAGACAGCTCGGGCAGAATGAAGCGGTGATTTTTGCCGGGTTCGTTGAAAATGTCGACCAAGTCTACAACGCGCTCGACGTCTATGTGTTTCCTTCCGAGATCGAAGGAACGGGCACGGCGCTGCAGGCCGCGATGGCTTGGGGACTGCCGTGCGTTTCCACCGCACGAGGAGGCCTGAACGAGGTCGTCGAAAACAAGCGAACCGCGATTGTCGTGGAACCCGAGCCAAGAGAGTTTGCTCAGGCGATGATCCGGCTACTCGCCGACGAAGGGCTGCGGAAAAGACTCGGCGAGGCGGGACGCCGCGAGATCGAGAAGAGACTTTCTGCGGAGCAGATGGTGGAAAACACAATTCGTGTCTACGAAGATGTCCTGAGCAAGTGGCGGGCGCGATGAAGCCGCCCGAGCTAACCGTGATTCAACGCGCAGTGCTCGAACGCGCGGCATCGCTGGGATTGCCTGCGGGTGCACATGTACTCGACGCACCCTGCGGGAGCGGTGCCCTGACCGTCGCACTAGCGGAACGGGGATTTGCAGCGGTCGGAGCGGACGTGGACAAGGGAGCTGCGGCGAACCTGGGTTCTGCATTCGTACAGGTGAATCTTGATTCGCCGCTACCCTGGCCGGAACAAAGTTTCGATGCGATATTTTCGACAGAGGGCATCGAGCATCTGGAAAATCATTTTTCCTTTTTGCGGGAGATATGCCGGATTCTGAGGCCGGGGGGCGTTTTGCTATTGACGACGCCGAATATCACCGCGTTGCGCTCGCGAGTACGCTTCTTCGGCAGCGGGTTTTTCGGACGGGACACGCGGCCGCTGAATGAAGCAGCCAGGCATCCGCTCCATCATATCGGTTTGGCGACATTTCCCGAGCTGCGCTACGAGTTGCACATGTCGGGCTTTCGTCTGGCCGAGGTCCGCCACACGTACATCAAACCGATAAGTTATCTTTACGCAATTTACGCGCCGTGGATGTGGCTTTATGTGCGGCTGGCGTTTCGGAAAGAAAAAGATGCTGCGCAGCGTGAGAGAAACAAAGAAATTCTTTCCACGCTGCTTTCACCTTCGGTGCTATTTGGGGAGTGTTTACTGCTCATCGCTAGAAAAGTTTAGCATGCAAAAAGCTCTAAAAAGGATGAAGCGCCGGACGGCTCCTTCTTCTTCCGTTCGGCGCTTCAAATTTTCTTATTTTTGCTTTGCACCAGTATTTGACTTCCCTTGTTCCTTGCGTTCCCTCCTTTCCGCTCAACCGTTACGTCAGGCTATCTTTGGGGATTGAACAACCCATCGCCCTTTTGGCTCAAGGAACTCCACGCCAACCGCAAAGCCTTCGCCTTGCAATGGTTGGCAGTAGGCCACCCGAGCCGGGGAGCGAAACTCGCCCGTGCGCGAAATGAACGTCAGCCGTTCGTTTTGTTTCCAGCGGCGGAAACTGACGACGCGGGCGCCGCGCGCACTTACATTTTCCGTAAAAGTTGATTCCGCGCCCGGAAACTCGCGATGACCCTCGAGGAAGACGCCGATCTCCATGGGAATTCGGCGTTCTGCGCGGTGAAAAGAAAAGAGCCGGCTGTGAGCCATAATCGTTGTTCATCCTCACAGGCACGCGGCAATGCGCGTGAGATTCTGGACGCTGTTTCCACCGGCGTGATGCTTCATGCGATAGAGCGCGCGATCGGCGGCTCCAAGAAGTTTTTCGGGCGTATCGCCATCCTCGGGGAAGGCAGCCACGCCGGCGCTGAAGGAAAGCGCAGGCGCTTCCGTTTCCGCGGCGAGGCGCTCGCGGATGCGGCCGACGACGCGCGCGGCAATGTCCCGGCCTGCTTCCGGCAACACGACGGCGAATTCGTCTCCGCCGTAGCGAGCGGCGGTATCGATGGCGCGGGAATGGTTACTCAGAAGCTTGCCGATGCGCACCAGCGCACGGCTGCCCGTCAAGTGCCCGTACTGATCGTTGACGGACTTGAGACCATCCAGGTCGAGAAGAACGACGCTGAACGGCCGCTGCGTGCGGCGCGAACGGTCTAGCTCGGCCTCCAGGACGCTGATCAATCGGCGGTAATTCGCAAGGCCAGTAAGCGAATCGCTGACAGCCATCGAACGAACTTGATCGAACAAGCGCGCCTGATCGAGCAACGCGCCACCCAGCATGACGATGTAGCTGGCGGTCTTACTCAGCTCGGCGAGGAAGAATGGTCCATCGAAGAGGTGACGGGAGAACGTCGCGGAAAGGTGGCAAATAAAGTTGAGCGCCGCGACGGCGAATAGCGAATAGTCGTAGAGAGACGGGGAGTTTTTTGCATTCCTGTCGTTCTTCAGCCGCTGACGGAACAATATAGCGGCAAAGAGGAATAGCACCCCGGGAAGCAAGTCCCAGGGACGAGAAAAGATGTTTGCCGCATGGACAGTCGGCGAGGTCGGCGCGGCGAGCAACGCGGCGCTGGTGAGATATGCAGCGATGGTTACAACGAGCAGCGCTCCCGCTGCTTCCTTGCTGGGCTGGCGTGCGGTCGGCATGTAGCGTTCGACCGCCAGGGCAGCGAGCAGCAGTACGGCAAGAAGCGTGCGGCTGACCATCCAACCCATCGGGACGCGGGAGAGCGCGGCCGGGTCGGAAGCCAGCAGATCGTTCAAGCCAAAGTAGTTGATGGTCTCAATGATGCCGGAGAGAACAAAACCGAAGGCGAGAATCAGCGCGGTGCGATCATGCGTGCCGCGGAAACGCACCAAGGCGTTTGCGGCGTAACAGAAGCTAAGAAGTGTGCCGCCAACTTCTAAATAGAGATAAATCTGCGGGGAACCGGATACAGTGGCGTAGCGCAAATAGAAGATCGCGCCGAAAAAGAGGACGACCAAAGCAGCGGAGCAAGCGAAAAGAACGCGTGACTCCAACTTCTTGGAGTTGGCCAAAGAACCCTCAACCCCGAGAAACCCGACGATATTGCCCCAACCGCCCACGAAATCCTCCAACTGCCGACAAAAACCCACAACTCCCAAGGAATGCAACTTTGTGCCCTTTTCTGTCGGAATTTCTGGGATTGCAAACCATTCATTGTGAAGGAGTTAAGAAGGGAGGGGGGAGACGGTGGTCTCTCGGAGAGGAGGCGCGAGACAGAATTGCGAGTGGAGAAACCCCTTGTCTTGTGAGCTAAAATATTTGTTACCTGACAGTTACCGGACCGACGGTCAGTTTTGCCCTGGAGATGGAAGGGCGTCTCATCGTGAGACAGTCTCACGAACGAGATATCGGCTGGGGACTACACCTTCGGTTTGGGTGGGGGAAGTTCACGCGCTGAGACAATATCGGCGAAGGCACAGTTCTTATGCGAGCCATCGCAGAAGGGCTTGTTGGCCGAGTGGCCGCAGCGACAGAGACTGATGATGGTGCGTCCCGCGAGACCGAACGGGCGGCCCTCGGGATCCACAATTTCAAAATCGCCTTCGACGCGGATCGGTCCGTTGTTGTTGACGGTAATTCTAGTCGCAGCCATCCGGGCCTCCAAACAGAGAGAGAGCACGTTCGAAGTTCAAACGTGCTCTCTAGAGTACGCAGACTCTATCAGGAACTCAAGGAAGCGGCGCGCGCTTCCTCAGCAGCCTCACTAATTTCGTGCAGCTTTCCCGAGCGCACGTCATAAACGAAACCGTGAACGTCAATGTCGCGCGGGAGAAACGGATTGCTCCGGATGGCCTGGAGCTGCTTCTTCACGCTCTTCTCCACATCGGAGAAAGAATGGAAGTGCAGGTGCGAAGCATCGTGTCCCGTCTCGGTTTTGAGTTGCTCGCGGAGCTTTTCATCCGTGAACGTGAGCATACCGCAATCGGTGTGTTGAACAACGTAGTAGGTGCGCGTGCCTAGCAGGTACGTGGAAATGATGAGCGAGCGGATGGCATCCTCGGTAACCAGTCCGCCGGCGTTGCGGATGATATGTGCGTCGCCCGTTTTAAGGCCGAGAAACTGCTCGACGGTAAGACGCGCATCCATGCAAGCGACGATGGCAAGTTTCCGCGCCGGCGGCATCGGTAGATGCCCAAGCGTGAATTTTTCCGCGTACTGCTGATTTGCTGCCAGATTTTCTTCATAGATTCCCATGACTGCCTCCTCGATGAAATTTAGATTGCGACCACTCAAAAACAACGATCGCCGAACCAGAAGGCTCGGCGGTCGAAAGACTGGGATGAACGTGAACCTATCCCGCGTCAAACACCGCCGTACGGCCTCTACAACACGCACAGGTAGCGAAACGGGCCGCGGTGAGTTGTTTGCGCGAGATCTTTGGTGACATGGTCAGTACTTGGGGACGGAAGGATCGACCTCGTCGGACCACGCGAGGATGCCGCCCTTAAGATTGAGTGTTTTGCGAAAGCCGGCTTTACGCAAGAAATCGACGGCTTCGGCGGAGCGCTTGCCGCTGCGGCAATGCGCGACGATTTCCCGGGAAGAGTCGAGTTCGTGGACGCGGCGCGGGAGTTCGCCCAGCGGGATCAAGTGACCCTTGAGATTGCAGATTTGAAATTCGTGGGGCTCGCGCACATCAAGGATAAAGAGGTCGTCACCGCGATCGAGGCGCGACTTCAGTTCGCGCGCCGTCATCTCGGGAACCTGAACGTTGGGCGCAGGCGCTTCTTCGCCGCGCACGCCGCAGAATTCGTAGTAGTCGATGAGCTGAGTGATGGTGCGATGCTCGCCGCACATCGGGCAATCGGGATTCTTGCGGAGCTTGAGCTCGCGGAACTTCATGCCCAGCGCGTCGAAGAGCAGCAGGCGGCCGACCAGATTCTCGCCTCGGCCGAGAATCAGCTTGATGGTTTCCATCGCCTGGATCGAGCCAACGATGCCGGGCAAAACGCCGAGGACACCTCCTTCCGCGCACGACGGAACGAGGCCCGGCGGAGGCGGTTCGGAATAGAGGCAGCGGTAGCAGGGGCCATTGGGCATGCCGAAGACGGTGACCTGGCCTTCGAAGCGGAAAATGGAGCCATAGACATTGGGCTTGCCAAGCAAGATGCAGGCATCATTGACCAGATAGCGCGTGGGGAAATTGTCGGTGCCATCGACGATGACGTCGAAATCTTTGAAGAGTTCGAGCGCGTTTTCGCTGGTGAGCTTGGTTTCGAAAGTTTCGATCTGAATGTCGGGATTGAGATTGGCGAGGCGCGCGCGAGCGGCTTCCACTTTTGGTTTACCCACATCGCTCGAGCCGAAGGTGACTTGGCGCTGGAGGTTGGTGAAATCCACGACATCGAAATCGACAAGGCCGAGCCTGCCGACGCCAGCAGCGGCGAGGTAGAGGCCAAGCGGCGCTCCGAGGCCGCCGGTGCCGATGAGGAGAACCTTGGCGCTCTTCAGCTTGAGCTGCCCCTCCATGCCGACCTCGGGCATGATGAGATGGCGGCTGTAACGCAGAATTTCTTCGTTGGAAAGACTCGCCCCGGCTTTTTCGGGGCTGGCCGCCGGGTTGATCCCGGTCAGCGGCTGAACTTTGCTGGCCATTGCGATTCCTTGCTCCTCTACGTTTGTTATTGTCCCCGAAATGGCGGCTCTAACCACACCCGCCGGCGATGGACGGGATAATGCTGATGGTGTCGCCGTCCTTCGTGGGCGTGTTCTCTTTCGCGAGGTAGCGAATGTCTTCGTCATTTACGTAAACGTTGACGAAGCTGCGAAGTTTTCCGTCGTCGGTGAAAAGGTGTTTGCGCAGATCGGCGAATTCGGTGGTGAGGCGGCCGAGAGCTTCGCCAACGGTCGCGGCTTTGAATTCGGCCGAATCGCGCTTGCCTGCATAGGGGCGAAGCGGCGTAGGGATAATCACTTTCACTGCCATGTCTGTTCTCCTCAGACCGCGGCGCGTTGACGAATCTCGAGCGCTTCGGACGAAAACTCCGCGCGATCATCGTTCAACCGCCAGGAAGTCATCTCTTGCGGCGCGCCGTTGTGCACGCTGACGATGATGTAGCTGTACCACGGCCAGGCATGCTCGCGATCAAATTCGCTGGGACGCGCCGGATGGTCGGGATGCGAATGATACCAGCCGATCACGTCGAGACCCTGCTCTCGCGCCACCTTTTCCGCATCCCGGACATCGTCTGCGGTAACGGAAAAGCGGGTGCGCGGTGAATCGTCCCGGCGATTGACGAGCGGGTTCAAGCCGAGCACCTCACGCCCTGGCGTCTGGCTTTGGGCCTCCGAATCGCGCCCCAGGAGCGCGCCGCAGCATTCGTGCGGATACGTCTCCGCGCCGTGTCGCCGGATTTTCTCCGCCAGGTGACCGCTGATCCAGAGTGTTGGCGTCGCGGACATTTTTAAACTTCGTCCCAGAAGCGTTCGTTCAGGTACTTGGCGGCGGAATCGGCGAAAACGGTGACGATGACGGCGCGCTCGTTCTTCGTAACCCGCGCGGCTACCCGGAAGCAACCCAGCAGCGCGGCGGCGGAGCTGGGGCTGACGAGCAAGCCTTCTTCGCGCGCGAGTCGTTTTACGAGGCGATACGCTTCTTCGGTGGAAACATGCAAATTCTCGTCAGCGAGCGTGTCGTCGTAAATCGCGGGACGTATCGCGGTCGCCATGTGCTTCCAACCCTCCAGTCCATGGAAGGGGGCGTCGGGCTGCAAACTGATGCAGCGAATCGCTGGATTCAACTTCTTGAGACGCCGTGCAGTGCCGACAAACGTGCCGCTGGTGCCAAGCGCGGCGACGAAATGTGTTATGCGGCCGCCGGTCTGCTCCCAGATTTCGCTGGCCGTGGTGCGGTAGTGCGCTTGCCAGTTGGCAGGATTACTGTACTGATCGGGATAAAAATATTTTTGCGGGTCGGCCGCGACAATTTCACGCACCCGGCGAATCGCGCCATCGGTAGCCTCATCGCCGGGCGTAATGACCAGCTCCGCGCCGAACGCACCGAGGATGCGCTTGCGCTCCGGCGAGGCACTGTCGGGAAGGCACAACTTGACGGCATGGCCGAGCGCGACGCCGATCATCGCATACGCGATGCCGGTATTCCCGCTGGTGGCGTCGATGATGATCTTGCCGGGGCAAAGCTCGCCGCTGGCGAGACCCGCCTGGATCATGCTGAGCGCGGGGCGGTCCTTCACCGAGCCGCCGGGATTGAACCATTCTGCCTTGGCGCAGAATTCAACGTTGGGAAATTCTTTGGCGATGCGCTCGAGCCGCAGGAGAGGCGTGTTGCCAATCCGTTCGAGCACAGACTGTCCCGCGCGCTCCGGCGGGGCCGGATTGTTGTGGAGGGGACGGGCGATGCGCTCGGTCGTGGCCATGCCTCTAAATCCTCGATCGTTTTCCGTCCGCGGCCCCCTCGATCCTCATCACTTTTTCAGGAGCCGCCGGGAAAGGCGACCATTTTACTCCTAATTGGATGCCCAAGCCATCCTCGTAGGTATAGGCTGATTTTACCGCAAGTTAGGGGAATCACCCTACTGTTTATAGACAATCCTCAGAGCGGCCCTGGCGGTTCTTAAAGTCCCCCGCGTGAACTCAAAGAAAAAAGGCAGGACCCGCTGGTGCGGATCCTGCCCCGATTTGTTGCACATCGCCTATCGTCAGAAGAGCAGGTGCAAAGCCATCTGCATGAAGCGCGGACTGCCGATAGTGTGCTGGATTCTTCCCAGTTGGCCTGAAGGCTGGCAGACATTGGCGTTGCCAGCAGAGGAATTACCCTAGGTGGAGCTTGGAAATGGATTGGACGTGTCAGGACCTTACAGAGGCGGGTTCGCGAAGAAAGGATTGAATTCAATGTTGTTGTTCGGAGCAATTGTTACAATAGCGTGCATTTGAACTGAAAGCACTTTCAGAATTTCTCCACCGCCGGATTCAAAATATTCATCGGGGACAGGGGTCCTTTACAGACGCCCGCGCATTCATTACCCTGAATACATCATGTGGAATGTCGAAGAGCGATTTTCACAAAAGGCAATTGAGAGCCTGGCGGCGCTGGGTTTTTCCGTCGGCAGCACGCGCGGCGTCGTGCGCGTGGAGAAATACGGCTGTGGCGCGGAGTTCCGCAAGGGTCCGGACGATCGTTTTCAGATGACGATTATTCCGACGATCATGGTCAAGGGGCAGTTCACGCGGCTGTGGGATGCGGGCTACCAAAAATTTCTGCTGACCGATGATGGGCTGAAGCTGCCCGCGTTGGCCAGCCACCTCGAAAACCTGCGCAAGTTCAACGAAGAATTGCTCACCGCGCTGGGCGTGCCGACGTTTTACAACGAAGCGCTTGGCTCGGTGAGCCAGGTGAGCGTTTACGACCGCGTGAAGGGCCGCAAAGGCGATGTGCCGGACACGACGGTCGGCGCGCACAGCCCCGGCGGCGGACATTAACAGCAAATTTTCCCTGATACATTCAGCCGGATTTACAGGGTCTATCCTAATCCTGCGTCGCGGAGCTGTCGCCGAAATTGCTCCACGTTCACGCGATGCTTCGCCACTTTGTGGACGCCAAGAAAAATCACCGGCACGTCCCAGCCATAACGCTTCCGCAAGACAGCATCGTCGTCGATATTCACCTCGCGGAGATTCGCGCCAAATTCACGCAGCAACGGCGCAATTGCCGCCTTGGCCTCTTCGCAAAGATGACAGCCTGGCCGCGTGTACAGTGTGACGTCGCATGGACCGGCTGCAGCGAGGCGCGCGTCTTCAGGATGCAATCTGGGCCGCAAGGTCACGGTTTCGGATTCGAATGACGCAGCGTTTCGAAGAGAACCGGCGTCTTTTCCAGGAGCGAGATGGCGAATTGAATGGAGCTGGCGGGAGCGGGTTGCATACGGCACCTCCCATGCAAACCGCCATTTTACTCCGAAAAAACCGAAGGCAGAAGAACGGGCGCATAATACAAGCTGCAAGAAGAGACGAAAGGCGGAACGCATGGGACGCGTCGTAGCGTTGATGGACGATCTGTTTTTCCAGATGAAGCTGGCGGAAACCGCAAAGCAACTCGGCGTGGAAGTGAAAGTGGCGACGAATAGCGAAGCCCTGCTGGGTTTGTTGGAGCCGGAGCCAAAGCTGGTGATCGTGGACCTGAATGCGCGCAACCAGCCCATTCAAGCGATCGAACGGTTGCGCGCGGCACATGCGAACGTGCGTGTTGTCGGGTTCTTATCGCACGTGCAGCGCGATCTGGCTGCGCGGGCGCAACAGGCAGGCTGCAACGAGGTGATGCCGCGCTCGAGCTTCACGCAAAACCTGGCGGCGATTCTGGGAATGGCAAAGGATTGAGGGGGACTTGCCTGCAAGATACGCACACAAAATGATCGTACGATTCCTTCTCCTGACGGCGCTGCCCTCGCCGCTCGCGGGGCGCGTCCCCGCGCAAGAATCGAGCTCGCGCGTAGTCGAGAACCCAGCGACGCTGCCGAGCACAGCGAGCGGGCCGACGGCGGCGCTGCGCGATGTGCTTTCCGCCGCGTGTTCGCAGAGCCAAAACGAATTCGTCCGATTTTTGACGGTGCGCAACAAAGAATCGTTCACCAGGCTATCGGCCGGGGCGCGCGTGGCGCTTATGAAGCGCTTCGTGCTTCTGAATGAACCGGGAAAGGCGACGGTGACGGCCAATCCCTCAGGGAGGCCCTCAGTGCGCTGCCAGACGCCCGAGTTCACCACGGAAATGCAGATTGGCGGCGCAGAGCTGCGCGAGAGCCTGGCGTTTCTGCCGATGGAGCTGCGCGACGCCACCGATACCACCGATGCAAACGTGCGCCGCGTGACCCTGGGATTGGTCCGTGAAAATGGCGAGTGGAAGCTGCTCTCCCTAGGTCTGCTGTTGCTTGACCTTCCTTCCCTGGAAATGGAATGGGACCGGGCGGAAATCCAACCAAACGAGCTAGGCGCCATCGCAGCGTTGAAGAAAATCGCGGCGGCGGTCGAAGCCTACCGCAAAACGTATACTCGCCTGCCGGAGTCGCTCGCGAGTCTAGGCCCGCCTCTGCATGGCGCGGCCAGTGGGCAAGCAGCGGGATTGGTGGACTCCGATCTGGCAACGGGAATGAAAAACGGTTACGCGTTACGCTACGTGATTGTTGGCGCGAGCTCCCTGGGCGCGCAGGCAAAATTTGAGCTGGCGGCCACTCCGCTCACCTACGGACGGACGGGGCTGCGTTCGTTCTTCCGCGATGCGGGCGGGGGACTGCATGGAGCGGACCGGCAGGGCGCCCTGGGCAACGAAATGGATCCGCGAGTCGAGTAGCGCAGCGTTTCCGGCGAAAGTTCGAGCTAGGCCTCGAAGACGGCTCAGGGCTTCGCTTTGACGGTCGGATATTGAATCCCTAGTTGCTCAAGATAGGTCTTGTAGCGCGCGGGATCGTAATAAAACTTTTTCAGTTGTGGCGCGAACTTCTCCATCTTTTCCTTGTTCATTTCGATGGCCGGTTTGTCTTCCGGAGCGAGAAACGTCTCGTAATGAACGTCCTTCGTCTGGACATTGCGAAAATAATCCCAGGCCTGCTGAACGAGTTCGGGCTGCAGCAGAAAATCGAGCGCCGTGAGCACCTGAACTTTGGCGCCCGCGGTGGACCCTTTATGCGCGATCGGCGTGGCCATGGCCACCGCGTCGGGCCAGCTATGGCCGGGCAGATTCGGGATGTTCGCCGGATACATGAGATACACCATGGGAACATTCCAGGAAATGTCTCCCACGTCATCGGATCCTCCACCCGTGGGATTCTTTACCGGTTCTTTGAGCGGCTCGACTTTTTCCTTGAGACCTTCCACTTTGGCGCCGATCTCTTTTTGAAGAGCCTTGGCAAGAGTCTGATCGGCTTCGCTCCACGTCGGCATGCCAACCGCCTCAATGTTTTTCTGTTGGACCTCGGCAATCACTTTATTGAAATGGGGCGGCCACGCCGATCCCACGAGGTGATGATCAACGGTTGTTCCGGTCATCATCGTAGCGGCCTGCGCCATGGTGTTGCCAAGCTCGTAGAGCTCCTTGATGTGCCGGTAATCGAGTTCGCGGAAGTAATACCAGACGGCCGCCTCGGAAGGCACAACGTTTGGCTGGTCTCCTCCATCGATGATGACCCGATGCGACCGCTGCGCCGGCCGGATGTGTTCCCGGCGGAAGTCCCACCCCGTATCCATCAGTTCCACGGCATCGAGCGCGCTACGCCCTTCCCACGGCGCGCTGGCGGCGTGGGCTGCTTTGCCATGGAAAAAATATTGCACGGACACAAGCCCGCTCCATTCGCCATTCCCGGTGCTGTAAGCGGTCGAGAATTCGGATTCCACGTGCGCCCCGAGTACCAAGTCCACATCCCTGAACAAGCCGGCGCGAACGTAAAACGCCTTCGAGCCAAGAATCTCTTCGGCCACGCCCGGAAAAATCTTAATGGTGCCGGCGAGATGATGTTTGGCCATCAATTTTTTCAGCACCAGAGCAGCGGTGACATTCACCGCCATTCCGGAGTTGTGACCTTCTCCGTGGCCGGGTGCTCCCTCAACAAGTGGGTCGTGATACGCCACGCCAGGCTTCTGCGAGGCCCGCGGAATGCAATCCAGATCGGTGATGTAAGCGATCACAGGCTTTCCGGTCCCGTACGTGGCCACCCAGGCGGTCGGAATGCCGGCGACGCCGCGTTCAACCTGGAAGCTGTTTTTTTCGAGGATTCCGGTGACGTAGCGCGAAGTCTCGTATTCCTGAAAGCCGAGTTCGCTGAAGCTGAAGATTTCGTCAACCATTTGCTGCGTCAGCGTCTGCAGGTTTTCCACCTCGGTGACGGCTTCCTGCTTCAGCGCTGGAAGTGTGGGCGCCTGCTGCGCCGAGAGGATGGCAGGCAGAAGCAGCGCGCAAATTAGCCCGGCGGAACCAAGGATTCTTTTCATGAGGCCTCTCCAGCATACAGATCGTGCGCGGATGATAACGCGTTTGCCTCGGAAGTGCGAAACCCATCCATCGCAAAGGAAGATTTGTGCGCGGGGAGCGTTGGCGATACCATCGTGCGATTCGCCATGCGCCATGCTCTTACGCGGTTCGCTCTTCTACTGACGGTGACGATGCTCGCGCCCTTCGCATCGGCTGCCAAGCAACAAGTCGATTTCCCCTATGGGCCGCTGCCAGTCTTCGAACTCCACAGCGGCTTCTGGATGAACCTCCATCACACGCTTTACCAACAAGCGAGGCAGCAGCGCGAGAAACGAAGCGGCCGCCCGAACACAGCGTTAGCGTCCCGGCTGAACGATGCGGAGCAGCGGGATTGGGACGCGGCGGTGGCGTATTACGCGGCGAATTTCGCAAACAAAGACCTGCTCTTCAGCACCGAGATGATCCTCCTGAAGAACCAGCTTGGAGATTTTGAAGATTGCGACGAACTCTCCGGCGCGAAGAAAAAGACTTGCGATGCGGGCTTGCCTGCGAAATTGACGCAGGTTTTGGATTCGGCCGCGCCCGTCTACCGGGCACACTGGTGGCCGGAACACGACCGCGCGAATCGCAAATGGGTCGCCGAAGTTGCGCCGCTGGTGCGAACGCGAGGGCTGGAACTGGCGCAGCGGCTGGCGGAAATTTATCAAACGAAATGGCCAGCCGAAAAAATTCGCGTGGATGTGTCCGCGTATGCGAATTGGGCTGGAGCCTATACCACGGTGGACCCGCTGCGCGTCGTGATTTCCAGCACCGATCCGCGCAACCAGGGAAGCGCCGCGCTGGAAGTGCTCTTTCACGAAGCCTCGCACGGAATCGCCGAGCCGGTGCAAGCCACGATTGCGCGCGAGTGCCGGCAGCGCAACAAGCCCATCCCGCGCGACCTGTGGCACGCCCTGATTTTTTACACCACCGGCGAAGTGATCAGGCCGGTCATGACCTCGCAGGGCTCGGAAAACAATGGCGAGACGCCCGGCGGCGGATACACGCCGTATGCCGTGCGTGAAGGCCTTTACAAGCGCGGATGGGATGATTATCTGAAGCTGCTGATGCGGTTCTGGCAGCCCTATCTCGACGGCAAGTCCACCTTCGACGACGCTATCGCCCGCATGGTTTCGGCGCTGTAAAGGAGGCCGGCGGGGGTTTGTCGCGCTGGCCGCGATGTGCTACGCTTTGCCTGCGAAAAAGCCCGGCCCAGCGCCACGCAGCCCCAGCGAAGCGCAAGTTCTCTACTTCTTGTGTCCCACTAGAGCCTCCCCGCGTGGGAGTTTCTTCCGGAGAGCCAAGGCCAGGGCAAGAGGAATTGAGCAGCCCATGGCAGGCAGAACCGCATCGTCGAAAACAGCAAAGGAGCCGGTGGAGATCAAGCTGGCCCATTCGCCGGATTCGGACGACGCCTTCATGTTCTATGCACTGGCGACCCACAAGCTCTCAACGCCCGGGTTCAAGTACAGTCATGTCCTTTCCGACATCCAAACCCTGAATGAAGCAGCGCTATCAGAGACCTACGACGTCACCGCCGTGAGCTTTGCGGCCTATCCCACGCTGCGGGACAACTACATTTTGCTGGATTGCGGCGCGAGCTTCGGGGAAGGCTATGGGCCGATCGTGGTCGCCTCGAAAGCCCTGAAAAAAGAAGAGTTAGCGGGAAAGCGCATCGGCGTTCCGGGACTCAAGACGACTGCCTACCTGACCCTCAAGCTGTTTGAACCGAACTTCGAAGCCGTGGTCATGCCATTCGACAAGATCCTGGATGCCGTGCAAAATGGCTTGGTGGAGGCGGGGCTCTTGATTCACGAGGGACAGCTTCTCTTCCCGCAGCTCGGCCTGCATCGCGTGGTGGACCTGGGGATTTGGTGGCAGGAACAGACCGGCCTGCCACTGCCGCTGGGAGGCAACGCAGTTCGGCGGGCCCTCGGACCCGCGGTCGGGCGGCAAATCGCCCAAACCATCCGCGAAAGCGTCGAGTACGGCCTGGGACATCGCGAAGAGGCGCTGAACTACGCCATGCAGTTTGCGCGCGACATGGAACCTGAGCTTGCGGATAAATTCGTCGGCATGTACGTGAACAAGTGGACCCTCGGTTATGGCGAGCGTGGCAAGAAGGCGGTAAAGGAACTGATTACGCGCGGCACGAAAGCTGGACTGCTGCCGGGGCCGCCGACGGTGGAATTCCTCAACGAAAACTAGGAAACCGGCTGGAACCGGCCCCGGCTCTATTTCTTGTCCGCATCTTCTCTCTTCTCCGGCTTGAACAATAGATCTTGATAATCGAAGCTGAAATCCGCCAGCGGCGAGACCGCCACAATCGTGAAGTGGTCGATAGCCCCCGTGGGACTCAGCGAAAAAGTCACAAACGCGTCCTCGATGGTGCGGTCGCGCCAGTTCGCCTTGAACGTGTCGTACTGCCAGGGCTGTAAATCAGCGATGGCATTCGGAGTGTGGTTCAGCGTGAATACCAGCTGCCCTTTTTCGATGCGTATCGTCGCGGTGACGATGATGATCGGCGGTAGCCTCTGACACAGCAGCAAAATCCTTAACAACCTCCCCGGGCAAGACTCAGTCCGGGGAGGTTTTTTTGTTCGGATTTTATGTTTCACAGCTCATACTCCGAGAGTAGGAGAAGACTTTGATTCGCCAGGAGATGTAAGATGCGGCGGATTGCGGGGGCAGGAATAACTAGAGTGCAGTGGCTTTCACCTCTCGACTCAGACGATTACGCAGAGTACAGATAAACTGATAGTGTACGGTTCGGCGGGCTATCTGCTCTGCAAGTTGAAATGATTCCACTACCACAAACTCTCCTTGATTGGTACACAGGACTGTTGGTTTTCGTCGGTGCCGTGCAAGCCGGCATTCTGTTCCTCACTATCCGAGCTATCAACCGGCAAACGACCACTGCACAGAACAGCGAACGCGCTTGGGTTATGGCAAACCTTGAGGGGGATACTAGTAAATGGGCCGATAGAAAGACGCACATCGTGGAAGGCAGTGGCACCGGTGGCGATACAACGGGTATTTGGATCGTTTTGAGTTGCATGAACGAAGGTAAGAGTCCGGCTTGGAT
This sequence comes from Candidatus Acidiferrum sp., assembly GCA_035544995.1. Lineage (GTDB taxonomy): Bacteria > Acidobacteriota > Terriglobia > Acidiferrales > UBA7541 > Acidiferrum. The sequence continues at coordinate 124,031 of DASZZI010000072.1, forward strand.
TGACGAAAAGCGGGTAAAATTTGAAATCGTAAGAGTGCTTTCCCCTAAGCCAAATCTCGAAGCGAAAGATATCATCCAAGTCGGGCCGGAGCCGATTGGCACTGGTAACGCCCTGCCCCATACGAACCGTATTCCTTTGGTGCCAGAAGCTATAGGCCACGTAGAACGTGACACGATGCCAGTGATCTACGGACTGGTGAGATATCGGGACATATTTGATAGAACGCATACGACTACGTTCGGCTACAGGATCACTCCCAGCAATCAACTCGTGCGTCTTGAGGGATGCCCCGAATACAACAAAAACACTTAGAAGAATCCAAATTAGGTCCCAAAATCTCTCTTGCGCTGCACTGTTCTGGGGGGTCACACTATCGTCACTTGGAGGCCCTTATGAAACTCACGGCCTTGTTCATCGTTTTGCTGGCTGCTTCAGGCGTTTGCCTTATTGCGCAGGAGCCATTGAGGAAACCCTTTATGCTGCCACCCGATTCAGATTTTTCTAACGCGTTATCCGTCAATTTTGCATTTGCTTGCGCGAGCCTGCAGTTGGCAGCGGGTCTGGGAGATAAAGACCCCAAGGTTGCACAAACCGCCGAGAATGCCTTTCTTGCTTCGCTGACAAACGAAGAATTAAACAAGATCAATGTCGATGTGATAGGTTGTTTTAGCGGACATGTGCTCATAATTCGAGACGAATCGTTCCAGAAAATTGTCGCCAACGATGCCGCTTTCTTGGCCGATATTAGAACCGAGATCGGAAACCGTGAATACAACGAAGCTGCGGGCAAGTACAATGCATTGGTGGAGAAGTACAACTCCCTGCTATCTATTGCCCGGAGCCAAGATGCACAACTTCGAGTCCTCACGTCACGGCAGCAGCAGATGAATAACGCCTTGGCGATCTACAGTCTAATGCCAAAAATTCAACCTCAGACCTTGCGCATCGAAACTGTGAATTGCACGGCCTTTCCCGCGCTCTGCGTGCATTGAAAAGTACCAATACTGGAAAGGATATAATCAGCGCCGTGTTCTGGGCGGGTGGCCCAGACGTAAGTCAGAAAGATGAATGTGGGTCTTCGCCTTTGCTCTCTTGACACGGACTTTTCATGGAAGTCGGATTACCGAAGAAGTGGGTGAAGCGCCGATACGTTAACGGCTAACTCCCGATAAGTCGGGTTATCGGACATGGGCTCTTGGCGGTCCACAAACGTGAATCTCGGAATCTGACCGATTCTTCTCACCCACCTCGCCTTGACGCTTCGCGGTGAATCACTTACTGTCTTTTGTTTACCGTGATGCCCCGAATCCCAACTTGGATCTGCCTGCTGAGTGTGGCCACCCTGGCACTCTTGGCAACGGTCCCCACTGCTCGCGGCCAGGCTGCGGCCGAGTATCGTGACCATGCCGAAACATCCAAAACCTGGCCGCAGCAGGCCGTCCGCGGGGCGCATGGGATGGTGGCCACGGACGAGCAGTTGGGCTCCCAAGCAGGCGTTGAGATCCTCAAACGCGGCGGAAACGCCGTGGACGCAGCGGTCGCGGTGGCATTCGCGCTGGCTGTCGTCGAACCTGCGGCGGGCAACATCGGCGGCGGCGGTTTCATGCTGGTGCGGCTCGCGGACGGGCGAGCAAGCTTCCTCGACTACCGTGAGGTGGCTCCGGGCCGTGCGACCCGCGACATGTATATCCGGCCAGACGGCAAGCTCGATGAGGAAGCCTCGGTGATTGGCGCCCGGTCCGTCGCCGTCCCGGGGACGGTCGCAGGACTGGAGTTGGCGCTGAAGACCTACGGCACGATGAAGCTGGCTGACGTCATGGCGCCGGCGATCCGGCTCGCGGAAGACGGCTTTCTGGTCAGCGAAAAGCTGGCGCGGCAACTGGAAGAGCAACGCTCGGACCTTCAGCGATTTTCCGTAAGCCGCCGCATTTTTCTGCATGACGGACAAATGCTTCACTCAGGGGACACGTTTCGGCAACCGGAGCTGGCGGCCACTCTTAAACGCATTGCGAAGAACGGCGCGGCGGAGTTCTATCGCGGCGAAACTGCGCGCATGATCGTGGATGACTTGGCGCGCCAGGACGGATTGATCACTCTGGACGACCTTGCGCATTACACGCCGAAGATCCGCGAAGTGCTCCACGCGAAGTATGAGGGCGAAGGTCATACCTGGGAGGTGCTGACGTCACCGCCTCCCAGCTCTGGTGGCGTGGCGATCATCGAAGCGCTGAACATGCTGCAAGGCGTCCCGCTGAAAGGCTGGGACGACGTGGAAAGCGTGCACATAGTCGCGGAGACGATGCGGCGCATCTTTGCCGATCGCGCCGCGTATCTTGCGGACCCGGATTTTTCCAATGTGCCGGTCGCCGGTCTGACGAGTCACTGCTACGCGAAGGAGCTGGAGGCGACGATCGATCCGCAGCGTGCGTCCTCCAGCAAAGTCGTGAAGGCCGGCAAACCCCACGTCTGCGGCGCTTCCGCCGCCTCAGCAATCGCACCGCAGTCCGTGATCAGCCTCAATGACGGCCCGCACACCACGCACTTCTCCGTCGTGGATGCGGCAGGAAATGCCGTCGCGAGCACCTGCACCCTGAACGATAGCTACGGCTCGCACGTGACGTCCACCGCGGGATTCCTGTTGAATGACGAAATGGATGACTTCACGACCCAGCCTGGCGTCCCCAATGCGCTCTTCGGCCTCATGCAGTCCGAGGAGAACGCCATTGCGCCGGGCCATCGCCCCCTCAGCTCAATGACGCCCACGATCCTGCTGCGCGACGCCAAGCTGAGCTTCGTCACCGGTTCGCCCGGCGGCCCGACTATTATTTCCGTAACTCTGCTCAGCGTCCTGAACTGGATGCGCCTCGGAATGGACGCGCAAGCGGCGATCAATGCTCCGCGCTTTCACCACCAGTGGCTGCCGGACAAGCTCCTTTTGGAAAAAGATTTTCCTGCTGGCCTGGAGACGGCCTTGAAGGCCCGCGGGCATGAGACACTGCGGCGCGGACACATCGGCCTGGTAAACGCAATTGGAATCGATCCGGCCACTGGCGAACGACTCGGCGCCGCCGACCCGCGCGATCATGGCGCCGCAGTCGGTTATTAACCTGGTTTTGTAGCGGCGCCCTTCAGGGCGGCATCTTTGCCCTTGAATATTAGAGATTAACGTAAGCAATTATGCGACTCCTTTCCACCTACTTGTTTGTGTCGCGAAAATTGACCCCGGAACTCCTCGGCCAAATCGCCGAAGCCGGCTTCCAGGGCGTCGAAATCTTCTGCTCCCGCGGCCATTTCGATTACACCTCGAAGGACGAAATTCGCGCCATGGCGGGCACCCTTGCGGATCATCGGCTGTTCCTCGTCTCTTTGCACGCTCCCAATAGCCGCGACTTGAGCCCGACGCGCGAAGGTGGGATGCCGCTCTCGATCTGCGAGGTCGAGCGCGTGCGGCGCATCGAAGCCATGGACGAGCTCAAGCGCGCCATCGACGTGGCCGAGGAATTGCCCTATCAACGGATGGTTCTGCACATGGGCGGCACACGGGAAACCGCCGACCCGCGAAAACGCGACGCGGCCTTCAGTTCGCTCGAGCATTTGATTTTGCACGCGCATCATGCGGGCGTAACTATCGCCGTCGAGAACACCACCAGCGAAATGGGCGACCCGGCGTATTTGCGCGCCTTCGTCGACGAAACGCGCCTGACGGGTCTGCGCTTCAATTTTGACATCGGGCATGCGCATCTCGCGGATGGCCCGGAGGAAGAGCGAATTACGAAAAGTTTCGAGCCCTTGCGCGATTTAGTGACAGCAGTGCACCTGCACGACAACCACGGCGAGAAAGACGAGCACCTGCCGCCGTTTGACGGAACGATTGATTGGAAGGCCGCGGTGAAAATACTGAAGACCGCACCGCACCCAAACCTCCCTTTGATCTTGGAGTTGAAAGAAAAAACCGGGCCGGAAACGCCAAGCTCCGCGTATCAGCTCGCGGCGGCGCGCAAAGCAATGGATCGATTTGAAGAAGAATTGGGCTAGCCGCTGCGAGCATCTAAAAAAAAACTGCGATGAGCATTGTCACCATCGAACGGGCGGGGAAATACGACGGCCAGGAAGTCACTCTAAAGGGCTGGCTCTATAACCTGCGCGAGTCCGGAAAACTGCTCTTCCCCATTTTTCGCGACGGGACGGGAATCATCCAGGGGGTCGTCGCGCTCAAGGAAAATCCCGAAGCATTCGAAGCCCTGAAAGGGCTGACACAGGAATCGAGCGTAATCGTCACCGGGAAAATCCGCGCCGAACAACGCGCCCCCGGCGGTTATGAAATCGGCGTGACGAAAATTCAGATCCTTCAAAAAGTCTCGGAGAGCACGCCATTCCCAATTCAGCTCAAAGAGCACGGCGTGGATTTTCTTCTCGATCACCGCCACCTGTGGATTCGAACTCCGCGCCAGGCCTCCATCCTGCGCATCCGCGCCGAAGCGGTCCGCGCTGCCCGCGACTTCATGGACAGCCAGGGTTACACGCTGACGGACGCGCCGATTTTTACGCCCGCGGCCTGCGAGGGAACGTCGACACTTTTCGAAGTCAATTACATCGATGACCAGAAAGCCTACTTGACGCAGAGCGGGCAACTTTACCTCGAAGCCACAGCCATGGCGCTCGGCAAGGTGTACACCTTCGGCCCCACCTTCCGCGCCGAAAAGTCCAAAACCCGCCGCCACCTCACCGAATTCTGGATGCTGGAGCCCGAAGCCGCGTACGTCGAACTGGACGAGGCCATGGAGCTCGGCGAAGGACTCGTCAGCGCGATGGTGCAGTCCGTCTTGAAGAATAAATCGCGCGAACTGGAAACGCTGAAGCGCGACACGAAAAAATTGGAAAACGTGAAGCCGCCGTTTCCACGGATCACCTACGAAGAAGCCATCGGCATCCTGCAAAAGCATGGCAACCCTGCGAAGTTCGGCGACGATATCGGCGGCGACGAAGAGACCCTTGTCTCGAACGAATTCGAGCGCCCAGTGCTGATCCACCGCTATCCAACCGCGATCAAGGCGTTCTACATGCAGCCGGACGCCCAACGGCCCGACCTTGCGCTGGCTTTCGATATGCTCGCTCCGGAGGGCTATGGAGAAATTATCGGCGGCAGCCAGCGCATTCACGATTACGATTTGCTGGTCACGCGGCTGCGGGAACACAACCTGCCCGAAGAGGCCTTTCAGTGGTACCTGGACCTGCGGCGCTACGGCAGCGTGCCGCACTCGGGTTTTGGTTTGGGTCTCGAACGCACGGTCGCCTGGATTTGCGGGACGGAGCACATCCGTGAGGTGATTCCCTTCCCGCGCATGATTTACCGGGTATACCCTTAGTTTTCTACTTAGGAAGAGACGATGGCGCAAAAAATCAGAATTATTGGCGTGCCTATGGATCTGGGAGCAAGCCGCCGCGGCGTGGACATGGGCCCTTCGGCACTGCGCGTGGCGGGATTGCAGGCGCGCATCAAACAGCTCGGCCATCAAGTCGAAGACATCGGCAACATTCCCGTGAAGCAGCCGGAAGAAATGTCCTACGGGGAAAAGCGCGCGAAATATCTGGGCGAAATTGCGGAAGCCTGCAAGGACCTGGCCGAAGCGGTACAAAAATCGCTTGAGGAGCACATGCTGCCGCTGGTACTCGGAGGCGACCACTCCATCGCGGCGGGATCTATCAGCGGCGTCGCGGCGCATTTCCGGAAAGAAGAGAAGAAAGTCGGCTTCATCTGGCTGGATGCTCATGGGGACATGAACACGCCGGAATCGTCGCCTTCGGGCAACGTGCACGGAATGCCGCTAGCGTCGATTATGGGCTACGGCCCGCCGGAACTGGTGGAACTGATGGGCTTCAAGCCAAAAGTCGAGCCGCAAAATATCGTCCTCGTGGGGATTCGCGATTTGGACTCCCAAGAAAAAAAACTGGTGAAGAAATCGGGCGTGCACGTGCTTACCATGCGCGACATCGATGAGCGGGGGATGCGCGAGGTGATGAGCGACGCGCTGAAATACGCAATGGACGATACAGACGGTATTGCCGTGAGCCTGGACATGGATTTTGTCGATCCCTCGGATGCACCGGGCGTAGGCACGCCGGTGCGCGGCGGAGTGACCTATCGTGAAGCGCACCTCGCGATGGAGATGATCGCGGACAGCGAGGCCATGGTGTCGCTCGAAATTGTAGAGATCAATCCCGTCATCGATGAACATAATCGGACCGCGCTCCTCGGCGTAGAGTTGGTGCTGTCGGGCCTGGGCAAGAAAATCCTCTGAACGGCTTTTATCTGTCCCCTTGGCACGATGGAAACATCCCGCAGCTCAGGTCTTTAGACCTGCGGCCTTTTCTGAAAAGATGCTCACGTGACTACAGAAAAAAAACGGCTCCGTGTCGGCGTGCTGTTCGGCGGGCGCTCGGGCGAGCATGAAGTGTCGCTGGCCTCGGCAGCCTCGGTGATTCGCGGCCTGGATCCCGACAAATACGAAGCGGTGCCAATCGGAATTACAAAAGAAGGCCACTGGCTGATCGGGGCGGGCGCGCAGAAAATGTTGCCGGAAGTTCTCCGCGGCGGGCAGCGCGTGATGATGACCGCAGACCCGACGGATGCGGCGCTGGTGCGGCTGGATGGCAGCGGCGGCGGAACCCGGCTTGACGTTGTTTTTCCGGCAATGCACGGAACGTTCGGAGAAGACGGAACAATCCAGGGATTGCTGGATCTTGCTGGCTTGCCGTTTGTCGGTGCGGGCGTGCTCGGTTCCGCGATCGCCATGGACAAAGACGTCGCAAAGCGGCTGCTGCAGGCCGCCAAAATTCCCGTCGTGCCGTGGGTCGCGGTTCCTCGAATCGAGTGGGAGAAAAATCCGGCGGACGTTGAGCAAACAATCGAGAATAAATTCCAATACCCGGTATTTGTGAAACCCGCGACGCTCGGCTCGTCCATCGGAATGACGAAAGTGCATTCGCGCGAGGAGCTCGCGCCCGCCCTGAATCTGGCAGCGGAGTTCGCGCAGAAGATACTGGTGGAACGCGCCATGGTCGCGCGCGAGATTGAAGTTTCCGTGCTCGGCAATAGCGAGCCTGCGGCTTCCGTCCCCGGCGAAATCGTGCCGCACCGCGAATTCTATGATTACGCCGCAAAATATCTGGAAGAAGGCACGCAGCTCCTGATTCCGGCAAAGCTGAAGCCGGCGCAAGTGAAAAAATTTAAGAAGCTCGCGGTGAATGCGTTTCGCGCGCTGGAATTGAGCGGCATGGCGCGCGTGGATTTCTTCCTCGAGAAAGAAGGCGGAAAGATTTATCTCAATGAAGTAAACACCATCCCCGGCTTCACCTCCATCAGCATGTATCCAAAGCTCTGGGAAGCAAGCGGCATCCCCTTCCGCGATCTGATCAACAAATTGATCGAGCTCGCGCTCGAGCAGCATCGCGAAAAAGCGCGCACGAAATATCAGATCGAGTTGCCGGAAGGCGCCGCCGGCGCCCTCGAAACGTGAAATGTTTCTTTGCCCTAAGGATTCTGAGGGCATTTACTCCGGCGTAGACAATTTGTTAGGGTTTTCATGACGCTCGCGGGGCAGGAGATCACCGGATGACACTTTTCGACGCACCTGCCGAAACTCCACACAAATCACGCGCCATGGCCTTCACCGTGTCGGCGGTGGTGATTGTGGCTGCAGTATTGCTCTGGTTCTCATTCCGCTACTATCCGGAAAAACGAGCGGCGGAACATTTCTTCGATGCACTCGTGGCCGGCGACATGGCGCACGCTTACCAGCTCTGGCAGCCGGGGCCGAGCTACAAGATGCCGGACTTTCTGGCGGACTGGGGCCCGAACGGCTACTACGGCCCGGTGAAAAGCTACTACATCGTGCGGGAAAGCTCTCCCCGCGGTGCCAGCGGCGTCGTTGTGGAGGCCGCCGTCAGCCCGTTTGCGCCTATGCCCGATGTGCGGGACGCCGAAAAGAGTCGCAGGACTAAATTCGTGAGCGTCTGGATCGAGGCAAAAGACAAGTCGTTCAGTTTCCCGCCCTAGTCACTTCTACTTTCATCGCGGTGAAGACAAACACCACGCGCTGACGCGAGGCCCTGCACAGGAACGCGCGAAATCATTTCAGCGGCGGATATCGTCGAGTGCGTGCGCAAGTTCCTGCGGACTTACTGTAGCCGTGCCGAGTTTGCCGACGACCACACCCGCGGCGGTGTTGGCGAGCATCGCCGCATCAGTCAGCAAAGCGCCTGCAGCGACAGCGAGCGCAAGCACACTCAGCACGGTGTCGCCGGCGCCTGTGACGTCGAAAACCTGTCGTCCCGTGGCGCCGCGTTCGATGCCGGGCCGGCCGACGCGCGCATAGGTGACTTCAAAGCTCGTCGCCGGAATGTGCATGTGCCGCGGCGACGCTTCCTCAAAAACGCTCAATCCTTTTTCGCCCCGGGTGATGACGACGGCGCTGCAACCGAAGTGCGCGAGGAGCGCGCGGCCCGCTTCTTCGACGGATTTTTCGTCGGCAAGCGAGCGCGTCACGAAGAAGCCCGCTTCCTTGGCGTTGCAGACAATTGCGCGCGCGCCCCGATAGGCATACAGACGCGATGTCTTTGGCTTCACGAACACAGGAACGCGCAATTGATGAGCCGCGCTGAGAACGCGGTCGGCGAAAGCGTCGGTGACGAGCCCTTTGTCGTAATCGGACAGCACCAGTGCGTCCAGACGCTTGAGCGCGGCGAACAAGCTGCGCAAGAGTTTTTCTTCCGTATCGGAGCGAAGCGGCTCGCGCCGTTCGCGGTCGATTCGAACGACTTGCTGATGCCGCGCGATGATCCGCGTCTTGACCGTCGTCACGCGTTTAGAATCGGCGAGGACGCCGCGGTCGTGGATGCCTGCGGCACGCAGGCAGGCGCGCAGGGCGCGGCCCGGCTCGTCATTCCCCATGACCCCGAAGGCTTCGACGCGTGCGCCGAGCGCGGCGATATTCGCCGCCACATTACCCGCGCCGCCGAGGCACTCGCTTTGCTCGGCGAAATCCACGACCGGCACGGCGGCTTCCGGCGATAGGCGCGAGGCCGTGCCCCAGAGGTAGCGATCGAGCATCAAGTCGCCGAGAACGCCGATGCGCTTGCCGCGCAGACGCGGGATCAGGCGTTTGAGACGCGGAACGCAATCAGCAATATTGGTTTGCATGTGCGGCTCGATGGTTCCTTTGCTTCTCTGCTCCTCGGTTGTTCCTCGGACTATTCCTTCGCGACGCTGGCTTCTTCGGGCAGCATGACGGGAATGTCGTCGCGCACGGGATAGACGCGCCGGCAAGACTGGCACTTGAGGCCTGATTCGTCCGGCAACATTTTCACCGGCGTCTTGCAGACCGGGCAAACAAGAATGTCGAGAAGTTCCTGTGGAATGGGCATGACGTTCTCCGTAAATTACTCCGCAAAATCGCTTCACCGACAATCACGAGTATCTTCAGGCGATGCACAGGCACTGTAGCAAAGCCCATCCAGCAGGGGCAACTGATTGGGGATCGTGCCCCGTGACGCGTGAAGAGTTGCGGAGCGTGCTGTGGATGAAAAACACTCGCCTTGGCTTCGGTGGAATGGTACGCTTCGCGCTGAACGGGTACCTCTTTCTGCTGATTTTCGGGGGTCACCATCTCTGGGTGGCGCGCGTTCGCCTGGGGTCGGCCGGCGCTATCTATCTCCGGAGGAAATATCCATGGCGATCAAAAAGACAATCGGGGCCATCGTGGCCAGCTTTATTCTCCTCTCGGCCGGCGGCTATTTGATTCACAACGTCTGGCTGGCACAAGACTACCTGCAGCACAGTGAGCTTTGGCGCACGCAAGATGCCATGCTCCACCGCTTGCTGCACATCTATATCGCCAATCTCATTTTTTCAATCGGAGCGGTGCTGATTTACGTCCGCGGCGTCGAAGCCAAACCGTGGGTGGGCCAGGGCATCCGCTTCGGCATCCTGCTGGCGCTGGTGACAGGGATTCCGAACTCCCTCGTCGAATACGTTGTCTATCCACTCCCGCACCAGCTTGTGCTCAAATGGATTATCGCCGGAAGCCTGCTCGCCATCATCGTTGGATTGGCCATCGCGGCAATCTGCCAGCCCAAACAGCAAGCAGCCTAGCTTCCATCTCAACCCCTCCAGCACAGCCTGGTTGTGCCATGTGTCCAGGCGCACATGGGGAGGTCCGAACTGACGACTTTCTGTTTAGAAGGCAGAGATGCGTGGAGTCCATTCTTGCCCATCGCTTCGCACGAGAAAAGCGCCAAGCTGTGAGGGCCCTCTAGTCGAGCCGCCAGGGAGAGCGTTCGGGCCATTGGCGCATGGCTTCGGTTGCCCAGGCGGTGGACTTGTCGGTGTGACAGGACATGCAAGGGTTGGGGATTTTGTATTTGTCGGTCATGGCCGGCGTGATGAACGCGAAGGTGTGGGCGCGGACTTTCACGTCGGCGATGGTCGTCTCAATTTTCGGCATGTGGCAGGCTACGCACTGGCTTCCCGTGGAGCCGGCTTTGTGATGGGTATGCTCTTCGAGCGTGGCGGTGCGGGGTCCGTTCAGCGACATCGGACCGTGGCAATCCAAACAAAGTTTGTCTGCAGGCTTTCTTAGCTGGGCGTAGTTACCGGTGCCGTGGACATCGTGACAACTGAAGCAGGTGACTCCGTGGCGGTACATGACGCTCTGCACGAAGTCGTTGCCTTGCATGCGATTCTTGTGCGCGGTGCCGTCGGCAAAATGCGTAAAGCTTGCGGCGCCCAGCGTGTGTTCTTCGAGCTGCCAGAAATCCCGTAGGTTGAGTCCCACGCGATAGCCCACCGGCCAGTCGTAATACTTCCCTTCGATGGGACTCGTGAGCGGGCGCCCCTGGGAATGGCACTGGATGCAGGTGTCGTTGGCCTGGACGTATTCCATGCGCGCGGGATTCAAAATGTTGCCGCGCGAGGGATGCTCGGCGTGTTCACTGCCGGGACCGTGGCAGCGCTCGCAGCCTACGTTCCACTCTGCGACCTGTTTGGTCTGGATGTTGTAGTCGATGGAATGGCAGCCGTCGCACGTGGGGCCGGTGGGCCGCTGCATGTTGTCGGGCGGATAGAACGGCACCCACCAATCGGTTCCGTTGGCGACAAAATAGGGTCGCCAGACGTGATTGGTGACGTCCCACTGCGCGGAAAGCGGGAAATAGTCATCGCCGATTCTTGTGAAGTAGCGCTGCTTCCATCGGCTGCCGTAGACGAGTGCGATCTGGTCCTTCGTAAATTTGGCCACGGTGTTCGTGGCGAGATTAGGGATGATGGCGTCGGGATGCTCGCGCGGATCGCGCACCACGTTGGCCATCGGCGTTTTCTGCCAACGCTCGTAGATCTGCTCGTGACATTTCTGGCAAGCCCGCGAGCCTACGTAGCGCGCTGAAACTGCTGTCTTTTCCTGCTGGGCTTTTTCTTCGATGGTTGGCTGGCGCAAATCGCGGATGAAGAGAACGAGTTTCCAACTGTCGTCGTCCTGCTCCTCGTGCGGATTGCCCCAGGCGGGCATGCCGGTCAGGCGAACGCCGTTCCTGATGATGTAGTGGATTTGGCCGTCGGTGAGATTCTGCGTTCGTGGCAGCCGCAAATCCGGCACTTTGGGATACAGGTTGCGGCCGATTTTCGATTGTCCGGTGCCGTCATTGGCGTGACAAATGGCGCAGCGGGCGATGAAGTGTTCACGTGCTTCTTGCAGAATCTCGGGCGTGGCCTTCCAGGGATTTTTTTCGTTGCGCGCGCCGCTGGGGATCGCGAGATTGCGCACCGTTCGAGCAACGACTTTTTCAAGAGAAGAGGGCTCGTCGATGGCGCTAAAGCCGCGGCGGATTACGATGGCAGCGTAGATCGCTGCGGCGACGGCAGCCGCAAAAAGTGCGAGAAGAAATTTCTTCCAGCTTTTCATTTTCTCCGCTTCCGGTGAAAACCACCGCCCTCGACTGCTTCGTGTGCCGAAAAACCGCGCCGCTCCACCACCTCCCAGCGCAACGGGACATTGTACCTAAGCACAGGGTGCTCAGCGCCAGCAGCGATTCCACGGTATAATTGGAGGCTATGCTTTCTGTAAACAACATATCCATGCGCTTCGGGCCGCGCGTGCTGTTCGAGGACGTCACATGTACGTTCATGGCGGGGCGGCGATATGCCGTGTCCGGACCCAACGGCGCGGGTAAGTCCACTTTTATGAAGATCTTGACCGGGGAGATCGAACCCACCAAAGGTTCCGTTACCCGGCCGAAGAAAATGGGCATTTTGCGGCAGGACCAGTTTGCGTTCGACGCGTTTCGCGTGATCGACACGGTGATCCTGGGCAATGCTCCCCTGTGGCAGGCGCTCGAAGAGCGGGACGCGCTCTACGCGAAACCTCATGACGAACTGAGCGACGCGGACGGCATGCGCCTCGGCGAGCTGGAAGGAATCGTCGGCGAAGAAGGGGGTTACACCGCGGAAGCGGACGCCGGTGTGCTGCTCGACGGTTTGGGCGTAGAAAGCGCGCTGCACGAACGCAAGATGAGCGAATTGCAGGGCGGGCAGAAGGTGCGTGTGCTGCTGGCGCAAGCGCTCTTCGGCAATCCGACTGCATTGCTGCTGGACGAGCCCACCAACCATCTGGATCTCGATTCGGTGCACTGGCTGCAGGATTATCTGGGCGAATACGAAGGCGTGCTGGTCGTGATTTCTCACGACCGTCACTTTCTGAACAGTGTGTGCACGCACACGGCGGATATCGACTACGAAACGATCATCATGTACAAAGGCGGGTACGACGACATGGTAGTGGCCAAGACGCAGATTCGCGCGCGCATCGAAACGGGAAACGCGCAGCGCGAAAAGAAAATCGCGCAATTGAATGAGTTCATCGCGCGCTTCTCGGCGGGCACGCGTTCGGCGCAGGCAACTTCGCGGAAGAAAGAAGTCGAGCGGCTGCAAACTGCGGAACTGGCCAGGAGCAACATCCAGCGGCCGTACATCAAATTTGAAATGAAGCGGAATTCGGGGCGGCATCCGCTGGAAATCAAGAGCGTCGAGAAGTCGTATGGCGACCTGAAAGTGATCCCGCGATTTACGGCGAGCATCACGCGTGGGGAAAAAATCGCACTGATGGGACGCAACGGCACAGGCAAGAGCACGATGCTGAAATCGCTTATCCGCAATGCCACGGGATACCTCGACGACGCGGAAAGGCAATTCCCCATCAATGGTGGCACGGTAGTGTGGGGGCACGAAGTGGCGGTGGGATACTTCGCGCAGGATCATACCGACTCCATCACCAAAGGGTTGGACGCTTCGCGGCCACACGTGAATACAACGGCCATCGAATGGCTGTGGCAGTTCGATCCGGCGGCGTCGCAGCAGGAGCTTCGCGGGTTGATGGGGCAGATGCTCTTCAGCGGCGAAGATGCGTTGAAGCCGACAGCGGCGCTTTCCGGAGGTGAATCGGCGCGGCTGATTTTTTGCCGGCTGATGCTGCAGAAGCCGAATTTCCTGGTGCTCGACGAGCCGACCAACCATTTGGATTTGGAATCGATCAATGCGCTGAATATCGCGTTGCAGCGCTATGACGGAACCGTTCTGCTCGTCACGCACGACCACGACGTGATCGACGAAGTCGCCACGCGCATCTGGCATTTCGCCGGCGGGAAGATCGAGGACTTCAAGGGTCCCTACGAAGAATTTGCGGCCTACGCGGAAGAAAAAGCCTCGTAATACTCCGGCCGCCTCCCCCCTCCCCCCTGTTTTTGCGCAAGTATGGCAAACAAAGGAGTTAATGCGCAAAAGAGCGCATTTCGTGCGCTCGCGGAGCGCACTCTCGGCTGAAGAATGGGAAATAGAGAGGGGGGTACACCCCCGTTGCGATAGAAAGAGTGCGGAAGCGATTGGAAATAAAGGAGTTGAATGACGTAGAGGAGTTAGAGGACGATGCGCGGACAAGGGAGTGCCTTCTTTCTTCTCCGCGCTAAAGACAAAGGAATTATAGCATATTGGTATCGTATGTCAATGATTAATTGTAAGTGGTTTGGATGCTGCGGGATGGCGGGGTGTCTGTTTAAATTGGCACCGGGGAAAACAGGGGGCAAGTGCTCATCGAGGCCATAGACTTCAAAAGCCCCACACGCACACCCCGCGTATGGGCCACCCAAATTCGTCTTCGGGCTTTACCTCCGGGCCACCCGCCGGGATTCAGGGAGCGGGACGTTGCGGGAAGGAATTTTGAAAGAGGCGGGAGGATGGAACGACGGCAAACCCATCCGGGACGCCCCGACCGACACTATCGGGGTAAACTCCAGGTGCGCTGGCGGCGGATGCGGAAGACTAAGGTAGGACGGCACGGATTCGTTCTATGCGGCAGGAGAGGCTGGATTGGTGTGAAGTTGATCCGGTATGAATCCAGAGGCAGAGAAATCACGAGTCAGAAGCCCCACCTTTTCGCAGACACCGCGAAAAGATGGGTCACCCTCCAGGAAAAGTCAAAACCCGCACCCTTTGAAAAATCAAACCCCAAAGGGTGCACGACGCAATTCAAAAGGCTGTGCCACCCGCCTCAACAAAGCAATATAAAGGGGCAATATAAAAGGGCGCCAGCTAAACGCCGAGGTCTGGAATATTGCGCAGAGCGTCGTTGAAGCGGTTGGTGAAATTGGCGGCGCAGATCACCAGCGTCAACTCCACGATTTGCCCCTCGTCGTAGAACTTCCGCAATTCTTCGAGCGCGCCGGTGCGAATGGCGGAGGCGCCGCGGGTGACGCGCTCAGCGTAGAGGATGGTGGCCTTATCCTTCTCGTCAAACAGCGGGCTGCGCTCGTAGAACTGCAGCGCCTGGATTTGTTCGTCGGTGAATCCGATTCGCTTCGCCGAAGCGATGTGCGCGCGCGTTCAATACTCGCAGCCGTTCAGTAATGAGGTTTTCAGGTAGGCCAGCTCCTTATAGCGCGGCTCGACGGTGCCCTCGTTCATGACCGCGCCGTAGAACGGCAGGAAGTTCTTCAGCACGTTCGGCCGGTGCGCCATGGTGCCGAAAATGTTGGGTACCTTCCCGAATCGTTTGGTCATTCCTTCGTAGGTCTCGTGCACTTCAGGAGCAGCTTTTTCTTTTGGCAGCGGGTTTACAACGGCCATGCGGCACCTCCGGGATTGAAATAGAGAGTCGGCTGATGCCTAGATTCTATACCCGGGCGGGCCCAGCGCAAGCCGAATGACAGCGCAGAAGGAAAGAGAAGATGGCGCTAGGGCCACGAGCCAAGCGCCGGCATTGTTTCGGATGTATTGCATCTATTGCAAAGAGCGGTGGAAACGGACTAGATTTGCAGATTGGGGTGCACGATGATCACGCAAGCGAAGACGCTGCCAGCGCGTTATTACACCGATCCGGAGGTTTTCCGCCAGGAGCTGGAGACCTTCTTCTGTCAAACGTGGATATGCGCCGGGCGGAGCGAGCAGATCCTCAATCCCGGCGATTTTTTTCTTTGCGAAGTGGCCGGCGAAAGCATCATCGTTACGCGGGACGCTGGCGGAGCGGTGCGCGCGTTCTACAACGTTTGCCGGCATCGCGGAACGCGCATGTGCCGTGACGCGCGGGGAAAATTTGCCGGCCGCATTCAGTGCCCGTACCACGGCTGGACCTATGGATTGGACGGCAAACTTCTGGGTGCGCCGCACATGGAGGAATGCGACTTCCGCCGGGAGGAATATCCGTTGCACTCCGTGCACATGGATGCGTGGGCCGGACACATCTTCCTCAACCTGGCTCGCAGTCCGCAGCCGCTCGCCGTTCAATTGGCTGATCTTCCGGAGAAGTTTGCCCCGTGGAGGATGCAGGACCTTCGTATGCACAAGCGGATGGTGTACGACGTGAAGGCCAACTGGAAGCTCATCGTTCTGAACTACAACGAATGCCTGCATTGTCCCATATTGCATCCAGCGCTTCACCACATTACGGACTATCTCAGCGGAGGCAATGACTCGCCGCATCCCGGTTATATTGGCGGATCCATGGAATTCCGCGGCGGGGCACAAACGATGAGCGTTGACGGCGAACGCCGCCGGGAGTATCTCCCTGGCTTGAGCGAAGCGCAGCGCAAACAGGTTCTCTACTACGCAATATATCCCAACCTATTTCTCAGCCTTCACCCAGACTACGTGATGGCGCACATGCTGTGGCCTCAGGCCGTTGACCGGACGCAAGTGGTCTGCGAGTGGCACTTCGATTTGACGGAAATGGCCAAGCCGGATTTTAGGGCGAATGACGTGGTGGAGTTTTGGGACGCCACGAACCGGGAAGATTGGGGAATTTCGGAACTCGGGCAGAAAGGAATCAGTTCACGCGCTTACCAGCCGGGCCCGTACTCGCCGCGCGAAGGGCTTCCCCGGGCTTTTGACCAGATGATCCTCAAACACGAGCGCGAGACCGGCATGCGCTAGACAAGCAGCGAGGGTTAGCGCAATGCCGATTGCTTGGCCGAATCGGCGGCCGGCACACTGGCGGCGACGAGGCGCTTTGGCACGCGGCCCACTTTCAGACGCGCGACTTCACGGCGGGCTTTCACGTCGATGATGGAGACATCGTCGCTGTCTGTGTTGCTGACGCAAACGTACTTGCCGTCGGGAGAGAAAGTGACCCAATTCGGTCCGCTGCCCGTGGGCACGCGCCCGACGATCTTCCGTGATTTAACGTCGTAAACATACAGGCAATCGTCCAAGAGGCTCGTGACCCACAACTCACTTTCATCCGGACTCAGCGCCAGTCCGTGGGTGAGCGTGTTGATGGGTTCATACGGCCGCTCATGGGGGTGGGGATGCTCGGCGAGCATTTCTACTCTGCGGACCACTTTCTTTTCGGGAATGTCCACGATGACGAAGCCGTGCAGATCGCTCAACGCCACGTACATGGTGCGCCCATCCGCGGTGACAACATAGGGACGCGGCTCGCCGCCGACGGGAATGCTCGCGGCATATTCCATCGTTTTGAGATCGATCATATTGATCACGTGGGATGCCATGGAGCTCGCGAAAATGTACTGGTTACTGCCCGCGTCAAAAGCGTTGTGAGGCATCTTAAGGGGTAACACTTTGACGACCTCTCGCCGTGCAACATCGACGATATCGACGCTATCGCCGTCGCGAATCGGCACGGCGACGTATTTGCCGTCCGGTGTGACAGCACACTGATTTGGCCGGCCCGTTAGCTTGATCTCGCTGATGAGTTTGTTGGTAGAGGTATCAAAGATCCGGAGGGTTTTGTCGGATTCGGAGGTTGTGAACAGCCGCTTGCCGTCCGGTTGAACGGTCACGCCGTGAACGTGCGGGCCGACCTTGATGTCACCGATCACCTTCAAGGAATTCAGGTCGATGACGGTAATGTCGTCGGCGATGCTGTTCCCGACATAAAGCCTGGTGCTCTGCGCACGGAGCGAGTCCGGGGAGATCGCTGCGAGAGCGCAGCCCACCAGAATCCAGAGGTACTTCGAAAATCCAGATCGCATCGTGACGGCTCCTCCTCGGACAATCCTACTTTACGCTCTTAACAACGCCGAATTCAATTGCGCTGATCGAGCGCGAGGATCAGGGCGCATCGCGGCGGCGCTGAGTTATTTGCGCTGGGCCCAGGCCATACCGTCGGGGCCGCCATCGGTGAGGCCTGTCAAGGGTTTCTGCACAAGACCGAGGTTAGAGACCTTTGGATTGGCGGAAGGCGCGGACGACGGCGGCGGCATCCTGGTGCTGGGCGTCGACGGCGTAATTAAGGCGGCGCATGTCCGCGGCGGTGAGTCGGCCAGCGAGATCATAAAGGGCGGGGCGGAGCTGGGGGAATTTCTCGAGAGTGGCGCGGCGAACGATGGGAACGGCGTCGTAGGGCGGGAAATAGTGGCGGTCGTCTTCGAGGGCGACGAGGCCGAGGGAGTCGATGAGGCCGTCCGTGGAATTGCCGGCGACGATGTCGACTTGGTGATCGACGAGGGCGCGGTAGATGAGGCCGAGGTCCATGACGCGAGGCTGCCCGGCGAAGTGGAGGGCGTAGCGGTCGCTCCAGCCGCGGAAACCGTCGGGGCGCTCGAGGAATTCGTAGCCGACGCCGACGCGCCATTTGGGGGCGAGGGGCGCGATATCGGAATTGGTGCGGAGGTGGGAGATTTTGGCGTCGTCGCCCCGGACGACCATGGCAAAGGTGTTTTCGAAACCAAGGGGTTCCGTAACTTCGAGGTTGAAGCGCTGGGAGTAGAGCTGCTTGACGCGAGTGTAGACGGCGGCGGAATCGCCTGAAGGAGATTCGTTGAGGACAGCGGTGAGCGCAGTGCCGGTGTATTCGATGTAAAGGTCGAGCGCGCCGGCTTGGAGGGCTTTGTGGACGAGGAGAGTTCCACCGAGATTGGTCTTGCGGACGACGGGGATGCCGGTGCGGGCTTCGATGTGCTGGGCGAGGAGCTCGGCAAGGATGACTTGTTCGGTGAAAAACTTGGAGCCGATGGTGATGTGTGGCTTTTGCGAGGAGCGGCAGGAGCCGAAAAAGAGCGCAAAAAGAAGAAGGAGAAGGAGGCGGCGCATGTTAGGACGTGGTGCCTATGCAAAAGTAGAAGAAAGAACTTAACACCCCGACCAGGTCGGGGCAGGCGCCGGACGAGGAGAGGGGAGAAACTAGCGGACTGACTTTGCTCTTTAGCATTTTCAGGAGACTTTGAGGCGGCGCTCGAGGAGGCCAAGGAGCAAGTCCGCGAGGATGGCGAGGAGAGCGGCGGGGATGGCGCCGGCGAGGATGACGGCGTCGCTCACCATGGCTACGCCGCGGAAGATGAAGGTGCCGAGTCCGCCGGCACCGATGACGGCGGCGATGGTGGCAACGCCGATGGTGATGACCGTGGCGGTGCGGATTCCAGCGAGGATGACGGCGAGTGCGAGAGGCAGGCGGACGCGCCAGAGAATTTGCGCGTTGGTCATGCCCATGGCTTCGGCGGCTTCGAGCACGGCAGGATCGATGCCGGTGAGGCCGACGTAGGTGTTGCGCAGGATGGGAAGAATCGCATAGAGGACCAAAGCGACGATCGCCGTGCGCCGGCCGATGCCACCGATGAACGGAATGGGGATGAGGAAACCGAAGAGCGCGAGGCTCGGGACGGTTTGCAGAATGCTGGCGATGCCCAGGGCGAGTGTGCGCAGGGCGGGACGCTGCACCACGAACATGCCGAGCGGGACGCCGATGAGAATAGCGAAGGCCATCGCGATGACGACCAGCGTAAGGTGTTCGAGGGTGGTGTCGAAAATCTCGGCGCGATGCTCGAGGAAGAAAGACCAGGTGGTCATGGGGAGGCTCCGGGCTGGGTGACGAGAGAGGTTGCCAGGGATGCGGTGAAAGCCTGCACTTCGGGATGGTCGATGTGAAGAAATTCCTGCGGCGTGCCGACAGCAACGATGCGGCCCGCTTCGAGCAAAGCAATGCGCGAGGCGAGCAGGAGGGCTTCGCGGAGGTCGTGGGTGACGAAGACGATGGTCTTGCCGAGGCGGCGCGCAAGGGCGCTGAATTCGCGCTGCAATTCGGCGCGGGTAACGGGATCAAGCGCGCCGAAAGGCTCGTCCATAAGAAGAATCGGCGGGTCGGCGGCAAGGGCGCGGGCAACGCCGACGCGCTGTCGCTGGCCGCCAGAGAGTTCGCGAGGACGGCGCGCCGCGAATTCGGCAGGGTCAAGACCGACGAGGCGCAACAGCTCCTCTACGCGCCGAGCGATTCGCCCGGCATCCCAGTTTTCGAGGGCAGGGACGAGACCGACATTTTCAGCGACGGTGAAATGAGGGAAAAGTCCGGCCTCCTGAATGACGTAGCCGATGCCGCGCCGCAAGCGGATGGGATCCCAGTCGGACGTGGAGCGGTCGCTCACAAGCACATGGCCCGCCGAGGGAAGGAGCAATCGATTGGTGAGCTTGAGTACGGTGGTCTTGCCGCTGCCGCTGCGGCCGAGTAGGACCAGCGTTTCGCCCGCGTGAACGGCAAATGAAATATCGGAAACAAGGGCGTGACCGTTCGCGAGGGGAACGCGGTAGGTGACGCCGCGGAATTCGATTACCGGATCGGGAAGCACCATGGGTTTCGCATTCATTTCGATTGACAGCCCCAGTCACGGGAGAGACGATGGTATCTTAGTCAGCCTCCCCGACGCCGAGTTTTGGCGCATCCTTCTCTCGGAAGCGGCATCCAACTGGAAGGGGAAAACGCGATGGGAGCTGCGGCCAGCGCTGTCCGGATCCGTCATGATCTTCACGCGCGCCTGCTGGAAGCACGCTCGCGCACGGATGAAGTGTTCCGCATCGTGCGCGATGAAGCGATGTATGACAGGCCCATTCCTGAGCGGCACCGCCTCATTTTTTATCTTGGCCACGTAGAAGCCTTCGACTGGAACCTGGTGGCGCAGCGCGCGTTTGGATTGCAGTCTCTTCATCCCTCCTTCGACCACCTCTTTGCATTTGGAATCGATCCCGTAGACGGGGGCCTGCCCACGGACAAGTCAACGGATTGGCCAGCACGCGAGGAGATCGAGCGTTACAACCGGAGCTTGCGCGAGGGGCTGGATGCAGCGATCGAGAACGCGCTGGCGCGGCCATCGGAGGGGCATCCCCACCTGATTCAGATGATCGAGGCGACCATCGAGCACCGCCTAATGCATGCGGAAACGCTGGCGTATCTGCTGCATCAACTTCCAAAGGGAAAAAAGATTTCCGGGCCGGTCGATATCGAGTGGAGATCGCCGAAAACGAAATCGCACATGGTGGAAATTCCCGCAGGGCGCGCGACGATGGGGCTGCTGCGGATTCACGGAGACGAATTTGGGTGGGACAACGAGATGGCCGAGCACGAAACGGAGTGCGGCAAATTCGCGATTGACACGCGCAACGTGACGAACCGAGATTTTCTGCGTTTCATCCAGGCGGGCGGGTACGAAAACCCGGCGCTCTGGAGCCAGGAGGACTGGGCCTGGAGGGAGAAGGAACGGATCGAGCATCCGGCCTTCTGGAGGCGTGACGGTAATTTGTGGATGTACCTCGCTATGTTCGGGGAGATACGGTTGCCGCTCGAATGGCCGGTCTACGTGAGCCATGCGGAAGCGACAGCGTACGCAAACTGGTTGGGGCGGAAGCTGCCGACCGAAGCGCAATTTCATCGCGCGGCGTATGGCACGCCGCACGGCGAAATGGAGCGGAGTTATCCCTGGGGCGAAGAAGCGCCGAGCGCGCGCCACGGTAATTTCGATTTTCACCATTGGGATCCCTCTCCCGCAGGCGCACATCCGGAAGGCGCGAGCGCATTCGGAGTGCAGGACCTGCTGGGCAACGGGTGGGAATGGACGCGAACGGAATTCGCACCGTTTCCCGGCTTTGCGCCGATGGCTTTCTATCCGGGATATTCCGCGAATTTTTTCGACGGCAAACATTACGTCATGAAGGGCGGCTCGCCGCGCACCGCTGCGTGCATGCTGCGGCGGTCGTTCCGAAACTGGTTCCAGCCGCATTATCCGTACGTCTACGCAGCGTTCCGTTGCGTGGAGGACTAACAAGCCCAACCTGGGAGCTCCCATGCTTACTCGTTCCCTTCCCGAACGACACGTGTCTGAATTCGCTGCGGATGTGCGTGACAGCTTAACGAAGAGGGAGCAGCGCGAACTTCCCTCAAAATATTTGTACGACGAGGTAGGCTCGGCGTTATTCGAGACGATCTGCGTGCTGCCGGAGTACGGCTTGACGCGAGCAGACGCGCGGTTGCTGAAAAGCTACGCGCAAGAAATCGTTGAACGGCTGCCATCTCCGGTGCAGGTGGCGGAACTCGGCAGCGGGAGCGGGAAGAAGACGCGCTGGATCCTGGAAGCTCTCTCGCGACGACAGAAAACTTACTATTACCCCATTGAGATCTCACCCTCGGCGCTGGAGGCGTGCGAAAAAGAGCTGGGGCAGATCGATCTGGTGAGCATCGTCGGGTACGAGCGGCCGTATCTCGAAGGGTTGCGGGATGTGGCCGAGGGGCGCGGAGAAGATGATCACTTGCTGGTGCTCTTCCTAGGGAGCACGATCGGCAATTTCGACCGCGATGCCGGAGAAAAGTTTCTGCGCAGCGTGCGGGAAATTCTCTGCCCCGGCGACGCGCTGCTGCTGGGGACGGATCTCGAAAAGAGCGTGGCTGTTCAATTGCTCGCTTACGATGATCCGGCGGGAGTGACGGCGGCGTTCAATTTGAATTTGCTAGCGCGGATCAACCGGGAACTGGGAGCGGACTTTGATTTGAGTTGCTTCCGCCACGAAGCTCGCTGGAACGCAGCGGAACGCCGCATCGAAATGCACTTGCGATCCACATGCCGGCAGAAGGTGGAAATTCCGGCCGCGGGGCTGCGCGTGATGCTGGACGTGGATGAAACCATTTGGACGGAAAGCGCGCATAAATACCGGCGGGAAGAAGCCATCGAGATGGCGAACCGCACGGGATTCCGCTGCGATGGGCAGTGGATCGATGAAGAATGGCCTTTCGCCCAAAACCTGCTGATTGCGGAATGAAGTGGGCAGTCGATAGGGTGCGGTGCCCAATTTCCTAAATACTATCCCATTCGTGTTGAGGGAAAACTGTTCGGCTAGGTTGGATACCTGGTGATAAGCCCTGTTATCAACATCTATCCGAGGATTATTATTCTCCGGGCAGGCAAACTCTTCGATTTTGGTCGCGGCTTTCCGAGCGCGTGTTAACATTCCGCTTGCTGTTACGTCTTCCAGAATAAGGAATCACAGGTGGGGAAGACTCGGATGCTCGCTTTACAATCAGCGGCGGGCCTCTTATTAACCGTACTCTTGGCAGGCACTGGAACCATGCTGGTAAGTAAACCTCCGCGGCCTTCTCCTGCCAGGACGCAGGCCGGGACTCCAGCGAAGCTAAGTCCGCCCGCGACGTGTCCGGTTACGCAGCCGCGCCACCCAGGCCTTTTGTTCCGCCATCACCCTACCCTTCGACGCACGCTCCAGACTGGTTTTGGTTCGGTTCGGACAAATTGTGGACAACGCTTCCTACTGACGGGACATGGGAGGGCCTGCCGCACTTCAGAGACCCTGACTCGGTGTACGCACAGGAAATCTACAGAAACAAAATGCCTTGGTGGCGAAAAGGCTACGATTGGCTGACACAGGCGCTGCTGAAGGTCTCCGGAAAAAGGTTGGATGCCCCCGCCCCGCCACTTGACGCCTCCCGTGCCAATGGAGCCCGGACCGCCCCCGCGAATATGTTTATGACAGTAGGTCTTGACTTTCCGACGCTAGGCTGTTGGCAAATCACGGGAGACTACAAAGGGGATAAGCTGACATTCGCAGTTTGGCTTGGGCCGTAGCTTTACCGCCCCAGTATTCGGTCAGTTTGTAACCCGGGATTCCCTCTTGGGAAAAGGCGCTTTGCGGACGGCACCCCGTCTAGGTCGATTTACTGTTGATAAATGTCCTTGTCACCACTAATCGTTCAAAGCCTATTTGGGCTTCTAGTTCAAGCGAGTTTGGTACTTGCCGGCGCGAGATCAGAAAGCTTCGATGCGCCAGACGAGGCGGGCGGTCCAGGATTTTTGCGCAGTCAGATCGGGCTGCCAGACCGCGAGAATTTGCGAGCCCTGGTAGACGCGCTCAAAACCTTCCTCGGATTCCGAAACCGTTTCGATGGGAGCGACCCAGAACTTTTCGGCGGCAGGCGCGTGCAGGGAGATGCGGATGCGCTGCCAGCCATCTTCCATGCGAAGCAGCGGGGCTGGGAGCGTGCCGCTGAACCGGAGATTCCGCGCGCCGGAGGGCGTTTCGAAAAAACGATCGGGCTCGGCGGGCGCGAGAAGATTGATGACCGATTCGATGCCGATGGCGATGGATTTTTCCAGCGGATGTTTCAACTTTAGATTAATTTCGCAGGCCACTTCGCAGCCGCGCGGCGCGGCGCCGAAAGAAAATCGCTTGGTCAGCAGAAGCCGTGGTGAATGCGAGGCATCTCCTGTCGTGGGCGTTAGATTGTCAATGCGGAGGAGGTCGGCAGCGTGCGCGGCGGAAGTGCGCACCTGGAATGCGCCGCCGGCGAATCCGGCGTGCTCCTCCAACTGAAGCGTTTCATATTCGGCGTGAGTGCGCGCGGGATCGAAGAGCAGGACGCGGAAGGAATGGCGCGGCCAGCGGTCGTAGCGGAGAAAGCGCTCGAGGCCAGGCTCCTTGACGCGGGTCTGTTCGTGGATGGAAGCGACACCGACGGTGGATTGCGCCGCATCACGCAGGCCCGCGTGATAGGCCTCGGGACGCCGCGAAATGGAATTAACGAGCGTCGCGGCGGCGGGACGAAAATCGAGGGCCGCGAGCGTGCCGCCATCGGTGGGCTTCAAGAGCGCTTGATATTCAGGGGCGGTGAAGAGCAACTCGTTGGCGCCGTCGGCATCGTAGTCGAGGAGTTCGACGCGCGCGACGAGGCCGCCGGGCGTTTGGCGGTCAGCAATGGTTTCCGCGCGGATGAGATTGCGCCAAAGCTCCGTGCGGAGATGCGGAGCATAAAGCCCGCCGAAGATGCCATGCCAGTAGGCATCGTTGCATTGTGCGCGGAGCAGCAGATCGCGCGCCTCGGCCAGCTCCTCGGAGGCTTTGGAGCCGCTTCGCCGCGGCGGCGCAGCAGCAAGCCGGGCGGAAACGCGGAGCATTTTCTTGTGAAGCAAATTGGATTCGGGATATTTGCGGAAGAAGCCGCGCCACGGGCCGCCACGGAGAAATGAAAGCACCTCGGGGCGCGAAGCGAACTCCTTTTGCACCGCGTGGTAACGCTGGCGCACGCGGGTGGGCAGAACCCACTCCATCATTTCGGTGTAAGAGGCGGCAGGAAGGTCGGCGCGGCCGAGCGGCGCGTGCGTGGCCAGAAATTCGCCAGGAGTGGAGATGCGCAGCCAGGAGGAATTTTCCTCGAGGGCGGAGAAGAACTGCGCGAGCCAAGCTTTGCCGTAGCAGTGTTCGTAAGTACCGGGCCAGACGCCGAATTTTTCCATGTCGTCGCCCATGGCCGCGACGCCGCCGGGATGCGCAGTGGCAGCATCGCGCAGGTAGGTGATCACGTCTTCGACCTTGCCGAAAGGGATGAGATAGCGCAGCGCCTTCTGGCCGGGGTACAGCCAAACGCTCTGGCCGCGGTCTTCGGCGATATAGGCGCCAAAGAGTTCTTCCGGCTCGAAGCCAGCGGAAAGAAAGTGGATGTCGTCCACCAAGGTGTAGCCCACACCTGCGGCAGCGAGAGCGGACGGAAGCTGCGGCTCCCAGACGCGCTCGGTAAGCCACGCACCGGAGGGGCGCTTGTCAAAATGTTTTTCGAGATAGTCCGTGAGGCGCGCGATCTGCTCGCGCTGATCTTCGGGCGGAATCGAGATGAGAATGGGTTCGTAAAAGCCGCCGCCGACCAGCTCCACTTGGCCAGACTGCACTAACGTTCGCAGACGCGTGAAATATTCGGGGTGATGCTCTTCCACCCACGTGAGGAGCGGGCCGGAATAATGCAGGCCGAGGCGCACGCCGGGATGCTTTTCCAGTAGCTCGATAAACGGGAGGTAGGAATGCTGGAAGGATTTTTCGAGCACGTACTCGAAGTTGCCGCAGGGCTGATGCGCGTGAATCAACAGGACGAGATGGAAATTCGGAGGCACGAGAGCGGTTGGATTCTCCACGGAATATCATACCCTGCCGCGCAGACTTACAGAATCTGGGGGCGGCGTGCAGGCACGAATCACGGACCCAAGTTTGATGCCGCAGCCAGCTTTGGCGGCGCGAACGCAGGTCTCGACTGGGGAACGCACAGAAAAGCGGTTAAGATTGACAGGCAGACAGGCGTGTGAAACGCTACTAAAAGACATAGACGAGCGATGCGAGTCACGGCAAAAGGCGAGTACGCGACACAAGCGGTCCTGTATCTGGCACTGCAATATCCCGGGGTGTTGACGATTCACGAAATCGCGCAAAGGCACCACATCCCCCTAAAATACCTCGAACAAGTCCTGTTGGAATTAAAGCGTGGCGGCATCCTGGAAAGCCGGCGGGGCGTAAATGGGGGCTACACGCTGGCCCGTGCGCCGGAGAAGATCTCGGTCGGGGAAGTATTGCGAATCGTCGATGGCGCCTTTGCGGAATCGAGCTGCATCCACAACGAAATGCTCGGCGGGGTTTGCGTCGAAGGCGAGAGCTGCGGGTTGAAACAAACTTGGCGGGACGTGCAGGGAGCGGTAGAGAAAATTTTGTTCGCGACTTCGTTTGAAGAAGTACGCAGGCGGACCCTCAGCAGCAGAGCGGCCGACCACAACCTAAACTTAGCTCAACTGGACGCTTAGGCCTTTGATTTTTGCCGCGCCAAAAGAAAAGCGGCAGGCCAGAGCGCGCCGCTTCGTGTCAAAAGAAAAATTGTTCAAAATGGAAGATGCGAGTTATGTCTTCTTCGTGTACCAATCGGCGTTGACCGGGGTGTAACTCTGCCACTTCTCCGGCAGGTCCTCGAGGGCGAAAATCGCCGTCACCGGGCAAACAGGGACGCATGCACCGCAATCGATGCATTCGACGGGATTGATGTAGAGCTGTTTCTCCGCATCAAAGTCCGGCTCGTCCTTGCGCGGGTGGATACAGTCCACCGGGCAAACGTCCACGCAGGCACTGTCTTTTGTGCCGATGCAAGGTTCGGCAATCACGTAAGCCATTCAAGATCTCCTTTGTTCGGACAGCGGGCCGGGGCTCCTTCCGGGAATCGGCTCAACCGGCGAAATTTTCCTTATAGCACGGCACCGCTGTGGCCCACAAGCGGCACATTCATATTATACGCAGCGGGATGGGATTCTCAACTTCGGCAGATGCGGTAGAATGCAGAGGAAGGAACGCCAAATGCGCATACGAACCACACTTGCCACACTTATTCTTCTGGCCGCTGCGAGCACATTTGCCGCACCGCAGGCCAAACCGCCGCGCGATCCGGAAGTGATCGACGCGCAGGGCTACCAGAAAATACTCGAACGAAATCGCGGAAAGACCGTGCTCGTAACGTTTTGGGCGACCTGGTGCGAGCCGTGCCGCGACGAATATCCGATGTTGAACGAGCTGGCAAAGCAGTATGCGCCGCAGGGCTTGCATGTTGTGGGAATCAACCTCGATGATGATGGCGACATCATCCTGATGCGGCGATTTTTGGCGCGCTACAAGCCCATCTTCCCGAACTACCGCAAGAGAAAGGGAAACGAGGAGGCGTTCAATCAATCCGTCCTGCCGGGATGGAATGGAGCGCTCCCGGCTACTTTTTTCTACACCAAGGACGGGCGCCAGATCGGGCATGTGCTTGGCGAAGGCACCCGAGGGACGTACGAGGCCGCGATTCAGGCGCTGCTCTCCTCGGGGAGCAGCGCGAGTTTGGCGCCACAGCCACGATAATCATTTCTATCTGCGAGAATTTCTGTCCGGAGGCGCTTGATGCTCAGGACCAAGGGCAATTCGGTGTGAAGCACGTCGTGCCGATGCACTACGCTACGTTTCCTTTTTTGACCGGTACGGTGGAAGAATTGCGAAAAGAAACGAAGAAGATCAAAGGGCTCAAGATTCACGCGTTGAAACCAGGAGAGAGCTTGTGAAACTCAATGCGAATTTGCGCAGCGCCTTCACAGAAGAGGCGGTGGACAATTATCTTTATGAGCTGCTGCCGGAACGCGATACCGTCTTGCGCGAGATGGAGGAATACGCCGAAGAACACGACGTAAAGATTATCGGGCCGGCCGTGGGGCGATTGCTCGCACTGTTCGTGCAGATCACGGGCGCGAAGCGGATTTTCGAAATGGGCTCGGCCATAGGCTATTCGACGGTCTGGCTGTCGCGAGGCGCAGGACCCAAGGCGAAGGTCTTCTACACGGACGGGGACCCGGAGAGAGCGCGACGGGCGCAGGATTATTTGCGGCGGGCGGGTGTGGCCAAGCGGGTTCATGTGCAAACCGGCGACGCAGTCGCTTTGCTGAAGAAAACGCCGGGCACATTCGATCTGATCTTCAACGATGTTGACAAGCACCAATATCCAGACGCTTTTCGCGTGGCGTTGCCGAAGCTACGGCGAGGAGGCCTTTTCATCACGGACAATACGCTATGGGACGGCAGAGCGGCGCGCCCAGCGGCACCGGATGATGCACGCACGCTGGGAGTACAGGAAATGAACCGCCTCGTTTACGCCGCGAAGAATCTCTACACCGTGCTGATCCCGTTGCGCGACGGGGTCACCGTCTGCCGCAAGAACTGATGGAGAATAGTTCTTAAGTCCGGCGCACTAGGAGCGAAGAAAGTTGCGCAAGAGGAAGCCTACGTTGGCGGGGCGCTCCGCAAGGCGGCGCATAAAATAGGGGAACCAGTCTTTGCCATACGGAATGTAGATGCGCAGCCGGTAGCCATCCTTCACCAGACGGCGCTGCAGATCGGTGCGGACGCCGTACAACATCTGAAATTCAAAATCGTCCTTGGAAATGTGTCTCGCAGCCGCACAGCGAATCGTTTCCGCGATCATGCGCGGGTCGTGGGTGGCAATGGCGTGGTAAAAGCCGCTGGACAAAAGGAGCTGCATCAGGTGGATGTAGTTGAAGTCGACGTCTTTTTTACGAGGGTAGGCGACGTCCGCAGATTCCTTGTAGGCGCCCTTGCAAAGACGGATGCGGCATCCATAGGCCAGCAAATCCTGGACATCGGTTTCGCTGCGATACAGGTAAGACTGAATCACCGTACCGATGGCGGGATTCCGTGCGCGCACGCGTTTCACAAGCTCGATCGTGCGGTAGGTGTAGGCCGATCCCTCCATGTCGACGCGGAGGAAATTGTCGTACCTGGCGGCGAACTCCACGATGGAAACAACGAGACCCTGGCAGAAATCGGTATTGAGGTCGAGACCGAGCTGGGTCAGTTTGCAAGAGACGTTGGCGTGGAGTTTTTCTTTGGCGATGCGTTCGAAAATCTCGAGATAGGAATCGCGCGCACGTTGCGCGTCCGCGGTGGTGGCAACGTTTTCGCCGAGATAATCGAGGCTGGCGAACATCCCGGCATCGTTGCAGGCGCGCGCGGCAGCGATAGCCTCTTCGAGAGTTTCGCCCGGAACGAAACGCTGCGCCACGCGGTGGGTGGTGGAATTGGTGGTGAACCAGTGAGCGAAGCGGGCGCTTTCCGACAGCTTGAGCAGAATCGAGCGGAGCATGCGTTTATGATTATGCCCGTCTGCAACGCAGGCTTCTACTGATTGTGCTCTTCCAGGAACTTTTCCGCGTCCATGGCGGCCATGCAGCCAGAGCCTGCGGCGGTGACAGCCTGGCGGTAGCGATGGTCCTGGACGTCACCGGCCGCGAAAACTCCGGGAATTGCAGTGAGGCTGCCATGCCTCGCGGTCAAGTAGCCGTTGGAATCCATTTCGAGCTTACCTTTGAAAACCATGGTGTTCGGATCGTGGCCGATGGCCACGAACAAACCGTCGAGCGCGATCGCGCGCGTCTCCTTCGTCTCCGGATTACGCAAACGCACTCCTTCCACGAGTCCTTTGGGGGCGAGGATCTCTTCGACAACGGCGGGGGTGACGAACTCGATTTTTGGATTGGCCTTCGCGCGGTCGATCATGATTTTCGAGGCGCGGAATTCCGCGCGCCGGTGAATCAGATGCACTCTACTCGCGTACCGCGACAAAAAGTTGGCCTCCTCCATCGCGGAATCGCCACCGCCGACTACTGCAATGGGCTTGCCGCGGAAGAAATAACCGTCGCAGGTGGCGCAGGTGGAAACGCCATGGCCGATCAGCTCGCGCTCTCCGGGAAGGCCGAGCAACCGTGCGGACGCTCCAGCAGCAACGATCAATGCCTTGGCTTCATAGGTTTCTTTGCCAGCGGCAATTTTAAACGGACGCTGGCTCAAGTCCACTTCCGTCACCGCGCCGGCTTTAAATTCCGCGCCGAACTTCTGCGCTTGCTTGCGCATGTTCTCGATGAGCTCGGGCCCCATGATGCCGTCCGGGAAGCCGGGATAATTTTCGACCTGCGTGGTCAGAGAGAGCTGGCCGCCGGGCTCGAGGCCGTCCAGCACAACGGGTTTCAAGTTGGCGCGCGCTGCGTAGATCGCGGCGGTAAGACCCGCGCAGCCGCTGCCGATGATGACGACGTCGTGCATTCTCATTCTCTCCCCGTGATTAGATTCATCACCGCGCCCGGCGGATACAGCAGAATTCGGTATTGTAGCATCCTCCGGCAAATCACCTGGATTCCTGCGAAGGCGTTAAGCGGGCTTTTGTATTCGATTCTCGTGAACGCACAGGAGCCAGATTGGAGAGGGATGATTCGACGGCACCGATTGACCGTACAGAGTTAGCGGGCTAGAGTTCAGGAGGAGCCGAAATAATAGTAGGAGAAGAGCAATGGACTTGCGCTATCCGATTGGAAAATACGAGCAACCCGAGGATGTCACCCCAGTGATGCGCGAGCAGGCGATTGCCTCAATCGCGGAAACTCCCGCAAGACTTCGCGCCGCCGTGAAGGGGTTGAATGACGCGCAGCTCGATACGCCGTATCGCGCTGGCGGCTGGACCGTGCGTCAGGTCGTCCATCACGTTGCAGACAGCCACTTGAATGCCTACGTTCGGTTGAAGCTGGCGCTCACCGAAGAAAAGCCAATGATCAAACCCTATGAGGAGGCCGCCTGGGCCGAATTGGCGGACTCGAAGTCCGCGCCGATTGAGGTATCACAGAGTTTGTTGGACTCTCTGCATGCTCGCTGGGATCGGCTGTGGCGGTCCTTAAAGCCCGAAAACTTTGCAAGAATCCTCGTGCACCCCGACCATGGAGAGCGCAGCGTGGACTGGCTGCTCTTCCTCTACGAATGGCATGGCCGGCACCACACCGCGCACATCACGGAGCTGCGCAAGCAAAAGAGCTGGTAGGCACTGTCGTACAGCCAGCCAAGTGGCACGGGCAGTGCCGCCTCGTGTACGATGTTTTGGCACACAAGGAGAACGCATGAGCCGAGCCGCAGGAACGTACGCGATCTTTGAAACTTCACAGGGGAATATTGTGATTCGGCTGCTGGAGAAAGAAGCGCCGAAGACGGTCGAGAATTTCATCGGGCTGGCCGAGGGCACTAAGGAATTCACCGACGAGATTACCGGCAAAAAGTTGAAGAAAAATTATTACGACGAGCTGACGTTTCACCGCGTGATTCCGCAGTTCATGATTCAAGGCGGCTGCCCGCAGGGTACCGGCATGGGCGGGCCGGGATACAAGTTTGCGGATGAGTTTCATCCCTCGCTAAAGCATTCGAAGGCGGGCAAGCTCTCGATGGCGAACTCAGGGCCGGGCACGAACGGCAGCCAGTTCTTCCTCACCGTGGCGGCGACACCGTGGCTGGACAATAAGCACACCATCTTCGGCGAAGTTATCGAAGGTCAAGATGTCGCCGACAAGATTTCGAAGTTGCCCCGCGACGCGAATGACCGGCCGCGCACGCCCGTGACGCTGCAGAAAGTGCGCATCGAGCGCGTCGCCTGAGCTGAAGAAACGGCAATGGTCATGCCCGAGCGGGTGTTGCGCCTGATCATCGAGATAATCTTTGTGTTGCTGGGTGGGTTGGTCGTGTGGCTCGGCGTGACGGGACACCTCTTCTTCGATCGTAGAAAAACCAGTTGGATAGTAGTGAGCGCGGCGCTCCTTCTCTGGGGCCTGCGGGCAATTTATAAACCA
Source organism: Candidatus Acidiferrum sp. (assembly GCA_035544995.1). Classification (GTDB taxonomy): domain Bacteria; phylum Acidobacteriota; class Terriglobia; order Acidiferrales; family UBA7541; genus Acidiferrum. The sequence goes on from DASZZI010000072.1 coordinate 155,802, forward strand.
AACAAATGGTGGGCGCGGTGGGAAAACTGGACGCGCGGACTTTCGCTTGCGTTGCTGGGTGTGGTGATGCTGGCAATCTCGCGCGCGCCCTTCGCATGGGTTGGCCCGCTATTGGCAGCTGGAGGCGTGCTGCTGATGCTGCGCGGAATCATCGGTTCTGCTCTAGTCTTCAGGCCACGTTGAACGGTCCCGCCGTGATTGTTTGCCCCTAACGAAACCTCATCGGCGATAATCCGCGGCGCGGACGGCCCTTCGATTGAATTTTCCCACGCCACGCTGAGGGCAGCCGCCTAACCACAATCGAAAAAAGGAGACGCTCCATGTCGAAGGAATTCAAAGAATTTGCGATGCGGGGCAGTGTGGTGAACCTGGCGATTAGCGTCATCATCGGCGCCGCCTTTGGGAAGATCATCTCTTCGCTGGTCGATGATGTGATCATGCCGCCGATCGGGCGGCTGCTCGGCCACGTGGATTTTCAAGTTTGTTTCTTAATTTGAGCGATAAATCCTACGAAACATTGGCCGCCGCGAAGGCGGCGGGAGCGCCGACGTTGAACTACGGGATCTTTCTCAATACGGTCATCAGCTTCCTGATCGTCGCGTTCTGCGTGTTTCTCGTGGTGCAGCGGGTCAACCGCTGGGCGAAGAAACCCGCGGCCCCTGCAGCGCCAACCACAAAAGATTGCCCGCAATGCGCGATGTCCATTCCGATCGCGGCGAAGCGCTGCGGCCACCGCACTACGCAACTTGCTTAGACTCGACCAAATCTTAGAGCTTAGAAAAGCGGAAACAACCGTGGCCGCCTCAGGCCTTAGGTGCGCGCTTCGTCTGGTTGGACTCGATGTGTGCGCGCAGACGGTTGACGACCTGGTCTTCTTGTCCTTCTTCGAGTTCCTTCTGGACTTCTTCCAGCGCAAAGTGCACGACGTCGTGGTGGTGCAACTCTTGCGGGGCCAAACCTTCGCTGAAACGCAGCCATAGACGGTGCAGGAGATTGACTTCGTTCGAAGTGAGGTTCGGCGCATGAGGGCCGAGGACTTTGTATATTTTGTCCCCGTTGGGCAGGTGGATTTCGAGGTTGAACTGGGGTTTCTGATCGCCAAGCTTCTCCCAGGCGTCGCCGATCAGGCGTGCTTGTTCTTCGGTGGTGTCTTTCGCCGAGCGTCCTAGAACAATCGTACTGGATTGCAGCGAGGCGCCCGCCCTGAGAATGCCGTCCCAGAGGTCATTGGTGGCAACAACAGCCAGCCGAATCGATTTGCCACGCTTTTCGGACATGGACAAAGCTTGAGAAAAGAGATGCTGTTCGATGCCGCCGAAGAGCTGGTCGGCTTCCAGCTCGTTCTCACCGGAAGCAGAGCGCCGCAACAAGCGCACGTGCAAGACAACGACGTCGCGACGTCCGGGCTTGATTCGATCGAGGACGTTCCCCAAATGGTAGAGATGGTAGTGGTTGCTGATAGGCACGAGGATGTTGCCCGGCCGCGCGCCGACTGCCTCCAGCGTCAGTTCCCCTTGCAGTTCGAGGTTGAACTGGTCCATTTCGACATGAGCCGTTCCGCCTTTATGGGCGCGGCGCTCAGAAATTGTGAATACCATGTAGAGGAGAACCGAGAAGACACCTCCCGCCATGGTGGCCACAGGCTTCGTGAAGAGGTTGACGACGGCGATCAGAAAGAGGGTCAGGGTGATCAAACCGAGCCCAACGGGGATCTGAACGCCGCGAAAACGAAAATTGAAAGGCACTTGAAACTCGCGCTCACCCGGCTTGGTGTAGCGCAAGACGAATACCGCCAATCCATTCATGGCGAAGCTCCAGATGACACCGAAAGCGTAGAGATTCGCCAGGAATGTGACGTCGCCGCGACTGATAAAGATGGTCAGGATCTGCAATCCCACCACGATATTGATGATCCGATAGCTGGTGCCGAATTTCGGATGTGGTTGCCGGAACCATTCGCTGAGAACGCCATCTTCGGAGACGCGGTTCAGCACACCGTTGGAACCGACAATTGCGGTATTGACGGCGCCGGCCAGGATCAACGTACCCACGACGACGACGAAACCGTGAAAGACTAGCCGGGCGATGAACGGACCCTGGAGGTTCATCGCCAAGCCGCCGATCAGATTTTGCAGGAAACCTTGCCGCACATCGTCGGGAATGATCATTACCGCAAAAAATGAAACCAGCGAGGTAAACACCAGGCTGTAGATGAAAATAACCAGGCCCGCTTTTTTCAGGTTCGGCAGCTTGGGGCTTTCGATTTCGCGATAAACCTGCGCAAGCGATTCTTCGCCGCTCATTGCCAGTACGGAATGACCCAGGGCGATGAAAATGGCGATGATGCCAAACATATGCGGAAGGCTGCTATTGGCCAGCCAACCGAGTGCATTGGCTCCCAACTTAAGATTTCGCGGATGCGGCAGGGGTGGTAGTTGCGAGTGACGGGCTAGAATGGTGTAAACACACCAGGTGATCAACAGCACCACCATCACCGTGACGAGCTTCATGATGTGGAGCGCTTTTCCGCTGGATTCGTGGACGCCTTTGGTGTTCTCCCACCAGAAATAGAGGGTGACCGCGATCGCAAAGCCTGCGGCAATCCGGCCGATCGAAAGCTGCGAGAAGGGCCCGCTGAGATGGGCCTGCTGAGAAAGATCGCTTAGAAGGCCGCCGAGGTATTGTCCCGCGGAGACGCCGCTGATCGGCCCTGTCAAAATGTAGTCAAACATCAACGCAGAGACACTGAATTTCGCGAGCGTCCCGCCAAGGGACTGCTTCACTGCGCGGTAGACGCCGCCACGCACGAACATGCTGCAGCTTTCGACATAGACCGCCCGGACGGCGTAAGAGAACAACATGATCGCGAGGATGAACCACGGCGCGGTCTTGCCTACGTAACCTTCGGCTTCGCCGCCGGCGTAGTAGGCGGAGGAAGCCAGGTCGTTCAAAACGATCGCTGCTGCTCGCCAGAATGAGATGAATGTCAGGAGGGCGGTGGTGGCAACGATGACGCGCGGTATCCCGCTGCCCCGGCTGCCCGCGGCAGCAGGGCCATTAAGAGTAGTGCTCATTTACGGGTGTCTGTGAATTGCAGGGTAAAATGCTCGCATTTTTTGGCAGTGAAGTCTAGCGAATGGCTTCCCCCGAAACGCTAAATCGTCCTAGCCAGACCCAGTGCGGAAAGCTTTAGCGCATTCGGCGCAGGGGCAGATGCTGCGGAGGTGGTCGTAGCTGTAGATGCCGGTGGAATGGCCGTCACTGAAGCGGATTTGCACGGCGTAATTACCCATCACGGTGGCCGACTGCGCGCGCGGCTTGGGTTTAAACATCGGGAGAACCGCAGAGGACGCCGGCGCGGCCGCCGCAAACGTCTGCTTCTTGCCGCGCTCGTCGTTGCAGGTGGCGCAGGGGCATTCTTCGCGCAAGTAGGCGAAGTCGTAGTGGCTCTCGTGGCCGTCGGCCCACGTGATGTCCACGCCCGCGCCCGTGGAGACATGAAGCTTCACGTTCGACGCTTTTTTTCGTGGATCGATAGGGATCGGCATTCGTGGCAATCGTTGCTAGCTTTTCGATTTGTGATCACAGCAATCTCCCGGCGGGATGGGATTGCCGTGCGGGCAGGTTTTGGGATGGCCAAGGAACGAGCAGATGCGCTGATCCAGCTCGGGGCTGATGATGTGCTCGAACTTGCAGGCTTGTTGATGTGCCTCGGAGTCATCAATGGAAAAGGTATCTTTGAAGAGGCGCTCGGCAAGACGGTGGCGGCGAACGACGTCGCGCGCGCGGCGGCTACCGGTCTCCGTGAGGCGAACAGCCCCATCCAGGACTTCGACGAGCTGCAAGTCGGTCAGTCGTTCGATGGTCCGTGTCGCATCGACCCTGACAGGGGCCTGGATGTCGTCAATGTGTGGGGAGCTCGTTTCCTCGACGCTTACCCAGATCTGTTCGAGGAGGTGATCGAAGCGAATTTCGTCATCCGTCGTAGTGGCCATTCCTGGCTGGGCGGTGTCGAGAATCAGATGGCCATGGGCGAGCTCGACGCGGCGGTCGGCTTGCCGAGCGATATCCGGGTCGTGCGTGACCATCAAGATGGTATGGCCGGCGTTATGCAGTTCGCGGAAGATCTGGAGAACAATCGCTTCATTGGCTTCGTCGAGATTGCCGGTGGGCTCGTCGGCGAGAATCAGCTTCGGCTGATTGATGAGAGCGCGCGCGACCGCCACGCGCTGTTGTTCGCCTCCGGAAAGCTGAGAAGGGAGATGCGTCAGGCGGTCACCGAGCCCCACCCCGCGAAGTGCCGCGGCGGCCTGCTGCTCGTCGGTGACGCTATGGAAATATTGCGCGAGCATTACGTTTTCGAGCGCAGTCAGATACGGCATAAGGTGGAACTGTTGGAAGACGAAGCCGATTTTTTCGGCGCGGTAGCGGACCAGTTCATTCTCGCTGAGTCTCGAGAGGTCGATGCCATCGACGACGACGCGGCCGGAGGTCAGCGTGTCGAGGCCGCCGAGGATATTGATGAGCGTGGTTTTGCCTGAACCGGAGGGGCCCATCAGGGCAACCCACTCGCCTGCCTGGACGCTGAAATGAAGATCATTGAGGGCCCGTAGCGTGCCGTACTTTTTCACCAGCGATTCGACTACGACCTGGGGCGCCACTTGCGGGGTCACGCTTCACCTCGAAAAACCGACGCCGGACGGATGCTCGTTAGCCGACGTAAGGGAAACGCCCCGGCAATCGCGACGATGATGGTCAGGGCCACGGCTACAGGATACACAATCAGGCGCGGGCGCGCCGCCACGCCAAAGACAGCTTTGCCGAGTCCGATAGAGAGCACAATTCCTGCCGCGGCGCCGAGCAGGCCGCCCGTGAGGCCAAGCAGCGCTGCCTCCGCGAGGAAAAGCCGCAGGACGCGCCGAGAGGCACCGCCGATGGCTTTCATCAAGCCGACGTCGTTCCTGCGCTCCATCGCGACGTTGGTCATGGCGGCCATCACGCAAAGCCCAGTCAACAGGAGCACGAGCGCGACTGTGGCAGTCAACAATCCGCTGATGCGGTCGTAAATTTTTGCTTCCGCTTCGGTGAATTGCCGGATGGGGCGAACGTCGGCGTTTGGAATTGCTTGCACGAGCGCTGCGATGTAGCGATCGATCGATTGCGGCGTTCCCGGAACGCTGGCTTGAATCAAGCTGACCTGTCGCGGGAGATTCAGAAGAGCTTGCACCGCGGGCAACTCCAAAAAAACCTGGTTATCCTCTGGACCCCCAAAGCTGCGGATCGCAGAGACACTGCAAGAGTCCGCTCTTTCTCCGTTCTTAAATGCCAGGCTTGCTCCAGGATGTAGATCAAGCTCCGAAGCCATGCTTTGGCCAATTTCACACGTCCGGACATTGAGAGAATCCAAATTCTTGCCCTCGACAATGGTCGAGGGAGAGATTTTCTCAAGACCGTGAACCACATGATTGGATCCAACGGCAATCGCGAAACCTGCGACGACCGCTTTGGTGGATTTGTGAGACTTTGCGTCCATCTCCTTCGGATCGAGGGGCGCAACATCCACAATCCCGTACAGGAATTCAGCCTTGGTAACCGTATTCCCTTCGTTTTCCGCTGGCAGCTGTCCGAACAAGGACTCGCTCAAAACTTTGGGTGAATCGGGCGAATCACTAGCGCCGCGCGCGGCGATAGTTACGTTAGCACCGAGGACACGGAATTCGCTGGTGAGGCGACGCTTGGCGTCGACCTGAAGATTGAGCAGCGCGGCGCTGACTGCGGCACCAGTGCCGAGAGCGAGCAGAATGACGAACAGGCGGCCGCGGTGGGCGAAAAGAAGGCGGCGGATGATACGCCAGAACATTTTGCGGTTCGTGCCAACGGGCGCGGTCATTACTCGCCTCGCAGGATGGGCGCCGGTTCGTAACGTGAAGCGCGGCGCAAGGGGAGGGCGCTGCCCAGAAGGGTGACGCCTGCGGCAAGCCCGATGATGACTACGAGAATCAAGAGCGATGGTTCCGGCGCGGCACCAAAGATTTTTTCACCGACCACGCGGGCAAGAAGAATGCCAAGCGCGTAGCCGATTCCCCCGCCGACAAACGCGAGGAGCAGTTGTTCCGCCGCAAGGAGAAAACCCACTGTGCCGGAACCCGCGCCGAGCGCTTTCATCAGCCCAATTTCCGTGCGGCGCTCGATGACGGAGGCCGCTGACGAAGCGCCGACGGCAAGCGCCGCAGCCAGCAAGGCCGCTAGTGTCACCAACCAAAGCAGGATGCGCACGCGCGTGAGAATGCTGCCCTCGCCCTCGGCCACGCGGCGGATCACGCGGACATCCGCTCCCGGGAGCACCTGCTTGATGGAGTAAGCGATCGACGAAACGTAGGGACTGCAAGACCAGCGCTCCAATTCATCGGCCTTCATCGTTTTCGGGTCACGCCGTCCAAATTCATCTTCCGGCTTCGTGAGAGCGGAGACGTAGAGCTTGCGGTATTGGCCGGGCTTGTCTGCAAGTTGCTGCGCGACTGAGAGTGGAACGATGACCGAGTCATCCTCTGCGGCTCCCGTCGAAAGCACGCCGGTCACTGTGAGATATAGTCTGCGGTCTCCAACATGAACCGAAATGGTGCCGCCGATCGGTTCACCTGTGCGCATCGCAAATCTCTTGCCCAGAACACCCTCGGAAGCGCCATCGGTGAACCAGCGACCTTCGACGCTCCACCACGGGTTAGTCTTCTCAATACCGGTGACGAAGCTCGAACCATCCGGAAGGGCGAGAGCATGGTCGGACCACACGCCAAGCAGAGTGGCTTCTTCTGTCGGAATGTGGCCGTCGCTCGGCAGTTTGTACATGGCGTCCGGTGATACCTTAGAGGGAACTTCGAGGATAGGCGAAAAGCCGACGATGTTGTTGCGCCAAAAAATAGTCTTCAGCTTGCCGAGATCGGATTCGGGGAGATACGCGCCGGCGTTAACAGGGCGGTAATCTACGCCGCCGATTTCGAGCGGTAGCGAATCGGCTTGCGGCGTGACGAGAAGATTCGCACCCAGGCTGCGGAATTCTTTCCCGAGGCGGTCACCTACGTCGAGCGAAACGCTCAGCGCGGCCGTGGCGACCGCCATGCCGAGCGCCAGCGCCGCCGTCGTCAGTAATTTCTGGCGGGGGCGCCGTGTAACGGAATCGGCAACGAGCCGTAGGAACATGGTTGGCGCTCAAATTAGAAATGGAAGAGAGATTCCCCGACTCTGCGCCGAAAAAAACCGCGGGCGCTCCGCTCGGAATGACAAACCACGGATACGTTGCCGAGGCAGATCATTTAGGAATCTCGGTGGCGGCTTGGATTAGAGCGGAAATGTCGAGCACGAGTTCGGGGCCGTCGACACGTGATAGCACGCCAATCGGATTGCAGCCGCCTTGATCGCCGATCGAAGGCACGTAAATTGCCGAGCCGCAGTGGCGGCAAATGACGTTCTGTCCATCCTGGCGGTAGCCTTCAGCGCCGCAGATGCGGCAAGCATCGAGCGCGGTGCCATAGCCATTCGGCTTCTTGATGATGAGGAAGCGCAGCGATTGACCCCCGACATTCACCGTGAAAAGATGCAAACTCGAATCCGCAACTTCGCTCAATGGAATGCGTACTTCGTTCCCGACGGCAGTAACCACCCGAGCCGACGGCGGGGCGGAGTTTGCCCGCGCATAGATGAAATCAGCGGTGAGAACCAGAATCACGGTCAGGCACGCGGAAGCCGCGGCAATCATCCACCGGCGTTGGCGGCGATTTTGCGACTCCAAGAGCCTCTTTGCGGCTTCGCCGGCGCCTTCCACGGCCGCTTTCGAATGAGAGGCGCTAAGCCATTCGCGGAGCACGAGCAGCATCGCTGCGCCAAAAATAAACACAAAAAAGAACAACTCATTGCGCACAATCGGGCCAATGATGGCCATTTCGCTCTTGCTGGAGGGCAGCCACTGCGCCTCGCTAAGTTCATGCAGACCGGTCAGGGCCAGTTGGAACGCGACGAGCATGAGGATGACGCTGGTCGCGGCAAAAAACCTGTGCAACGGCACGCGCAACGTGCCCTTAAAGAAAAAGAGTCCCACGGCAACAGCCACGGCAATACCCAGAATGGTGCCCAACCACGTTTGCAGGCCCTCGCTGGATAGCTCCACAGCGCGCAATATCAGCGCCAGTTCCGCGCCCTCCCGGAGGACCATGAGAAACACGAACAAAAAGATGCTCCACCCCGCGGCACGCCCCGCGCGCGCGGCGTAGGTTTCCACCTTTTGCTCGATCTCTTTTTTCAAGTGGCGCGCAACGCGGTTCATCCACACAATCATCGCAATGACGAAGACCGATGCGACAAGGAGCATCAGCCCTTCGAAGCCGTCCTGGCTGATGCGCCAGCGCTCCAGCGCAATGGCCACGGCAAGGCTGAGGGCGGCAGCAGCCGCTACGCCGTACCAAACGAAGCGGGTCAGATGCGCGCGTGCCGTGCGGGAAAGGTAGACCAAAATGATGCCGACAACGAGAGCAGCTTCAACACCTTCGCGGAGAGCGATGAGGAAAGCCGAGAGCAAGGGATCTCCAGTTGAAACTCATTTGCAAGTACATTCTGAGTGTACGCTCCGGCGTCCACGGCGTCAAGCAGACTCGCCGGCGCACTTGTCCACGGTAGAATGATGCTTCGGGCCAACCCATCATGACTTTCATCACGCCCCTGCGCCAAGCTGCATCGCTGTTCTGCTCCCTGCTGCTGTCTTCCTCACTGATCCCTGCGCAGGAAGCCGGTACCGCATCGCAGATGCCTTCCCAGAAGCAGCCGCAGATACAGGCGATGCCGCATCCCGATCCGAAACGCGCGCAAAAGGCCGCCGAGCACGGCGACAAAGCTGCGGCCCAGGGACGCGTCGAAGAAGCGCTGGCGGATTATGACGAAGCCGCCCATTTCGCGCCGCAGGACGCATCCATCGCCGGCCGGGCAGCGTCGCTGCGTTCGAAACTCGTTCGAGAGCGGGTGGACGCGGCGGAGCGCCAGGCGCTGGTGGGCGATCTTGCTCACGCTACAGAAGAGTTAGGCGCAGCCTTGCGCATGGATCCCGGCAACACGATCGTCGCGGAGCGTCTGGCGCAGATGCACTCAATGGAAGAAGACGAACCACGCGCCAAGCCCGAAATGCAATTTGCCAGTGTGCCGCGCCTGCAACCAAGAGGCGGGAAGCAGAGCTTTAATCTTCGAGGGGATACCCGGACCGTCTACGAACAGGTAGCGATCGCTTTCGGCCTGAAGGCAGCCTTTGACCCCGACATGATATCGCGTCCGGTGGAGCTCCGAGTAGATGACGTCGACTTATTCACCGCGCTTTCGCTGCTGGGCACGGAATCGGGCACGTTCTGGCGTCCCGTGAATCCTATGCTGTTCTTCGTCGCTTCCGATACGCAGGAGAAGCGCCGCGAATACGGCTTGCAAGCCGAGCGGACGTTTGCATTGGCGGCATCGGTAGGTCCCGAGGAAATGACCGAACTCCTGCGCGTCCTCCGCGAAATCACGGGGGCGACGCACATCGCGCTCGACTCGCGCAGCCGCACCATCACGATGCGCGATTCACCTGCCACGCTGGCACTCGCTGGCGAAGTGATCCAGCAAGTCGAACAAGCGCGTGGCGAAGTCATGCTGGAGATCGAGCTGCTGGAAGTCGACCGCAATACCGCGCGCAATCTCGGTGTCATTCCTCCGTCCACTTCCCGGCTGATACCCCTCGATCCAAATCTGCTGAACCAGGTACGGCAAGCAAAAGACCTTGCCGCGCTGACGGCGCTGATCGCCGGTCTTTTCGGCAATGCGGGCGGCGCGGCCAGCCTGAGTTCGCTCATTCCGCCGCTGGTCGTAGTCGGAGGCGGCAAAACGACTTTTCTGCTGACTTTGCCCGGCGCCGCGGCGAATTTCTCCGATGCGCTATCGCTGGTCCGCAGCGGACGCCAGGTCCTCCTGCGGGCACAGAATGGCAAACCCGCGACGTTCTTCGTGGGCGACCGCTTCCCCGTCACTCTTTCGTTGCTTTCGGGGAGCTTGGGCACCGGCGCGGCAATCACCGGCGCGCCGGTCTCGACCACCTTCCCGCAAACAACGTTCAGCGTCGGCAATAATCCGGTGGCGTTGGTGGCTAAGGATTTCAACGGCGATGGGCTCACCGACATCGCGGTGGTAAATCAAAACGATAATTCCATCAGCATTCTGTTGAACAACAAGAATGGCAATTTTACCCAGCCGGGCACCTCGCCGATCTTGCTCGGCAAGAACGAGACCGGCCCAGCGGCGATCGCATCGGCAGTTCTTCGCACTTCGAGCACGGCTGCCCCTACTCCCGCCGCCGATTTGGTCGTCGCCAATTCGACCTCAAATACCGTTTCAGTTCTCCTGGGCAATAAGGACGGCACTTTCACTGAGGTAACTGGATCGCCGTTCGCAGTGGGCAAACAACCGAGCGCCATTGTGATTGCGGATTTTAACGGTGACGGCAATTTGGACTTCGCGGTGGCGAACAAAGGAGACAATTCGATCTCCGTCTTCCAGGGCAACGGAAGCGGCGGATTCACACCCTTTCCCAAGTCACCTTTCCTATTGCCAAATATCGCGGCCAGCACTGAAACAGGCCCCGTAGCGATGGTGACCGCAAATTTTCGCAACCAGGGTAAGCCCGATCTCGCCGTGGTCAACGAGACCTCAAATAGCGTCTCAATTTTGCTGAGTAGCGGCGACAACACCTTTGACGGCACGTTTTCTCAAGCGACCAACTCACCGGTCGCAGTTGGCAAGACTCCCGTCGCCATCGCGGCGGGCGATTTTAATGGCGACGCGGTGCCAGATCTCGCCGTGGTCAATCAGACCGATAATTCTGTGACCATTCTGCTCAGCAATGGTGATGGCACCTTCCGTGTCGCTACAGGATCGCCTCTGCCCACAGCAGCGACTCCGGCGGGCATAGTCGTGGCGAATTTCGCAAACGGGGCAAACAACGATCTTGTGGTGACGAATCAGGGCCAGGGCACGCTCGGCATTTACGCCGGGCTGGGCCTCGGAGCCTTTGCGCCCCGCTTCGAGCTGAATGCGCCGGCTGGGCCGAATGCCATCGTCACGGCAGACTTCAACGGTGACGCTCTTCCGGATGTGGCGTTTACCGCGCAGGGGCAAACTCCGAACCAGGGAGAGGTGGCTGTGGTGCTCGATACATCGGGCTTTGCCACCGGCGCCACGCCCACCCAGACACCGTATCCCGGCTCAGAATATGTCGATCTCGGCGTCAAAATAAAAGCTACGCCGATGCTTCACGATAACAACGAAGTCACACTGCAACTGGAGTTCGAGATTCGAGCGCTCGCCGGCACCAGCGTCAACGGCATCCCTGTGATTTCGAATCGCGCACTGAGCCAGACGGTGCGCGTGAAGGAAGATGAACCGACGTTGATCAGCGGCCTTCTCGACGTGGAGCAGACGCGCGCGATTACCGGCCTTCCGGGCTTCCCCGAGATCCCCGGGCCCGGGAGCTACGCCTTCTCACAGCACAACAATTCGCTGCAGGATACGGAGCTGTTGATTCTGGTTACGCCTCGAAAGTTGCGCCTGCCTCCACGCAGCTCGCGCACGATATTCGCGGGGCGCGGCGATACCGGCGGCCGTGGCTCTGTCGGCGCGAATGCTCCACTCGCACCCCCGCCCCAGCCGCAACCCCAGCCACAGCCTTGAAGCTGAAGAATGTCTCGGTCGAGTTTGGGAGAAATTCCCAGCGCTGTTTCCGGTATAGAACGGGCGTTCGAGTTTACGGCAAGGCTTCAAAAACGACGATGGGCTGATACGTGCGCGGGACGACGGCTTGAGCAATGGCGATCAGTTTGTCCTGCTGGCTGAACACGCGAAGCCGGGGAGGCTTTGGCTCTCCACCATCGAGTTGCGCGGTGGCGCCCGGCGGCGGATCCACGCGCCCGGGCTGGATCTGAGCCAGCGACACATTGAACTTTGTGCCGTGGCGCACCCGGCGTTCGATGATCGGCAGCACATTCACGCGTGGAAAATTCGGGAGAAGGTTTTCGAGCCGAATCAAGTAGTCCGCGAATTTCCCGGCGCGGGCCGCCTCCGCCAGCTCTTCAAGTTTAATTGCTTGCTCGAGCGAGAATTCCCCGACGGCTGTGCGCGTAATCTCCGCGAGGTGTGCGCTGCAACCAAGCTTCTGCCCCATCTCGTGCGCCAGCGAGCGAATGTAAGTGCCCGAGGAGCATTCGATCACGAAGCGCGCGGTGCTGCCTTCGATCTCCGCAAGCTTGTATTCAAAGAGTTCGACCTCCACGGCCTTCAACTCCACGGCTTGTTTCTTCCGCGCAAGCTCGTAGGCAGGGCGTCCTTGCACTTTTTTGGCGGAGAACGCCGGCGGTATCTGTTCGAAGCGCCCGACGCACTCGGCAGCGAATTTTTCGATTATCGCCGCATCGAGCGTAGGCGCCATGTCGGGACCTTGCGCTTCGCCGTCGGAATCGTACGTATCCGTCGCAAAGCCAAAACGGAAGCCCGCTGCGTAGCGTTTGCGGCGGCCGGCGTAGAACTGTACAAGCCGGGTGGCACGGCCAAGCAGCAACACGAGAACACCGGTTGCGAGCGGGTCGAGCGTCCCGAGATGCCCAATCTGTCGGAAACCGGCGAGGTGACGCACCGCGTCGACGACGTCGTGAGACGTTTTACCCTTCGGCTTGTCGATCACAAGGGCGCCGTCAAACGGCGCCGGCTGCGGCTGGCGTGGCATGCTGTTTTAGTTCCTGGAGCTAACAAAACTGAAGATGACGGCCTGAAAGCCGTCGCTACGAGGATTGTAGCGCCGCGAATTATGTCGCAGGCATCCTCCCCTTCGGAAAACTTGCTGCCCTACCCAGCCAACCGCATCACGGCGCGGCTGGCTTGTCCTTCTTCACGTCTTTCAGCAATTGCTCGATGCGCTCGCTGTAGTCCAGGGATAGATCAAGCGTGAAATGCAGCTCCGGCGTGCGGCGAAGCTGCAGCCGTGCCACCATCTCTCGCCGGATGAATCCTGCCGCGTGCTGCAGCGCCTTGATGGCGTCGTCTTTTTCCTGGTCGGTGCCGCGCACGTAAATGAACGCCCGTGCGTGCCGCATATCCGGCTGGACACGAACTTCGCTGACCACGACCATGCCCTCGAGCCGCGGGTCTTTCAATTCGCCGGCTAGCATGGCGTTCAGCTCGTGGGCAATCTCTTCTCCTACGCGTTCTGGGCGGTGATTGGCTGGGCTCATCTTCTTCTATAACGCGTCTCTCAAATCATCTCGACGGCGTGACTGATCAAGACCGGACCGAGGATGCGGTCCGCTTCGGCCAATATCTTCTGCAACGATTCCTCGACGTGCTGCTCTTCATTCGAAAGCGTCACCACGCCGATGACTGACCGCTGCCACATGTCGTGATACTCGAGTTCAGAAACGGCGACGTTGAACTGACGGCGCAGCCTGTCTTTCAGGCTGCGGACTATCTGCCGCTTGTCCTTCAGGGATTGCGCGTCCGGGATGTGCAGCTCGAGGGTGAGCAGGCCGACCGTCATGAGCGGCTCCGGGGAACAGTTGGCAGTGAACTACTTGCGCAACGCCACGACAGGACTGCCCTGCGCGGCGGCTTCCGCGGCGCTGAGTTTCGTCACCTGGAAGCACTCCAGAATGTCGCCAACCTTCACGTCATTGAAATTCGCGATGCCAGCGCCGCACTCGAATCCCGTGCGGACCTCACTGGCGTCGTCCTTAAAGCGCTTCAGCGAGCTCAGCTTCGAGGTGTAGATGACGGTGGCGTCGCGCAGCACGCGAATCTGCGCGTCCCGCTTCAGCCCGCCGTCCACGACGTAACACCCCGCGACCGTGCCCGCGCCCTTGACGCGGAATGTATCCCGCACTTCCGCGCGGCCCACATAGGTCTCTTGAATAACCGGCTCGAGCAGGCCTTCCATGGCCTTCTTAATTTCGTCGGACACTTCGTAAATGATGTTGTGGGTGCGGATGTCCACGTGTTCTTGCTGCGCGAGATCCAGCGCCTTGCGGTCCGGGCGCACACCGAAGGCGATGATGATCGCGCCGGAAGTGGAAGCCAGGAGCACGTCGTTTTCCGTGACTGCGCCAACGCCCGAGCCGATGATTTTCAGTTTCACCTGGTCGGTCGAAAGCTTCGGCAGCATTTCGCTCAACACTTCCACCGAACCCTGAACGTCCGCCTTGATGACGATCCCCAGTTCCTTGACGTCGCCGGCCTTGAGCTGCTCGTGAAGCTGGTCGAGGGTGATGCGCGCGCCGCTGCTGCGCGCCAGCGCCGCGTCACGCTGCTTCCCCTGCCGGTATTCGACGATGTGCCGCGCCTTGGCTTCGTCGGTGACCTGGAAATGGTCGCCCGCATCCGGAACGCCCTGCAGGCCAAGCACTTCGACAGGTGTCGACGGTGGCCCGTTCTTTGCCGGGCGGCCGTAATCGTCAAACATCGCGCGCACCTTGCCAAAAACGGAGCCGCAGATGAAGAAGTCACCGGGGTTCAACGTGCCGTTCTGCACGAGAATGGTGGCCACCGGGCCGCGGCCCCTGTCTACGCGCGATTCAAGAACGGTGCCGCTCGCCGGTGCATCGGGATTTGCCTTCAACTCCCGCAAATCAGCCACCAGCAGCAGAATTTCCAGCAATTTGTCCAGGCCCTTCTTTTGCTTCGCCGAAACTTCCACGAACTCCGTGTCGCCGCCCCATTCGGCAGGCATCAAGGCCAGGTCGGTGAGCTGGCGCTTCACGCGCTCCGGCTGTGCTTGGGGCATATCGATTTTGTTGATGGCCACCACGATCGGCACATGGGCGGCCCGCGCGTGATCGATGGCTTCCTTCGTCTGCGGCATGACGCCGTCATCGGCGGCCACGACCAGCACCACGATGTCCGTTACCTTCGCACCGCGCGAGCGCATCCGCGTGAATGCTTCGTGGCCCGGCGTATCGATAAACACAACGGCACGGTTGTTTACCATTACCTTGTACGCGCCGATGTGCTGTGTGATTCCGCCGGCCTCGCCTCCAGCAACGTCGGCTTCGCGAATCGCGTCCAGCAAACTCGTTTTGCCGTGATCGACGTGGCCCATGACCGTCACCACGGGCGGGCGTGGCTTCAAGCTTTCCTTGGTCTCTTCCTTTGCGACCTCGAGCACCATCTCCTCTTCCAAGGAGACGACGTTCACCACGCCGCTGAACGCTTCCGCGAGCGTCGTTGCCGTCGGCACGTCGAGCGCCTGGTTAATGCTGGCAAACACGCCGCGATCGAGCAGTGTCTTCAAGAGATCCTTCGCGCGCACATCGAGTTTTTCCGCGAGCTCGCGAATGGTGATGCCTTCGGTGATGGTAACGTCGCGCGGCGGACGGGGTTCCGGCGGCGCGATCACCGCGGCAGCGGTGCTGCGGCCGCCCGCGCCCGGACGCTGGCGCGTCGGGTGCAGCTTCCGTTCGCCTTCCATCTCCCGCTTGTCGACAACGGGACGCTGGCGCTGCGGCGGCTTTCGTGTATAGAGCGGCTTCCCCGGCTCCGCCTTCGGCGGCATTTTTTCGGGGAGTGGCGGCAGCATCCCGGGACGTCCGGGCATGCGCGGACCGGGACGCGTGCCGGTCGGAACGGCGCCACGGCGCTGTTCAAAGGGTCGGCTTGGCGTGCCGCCGGGCCCTCCGGAGCGACCGGGCTGCACGGGTCGCATCGGCTGGCCTGGGCGCGGACCGCCAGCCCCTCCGGCGCGCTGGCCACTGGGCGTTGTTCCAGGCAGAGGTCCACGATTGCCCGTTGGCATTGGCTGACGAGCGGAAGCGCTGGGCCGTGCCGCAGGAGCACCGGGCCGCGCAGGCGCCGCGGCAGCAGGCCGCGCGGCGGCAGGTTGCGCACGCGCACCCTGACCCGGCTGGGCCGGAGCAGGCCGTGTGCCAAACGGCGGAGTCGCAGGCTGTCCGGAAGGAGCCACGGAGCGGACGGGTTTCGTGGCAGGTACCGAACCTGGTGCGGCGGGCACAGGGGACTTCGTTGCGGGAGGAACGCTTGTAGGCGCGGGTGCGGCGGCAGGCTTCAACGCTGGAGCAGGCGCACTTGCTGCCGGTACGACCGCTGGTGCAGCGGCCTTTGTGACCGTCGGCGCAGCGGCTGCGGGCTTCATGCGGGCTGCTTTCGCTGCGGCTTCCTTCGCTTCCTTTTCCGTTTTCGCCGCGGCTTCCGCTTCTGCTTCGGCTTCCGCTTGACCCTGAAGGTGCTTGCGAACTTTTTCCGCGACGTCCGCCGGGATGGAGCTGGAGTGCGTCTTCTTTTCCGTGACGCCGTAGCCGGCCAAAAGGTCAATGATCGCTTTGGCCTTAACCTCGAGCTCGCGGGCCAGCTCGTTAATTCGGACTTGGTTGGCGTCGCTCAGGACTTTGCCTCTTCTGCTTGATCGGCATCGCTCTTGGCTTCCGCTGGCTCAGCCTTATCCGCAACGTTTTCCGTCGGCTTCTCTTCGATCGTTTCCACCGTTTCGACGGCTTTATTCTTCTCCTCAGCCGGAGTCTCGCCGCCTTTTGCCGCCGTCTCCGTGGTTTCGACGGGCTCGGTGGTCGCTGCGGCCGCTTCGCCGCCGCCTTCATAGAAGCGGTTCACGGCCTGGTAGATCTTGTCCACCATCTTCTCGCCGATGCCCGGAATTTCCATCAGCTGCTCCGGGGTCATCGCCGCGAGCTTCTCGACATTGGTGATTCCTGCGGCTTCGATTTTCTCGATAGTCTTCGGACCAACGCCGGCAAGCGCTGTCAGCGGCGTCGTAGGCGCGGTCAGCGCGGTCATCTGTTCTTCGATTTCGCGGCGCTTCTCTTCCTCGCTCTTGATGTCGATGTCCCAGCCGATCAGCTTGCTCGCCAGACGGACGTTTTGCCCCTTCTTGCCGATCGCCAGGGAGAGTTGCGAGTCCTCGACAATTACTTCGAGCTTGTGGTTTTCCGGGTCCGTGATTTGCACGCGCGTCACCTTCGCCGGGCTGAGGGCCTTCTGTGCGAACGCGACTGTCTCTTCGTTGTACGGAATAATGTCAATCTTCTCGCCGCGCAGCTCACGGATGATGGATTGCACGCGCATGCCCTTCATGCCCACGCACGCGCCCACGGGATCGACGTCCTTGTCGCGGCTGGCCACAGCCACTTTCGTGCGCTCGCCGGCCTCGCGCGCCGCGTGACGTATCTGCACCGTGCCGTCGTAAATTTCCGGCACTTCCATCTCGAACAGCCGCTGCACCAGGCTTGCATCCGCGCGCGAAACGATCACCTGCGGTCCCTTCGCCGCGCGGTCCACCATCTTGATGACCACGCGCAAACGCTCGCCGATGTTGTAGGTCTCCAGCTTCGATTGTTCGCGCTTCGGCAGCCGTGCTTCCGTGCGCCCCATGTCCACGATCAGGTCCGGGCCCTCGGCGCGCTTTACGATCACGGTGACCAGCTCGCCGACGCGCGTGTGATACTCTTTGTAAATCGTGTCGCGCTCGGCCTCGCGCACCTTCTGCAAAATTACCTGCTTGGCCGTCTGCGCCGCGATGCGCCCCAGCACGTCCGTCGGCTTCACCGTCTGAATTTCCGTGCCCACTTCCGCCGCCGGATTCTTTTTCTTCCCCTCTGCCAGGCTGATCTCTTTCTTCGGGTCGGTCACTTCTTCGACCACCGTGTGCACCGAATACACGTCCACCTGCCCGGTTTCCGGATTGAACTTCGCGCGCAGGTCTTCTTCCGTCTTGTAATATTTGCGCGCCGCGACCACCATCGCGTCTTCAATCGCCGCCACCACGATTTCCGGCTCAATGTGCTTCTCGCGGCTGAGCATCTCGATCTGTTGGTAAAGCAGATTCGCCATTTCTCGTTCCTAAAACTTCGTCGTTAAAACTCGACGACCAGATTCGCCTTGCGGATCCCTTCGAGCGGCAGCTCGACGATCCGCGCCCCGCGCCCCTTCAACTCCATGCGGACCCTGCCGTCCACAAATCCTGCCAGGCGCCCCTCAAAAAACTTCGCATCGCCCACCGGCTCGGACGTCGAAATCTTCGCCAGCCGCCCCTTGAAGCGCTCGAAATCCGCGGGTTTCCTGAGTTCCCGGTCCAGCCCCGGCGAGCTTATTTCCAGAATGTAGCCCGGGCCCAGGATCAGCTCCTCGACGTCGAGGATTACGCTCAATTGCCGGCTCACGCGCTCGCAATCGGCGTGGCTGATCGCCGCATAGCCCCCACCCGTCACCGAAACACCCTCACCGGCCACCGCAATTTGCCCTGCTGCATCGCTCATGGGCGCCGCCGGTTTCGGTACGGTGGCCCCGACCGGGTCGGGGCCACCAGGAACCTTGTCTATGTACACCCGCAGGAATCGCTGCTTGCCGACTTTCCATTCGACATCAACAACTTCCAGCCCTTCCGAACGCGCCACGCGCTCGGCGGCTTCGCGGATTTTTTCCAGATTCACGCGAAGACTCCCCGGCCTAGGCCGGTCATTCGAGCACTGCAACCGGCGGCAACAAAAAAGTGGGCTCGCGCCCACTTATCCGTGCGACCCGCTTCAGAGCGAAATCAGAGTATATTCTCGCTGCACGGTAAAAGCAAGATACGGGGGGCGATGCCTCGTGGCGCAGCCAATCCTGGCGGTGCTCTTCTCCCGGGTTGCCTTTGTAGCGGCGGCCTTCTAAGGCCGGCCCTTTTGGTTTTGCTCTTGGTTTGTAGCGGGTGCCCCTCGCTCTTATCGCGGGTTACCCGCCCAATTAACGTAGTTGTGGGGAGAAGTCTGTCAAAGCGAGAAAAGTGAAATCAATTTTCTCCACCAATTTCCCATTGGCTTCGGACTTATCGCGCACGCTCAGCCATTCCGGATCTTCGCGGAACGCCTTCCAGTTGGCGGTCGCAGCATCCCGGTTCGGATGCGCAAGGAGATAAATGAGAGTCTTGCCTTTCAGTGGGTCGTCGAGAGGCGTCCAGTACGCCACGCTTTTGATTCCATGCTTCTCGAAGAACCCCATGGTGTGTTCGCGAAAACGCCGCAGCAGGTCGTCCAGCTTGCCCTCGTAGGTGTGGTAGACACGGAGTTCGTAGACCGCTGTTGAGGTTTGTCCGGGTACGGCCTTCTCTTGTGGCCCCGGTTTCTCGGGCGAAGGGGTAATCCAGGCTGCTGCCGGGAGGAGCGCTACAGTTGGAAGCGATTGAAGCAATGCGCGTCTTTTCATAGCGGCGATTCTAGCAGAAGTTGTGGGCGCCGCGAAGACGTTCCCAGGCTGCGTCACCAAGACGAAGAGCGGGCACGGTATATCGCGTCCCTACAAAGAATTGGGAGGCGGGTGGGGCTTTTGACTTTCCGAGTCGGGGCACGCAACGAGGGATATCGCGTCCACACAGATGATTTGTTACTTGACTTCTAGAAGAAAGCGTATAGAGTCCGGCCAGGTTACCTCAGTCCTCGTCGGTTAGGCTCTAGGCCCACGACTCGGGCACGATGGTTGCGTTTAGAGTTCGTATTCGGCGAGAAGCAACTTCACCAAACCGGGATCCCCAGAATAATGGCTGCGGCCAAGAATCTAGAGGAGGAAATCGCATGCGCCAGCTCTTAAGGCTTGTCTTCGTTTTCTTTGTGTTCGCACCACTCGCTATGGCACAGGGCAAGGTCGATTCTCAATGGAATTGTCCGAAAGCCACCGTCGCGCACAACCTTGATGTAGGAGACCGGCCAAATCATTCCTATACGATCAGCCAAGGAACCTGCACCGCCGCGAAGAGCGAAATTGAAGGCGTGAAAGAAAAAGAGGGTGCGTCAACTCAATTCAGTGAGGCATCAGGCAGCTCTAACAATTGGCACGGTGTGTTCATCGTTACGATGGAAAATGGCGACAAACTTCACTACAGCTACAGTGGCAAGGGGACAGCGAAAGATGGGCAACTGCAATCAGGAACTAATTCGTGGTCCATCGTCGCGGGAACCGGGAAGTTCAAAGGAGCAAAAGGGAAAGGTACCTGCACGGGCAACGGAAATGCCGACGGGTCCGCCGTATGGGATTGTACCGGCACCTACACACTCGCTAAGTAACGACTGACGTCGCGCATCGCCTCGAACCGGGCCACTCGTGTCTCAAGTCACGGGTGGCCCGTAGATTTTCTCTGGCGTTTTTGTTCTTCCTGTTGACCGCAACGAACGGGCTGAGATTGACGCTAGAGCCCGTCTGGCGTAGGGTTGTGCCACGAAGCGCAGAAATAAAATTCAAGTCGCAAATTCCGGCTACTCGCGTCGGCAGGAGGAAGAAGAATGAAGGTACGCAGGTTGTCCTCCGTCATGGGATTGTTGTCCGTCACCGGATTGTTGCCGCTTTTCATAGTCGCGGGTGCCCAGGCACAAGACAAGTCGTTTTCCGGGTGCTGGCGGTGGCCGGACTCCTTGGATGCAGTCACGGCTGATCCTCAAAACCACATTGTCATGTATGAGGACGGCAATATCCGGGTTCTGGACGTACACACTCCGCCGCACACAACCAACAGCAAACACGACCACCAGTGGTTGTCCGTATTTCTACAGGACGAAGCGCAACCCAGGGGCAGGGACCATGGCACCGACGGCACCGCTACGCAGCCGGGCGGCGAGGTTCCCGCCGATGCTCCCTTCCCCGCGCTGAACGTTGCGGGGACCCAAGCTCCGCATGCATTCGAGAACCTGGACAATTTTACAAAGCATTTTTACCGCGTGGAGTTCAAGAAGGTCCCTTTCGAGTGTCCAGGCAAGAACGGCGCCATGATATTCCGGAAGGAAGCGGTGCAGACCTTGCCCGAAGTCAAAGTCGCCTCTTGGTCCTGGCCTGCCTCGATGGATGCGATCATTACCTCTCAGGAAACGGACAAAGTACTGTTCGAAACTTACGACATGCGGTTTGTCGAGGTGACCATCCGCCCGAATCAAAAGCAAGACATGGGCGAGACTCTGTGGCCCTCGGCCTTGCTCTTCTTCGAACCCCAACCCAAAGGCGTGGAAACTTCCTATGACGGCAAGGATATCCAGGTGGAGCGGAAGTTTGAAGGCGCTAAGTTCCCGATGGCCATCCGCATGGGTTCCCAGCCGCCACACTCGTTCGAAAATAAGGACAATTTTCCGGCACATTATTACCGCGTCGAATTCAAGAAGATAAATTACAAAGCCTAATCCGCTGGCGGGTGGGCCAGGCTTGCTTTTTCTTTTTCGCCACCGGCGGGTGGCTCAGGCTCAACCGGCGGCCAATGTCGGCACTCCGCTCGGAATGACACAAAACTATGCAGGAACGAAGAACGGGCACAGCGATGCTGCGCCCCTACAACGAAGATGAAAGAGCCGGGTTAGAGCCCAGCCACTACGGAAAGGCGGCCCGGGTTCAAATTTTTTGGAAGACAACGGCCGCGGAAGTTTGCGAAACTCTTCGCGGAGAGTAGGGAGCAAGACAAAGAGGAAGACAAGAAAGGTGCAAGCAGGAGGATAAAGACCATGACGAACCTCGGTGCAGTTCCCGCCAAGAGCGTCCCGGCGACAATCATCCCGGGCATGCGCTACCGCAATGCCCCCGCGGCCATCGAATGGTTGTGCAAGGCCTTTGGATTCGAGAAGCAGCTCGTCGTGCCGGGCGAGAACGGAATGATCGCGCACGCCCAGCTCACTTTCGGCAACGGCATGATCATGCTCGGCTCGGGTCATGACAACGAGTACGGGCGCTTGATCAAGCAACCGGACGAGATCGGCGGCGCCGAGACCCGGTCCGCTTACGTGATCGTCCCTGACGCCGACGCTCACTACGCACGAGCCAAGGCTGCGGGCGCTGAGATCGTGATAGACATCAAAGACGAAAGCTACGGCGGCCGCGGCTACACCTGCCGCGACCTGGAAGGCCACCTCTGGAATTTCGGCACCTACAATCCCTGGCAGCAGTAGGTTCGATCGCCTGCGAACGGCCCTCCGCCGCCCCGGTGGCACGGGCGGAACCGATCCCGCGCCTCGCGGGGAGCCTGTGCAGGCTATAACCTTTTGCAAGCGCGGCGGGTTGCCTGGGTTCAAGCGATCAGAAAAGTGGCTGCGTCATACGGAATATCGGCCTTACAGGAAGGGATTATGGTGGTTCAAGCCGCGTGCCCCTCTTTCGCTCGCGTGCGGGGAGGAATTGGCTCTCCTGATAGCACGACGGGCTCCCCGGGAGGCAAGCGGCCCTCGAAACATAAACACATCACCCCAGGAGACTTACGCCCGGGGCGTTTGAGTGAAACGAAAATGTCTGTTTGGAACCGCCTACTGCTGCGGCTTCGGCTGTGCCGACGGCGGCGGCTGCTGAGCGGCAGGCTTCGGGGCCGGCTTCGGCTGCGCCGGCGTCGCGCCGGCCTTCACCGGATAGGCCTGGTCGTAAAGGTGCACGATATCCTGCGTAACATCAATCTGGGTCGACTTGTAGAGAATCGGAGAGTTCTGCGCCGAGGAGTCGAAGATCGCCACGTAGCCGTTCTCGCGCGCGTAGCGGTCCAGCACGTCGACCAGCTTGCGGCCGATCCGGTCAATGACTTCACCTTGCGCGGCGTTCACATCTTCCTGGTATTCCGTCTGCTTCCGCTCGAGCTGAGCGGTGAACCTCTGCCCTTGTTGCGTCAAGCGCCCTTCCTCGTCGGGGCTCAGCTTTCCCTGGCTGGCCTGGAGCCTCTGACGCAGGTCATTGAGCTGTTTGTTCAGGTTCTCGAGCTCGGTCTGACGCGACGCAAACTGCGACTGCAGCTCCGCCGACGCCTGCTTGCCTTCAGCCGTGCCAACGATGGCCGAGCGCACGTCGATCACGCCGACCTTGTTCGATGCGGAAGATCCCGCCGCGGGAGTTCCCTGCGCCCATGCGGCCGCGGTCGCGAAGAGGCAAGCAGCAGCTAGAGCAGCCGTCCGAATTATTGTTGCATGGAACCCCGACCGTGTCGGGGTCAACATTCTCCAATTCACTTTTTTCTCCTTATTGTGAGTGATTCCGGCGAAGCCGGAGTCACCCTCTGGGCCAATTCTCGATTGGCTGAAACTCGTTCCGCTCCCCCTGCGGATTCCGCAAGCATAATACAAACGTGGGAGTATAGCCGAGCTGCCGTATCCCCCGCAATCGGAAAGCTTCGCCTCTTCGGCAGCGCGCCCTGATTGCGGCCCACTTCCGCCGGGTTCCTGCGCACGCCACTTGCTGTCTGTCTCTGAGTAAAAACATCGCGTCTTACCTTGGCGACGGATACAGGATCACGCGGTTGTTGGCCTGATCCGCAATGACCACCATGTTGGTTCGTGGATGAATCGCCGCGGCGAATTGCGGCGAGCCGCCGATGCCAAACGTTCCGCGCGTCTTAAACGTCTGCGAATCGATGAACGAGATGGTGTTACTTATTGTGTTAACGGTCAGGATGGTCCCCGTCTGGAGGTTGTATGCGATGGAAGTTGGGTTGATCCCCACTCGGATTTGCTGGAGCTGGCTGTTGTCCGGATTGAATGCCCCAATCACGTTGCCGTCGCTCAACGTTACGTAGAAGAGTCCGGGCGAGACAGCCGGATCGAACACGATTCCCGTTGGCGTGGCCGTCAGGAACGAGAAAGTCGCGTTGGCATTCTTGACCGGGGTCCCGGTGCCGATGTCGACCACATCGAGGACGCCCGTCGGCGCCGAAATTCCGCTTTGCTGCAGCGCAGTCACAACCGCAAGCCCATGACCGTTCGTGCCGCGATCCGGATCGATCGCTACCGCGATGGGCTGCTGATCCACGGCGGCGTTTACTGCTTTCGGTGTGCCCGGCGGCGATTGCGCCAGGACTGTCAGGTCGATCAGCGAAACAGTGTTCGAGCCGCTATTCGCGATGACCGCGGCGCCGGTGTCCTGGTTAATCGCGACGCCCAGCGGCTGCGTACCGACGGTTACGGGCGCCAACGCGGTTTTCGTATCGAGATTCACGATGGAAGCCGTACCGTCGCCGTTGTTTGTGACAACGGCGAAGCCCAGCCGGGGAATCACGGCGATGCCGGCGGGCGATTTGCCCACGGCCACACTTTTTATCAGCGGCGTCGCGGCACCCGGCGTGAGGTCGATGATGGAAACGTCGTTGCAACCGCTGTTCGCCACCACCGCGACATTGCGCTGCTCGTCGATGGCAACGGCCCCGGGCTGCGGCGTGGACGTTCCGCTGCATCCGCCACTCACGTTGATCGCCTGCACCACAGTGAAGTCCGCGGCGTTGGAAACTACACTGCCAACCTGCACCTCCAACGCGAAGTGCCGCGGCGCGGAGAGGAACGGTGAAGCTGGAATCGTTACATCTATCTCCTGGCTGGTCGCGACATTCACATTCGCGCTGGGCAGGGCCACACCATCCAAGCTCACTACCGCGCCCACAGCGAAGCCCGTGCCAAGGATCTTGATAGTGCCTAACGCGGGGATCGGCACCCCAGGCGGAAGGGTAGAATTTGAGCTGAGTACCGCCTGTGGCAGAACTGCGCCAGGGATCGCGTAAGGAGTTCCACCCGCGGTGAACAACTGCACCTGGCTGATGTGCACAGGTTTAATTGTGGCGTTGTCCCCGATGGAAATGGCAACGAGCGAGTTGCTCCCCGAATTCACGACCAAAGCCAAGTTTGTGGCCGGATCGACGGCCAGGGCTCCTGTGACGGCCCCCGTTGGGCACGATGCGGGAGAGCAGCCGGTCTGCCCTGTGCCTGTGGAGAGGGCTGGCGCAAGGCGTTGCGGTTTCGTCGGATCGATAAAGGAAACTTGATTTAGGCTGGGATTAAACGATACGCCGACGTTTGTGAACGGCTGGACGGCGACCCACGTCGCACCTACTTCCGGTGCGCTGCCCACAGTCGTCAAAAAGCTTCCCACGCTGAGGGTCAGCGACGTCACGCCTTCATCCAGCGTGCTGATGAAACTGATTTGCCCAAAGCTCGCATTCGGATCTGCCAGGATTGCCGTCCGCGTCTCTGGATTTATCGCAATGCCCTGATTGGTGTTGGAAATCGAAAACGTAAAGTCGGGGTTCCCGAAGCTCACCGACCCGCCACCGCCCGTCTCGGACCCTGCTGTTTGTGCATACTGGAACGTAAAGGCGTCGATCACGCTGCTCACCGAGAACGAACCGTTGAAGTCTGTGGGCGTCACCCCAGTGATGAGCACCGTGCCTCCCACGGCTGGATTGATGTTGTGGGCAGTCGTGGTCTTGATCGTAACGATGTTGGTTGTCCGGGAGGCTCCGGTCGGCGCCGCTGCAATCGGCACGATCGAGTTTTTCTTCGTGAGATCCACCACGGACATCAGCCCCCGGCCGCCCGGGGTTACGAACGCCAGATGCAGGCGAGGCTCGAAGGCGATCTGTGGCTTCGCTCCGGTATTCAGCGTCACCGAAGATACCGGGCAAAAGGGAGGTGTGGTGCCTCCAATACAGCCCGGACTGTTATTGGAAGGATCAACATTCACGATAAAGCCGATGTTTGTCGAAGAAAATGCCACCAGCGCCAGATGGGTGAACGGATCGATTCCAACGGCGTAGGCAGTCGGGGGCGTCGTGGAACCGGTGGCCGCGGGGATTAACGTGGCGAGGTTGGCTGTGCCCAATACGCTCAATGCGCCCACGGAAGAAATCTGCACAACCGTCAGCGTATTGTTTCCGCTGTTCACGACGGCCGCGATGTGCGTGGAGAGTTGATCGTCGATCGCAACGCCAGTCGGCGCAGCGCCGACTGGAATCGGGGAGCCAGCCAAGATAGGATTTCCGTTGTTTAAGTTAATGAGCTGGACGGTATTGGATGCTTGATTTGTCACGACGGCGAACCCAAGCGTCGAGTCCACCGCAATCGCGCTCGGCGCGGTGCCTTGCAACGCCAACGTCGCCTTGATCGTTGCGGGATTCTTCACGAGGTCGGGCTGCACCGCCAAGTTGGTTGTCGCCGATGACGGCGTCGGCGGTGTTGGAGCGTTGCTCGTTACGGATACGGGGAACAGGCCCGCGACTCCCAGGTTGCCGGCATTCAGATTAACCGTCAGTTGACGGGAACCGGGAATGGGTACGCCAAGGTTGCTGCCGCTAAATGACGCGGAGACAACCGGGTTTCCTGGTCCCCCGAAAAACCCGCCATTCAGTTTGACTGTGCCCGGAAGAGCACTTAAGCCAAAGCTGTCCGGCACGGAAGCGATCAACGCCGGGCGCACCGCAACGATCTGCAAATTAAAGCTTTGCGTGGTTCCGTGCTGGTCCTGGACGGCAATGGGATGATTGCCCGGCGGAGCCGAAAGATTCGTTGCGTTCAACCGGAGCCTGGCCACCGAGGCGTTAATGATCTTGAGTTGACCCGAAGCCGGAAGAATCACCGTACCGTCGAAGAAAACGCTAATGGTCGAACGCAGATTCGTTACGTTCAGATAAATGTCTTGTTGCAGGCCACCCAGCGGAGCAATCGTGGGCGAAATACTCGTGAAGGAAATAATGTTCTTTGTTGGATCCACCAAAGTGACGGCCGCAGAGGCGAACCGCGTCGTGTCTGTCTTTGAAACGGCGACGACCGTAACCGACGTCGCGGTCGGTAAAGAAGTGGGAGCGGTAAACAAGCCACTTGCGTCAATGCTGCCACAACCCGGGCTGCAAGACGCCGAGGAACCGTTAATGGTTGTTGCTTGCGTGACCAGCCAGGTTACGCCAGCCGTGTCGTTGACCGGGGACGCCGAGAAAGTGAAGTGCTCCGGTGTGATGCTGCCGGCGCCGGCGGCAATCGTGGCCGTCGCGGGAATGACTGCCGGCACGCGAATTCCAGAATCCAGGGTAATGGTCGCCGTGCCGGTTTTTTTTGTACTCGCGGCCGACGTGGCGGTTAGAGTTAAGGGCGCTGCGGGTGTGGTTGCGCCCGCCGCGGGCACCAGCGCGCTTGGAACGGTCGCCGGGGCGGTATAAGTGATCGTAGTGTTCGTGGTGCTATCCAGAGTGCCGCAACTCGTCGTGCAATCCTTACCGGAAATCGTCAGCGTCCAGGTCACATTGGTGTTGGTGGCGCCCGTGACCGAGGCGGAGAAAGACTGTTGTTGTTTCACGATGATGGTGGCGCTTCCCGGAATCACGGAGACGATGATGGTGTTGGTTCTCTTGTAGCCGCATCCGGCAACCGCCAGGCACGCGGCCAGCATGCCCACTCCAACCAGTTTGGAACTCTTGCGCCACTTCATTCCCACTGTCTCCCCCGCGTTTGCGCGCCCTGATCTTGTTCGGCGCGCTGTTGTTCGTTTTTCCCAAGTCATTTCGAATCCCCTGCGCTTCCCGCCCGCTAAAATGTGCGGCTCACCGTAAACCCGAGCTTCGTCTTCGGCTCAAAGAAATTCAGCCTTCCTGGATTGGCCTTCAAATTATTGAGCGCGGGCACGACTTGAAAATTAAACACATCGGCCGGCAGAGTATTCTTGTAAAGGTTGATCAGATCCTGGTTAAACTCCGGCGGTGGAGAGACGATCTGCTCGTGCAACCGGTTCACGTTGTAGGCATAGTAAAGCCGAAAGGGCGCCTGCACGATCGGGAGTTGCACAACAAACTCGATGCCGGCGGATTCCCGTAGCCTGAAGCTAGTCCCAGGGGCGATTTGAAGCTGACTGCTGAGCTTCGCATCGGGAAATTGCTGCTTCAGGATCGCAAGCCCGGTCGGATCAAGCTTCAACCCAGTTTTCTTCAAGATACCATTCGTCCCGCTGTCAAGGAATAGGACTGCCTGAACTGGGCCGACGATTGGAATCCGATATTCCACATTGGCCACGCCCTCTACATCACCACCCGGGAGCGTGGGCGTAAAGACCAGGACGGGAACGTTTAACGTACGCCTGATCGGGAAGCCACTCGGGCCCAACGCAGTGGGATCGGTGTAGCTGATCTGCTGCACCGACTGCGTGGGGATGAACGTCACCGGCGAAATGGAGCGAATATCGAAGCCGCGAATGTCGTTCTCGCCCCCGATATAAAAGCGGCTGAAAGGGGGCACGTCCCTGCCGCCGAAGCCGGTCGTGTAAGCTCCCGAGGCATGAAAGCCCAGAACGTTGCGCTTCTTGTTCACCGGATGATAGAACTTCCAATCGAAAACATTCGTGATGCTGTTCACATTGCCACCGAGTGGGCCGCCCGAGAAGGCTAACGAATAAAAGTAGCTCTTGCCTCCAGTCGGATTGACGGGATTGTTGACCGTGTTGTAGGTGATCGTCGGAGTGAGCGTGCTTGAGGCAATTCCATTCAGTGCGCTAGGGCCCGCGATACTGCGGAATTGCGTGGCGGTGAAGAGCAATTTCGAAGCATCGTTGAATGTCGTGATATTCGTCCGCGTGAAGCCGTAATTCAAAGCGACGCGCGTGAAGGAAAGCCGTTTGACCGGGTAGCTCGCGAAAATCGTAAAGCCCGTGCTGTTCGTGTTGTAGTTTTCGACGAATGCCGGGTTGACGCTCACCGATCGCCCCGTCAGAAGCGCCGCCTGTTTGGCCTGGTCGAAACTGTAACGACTGCTGAAGACAGTGAAACCTGTCGAGATCGGCCGGTCGAACAAATAGGGCTCCGTGAATCCAAACATCAAACTCCGCTGGATATCGCCGAACTGCGCGGACATGGTCAGCGTTTCCCCGAGTCCCAGGAAGTTGTTCGTCTGATACGTCAGCCCGATGAAGGTGCCCGCCAACCCGCTGACGCCGCCCTGCAACCCAATCGACTGCTTGCCTTTTTCCTTCAGCTTGACGTTGAGGTCGACGGTGCCTTCTTTCGTGTTGCGCTTGATTTCCGTTGCCTTGTCCATCTCAATCCGGTCGAAATAATCGAGCTGGTTCAGCCGGAGGATACTGATCTCCCACGCGCGCTTGTTGAAGAGCTGGCCTTCGTCGATCAATAACTCACGCCGGATGACCTTGTCGCGCGTCGTCGTGTTTCCGGTGAAATCGATTCGCCGCACGTAATACTGCTTCTCTTCGCTGAACTTCAGCGTCAGGTTGATCAGCTTCTTTTCGTCGTCGATCTCCGTATCCGGCTCCGCCGTGAAATCGATAAATCCGTATTGTCCGTAGGCTTTGCCGTAATCCTCGAGGGCCTTGCGGACTTTTCCTACGGCGAAAAGGTCGCCCGAATGTAGCGGGAAAATGTTCTTCAGCGCGTCGACCTTCAGCGACAGCGCTTTGTCCGGGTCCGCGCTGACGATTTTCAGCGTTCCCATCCGGTAGCGGTCGCCTTCTTCAATTGGAATCGTGATGTTCACTGCTTTGCCGTGGCTCCTGCCCGCGATCGGCACGCCCATGCGGAACCCGACCGTGTTTACATTCTCCAGCACCGGCTCTCCGATCACCGCCTTGAAGTAGCCATTGTCTTGATACAGTCCGCGGATGCCGACTTCCATGTCTTCGTTCAGCTTTTCGCGGTCAAACGTCTTGGTCAAAACCGGGATGTACCAAAAATGGAGCGGAATGGAGTAAGGCCGGTCGTGGCGCATGGCGCGGATTATTTTGCGGTCGCTGAAGGCGTGGTTGCCCGTAAATTTGATCCGGCCCACCTTGACCTTGGGCCCTTCTTCCACCTTGAAGACCAGGATCACCGCGTTGCTCGATGCGATCCGCTCGTACTGCGGCGTCACTTTTGCGAACTGGCGCCCGTGTTCGCCCAGCAGTTCTCTCAGGACCACTTCGGCTTTCTTGATGCGGGTCGGATCGAACTGGCTCTCCACCGTCAGGCCGACTTTGCGTTCCTTGAAGCGGTCCAGAATGTCCGACTCGGAGACCGAATGTATTCCGTCGTAGCGGATCCGGCGGATCACGGGCCGTTCTTTCACATCAAACACGATTATCCTGGCGTCCGGCCGCTCCGGAGAATCTTCCACACGCAGCTTCACATCCTCGAAGAACTGTGTATTCCACAGCGCCTGAAAATCGCGCCGCAAAGTCTCTTCGTTATAGGTGTCGCCCTCGCGGCTGAAAATGCGGGCTTTCAAAGTGTCGGTGCGGATCCGCCGGTTACCGGTGAAATCAATTCGGGCGATCACAGCTTGCGGTTTCTCAGAAGGCTGCTGCGGCACAGCACCACTGGCTGTGATTGCAGGGACGGTACCCGAAGACGGGACCGGTGAATCTAAGGAAGGAGTCACGGTCGAAGAGGCAGAAGACGGGGAAGCCCCTGTATGGCGATCTTGCTGCGCGGCGGGCAGAATCGCGGCATGCAACGGCAATATTGCCGCGACCCAGATGAACCGGCCCAGCAAAACCCCAAACGGCAAACAGACTCTGCTTTGTGCGGCCGTTGAGGTCCTCAAAGCCGCGCCCCCAAACGCAAGTTGTTTTTCTCCCGCCGAACCCGGTGTGGGCCGGCTGTGCGGTGACCCCGACCGAGCGGGGCCATCCGTCGTGCGTTGTGTCAGATTCGCTAGTGAATGACCGGGGTTGCCTCACCCACGGGCCGGAATGAGAGGCCTTCCCCCGCAACGTAGATCTGCAGCGTGGCCGGCTTTTGGATTCCACCCTGAATGAGCGCTTCCGAGAGCGGGTCTTCCACGTACTTCTGCAAAGCCCGCCGCAGCGGCCGCGCCCCGTAATTCCGGTCCGCGCACGTTTTCTCGAGGATCCACTGGCGTGCTTCCGGCGACAGCACAACTTGCACCTGCCGGTGGATGAGCGTGTCGTTCAACTGGCCCACGAGCAAGTCGATGATGCGCAGCAGGTCTTCATCGCTGAGCGCATTGAAGATGATCACTTCGTCCAGCCGGTTGAGAAACTCCGGATTGAATACGCGCTTCACTTCGTTCATCACCATATCTTCTATGTTCTTTAGCCCGGCTTCGTCCGTCCCGGATTGAAAGCCGATCGACGTGCGCTTCTGCAGATGCCGCGCGCCGAGATTGGAGGTCATGATGATAATGGTGTTCCGGAAATCCACGGTATTGCCGAGCCCGTCCGTCAATTGACCGTCCTCAAACACCTGCAACAAAATATTAAATACGTCAGAATGCGCCTTCTCGATTTCATCCAGAAGGATGACCGAGTAGGGCGTCCGGCGAACGCGCTCCGTCAACTGACCGCCCTCTTCGTAGCCCACATACCCTGGAGGCGCGCCGATGAGCTTTGACACGGAGTGCTTCTCCATGAACTCCGACATGTCGAATCGCACCAGCGACTTCTCCGAACCAAACAGGAATTCCGCCAGACGCCGCGCCACTTCGGTCTTGCCGACACCCGTCGGCCCCAGGAAGAAAAAGCAGCCCACCGGACGCAAGGGCGATTTGAGCCCCGCGCGGCTGCGCCGTATCGCCCGCGCCAGCGCGGTAATCGCCTTATCCTGACTGATCACGCGCTTGTGCAGCTCGGGCTCGATGCGCAACAGTTTCTGCTGCTCGTCTTCCTTGATGGAGGTGACACCGATACCCGTCCAGCGCGCAACGACTTCTTCGATATCCTCGCGCGTGACGATTCCGGTTGACGCATCGTCCAGCTTGTAGCGCTCGCGCAAGGTCCGCAGATTTTCCTTTTCCTTGCGCTCCTCTTCGGAGTAGAAGCGCGCCTTTTCGAATTCGTGCTGAGCAATGGCCGTTTCCATGCGGTGCGTGATGAACTTCACTCGCTTCTGAACTTCGCCGACCTCTTCCGGCACACTGGCCTGGCGCAGCTTCACGCGCGCGCCCGCTTCATCCATTAAGTCAATCGCCTTGTCCGGCAGGAAACGGTCTGGGATATAGCGGTTCGAAAGATACACGGAGTAGCGCAGCGCTTCGTCGGTGTAGCTCACGGCGTGAAACTTTTCGTAGCGCTCGCGGACGCCCTGAATAACCTGAATCGCTTCTTCTTCGTTCGGCGCGGGAACTTTCACGGCCTGGAAGCGCCGCTCCAGCGAGCGGTCTTTCTCGACCGATTTGCGGTATTCGCCCGGCGTGGTCGCGCCGATGCACTGAATTTCGCCGCGCGACAGCGCCGGCTTTAAGATGTTGGCAGCGTCCAGCGAACCTTCCGCCGAGCCCGCACCCACGAGTGTGTGCAATTCGTCGATGAAGACGATCGAATTCTGGCTTTCCATCAGCTCTTTCATGATGGTCTTGAGCCGCTCTTCGAACTGTCCGCGATATTTCGTGCCCGCAACGATGAGCGAGAGGTCCAGCGACAAGATCTTTTTGTCCGCAAGAAACGGCGGCACGTCGCCGTCTGCAATGCGCTGCGCGAGTCCTTCCACGATCGCCGTCTTGCCAACACCCGGCTCGCCAATCAGCACCGGATTGTTCTTGGTGCGCCGGCAGAGAATTTGAATCACGCGCTCGACTTCGTTCTCCCGGCCCACCAGCGGATCGAGCGCGCCTTCTCCCGCGGCCTGCGTCAGGTCGCGGCTAAATTCCGCAAGCAGCGAAGTCTCCTTCGGCCGGGCGGCCGTGGTTTTCTCGCCGGAGGTGCGCGCCAATTCTTCGCGCAGCGTGGAGAGCCGGAGTCCGCGCTCCATCAAAATTTCAGAGCCGAAGCACTTCTCTTCGCGCAAAATCCCCAGCAGCAGGTGCTCCGTGCCCACATGCTTGTGCCCGAGCCGCTCCGCCTCTTCCGCCGCCATATTCAGGATGCGCTTGCATTCCGCGCTCAACGGCACTTCGACGGAAGTTGAAATGCGTTCGCGGATCGTGATGCGCGCTTCGATTTCCTTGCGGATGGATTCGATGGAGCCCTGCTGGCGCAGGAAACGGTTCGCCAGGGCTTTGTCCTCGCGCATCAAGCCGAGCAGCAAATGCTCCGTCTCGATGTACGGGCTGCCATACTGGCTGGCCTCGTAACGAGCAAAAAATATGACGCGACGCGCTTTTTCTGTGTAGCGTTCGAACACGATTAGCTCGCTTCTCCCCCTGGGGTCCGGCTCGCAGCAGCGGAAGCCTTGCGAACCCTCAAAACGCCGTGTTCCAAGCCCAGAATCCGGTCGCATCGCGCGGCGAGCGCCATGTTGTGCGTCGCGATCAGCGACGTCAGCCGGTGCGCGCGGTGCAGCCGTTCCAGCAGCTCAAACACGGCCCAAGCATTCTGCTCGTCCAAATCGCCGGTCGGTTCATCTGCCAGCAGCACCGCAGGCCCGGTGACGAGCGCCCTGGCCATCGCGACGCGCTGCTGTTCCCCGCCGGAAAGCTCCCCTGCACAGTGATCGGCCCGGTTTTCCAGGCCAACCTCCGCAAGCCACTTCCGAGCCGTCGCCAGCGCCTGCGAAGCAGATTCGCCTCGCAACAGTAACGGCATGGCCACGTTCTCCGCGGCTGTAAAATCCGTCAGCAAATGGTGCCGCTGCCAGAGGAATCCTACGCCGCGATTTCGAAAATCCGCCACCGCCGCGTCTTGATTCGTTTCAATTGCTTTCGAAGCGAAGTATACTGCACCGCTCGTCGGCGTGTCTAGCGCGGCCAGCAAGTGGAGAAGCGTACTCTTCCCCGCTCCGGATGGCGCGACGATCGCCACCATCTCTCCTTCGCGCAAACTGAGATGCGCGTCCAGCAACACGCTTATCATCCGATCGCCGGAGCCATAGGTTTTCTTCAAGCCGCGCGCTTCGAGTACAACCGGAGGCGTGTATCCTTCGCACGGCTGCGCGTTCTGCGATCTTTGATTCGGATTGGCGGGGTCTTGGATCATTTTTCGTTGTGTGCCGTGTTCCGAGCGGCTATTTCTCTCGAGTCCCCTAGCAGACTTAGATGCCGACTGGCCCATTCCAGTGCCAGCTGCAAAAATTCGGCCGATCATGCCGGGCTGTCCAACTCTTTCCCATTTTCGCCCCCGTCTTGCCTGCCCAAAAAACGGCACACTTAGGGTCTTTTTTGCACACCGGTAATCTTCTTGCTTTCAATACCTTGCGGCGGGCTTATACGCTTCCTGGCGCGAGGGTTGCATCCAGGGACAGCCCACCTGCCTCTGCCGTTATTTAGGAGCATATAGCGCGCCAAAAACGGCAATTTTTCGCGCCGGGCGCCCCTGTCGAGCTCAGTCGCTACTCATACCGCAGAATTTCCACCGGAAGCAGCCGCGCGGCCGCACGCGCTGGAACAATCGTTGCGGCAATCGAAATGCCCATGGCCACGACGGTGATCCACAATCCGTCCAGCACGTTCGGATGAAACGGCACGTAGGCAACCGCATAGACCTGCGGATCGAGCGGAATCAAATGATAGGTTCCGGCGATCCCCGCGAAGGCGTAGCCGGCCGCCAGACCTATCAGTGTACCTGTCGCACCGATGGTGATTCCCTGCCACAAGAAAATGCGGCGGATCTGTTCGCGGCGTGCGCCCATTGATCTCAGCACTGCAATGTCGCGGGCTTTGTCGGTGACGGTCATCGAGAGCACCACCAGAATGTTCAACCCAGCGACAAAGGTGATGAGCCCGATGAAGATCGCGGTCACCAGTTTTTCGAGGCGTAGCGCGCGAAACAATGCGCGATTTTCCTCCATCCATGTCGAGGCGGAAAAACCTCCACCCGCCGATTTCTCGATTTCCTGCGCGATCTCTCCCGCGCGTTCCGGCTGCTCGATGCGAAACTCCAAGACATTGACAAGGTCTCCCGACCCGGCCAGCGCCTGTGCCGCTGGCAGCGTCAAAAAGCACCAATTTTCGTCGTAATCGTAGAAGCCGGAGTCAAACACGCCCGAGACGCGGAACCGTCTCGTCCGCGGTATCAGTCCAAACGGCGTGAGGCGTCCCTGCGGGCTCGTCAGCGTCACGTAATCGCCCGGAGAAATTTTCCATTCGTCGGCCAGTTGTTTGCCAACGAGCAGCGCGTCGATTCCGTCCGCATCGGGCGAAAAATCCAAGTGCCCCGCCACGATCCGCTGGAGTACCTCGTCGCTGCGGCGCCCGCGCTCAGGATCGATCCCTTTGGTCACCATGCCTCGCGCCTGCCCGCCAAACGATAGTAGAACCGGCTGGTAAACGGCGGGTGTGACGGAGCGTATTCCCGGAATCGCTGCAAGTTTTGCGGCCAGCTCTTCGTAATTGTGGATACCGCCGGATCCTGGGCGCGTCAGGGAAACATGCGCCGTCGCTCCTAGCAACCGGTCTTGCAGCGTCTCGCGAAAACCTGTGTTCATCGCGAGCGCGATGACCAGCGTGGCCACGCCCGCCGCCACCCCCATCACCGAGAACAGTGTGACCAGACGGAGCACCGCCGGACGGTACGGCGAGCGCAGGTATCGCCGCGCCACAAACCATTCAAATCGCATGGGTGGAAATATTGCCAGTTCGCATCCCCAAAAGGATTCGTTACGCGCCGTGTGCTTCGGAAGCGGAGTCTTCCCGCGCTTCCGAGCGAAGCAAGGGGAAGAGAATCACGTCGCGGATCGACGGCGAATCCGTGAGCACCATCGTCAGGCGGTCGATGCCGATGCCTTCGCCTGCCGTCGGCGGCATGCCATGGCAGAGCGCGCGGAGGTAATCCACATCGAGCTGCTTCGGCATTTCGTCGCCACCCTGTGCCATCTGTGCTAGGAAACGGCGCTCCTGCTCCGCGGGATCGTTCAACTCGGAGAAGCCGTTGGCGACTTCCATCCCCGCGACGAAAACCTCAAAGCGCTCGGTGAGCGAAGGATCGTCCGGTTTCTGTTTCGAAAGTGGCGAAATATCCGTCGGAAAATCGTAGAGAATTGTCGGCTGAATCAGTTTCTCTTCCGCGATGGTTTCGAATAGCAGGCCCGTCCATTCGCCGTCAGTTAGCGTCCCTTTTGCAGCGGCATGCGGCGCCCCGGCATTTTTCGCCCAGGCATTGTAGCGCTTGGCTGCCGCCGGGGCTCCGCCCGGTGCTCCCAGCTCTTCCGGTGTCGGCGCGGCACCTGCTTCCGCGGGCCAATACTTCCGAACAGCTTCACGCATTGAGAGACGTTGAAACTTCCCGAAGTCCAGCTCTTCGTTACCGTAACGCACGGTCGCCGAGCCGGTGATGTCTTTCGCCAACTGCGCGAAAAGCTGTTCGTTCATGTCCATCAGATCGCGGTAATTGCTGTACGCCTCGTAAAACTCCAGCATCGTGAATTCCGGATTGTGCTGCGTCGAAATGCCTTCGTTGCGGAAATTCCGGTTGATTTCATAAACGCGGTCGAATCCGCCGATCGTCAATCTTTTCAAATACAACTCGGGGGCGATGCGCAGGTACAAACCGACGTCCAAAGTGTTGTGGTGCGTGACGAACGGCCTGGCCGCCGCCCCGCCAGGGATGGGATGCATCATCGGCGTCTCGACTTCGATATAGTCTCGCGCATCGAAGAATCGCCGCAATTCCTGAATAATCCGGGCGCGGGTCACAAATACCTGGCGCGATTTCTCGTTGGCGATCAGGTCCAGATATCGCTGGCGGTAGCGGATTTCGACATCCGTCAATCCGTGCCACTTCTCCGGGAGCGGAAGGAGAGCCTTCGAAAGAAACGTCAGCTCTTCGACCCAGATGGAAAGCTCGTTCGTCTTGGTGCGGAAGAGATGCCCGCGCACGCCAATCGAATCTCCCAGGTCAATCAAGTGAAAGAGCTGGAAGCCCCGTTCGCCGACAACATCCTTTTTTACATAGATCTGGATGCGCTTCCCCGCCCCCTGCAGATGTGCAAAGCCCGCCTTGCCCATCAGCCGGAGCGAAACGATGCGCCCGGCAACGCGCACTTGTCGTTTCCCCGCCTCGAGCTCCGCTGCGGGCGTCTCGCTGTATTTTCCAACCAGCGCCGCCGGTGTATCCGTCCAGCGAAACTCGTGCGGAAAAGGGTCGAAGCCCAGCGCCTGGATCTGCTCGAGTTTCTTCTGGCGCTGCTCAAACTGGTCGCGCGGCTCAAATTGCAACTCGGAATTCCTTTCCGTAGAGAACGCAGCCGAGTATAGCGGCCCGCGCCTGTCGGGAGCAACAACCAGTAATTCCTAAAGGGTCCCGGTTTTCCGACGGCGGACACCCGCCCGGACGAAATTATTAGGAATTATTAAGAAAACCGTGCTAGCCGTAAAAGTTCTTGTTATACTGTTTTCCCTGTTCCTCGGGAGACTACCGTTGAGAGACCGCGTCTGCCCCCCCCCAGCCCGCGGCGCGTCCGTCATGAACGATTGGCGCGCATGGTTGCCAGAAGAAAAGGACAGTGTTTTCCGCACCTACGTGCAGCATCTCGAAGCCTCCTACATCATGTTAAGCGTTTCGCTGAATGAAGCGATCGAGTTGCGGCAGGCTGGGTGTCTAACAAAGTCTTCCCAGGTTGTTTACGTAACCTCTGCTCTTTGTTCACGGTTGACGGATCCGCTCGCCGCGACCCTTCGCGCACTCGGTGATCACGCCAAGCACTACGGCACCATGCCCAATACCGCTCCGTTGGATCCGGCGAACTTTCAGGGCTACAGGGGCCAGCGGTCGGCCCGGATGAGCGGTCTCCTCAGCCGCGTCCTCTTAACGCAACGTTCCCAATTCCTCCACAAGATTGGCACCTTGCATGAGATGGTCGTGGATATCGGCCGCGAGTTCCGTGAGTCTGCCGACGAGCTGGCCAGCGGCATCTCCATAGATCCAGTTTCCGACTGGAAAGCCGTGGATATCGCCCACTACGATTTAAACACATGCCTCCGCGAGGCCATCGTCCTGTTGAAATCCTTCCTCCGCGCCGTTCCCCACGAGGAACTCCTCTTGTTTCAAGAGACTGTCAGCAAACAAATGCGTGTGCCAGAAACTCCCGCGCTCCACCGCCACACTGATGTCCGCCATAGACGAATGACCCCAATCGCGGGACAATAATCCCGCCTGCCACGTGTTGGCAGAGCCCGGGGGCATCCCCAGGCATAACCGTCTGTCCTGGCTTGGCGATCCTGGAAATCGGAGCCAATCCTAGGACAACTCAGGGGGTATTCGGCGCATCCGAAAGGGTGGATGCGCCGTAATTGGACCGTTGGCCCGAAACCGACCAGCCGATCCGAGCGCGTCGACCGCTTCGCGGTCACCAAGCACGGTGACTGCTTTGCAGCCTCCCAATGCGGGGCCTGCTTTGCAGGCACCGAAGAAGGTGACTGAAGCGGAAGCCATCCGCCTGGCCCAGGCCGGAGATGCCACGGCGTTTGAGTTTCTCTACCAGCTTCATGGCCGCCGCGTCTACGCCCTGTGTTTGCGGATGCTGAATAATCCGTCCGATGCGGAAGACTTGATGCAGGAAGCATTTCTGCAATTGTTCCGCAAGATCGGAACGTTTCGCGGCGAGTCGGCGTTTTCGACCTGGTTGCACCGGATGACGGTCAACGTGGTTCTCATGCGGTTGCGCAAGAAGTCGCTCCCCGCGGTCTCTCTTGAAGAGACCACAGAGCCCGATGAAGAGACCGGTGGCCCGAGGAGAGACATTGGGGCCCCGGACTTGCGGCTGAGCGGCGCGGTGGACCGGGTGAATCTCGAGCGTTCGATCGAGAAGCTGCCGCCAGGGTATCGCACCGTTTTCGTGCTTCACGACGTGCAAGGGTACGAACACAACGAAATCGCCGGCATCATGGGATGTTCGGTGGGAAATTCGAAGTCGCAGTTGCACAAGGCGCGCACCAGGCTCCGCGAATTGCTCCAGGAAGAAGTTCGCGAGCAAGCGCGGCAAGAGCGCCACGCGGCGAAAACGCAGACGGGACCAGGCGATTGAGCTACAATGGAGCCAAGCCGGGGTGCAGTAGACGAATTCGCGCCGCAAAGTTTTCGCGATGTTAGACGGGAAGGCCTTCCAGCGTCTCTCCCGGCGGAGTGTTTGGCCATGCAGTGTAAAGAAGTAGAACTCGTCCTCGAACAAGAAGGAATTGCACCGCTGCCGGTGGCTGCGCGCGCTCACCTTGCTTCCTGCAACGCTTGCCAAAGTCTTGTTGCAGACTTGAGTGACATTGTCGCGGCAGCACACGAATTGCCCGCGGAACTTGAGCCGCCTGCCCGCGTATGGGTTTCGCTTCGCGCACAGCTAGAAAACGAAGGCATCATCAAGACGCCCGCCGCGGCCGGCGCCGAACGCGTTTCCTGGTGGCACGGCATTGGCGAGCTATTCCGTGGCCGCGCTCTGGCCACCGCTACCGTTGGTTTGCTGATCGTTGCGGCTGCCGTCCTTCAGATCCAACAGCCCGCCGTCCATCTTACTGACACTCCTAATCCGTTCGAAGAAACCGCTCGCGCCTTGGCGGAGCAGGAACATGGTCTTACGAATATGCAGCTCGCCAGCAATTCGCTTGTGGATACCTCCCTGCGGCAGAATCTGACGGCAGTCGATGATTTTATCTCGGACTGTGAACGGCGTGTGCAGGCCGAGCCGCAGGATGAGCTGGCGCGCGAATATCTTTCCGGCGCGTACCGGCAAAAAGCGCAATTGTTGTCCGCGATGATGGAACGCGGGGGGAGCGGAAACTAACATGAGTTCGCTAATGATGAAGCGGAGCATCTTGCCAGTACTCGGCGCGGGGATCTTTCTATGGGCGGCGGCGCCCGCCGATGCCGCCGGTCAACACGTGGAACGACATTTTACCGTCAAGGGCCGGCCCGTGGTCGTCATCCAGAACATCGCCGACGGCCGCATTGAGGTCAAGTCATGGAAAAACCTGGAAGTTGTCGTAAGTGGCGCCCGCACATCGGACAAAATCGGCATCGACATGGAGCAGGTCGGCGACCGCATTGACGTAACCACAAACGTCCTCGACAACACCGCGCAGCCCCCGGAAACGCAAGCCAATCTCCAATTGACCGTTCCTGAGGAAACCGAACTCCAGCTGAAGACCCAGACTGGCCTTATTTATGTCGAACAGGTCACGGGAGACATGACTCTCGAGAGCGTGGCGGGCGACATCCACCTCAAGGAAGTTTCGGGCTACATCATCGTAACAACGACGGGAGGTTCTCTGGTTTGCACCCAGTGCGCCGGCAAACTGAAATTTGACTCGGTGAGCGGGAGCGCGCAAATCCTGCAGCCCGGACTCACCAATGTCAATCTCCATACCACCACGGGGAACATTCTCTTCGACGGTGACTTCGTGCGCACCGGCCTCTACAGCATGAAGAGCGGCAAGGGCCTCGTCGAAGTGCGCTTCTCTGGAAACGATTCCTTCGACCTCAACGCGCAGACGGCCACCGGCACCGTTGACAATCAGGCGGCCGCCTACTTGAAACCCGATTCCCACGGCGTGAAGCACCTCGCGTCCAAGTTCACCAAGGGACTCTTCGGCACCGTCGGCCAGGGCCTCGCCAAAGTCGAACTTTCCTCCTACAGTGGTACAATCCGCATTTTGAAGCGCGATTAGCTTTTCGCGCCGCAAAATAGCCGGCCGCGATGCGGTCGCCCAAGACTGTGATCCAACCGCCTCCTTTGCATGGGCCGCAAGCCCGCATCCAGATGATTTGCCTCGCTGGATTCATGGGCTCTGGCAAGACTACTGTCGGCACTCTCCTGGCGCGTCAGCTCGCCTGGCGTTTCGTCGATCTGGACGACCGCATCGAGGAATCCGCAGGCCTGCGCATTCCGGAAATTTTCGAGCGCTTTGGTGAGCCAGCATTCCGCCAAATCGAGGCGGACCAATTGCGCACCGCGCTCGGCCGCGCCGTCGAGCTGAAAGAATCGCTCGTCCTTGCCCTCGGTGGCGGCACTTATGCGCAACCCGGCGCGCTCGAATTTCTCCGCTCCGCCGGCGTGCCGGTCATTTGGCTCGATTCGCCGGTCGAAACCTTGCTCGCGCGCTGCATGACCATGACCGGCCGCCCGCTCTTCCGCGATGAGGCCAGTTTCCGCGCGCTCCATGCCCAGCGCCTGCCGTCCTACCAACAGGCCGATCATCGCGTGGACAGCTCCGGCGAACCTGCCGAGGTCGTCGCGGAGATTCTGCGCCGCGGAATCGTCTCAACGGGCGGCAGCGAAGCCCACCTGATGGTCGAAAAACCGCAGCCGTGAAGAGAGCGCCGCAGAAACAATCCTCCTTGATGTCATTCTGAGCATCGCAACTTGCAGAGACGCGAAGAGCGCAGTTTCAACTGTGGCAAACTTTGTTCGTTGAGATCGCTCCTCCGCGCCGCTGAGCGGTTGGGAACTCGGAAGTGCGACCAAAGATTTTTCAAGAGACACTCAGAGAGGCTCCGATGAGGCAGCAAGCAAGCAATTCAAAATACAAAGCAATCCTGTGCGCTCTGTCTGCGGGGCTCCTTTTGTTCGCCGCTCTCGCAGTCGCCGCTCAGAAGAAGGGCGCGCCGAGCGGTGCCGCCTCACTTTTGGCCCAGGACAAGGGCAAATTCTCCATCATGCTGGATGGCAAGACCGTCGGCCACGAGGAGTTTGAAATCGCACCGTCCGGCGGCGGCTGGATGGCCAAGGGAACCACCGACCTCAAGCCGCCCGATGCCGCCAGCGCCACCCGCGTCGTTGGCACTCTCATCTTGCAGCCCGACGGCGCGCCTATCAGCTACGACTGGACCTCTCGGGACGACAAAACGAACGGCGCGCATATCCTCTTCGCCAACGGCGTCGCAAAAATTACCCTCGAGATGCAGGGCGCGCGCCCGTTCGAACAGGACCTGTCGTTCGGTTCGCCGCTCATCGCCGTCCTTGACAACAATCTCTACCACCAGTACGCCATCCTCGCCCGCGTCTACGACTGGTCCAAACGCGGCACGCAAACTTTCCCCGTACTCATCCCCCAGGAGCTGACGCCCGGCTCCATCACCGTCGAATCTTCCGGTTCTGCAGCCGCCGACGGAAAGTCTTACGAAGGGCTGCGTGTCACCACCGCTGACCTCGAAGTGCTTCTCCTGCTCGACGCCAATCATCGCTTGATGCGCTTGGAAGTCCCCGCGGCCAAGGTTTCGGTGATCCGCGAGTGAATCCTTTGTCAGACTATTTTAGTTGCGCCCCTATGCCGAGATCTGTTCGACCTCAGTAGAAACTCAAAGCCGTGCTGCGATGCAGCACGGCTTTGTGAACGCCAAGCTCTTATCTGCTCTGTCGGGATCGTCAGGGCTGCTGACATTTATGGCCTGGGTCGCAACAGCATCCGCAATCCATGATCACGCAGATCGCACAAGCCCAGATATTCCCACATCGTAGACAGCAATCCTTTTGGCCATTCGAAACGGTCAACTTTGGGAACTACTTAAGCTTATCTGACTGCGCTCCGAAGATACTTGACTTTGGCTCTTCCAAACTAATTACACGAAGACGCAACTTCGG
Organism: Candidatus Acidiferrum sp.; assembly: GCA_035544995.1. Taxonomy (GTDB): domain Bacteria; phylum Acidobacteriota; class Terriglobia; order Acidiferrales; family UBA7541; genus Acidiferrum. The sequence goes on from DASZZI010000072.1 coordinate 197,983, forward strand.
TTCGGCGTTGGTGGCGATCGCTGCCGCGGCGTCCACTTCCACGCGCTCAAGCTGCTGGACGGATTCGTTCCCCTGCTTATCTTGTGTAAGCTGGAACACCGTGAAAGAAGCCGTCTGTCTCTGCATATCTTTAATGACCGGAACAAGGGCAAAGGCGTTGCCCTGTTCGAGATCACCGATCTTTGCCATGCCCCCTTCTTTGATCCGCAGTTTTGCAATTTTTCCGGACGGCATAGTAACTTCAAAGAGAACCGTTCGGTCAGAAATAGGAATACTCTCGGCTTTCTGGCCTTTCGGGTTCAATTCAGTGTAGGTTCCTGCCTGACCACGGGCCGCCGGACTTAAGGCAAACAACACACTGCAGATCAAGAATGGCAACGCACGCCTTACTGAGAAACTCGGTCTCATTGGAACCTCCTACCACAAGATCAAGAACTTGATAGCATATAAGTATATAAATTACAAGATAATTTTAGATATCATGGAAATAAAACTTTAGCTATTAGCTGTTCCAAATTGGCATCGGTGGCCACTTGTCGGACGGCCGATCTCGCCTCCCGGGCCTATCCGGCCAGGTCTCGATAGAAGCGCTCTGAGAGACCCAACATTCGAAAAAAGCGCGGCGTGACCTTTAGAGTCACACCGCGCCAATTTGTGCTCTGCTCTGAAAAAACTTATCTTGTCAGCGGCCGCTGAAACACCGGCTTGCCCTGAGCACCGAAGGGCGCGCCCGGACGCCGCAGCGGATAGCACTGCGGGTGACCATGGGCAGGCGTTAGCGCAAGCCCATTTGAATGGCTGGTGCCGATGTGACCGTTACCGTTGCCATTCCCCGGCGCGGGCTGCGGCAGCCGCGCCGGATTACCGATAGGGCGGAGATTAGCGGGTGCTGCCTGGACGTGGTCGCTGATCGCCTGCAGCCTCTTTAGAATGGACTGCCACTGTTCCCAATCCAACTGACGCAGGAACGGCCGCAATCCCTGGATGAACGGATCCTCGAGCAACGCCTCCCCGTCCGATTCCGGAATGAAGAAACGGTTCAGGCCCACGTTGAGCGCTTCGGAGATTTTCTCCAGCGTGCCGAGGCTCGGCGTCATCTGGCCGCTCTCGATGCGGGAGAGGTAAGAGCGCGAGACCTTCGAGCGCGATTGCAGCTGGCTCTGGGTCATCGCGCGCGATTCTCGCAACTGGCGAATCCGCTGGCCGATGTTCTCGACCGTCTCCTGGTTGGCGAATCGTTCGGACGTAGTTTCAGCGGCCTCTTCCTCCGGAGGTGCCGGCGGAGGAATTAGGAACTCCAAACGCTGCGGCAAGGCGCGCACGCAACGGCGGCAATTCCCCGTGCGCGTCCGGTACTGGACTAGACCGCAGGTTTTGCAGCGAATGACTTCCCTATCCAACTCTAACGAATTCATCGTTTCTTTCTCTAATTGTGCCGACACCGGTACTCCTCGCTGACAGTTTTCCGGCGTGCGGATAGGAGTGGAACGTCGGAACGTGATTCGGCGGGAAGGCAGATACTGGCGCGTCGAGGAGTATCGTACTGAATGCCGTTTTGTGTCAAGAGTATTTTTAGATTATTTTTGGGTGTGCACATCGCACAACCCAACTCTACGCCAGACCTTCGCCTGTCCTCGCGTACAGCTGCTAGCAACTACTATCGGCCGCGTCTTCAATTCCTGGCTATCCCCATTTCTAACTCGTCAAGGGCGGCCTCGCAGGTCCGGGCATTTCGGTAAGGGACCAGCCAAGAAAACGCCAATCACATTTTTCGCAACGAAACGGACGTATGAAAACCATAGCCAGAAAACCTGACTCAACAATCCCCTGCCGTCTAGATCTATGAATTAGGTTGCTCTGACAGAGCGGGCAGCTAATAGACACGGCCACTCTCCCAAGGCGGAATGCGAACGACAAGAGGATCCTTCGATATCGAGCGGTTTTTTCTGCCGAATCCATTGGTCTCTGAGAAAACGCCGCACTCATGCACGTTGTGGTGCGGATTGCCTGTGATTCTCGCTGTACGCAGCGCGATCCCGTTCCTGCTCGGAGTGGCCATTGATGTCCAGCCAATCCAGAAGAGAGCGAATGCTGCCTTGGGCCAACGCAAGGCGGGAATCGGCAGCGTCCTAAGTGGAGATTGATGGTGTGTGTCCCCATCTGATGCCAAGGGAACTGATGGCATCAGTAATTGCCGCCGTGCCCTGCGCCCGCGGCCGCCTGCTTTCCCTCTTCCTTGATGTCGGCCACCAGGGCTTCGGTGGTCAGCATCAGGGCAGCGATGGACGCGGCGTTCTGCAGTGCGAGGCGGGTGACCTTGGCTGGGTCGATGACACCGGCCTTGACCATATCGCCGAACTCGCCAGTTTCCGCGTTGAAACCGAAGTTTTCATCCTTCGATTCGCGCACGCGGCCCACGACCACGGCGCCTTCGTGGCCGGCGTTTTGGGCGATCTGCCGCATCGGCTCCTCAAGCGCACGCCGGACGATATTGACGCCGACGGCCTCATCCCCGTGGACCTTGAGTTTCTCCAGGGCCGGCAGGCAGCGCAGAAGAGCGGTACCGCCCCCGGAAACGATGCCTTCCTCGACCGCCGCCCGGGTGGCGTGCATGGCGTCCTCCACCCGAGCCTTCTTCTCCTTGAGCTCGGTCTCGGTCGCCGCGCCCACTTTGATCACTGCGACGCCGCCAACCAGCTTAGCTAGGCGCTCCTGGAGCTTTTCCTTGTCGTAGTCCGAGGTGGTCTCTTCGATCTGCACGCGGAGCTGCTTGATGCGGCCTTCGATTTCGCCGGCCTTGCCGGCGCCCGCGACGATCGTGGTGTTGTCCTTGTCGATGGTCACTTTCTTGGCGCGGCCCAGGTCCTCGATCTTCACGTTCTCGAGCTTGACGCCCAAGTCTTCCGTGATGGCCTTGCCACCGGTAAGGATGGCAATATCTTCCAGCATGGCCTTGCGGCGGTCGCCGAAGCCTGGGGCTTTCACGGCGGAGCACTGCAGCGTGCCGCGGAGCTTGTTCACCACCAGGGTCGCCAGCGCTTCGCCCTCGACGTCCTCGGCGAGGATCAGCAGCGGCTTGCTCATCTTGGCGGACTGTTCGAGCAAGGGCAGCAGATCCTTCATCGAGCTAATCTTCTTTTCATGAATGAGGATGTGGACGTCTTCGAGCACACACTCCATCCGCTCCGGGTCGGTGACGAAGTAAGGCGAGAGGTAACCGCGGTCGAACTGCATTCCTTCCACCACTTCGAGTGTCGTCTCCATCGTCTTCGATTCCTCGACGGTGATGACGCCGTCCTTTCCCACTTTCTTCATCGCCTCGGCAATGATGTTGCCAACCTGCTTGTCGGTGTTGGCACTGATTGTGCCCACCTGCGCGATCATGTCGCCCTTCACGTCGTGGGAGAGCTTCTTGATTTCTTCCACGGCAACTTCCACGGCGCGCTCGATGCCGCGCTTGAGCGCCATCGGGCTTGCGCCAGCGGCAACCATTCGCACGCCTTCACGGAAGATGGCCTGAGCCAGCACGGTTGCGGTGGTGGTGCCGTCGCCGGCCACATCCGAGGTCTTGGACGCAACCTCTCGCACCATCTGTGCACCCATGTTTTCGAGCGGATCCCGCAGCTCGATCTCCTTCGCAACGGTCACGCCGTCCTTGGTGATGATCGGCGCCCCGAACTTCTTCTCGATCACCGCATTGCGCCCCTTCGGGCCGAGCGTGATCTTTACAGCGTCAGCCAGAATGTTGACGCCGCGCAGAATCGCCTGACGTGAATTCTCACCAGTTACAATTTGTTTTGCCATTAGACCTCATCCTCCCGGGTGATTGAGCACTTCTGCCCCGTCCGAAATCTTCGGTTCGGGTGAAAACTACTTCTTGCCGGATGCCGCTTTGGCGATCCCGCTGACCTTTGCCAGGATTTCCTCCTCGCGGAGGATCAGGTACTCCTGGTCGTCGATCTTGATGTCGTTGCCGGTGTATTTGCCGAACAATATCCGGTCGCCCACCTTCACATCGAGCGGGACGCGCCGGCCCTTTTCGATCTTGCCGGCTCCAACGGCCATTACTTCGCCCTCTTGAGGCTTTTCCTTGGCCGTGTCGGGGATAATGATGCCGCCCTTCGCGGTTTCTTTCTCTTCCAGCCTGCGTACGAGGACGCGGTCATGCAGGGGAGTGATATTCACAGTCATTTCTTTGACCTCCGTTCAATCCATTCCAAAAACTCGAACAGTCAACTCTTTGTGGCTCTAGGCCAACGCTACGGGCGAAAAATCTTCCGATTCTTTTGTCGCGCCGCTTCGAGGTCATCGGCTTCTTTTTTCTGACGATCGGCTTCTCTTTGCGGGCCCGCCTGCTCCTCCAGTTTCACAGCTTTGGCAATTGCTTCGTCGGCTTCTGCATTCAGCCGCATGGAATAAATGACAAGCTCAAAGTCATTTGAGAAAGAGGAACGATGAAGACTCAAAGAGTATTGCGAATCTTCCCAGAGAGCGATGACCTTCTCTTCTGAATCCTGTCGTTCGTTCGTCAATACCTTAATCTCTGCGATAGACTTTGCCGGTGGGCCGTACTTGGCCGAGATCGACTGCACCATGTCCTCTGCAGTGAGTCCTGCAATGGCGCCCTGATCATAGGTTACCGAAATCCTGTAGAGCTCGCCGTTGTAGAAAGAGAAGAGAATCTGCTGCACGGTATCGGATTGAAAAGATGTTCCGGGAAGGTTCGGCGGCCACCACGTCAGTTCCTGAATCAACGCTGGATGCTGGTGAGTCATCTTTACATCGGCCATCTTCTGGTCAGTACGCTCCAACACTCTGGTCAAGCTCATTCCGAGGGTAAAGTGCCGATACTTGGAAAGATCCTGCGCACAGAGCAATGGAGTCGAAAGGAGCAGGACAACAAAACAAAGAATTGAACTGCGAATCGTTTTCATTTTCATATCTCCCACGAAATTCTTAGGAACTCGAAATTGCAGCGACACAGTGCGTCGTGACGCTGTCACCCTGGTGCTCTTGCTCACCGCTTCCGAGTCCAAATTCTGCCGCCTGCACGACAGGGGTTTTCAAATGAGAATCCCTCGAAGCAGCCAGATACATGCTTTCCTGGATATGCCGGGAGTGAGCGAAGACTTTTAGGTAGGGCACACCGAGGAAACGCTTCGAAACAACTTTCGTGATTTCCAGGGAGTTAAACTTCTGCCCTTCCTGTTTCGACAGAACGCACTTCACTGCCCTGCGCACGGTTCCTGGCCCGTCGCGACCCAGGACGGTAGCTCTGATCTCACCGGCCAGGTAGAAAAAGTTCCAATTCGCCCCCTCGATCGTTCGGGCCAGCTTAGAGCCATCGAGATTCTTGACGACTCTCCATCCAGGCAAGAAGGCTTCACTTTCGATCGACAGGTTCGCCGGCAAAGTTGTGTCTTCCCTAATGAAAATGGTCCCGCTTCTATTGGTGTCTGACATTTGAGCTTTCCATGCTTCATGACGTAAGTATTGCCGGGCGCATACGTAGGCCGGTCGCGCGCCAGAGTTCTTAGAGTTGCCGGGCGTATACCCTTCTGCCGTTCGCGAGAGCAGCGAGAGCCGTCAGGAGTACAGCGCAGACCATGGCTACGAGGGTTGTGAGGATCGTTCCCCCCAAACCGGAAATATCTGTGGAGCGCATCAGGAAACCACCTGCCACAGCTCCGCCAATCCCCATGGCGATGTCCATGACCGGACCGTACCCATTTCCCTTGAGAGCTTTTCCGGCCACCCAGCCAACAACGACTCCAACGAAAATCCATGCGAATAGATACATATGTTCCTCTTTGCCGAGTCGATTGATTATCGCGAGGACAGACTTGGCTTGCCCCTGAAACGAAAAACTGGCCGCTCTTAGGCTGCTACAGCAGCGGCAATCTTGCGGAAGGTGGAGTTAAGGACTTCGTACGTTTGCACCCTGGGCGTGCCTTCCACGACCGACGCCAGAATTTTTGTCACTTCTGGGTACGTTCCGCGGTTGTACGCTTCCGCATTCTCGGCCGTCTCCCACAAGCTGAAGGCATGAACTTCTTTCCCGCTTGGGTACAGAAAGGTGATTTCGTCGAGGAATCCCTTCTGCTTGCGCAGCAAAGGTATAATTTCCCCCTCTATTTTCTGCTTGAATTCTGCCGCCCCGCCGGGCTTCAACCGCATCGATACTTTGCGTGCAAACATGTCACTCCCCTTGGTTCGTTGGCCGCCGGGGGGGATGCAGATAACCTCCGGTCGTTTTGGATAACCTGAAGACTTTCTCGGTAACTTAACTACATTTCGGTAACTTAACTACATTAGGTTAATTAACTTGACTTGTCAACCAGAATCTGCGATTATCCTTAACGATTAAGCGAATACAGTTAATCTCGCGGAGGCGCCGGTGGATGTTTGCCTAGTGATGAAACAGCGGCTGGAAGAATTAGGCCTTGAGCAAAGAGACCTGGCTGCTGCCGCCGAAGTGACGGAGTCCTACATTTCTCAGCTGCTGACTCGGAAAAAACTGCCCCCCGCGCCTGGCCGAACCGACATTTACGGCAAGATGGGAAAGTTCCTGAAACTCCCGAGCGGTAAACTTGCGAAGCTGGCTGAACACCAGCGCAAGGAAGAATTGAAGAGAAACCTGGTGGACCCGCCCGCGCCCTTGTTCAAAGAAGTTCGCGAGTTGATTCTCCGCAAATGCCGGCGCCATAAAGAAAAAGAAATACGCGCGATTTTTGAGAAGCAGCCGTTTGGCGAACTCGAGCGCCTCGTCACACAAAAGCTTCTGGACGTGGTCAAAAGAGTCGCGAAAGGCGAATTGGAAAGCGAAACCTGGCTCCGCTCAGTGGCTCGCCTCGGCGGCCGAAGTTATGAAGCGATGCGGGTCAACATCCTCGAGTTCCTGGACACGGATGCCTTCAACGTGTCAGCTGAGAACTGCGTTTCCTTTCTGGATCCGCTCATCGAATCCTGGGATATCGACCTCGCGACCTTTGGTATGGAAATCGTCTTAAATCGGAGACTCATTCCGGGGTACGCTAAAAAAATTGAGTTTGTCGAAAGGGAACTTTCCCAACCGGAGGAAGAGGCGGGGCTCAAAGAATTCCTTCGGTACCAGTCCGTGAGCGGTGATGCGAACGAACAGGAAATCGAGTTTTTAAAGAAGCTGAGGTTCAACGGAAAGCGCCCGACGCCGCTTTATTATTACCGAGAATTGCAGAACCTCAGAGACCCGCTCCATTTTCGCGCGCCCATGAACCAGACCGTTCAAAAGAAAACGCTGGGCCAGTCCCAGCCGAAAGGGTCAGTCGCCCCGATGCATACCTATTTGGAGGCGAATGGCATTGAGAAACAACTGCAGCTTGACGGCAGGAAAAGGGCAATGCAACGGTGGGCGGGAAACAGAGGCAGCCGGGGCAAAAAACAAAAGGCAAAGTCGTAGAAAACTTCGCCGGCCAGAACAAAGAGGCGCTTATGAAAGCTCTCCCGAAAGGGCAATATATTAAGCATTTCCAATACGGCCTAGGGGTCATCACGGAATCGAACGAACAACGCACCTCTATCGATTTCGATATTCATGGAATGAAGAAATCCGTCACCAGCCTGATGGCGGTTGATCCGGCCGAAGGGACACCTCCAAAACGCTCGCGCCGGAAGCACAGCAAGAAACCCATAGCAACACCTCTGTCCGCGGCAACTGCAGGCGCCCTATGAGCGAGAGCGTTAACGTCCAGTACGTTGGCTTCGAAGCGAAAGCGCTCGTGCGTGAGTACAATTTCCTCGTGCGGCAAGCCTCGAGCGGGACCCGCGAATTTACACTAGCAATTGTGAACGAGGCATTTAGTTCCCACCTCGTCCGCTATCAAGACGCTCCCGACATCTGTTCAGGTAAGCTCCACCGTGAGCTGACTACTTATGCAAACCATCCCCCGCAAACACATTACCGGATTAGCGAACTAGAGCTGGGCGAGTACCGCGACTCCCACGCGCCGAAGGCTGCCCGCGGCTTCCATCCCCCAAGAGCCGCAAAGGAGCTCTAGCCACGCGACCGCACGCTTTTCCCTCCCCGCTCTTTGGAGAGGCCGGGCGGTGCCTGTCCCGACCCGGTCGGGAGCCCGGCAACTTTCTTCTCATTGTCATCCCGCTTGCCCTAACCTGTCCCGACTCGGTCGGGAGCCCGGCTCCTTGTAGTGGCGGGTCTTTGCGACCCGTTCTTTCGACCCGTTCTTTCCACTCTCTTGTAGCGCCCGCCTTTTTACCCTGAGCATGGCGAAGGGCCGAGGCGGCGCCATTTCTCCGCTCGGCGGGTGGCCGTCGATAAGGGCGAGGGCGAAGGCCACCTGCCGAACTATATGGAAGCTCGGCAGGGTGCAAATCCGCTACTTGATTGAAGCCCGCTCTGATTCGTTGTGTGGTGCGCTCTTTTGCAAAACGTTGACGAGATGACGGCCTGTATCGGGCACGCCCATCTTTTCACTTCTCACGATCTCTTTTGCCTTGATGGCGTGGCCATACACCTGTTCGCTTGCCTC
>DASZZI010000073.1:0-23679 GCA_035544995.1 Candidatus Acidiferrum sp.
GAGATGGTGATGCCGGGGGACAACGTGAGCTGCGAAGTGCAGCTGATCACGCCGGTAGCGCTGGAGAAGGGCCTGCGCTTCGCGATTCGCGAAGGCGGCCACACCGTCGGCGCCGGCGCCGTCACCGAGATCATCGAGTAACAGTTTCTTCCGGACCAAGCCCGGGACGCCGAGCGCGAGAAAAGGATTAGGGCATGCGCGAGACCATTACGTTGCAGTGCGGCGATTGCAAAAACCGCAACTACACGACGACGAAAAACAAGAAGAAGCACAGCGAGCGGCTGGAGACGAAAAAGTTCTGCAATTCGTGCCGGAAACACACGGCTCATAAAGAGGTGAAGTAGGGGCTTGTATGTGAGCAGGGCGGTTTTGGTTTTACCCTTCGGCCGCAGGAGCGGCCTCAGGATGAAGGGGAGTCGTCCAACGGTTAGGACTCCGGCTTGCCCTGAGGCGCGCAGCGCCGAAGGGTCGAGAGAACCGGGAGACGATGTGGCAGAGACAGAAGAGCCCTGGTTCTGCTACATGGTTCGTTGCCGAGACGCTTCTTTCTACGTTGGAATCGCAGTTGACGTAGAAGAGAGAATCAAGCGGCACAATTGGGGAGTCGGGCCCAGTTACACAGCGAAGCGGAGACTGGTCGAGTTGATTTGGAAAGAGCGCTGCGGGGACAGTGAGGCAGCGCGGAGGCGGGAGAAGGAAGTCAAGAGTTTGGAGCCGGGCTAAGAAGCTGAGGTTGGCGGAGCGCGCTGGGGTAAACCCTTCGCCCGCTTCGCGGGCTCAGGGTAAAGGGGAGTCGTCCAACGGTTAGGACTCCGGTCTCCAAAACCGGGTATGGGGGTTCGAATCCCTCCTCCCCTGCCAGAGATTTGTGAAACTGACATTCATGTCTGTTCCGGTTGTGAAGAAGAGGAAGAATGACCACGCAGGCGGTCAAGGTGAAGAACGGAGAATCGCAGGGCAACGCAATCACCGGAGCAGCCGCCGGTGTCGGCGAAAAGCTCTCCGGCACGATCGCGAACACGCGCGAATTTCTGCACGATGTCCGCGTGGAGATGAAGCAGGTCACCTGGCCGAGCCGCGAAGACGTCATCTCAACGACCGGCGTTGTCGTCGCCACTGTCTTTTTCTTCGGCGTGTTCCTCACGGTGGTGGATTGGCTGGTACAGAAGGGCGTCACTTACATCTTGAGAGTTTTCGGCGTCTGAAGGGGATCAGAGATCGATGGGAATGCAGTGGTACATCATCCATACCTACTCGGGCTTTGAAAAGAAAGTCAAAGAGAGCCTCGAGAGTCGGGTGGCCGCGTTTAATCTGCAAGACAAGATTGGCCGCGTGCTGATCCCCATGGAAGAGGTCCTCGAAGTCCGCGGCGGCAAGAAGGTAGTTTCTTCCCGGATGTCGTATCCCGGGTACGTTCTTGTCGAAATGGACCTCGATGAAAACACTTGGCACATCGTGCGCTCCACGCCGCGCGTCACCGGTTTTGTCGGCTCCGCCACCTCGCCTTCGCCGCTTACCGAAGCCGAAGTGGACGGCATCATCAATCGCGTGCACACCCCGCAGGACCGCCCGAAGCCCAAAGTCGTCTTCGAGCGCAACGAGCAGGTGCGCATCGTCGACGGGCCGTTCGCCAATTTCAATGGCAACGTCGAAGAGATCGACAGCGATCACAGCCGCTTAAAAGTTTCCGTTACGATTTTCGGCCGCTCGACTCCGGTCGAGCTGGATTTCGCCAGCGTCGAAAAGCTCGGCTAAAGGGGAACGGGTAGGGGCGGGGCTTGCCCCGCCGGCGTGAGCGGCAAGCAAGAACGAAAGGGATTTGAGGCAGGGACATGGCTAAAAAGATTCAGACAACCATCAAGCTGCAGTTGCCCGCGGGCAAGGCTACGCCGGCGCCGCCGGTCGGCACCGCGCTCGGCCCGCACGGCTTGAACATCATGGATTTCTGCAAGCAGTTCAACGCCAAGACGGCCAAGGAACCCGACGGGATGATCTTCCCGGTGCTCGTGACGGTCTACACCGACCGCACTTTCACTTTCATTCTCAAGACCCCGCCGGCCTCCATTCTGCTGCTTCGCGCCGCGGGCATCGTCAAGGGTTCCGCCGAGCCGAATCGCAACAAAGTTGGCAAGGTCACGAAAAAGCAGGTCGTGGAGATCGCCAAGATCAAGCTCGTGGATCTCAACACCACGAACATTGATTCCGCAGTCCGCACCGTGATGGGCACGGCCCGCAACATGGGCCTCGAAGTCGTCGAGGCATAAGAGGATTCGCCCCTCACCCGCTGAGCGGGTTCGGGGTAAAGGGGAGTCAGTCGCAATGGCAAAGAAATCCGGCAAGCACGTGGAGAACGCGCGCAAGAAAGTCGAAGCGCGCCCGTACAAACTCAGCGAAGCGGCCGAGCTTTTGAAGAAGACGCATCACACCAAGTTCAACGAGACCGTTGAGCTCGCTATCAATCTCGGCGTCGATCCCAAGCACTCCGACCAGGTTGTGCGCGGCACCGTCGTTCTTCCCCACGGCCTCGGCAAATCCGTCCGTGTGCTGGTCATCGCGAGCGGTGAAAAAGTTCGTGAAGCGCAGGATGCAGGCGCGGATTTCGTCGGCGGCGATGACATAGTACAAAAGATCGTCGAAGGCTGGACGGATTACGACGCTGTCATCGCCACGCCCGACATGATGAAGTCCGCCGGCAAACTGGGCAAAGTTCTCGGTCCCCGCGGCCTCATGCCCAATCCCAAGACCGGCACGGTCACGTTCGACGTTGCCAAAGCCATTAAGGAAACCAAGGCCGGCAAGGTGGAATTTCGCGTCGACAAGGCCGGCATTGTGCATTGCCCGATTGGGAAGGTTCAGTTTGACGCCGCGAAGCTTTCGGAAAACGCCTACGCCGTCATCGATGCCGTCGTCAAAGCCAAGCCGGCTGCAGCCAAGGGCAAATATGTCAAGAAAATTACGCTGACCTCGACCATGGGTCCAGGCATTCTCATCGACCTGCTCGAGGTGGAAGCACTAGCGGCAGCCGCGTAGCAGCGAGCCGAAATAGCGGAGCGATCGTATGAAAAAGCGCAGTGAAAAACAGCACGACCTCGACAAACTGAAGACGGAACTCGCCAAGGTTTCGACCGTGATTCTCACGACCTTTCAGGGCATCACCGTCGAAAGCGACACCAAGCTCCGCCGCGCCGTGCAGGCTGCGGGCGGCAAGTACCAGGTCGTGAAGAACACTCTTGCGGAGCGCGCCGGAGCGGGTACGTCTGCCGAGGGTTTGCTCAAGAACCTGACCGGCACGAACTCCATCGCTTATACCGCGACCGACCCGGTCGCGCTTGCCAAAGCGCTCACCAAAATAGCGAAAGACGTCCCGGCATTTCAGTTCAAGTCCGGTATTGTGGAAGGCCGCGTCATCTCCATCGCCGAAATTCAGCAACTCGCGAATCTTCCGTCGAAGGAAGAGCTGATCAGCAAGATCATGTTCCTGCTGAACGCTCCTGCGCAGCGCATCGCGATGGCGTTGAACGCCCTGCCGCGCAACGTCGCGGTCACCGTCAACGAAGCCATCAAAGCCAACAAGTTTGGGTCCGCCGGGAGCGGTTCGGCACCAAGTCCCGAAGCGGCCCAGTAAGTTCATTTTAGTTTTGAGAGGAGAAGAAAGAGTCATGTCGAAAGTCGATACCATCCTGGATGAAATCAAGGGCCTGACGCTGCTCGAAGCGTCGGAGCTCGTGAAGAAAATGGAAGAAACCTTCGGGGTCTCTGCGGCCGCCGCCACGGTTGTGGCGGCTGGCGGCGCAGCGGCCGCTGGCGGCGCGGCACCGGTGGAAGAGAAGACGGAATTCTCCGTCGTTCTCACCGATGTTGGCGGCAACAAAATCAACGTCATCAAGGCGGTCCGCGAAGTTACGAGCCTCGGCCTCAAAGAAGCTAAGGACCTCGTTGACGGCGCTCCCAAGACCGTCAAAGAAGGCGTCAACAAGGACGAAGCCGCTGCGATTAAGAAGAAGTTCGAAGAGGCTGGCGCCAAGGTTGAGATCAAGTAGTTGCTGGCCCCGGCTCGGCTGGGGCCCAGGCAACTTTGTAGTACGAGTTTCGCAGCCGGCGTGGCCTATTGGGCGGACGGACCACGCCAAAGGATTTTATCTACGCAAGTCGAGGCTGGGCACTATTACTTTTCGCAGAGTCCCGCTGGGACCGCCAGGGGCCGTGTGTACGCTGACTACGGGCAGGAAGCGTTGCACAGCTGCTGGGTTGCATTTCTTTCTTTTCCTGCATTTTGCCCGAACGGAACGTCGACCTCGGCCGAGCCGGGGACGCCAGAATGAGGTAGATCACGCAATGTCCAATAGCAATCATCACGTCAGGGAACGCCAGCGTCTGGATTTCGCGAAAATCCAGGCCTCGATTCAGATTCCCAACCTGATTGAAGTCCAGATGAAGTCCTACCAGCGCTTTCTGCAGATGGATCTCCTGCCGAGCGAGCGCGAGGATGGCGGGCTTCAGTCTGTATTCACGTCCGTGTTTCCGATCAGGGACTTCCGCGAGATGTCCCAGCTCGAATTCGTGGACTACGCGATTGGCAACTGGGAATGTAAGTGCGGCAATCTGAAGGGCCTGCACCACCTCCGCGCCACTTGCCGCAATTGTGGAGCATCCGTCGTCACCAATCCGTACCAGACGGGCGACGTCATTTGTCACAAGTGTGGCACGTTCAACAAGAACACACCCACGTTCTGCAACAAGTGCGGCGACCCCGTGGCCATGCAGCTTAAGTACGATATGAATGAATGCCAGGAGCGCGGCATGACCTACTCCGCGCCTCTCAAGGTTACCATCCGGCTCACCATCTACGACAAAGATCCCGATAGTGGCGCGAAGACCATCCGCGACATCAAGGAGCAGGAAGTTTTCTACGGCGATATCCCGCTGATGACCGAAAACGGCACGTTCATCATCAACGGCACCGAGCGCGTCATTGTCAGCCAGTTGCACCGCTCCCCGGGCGTCTTTTTCGAAAGCGCCAACAACCGCACCTACTTCCTCGGCAAAATCATTCCTTACCGCGGGTCGTGGGTTGAATTCGAATACGACACCAAGAACATTCTCTATGTCCGCATCGACCGCAAGCGCAAGTTCCTCGGCTCGATCTTCCTTCGCGCTTTGGGCATGAAGTCGAATGAAGACATCCTGCGCACTTTTTACCAGGTCGAGCGCATCTCGCTGCGCGATAAGGACCTCTTCTGGAACGTTTCGCCGGGCATTGTCGACCGCAAGCTCGCCCACGAAATCCGGAATCCGAAGTCCGAGGACCTAATCGTCGGCGCGCACAAGCGCATCACGGAGAATCTTTTCAAAGAACTCATCAAGGCGAAGATCTCACAGGTGCGCGCCGCCCTTGCCGACCTCGAAGGTGCCTTCAGCGTCGCCGACGTCGTCAACCGCCAGACTGGTGAAGTCCTGCTCGAAGCCAATAAGCCGCTCACTGCCGACCTCTGGCAGACCTTTGCGGAAGGCGGCATCAGCGAAGTCGACGTCTTCTTCCCGGAGCGCGACGATATCGGTTTGGTGCTTTCCCGCACCCTCGACAAAGACGCGATCCGCTCTTCGAAAGAAGCGCTCATCGAAATCTATCGCAAGCTGCGCCCCGGCGATCCGCCGACGCTCGAAACCGCCACGAATCTTTTCCGCGGCATGTTCTTCGATCCGCGCAAGTACGATTTCAGCCGCGTTGGCCGCCTCAAGTTCAACATCAAGATGGGGCTGGACACCCCGCTCGATAACCGCACGCTCGATTCGCCGGACTTCGTCTCCGCCATCAAGTACCTCTTCAAGCTGCGCAAGAGCATCGGCGTCGTCGACGATATCGATCATCTTGGCAACCGCCGCGTCCGCGCGGTCGGTGAACTGCTCGAGAACCAATTCCGCATCGGCCTTGTCCGCATGGAGCGCGCCATCAAAGAAAAGATGAGCGTGTACCAAGAAATGTCCACGGCCATGCCGCACGACCTGGTCAACGCCAAGCCGGTCATGGCTGCAATCCGCGAGTTCTTCGGTTCTTCGCAACTCAGCCAGTTCATGGACCAGACCAACCCGCTCAGCGAAATCACTCACAAGCGGCGTCTGTCGGCCCTTGGACCCGGAGGTCTCTCCCGCGAGCGCGCCGGATTCGAAGTCCGCGACGTCCACCCGACGCACTATGGCCGCATCTGCCCCATCGAGACCCCGGAAGGTCCGAACATCGGTCTGATCAGCTCGCTCTCTTGCTTTGCGCGCATCAACGACTACGGCTTCATCGAATCGCCGTACCGCAGGGTGAAGGGCGGGCGCATCATTGACTACGTCCAAATCGTCAATGCCGGTGACAGTGAATTCAAGGCAGGCGAAATCGTGGAAAAGGACCGCGTCGAAGATCTGAACGAAGAGCTGAAGCGCCGCAAGGTCGTCTACGAACCGTATTGCTTCTACCTGTCCGCATGGGAAGAAGACAAGTACGTCGTCGCGCAGGCTAACGTCTCGCTTGACGACCGTCTGAAGATCACCACCGAACTCGTCAATTGCCGCCAGGCCGGCAACTTCGTGCTCAAGAGCCGCGACGAAGTGGACTATGTCGACGTTTCGCCGAAGCAACTCGTCTCCGTCGCCGCCAGCTTGATCCCGTTCCTCGAGAATGACGACGCCAACCGCGCCCTCATGGGCTCGAACATGCAGCGCCAGGCCGTGCCGCTCATCCGCGGCGAGGCTCCGCTCGTCGGCACCGGCATGGAGCGCGTCACCGCTCGCGATTCGGGCGCGGTCGTCCTCTGCCGCCGCGAGGGCATTGTCGATCAGGTCGATTCCGAGCGTATCATCGTGCGCGTCGAGTCCGATCACTCCGGCGTGCTTAGCCGCGAAGTGGGCGCGGACATCTACCAGCTCATCAAGTTCAAGCGTTCCAACCAGAATACTTGCATCAGCCAGAAGCCGCTCGTTCGCGTCGGCGACCGCGTGAACAAGGGCCAGGTCCTTGCTGACGGTCCGTGCACCGAGCGCGGCGAGCTCGCCCTTGGCCGCAACGTCCTCGTTGCCTTCCTCCCCTGGCGCGGCTACAACTTTGAAGACGCCATCCTGGTCAGCGAAAAGCTGGTCAAGGACGACTACTACACCTCCATCCATATCGAGGAGTACGAAATCGAGGCGCGGGATACCAAGCTTGGCCCCGAGGAAGTTACTCGCGATATCCCTAATATCAGCGAGTCGTTCCTCCGCAACCTCGACGAAAGCGGCGTCATCCGCATCGGCGCGGTCGTGAAGCCCGGCGACATCCTCATCGGCAAGGTTACGCCCAAGGGCGAAACCACGCTCACGCCGGAAGAAAAGCTCCTTCGCGCCATCTTCGGCGAAAAGGCTGGCGATGTTCGCGACGCTTCTCTTTACTGCCCGCCCGGCATCGAGGGCACTATCGTTGACGTCAAGATCTTCACCCGCAAGGGCGGAGAAAAGGACGAGCGTCACAAAGCCATCGAAGCCACGCAGGTTTTCAAGCTTGAGAAGAACCTTGCCGATGAAATCCGCATCCTCACGGATGAACGCCTCAAGCGCCTCGCGGACCTCCTCGGCGGCAAGATTCTCCAGGCTGACCTGCACGACGAGAAGACCAACAAGCGCCTCCTGACCAAGGGCACCGAGTTGACGCGCGAGCTGATCGAAAAGATCTCCACGCGCAACCTCAAGCGCCTCAAGCTCAATGAAAAAGACCCGCTCCTCATCGAAAAGATCGAAGAAGTCGAGGAGATGACCTCGCGCCAGATCGACGTGCTCCGCAAGATCACCGAGGAGCGCAAGGAAAAACTCAAGAAGGGTGATGAGCTGCCTCCGGGCGTCATCAAGCTGGTCAAAGCCTATATCGCCATGAAGCGCAAGCTCTCCATCGGCGACAAAATGGCCGGCCGCCACGGCAACAAGGGCGTTATCGCGCGCATCGTCCCGCAGGAAGACATGCCGTATATGCCGGACGGCACTCCCGTAGAAATCGTTCTCAATCCGCTCGGCGTTCCGTCGCGTATGAACGTCGGCCAGGTTCTCGAGACGCACCTCGGCTGGGCTTCCAAGGAGCTCGGCAACAGCCTCAAGCGCCTGCTCAGCAAGGAAGTCCGCGCCGAAGCCGTGCGCCGCTGGTTCCGCGAAGTCTTCGCGGACACTACTATCTGGAAAACTCTCTCGAAGCTCAGCGACGACGAGTTGCTCGAGGTCGCCGAGGGTTTCCGTGAGGGAATTCCGTTTGCCACGCCGGTTTTCGACGGCGCGCGCGAAGCCGAAATCCGCCACTTGCTGGAAGTCGCGGGTCTGCCGCACGCCGGCAAGATCAACCTCTTCGATGGCATGACCGGCGACCAGTTCGACCAGCCCATCACCGTCGGCTACATCTACATGCTCAAGCTCTCGCATCTCGTCGACGACAAGATTCACGCACGTTCCATCGGCCCGTACTCGCTCATCACCCAGCAGCCGCTTGGTGGCAAGGCCCAGTTTGGTGGCCAGCGCTTCGGCGAAATGGAGGTCTGGGCGCTCGAGGCTTACGGAGCCGCCCACATCTTGCAGGAGTTGCTCACGGCGAAGTCTGACGACGTCTATGGTCGAGCGAAAATTTACGAGGCCATCGTCAAGGGCGAACCTGGTATCGAGCCGGGCGTGCCCGAGTCGTTCAATGTTCTCGTGCGCGAGTTGCAGTCGCTCTGCCTCGATGTCGAGTTGATGAAGCGGCAGAAGCCGGCCGCGGAGAAAGCCGCGGATTAGGGTGGGACAGGCATTCTTGCCTGTCCTCTTTTGCCCGCAGCCGTAAGTTTGTAGTTTCTCGTAGTTGGGTTCTCAACCGGGCCGATTCAGCATCGGCCCGCGGCTCCGTCGAGAGTCGGAGAGGGAGGAAACAACCTTGTATCGCAGCAGCCCGTATGATCGCGCTAGTCTGATCGCAGATTTCGATTCCATCCGCATCAGCCTGGCGAGCCCGGAAAAAATTCGTTCGTGGTCTCACGGCGAAGTTACCAAGCCCGAGACTATCAATTACCGCACCTTCAAGCCCGAGCGCGACGGCCTCTTCTGCGCCAAGATCTTTGGCCCGGTCACCGACTGGGAATGTCTGTGCGGCAAATACAAGCGGATGAAGCATCGCGGCGTTATCTGCGACAAGTGCGGCGTCGAAGTCACGCTCAGCAAAGTCCGCCGCGAGCGCCTCGGCCACGTCGAGCTGGCTTCGCCCTGTTCGCACGTTTGGTTCTTTAAGGGTCTGCCGAGCCGCATTGGCTACTTGCTGGACATTTCCATGCGCGATCTCGAGCGCATCCTGTACTTCGAAGCCTTCGTCGTCGTCGATCCCGGCGAAGTCGCCATTCTTCGTGAGCGCGAAGTTCTGCTGGAAGACAAGTATCGCGAGCTGCAGAAGGAATACCCCGGCCAGTTCACTGCCAAGATGGGCGCGGAAGCCATCAAGGAGCTTCTCCGTCGCGTCGAAGTCGACAAGCTCTCCGAGGAGCTCCGCGAAAAGATGAAGACCGATCCGTCTCTCCAGAAGCGGATCAAGTTCGCCAAGCGCCTCAAAGTGCTCGAAGCCTTTCGCAAGAGCGGCAATAAGCCGGAGTGGATGATTCTCGACGTGATTCCGGTCCTTCCGCCGGAGCTGCGCCCGCTTGTGCCTCTGGACGGCGGTCGCTTCGCCACTTCCGACTTGAACGATCTCTATCGCCGCGTTATCAACCGCAACAACCGGTTGAAGAAGCTCATGGAGCTCCGTGCGCCGGACGTCATCGTCCGTAACGAAAAGCGCATGCTCCAGGAAGCCGTCGACGCGCTCTTCGACAACGGCCGCCGCGGCCGCGTTCTCCGCGGCACCAACAACCGTCCGCTGAAGTCCCTGAGCGATACGCTCAAGGGCAAGCAGGGCCGTTTCCGCCAGAACCTCCTCGGCAAACGCGTGGACTACTCGGGCCGTTCCGTCATCGTCGTTGGCCCCGAGCTCAAGCTCAATCAGTGCGGTCTCCCGAAGACGATGGCGCTCGAGCTCTTCAAGCCCTTCATCTATCACAAGCTCGAAGCCCAGGGTCACTGCACCACCATCAAGCAAGCCAAGGAAATGGTCGAGCAGAAGGAACCGGTGGTGTGGGACATTCTCGAGGACGTAATCCACGAGCATCCGGTGATGCTCAACCGCGCCCCCACGCTTCACCGTCTCGGCATTCAGGCTTTCGACCCCGTACTCGTCGAAGGCAAGGCCATTCGCATCCATCCGCTCGTATGCACCGCCTTCAACGCGGACTTTGACGGCGACCAAATGGCCGTGCACATTCCGCTTTCCCCCGAATCCCAGGTCGAAGCATCCGTGCTGATGCTCAGCTCGCGAAACATTCTCTCGCCCGCGAACGGTCTGCCTCTCGCCGTGCCGTCGCAGGACATGGTCCTCGGCATCTATTACCTGACCAAGTCCAAGCCCGGCGCCAAGGGCGAGGGCCGCGTTTTCGGCGCCACTGATGACGTCATCCTCGCGTTGGAAGCCGGCGAAGTCGAGCTCCTCACCCCCATCCGACTGCGCTACTCCGGTGAAGTCATCGACCTCACCACTGCCTACGACGATCAGGACGTGACGCACACCGAGCCGGTGAAGATGGAGCGCCAATTCATCCAGACCACGGTCGGCCGCGTCATCTTCAATTCGCACTTGCCGTCGAAGTTTCCCTACGTGAACGGCCTCCTAAAGAAGAAGGGCGTTCAGCAGCTCGTCTATTACTCTTATCTGCGCTTTGGCCTCGAAGACACCGTCGAGTTGCTCGATGACTTGAAGGACCTGGGCTTCACCTACGCCACCAAGTCCGGCATTTCCATCGGCATTGACGACATGCTCATTCCCAGCGACAAGTACAAGCTCGTCGAGAACGCCGATAAGGAAGTCTTCAAAGTGCAGCAGCAGTACCTCGACGGTGCAATCACCAACGGCGAGCGCTATAACAAGGTCATCGCCATCTGGGGAGACGTCACCGAAAAAGTGGCCGATGAAATGTTCAAGGCCCTCGAGAACCAGGACAAGGAAGGCGGAATCAACCCCGTCTACGTCATGGCGGACTCCGGCGCTCGCGGATCGAAACAGCAGATTCGCCAGCTCTCCGGCATGCGCGGCTTGATGGCCAAGCCTTCCGGCGAAGTCATCGAATCCCCCATCACCTCCAACTTCCGTGAGGGCCTCACCGTGCTGGAGTACTTCATCTCCACGCACGGCGCGCGCAAAGGCTTGGCGGACACGGCGCTCAAGACCGCCGATTCCGGTTACCTCACCCGCCGCCTGGTCGACGTCGCGCAGGACGTCATCATCAATGAGCGCGATTGCGGCACGACCGACGGCATTTTTGTCGAGCCCATCATCGAAGCCGGCGTCGAAGTCGAGCCGCTGCGCGATCGCATCGTCGGCCGGGTTTCTCTCGACAAGATCAAGGACTTTGAAGGCCACGTCATTGTCGAAGTGAACCAGGAAATCACTGAGGAGCTTGCCAATTCCGTCCAGGCCGCGGGCATCGAGCGCGTCCGCATCCGATCCGTGCTCACCTGCGAGTCACGCCGTGGGGTCTGCGCGCTTTGTTATGGCCGCAACCTGGCTTCCGGCCGCATGGTCGAGCTGGGCGAAGCCGTTGGCGTCATCGCCGCGCAGTCCATCGGCGAGCCCGGCACGCAGCTCACCATGCGCACCTTCCACATCGGTGGAACCGCCACTCGCGTTTCCGAGCGTTCAACGCTCGAAGCGCGCAACAACGGTGTCGTCAAGTTCATCGACCTTCGCTACGTTGAGGGCCGCAAGATCAAGGGAGACGCCTCCGCCTCTGGTGGCGCGCTCATCGCTATGAACCGCGCGGGCCTCATTGCCATCGTTGACGAAAAGGGCCGCGAGAAAGAACGCTACCACGTCGTTTACGGCGCCCGCCTTCGCGTCGCCGACGGCGAACACGTCACCCATGGCCAGATCCTGGCCGAGTGGGACCCCTTCACCTTCTCCATCCTCACCGAAACCGCCGGCTCCGTGAAGTTTGACGACTTGCGCCCCGGTCTGACGATTGACGAGCAGGTGGACGACGTCACCGGCCTCTCGCAGCTCGTTGTCACGCTGCCGCCGGGCGATGAAAAGCACCAGCCGGCCATTCTCGTCCGCGATTCCGCCGGCAAGGTCCGCAAGAAGTACCTCATGCCTTCCCGCGCCCACTTGATGGTGCAGGACGGCGACGAAGTCCAGGCGGGCGACGTACTCGCGAAGATCCCGCGCGAAACCACCAAAACGAAAGACATCACCGGTGGTCTCCCACGCGTTGTCGAGCTGTTCGAAACCCGCAAGCCCAAGGACCCCGCTGTTATCAGCGAAGTTGATGGCGTGGTCAAGTATGGCGATATCGTCAAGGGCATGCGCAAGATTCTCGTGGGAAGCGAGGATGGCAAGACCACAAAGGAATATTCCATCCCCCGCGGCGTTCACATCAACGTCCAGGAAGGCGACCACGTCAAGGCGGGCGAGGCCCTCATCGACGGCCCGCTTAACCTGCACGACTTGCTGGCCGTCCTCGGCGAGAAGTTCACTCAATCCTATTTGGTCAACGCCATTCAGGAGGTTTACCGCCTCCAGGGCGTGAACATCAACGACAAACACATCGAGACCATCTCCCGCCAGATGATGCGCTGGGTGAAAGTCGAAGACGTCGGCGACACTAATTTTATCCTCGAAGAGCAGGTGGACAAGTTCCGCTTCCGCGAAGAGAACGACCGCATTATCGCCGATGGCGGCCGCCCCGCAACGGGCCGCCCGCTTCTCCTTGGCATCACCAAGGCGTCGCTCTCGACCGACTCGTTCATCTCCGCCGCCAGCTTCCAGGAGACCACCCGCGTGCTCACCGAAGCTGCCGTCGCTGGCAAGGTGGACTACCTGCGCGGCCTTAAGGAAAACGTCATCATGGGCCGCCTCATCCCCGCCGGTACGGGTCTCGAGCACTACCGCAGCATTCAATTGCTGACGGAAATGCCCATTCCCGCTCCTGTCGAGGAAATTCCGGAAGCCGCCGAACTCACCGCCGAGGAAGCAGCGGCGCTCGACTTCCTGCAGAAGGACACCGAAGCAGACGCCGCAACAGAGGGTTAGAATCAGCTCTACATGCAGCGCGCGGCGTCCCCGGCACGGCCGGGGGCGCCGTTTCGTTTTGTTCCCAATTCATGCAGGTATCCCCCAGGAACGTCTCGCCGTGTCTCACCTTGCTGCCGCGCCAATACCCTTCTTACAATGGCCTGTAAACAAAGCACTCATTCCTTCCCCCGGTTCGCCGAGTGCCACGGAAATTCATGGTTGATCGAGAGCAGCGGAAGTCCAGCTCCGCGGAGCGTTCTTCGAATGGCGGCGATACGCGTCCCAATGCCTCTTCGCGACTTGAACAGTTTGAAAAACGCCAAAAGGAATTATGGAACCTGACCTTCCTGGTGCTTCTTGTTCTCGCCGTTGTTTTTGCCATCGTTTCGTGGGATTCCATTCGCTCTCTATCCAGACATTTTGAAGCGCTTCCCATCGGCTTGGTCGTCCTTGTTGTGCTTTTCAGCGCCTACATGTGGAAGAAGACTCAGGAGATTTCCGAGCTCCGCGGCCTCATGCACGGCATCGAACAGCGGGACGCTACTCCGCCTAGTGACAAGCAGCTTGACCAGTTGTTTGAGGTCATTTCCCGTTCCCAGCAGGGTTTCCGCGATCTTATCGATTCTTTCGATGACGTTCTCATTGCCCTCTCGCTCGAAGGCGAAATTCGCGCCGTTAATCGCAGTTTCAGCGATTTGGTTGGCGTCCCTTTCCAGCAGATTATCGGCAAGCACATCACCGATTTTATGGAGGAAGGCAGCGGTGACGGCCGGGAACTGGTTCGCCGAAACCTGCCGCGCTTCCTGGAGCGCCGTACTTGGTCCGGCCTTGTTCAGGCCCGGCTGAAGAGCCAGCAATCCGTGCATTACTTCGATTGCGTCGCGCATGCCATGGTCCGCGATGGCAAAGTGCACGGTCTCACCATCCTCGCCCGCGATATCACAGCCTCGCGCAAAAACGAAGCGCGATTCACCGAGCTCTTCGAAACTCTTCAGGAAGGCATCTACATCACTACCCCCGATGGCCAAATCCTCGATGCCAATCCGGCGCTTGTCCGCATGCTCGGGTACGAGACGAAAGAAGAGCTCCTCGCGAAAAAAGTCCCCGATATTCTCAGCGATGCGGGAGAACGAAAACTTCTCAAGCACGAGGTCGAACAGCAGTCCGTGATCCAAGGGCGCGAAATTACTCTCCAGTGCAAAAATGGCCGTCCCATCATCTGCCTTAATACGGCCGCCGCGGTCCGCGACAGCGCCGGCACCGTCATCCGGTATCAGGGCGCGGTCATGGACATCACCGCGCGCCGCGAGATGGAGCACCGTCTTCACCAGCAGCAGGAATTCGCTCGACGCCTCGTCGACAGCTTTCCCGACCTGATTCTCGTTTTGGACACCGGCTCCCACTTCACCTTCGTGAGCCCGCGCTGCAAGGAAGTTCTCGGTTACGAACTCGAAGAAACCCGGGAGATGAAGCTGGGAGGTCGGACCCACTCGGAAGATTTGCCCGCGTTACTCTCGCTCTACGCCGGCATCGTTGCCGGCAAGCAGACCTTCGCTTCGCTCGAAGTGCGCGTCCGCCACAAGCTCGGGGAGTGGCGCCGCATCCGTTTCAATTTCAGCCCCCTCTTCGACGAATCCAGCAAGATCGATGGTGTGGTTATGTCCGGCCGCGACGTCACCGAACTCAAGCGCCTCGAAGAGCAGCTGATCCAGTCGGAAAAGCTCGCCGCCATGGGCCAGATGCTCGCCGGCGTTGCCCACGAACTCAATAATCCCCTCACCGCCATCCTCGGTGTCACGGAACTCTTGCGTGAGCGTGGGGGCATCGAAGAGGACACCAAACGTCAGCTCGATTTGACTCATCGCCAAGCTCGACGCGCTGCCCGCATCGTCCAGAATCTGCTCGATTTTTCCCGCCCCGCCGCGCCGCGGAAGAAACCTCTCGACGTCAATACCCTCGTCGAACGCACTCTGCAGCTTCACGAGCATTCGCTTCGTCGCAATAACGTTGCGGTGGACTTTCATCCGCTGCCCGATCTCCCGGGCGTCGTTGGCGATGCCAATCAACTCATGCAGGTATTTCTCAACTTGATCACCAACGCCGAATACGCCATCCGCGAAGTCCGCGAGTCGGGCCGTATCCAGATTCGCCTTGTCCGCGATTCATCCCGCATTGCAGTTACCTTCCAGGATGACGGCGTAGGCATTAGGCCCGAAGCGTTCCCGCACCTCTTCGATCCTTTCTATACCACCAAGCGTCCTGGCGGCGGCACCGGCCTTGGATTGAGCATTTGCATGGCTATCGTTCGCGAACACGGCGGCACCATCGAAGCGGAATCGCTCCCCGCCAGCGGTTCCGCCTTCACCGTTTATCTCCCCGTTGCCGGAGAACCCATCCCGAGCATCGCCGCAAAGGATGCCGATTCCAGCTCCTCACCACGGATCCTCGCCACTCCCGCTGCGGTAAAGGGCCGCACCATCCTCGTCTTGGATGATGAAGAGAACATTCGCCTGCTTCTGGAGGAAGGACTCTCTGCCCATGGGATGCAGGTTGACTGCGCGGCGACTCCCGAAGAAGCCCTGACTTTCATCGGCCAGCACTCCTACGATGCTCTCCTCTGTGACCTGAATCTTGTTGCGGGTGGCTCCGCCGCGAGCGGGCAATCCGCCGCTGGGCGCATTCTCGCCGCCTCCGGTGAACATAAACCAGCGGTAATCTACATGACAGGAGACTTCGTGGAAACCGGCGATGGTGAGCCCAGGCTTGGCGAGCCGCGTCGCCTCCAAAAGCCCTTCCGCGTCTCGGACGTGCTCGCAGTATTACGCGAGGTCTTCACCGCCTCGACCGCGGAAAAGATTCAGGACTGAAACATTTCTTCCCGAATCAGCCTCATTCCCGGCAACACCATTCCTAGCCCACTGCGCTTAGCGCTTTACTGGCTTCGACGCAGCAGCGGGGTCCACGCCGAAATCCCACACGTACAGGTTCATGCCATCCGGCAGGATCTCCGCCAGCGCATACTCTCCGGGCGGCAACGATTCGCTCAGCGTGAACCGGAAAACCGTTGGGGCAACGTCCCAGCGTTGCAGCGAAATTGTCTTTCGCTCCTGCGATATTTCCTCGCCGAATAGGCTGCGGATCGTTTCCAGTTGGCGTTTGTTCCCCTTCACCGTCGCGCGCACCAGTTCCACCTCCGGTCCGGACTCGCCGGGCCGGCTGCTCTTTTGGATTAGCATGGTGCGATCCGGGTCGGGGGGCGCTTCCCGCAGGTAGAATTCCGGCTGCGCGTTCGCAATTCTGAGTTTCGCCTTCGCGCCTGGAATCTCGACGTGATGCTTACTGGGGACAATCGGAATCGGCGAGAGGATCTGCTGCAGGGTTCTCTTCTTGTCCACTTTGACCTCCGAGCCGACTTGTTCCAGCTGGGATACGGATTTGCCTTCGATTACGAACATTCCCTCGCCCGGCGGCAAGAACACACCCGGCGCCACCTGCAGACTGGCGTCGATGTCCATCACCATCTCTGCCTTCGTCGCCTCTTCCTGCTTGTGAACCTTGTTTGCAAGCTCCTCGGCCGCTTTCTCTGCTTCCGCTTCAACCTTTGCCGTCGCCTCCCAGTCCACCATCGCAGCCGGGATCTCTTCCCAGTCACCCCTTTCCGAGCTGAAGTACCGTACGCGCTCCCCGTTCCGTTCGTAGCTCCGCACCAGTTGGAAATTGCCATCCTTGAGGACCAGCTTTTTGCCTCGGGGAAGGCGCGTTGCCGCTCCAGTCGCCCCGCCTGTGCCCTGCTGTGGCACCGCCGTCTGGTTTTGGGATGAGTTGGGGTTGGGTATCCCGCGGCCGTGTCCGGCCGCTGCCATCCAGCCGAGCACAGCCAGGCTGGATAGATAAGCAGTTGTGCGGAGACTAGTCATGAATGTCACTTAGAGTACGATGCTTCGCGGAAGCCCACGGTCTGCCTCCCTCGCGAGCATACCGCTGCTTTTCGCAAGCCCGCAACTCTCCCGCGATACCCGTTGCCGGAATCCGTGCTACCGAATACACTAAGGGCTCTCCCCGGCCTGGCCGGAGAGAGCCCGTTTGATCTCTAAATTCTGCTCTTCAGTGCGAGCAACGCGGGAACAGCGTGACCAGCACCATCAGGTCAGACAGTGTAAACAGCCACTGATCCGCATGGATTCCGGCGGCCTCTGCCGCCCGCGCGATGAACCCGAGATGGCGGCTCTTGGCAAAATTGCGAAGATGGTCCACGCAAATCCCCGTTAGGGTGGCGACTTCCGCGTCGGTGAATATCTTTTGGCTGGCTTTGACGGTAACCATAGCCCGGCTCCTCTTGCCCTTCTCCTACTTTGCTGCCACATCCGGACTGCTCACTACGTTTGATGCTGCAGGCATCGTAAACGCTGCACAATTCTAAGAGCAATAGTCATTCCGTTCCGCCAAGCCAAAACGAATCGGCTAGTACTTTTCCACAAAAACCTCATGAATAAGCCAGTTATTCGCATTTTTTGTAAGCTGAACCGCTAGTACGCTGCAGGAAGACGCCGCCGAGAATAGGCAAAAATGTCTTATTTTTGCAAAGTCGCTACAGTTTTCGGTAGGGTCGCCGCAATTTCCTGCATTTGTTTGGTGTGCCGCAACTCATGAGAGGCGATCATCTGGAACCATTCGTAGAAATTCAGTGTGCCGATGAACGCATGTGGCCAACTGTACGCGCTCAGGTCGCGATTCTTCGTTTCGTCCAGGAACGCCAGGGTTCGTTCCCGAACATCCCGCAACTCTGCCAGCATCGCTTCCTTCTCGCGCAAAAGTTGGGGGTCTAGCGGAATCGGTGTCTTCCGCCGGACCAGGCGGGATTCCACCAATGCCAGCGGCAGGTGGAACCTTTTCAGCAGCGACGTGGGTTTCGCTGGCTTTTGCGTCATCCGATCTGCGCGGCCGATAACGGCACGCTCCACCATGATCAGATGTGCCACGAGTTCCCCGGCGGACCACGCCCCTTCACGTGGATTGCTTTTCCACCGATCGGCGGAGACGGCATCGGCAGCACGGAGCAATCCTGCTTGAGCGCGGGCCAGCTTACCGAGGATGGGTTCGATGGATCGCAAGGGCTTTCCCAATCGGCGAACGCGAAAATAACTTAGAGATCGGCTCCGCCCGCTCGCTCAAACGCATGTGCGAGTTGTAAGACGCGAGCTTCGCCAAACGCGGGCCCGAAAATTTGCAGGCCGACAGGAAGCTTGCCGCTGATCTTTCCGCACGGTACCGAGATGGCTGGCACGCCCGCAAGAGAGCCCGTAACCGTATAAATATCAGCAAGATACATCTGGAGAGGGTCGCTGGCGCGTTCTCCCAGTCGAAAAGCCGGGACCGGCGAGGTCGGCGTGACAATCGCGTCGACCTTTGTGAAGGCATCGCGAAAATCCCGCGCAATCAGCGTGCGAACCTTCTGGCCCTTCAAATAGTACGCATCGTAATAGCCGGCGGATAGTACATACGTCCCGAGGATGATGCGGCGTTTTACCTCCGCGCCGAAGCCCGCGCCACGCGTCTTCCGGTACATCGAGAGCAGAGAATCGCCGTCCACGCGGAGACCATACCGCACGCCGTCATAGCGCGCCAGGTTGGAGCTCGCCTCCGCCGTCGCAATGATGTAATACGTCGCGATGGCGTAGTCCGTGTGCGGCATGTGGATGTCGCGCAGTTCGCAGCCGAGTTTCTTGAAGAGCCCGATGCCCGCTTCCATTTTATTGCGGACGCCCTCGTCCATTCCCTCACCGAAATACTCTTTCGGAATCCCAATCCGCAGACCCTTTACCGGCTTTTCGGTTTCCGAGCGATAGTCCGGCACGGGCGCGGTCGTCGAAGTGGAATCGTTCGGATCGCGTCCGGAAATGATTTGCAGTACGATGGCAACGTCTTTCACATTTCTGGCAAACGGTCCGATGCGGTCCAGCGACGAGGCAAAGGCAATCAAGCCGTATCGTGAAACGCGGCCGTAGCTCCCCATCATCGCGGGAATGCCGCAAAACGCACCGGGTTGGCGGATGGAGCCGCCCGTGTCGGTGCCGAGAGCAGCCACGGACAAACCCGCAGCGACCGCTGCCGCAGAGCCGCCGCTGGAGCCGCCTGACACGCGGTCGGTCGCCTCCGGATTCCGTACCGGGCCGTAAGCAGAGTTCTCGTTCGAGCTACCCATCGCGAATTCGTCGCAGTTGGTCTTGCCCAGAATGACCGCGCCGGCTTTTTCGAGCCGCTCGACTGCTGTCGCGTCATAGGGCGGAACATAATTTTCGAGGATCTTCGAGCCGCAGGTTGTCTTGACGCCGAGCGTGCTGATCACATCTTTGATGGCAATCGGTACACCGGCCAGCGGGGGCAGCGGTTTCCCCGCAGCGACCATTGCGTCCACGCGCCCCGCTTGCGCATAGGCGCGTTCTTGCGAAATCGTGAGGTAGGCATTCAGCTCCGGATTCCGAGCCTCGATGCGCTTGTAAAACTCGCCCGCGAGCTCCCGCGCCGACACCTTCTTCGCCGCCAGCGCCTCGCGCACCCCATCAATGGTCCAAATCGTTGTCATCGTTCGATGATTTTGGGCACGCGGAAGTAGGGCGGCTCAGGATCTGGCGCTTGCTCCAGAATGTCATCCGCGACCGCGCAGGGCACGACCAAATCTTCCCGCAGCGTCGCGTCCGCCATCTGATCGTCCGTGAGCACTTGCGACATCGGCTCGACGCTGGTCGTCTCCAGCTCGTTCAGCTTCCCGGCGTATTCGAGGATGTCGTCCAATTGCTTGCGGTAGGTTTCGAGTTCGGCCTCGCTCAGGTCGAGATAGGCCAGCTCTGCCACCCGCAACACGTCTTCCCGGGTAATCTTCATTGGCCGGTCGCCAGAATAGCGGTCTTGGGCGGGTATTTCTTGGCGATGTAGTTGTTGACGAGGGCCTGGAAAGCGGCGGCGAGTTCGTCGTACGTGCCTTCGAGCGTCACGTCTTTCTTGCCGTCGATATAGACAGGGCAGCGCGGCGCTTCCCCGGTGCCAGGGAGGCTGATGCCAATGTTGGCGGCCTTCGATTCTCCAGGGCCGTTCACGATGCAGCCCATTACGGCGAGAGTCATCTCTTCGACGCCTTCATATTGCGTTTTCCAGATGGGCATCATCTCGCGGATATAGCTCTGTATGCGCTCCGCTAATTCCTGAAACGTGCTGCTGGTGGTGCGGCCGCAGCCGGGGCAAGCGGTCACGCTTGGCGAGAAAGCGCGCAGGCCGAGCGCCTGCAACAATTCGCACGCGGCGTAGACTTCCTCGCGGCGGTCGCCGCCGGGCTTTGGCGTGAGCGAAATGCGGATCGTGTCGCCGATCCCTTCATACAGCAGTATTCCGAGCGATGCCGCGGACCAAATCTGGCCTTTCATTCCCATGCCGGCCTCGGTCAAGCCAAGATGCAGCGGCTGTTCAGTTTTCGCCGAGAGATCGCGATAGACGGTGATGAGATCGCGCGGGCGCGAAGTCTTGCAGGAAATAATGATTTGATCGTGCCGCAGTCCGCATTCGAGAGCGAGCTCGGTCGATTGCAGCGCGGAAAGTACCATGCAGTCGTTGATGATTTCTTCGGACTCCTTGCCGAGATTCTTGTCGGTGTTCTCCTGCATCTTGCGCATGACCAGCTCTTGATTGAGCGAGCCGCCATTCACGCCGATGCGCACGGGCTTGCCGTTGTCCCGCGCGATCTTGCAAATGGTGGAAAACTGTTCATCGCGGCGTTGACCGGCGCCGACGTTGCCCGGATTGATGCGGTATTTGTCGAGGGCCTTGGCGCAATCCGGATATTTAGTGAGCAGAACGTGGCCGTTGTAGTGAAAATCTCCGATGATGGGAGCGTTGCAGCCCGCATCGAGCAAACGCTTCTTGATTTGTGGCACGGCGGCGGCAGCTTCCGGGACGTTCACGGTCCAACGCACAATCTCGGAGCCCGCCTCGGCCAGCTCAACCGTCTGCTGGAAAGTGGCCTTAACATCGGCGGTGTCCGTGTTGGTCATGGACTGCACGACGATGGGCGCGCCGCCGCCCACGCGAACGTGGCCGACCTTCACGGCGTACGTCCTGCGCCGCGGGTGCCGGGACGCGGTGGCGTCGAAGCCTTCGATCTGCCTCAGCATTGCCTCTTAATTGTAGCCCGATTTCCCGAGCTAGAGAAATTCGTAGGGGCGTAGCACCTGCCCGAGTGCAGTCGAGGGAGGGATGCCGTGCCCACACACAGTCTAAGACTGACCTCCTATGAAGCTGCTTGCGTGCCCATGCTTCCGCGCAGGCCGAGAGCATCGGCGTGCTCGCGAAGAGCGGCGATGCAGAAAACGATGTGTTCTTCGAGTGGGATACCGAGCTCCTCGGCGCCTTTGCGGACGTCCTCGCGGTTGACACCCTTGGCGAAGGCCTTGTCCTTGAGGCGGCGTTTCACGGAGTCGACTTCCAAATCGAGGATGCTCTTCGACGGGCGGACGTAGGCGCAGGCGGTGAGAAAGCCGGCGAGCTCGTCGCAAGCGAAGAGCGAGTGCTCAAGCGCAGATTGGCGCGAGACGTTGCAATAATCGGCGTGCGAGAGGATGGCGCGGATGATTTCCTCGGAGTAGCCGTGCGCGCGGAGAATTTTTGCGCCTTCCGCGGGATGCTCCTTGTCAGGCGCGTGTTCGTTGTTCGGCCAGCGCTCGTAGTCGAAGTCGTGCAGCAACGCCGCGATGCCCCAGAGCCCTTCGTCGGCGCCGGACTTTCGGGCGTAGGCGCGGACGCAGGCTTCGACGGCGAGCATGTGTTTGCGCAGACTTTCGGAAGCGGTGTATTCGCAGAGCAGTTTCCAGGCGTCGTCGCGCGTCGGCATGCGGTTCTCCAAAGGGAGCCGGTAGTGTAGCAAAGGGCGGAGATTGGAAGTTGGAGGTTCGAGATTGGAAGAAAGTGACTGGTGACCCGTGATTCGTGACAACGCGAGGCGCGGAGCAGGCTGGTGACTCGTGGACCGTGGCATGTGGCCTTCGGAACAGAAAGAAAAGCACTCTTGAGCGGGTCGAATCTCTCCGACAAGGCCGGAGTCTGCGATTCTGGGAAGGCGAAAATCATCGACCGGTCCGCAGGGCGAGGGAGTTCCAGAATGGGAAGAGTTGATACCCACCCCGGTTGTTTTCGTAAGAGTGGCAAATAAAGGGGTTACAGGATACGGAACTTGGAAGAGTGTGTAGTGAGCGGAAAACATAAGGATTTGCAAATTCGTGTTTTTCGCGGAAGAGCAAAGTCTCTGACGGGTTCCCTCGAAGGTCCCTTCGCGAAGTAGGCTCTGGGCAAGCAGGGTGAGAGTGCGGGTGAGAGGATGAAAACGGAGCGAGAGGGGGTACACCCACCGTTGCGACGAAAAGAGTGCGGAAGCAGTTGAAAAGGAAGGGGTTGCGAGGGCACCGTTAGAGAAAAGAGTGCGTAACGATCTGTAAAGAAAAGAGTTGCTGACGAAGAGAGAGAAAAAGGAAGAGATAGAGGGGCAGCAAGGCGGGGCTGGTGAGTGGCACTTCGAGGCGCAGTGCAAGCAAACACGGGAAAGAATAGCAGGAAGTACCCTGCGTGTCAATTACTTTATTGGTACCGTTCGAATGCGATGTGGAAAAATCGCGGAAATCCCCACGCTCGCCGCGGCGAGCGTGGGGCCGCCCAAAACCGTTTCACAAGCTAAGCCTCGGCCGCGCGCTGTGCGATTGTCCAAGGTCTTCGGGGGCAGCGCCGAAAGCTGGCGTACGCAGCAGGCGCAGTACAACCTTGAACAGGTCCGCGCCGACCGCACCAACAATTCCCAGCAGGATATCGAGGAGAATTCCTTCTCCTGCCTTGTTGGCGATTTTGCTGCCGATGAAACCTGCCACCAAACCCAACACGATCCAGGCCAGGCATGACACTTCGCCCTGTCCTCGAGATACAAATTCCAGGAGACCATCTGCGTGAAGTCACATCGTCCCCATGACCTCCCGGGAAGGCTAGTGCAGGGTGCGTATTCGAGAATGTGTGATGACCGTCACTTTTTGCAAGTGTCGCTAACCATACTCAAATTCGTCACGGTCATGTGACCATGCTCAGTAGAGTCCTTATCCACGCCGTGCTCTTTTGCCTCGGCCTTCACATCTTCCTTCACGCCGTGGAGGGTCGCATTGGAAACCACGCCGGTAATCGTAACCGCATGACCGACATGATCGCCGAGCTTGAGGGAGTCGCTGTGGATCTCCCAAGTGCCGCCTTTCGCCGTAGTAAGCTTATACTCTTTGGCGGCGTCGCCCGTTTGGAGACAGCCCGAGAGCGTCCGCGTTTTCTTATGGGTAGTTGTTTTGTTCTGGGCCGTAGCCAGTCCGGCAGCGCCCGCAAACATCAACAACGCAAGAAATACCATCGCGATCTTGACTTTCATCCCTTACCTCCTAAGATTCGAATTGAGAAGCGGAAAAGCAGATCGGGAACTCGGCTAGTGAACTGCGGTTTCATAAGGATCGGTGGGCCCGGCAGTACAATAGACGTCTAGCTCCCAGACAGAC
>DASZZI010000074.1:0-99235 GCA_035544995.1 Candidatus Acidiferrum sp.
TCCGCGGTAGCGCGAAGTAAACCTCTGCGCCATGGTCATTTCCGGCGGGTCCGGGAATCCCCAATCCTCACGGATGCGCCGGTGCAGCCATTCCGCGCACGCCTCCGCCGTTTCGATGGCAAGCGCCTGCAAGCCGTGCGACTTGAAGTAGTATCCGTCGTTCTTCGCTTTTTCCCCGCGCTCGCGCACGCCTTCGCCCGCACTCACAACAAACAGCGCCAAGTGGTCGCGCTGGCCATTCTTCACCGGCAGCACGTAATCGCTCAGGCAGAGAAAATCTCCCAGTCTCTGCCGCGCAAACTGGAACGTGTGCAGAGGTTCCTTCGCTCCGGGCGCGAAGAGATGCAGCGCTTCGCCCTCCGCCTCCGCTTCGAAGAACTGCCACACGGCACGCACCTTCATAAACTCCGCCGCTTCGCGTTTCACTTCCTCCATGCCTTGGTACAACTCGACCGCTTTCGGTTCGCGCACAGCAAAGTATTTTTCGAAATCTCCCCGATATCCCATGTGTCGCCCATAGAGCATGAACGGGTTGATGTAACTCCAGATCTCGCGCAAGTCGGGCACCAGCCGCACTTTGCGGTCGAGAGTCGCAACGCTGGGAATCGGCAGATCAGCGCGCACCCGGGGAGAGCGTTTCACCGAAGGCATCGAGTTCACGCTCACCGTTGTCGTTATGCCAAATCCATTTCCAGAGGCGGTGTGCTCGCGCACCACCGTTTCTCGCGTCCTCGGATCCATCAATTCATTCATTAGACGCAGCCCCGTCATCGCATCCTTCGCATAACACACCGCGTGGCCGTAGCTCGGCGCGATCTTTGTCTGTGTAAATTTCCCGGAGAGCGCCGCTCCGCCGACCAAGAGTGGGATCTCAATGCCAGCATCCTTCAAGTCATTTACGGTAATCACCATCTGCTGCGCGCTCTTCACCAACAATCCGGAAAGCCCGATGGCGTCCGGCTTGTGTTCCTGATACGCCTTGATCAGATCCTCCGGCGGCACTTTGATTCCCAAGTTCACGACCTCGTAGCCGTTGTTCTTCAAAATAATCTCGACGAGATTCTTCCCGATGTCGTGAACATCGCCTTTCACCGTCGCCAGCACGATCTTCCCACGCTTGGCCGTGTCTGCTTTTTCCATGAACTGTTCGAGGTGGCTAACCGCCGCCTTCATCGCTTCCGCCGATTGCAGCACTTCCGCCACGATCAGCTCATTCGCATTGAAGAGCCTACCGACTTCCGCCATCCCCGCCATCAGCGGGCCGTTGACGATATCCAGCGGCACGGCGCCTTCCCCGCGTTTGCGCTCCAAATCCTCAATCAAACCGTCCCGCGTTCCTTCGATGATGTAGTTTGCCAAGCGCTCGTCCAGCGGCAAGTCTGCGGCGCGCGTTTTTTCTTTCTTCTTCGCAGTTCGAAAGTGCTCCGTAATCGCCGCAATGTGATATCGGTTGACCGCCGCGCGCTGCTCCTTGCTTTGCTCGCGCCAATCCGACGGCACGCCGCGCAGCAGCGCAGCCTGCGAATGGTCGGCGGGCACTTCCTTCGGTGGATGCGAAAACAGCAGGTTCTCAGCAAGTTCTCTTTCGTGCGGTGGAATCAACGCGAACCGCTCCAGCCGCTCCGTATTCACGATCGCCAGGTCCAGCCCCGCCTTCGTGCAGTAGTACAGAAAAACCGAATTCACGACTTCGCGTGCGCCTGCCGGCAGCCCGAACGACACATTCGAGATCCCCAGGATCGTCCGCACATCCGGCAGCGCCTGCTTGATCAGGCGGATGCCCTCCATCGTTTCCACGGCGCCGCCGATGTAATTCTCGTCGCCCGTTGCGCAGGGAAAAACCAGCGGATCAAAGATGATGTCTTCGGGCGCCAGCCCGTATTTCTCTGTCAGCAATTTGTAGCTGCGCTGCGCGATTTCGAGCTTGCGCTCCCGCGTGAACGCCTGTGCCTGTAATTTATCTTCGTCAATGCACCCGGCTACTACCGCCGCGCCGTAATCATGCGCGAGCGGCACCACGCGCTCGAACTTCTCCTCGCCGTCTTCCAGATTGATCGAATTGATGATCGCTTTTCCCTGGCAGTAGGTCAGTGCCAGCTCAACCGCCGTCGGATCGGTAGTATCGATCATCACCGGCGCCTTTATCTTGCGGATCAGCTTTTCGTAAAAGAGCGGAATATCTTTCTTCTCCTCTCGCTCCGTGCTTTGCAGGCACACATCCACGATGTGCGCTCCGCCGCGCACTTGGCGCCGCGCAATTTCGCTCGACTCCTCCCATTTTTCTTCCGCGACTAGATTCTTGAACAGCCGCGACCCGATCACGTTCGTCCGCTCGCCCACCAGCAATGGCCGCGTGCTCTCTTCCGCCTCGATCGTCTCGATCCCCGCATACACCGCCCGATGCGCTTCCGCCGGACGCTGCCGAGGCTTCTTGCCGTCCACCATCTGCGCGATCGCGCGGATGTGTTGTTCCGTCGTGCCGCAGCACCCGCCAACGAAATTCAGCCAGCCGTGGTCCACAAACTTCTCGAGCTGCGCCGCCAGCGACGTCGGCGTCTCCAGATATTTTCCCTCCTCATCCGGCAGTCCGGCGTTGGGATAGCACGACACAAATTCACCGGTGAGCTGACTCAGCGTCCGGATGTGGTCGGTCATGAATTCCGGCCCGGTGGCACAGTTCATTCCAAATGCCAGCGGCTTCGCATGCCGCAGCGAAGCCCACATCGCTTCAATCGTCTGTCCTGCCAGCATCGCCCCCATCGGTTCGATGGTCACCGAAATGACGAACGGCACCGGCGCGCCGATCTCTTTAGAGAGTTTCTGAATGGCTAAGATCGCCGCCTTGATGTTTCGTGTGTCCTGGCAGGTCTCCACCAGCAGCAGATCCACGCCGCCTTCGACCAGCCCGCGCGCTTGGATGTAATACGCCTCGCGCAGCCCCGCAAATGTCACTCCGCCTGTGACCGTGATCGCCTTCGTCGTCGGTCCCATCGATCCGGCCACGAAGCGCGGTTTCATGGGTGTGCTCGCCTCATCTGCTGCTTGCCGCGCAAGTTCTGCCGCCCGCTTGTTCAGCTCGTGCGCGTCAGCCGCCAGCCCATACTCCGCCAGCACAATTGGGGCTCCACCGAAGCTGTTCGTCTCGACAATGTCCGATCCCGCCTCAAAATACTTGCGATGAATGTCCAGAACCACGTCGGGCCGCGTGCGCACCAGGTTTTCGTTGCACCCTTCGAGCGCAGCCCCGCCGAAGTCCGTCGCCGTCAAGTGCCGCTGTTGCAGCATCGTACCCATCGCGCCATCAAGCACGAGGATCCGTTGCGAGAGGAGCTCCCGCAGCGTCTTCGCCGATTCGTTCAGATTGCGCATCCTCTGGAAGTTCCTAACTCCTTCTCGGACTTCCTGGTGAATGGGGGACACCAGCAGAGCAGGCCGAGCATTGGGTACGCTCTTATTTTACGCAGGTTCCCGCAAGAATCGAACATTCTTACAGCGAAGTACTGCTTTTTTGGTGCGAACGGGGATTAGGTTACATCGGGCTCGCAAAACCCGGATGGTATACTGCCTCCGCCGTCGAGTGCGACAACCAATGGCGCATCGTCTGAAAATCATCAATATTGTCGGCGCGCGTCCGAATCTGCCGAAAATCTCTCCGCTGATGCGCGAAATGCAGCGCCATCCGGAAATCGATCCCATCCTTGTCCACACCGGCCAGCACTACGATGAAACGCTCTCCGACATTTTCTTCCGCCAAATGGGTATTCCCGCGCCCCACGTCAATCTCGAAGTCGGATCAGGTTCCCATGCCGCGCAGACCGCCGAAATCCTCAAGCGCATCGAGCCTGTCCTTGTCGAGCGCCAACCCGATCTGGCGCTCGTGGTCGGTGATGTCAATTCCACGCTCGCCGTTTCGCTGGCTGCTGTGAAGCTCGGGATACGCGTGGCCCACGTCGAAGCGGGCCTGCGCAGTTTTGACCGCTCCATGCCCGAAGAGATCAATCGTGTTGTCACAGATGCCCTGGCCGACTATCTCTTCGTCACAGAACAAGACGCCATCGAGCACCTGCTCAGGGAAGGCCGTCCCCGCGAGAGCATCTACCTCGTTGGCAATGTCATGATCGACTCGCTGCGTCATTTCCTCCCCATCGCGCAACAGTCCCGCATCGGCGAGGAACTGGGTCTGAAGAACGGTTCCGACTGGCGCCGCTTCGCCGTCCTGACCCTGCATCGCCCTTCAAATGTCGATTCCACAGAAAAACTCACGGGACTTCTCCGCGCCATCGACGTCGTCGCTGCACAGATCCCTGTCGTCTTCCCTGTCCATCCGCGCA
Organism: Candidatus Acidiferrum sp.; assembly: GCA_035544995.1. GTDB lineage: Bacteria > Acidobacteriota > Terriglobia > Acidiferrales > UBA7541 > Acidiferrum. Next base: position 4,332 of record DASZZI010000074.1, read on the forward strand.
CGCAGCAGCACCTCACACAGGCTGGCATCCCTAATCATCCACAGCTTCGCCTTATCTCGCCCATCGGTTATCTCGATTTCCTTTGCCTCCTCAGCAAAGCCACTCTGGTCCTGACGGATTCTGGTGGCATACAAGAAGAAACGACCGCGCTCGGCGTCCCCTGCCTTACCCTCAGGGCAAACACCGAACGTCCTGTCACGGTTTCCGAAGGTACGAATTTGCTCGTCGGTACGGATCCCGGCAAGATCGTCGCCGCCGCCCAGGACGTCATCGCGGGAAAAGGAAAGGTCGGCCGCATCCCACAGCTTTGGGATGGCCATGCCGCCGAACGCATCGTCGACATTCTTCTGAGGGTTGTGCCCCGTGGAAAAAGCGCCCTAGGTGTCACGTAACAATTCGAGAACAAATGTGCCGAAGGCCCTTGCCCCTTTGGCCAGTTTTATCTAACCTGACCCATAGTGACTACCAAACGAGCGAGTTCCAAATTGACAGTTTGCCTGCTCTCGCCGCACCCCTTGGTGCTGACCGAGTTCGAGCGGCTTTTGGGAAAGGGGCAGTTCAAAGTTATTACCAAGCAGCTTGAATCCATGCTGGCGCCCGACCTCCGCAATATGGAGCCGCCGCGCGCCCAGGTCTATGTCATCGACGCGCACGCCGCGCGCCCCGCCACCGGCGCTCTTCTCACCAACCTTCTTGAACGCTACCCCGAAGCGCGCCTCATCGTCGTTGGCGAACACCACGATGAAACCAACAGTTTTTCGCTCCTCCGCCTCGGCGTGAAAGGCCTCCTGACCTACGTTGAGGCGCGTGACCAGCTGGTTCGCGCCCTGCCACTCGTTTCCAATGGAGGTTTTTGGGTGCCGCGCCAGTTGCTCTCCGGCTTCGTCGATTCTATCCTCAGCGGCCAGGGGCGTCGCCTCAAGACCGACTCCGTCACCAACCTCAGCCGCCGCGAGCAGGAAGTGCTCGATTCGCTCCTTGAAAATCTTTCCAATAAAGAAATCGCCAGCAGGCTCAACATCGCTGAGCGCACCGTCAAATTCCATGTCTCAAATCTTTTGAACAAATTTGGCGTCCGCCGCCGCGCCGATCTCATTCTTCTCACCTTTCAGCGCCGCCTGTCGCAGGCTTAGCTCTTAACTGGACCTGCTGGCACCCCAGGCAGCTATTGCAATCCAAGTGCATCGAACGGGCAGTCCGTGGACAGCGGAAAAGTAAAGGATTGTCTTTCTGAGGGCCTCGACTCCTGTCGGGGTCCGAAGAACTTCAACTGTCAATCTCTTGGATGCCAGGAACGGGAGAGAACTCTTCCTGTGGTCAGCCGCAATCTAGTCGGAAAACTTGAATCGGATGATGCACCACAGCGCCTGCACCCCGTCTTTCCAGGTGATCTTTTTCCCCTCTTCGTACGTGCGACCTGCATAGGAGATCGGCACTTCGTAGATCCGCCAGTTGCCCTTCGCAATCTTGGCGGTAATTTCTGGCTCAAATCCAAACCGGTTTGACTTGATCTCAATTCCTTTCAGCACTTCCCTGCGGAAGACCTTGTAACACGTCTCCATGTCCGTCAGCTTCAGGTTCGTAGAAATATCCGAGAGCAGCGTAAGAACCCTATTCGCCACGTAGTGCCAGAAGTAGTGCACCCGCTGCGGCCCGCCGAGAAATCGCGATCCGTACACAATATCCGCCCGGCCATCCACGATCGGCTCCAGCAATTTCGCATAGTCCCGCGGGTCGTATTCCAGATCCGCGTCCTGCACCAACACTACATCTCCCGTCGCATCCGCGAAGCCCCGGCGCAATGCCGCTCCCTTGCCCTGGTTGTGTGTCTGAAAGAAAAACCGCAGTTCGCCCAGCGCCACCGGATCGCCGCCATCCTGCGCCGCCGCGTCCTTTCCACCGTTCGCCTGCCGCATGGACATATTTTCTAGGATCTGCCGCGTACCGTCCGTCGAGCAGTCGTCCACGATGATCACTTCCTTGTGGAACTCCACGTCCAGCACGCGCCGCAGGATTTCCTCGATGGTCGATTTCTCGTTGTAAGCCGGAATGACAATCGAGATCTTAGGATTGTCCAGCGCGGAAGGGTGGCGTCGTTGGTGTGACATGTCGGCGCGAAGATTGTAGCGGACCTGCGACCAGCGAGTAAAGCCAATCACCGGCAGCCGATTGAATTTTCCATCTCGCCTGCTTCCACGGAAGCCTGCTTCCTGGGTATCCTTAAGAGCCGCCATCCGCAGCGTTCATGCTGTCGGAGGATCGGGCATAACAGTCTCCGCGCTCTCTGCAAACTCTGGGGACTCTGTCTAAATTCTTTCTTCGGCTGTTGATTGTTCTCGATGAAGACCTTCTACATTCAACAATTCGGCTGCCGCGCCACCCAGGCCGACGGCGCGGCCCTCGAGCGCCAATTGCTCGAACGCGGTTGCAGCGCCGTCCCCGAAGCAGCGGCGGCGGATTTCGTAATCGTAAACACCTGTACGGTCACCGCTGCCGCCGATGCCCAGGCCCGCTACGCCATCCGCAAAATCCACGCGCAGAATCCCGCCGCTCGTGTCATCGTCACCGGCTGTTACGCCCAGCGCGCCCCGGAAGACCTCGCTATTCTTCCTGGTGTTTCTTGGGTCGTTGGCAATTCCCACAAGCCGCAAATCCCCCAACTCATCGACACGTTCTCGCAATCTCATTCTTCTCCGAGCGTCCAAGACTTTTTCCCGGCTGCCTTGCTTCTTGCCGAGCCAATGGCTCTCTCACGCGCCCCCGCCAAAGTTCTAACCGGCGACATCTTCGAACAAACTTCCCTGTTGGCCGCGCCCATCCTCGGTGGGGAAGGAAATCACACTCGCCCCACGCTCAAAATTCAAGATGGCTGCAACAGCCGCTGTTCTTACTGTGTAATCCCTTTTGTCAGAGGCAAGAGCCGCAGCCTCCCCCTCGAAACCGTTCTCCAGGAAATCCAACGCCTCACCGCCGGCGGTTTTCGCGAAATCGTCCTCAGCGGCATCAACCTCGGCACCTACGGCCGCGACCTCTCTCCCCGCGTCGAATTTCTCGATCTTCTCCGCCGCATCCTCGATGAAACCTCCATCGAGCGCCTTCGCATCAGCTCCATCGAGCCTCTCGACGTCACCCGGGACCTCGTCGAACTCTTCGCCTCAACCGACCGCATCGCCCAGCACTTCCACATGCCGCTGCAATCCGGCTCCGACCGCATCCTCGCCGCCATGCACCGCTGGTACCGTGCGGAACACTACGCTCGTCGCGTCGAGCTGATCCGCGAGCGTCTACCCAACGCCGCCATCGGCGCTGACGTCATCGCCGGTTTCCCTGGCGAGACCGAAGCCGACCACACCGCCACGCTTGCCTTTATCGAATCCCGCCCCTTCACCTACCTCCATGTCTTTTCGTTTTCAAAGCGCCCCGGCACCCAAGCTGCTAAACTCGCCAACGAAATCCCCGCCGCAACCATCAAGTGCCGCGCCCGTGAACTCCGCGCCCTCGCCGATCGGAAAGCCACCGCCTTCCGCCGCACGCAACTCGGCAGCACACTCCGCGTCCTCGCCCTCCGCCCCGACGATGACCCGATCTCAGGCACGACGCCAGCACTTTCCAGCAACTACCTGTGCGTGCGTGTGCGCGGCGCATGGCCCGCCAATCACTGGTTCAGCGTTTCAATTGTGAATGGGGAAGGGAACTTCCTGGTGGGCGAACCTCTCGCTTCTCTTGCTCCTGCGTCCCCCGCTCTCTGCGTTTCCTCTGCGCCCGGCGCCTGCCCCGACCCAGTCGGGGCGTCTCTGGGGTAACAATCGCTCTTCTCCTTCTCTGTGCCTTCTGTCGTGAATTCCTCGACTTTGACTTTCAACTTTCAACTCTGAATTCTTAACTCTCGAGAATCACCTGCGCAAACGCCTGGGCAGCCGTGTGGGTTATGCTCATGGCAATGTGCTTCACGCCCAACTGATCCGCAATCTTGCGCGCCTCGCCTTCGAGCGCCAAAGTCGGCCTCTCGCCTTTTTCCCGCACCACTTCGATCTCCACCCACCGCACGCCCCTGCTCCAACCCGTGCCCAGCGCTTTCATTGCCGCTTCCTTCACTGCAAACCGCCCCGCGTAGCGTTCAAACTTATTCTTGAATTTCTCGCAGTACGCAATTTCTTTCGGCGTATAGATCCGCCGCAGAAACACCTCTCCATGCCGCTCGATCGCTCCCTTGATTCGCTCCACTTCCGCGACATCTATCCCCATCCCAACGATCAACGATTTGCCACCAGTAGCCCAGGCTTCAGCCTGTGCCCCCTTCGTCCGCACCTCGATGTTTCCGCCGATCTCCTCGTGCTCAAATCCTCCGCCTTTTCTTTCAGTCTAACCTTACTGTCGTTCAACTCCTTTCCGATTATACTGGCTAGGTTGTGGCAACTAGGAAACCACTTCGGCTAATACGCAAAGTCCGCAAGCCCCCCATCCAGCGCTCATCGCAGAACTCTTGGACCCAGCGCACCTCACACGGCGTCCGCATTCTCCAGTCTGTGGTTCTAAACAAGCTCCCCTGGCTGGTCCACGGTTTCAGCACACGTCCCGGCGGCGTCAGCCCGCTGGTCAACCGCTTAGCGGTCGCGCCGGAAACAGTAGAGAAGGTCCTCAACCTCGGCTTCGCGGAATGGGACACCCGCGAAAACGTCCTGGAAAATCGTCACTGTTTCCAATCCGCTCTCGGCGCGACAGATCTTACTTTCGTCCCTCTAAAACAATTTCACTCCGATGTTATGCACGTTTTCGAGGCCGCTCCCGCCGAACCCCGCCGCGGCGACGCCTCCGCCACCAACCAACCGGGCCTTCTCCTCGGCGTCCAGACCGCCGATTGCGTCCCGATTCTTCTCGTCGATCCCAAGAAGCGCGCCGTCGCTGCCGTTCACGCCGGATGGCGTGGCACTTTGCAACGCATCGTCATGAAAGCCATCGGCCGCATGCACATGCAATTTGGCAGCAGACCCGCGGATTTGCTCGCCGCTCTCGGCCCCGCTATCGGCGGCTGCTGCTACGAAGTTGGCACCGAGGTCGCCGCCGCCTTCTTCACCCAGTTTCCCAACGCTGCCGAATGGTTCGACGAACTTCGCACCGGCGACGAGCCCAACCCGCTCCAATGGCTCAGCATGATGCCGCCTGGCCACCAGCCGCCCCCCAAGAATGTCTACCTCGATCTTCGCAAGGCCAACCGCGCCGAGCTCCTCGACGCCGGCCTCCGCGAAAAGAACATCTTCGTCAGCGATTTCTGCACCGCCTGCCGGCGCGATCTTTTTTTCAGCTATCGCAAAGAAGGCGCCCAATCCGGCCGTCTCATGTCCGTCATTGGTGTCCGGCCCTCCTGAAACAGCCCAGATACTACCCTTCGCTATTCACTTTTCTTCGGAAACCACATCTTCCACCATTGGCTTAGTTTCCGATTACGCGACTTACCAGGAGTTGGCAACCTGACAGCCGAACAAATCGGGAGCGAGGATAACTTCCGAGTAGCCGACTATCCAGGAGCCATCGGCTCGACTACCCAATCGATCGGCAGAGCTTCGGGTTCGCCGCAATGAACGTAGACAACATGTTCGCGCACCACATACCCACGCCAGCGCAGAGGCGTCGCATCAATTCGCTTCGTAATTGTGCACGGATGCTTGCTCGTGAAATCCGAAGCGCGACGCCCGCTGGTCCCAACCAGACCCAGAGCGCCTCAATGGAAGCTGGGAGAGGTGTCGCAAAAGTGGGCCGCAAAATGGCGCAATTTCGGCTGTACCGGCGCGGATCGCATACCGATTCGTAGCACTTCAGATGAAAATCTTTCCCCATCATCGTGAACGGCGAGATGGGTGTATGATCGCCAGGGTTCTTGAAGTCAAAAAGGAGATTCCGGTTAATAGATGCTTGGTGTGTGTCGATTCGCTGCCAGCGAGAGATAGGGGGATGTGCGTGGTCATGCAATCGTCAAGCATTTGTCAGGAGCAATCATGGGTCAAGACAGCTTTATTCCGGTTGCAACGAATGCCAGGCCGCGAAACGACCTCGTCGAGCGCGGGTTTAGTCGGCAGCCGCTTAGAGTTGATGTAGACGTGGCGCGCACTCTGGAATCGTTAGCCCATGCAGCTTGGTCCATTCCAAAGGACAAGTACTATGATGGGGGCGACAGGTATCGTTCCTTAAATCGTCTCCGGGCCGAGATTGTTGAGGGCGGTGTAAGCGTTTGGTCGAGCGAGGAGAGCACGCCCTATGTGCAGCTGGAAAAATACAACACGACACTAGGCGGTCAGCCGCGAGAGTACGCTCCGCTGCCCCCGGCCATCGCCGGTTCCATAGGCGTTCACAAGATGATTGCTTACCACCTTCATTACCTGCCGCTCTCGGCGGTGGGTACGAGATATTTGGTCAACCTGCATTTAATCAGGTTCACGGCTACGCCGGGTCGGCCGTGTGACACAAGCCCACCGGGCTTACATAAGGACGGGGAAAAGTACATCGCCACTCATCTGCTGGGCCGCTGCGGCGCTCACGGTGGCGAAGTCATCATAACCGACAATGAGAAACACGAAATGGATCGCTTCACGATGCGCGAATCGGGTGAGTGTTACGTCTTCGACGATGATCGCATCTGGCATATGCTGACGCCAGTGGCGGTACTGGAAGGCAATCAGTACGCCTACCGTGACACGCTGGCATTCGATATGCTGCCAGAGGGCTGGGAACCCGTGAGGTGATCCGGGGAGCTACCGCGCAGGGCTGGTGCCCCTCGGCCTCCAATCGCCGAAACGGAGCCTCAACTCTTAGCTCAAGAGCATCCCCGCCCTCGACACCGAATCGCTAAGTAGCAAGCGAAGAGGTAGGACTAGCGTACTCGGCCTTGGCTTTCTTCAGGATGGGAATCTCGGGATCGGCGTCTTTTCCAGAGGGTGAGGAAATCCTTGTAGGCGGCGAGCGCCCGGACGCGGGCGGCATCGGCATTGTGCCCGAGTCACGGGCTACTCGGAAGTAATCCACATGCCTGATAAACGCACTAACCGGAGACTGACATCCGCCAAGCTGCTTTTCTTGTTGACAACACGGTCACCACTCTGGTATATTATCTCCGTAAAGTAGTTTGCCTCGCCTTCCGCGAGACCCTCTTACAACTCAAATCCTTCTTTTCTGGAGAGTTCTATGTCCACCGATCGCTCCAAGGACCGTTCGGGCTTGTGTTCTTTCACCTTCGCCGATGGCCGCCAGTGCCGCACTCCGCAAAGCGCCAGCCATCCGCACCTCTGCTTCTTCCATGCGCGCAGGGAAGCGCAATCCCTCGCCGCCGAGCAGGTTGGCCGCGATGTATCCTCTTTCCTATCCGGCAGTTATGTCTCCGCCTGCGATCTCAGCTCCGCCTTGGGCTGCCTCTTCTCCGCCGTCGCACAAGGTCAAGTCAAGCCCAAAACCGCATCCACTCTCGCCTATCTCGGCCAGACCCTGCTTCAATCCATCCAGCACGCCGAGGACGAGTATATCAACGCCTTCGGCACGGATTCCTGGCGCGAGACCGTCCGCTCCTCTTTTACCCCTCCCTCCGCTCCGCCCGAATCTGGTCCTCAGCCAGTCCCGCACCAATCAGCTTTAGAATCAACACTTGCAAAAGTGTAACAAAATAAACGACTTTAACTCTCTTTAGAATCAACACTTATGAAAAACATAGGGGGAGGGGGGTGCGGAATCACGGTGACTCGGAAAGCTCATTACGCTGATGACAAGGCATCCAGGATGTCCTGGTCCATCTCAGTATTTTCTTTCTAGTCGATCACAGACGGAATCGAATCTTGTTCTCTCACAACCTGTACGGCACGGCACGCTCTCTTTCGCTTTTCTGAGGACTGATAACTGACAACTGAGAACCATCAATTTGCAGCAGCGCCAATTGCCCGCAAGCCGCCATCACATCCCGGCCGCGGGAATATCGCACGAAAGCGGGCACGCCCTTGTCATTCAAGATTCGCCGAAATTCTTCGATTCGCTCTTTGCCTGGCTCTTGGTACGGCAGCTCTCCCGGGTTCCATGGAATCAAATTCACCTTCACTGATTTCAGAGGCGCCAGCACCTTCACCACCCGCCGCGCATCCTCCGGCGTATCATTCACCCCGCCGAGCAGCACATATTCAAACGTCAAATGTTCCCACGGTCGCAAGGGATACTTCTTGCAAGCCTCAAGCAACGCGCCGAGCGGATATTTCCGATTGATCGGCATCAGCATGCTGCGCTGTTCATCATTCGAAGCGTTCAGCGATATCGCCAGCTTCGGGCGTACCTTCTCCTGCGCCAGCCGTTCAATTCCGGGCACGATTCCGCTCGTCGAAAGCGTCACGTGCTTCGGCGAAAGTCCCACACCCTCCACATCCAGCAAAATCCGCAGCGCCGCCATCACCGCGTCAAAATTCAGCAGCGGCTCGCCCTGTCCCATCAGAACCACGTTTGTTTGTGTAGCGAGTTGTCCCTTCTGTTCTTCGAGCGGCAGAAGCACCTGCGCAATAATCTCTCCCACCGTCAAGTTTCGAATCAGCCCAAGCTGTGCCGTCAAACAAAACTGGCAGTCAACCGCGCAGCCCGCCTGCGTCGAAATGCAAATTGTCTGCCGACTCCCGCTCGGCATAAACACTGCTTCCACCGAAGCGGGCCTGGTATTCGTCTTCTCCTCTCCTGCTGTCAGCGTAAACAGATACCGCACGGAGCCATCCGCCGAAGTGAATCTCTGCTTCACTTCCGGCAGCGTAATCCGCGCTTCCTTCGCCAGCCGCTCGCGCAACGCCGCCGGCAGATTCGTCATCCGCGCAATAGCAAACTTCCGCTCCGCATACAGCGCGTGATAGATCTGCCCGCCGCGATATGCCGGTTCGCCCAGCGCTACGCAGAATTCACGCAGCTCTTCTTTCGATTTGCCCAATAGCTCCATATCTTTTTTCTTTCAGCCAAACGCTCCGCTTAAACCGTTGACTCCTCTCCAGCAAGAGTACCCCTTTTCTTTACTTCCTAAGCTCATTACATCCTCTGGGTTCAGCGGTATAATCCTTCAGCAATAGCCCTAATCTCCGGATTGCCCAGCCGGCCGCTTCGCGGTCGTACTGGAACGTGAGGCGCGCAATGCACAAGCAAGTGACCACCGAGCAACTCGCGATCACCGATTGGGTCAAGGGTCTCGCCGCCATCCCCGAGCGCGATTTCACCCTCGAAAACGTTCAGGGCTACTTTCTTCGCCATTCCGCTCGTTCGGAGACTCTCGACAAATATCTTTTCTTTTCCAAAGGAAACTACACCCGCAATCTCATTTTCAAGAACGATGTCTTTGAATGCATGACCATCTGCTGGGAAGTCGGCCAGGCCAGCCGCGTTCACAACCATCGCGACCAGAACTGTTGGATGTCCGCTCCCATTGGCCGTCTGAAGGTCCAGAACTTCCGCATCGACGAGCGCGATGCCTCCCACGGCAAGTGTCGCATCATCTCCACTGACATTTACGAAATGGACGCCGCCCATCCCGCCTCTGTCAATCCCCTCGAGCCCGTCCATCAGGTTCTCAATCTCCTCGAATTCAATCAGCGTGCCGTCAGCATCCACGTTTATTCCAAGCCCTTCGATTCTTGCGAGGTCTATCTCCGCGAGAAGGGCACCTACTCCGACGTCCCGCTCCACTACACCAGCGAATACGGCAAACTCAATCCCGCCGAGAAGCTCTTGTAGCGCCTCCTGGAATTTATCCCGGCGCTCCCGGGAAGGCGCCATCCTTCTTTTTTTTGCATCTTATTGCAGAACTTGGATTTAACTGGCCGCTTCCTTCCGTTTTTCCTTTCCGCTCCGCCTATGTCACAATGATCCCATGCCCACGGAAACACGCGACATCCAGAAGCACGTTCTCCCCAACGGCCTCGTGGTCATCACCGAAACCATGCCCCACGTCCGCTCTGTCTCCGTCGGCATCTGGATCCGCAACGGTTCCCGCCGCGAAGTCCCTGAAGAAAACGGCCTCGCCCACTTCATCGAGCACATGGTCTTCAAGGGCACCGAGCGCCGCTCCGCCGAAATGATCGCCCGCGAAATGGACTCCATCGGGGGCATGCTCGACGCTTTCACGTCTAAAGAACAGATCTGCTTCAGCGCCAAAGTCCTAGACGAGCATCTCCCCATCGCCTTTGACGTCATCGCCGACCTCGTTCTCCGTCCGCTGTTCGATTCCGAAGATGTCAAGAAAGAGCGCCAGGTCGTCCTCGAAGAAATCAAGATGGACCTGGACAACCCCGAATACCTTCTCCATGAATTATTCACCAGAGGCTTCTGGCCCGATCACCCTCTCGGCCGCCCGATTCTCGGCACTCCTCGCACGGTGAAGAAATTCAGCCGCGATGCGCTGCACAATCGCTTTCAAAATTGGTTCGCACCGGACCACTTCGTTCTCACTGCCGCCGGAAACGTCACTCACGAGCGGATCCTTGAGCTTGCCCAGCGTGAATTCGCCGCTCTCAAACCTGCCGGAGGGTATGAAGAACGCACCGCTCCATCCACACGCGCGCCCATCCACCTCGAAACCAAGCGCGATCTCGAGCAAGTCCATCTCTGCATCGGCGTCCCCTCGTTTCCCCTCGCCCACGAACGCCGCTTCGGCGTCGCCGTTCTCAACAATCTTCTCGGTGGCGGCATGTCCTCGCGCCTCTTTCAAAACATTCGAGAGAAGCTCGGTCTCGCTTACGCAGTCTTCAGCGAAATCACACCCTATTCTGATGCCGGCATGTTCACCGTCTACGCCGGCACCGCGACGGAAACCGTCGGACAGGTCGTCGACCTCACCATCAAGGAATTCCGCGCTTTGAAAGAATCGCCCGTCACCGAAGAAGAACTCCTTCGCGCCAAGAACCACCTCAAGGGTTCACTGATGCTCTCCCTCGAATCCAGCAGCGCTCGCATGTCCAATCTCGCCCGCCAGGAGCTCTATTTCGGCCGCTTTTATTCCCTCGACGAAATCCTCGCCTCCATCGAAGTCATCACCCGCGAGGAAGTCCAGTCTCTCGCCCAGGAATTCTTTCGCCCCGAACAAATTGCCGTCACCGTCCTCGGCCCCCTCAACGGTTTTACCCTTGACCGCTCCCGCCTCGCCTGTTAAAGCCGTGGCCTGGTGACACTCCATCGTTGGGAGTGGCTACTCCGATGTTCTTCAGGCAATCGCCCATGGAAGTCCATCCGCGATGCCGCAAACCGGCCCGGCTCCGTGCCAGATCCGCTCGGTAGTGACTCATTGTGATTTTGTTGGGCATCTTGTTGGGCATTTGTGGCATTATTCTGAAAATCTGTTTGCGCTGTATCTCTGAGGGGGAAGCGATCGGCTTGCGGGTATCCATCCTAGCGTCCGGCAGCTCGGGCAACATCACGTTACTCGAGACCCAGCATACCCGCCTCCTCATTGACGCCGGACTCGGCAAACGCGAAACCCTCGCCCGCCTCGCCGCCATCGAACAATCCGTCGACCACCTCGACGGCATCCTCATCACCCACGAGCATACCGACCATTGCAACGGCCTGCCGCAGATGCTCGCTCTCTGGAAAGCCCCGCTCTACGTTACCGAGCCCACTATGGACGCGATGCACCAAATTCTTCCGGACACTCTTGGCAAGCGCCTCAATGGCCTTGAAACCATTCACCCCGGCCAGCGCTTCACCGTCGGCGATATCGACGTTCACGCCTTCGCCATCCCGCACGACGCCGCCGACCCCGTCGCCTTCACCTTCCGCTCCAACGGCGTGAAGTTGGCGCTGGTGACTGACCTGGGCTACATGCCCGAACTCGTCAAAGTCCATCTCCGCGATGTCGATTGCTTGGTCCTCGAATCCAATCACGATCTCGACATGCTCAAGGTTGGCCCCTATCCCTGGGTCGTCAAGCAGCGCGTCCTCAGCCGCACCGGTCATCTTTCCAATCACGCCGTCAGCGAATTTCTCTCCGATCCCGAAGGCTTCGACACCCGCGCGCGCTTTCTCGTCCTCGCTCATCTTTCCCAGGAAAACAACAACCCTGATCTCGCGCGCCTCTCCGCCGAAGAGGCCCTAAATCGCCGCCCCGCCGAATGTGCTTTCCGCGGCGAACTCCTCCTTGCCTCCCAGCACGTCCCCCTCAAGCCTCTTGAGCTGTAGTTCAGCGACCCACACCGCGACGTTGTTCCAAGCGGAGCGGCCGTTTTTTCTGGCGTTGGTCTTGCGAACGACTGTCGCGCAGTAGGGGAATCCTGGCTAGATCTAACTCATCCCATGAAACAATGGAGTCAGTAGGGAATCAGTGTTGAGGCCCCCTCTCGTCTCCGAGCCTCACGCTCAATGCGACAGCACCTTCTCAAAGAACGCCAGCGCCCGCGGGTCCTCCGATTGCCCCAGCCAGAACATCGCCTGTTTCCGCACCTCGGGATTCCGGTTCGTCTGCGCCACTTCGATCAATTTCGGCACGCCTTTGTCCTCGGGCAACTGGCTCAGCGCAAAAACAGCCTGCTTCTTCACTTCCGTGTCCGGATCGTTCTCAATCGCGCCCGTAATTGTCCCCACCGCTTTCTGTCCCGCCTTCTGCGCCAGCCAGAAGAGTGCCTGGCCTCGCACGTGCGCGCTTCCGTCCTCGTGAGCCATCCGAATCATGTCGCCCAGTGCCCCGGGCTCGTGACTCACCGAATACGCAAACGCAATTTCTTCACGCACGTCCGGACCCGGATCGTTCTTCGCCATCTTCTCAAGCGCGGCCAATCCTGTCTTGCCGCGGGCCTCACCTAGCCAAAAAGATGTCTGCTTTCGCAACTCTGCTGGCTTGTCCGGCGCCGTGAATGATTCCAGCGCGCGATCGGCCGCCGCGTCCGCATGCATCGCGATCGCGGTTAGCGCAGAATCGCCCGTGTTGTGCTTATCGTGCCCGCCGTGTTTCTGCGCGAGCACAAATTCCTCGAGCCACGCAACGCTCTCCGCTGGTTTCACGCCGGTCAGCCAGATCACCGTTCGCCCGCCCGCATCCAGCGTGCAGTCCTCTGAGACGACACGAATCTTGCCGATTTGCTTCTGCTCAACCCGAAAAAGCACCGCGATGCGCCGCGCTCCTTCAAGCCCGACGTTTCCGCTGTCCGTCGACGTCACATTCGTTCCCTCGTCGCGCCCTTCCAGCCGGCAATTGCCGCAGCCGCCGCGCACTCCGTCCCCCGTCACATCGTAATTACCGCAGCAGAGCAGACGGTCCCCCGCCACCCGCGGCTCCGCGTACCCAACCCAAATCGGCTCCGCAGTCTTATCCACCAAGCTTTGAAATTCATGCGACAGTGATCCGGAAAGCGCCTGTGTCTCCACGCGCCCATTCACAACTTTCGGCGCCTCATCGGTGATGCTTTGCGCCCATGCTCGCTGCGCCGCGAGTTGAACTAAGCCAGCTAGGACGATCGACGCAATAACAGCCAGTTTCGCCCGCATTGCACACCTCACTTCTGCAGAATTTCCATCAGAAAGTCCGTCGCTTCCTTGGAATCCATCAGTGAGAGCTTTGACACCGCGATCTTCCTGAGCTGCGGATCTTTTTCGCCCCGGGCAACCGCGATCAGCGCGTGCGCATTGTCTTGCAGGAAGAACGCATTCAGCACTGCCTCCCGCAGGTCGCGATCGGTCTCTTTCGCATATATTTTCTGAAGCGATTGCGAGGTTTCCTCCGCATCCATCAGCCCCATTTTTTCGATCGCCATGCGCCGCACTTTCGGGTCCTTCTCATTCTGGGCGGCTTCCGCAAGTTTTCCCGCGTCTCCGGCAAGAAACAGCGCCTGCAGGATCTCTTCTCGGACCTCGGGAGAAGCTTCTGCTCGGTACAACTCTTCCAGCTCTTTGGGAGCGTCAACCATCCCAAGCTGCTGGATGGCCTCGCGGCGAACCTGCGGATCTTTCTCGCCCTTCGCGGCGGCGAACAGATCCTTTTGATCTCCCACCATCATGTAGCTGCGTAGAATCGCGCGTTTTACTGACGCGTCGCTGCTCGACGCATAAATGCTGGCCAGCGCCTGCCTCGATTCCTTGCTGTCGAACATTCCGAGATATTCGATCGCTTTGCGCTGCACTTCCGGATTGCTTTGTCCGCGAGCCACCCGTTCAAGTATTGCGACCGCTTGCGGTTCGTCGCTCTGTGCCAGCACGAAGAGCACCTGCGCTTTCTCCTTCGGCGACGCGCTGCTGTTGAGTCTTTTCTCAAGCAGGGGGATGGCCCTCTCCGGCGCGTTGTTCATCAATCCCTGAATCGCCAGCAGCCTCAGTTCTTCGTTGCTCTGTTCCTCCGGCCGCGGGCGCTGCCCCGCGGACTGCCGCACCTCGATTTCCAGTGCCCCTGCGTCATTTTGCCAGCGGCTCTGCGGAAAGCGGCGCTTCAGATCCGCAATCGTGGCGAGCGCCGCGTCCCGCTTTCCCAGCTTGTTTTCTGCGTAAGCTTTCCAGTAAAGCGCGGCATCCGTTTGCGGGCCGTTCATTCTCGCGAGCTCTTCGAATATTCCTGCGGCCTTGTCGTAGCGCTCATCGTCAAGCGTCTCACGGCCGCCGTCGTACAACTCTTCCATCCGGTCGACTTTTTCCTGCTCTCGATCCCGCTTTTCATGCTCCCTGTCCCGCTTTTCCTGTTCGCGATCTCGCGCCGCTTGCTCTCGATCACGTGCCTCCTGCTCGCGATCTCCGCCCGTTGCCTGCTGCGAGCTCTGTCCGCTATCGGCGGACTGTCGCCAGCTAGCCAGGCCGCCACGTGAGGCCTCAGCCGGGTGAGCGAATCCAGGTATCGCGAGCAGTACCGCGGCCGCGATCCACATCATTTCGCTTCGCCCTGATTCTTTTTCATGGGTCATATCTTATTTCCTTCTTTATTTGCCGAATCGTTCTGTGCCGGAGGTTTCGCCGCTGACTTTTGCCGTTCGCGCAGCTCCTTGCTGACCACCCGCACCTTGAACAAAATGCCGCGAGCTTCGATCCGTTTCCGCAGCGTTTCCAGTTGCGCTGGGGTCACTTCCTCCGGGCCGTTTGCCACGTCCAGAAGCACACGTTCGAGTTCGTCCAGCGTGTTTGCAAGCGCCGCGTCGCCCTCTTGGAGCGCGGTTTGGCGATACAGCCGGTTTTCTTCCAGCAAGTTTTCTGCGCGTCGCTGTTCCGCAGCGATGTTTATCTGCTTCTGCTTAGGGTCTCTCGGCTCTGCATTCGAGAGCTCGACGAGCACCATTTCCGAGCGCCCCAGGTGCTCACCAACCGCCACGATCAGAACGCGTTCCCGGACCTGCGCGGCTTCCGCGGCGTTTGTCCCCGGCGCCTCTCGCTTTGTCAGCCGCCCGGCGACAAATGCCGCAATCACCAGCACGCCAACTGCCCCGACGGCGGCCCATCGCCGTGGTTCGAGCCATTTCACCGCTCGGCGTGCAGCCAGGGAAAACTCCCACCACCGGCCCGGTTTCCCCGCTAGTCGCGGCGCAATCTGTTGCCACACTCGCCGTCCGTAATCTTCACCTGGGTCGGAAACCGGCAGCGCGCCCAGTGCCGCGAGCACGGCATCAATGCGCTCCAGCTCTTTCCGGCACTCTTCACACCCTGCCACGTGTGTGGTGATGCCCTCACGCTGCGCCGTTTCTCCCTCGCGATACGCAATCAATTCTTCTTCGTTCGGGTGTCTCATCATTCCGTTCCCATCGCCCTTGCCTGTGCCCGAGCCGTGACAAAAGGTTCCAGCGCCCGTCGCAGCTTTTGTACTGCGCGAAAGACCGTATTCTTCGTCGCGCCTGAATTCGATTTCAGCACCTCGGCGATCTCCTCGATCCCGCATCCTTCCCAGTGGCGCATCACGAAAGCGGTGCGCTCCGCAGGGGTCAGCGCCCCGAGCGCTTCTTCCATCTTTTCTCGGAGCTCGGCGCTCAACGTCAGGCGCTCCGGTAGGGGCTTCCCGTCCGTGACCAGATTCACCGGATCGGTTTCCTTTCCGTACAGATCGTCTCTCGTCGGTTTCTCCTTGCGCGCTTCTTCGCGTCGTTGTTGGCGCACGCGGTCAATCGCGTAATTTGCGGCGATGCGATACACCCATGTCCCGAAATTCGACCTAGACGCAAACTGCCCCAGCTTTTGGTAGGCCCGCAAGAAAGCCTCCTGAACCACTTCTTCTGCGTCGTGCTGGTTTCCCGTCATGCGGTGCGCCAGCCTGTAAAGATTCCTGCTGTGCCGCTCGACAAGCACGCGATAGGCGTCACGATCGCCCGCGAGCGTCCGCTCCACGGCGATGGCGTCGCTGTCCACGGCGCTCTCGACGCTATCCTTCATCCGATTCATTAGACAGAATTTCCGGCTTGCGGTTAGGTTCATGCCCGGCCAATTGGCCCGGCTTTCCCGGCAGGTACTGGTCGCATGCTGCCCCCAAATACCGTATCATTCCAAAGGGTTTTGCCGGGCCGATCGTGCGAATCCGCTGATTTCGCGCGCCTTACCTCGGATTTGGCAGGTACCGGCGGTAACCCAGGGAGCGGAAATTGATTTCACGTTACACCCGCGAACAGATGGGCCGCGTCTGGAGCGATGCGAACAAATTCACCAGGTGGCTCGACGTCGAACTAGCCGCCACAGAAACGCTCGCCGAAGCCGGGCTGGTGCCCAAGGAAGCTGCGGCCACGATTCGCGCTCGCGCTAAAGTCGACGCCGACCGCGTCCTCGAGCTCGAAGCCCGCGTAAAGCACGACGTTATCGCCTTCACCATGGCTGTGGGCGAATCGATTGGGGATCCTGCCGCTGCGCGCTGGCTGCACTACGGCATGACCTCCAACGATGTCGTTGACACCGCTCAGGCGCTTCTCGTCCGCGACGCTTCACGGCTCATCGAAGCTGCGCTCGTTACATTCGGCGACGTGCTCGCCAAACGCGCTGAGGAATTTCGCCATACGCCTCAGATTGGCCGCACCCACGGCATTCACGCTGAGCCCATCACCTTCGGTTTGAAAATCGCCAACTGGTTCGCAGAAAACGCGCGCAATCAGGGGCGTTTCCGCGCCGCCGCCGCGCAAATGGCCGTTGGAAAAATTTCTGGCGCCGTCGGCAACGCCTCGCACCTCGGCCCGGAAATGGAAGAGCGAATCTGCCAGCGTCTTGGCCTCAATGTCGCGCCCGTCGCCTCGCAGGTGATTCAACGCGACCGCCACGCGCACTATCTCAGCGCGCTCGCGCTCATCGCTGCGACGCTTGAGAAAATCGCGCTTGAGATTCGCCATCTCCAGCGCACCGAAGTCCGAGAAGCGGAGGAGCCTTTTGGCGGCGAGCAACGCGGCAGTTCCGCCATGCCCCACAAACGCAATCCCGTCGCCTGTGAGCAGATTTGCGGCCTCGCCCGCCTGGTGCGGTCGAATCTTATCGCCGCTTTCGAGGACGTGGCTCTCTGGCATGAGCGCGACATCTCGCACAGTTCCGTGGAGCGCGTCATTCTTCCCGATTCCACCATCCTCGTGGACTACATGCTCGCCAAGATGACCACGATCGTTGCCGACATGCGCGTCTTTCCGGAGCGGATGCTGCGCAACCTGCATTCCACGCACGGTCTCGTTTTCTCCGGACAATTGCTGCAGGACCTGGTGGAAAAAGGGATGCCACGCGACGACGCCTACAAGGCCGTGCAGGAGAACGCCATGGCCGCGTGGGAGACGGACACAAGCTTCCGTGACCGCGTGGGCGCGGACACGCGCATCACGAAATATCTGGACGCGATAGCGCTCGCGCGCACCTTCGACTTGAAGCGCCAGCTTCGCTACGTCGACGCCATCTTCGCCCGCGTCTTCGGTGAGAAGGCACACAAAAAAATCGGTGAAAAATCGGCGGCCGGATCGGCCGGAAAAAACTAAAGGCGCCCCGACCTGAGTCGGGGCGCCCTCTTGCCTCTTCTAGTTTTGGCTTGCGCCAGAATTAGCTGCGGAGGCGGAAAATCCGCAAAAAATCAAAATCAGAAGACCAAAATCAACAACAGCCACTCGAGAAAATCACTCCACGCGCTGCACGTAGCGCGCTTCGGTCGTGTCCACTTTCACTCTGTCGCCGGAGTTGACGAAGGGCGGCACCTGGATGACCAGGCCGGTTTCGAGCGTCGCCGGCTTCATCACTGCACTGGCCGTAGCTTTCTGCAGCGTTGGCTCGGTTTTGACGACCTTGAGCTCCATGGTGTCCGGCAGGTCCACGCCGATGGGTTTTTCCTCGAAATATTCCACTTTCACGATGGTATTGGGAATGAGGTAGTATACGGTTTCACCGAGCTGCTCGCGGCTCAGGTGCATCTGCTCGTAGGTTTCCGTGTTCATGAAGTGATATTCGTCGCCCTCGTTGTAGAGGTACTCGAATTCAACTTCGTCGAGGATGGCGCGGTCGACGAACTCTTCCGCGCGGAACCGGTAATCGATAATCGCCCCGGTGCGCAGATTCTTCATGCGCGTCTGCATCGACCCGCGCTTGTTGCCCGGTGTGCGGTGATCAACGCTGAAAACGGTGAATAGCTGGCCCTCGTGCTGGATCACCATGCCGGGGCGTAGTTGTGTTGCTTTAACGCTGCTCATAGGCTCCCTAGATCGAGATTGCTGATGTCGGAAATTCCGGAGGGCGGACTAAAGTTCGCCCCTGCACTGCACGCGAAATGACTCGAGGCACACTGGAGCGAATTGCGTAACCAGCGCGAAACTACAGTATAAGGGCGCGCGTTCCAGTCGGTCAATCGTTTCACTTGCCGCCGTTTTTGGCGCGCTGCGCGGCCGCGTCGGCCATGATTTTTTCGATTTCTTCAGGGTCGCGGGGGAGGCGCTCGCTGAGGAGTTTGTATCCCGTTTCCGTGATCAAGACGTCGTCTTCGATACGCACGCCGAGGTTTTCTTCGGGAAGGTAAATGCCGGGCTCTACCGTGACGACCATGCCGGGTTCGAAAGCCCGGCAGGAATCGCCGGGGTCGTGGACGTTCAGGCCGAAGTGATGGCCGAGGCCATGAATAAAATATTGGCCGAGGCGCTTGCCGTGGAGATCTTTTCCGTGGGTATTAATGTAGTCGTAAGCAATCTTCGTGATGCCATCTCCTTTGGCTTTGCAATGGAAATAGGTTCCTGGCCGGAGCGCAGCCAGGGCGGCGTTTTGCGCGCCAAGGACAATGTCGTATATCTCGCGCTGGCGCGCTGTGAATTTTCCGTTGGCAGGAATTGTGCGCGTGATGTCCGCGGAATAGCCTGAATATTGCGCGCCGACGTCCATCACCACGATGTCACGCTCTTCGATTTTGCGGGAGAGCCTATCGTAGTGGAGCGCAGTGGAATTAGGTCCCGCGCCGATGATGGGCGCATAGCCTTCGGCCTCGGAGCCGCCCATCGCGTGGATTTCAACCATTTTCGCTGCGACCTGGTACTCGTAGAGGCCGGGACGCATCATGTGCATCGCTTCGAAGTGTGAATCGAGGGTAAGCTCGATGGCCTGCTTGAGGAAAGCGATTTCGCCGGGGGATTTAATCTGCCGCATCGCGTTGATGTTTGCGCGGATGTCTTCCAACTTGGCTTGTGGTGCGACGAGCTGGAGCCAGTCCACGACGGCCTTTTCGTGCGGGTAGCCGCCAAGCTCTTTTTCGTACGGCAGAATCGTGTAGAAGCTGGTACAAAGATCCGCGAGTTTTTCGATGGTAGCGCGCATTTCCTTGAAAGGTTTTACGGCCGAGAATCCCGTGCGCGCTTCGATGCCGGGATCCGAGGGCGACATGCGGACGCCATTCCATTTTTCCTTCGCAAGGTCTTTTGCGGGCAGGAACAGCATTTCTTGCGGGCCGTCCCAGGCCGTGACCGCCACAGTGCCTCTCCCGCTGCGGAGTTCCGGCACGATGATCAGTCCCGCGCCTTCTTCGTTGTGGCCGGTAAGATAGTAAAAGCTCTCTTCCTGGGCAAAGACGTACGCTTGAGAAGACTCTTCGCGCCCAGTGAAGCCCCAAAGAATTATCGGACCGTCGACATGCGACGAAAGTTTGGCTCGGCGCTCGGCATAAACGCTATTGGGTTCGCGCTCGCGACGCTGCTGAGCAGCCGCCTCAGGTTCGGCACAAATCAGGAACAGGAGACTTGATACTAAGGCTGTTGACAGAATTAAGAGACCACGCGACCACGCGCATTTGGGCCGACCACTCATCCAATCACCTCGCCACCACCAACAAATAGTTGCGCCCACAGGGCATGTGGGTCGCTGCGGTCTTCGTGCAGCGACGGGATTGTATCCGAATTGGGCCGCATCCCGAAATTGCTGGCGAGGGCGTGGAGACCGTAAGCGGCCCAGCTGCCTGGGCAGTGTTGCGGTGGTCGCAGACTCTAAACTCTGACTTCCTATAGTTTTACCGGAAGAATTCGATCAGGAGTTCGGAAACGCGGGCGGGTTCTTCGTGCAGGAGCCAGTGGGTGGCGTCGGGGAACTGGATGAGTTCGGCGTCGGGGCAGTAGCGCAGACTGTCCTGCGCCATTTCCGCCATCAGAAACGCATCGCGCATGCCCCAGAGGATGCGTGTGGGGACGCGCACGGTGCGATCAGAGAACTTGGCGCGATAGCGGAATGCAGCGCGGTACCAGTTAATCATGCCGGTGAGCGCGCCAGGTTGCGCCCAGGCAGCTCGATATTGGGCGAGGTCGCCGTCTGAAAAGGTGCCGGGGCGGCTGGAGCCGACCAGCGAAGCGATGCCCCTGCGGAAATTGGACGCAGAGAGGAAGACTTCGGGCAAGTACGGTATCTGGAAAAAGAACATGTACCAGCTCTTGCGCAACTGCCGCCGGTTTTGCATGAGATAGCGCCGCATCACGGAGGGATGAGGGACGTTGAGAATGGCGAGCCGGGCGACGCGGTTTGGGTGAAGCAAGGCGACGCTCCAGGCTACCGCGGCTCCCCAATCGTGTCCGGCGAGGAGGATGCGCTCCTGGCCGAGCTGGTCGGCGATGGCGATGACGTCAGAAACGAGTTCCGTGAGCGCGTAGGAGCGCACGCCGGAAGGTTTGCTGCTTCTGTTGTAACCGCGTTGGTCGGGGACGATGACGCGGAAGCCGGCGGCGGCCAGCGGATCGATCTGTGAGCGCCAGGAATACCAGAATTCAGGGAAGCCGTGGAGGAGAACGACGACGGGGGCATCCTTTGGGCCGGCTGCGACGGCGTGAAGGGTTACGCTGCCGTTTTGAAAGGAGAGGGTTTCCAACGGAGCTCGCCAGCCGGAGAGTGTAGCAGAACTGGAGTTGCGGAATAATCGAGGTGCCAAGGAGCCGCCGCTGATCGTTCCTCATTGTTTTTAGCAGAACTCGGGACGAATTCCCTGCAATCTTATTCGTTTTGTTGTTTGTGCCACCATTCACGGAGCGAAGTGCAACGGCGCTGCGAGTCGAGGCGAATTAGGAATATTCCATCAAGCTTCGTTTGCAGGCCGGGAGGGACGCGAACGAACGAAGACCACCAACGAGCAATCCCGTATTCGTTGGTCACCGCAAGCACTTCGTATCCGAATCGGATCTCTTGCTCCGTCCGCGCGACCTCCCGCCAATAATCGAGAATGGCTTTGCGGCCGCCAAGCGGTTTCACGAAAGGGGTAATTTGGTAGGTCCCATCGTCAGCGAAGAGGCTGGCCGCGGCGTCGGGATCGCGGGCTTCCCAAGCGCGTCCGTAAGCATCAAGCCACAGTTTGAATTCGCTGATCTCCATGTCGAATCGCGGCGATCTGGCTAGAAGCCGGGGGCGCCGGATGCGGCGGGGCGCATTTCGGGGGCGTTGACGCCGAAGCGGAGATGGGCGAAGTAGGTTTGGCCCAGGGACATGAAGCCGGTGTAGAGATAACCCCAGACGAAGAGGAGCAGAAAGGGCACCGTGGCATAGTTTTCGTTGGTGATGGCGTAGACGACGGTGATGGCGAAGTAGATTCCCATCAATATCTCCACGTAAGGCATCCAGCCGGCTTTGTTTCGATAAGATTTTTTCACGAACGAATCTTTTTTGCCTTCGATTTTGAATTTGGGCGTGCGCGTGAATTCGCTTTTCTTGCCAACGATCGCCTCGATCACTGCCTGCGCATTCCGCACTGAGATTCCGATGCCCGTGGCCATCACAAATGGCATGTAGAGAAAAGTGCGCCGCCACGTCTTGGGGCGTAGCTCCTTTTGCGCGATGAGATAGAAGCTGGAGATAGAACAGGTGGAAGCGAGGAAGAGCGGCAGGTCGATGACGATCATTTGGAACCAGCCCTGATAGAAACGCACGATCATGGCGGGGAGAAGCATGGTAGAGAGCAGAACCATGAGCGGGTAGCTGATGTTGGCGGTGAGATGGAAGAAAGCTTCGGCCTTGACGTGCCAGGGCGCGTCGGATTTGAAAACTTTCGGGAGAATTTTCTTCGCGGTTTGCATGAGGCCCTTGGCCCAGCGCGCTTGCTGCGCTTTGAAGCTGTTCATGTCGACGGGCAGCTCGGAGGCGCACTCGATATCGGGGAGGTAGAGAAATTTCCAGCCGTGAAGCTGAGCGCGATAAGAGAGATCGGTGTCTTCGGTGAGGGTGTCGTGCTCCCAGCCGCCGGCATCTTCGATGGCCTGGCGTCGCCAGACGCCGGCGGTGCCGTTAAAATTGAAGAAGGTGCCGCGGCGGGAGCGTGCCCCATGTTCGACGACGAAATGGCCATCGAGGAGGATGGTTTCGACTTGAGTGAGGAGGGAATAGTCGCGGTTGAGGTAGGTCCAGCGAGCCTGGACCATCCCGATCTTGTCGCCGTCGTCGGGATTCAGAAAATAGGGAATCGTGCGGCGGAGGAAATCTTGCTCAGGGATGAAGTCGGCGTCGAAAATGGCGACGAATTGGCCTTGCGCGGTTCTAAGACCGTTTTCGAGGGCGCCGGCTTTGTAGCCTTCGCGGTTGGAACGATGAATATAAGCAATCCTCATGCCCTGGGCAGCGTGGCGATCGACGCAGGCGCGGGCGACCTGTTGCGTTTCGTCGGTGGAGTCGTCGAGAACCTGGACGTCGAGGAACTCAGCGGGGTAGTCGAAGCGCGAGACGGCTTCGACGAGGCGCTCGATGACGTAACGCTCATTGAAGATGGGAAGCTGGACGGTTACACGCGGCCAGTTGGTGACCGTGGGCGGCCGGCCGGGTACGTTCTTGGAGTACTTGTAATAGTTGTAGACGAGCCAGTAGCGATGCAGGCCGTAGAGCGCGAGGACGCAGAGCACCAGGAAGTACGGAATCATCATCGCGAGGTCGAAGGCGTTGGCGTGATAAATACGGGTGAAGGTCCGGTCGGTGATCTTGTGCCAGTAATGGCTGATGGGACTCTGTAGCGCGAAAGTGAGCGAGAGTAGGAGTGGGTTGTGCACGATGGGATCTCGTAGAGTGCCCCCGCGGAAGACGCTTCGGGGCTACTGGCGACTAGTCATTATACGGCGCGAAGGGGCACAGTCAACGAGGTGCGGTGCTGCACACCGGCCTCAGGGGATGAGGACAATTTTTCCGAAGGCGCCGGGCTCCATGACCTCTTTGTGAGCGCGCGGGGCTTCGGCGAGAGGGAGCTCTTTGCCGACGATCGGGCGAAACGTGCCGTTATCGAGACCGGCGATGATGCCGGCGTGGATCTCGCTGTCCTCGGCATCGCTGATGCCCCAAAGCGTGAAGGCACGAACGGATGCGCGGCGCAACATCAGATCGCGCGGCGTGATGGTAGCATCGCCGCGGCTGCCGATAACGATGACGCGGCCTTTCGTGGCGAGCAGCTTGAGGTCAGCGGCGAGATTCACGTTGGCAAGCATCTCGAGAATAATGTCAACGCCGTTGCCGCCGGTGGCTTTCAAGATGGCGTCTGTGTGACCGCCGGAGCGGTGGTCGAAGACGTGATGCGCGCCTTCGCGCCTGACGAGGTCGAGGCCTTTGGGGGTGCCAGCGGTGCCGAGGACGGTGAGACCCATGGCGCGCGCCATCTGCACGGAGGCGATGCCGACGCCACCGCTGGCACCGTGAACGAGGACCGTCTCGCCCGCGCAGGCATCCGCGGAATGATGCAGTGCGTGGTAAGCGGTGCCGTAGGGAACCCAAACTCCCGCTCCCTGAGCAAAACTAATTTTTGTGGGAAGCGGATGCACCTGAGCTTCGAGCGCGAGGGCGTACTCGGCATAGGCTCCGGTGACGGTTTTCGCGGTGTAGACCCGGTCGCCGGATTTCACTTTCTTGACGCCATCGCCCACGGCTTCGATGACACCGGCGCCGTCGGAGCCGGGTGTGTAAGGCAGCGGTGGCTTTATGGCATATGTGCCGGCACGCATGTAGGTGTCGTAGGGATTCACGCCCGCAGCGTGGATGCGGACCAGAACTTGTCCGGCCGCGGGCTTGGGCGTGGGAATTTCTTCGAGCTTGAGCACTTCCGGTGCGCCGAATTCACGGACAAGGATGGCTTTCATGACGGTTCTCCCTTTGGAGTGAAGCGAAGTTCTTCAAATACTTTCGATACGGCTCAAAAATGTTCTTCGACCTGGACTGCGACGGTTTCTTTTTCGACCAAGCCAGCGGCCTTGCCCCAGGCGGTGGTCTGCCAATTGTCCTTCCCTTTTTTCTGGGGAATCCACGGCGGTAGTGATTGATTCAGATAAGCCGCCAGGGCGTAGATATAAGGCTCATACATGCCGCGCAAATCCGCGAGGCGGCGATCGGCGTCTATCCCCTCACGCAATTTCAATCCGTGTTGAGCGAGGATGTCGCGGATGCGGCGCAGATCTTGCGCCGGGAGACGATCGTGCGGCAGGGATCGCGGCGCGGTACCAAAAACTTGCGATAGATCAACGACGGCGTGGCGCGCGATCGCGAAGGTGAGTTCGGCCTGGCGCTCGCAGGCGCCTTCTATACCGGCCATGACGATCGCGCAAGTATCGAGAATGGAGGTGAGGGAGGCGACCCAGGATTGGTTGTCGTGCTGCGAGCGGAAATAGGCGAGCACGGGGTAGGAGAGGTGGCTTTCCATGAGCTCCGCGGACCACAGCTCCCAATCCTTGAGGAGCTCGCGCAGCGCCTCCTGCCCATGCGGGTAGCTGTGGCGGCGGAGGAGTTCGCCCGCGGTCGGAGGAGTGCCGGCGCGGGAATCGAGAAGCGAGATGTTTACTTCGCGCTTCGAAAACGAGCCGTAGATGAACGGAAGATAGCCGATGATGGCCGCGAGAAAGCCGAAGCCGAAGCCCGCTTCCGCGACGACCAGAACGCGGGCGAAGCCCGAGCGCGGGACGATATCGCCAAGGCCGAGTGTGAAGAAGGTCGTGCCGCTGAAGTAGAGGTCCGTGGTGAAGCGAGGCTGCGCGCCGGAGACGTTCAGGGCGGATCCCGCGCCGTATTGCATCAGGCCGAAGCCCAAAACCAGGCCGACGGCCCAAACGGCAATCAGGAAAAGAAGCGAAATCGGGCCGTAAAAGCCGAGCAGCGTTTCACGGCTTTTCTTCGAAGGCACGAAGCGAACCGCAAATTTCCAGCTGCGCCAGGTATTCCTGTAGAAGAGCCGCGTGAGGCGGAAGCGGCGCGTGACGCGGCGGGGCAGGATGATGGATTCGAACGCATCCCAAATGACGATCAGAAACAGCGCGACACCCGCGGCGAAGACACCAGGAAATGGAATCATGGGCGGCATTGTAGTCGTTTGGCGTGGTTCGGAGTCAACGCCCGCACTTCAAGATTGCAAGCGCGCGCTGACGGTGATTTCGGTCTTGAAAAGTTTGGACACCGGGCAGCCGGTTTCGGCGGCCTTGACGGCGGCGTCGAATTTGCCTTTGTCCGCCCCGGGAATGTTGGCGACGAGGTCGAGATGGCTCTTGGTGATGGTGAACCCGTCGCCGACTTTCTCCAGTGAGATGGTGGCGGTGGTTTCCAGCTTCTGCGCGGTCATGCCTGCGCCGCCAAGCTGGGCCGAAAGCGCCATGGTGAAGCAGCCCGCGTGAGCTGCGGCGAGGAGCTCTTCCGGATTTGTGCCGGTCCCGTTTTCGAAGCGTGCGCTGAAAGAATATTGCGTTTGCTTCAGGACGCCGCTATCGGTGGTGAGTGAACCCTTTCCGTCCTTCAGGCCGCCGCTCCAGACTGCTGTGGCTTTGCGCTGCATGGTGTCTCTCCCTTCGAACGCTCCAATCGATTCGAAACCTGAGAATTCGATTCACGAACTAGCGGTAAGGGTATATTGAGCAGGGGCCGCTGTCGAGAAGCGCCCGAAACCTCATGGCAGACGTTTTGGACCAGATCGTGCACCGGCCCTGGCTCGGAAAATTGTGACGCAACGGCGTTCGCGCCCTCCCAATACGTGCCTTTCATCGGAAGGGCCGCCCGGTTTGGAAAGTTGCGAATTCTGCAATAGATGTTTCCGCACAACAAAGCCAGTTGGTGCTGTTCAAATCGCGGCGCACAGCTTATCGTATTCCCAATCCCTGGGATGTCCTCATTCTGACCGCCGCGGATGAGGAGGAAGTTTTTCCGTGAAAAAACGCGCCCCCCTTCTCGCGTGCGTACACGCCGTCTTGCTGCTCACTATTTTAGTGTGCTGCCCTTCAGACAGCACCGCGCAGGCGTCCATCACGCTGGTGGCCACCGGCTCGAGTCTTCCGGAGCCTCTCTATGTGATTTGGGCCGACGAATACCACAAGCAGCATCCGGAAACACAACTCCGCTATCTCCCGGAAGGAACCGAAGAGAGTGCCAACCGCATTCTATCCGGAACCGGAGATCTCGGCGGGGGCGATGCTCCGATTCCCGAGAAACAGTTGAAGGATACTGCACATCCAGTCGTCGAACTCCCTACCGTCCTCATTGGAATCGCAGTTGTCTACAACGTGCCGGGCGCGCAGGCTGGAATTCGCCTTTCCGGACCGGTGCTCGCGAACATCTACCTGGGGAAGACAACTTCGTGGAATGATCCTGAAATCGCCAAAATCAATTCGCAGGTGAAGCTGTCGGCTCTGCCCATCAAGGTTATGCACCGCTCGGAAGGAAAAGGTTCCAGCTATATCTTCTCGGATTTTCTGTCGAAGATCAGCCCCGAGTTTCAGGCAAAGATTGGTCGAAGCGTTTCGCCGAAGTGGGCGGTGGGCGATAGCTTCGGACGGACGCAGGATCTCCTCGATAGCGTGCAAAAGACCCGCGGGGCAATTGGTTACACGGAACTCAACTGGGCGGAAAAATCCGGGTTGCCGGTCGCGCGCATCCGGAACGCGGCGGGCGAATTCATCAAGCCGTCCGTGAAAACCATCGCCGAGGCGGCGCTGGCAAGCAAGATGACCGATGATTTCAGAGTTTCGCTCACCAACGCGCCGGGAAAGGAGAGCTATCCGATCAGCAGCTTTACCTGGCTGTATGTTCCCACCGTTGCGTCCGACGCGCAGCGCGGACGAGCGGTTGCCGAATACTTGCAATGGGTCTTCTCAACAGGGCAGCAGGTTGCCAGCGCGCACGGATACGCAACGTTGCCCGCTTCGGTTCTGGCAAAAGTGCAAGCCAAGGCAGCGGCCATTCACTGAGCGCCGGTACGAATTCGCCTTAGACATTCAGGGTGAGGGAAACGAGATCGGGGCGCGGCGCGGGAGCAAGCGGCGGCATTTTCGAGCGGTCAACCGGGCGGTAGAGCGTGTCGCGCTCGACAGGAACGCGGCCGGCGGCGCGGATGAGGCGCTCAAGTTCCGCGCGCGGAGTGAACTCCGACGTTTTTGCGCCGGCGTCGTGGTAAATCTTTTCTTCCACGACAGTACCGTCGAGGTCGTTGGCGCCGAATCGCAACGCGACCTGCGCAACGCTGGGCGAGAGCATGATCCAGTAGGCCTTGATGTGGTCGAAATTGTCGAGGAGCAGACGCGCGACGGCGATATTGCGCAGGTCGGCGTAGCCGGTGGGCTTGGGAATGTGCGAAAGCGCGGTATTTTCCGGGTGAAACGCCAAGGGAATGAAGGTGACGAAGCCGTGCGTCTGGTCCTGCAGCTCGCGCAGCTTGATCAAGTGATCGACGCGCTCTTCTTCGGTCTCCACGTGGCCGTAGAGCATGGTGGCGTTGGATGGTAAGCCGATTTCATGCGCTTGGCGCGCGATGCTAAGCCACATCTGGCCGCTGACTTTGTGGTCGCAGATGATTTTGCGCACGCGTGGATGAAAAATCTCCGCGCCGCCGCCGGGCAGAGAATTGACACCGGCCTCTTTAAGTTTGAGGAGCGTGTCTTTGATGGAAAGCTTGGCGATGCGCGCGAAATAGCCGACCTCGACCATGGTGAACGCTTTGAGGTGCACCCCAGGGCAGCGTTGTTTGAGGCCACGGATGAGCTCGAGGAAATGGTCGAACGACAAATCGGGATGCAGGCCGCCGACGATGTGGAATTCCGTGGCGCCTTCGCGGACACCTTGCTCGGCACGCTGGTAAATTTCTTCGAGAGCAAACGTATACGCGCCGGGAGCATCGGGATCGCGGCCGAAAGCACACAGCTTGCAGTGCGCAACGCAAACGTTGGTCGGATTGATATGGCGGTTGACGTTGTAATACGTGACGTTGCCGTGGCGCTTTTCGCGGACATAATTTGCGAGCCAGCCGACGGCGAGAAGGTCGGGCGAACGGTAGAGCGTGATGCCGTCGTCCGCGCCCAGGCGCTCGCCGGCGAGGACTTTTTCCGCGATTGGCTTCAATCGCGCATCGGTAATTGTAAGTTCGCTCATTCCGAATCCGCCGAAAAGTTCAAACGCGCCAAACCGCGACCGCGGCGCCCCAGAACAACAGGAACAATAAACTAATATAACCGTTCACGGTGAAAAACGCAGCGTCCAGCTTGCTGAGGTCGTCGGCTCTGACCAGCGACTGCTCGTAACCGAGGAGTGCGGCAACCACGACGATGCCCGCCCACGCCGGCCATGGCAATGCGAAGCTGGCGGCGAGCCAGGCAAGCAGCGCGATGACACCGGCGTGCATCCCGCGAGAAATGAGCAGCGCTTTGGCAATGCCAAATCTTTTCGGCACGGAAAACAAGCCGGAACGCCGGTCGTAATCGAGGTCTTGGCAGGCATAAAGAACATCGAAGCCGCCCACCCACAACGTGACCGCGACGCAGAGGATGAGCATCCTTGGGTCCAGGCCGCCGGCGATGGCGATCCAGGCAGCGGCGGGAGAAACGCCTAGCGCGAAGCCAAGAAAAAGATGCGACCAGTTGGTGAAGCGCTTGGTGAAGGAATAGAAAAAAAGAATGGCAATCGCCAGCGGGGCGAGTTTCAGAGCCAGGAGATTCAACTGCCAGGCAGCAACAAAGAAAACGGCGACGGCGACAAGCGTGAAGAACCAGGCAAATTCTAGGGAAAGAGCACCGGTGGCGAGCGCGCGCTGCTTGGTGCGCGGATTTTCCCTGTCGTAGCGCAGGTCCGCGATGCGATTCATGGTCATGGCCGCGGAACGTGCCGCAACCATTGCAACGATAATCCAAAGAATTTGTCTCAGCGAAGGCCAGCCCCTTGGAGATTGATGCGTGGCGCGCGCCGCGAGCAGCGCGCCCGTCAGTGCAAAGGGCAGCGCAAAGACGGAGTGCTCGAACTTGATCATTTCGAGCACGATGCGAATTCTTCCGGCCATTGCGGATTATGCCTCTGCCTTTTTCGACGCGGCCTGGCCGGTCCAGCGGAACATCTTCTCCTGCGGAAGATCAATCTGCGCGAGGACGCGGCAGAGGTACTGCGTGACGAGGTCGTCGATCGTTTTCGGGTGATGATAGAAAGCAGGAATCGCCGGCATGATGACCGCGCCGGCTTGTTGCGCGCGCAACATGTTTTCCAGATGGATGCGGTTGAAGGGCGTGTCGCGAACGCAGAGGACCAGCTTGCGTCCTTCTTTCAACATAACGTCGGCGGCGCGCGCGACGAGGTCGTCGCTGGTGCCGTTGGCGATTGCGGCGAGAGTTCCCATGGAGCAGGGAACGACGAGCATGGCGTCGACAGTGTAGCTGCCGGAGGCGATCGAGGCGCCGACGTCTTTGTTGGGAAGCACTTCGATCTTCGCCGTGGCGCGGCCGAGAAGGCGGCTGGGGAGCTGTCTTAAATCTCCTGCGGAAATGCCGAGCTCTTCGGCGAAGAGGCGCTGGCCTGTTTCGGTCACGACGAGGTGGACACGGGCAACGCGAGCGTCTTCTTCGAGCAAGGCGAGCGCCTTCTGCGCGAGTATCGCCCCGCTCGCGCCGCTCACACCAACCGTAACGGTTTGTTTTTCTGCTTGAGCCATGTTTTCCGTGCGGATAAGTTCAGTCTCGCAGCGGCTTGCGGCCAAGTCAAGCCAACTCGCGGCAAGCTGCTAGTGGTAGAATTCGCTGCGGTCAGACGCTATGGATCAACAGGAACTTTTGAAAATTCTGGAAGCCGTGCGAGCGGGAAAGGTCTCTTCCGCCAAGGCCATCGAGCGGCTGAAGCACCTGCCGTTTGAAGATCTGGGATTTGCGAAGGTGGATCATCACCGCGCGCTGCGGCAGGGATTTGCCGAGGTGATTCTCGGCCAGGGGAAGACGCCCGGCCAAGTGGCGGAGATTGTGCGGGCAATGGTGCGGCGGAAGAATGGGCGGCAGAATATTCTCGTGACGCGGGCAAATCCGAAAATTTTTGCCGCTGTCAAGCGAGTGAATCGCACCGCGAAAATGCATCCGTTATCGGGAGTGATTACGATCGAGCGCAGCCGCGAAATTTCAGGGAAAGGCACGATTCTCGTCGTTTCCGCGGGGACGAGCGACATCCCCGTTGCGGAAGAAGCGCTGCTGACCGCGCAAATGATGGGCAACCCCGTCGAGCATTTATATGACGTGGGCGTCGCGGGGATTCACAGGCTGCTCGAGCATTGGGAGAAGCTGACCCATGCGCGCGTGATCATTTGCGTTGCGGGAATGGAAGGCGCATTGCCGAGCGTGGTCGGCGGGCTAGTGCCAGTGCCCGTGATCGCCGTGCCGACGAGTACGGGCTACGGCGCGAGCTTCGGCGGCGTCGCGGCGCTACTGGGCATGCTGAACAGTTGCGCCTCAAACGTAGCGGTCGTGAACATCGATAACGGTTTCGGCGCGGCCTGCGTGGCTTCGTGCATCAATCGATTGTAAGAGTTGAAAACCACAGAGGCACAGAGGCGCAGAATTTACGAATTCAAGAATCGAAGAGTTTCTGTTGCTAGCCCGTTCTCTATCTATGCTCTGTGACCGATCCCTCTTAGGTTTTCAGCAATACCTTCATGACGCCGGATTGCTGTGCAATGGCCATGGCCTTCTGCGCATCGGCGAGGGGAAAAATGTGCATGATGAGCGGGCGGGGATCGACTTTGCCGGAACGTAGAAGGGCGAGGGCTTTAACAAAGGGACCGCAACGCGAGCCGACAACGGTGATCTCTTTGACGACGATGGGCCAGGTTTCGACAGGCGCGGCGCCGTGAAAGGTGGATTTGAGCACCAGCGTGCCGCGCGGCTCGGTCATTTGTTGAGCGAGAGCGAATCCAGTCGGTGAGCCGGTCGCTTCGACGAGCAACGGAAACCTTTCTTTCACGCGCTTCAGGTCGCCGGCATCGCCGCGAACACGCTTTGTCCCGACTCCTGCGCGGCGCGCGAGGGCCAGCTTTTTTTCGTGCTTGCCGTACATAACGACGCGCCGAACTTTGGTGTGAAGAACGCGCGCAATCAACTGCGCCAGCTTGCCGTCACCCAAGACCGCAGCCTCGCCGAACTCGCCAACGTCGACATGATCGAGAATCTCGCAGGCTGCGGCGAGCGGCTCGGCGAAGACGGCTTGTTCGTCGCTCATGGAAGAGGGCACAACATAAAGATTCTCAAGCGGCAGCGCGAGATACTCGGCGAAGGCGCCGTCGTGAGCGACGATGCCTGGAACCGTGCGC
Organism: Candidatus Acidiferrum sp.; assembly: GCA_035544995.1. Taxonomy (GTDB): domain Bacteria; phylum Acidobacteriota; class Terriglobia; order Acidiferrales; family UBA7541; genus Acidiferrum. The sequence continues at coordinate 36,223 of DASZZI010000074.1, forward strand.
CGGGCGCAATGCGTTTTGAGGCCGCGACGGCAAAAATCGCAAACCGGGCGAAATCCATACGCCCGGCACGCGACGTTGATCTCCCCCACCACGCGGCGGCCAAGCCATTTCGATGTTTCGCGCGCCGAGACACCGTGCACTTCCGCGGCTTCACCGACAAATTCGTGGCCGGGCGTGCCGCGAAACGCGTGATACCCGCGCAAAATTTCCACATCCGTGTTGCAGATCCCGGCCAGCCGCACGCGCACGAGCGCCCAGCCCGGCCGCAGCTTCGGAATTCGTTTTGTGACAGCGATGAGTTTGTGGTTGCGGACCGTGAAAGCGAGCATTCTTATTTTCTGAGAGCTAGTGGAGTGCGGCAGCGAGGGATGCAGCGAGCAGCGGCTCCTGATCCGGAAAAACAGTGCGCAGGTCCACCACGAGCCGATCGTCTTCGACTCGGGCAATGACAGAAATACCGGTGGGCGCGCGGCGGAGACGTTCTTCCAGTTGAGCCGCGGAATAACGCGCGCTGGCGATGCGGATGATTTTTGTCGGCAAAGATTGCGTCGGTGTTGAGCCGCCTCCGGCGAGCGAAGTGCCGTCTACAATCTCGACCTCGATCTCATCGAGTGGCAGCTCCGGCCGAAGTTCTCGAAGAAAATTTTCGGCACGCCGCTTTATTTCTTGTGCGCTCGTGCGAATCATGCGCAGCGCGGGGATTTCGTCCCAAGCGGCGCGCAGATAAGCGCCGAGCGTAGCTTCTAGCGCGGCTATCGTGAGTTTGTCCACGCGAAGCGCGCGAAAAAGTGGGTGACGCCGCACGCGCGCGACCAATTCTTTTTTGCCGGCGATGATGCCCGCCTGCGGGCCGCCCAGAAGTTTGTCCCCGCTGAAGGTGACGACCGAAACGCCCGCATCAATGCTTTGCCGGACGACGGGTTCGCTGATTCCACTTTCTGAAAGCTCGACAAGGCATCCGGAGCCGAGGTCCTCCACAAGCGGCAAACCGCTGTGTCTGCTGAGCGCGACGAGCTCATCGAGCGAAGGCTTTTCCGCGAATCCAGTGATCGTGAAATTCGAGGGATGTACGCGCAATAGCAAGCGCGTTTTGTCGTTGATGGCGTTTTCGTAGTCCGCTAGGCGCGTGCGGTTGGTGGTGCCAACTTCGCGAAGCACGGCTCCGCTTTCCGCCATGATTTCCGGAATGCGGAAACCGTCGCCGATTTCGATGAGTTCGCCACGCGAGACAATGACTTCGCCGCCCTTGGCCAGCGCGGCCAGAACGACGAGCACGGCGGCGGCGCAGTTGTTGACGACAATCGCAGCTTCGGCGCTGGTGAGGCGTTCGAGCAACTGCGCGACATGCACATCGCGCTTTCCGCGTGCGCCTGCGGCGAGGTCATATTCGAGATTGGTGTATTGCGTGGCGGTGCGGCGAAATTCCTCGACAACGGCAGCGGACAGCGGCGCGCGCCCGAGATTGGTGTGCAGAATCACGCCCGTGGCATTGATGACGGGCTGCAGCGACCGCGCGAGAATCCGCTCGACTTCCATGGCGATGTGATCTTCAAGCGATCCGGCCCCGAGCGCAAGCACAGTGATGTTCCGGTCGCCCGCGATGCGCGCGCGAAGATCGGCGAGCGCGGCTCGAGTTACTTCAACGAGCAACCCGCGGTCCACGCGGCCTGCGAGCGCTTTGACGCGCGGCTGGGCGAGCAACTCATCTACCGAAGGGATTCGGCGTAAGAGTTCTGCCTGTTCGAGCGAGATACTGCGTTTGGAGCCGGATTCCATGCGAACATTTCAACATAGTGGGCGCCATCGGGCAATCCTAGAGACTCCCCTCCGGTAGAGGCAGGGAGCGGCGCCAGAGTGACGTGTTCGATGCGTGTCGCCGGACATGCATGTGGTTGACGGCCCTCTTCCTTACTTCTAGCATGGAGATTCGAGGTCTCTCCGCCGTGGCTACCGTTGACGAAGACATGGGTCAGATCGAGCGCGACATCCGCCAGCTCAAGGTCGAGTATGACCAGTATTTCGGAGGCGGCCGGAAACGCCCGCCTTCGGAAATCGAGTGGCGCATCGATCAAATGATGAAGCGTTATTCCGAGCGGGGCGGCGAACTGAAATTCGCGCAGCGCTTCCGCTTCAACAACCTGGCGCAAACGTACGCTAAATATAAGGACATTTTCCGGAAGAAGCTGCAGCAGAAAGAAGAAGGCAAGGTGCAGCGGCATTTCGGCGCCGCCGCCAAAGCCATCGAAGCCGATCGTGCCCAGAAGCAGGAGGCGGAAGCAACTGGCACAGGCGCCACGGCGTTCCGCATAACGTGTTCCGAGCCGGAACGTGAAGCGGATAAAGTTGACCAGCTATATAAGGCGTTTCTCGCGGCCAAGCAAAAAGCGGGGGAACAAACCAGCAAGCTAACGCAGTCGAGTTTCAACGAATTTGTCCGCAAAAAGACAAAGGATCTACGGAAGCAAAAGAACTGCCGCGAAGTCGAATACGTCGTTGAGGTTGTCGACGGCGAGGTCAAACTGAAAGCCCTCGTCAAGGCATGATTTTCTTCGAAGTTTGAAGAGAGTTTTTCCCTTCGTTTCCGCTTCCCGATTTCCGCCCGCGCGCTTACACTGTTGTGTTTTTCCTTTATTGGAGGATGGCCATGGCGGTAGAGCGCGCGCTGATCAGCGTGTTTGACAAAACGGGGATTGCGGAATTTGCGAAGCGCCTCGCCGCGCTGCGGATTGAGATTCTCTCGACCGGCGGAACGGCAAAGCTGCTGCGCGACGCGGGCGTGGCCGTGCGCGACGTTTCGGAGTTCACCGGCTGGCCGGAAATGCTGGGCGGGCGTGTGAAGACACTGCATCCCAAAGTGCATGGCGGATTGTTGTTCCGCAGGAATCACGCCGAAGACAGGAAGCAAGCTGCCGAGCACGGGATCGCGCCGATCGATCTGGTGGTCGTGAATCTGTATCCCTTCGAAGCCACCGCGGCCAAGGCAAGTCTCAGCGCCGAGGAACTGATCGAAAATATCGACATTGGCGGACAGGCCATGCTGCGGTCGGCGGCAAAGAATTTCGAGAGCGTGACGGTGGTGACCGATCCGCAGGACTATGAGCGGGTCGCGGCGGAGCTGGAAAGTTCGCGGGAGACGTCGTTGGTTACGCGACTGGAGCTGGCGCGCAAAGTGTACGCCACGACGTCGCGCTACGACGGCACGATCACAATGGAACTGGAACGGCTTTCCGCCGCCGCAGGGCGAGTGGAACTGGGCGCGAAGCCGCTGCTGCCCGAACGCGTGCACATCGCGCTGCGCCGTCAACAGGAATTGCGCTACGGCGAAAATCCGCATCAGGCGGGGGCGCTCTATGTGACCGCGGGGCGTGCGCCGGAAGGACTGGCTGCGGCAAATCAGCTCCAGGGCAAGGAGCTTTCCTACAACAATTTTGTCGATCTCGAAGCGGCGCGGAGCCTGGCCGGGGAATTTCGCCGACCCGCAGCGGTAATCATCAAGCACAACACCCCCTGCGGCACGGCGGAGCAAGAGACGCTGCTGGATGCTTATTTGAAAGCGTACACGTGCGATCCGGTCTCGGCCTTTGGAGGAGTGCTGGCGTTCAACCGGATCGTCGATGCGGCGACAGCCGTCGAAGTGGCGAGGCTGTTCGTCGAGTGCATCGTCGCGCCAGGTTTCGCGGACAATGCCAAAGAAGTTTTCGCAGCCAAGAAAAACCTGCGCGTGCTGGAATTGCCTGCGGGCGGGCTGGATCCGGAGCGGGAACTTCAGCTCAAGCGCATTCTGGGGGGAATGCTGGTGCAGCAGCCCGACCTCGGCGAGCTCAGCGACAAGGAGCTGCGCACGGTCACGAAGCGCGCGCCCACGCCGGAAGAAATGCGCACCATGCGGTTTGCGTGGAAGGTGGCGAAGCACGTCAAGTCCAACGCCATCGTATTCGCAAAAGACGGAGCGACCCTCGGCGTAGGCGCGGGGCAGATGAGCCGCGTCGATTCCGTGAAAATCGCGGTGATGAAGGCGCAATCTCCGCTGCAAGGAAGCGTGGTGGCGTCGGACGCGTTCTTTCCGTTTCCCGACGGCATCGAAGAGGCCGCCAAGGCCGGCGCGACGGCGGTGATTCAACCGGGAGGCTCGGTGCGCGACAATGACGTGATCGCCGTCGCGGATCGGCTCGGCCTCGCCATGGTCTTTACTGGAATCCGTCATTTCCTGCACTGAAATTCCTCCGGGGGAATCTGCGACAAGATCCTGCTCAAGAATTTGGCTGGAAATACCCGTACACCCGGCTGTTCTAAAAAAGAGTGCGGATGTTGTTGGCTGCAAAAGAGTTCCCGAACACTCTTTGGTGAAAGAGTGACAAGAGCGAGCAAATAGAGGCTTTAAGGCAAGGGCAGAGTTCCTGGTTAGAAAGGCGGATACCCCCCCTCCCCCCTGTTTTTGCGCATCTGTGACAAACAAAGGAGTTGGTGCGCAATTTGTGCGCAAAATTGCGCAATTCGTGCGTTCGTGCGCAGCGGGAGAGAGTGGAGAATAGAGATAGGGGGTATACACCCCCGTGGCGATAGAAAGAGTGCGGAATCGATAGAAAAGAAAAGGGTTGCGTGAGCGCCGTTGAGGAAGAGAGTGCGTAAGAGTTTGGAAGCAAAGGGGTTGAATGAACGGGACGAGACGAGAGAGCGGGACTTGGGGATCAGACCGGGGGTGGAGCTTGGCAAACACGGGAAAGGATAGCATGCCAGTGCGGATGGGTTAAGTAATAAGCAGGGAATGGGGAGAATTGAGGGGTGTATGGCAATTGGGCGGAATTAACGGTGTGGGCGGCGGCAAGACGAACAAGAAAAAAGCAAAGTCAAAAACCCCAGGTGCAAGATCGGCACCTGGGGCACCCGGCCGCATCACCGTCTAACAGCCATGCCGGTGTAGAATCGCTCGACTGTGGCTGAGATCCGCATCGGCACAAGGACATTCACGGCTTCGTTTGCCGCGGTGTTGCTGTTTTTGGTTCTGGCGGCGTTCTTTCACCGCTTTATGGGCACGGCGGAACAGTAATTGTTCCGTTGTCTAGTGTCACGGCTGCGTTCCTTGCCAGCGCCCTCCCGTTCAGCTTCGCGCCAGTTTTGAGCGTGATGGAATCAAGCGCCAGGATGTTCCCCTCGAATACGCCTCCAGTCCCGACACTCGCCGAGCTGCCTACCTGCCAAGAGACGTTCTTTGCTATCGCGCCGCCAGTAAGCACAACTCGGCTACCGCTTGCGGTAGTGAGTGCAGACGCTATCTGGAAGACCCAAACGGCGTTTGCATCGCCGGTAAGTGTCACGTCGCCGGTTACGCCCAACGAGGAAGTGGATTTGTAGAGACCAGCGGTGAGCGTCTGCCCGCCTAAATCTCCAGCCACAGTAACCGGGGCAGGCGCGGTGCGGCCAGCAAGGTCGAGATACGCCTTGGTCAAATCTCCTTGAGCCGTTGCGGCAACCGCATCGCCAGCATGGATCGTGCCCGTTATAGCCCCTGAAGGGAACCCGGTGACGGCATTTCCAGGCGACACTCCGACATCGCCACTAATCGTGGTGGCAGTGCCTTGGACGTTTGTTACTGTCGAACCAGCCAGAACTCCGAAGGTACAAGCCGATCCCAGTGCGACAGGAGAACCACTTCCTCCCCCTCCACCTTTCTTGCCACTGCCTCCACAGCCCGCCAAAAGAACAGCCACGAACATCAATCCAACGGCTTTTCGCATTTTGTTTCCCCTTTTCCTTAGATTTTTCCCCTTTGAGACCGGTGGCACCGCGACCGACTTGTCCGTTGTCACGAGCCACTTCCGCTCGGTAGGGCTTCAGACCCAATATCCAATATTGAACACTCGATGTATCCAGTTCTGGGGGCATGGACACGCACACCCGCTCTTTTAGCATGTTCCAGCCTCTGGACACTGTTCTGTTTCGCACATGGTTAGGCCTATACTGCGGCCATGCCGCGCAAGCTGGTTTGGATTGCGAACCAGAATTTTCAGGGCTACGGTTGCTCCGAGTGTAACTGCGTGTTTAAGCCTTCTGGTGTGTTCCTTGGAGAATCACTGGATGAAATGATGCAGAAGTACGAAGCCCAGCGTGACAAAGAGTTTGCTGCCCACGTTTGTGTCAAGCACCCAAGAGCCACGTGGAGCACATGCTCCTTCCAGAAGGTGTCTGTCTTCGCGTCCGGCCCGTCGTCTGTCAGCCGTCCGCGACGCTTGACAAGTCACCGGGGTAGATGGGGACAACCAAGCGCAAAGGGGAAATCCGGCGGGAACTCCCTTCATATCCATAAGGAACATCCAAGCGGGAAAAAGTAAGAAAAAATCTTTGACAACCGGGCAGTTTTCCGAGAAGCCTAGTCGCATCTGGGTGCGGCCAAGGCCTGCAGGGCACGATAGCTTCCGAGTGCGCGACCACTCGTCAAGAATCGGCGGATCCGCTGCGCACCGATGAACGGCAAACTCCGGGTTGCCGCACGTACGGGTGGGGCGCTTAGTTGTCCCGACCCGGTGCCCCGGAAACTTCCCACAACCCCGTTTCTGGACAGTGGGGGCCACATGTCCGGTAACTCGACTTATCGGGAGTTAGCCGATGAGATATGGTCTACTCGGATTTTCACGTTGTTATCTACGTGACGGCGGGGCAAGAGGGAGGGCAAGATAGAGTCATCTCAAGCGGCCCAGAACGTTGGGCAGGGATGGTAAGCGGTTGACTATCGGCATTGGTCTCGCCTGTGAAAGCGGTAATTGCGTCATTCTCGCTGCGGACACTAAAGGCACCTACAAGTCTGGGCATCTTCATGCGAACGAGGAAGTAGGAAAACAGTTTCAATTGCCTGCTGGTTTCTTCGCCTGTGTCGCAGGCCGTTTAGTTCATTGTGAATCCCTCATTGCTTATCTCACGACGCTTTTGGAAGATGCCAAAATAGACTCGTCGAGTGTTGTGCACGATCATATTCGAGACGCGATGAGACAAGCGCAAGCAAATACAGTCCGAGACTTGTACGACAACGCCATGCTCAAAGCATCAGGCATGAGATTTGATGAATGGAAAGAACTCATGGTCAAAGACCAGGGTATGTACAAGCGGGGATTTGAAATATTCGATAAGACAGAAATGGTTGTTGAACTTTTGGTTGGCGGTTTTTCTCAGGGTAATTTTGTTTTACTCCGCATGGTTGACAAAGGGCTAATCGAGATTGTTCCGAGTTTCGACACGATTGGAAGCGGGGCAGACTTAGCACTCAACAAGCTGAACGATCGCGCACAAAACCTACACATGAGTTTCCCTAGGAGTGTTTTACACGTCGCGGAAGCCATGCAAGAGGCAAAGCTAGACCCCGGCGTAGGTGATGCGGCTGACTGGGTAGTCATGGAAAAGACAGGGAAGATATGGCGAGTTCCGGCGAAGGATCAAGTCATAAGTGAGTTGCTGAATGACTATGCTGGCAAAGTCTCTGACAGTCTTGATAGTGATGCTGCCATCAGGAAGCGGATAGCCGAGGCCATGTATCAGGCTCCACTCATGCCGTTCAAGTTTTCTGGCTTAGAAGTATGAGCTAAGCAAGATTGCGTTTTTTTTGGTCTTTGATTTCAACTAATTCCAACGGAGCAAACAAATGAAGCTCACTGCTGCCGTCATCTTTGTTTCGATACTCGTTATCACGCTTTGCGTGCCACTGCTGGGTGCGCCGCAGGCAACAACTGACAAGGACAAGTACGCTCCACTTCCTGAACAGATCGTCAACGCAAAAACCGTATTCCTCATAAACGAAACTGGGAAAGCCAAATTCGGCGATGCGGTCTACAAACAGGTCAAGACATGGAACCGCTGGCAGGTCGTCACCAACAAGACTCAGGCAGACCTCGTCTTGGTCGTAACTGATAAAGGTGGGATGAGTAGCTTGAATCCGAGTTTCTATCTAAATGTCATCGACCCGAAGACAGGAGACGAGTTATGGACCAGTCGAACGACAATGCAAGGAAAACTCTGGCGGTCTTGGGACTCTGTTGCCGAAACACTTCTCGGTGACATTCGGAAGAGGATGCGTGGAAATACTTGATACGAGGTAGTGAGAGCAAACAGGTTTCAGATTCGTGCGGCGTAGGTTAGCAGCGACCATGAGAGTCCATCATATATTCTCGTCTGCCAAGTCGAGAAGGACGAATCACGTTATTCCCGTGAGGCCATAGGCTTCAGGCGCAAGTTTCAGCATAAGTAAAATACGCGAGTATAAACGGTAGGTCCCGATTAACGCGCTTATCGGAGAAGTGAAATCGCTCTTACTCGCCCCCGAAGTCCCGTTGTGGGAAGTTGCAGCGCAAGACAGCGTCTCTAAAGGGACGCCTCTACAGATGCGGGAGGGAAGTCTCGGCCGGGAGGAAACGCTCGATCCGGAGGACTGGGAGGAGTTTCGGAAGCTGGGGCACCCGGCTCCTCTTTCAACTCTTTCGTTCTACCGCGCATCCAAATGTAGGCCGGTTCGCAACTCTGGAAACGCCGGCCTTTTCGCTTTTGACCGCATTTCGGCTGCATGGGATACTTTTTAATTCAAGGGCTCACATGAACTATCGCTGGATTACCGCTGCCGCACTTTTCGGCGCCTTGGCTGGCGCCACCCTCGGCGCTCAGGCGCCGCAGGGGCAAGCGCCCGAAGAGAAGCCCGTCGAAGCGACTGCGCCGCAGGATGCGAAGTCCAGCTCAGAGGCACTCCCGGACGCCAAAGACACGACGCGCGCGGAGGCCTATTACAACTTCACGATGGGCCACTTCTACGAGCAGCAGTACGAAGCAACCAGCCGGGCTGAATACGCCACACAGGCCATCGAGGCTTACAAGAAAGCCTACGCACTCGACCCGAAGTCGCCGGTTATCGGCGAGCGGCTGGCGGAGATGTACTGGAAGGCGCAACGCACTCACGACGCGATCACCGAGGCCCAGGAGATTCTCAAGCGCGACCCCAACGATGTGCCGACGCGCCGGCTCCTCGGACGGATCTATTTGCGCAGTCTGGGCGCGGGCGGTGGCGGGCAGACGGAGTTCGCGAACCCCGATGGGAGCAGCGGGCAATCGGAATTCCTCCCCCGCGCCATCGAACAGTACCGCGAAATCTACCGCCTGGATCCATCGGACAGTGAATCGGCGCTGTGGATGGCGCGGCTGTACCGGCTGCACAACGACCACGACAAAGCCGGAGACGTGCTGCGGAGCATCTTGAAGAACGATCCGGAGAACGAAGCCGCGGTCGAACAGCTCACGCAGCTCTTGCTGGATCAGGGCAAGTCCAGGGAAGCGGTTTCGCTGCTCGAGGGCTTGACCAAACGGTCGGCGTCTCCCGCGCTGCTCGATCTTCTCGGGGACGCTTACACACAAACAAAAGACCTGGCGAAGGCGGAACGGGCCTATCGCAAAGCGATTGAACTCGATCCATCGGAACTAAGCCACGAACGCGGACTCGCGCAGACGCTGCTTTCGGAAGAAAAATATTCCGAGGCGCTCGCGGTTTATCAAAAGCTCGCCGACCTCACGCCGGACGATCCGGAAGTGTATCTCCACATCGCGCAGATCTACCGCGAGCTGCACCAACTGGATAAAGCCGAAGAGAACCTGGTGAAGGCGCGGCAGTATTCGCCGGGCAGCCTGGAAGTCATGTACAACGAAGCCATGCTGTACCAGGCACAGGGGCGTTACGAAGACGCGATCCGGGTTCTGTCGGATGCGGTCACAGGGATTAAAGGTCAATCCGCCATGCTGCCGTCGCGCCGCCGCTCGCTGGCGATCTTGTATCAGCAGTTGGGACAGCTCTACCGTGATACACAGAATTATCAGGCAGCGGTGTACACCTACGAAGAACTCGGCCACCTCGGCGAGGAAGAAGACCGCCGCTCCCGCCTGCTCCTGATGGACACCTATCGCATGGCGAAGGATCTATCGAAAGCGTTACAGGCGGGCAAAGAGGCGCTGACGAGGTATCCGGCCGATCCGGCGATCCGCGAGAGCGACGCGCTGCTGCTGGGAGAAAACGGGCAGACGGACGAAGCGGTGAACATGCTGCGCGCGCAACTTACCAGCAGCGAGGTGGATCGCGACACTTATCTGAATATCGCGCAGGTTTACGAGCGCGGCCGCCGCTACAAGGAAGCAGAAGAAGCCGCTCGCGCCGCCGAAGTGCTGCCGGGGCAGCCGCGAGACAACGAGATGGTCTGGTTTCTGCTCGGCGCGATTTACGAACGGCAGAAGTTTTTCGACCGCGCGGAGGTGGAATTCAAGAAAGTTCTTGTGGTCAATCCGCGCAACGCCCCGGTGCTCAATTATTACGGCTATATGCTGGGCGATCTGGGGCAGCGGCTTGACGAAGCGCAGTCGCTGGTCGAGCGCGCCCTGAAGGAAGAGCCCTATAGCGGCGCTTATCTCGATAGTCTGGGCTGGATCTATTTCAAGCAGAACAAGCTCGCCGAGGCCGAGGCTACCTTGCGCAAGGCCTTGCAACGCGAAAGCCACGATGCCACGATCCACTCGCACCTGGGCGATCTTTATGCCAAGACCGGGCGAACGGATTTGGCGGCAGGGGAGTGGGAAAAGTCGCTGGCGGAATGGCGGCGTTCGCTGCCCGCGGACATCGAGAGCGACAAGGTTGCCGAATTGGAAAAGAGACTAGGGCGGGTAAAGCACCGCGTGGCGCAGAAATCTTCCTCGCAAGACGCCAAGCCGCAATAGACCGCATGCGCGAAGTCCGCATCCCCGCATTCGCGAAAATCAATCTCCGCCTCAATATCCTCGGCAGGCGCGCCGACGGCTATCACGAGCTTCGCACCATGTTCCAGAGCGTTTCGCTGCATGATGAACTGCGGCTGCGTGCCACACGGCGTCCGGGAATTGCGCTGACGATCCACGGCAATGAACCGCTCGCGCAGGAACCGTTCAGAAAAAATCTGGTCTACCGGGCTGTCGACGCACTGCGTCAAGAGCTGAAAATTCGTGTGGGCGTCGAAATCGAGCTGCGCAAGAAAATTCCCGCCGGCCGAGGGCTCGGCGGGGGCTCCAGCGACGCCGCGGCGACCTTGTTCGGCTATCTGCGCCTGACGGGGCGAAAACTACCCGCAGCGCGGCTCCTCGAAATCGCCGGGACTCTCGGCGCTGACGTGCCGTTTTTCCTGCTCGGCGGCCGCGCCCTGGGAATCGGCCGTGGAGACGAAGTCTATCCCTTGCCCGACATTGCGAAGCGATACATCTTGATCGTCTCGCCGCGGGACATCCAGGTCTCCACTCCCGACGCGTATCGCTGGGTAAAAGCGCGGGCACTTTCGGCGACATTGACAAAAGGGCCTGCAAACCCTACACTTTGGAAGTTCTGCGCTCTGTGTTGGAGCACGCAGGGAAGCGGTCTTTCGAACGATTTCGAGCGACCTGTTTTCCGGCGCCATCCCCGGCTTGATCGGATCAAGCGGGCCTTGCTCCAAAGAGGAGCGACAGAAGCCTCGCTGGCGGGTAGCGGTTCGGCGGTGTTTGGAATTTTCCCGAGCCCAGCGTTGGCGCGCCGAGCCGCTGTCGGGTTTCCGCACGATCAGACCTTCGTTTGCGAGACACTCTCGCGCGACAGGTACTTTTGTCTGATCAATAGCGCGCCATCGTAGGCCCGCGCGCCGGCTGAGCCGCAGCGTCTCTTCGCAAATACCCCGGATGCAGAAATCTGCCGCGCAGAGCGGACGTGGGGGATAGCTCTTCGTGAACGACGAGCGTTTCAAGATTTTTACGGGCACCGCGAATCCGGTCCTGGCCGAGAGCATCTGCAGAAATCTCGACGTGCACCTCGGCAAGGCGCTGCTGGGCCGCTTCAGTGACGGCGAGATCTATTTTCAGATTCTCGAGAATGTGCGCGGCGCGGATGTCTTTGTCGTACAGCCGTGCTGCCACCCGGTGGATTGCCACCTGCTCGAGCTGTTGCTGATGATCGACGCGTTCAAGCGCGCGTCGGCGTGGCGCATTACCGCGGTGCTGCCGTATTACTGCTACGCGCGGCAGGACCGCAAGGACAAGCCGCGTGTGCCGATCTCCGCAAAGCTCGTCGCCGACTTGCTCGAAACGGCGGGCGCGAGCCGCGCGCTGACGCTGGATTTGCACGCGCCGCAGATTCAGGGCTATTTCGACGTGCCGGTGGATCACCTGTATGCGTCGCCGGTGCTGGTCGAGCATTTCCGGCATCTGAACTTGCCGAATCTGACGGTGGTCTCGCCGGATGCGGGCGGCGTGGAGCGCGCGCGCTTCTTCGCGAAGAAGCTGGATGCGCCGCTGGCCATCGTGGATAAGCGCCGCGTCGATGTGGACGTCAGCGAAGTAATGAACCTGATCGGCGACGTGCGGGGGCGCAGCACGCTGATCGTCGACGACATCATTGACACGGGGGGAACGCTGGTAAAGACCGCCGAAGCGCTCATGAAAGAGGGAGCGACACAAGTTTATGCGGCGTGCACGCACGCGGTTCTCTCCGGCCCCGCGATCGAACGCCTTGAAAAGTCGGCGATCATCGAAGTGGTCGCCACGGACTCCGTGCCGTTGAATGAAGCGGCCAAGCAAATGGGCAAAATCCGGGTTTTGAGCGTTGCGGATTTGCTGGCGCGCGGCATTCGTTCGATCCACGAGGAAACGTCGATCAGCGAGCTGTTCATCTAGATTTTGCGGGACAGACATTCGTGCTTGTTCAGGAAGTGCCGGCAAGCAGATGGCCGGCATGTATGCCTGTCCCAGCAAGAATTTTCAGGAAGGAAAGAGAGTATGGCTCAGACGCAAATCATCGTGGAAGCAGCGCCCCGCGCCGAACGGGGGAAAAATGAGGCCCGGCGGCTGCGGCAAACGGGCCGCATTCCTGCCGTGCTCTATGGCGGCAAGGGTAATGCGGTCACATTGTCCGTCAACGCCAAGCAGGTCGGCGCAATTCTCCGCTCGGAAACCGGCCACAACACGCTTTTTCAGGTAGACCTCGGCGGCAAGCAAGAACCCGCGATCTTTAAAGATTGGCTGGTCGATCCGGTTACTGGGAAATTACTCCACGTCGATCTTCAGCGCGTGGCCATGAATGTTCGCATGCGCGTCAAGGTTCCCGTGCACACCTTCGGTGAGCCCGCCGGCGTGAAGCAGGAGGGCGGCATCTTCGAAATCGTGACCCGCGAAGTCGAAATCGAATGCTTGCCCGCGGATATCCCGGCCGAGTTCAAAGTCGATGTCAGTGGCTTGATGCTCGGCAAGCAGCTCCGCGCCGGAGAGTTGACGATGGACGGCGCGAAGATAAAGTTGCTGACCGACCCGGACCGTGTCCTCGCCCACGTCGTGGCACTGCGCGTCGAGGAAGAGAAGCCCGCGGAGGCGGTGGCCGCGGAAGCCGCAGCGCCGGCCGAGCCCGAAGTCATCAAGAAGGGCAAGAAGGAAGTCGAAGGCGAAGAAGGCGCCGAGGCAGAAGCCAAACCCGAAAAAGGCGAGAAGGGCGAAAAGGGCGAAAAGAAGAAGTAGGCGGCGAGGAGGTCCGCCGCGCGGAGCGGGCCTGCGGAAAAGAGTCTATGCGGCTCATTGTCGGCCTTGGCAATCCCGACCCGGAATATCAGTGGACGCCGCATAACCTGGGCTTTCTTGCGGTGGATGAGCTGGCCAATCGCGGCGCGATCCGCGTGGAGCGGCCAGAAAGCAAGGCGCTCGTCGGGCGCGGCAAGCTCGCCGGGGAAGCGGTGATTCTGGCCAAGCCGCAGACGTACATGAATCTCAGCGGCGTCTCGGTGCGGGGACTGCTGGAGAAGTACGAGTTGGAGTTGCGCGATCTGCTGGTGCTGTGGGACGAAGTTCAATTTCCCTGGGGCACGATCCGGATTCACCCGGACGGCAGCTCCGGCAGTCACAACGGCGCGAAGTCGGTGATCAGCGCCCTCGGCACGCAGGATTTTGCGCGCCTCCGGCTCGGCTGCGGCCCGGATCATCGTGTGAGCAGCCGCAAAGAGCATGTGTTGAGGCCGATGAAGAAGGCGGAGCTGGAAGTCGCCGCCGAAATGATCGCCGAGGCTGGCGATGCCGTGGAAATGATTCTCACCAAGGGAATCGACGCGGCGATGAACAAGTACAACCGGCGCAAGCCGTCCGAGGACGCGGGGGAAGAAAAGCAATAGGCAATTTTCCCGGGCGCTGCGCCCGGAAGAGAAGAGAAACGAGGCAACCATGGAAGAGCGTTTGTACGACCTGATCTTCATCGTCCGGCCCGCAACGCCGGAAGAGGAAATCAAGAAAGTTCTCTCCGGCATCGAGCACAGCTGCGCGGAAAAGGGCGGCAAGATCGAGAAGACCGAGCACTGGGGCACGCGCAAGCTGGCGTACCGCGTGGCCAAGCACCGTGAAGGAATTTACGTTTACCAGCAGATCCGCACGAACCACGGCGAACTGATCGCCGAACTCGAGCGGCGTCTGCGTGTGCAGGACGTGGTCATCAAGTATTTGACGGTGCGGCTCGACGAAGATTTGAAGCGGCAGAAGAAGCTAGTACAGAAGCGCGAGCAGCGCACCGCGCGGCGTCCGCGCCGCGCGCCAGCAGCGCCTCCCGCCGCGCCGGAACAAACAGCGGCGGCAAGCTGAGGATCGCGGCACAGAGATTTTCTGGATTACAATCGCCGGCCCCAACCGGGCCGGAGTCACCAGTGAAAGGGTGGAAGGTATGACAGAGGAACAGAAACAAGCGCAAGCGCCCAGCAGCGCGCCGAGACGTGAAGGCGGGTCCGGCGGGCATGGCGGCCCGCGCCGCGAAGGCGGACCCGGTGGCGGAGGTCCAGGCGGCCCGGGCGGGCGTCCCCGCGGCAAGCGCCAGTATTTCCGCAAGAAGAAAGTCTGCAAGTTCTGCGTCGAGAAGATGGATTTTATCGACTACAAGCGCGCGGATATCCTGTCGCAGTTCGTTCAGGAGCGAGGCAAAATTCTTCCGCGCCGCCTGACCGGCGTTTGCTCGCGCCACCAGCGCTGGCTCGGTGTCGCCATCAAGCGCGCGCGCAACATCGCCCTATTGCCTTTTGCGGGCAGCGCGGCGGGCACGCAAGCGCCGCGCGCCGTCGCTGCGACCGTTGAGGCCCCCAAGGCCTGAGGCCCAAGGGTTAAAGAAAGAGGAGCCAAGAGAGAACCGATGCAAATCATTCTTCAGGAAGATATCGATAAGCTCGGCCACCGCGGTGACATCGTCACCGTCAAGCCCGGCTACGCCCGCAATTTTCTTTTGCCGCACAAGCTCGCCATTGAGGCCACCACCGTCAACATGAAGGCCCTCGAGCGCATTCGCACTTCGCTGGCCAAGAAAACCGCCACCGAGCTGGAAGCCGCGCAGAAGCAGGCCGTCCTGCTCCAGGGGGTTTCCTTAGCGTTCAAGCGCAAGACCGGTGAGAACGACCAGATGTTTGGCTCGGTCACGTCCGCCGATATCGCAGAAGGACTTGCCGCGCAGGGCTTCAAGATTGAGAAGCGTCAGGTGCAGCTCGCCGATCCGCTGAAAGCCCTCGGCGAATATGCGGTGACCATCAAGGTGTTCCGCGACGTCACCGCCGAAGTGAAAGCCCACGTCGAGAAGGAAGCGTAGTCGTAATTTAGCTCGCTCTTTCGGTCGCGACTTGGGTACGCCGGGGCACCATGCATGGCGCCCCGATTTTTTTTGTTCTGGGGCCGCGGCGAACCTGGAAGTAGAAATCTGCACTCCTCTTCGTGCTACAAAAAGTTTTGCACTGATTTCCGAAACGATGCACAGCACTCCGATTGACCCTTGCTCTCCGTTGCGCGCACAATGCGCGCAACGGTTCGGCCGGCAGAGCGCACAAACTTAAGGAAACATTTTCACGCTTGCCTAGAGCCGAAGGTTGTGATACAAAAGCGAATAAAAGGCGAAGAGTAAACGAACTGCAAATGCCCACCGACACCGCTCTCGAGAAGCCCCTTCCGAACAACTTGGACGCCGAACGTTCCGTCCTCGGCGCTATTCTCCTCGATAACAACGCGCTCAATGCCGCGATCGAGAACCTCCGCCCCGAGGATTTCTTCCTGGATCAGCACCGCCGCGTCTACACGCAGATGATCGCGCTGGGCGAAAGCCAGCAGGCCATTGACTTGGTCACCCTGACGGAAGAACTGCACCGCCGTGGCGACCTAGAGGCGGCGGGCGGCGCGCCATACCTGGCTGCACTGGCCGACGGCATGCCGAAGGTTTCGAACATCGAGCATTACGCGCGCATCGTCAAAGAAAAAGCACTGCTGCGGAATCTCATCCACGCCACGCACAACATTCAGCAGCGCGCCTTCGAAGGCGATGATGGCGCCGACGCCATCCTGGACGGCGCAGAATCCTCCATCTTCGCCCTCGCCGAGGATCGCATCCGTGCCGGCCTGATCTCCGTCAAGGACCTCGTCCGCGACAATTTCGAGCGCCTCGAGAAAATCTTTCGCGAAGGGAAGAGCGTCACCGGCGTCCCGACAGGTTATACCGAACTCGACAAACTTACATCGGGCCTGCAAGCTTCGGAGCTCATCATCCTTGCCTCGCGCCCTTCGCAGGGAAAGACCGCGCTGGCTCTGAATCTGGCGGAAAATATCGCCATCCGCGCCGGCTCGCCGGTGGCGATCTTCAGCCTCGAAATGTCCAAGGAGTCTCTCCTCCAGCGGCTGGTGGCTTCCGTTGCGCAAATCGACGCGCACAAGTTCCGCACCGGCCACCTCAGCCGCGAGGATTGGCGCAGGATGACGGAAGCGCTCGGCACAATCTCTTCCGCGCCGCTGTGGATTGATGATGCCGGTTCGATCAGCGTGCTCGAAATCGGAGCGAAAGCGCGCCGCCTGAAGCGTGACAAGGGATTGTCCTTCTTGATCGTGGACTATCTCCAGCTCATCACCGCCCGCGGCCGCTTCGGCAACCGCAATGAAGAAGTCTCCAGCATCTCGCGCAGTTTGAAGGGTCTTGCCAAGGAGCTACAAATACCCGTGATGGTCCTCAGCCAGCTCACCCGCGCCCCCGAGCGCGAAGAACGCGGCCCGCAGCTCTCCGACCTGCGCGAATCCGGCGCCATCGAGCAGGACGCCGACGTGGTGGTGTTCATCTACCGTCCAAACTTTTTCAAAATCGACGCCGCTCCCGAAGAGCGCGACCAGGCCGACATCTTGATCGCCAAGCAGCGCAACGGCCCCACCGACAAGATCAAATTCGTCTTTCGCAGCCGCCTCACGCGTTTTGAAGAGGCCGCTCCCGACGCCTTCTCCCAGTTCGCCCCCGACAACCTATAGACATGCGTCACAGCCAATTTTAGATGTGCACCGCAAGCCACAACGCGTGCGCCAAACCACGCCGGGGGTTGTTCTCTCACATGGATCGGTTCCCCGCCTCCAGGCCGAATCGCCCCACAAACTCGTGGAGTGGCGGCATTTAGACGGGCGCCGGCGTTTGTTCGTCAGACCCTGCATGCACATCACGCATGGCCAGTTGCGTGCTCCCTAAAGCGGTGTTGTCTTTCACGCGGCAGCCAAAGTGGCACGCGGTCCGCGCCTTCCGGATGTCGTAAACTAAGTTCTTTCGGGAAACCCGTGGCACGCATGCAGAAAAACCCCGTAAATTTCAAGCGACGCCCTGTATGGGCCGAAGTTTCGCTTTCCGCGCTGACCTACAATCTCCAAGCGATTCGTGACTTTGTAAATCCCAAGCAAGAGAAGCGCAAGGTCCCGCGAAAAATTCTCTCCATCGTCAAGGGTAATGGTTACGGCCACGGCGGACCTCAAGTCGCGAAAGCGCTAGAGAAAGCAGGCTCCGACTGGTTCGGCGTCACTTGCACCGAGGAAGGTATTGAGGTTCGCAAGGCAGGGGTCCGCAAGCCGATTCTGGTTCTGACGAGCTTTGTTTCCGGGGAAGAGGCGCCGCTCCTCGAGCATGGCCTCACCGCGGTAATTCACCGCTGTGACCAGCTTGCAATGTTGGAACGCGCGGCGGTGCGGCGCCGCGCTCGCCGCGGCTCTATTTCGTTTCACCTGAAAATCGACACGGGCATGAATCGCCTGGGGATTGCGACCTGCGATATCGACTGCTTCGCGCGCCAGCTGGCGAAGTGTCCGCACCTCCGCCTCGACGGCGTCATGACTCACTTCGCTTCGAGCGAAGTTTTTTCGAACACGCCGGTTGGTAAGCAGACGCGGCAGCAAGAAGAACGCTTCTATGCGGCACTCGATCGCCTGCGATCGCTCGGCATCGATCCCGGCCTCGTGCATCTGGCGAATAGCGCGGCGATTACCACGCGCCCTGAAACCTGGGCAGACATGGTGCGCCCGGGCGCGATTTTGTACGGTTACCATCCCGGCTACGATCCCGTCGAACGCCGTGCGGAGTTCGAAGCGCGCCTGCCGCTGAAGCCGGTGATGAGCCTGCGGACGCGCATCATCAGCCTGCGAAACATTCCCGCCGGCGAAGGCGTAGGCTATGACGCCAAATTCGTCGCTCAGCGCCCGTCGAGAATCGCTGTCCTCGCAGCGGGCTACGGCGACGGCATCCATCGCTCTCTCGGCAACTGCGGCAGCGTATTGATTCGCGGTACGCTGGCGCCGATCGTAGGGATCATCTCCATGGACGTCACCATGATCGATGTGACCGAAGTTCCAGGCGTCGAGCTCGGCGACATCGCCACGATTTACGGCACTGACGGCGAGCACACCCACCTTGCTAGCCTGGTGGCGCGCAGCATCGGAACTGTTACGTCCGATTTGCTCAGCGCCGTCAGCCAGCGCGTCCCGCGCCTGTATCTTTCCTGACCTCCCGGTTGCATCCGCCGCCTCGGTGCTCTGCCTGTTAATTTTGTCGTAACATCTTGACGCCACGCCGTTCAGAGAGTATATACAGTTCCGGAACGTAACCTTTCGTTTCCTGTCCCGCACCGGCCAGGTCCCTCACGCTCCTGCGGGAAGGCCGCACCGATTTTGCAGTGATAGTGTAATCCTGTGAGGTCGTATGAGCCGGACTTCTCCTGAAATGCCGCGTCATTCCGGGATTTCTTTATCGTCCCCCATCGTGCCTGCGTCCGAAGTAAATGGTTCCAGTGCGCGACTTCCCAGGCCGTTTTGGTCCGGATGGAATTTCTGGGCCGCGCGAGCTTTCCTCGCGATTTGCATCGCTGCGCTTTGCTATCGGATGGGGCCTTTTGGCCTCCGCGGACTCGAAGCAGCCGGCGTTGGATTCGCGATAGGGCTTCTGATTTTGCTAGCAGAGCGACAGCTCCGCCGGGCCGCCCTCAACAGTTTACTGGGTGGAGCATTCGGCGCGCTCCTCGGTGTTTTCACGGCACTCCTCATAACCCTAATTATTTCCCATACCTCCGCACCCGAGCCCACCAAGTCCTTCCTTGAGTATATGGTCCTATTCGTTTTTGGCTATCTGGGGCTGGTCCTTGGCTCGCAAAAGAGCGGTGCTATTCGCGCGGATGCTCTTGGAGGGCTCTTTGCCGAACGCGGCGCACCAAAGGTTTCCTTGAAGCTGCTCGACACCAGTGTGCTGATCGATGGCCGCATCGCAGACATCTGCGAAGCGCAATTTCTGGACGGCGTTCTCGTCATACCTCAGTTCGTGCTTCACGAGCTGCAGCTCGTTGCCGATTCCGCCGATCCTCTGAAGCGCCAGCGCGGCCGCCGTGGCTTGGAAGTGCTGCAGCGCATCCAGAAGATTCCGCAGGTGGAAGTGCGCATCGTCGAAGATGATTTTCCGCAAGCAGCCGACGTGGACCACAAACTCATCGAGCTGGCGCGCCGCACGGGCGGGAAGATCGTCACCACCGATTTCAATTTGAATAAAGTCGCAACCGTTCAGGGCCTTTCCGTCCTCAACGTCAATCAGCTTGCCAATGCGCTCAAGCCCGTGGTCCTCCCCGGCGAACAGATGCGCGTTTTCATCTTGCGCGAAGGCAAAGAAGCCAATCAGGGCGTGGCCTATCTCGACGATGGAACCATGGTGGTGATTGACGGCGCCCGCCGCTTCATCAACAAAACCATCGACATCGCCGTCACCTCCGTCCACCAGACCACCGCAGGAAAAATGATTTTCGGCCGCCTGGATGAGCGCATGGAACACCCACCTCAAATGGCGCGCCATGCCGCGGCCGGAGCCGGCGCCGGCCGAAACGAAATCTCCTCGCGCATCAACGATTCGACGTCGCTTGATCGCGCCCCGCGCCCGATCTTTCCCGAGACCGACGTCGATTAAGTTAGCGCTCAGCCAATACCGGCTGCGTTTCCCCGCGAAGAGGCACGGGCGGGAGCTCCTGCGCTACTCTGAATCTTCCCGTTGATGTAAACTCTGAAGTTTGCGACTCGACCGCTGACCCAGGCGACGCTGAGATCACGCACAATCATGAGCCGAATAGCCGCCATTCTGCCTGCCGCAGGTCTCGGCACCCGCATGGGCGCCGAGACGCCAAAGCAGTTCCTTGAGCTCGACGGCGAACCTATTTTCATCCATACCCTGCGGCGAATTGCTTCCTGCCCGCTGGTGACCGACATTATCGTGGCCACGCGCGCGGACGTCGTCGCCACGCTCGAAAGGCGCATCCGTGCCGAGAAATTCACGCAATCGGTCCGCGTGGTCCGTGGCGGCGATTCCCGCCAGGAATCGGTGGCGCAAGCGCTGCGGGAAGTTTCGGACGACACAGAAATCGTGCTGGTTCACGACGCTGTCCGCCCGTTTGTCACACGCGAGCAGATCGCCCGCGTCATCGAAGAAGCGCGCCGCTGCCAGGCCGCGATTTTGGGCATTCCCGCGATGGACACGGTGAAGGAAGTCAAGCGCGCGAGCCTCCCGGAAGATGTCGCGCTGATAACCGCGACGGTCCCCCGCGAACGCGTCGTGCTGGCCCAAACCCCGCAGGCCTTCTCGGCTAAATTGCTCAAAGAAGCCTTTGCCCGCGCGCAAGCAGACGGCGTCAGCGCCTCCGACGAAGCCGGCCTCGTCGAGCGCCTCGGCCACAACGTCCACGTCGTCCTCGGCTCGGAGCGCAACATCAAAATCACCACGCCCGCCGACATGGAGCTCGCCCTCTTTTATCTTGAACGCGAGCGCCAGAAGAAATGAGCACGCGCTGCGGCATCGGCTATGACCTACATCGCCTGGCGGAGGGGCGCAAACTCATTGTCGGCGGCGTTGAGCTGCCGTTCGAAAAAGGCCCCGTCGGCCATTCCGACGGCGATGTCCTCGCGCATGCCCTTTGTGACGCGTTGCTAGGCGCTGCTGGCTTGGGCGACATCGGCACGCATTTTCCGGACACTGATCCCAAGTGGAAAGGCGCCAACAGCCTGCTCTTCCTGGAGCACGCGAAGAAGCTCCTGGATGAAAAACACTTCGCCATTGAACACGTCGACGCCGTCGTGATCACAGAGAAGCCGAAGCTCGGCCCGTATTTCCCGAAAATGCGCGAAGCGCTCGCGAAAGCACTCGGCATACCGCCAGAGAAAATTCACCTCAAGGCGAAAACCAACGAGGGCGTCGACGCTATCGGCCGCGGCGAAGCCATCGCCGCATTCGTTATCGCAACCACAGATACTTGCGCTTGATTCGATCTGAAGTTCCCCGTTCGCCTCGGCGCGCAGCCGAGCCCCGATTTCCATCGGGGCGAAGCGATTGCCGCCCGCGTCGTGGCCACGCTCTCCCGTCGGTGCTTGCACCTAGCATGAGATCCTCCCCCTTCTCTGCGATAGAATCGCAATAATGCTTCCCGAAGAGACACGCACCGAGCCCGTCGCAGCCGTAAATCCCTTCACCGCGGTGGACGTGGCTGCAATCCTC
This sequence comes from Candidatus Acidiferrum sp., assembly GCA_035544995.1. GTDB lineage: Bacteria > Acidobacteriota > Terriglobia > Acidiferrales > UBA7541 > Acidiferrum. Next base: position 58,040 of record DASZZI010000074.1, read on the forward strand.
CACAAAAAAGCTTGGCAGGCGCCGGAGTTATCCGCGGAGCAACTCGCCTGGTGCGAGCGTGCCGCAGCCCTTCTTGGCCCGCACGCCGCCGACCGCGCCGCTCTGGCCGATCTTCTCGCTCTCGTCTTTCATTACGACGCGCACCAGATCATTGCGCAAGTGGATTCCCACGTCGTGCTATCCCGATACGCCGCGCGCGACGTCTTGCGACAGCTTGCCCTTTTGCTTCTCGATGGCGCCCCACTCACTTCCGAGCGCTTCAAAGAAATCGTCTCAGCCCTGAAAGACGGCCTCGACCTTCGTGGCCGCGAGCTCTTCCATCCGTTGCGCCTGGCGCTCGCGGGACGCGCCGGCGAAGGCGATCTCGACCGCGTGATTCTGCTTCTCGACGAAGCGGCGCCTCTTCCTTTCGCCGTGCGCGTCAAATCGGCGCGCGCCCGCATCCTTGAATTCTGCGCCGCGCTGGATTAAGTCCGATCGCTGTAATTGTCGCCGTGTCCCTCGTGTGCCGTCATTCCAAGCGCAGCGCGCATTTTGCGCCCCGGATGGGTCTGCGGGGCGAGGAATCTCTCTTTCGTCGAAATTGCGCACGTTCGTTGTGAACTATCGGCTAGCGCCTGTAAACTGTCTCCCTCATGGACCGCCTGACTGGAATCCACGCCGTCCGCGAAGCCTTGGAAGCGGGCCACGCGCTCGATCGCATCGTCATCGCGCGCGGTCGCCAGGACACGCGCGTCGAAGAGATCGTCCAACTCGCGCGCGAACGGAACATTCCCCTGCGCTTTGAGGACCGCACCCAAATCGATCGCCTTGCCGGTTCGAAAGATCATCAAGGTGTCGTTGCGGTGGCCGCCGCGCGCGCCGCAGCAACTCTCGAAGACATCCTCGCTGCCGCCAACGCCGGCGCGGGCCACGGTCAAAAAGGTCTGATCGTCCTGCTTGACGGCGTCGAGGACCCGCACAATCTCGGCGCCATTATTCGAACGGCCCTGGCCTCCGGCGCCCACGGCGTGGTCATCCCCGAGCGGCGCTCGGCCGGCCTCACGGACACGGTTGCGCGCGCTTCCGCCGGCGCCCTGGCGCACTTACCGGTCGCGAAAGTCACCAATCTCGCGCAAACGATGGAGGAGCTGAAGGAAGCGGGCTACTGGCTCATCGGCCTCGACGAGCACGCCGACAAGAGCTACACAGAAGCCGATTACACATCACCCGTGGGCATCATTCTTGGCGGGGAAGGTAAAGGCCTGCACGATCTGACCCGCAAGCGCTGCGATTTCGTCATCTCACTCCCTACCACCGGCCCCGTGAAATCGCTCAACGTCTCTGTCGCCGCCGGCGTCGTCCTCTTCGAAGCTCTTCGCCAGCGCCACGCCCGCTAGCGCCTATTTTTCTTCTACTTCTGCGGTCCAGGTAACCTCAAATCCCTTCTTGATGCTCTGGTGTACGGGGCAATAGTTTTCGTGAAGCGCGAGCGCGCGGTCGGCCTCTGCTCGTTTGCCCCGCGGTATTTTCAGGCGATATTTCAAGTTCACCGCCGCGATGCGGAACAACTTATCGTCCGCTTCAATTCGTCCTTCGACATCGGCTTCCAGGTTGTTTGCTGCGGGAATTCCGCGCGCTTCCAGCGCGCCGGCAAGTGTGCCGGTCAGTCAACCGGCGAGAGCGGAAATGACGTGGTCAATTGTGGTCGGCAGAGGTTCCGTGTCCTTCACGCCGTAATACTTCGCGTATCCACCGTGCGTACCGAATTGCAACGGCTCCGCGAAGCCCTCGATATGCGCTTCCCGAAAAGGCCGTTTCTTCTGTACCAGCCGGATTTTTGCTGTGTGAATGACTTCACCCATCGCCCACCTCCAAGCTTCAGATGCTCTTGCGCTCCAGCGAGATTCAGCCAATCGAGGATACACTCATTTGTCGTACTGAATGAGTGAGAAGACATCCAACCCCGGAAGCTTCATGCGGCCACTCAGAAAAGTCAGCTCAACGGCAAATGCCGCCCCGTCAACCTGCCCTCCGAGCTTCCTGATGAGTTGGACCGTCGCCGCGGCAGTCCCTCCCGTCGCCAGGAGGTCGTCGCACACGAGAACGCGCTGGCCTTTCTGGACGGCGTCTTCATGGATCTCCAGCGTATCCGTGCCATATTCCAGGGCATAGGAAACTTGTGCTGTCTTGGCAGGGAGTTTCTTCGGCTTCCGCACCGGCACGAACCCGGCGCCCAGCCGGTAGGCCAAAGCGGGGGCAAAGATGAATCCCCGGGCTTCGATGCCCGCGACTATATCAATATGATGATTGGCATAGTGTCCGCAGAGCCCGTCGATCAGCAGATGAAAGCCATTCTTGTCCTTCAAAAGCGTCGTTACGTCGTAAAAAAGAATCCCCGGCTTCGGATAATCGGGCACTTCACGGATCAGCTTCTTCAAATCATTCATTCGAACGGCTCCTCTTCACTCGTCATAGGTAATGATGAATTCTTTCGCATACTTCGGGTCAGTCTGCGCCGGCTCTTCGCGAACCTCCGTCACGCTCGAAAACCGTGCCCCGCGCTCCAGCGCCGCGCGCATCCCGGCGAGCTGCTCCGCCGAGCCCAGCGCATACACTTCCACACGGCCGTCGCGCAAGTTTCTCACGTAACCGTTCAGGCGCAACTTCTCCGCCGCTCGCTGCGCGTAGAAGCGGAATCCCACGCCCTGCACCATTCCGGATACGAAATAGCGCCTCGCTTGTGTCGCGTCGCTCACAAACTTGCGAATTGTAGCAGAGACGCTTCGCTTCGTCCTGTCGCGTGTCCACCAAGTGTGCCCGCCAAGACCTGCGATTCAAATTGCGGTAGACTTTTTACTTTGTACGGGCTCACAGGCGGCTTTGCACGGTCCTGCGCGCATCTAAATTATTATGGAAATGGAAAGATTTCAGGTCCGCTCCCCGCTGTCCGCCGTTGTGGCTCGCACCGCTCTCTTTCTAGTGGTTTTCCTTGCTTTGAGCCTCGTCACGCTCGCTCAGGACGCCCCTCAGGGACCTCTTACCCCGCCGCCCGAACATCGCGTCACCCGCAGCATCGGCACGGAACCCGAGACGCCCGCGCCACCTTCTCTCCCGCCCGAAGAGATCATCAAGCGATTCTCGCAAAAGGAAGACGAGTTTATTGTCGCGCGGTCGCGCCACACCTCTCGCAAGACCATCCGATTTCAGGAGTTTGGCCCTGATGGAAAACTTTCCGGCGAGTTTCTCCGCGTCACCGAAACTGCGCTGGGACCCGACGGAAGACCTGCCGTCAAAGTCATTGAAAAGCCGCAGTCCACGCTCCAGCACGCGTTTCTCGCCCCCGAGGATCTCGAAGCGCTCGACCGCGTTCCGGCTTATCCGCTTACGACCAGCCAGCTCCCTAAATACAACCTGAAATATATCGGCAAGGAACAGGTCGACGAAATCGATTGCTACATTTTTCAGGTGAAACCCAAAATGCTCGAACGCACGCGCGGGTTATTCGATGGCGTCATCTGGGTGGACGCGAAGTATCTGGAAGTGGTGAAGACCTATGGCAAGTGGGTGACGGAACAGGGTGACGCGCCCATCCTGACGCAGTATCCATTCGCTCTGTTCGAAACCTATCGCGAAAACGTCGGCGGCAAATATTGGTTCCCCAACTATTCGCGCTCCGATGACACCCTGCACCTGAAGGACCAGGACGTCAGCATCCGCCTGGTCATCAAGTGGAGCGACTTCAAGCCACTTCCCAGCCTGTCTCCTGCGCAGGCTCCGACACCAGCACCTGTTTCTCCTGCCAAGCCTTAACAGTCTCCCTTTTGTAGCGGCGGGTTCATCCCGCCATCTTTGCGGCGGCTGATCCGTGAAATCTCTCCAGCGCCTCCGGCAGCTCCTCGATCGATTCCAACAGCAGTTCGGGTCTGGCAGCGCGCAGCCTCTTCTCCGTCGGAAACGGCCCAAGCACCGCAATGGCGCGCACACCTGCGCGGCGCGCCATCTCCAAATCCTCCGCCGAATCACCCACATAAACGCAGGTCCCTGGGTCCAGTTCCATCTGCCTCAGCGTCAGCCGCAGCGGCTCCGGATGCGGCTTCTTCCGTGCAGTGTCCCCGCTGCAAACGCGTGCGGCAAAAACCTGCGTCAGGCGAAACTCGCGCAGTTGCCGCACCACCCGATCGCGATCCCCGCTCGTTACCAGGCCGAGATCGTGCCGTTTCCTCAGTCGCGTCAGCACCCGCCGGGCCCCGGCCAGGAGCCGCGGTTTGTGCTTGGCATACTGCGCCCGCCAGGCGCGATCCGCGTCATCCCAGCGCGCCCGCGGCAGCTTCGCGGCGCGATACACGTGGTACCAGTTCGGCGAATAATGCCGCGCCAAATCTTCTAGTCCCCACGGTATCCCCATCTCTCGGAACATCGCCAAATACGCCGCCGTATCGGCTTCGTAGGAATTGAGCAGCGTCCCGTCCCAATCAAACAGCACGCCTTGGATGGGCTGTTTTCTCTTCGGCCCCATTTTTGTCCAAGTTACCAGAGATTGTTTCTTCGATACGCCCGCTTATCTAGCCACAAATGTCAAGAGGGGCGCCGAAGCGCCCCGCTTTCTCTCAATCTTCTATTTTGTACCTATTTGAGGATTAGAACTCCAGCCGCACCGCCAACTGCGCTTGCCGTGGATCGCCCACGCCTACGCGCAGGAAGCCGTTGAAGTCAAACAACTGCGGCGAAGACAGCGGGTTCACGTTGTTCTTATTGTTGAAGGTGTTGAACACCTCGAGCTTCGGAACGATTCGGAATCGCTCGCCAAGATGGAACGGACGCTCCACACCGAAGTCGAAAGTAAAGAAGGCATTGTCCTTCCGCAAGTGGTTACGGCCGCAGTCGGTCCCATTCACGAAACGGGTATTCGAGTTCGTGATGCTGCAGGGAGTGCCCGTCGGATTCAAATTCGCGACGTCCGTGATGGGCTGCGCCGAATGCGCTTGCATGCGGACGTTACCCTGGAATCCCCAAGGAAGATCCGCCACCGTATAGAAGTTGAACTTGTGCCGCTCATCGCGGTCGGAATTCGAATATTCCGCCGCGAGGTTATGGAGGTTGGCGTAGCGGAATGTAAACGGATCGCGTTCATTCGAATCGTCGTCCTTATCCACAGAATAGGTGTAGTTCGCGTCGAACTGGAACCGATGGCTCATCCGCTTACGCACACCAAAGGTCACGCCGCGGTAGAGCGACTTCGCCGAACTGACAATATCCGTGATCGTTCCCAGGTTCAAGAATGGAGCTGGCCCGCTATAGCTCGCGGTATCTCCATTCACGGGGAGGACGGAAATGGGACCGACATTGGGGTTGGTGAACCGCGTCAGGTGCACGCCTTTTGATAGCGTGAAGTCCGCATAGGCAGCGTAATCGCCAACGAGCTGCTGCTCGTAGCCTACATTGGTCGTGTAGATGCGTGGGTTGGCGTAGGCCTTGCTGAACATGAACACGCCCGGCTGGAACGGAAATGTTCCCGCTGGCAACAGCGGGATCGGAACGGTGTTCGGAAAGGTTGGCGGATTGCCCCCAGCGGAATTGAATCCAGTGAGTGCGACAATCTCCTGCTGCTGAACGCCATTCGTCGTTATGGGCCCCACCTGTGTAAGCATGTTCTGCCGGGCATTGAAGATCCCCCAGCTCGCGCGCAGAGCGGATTTGCCATTTCCTTTGATGTCCCAGGCGAAGCCAACACGGGGCTGGAATTCTTTGTACTGGCTCGGCAGCTTACCGGTTGACGGGAAATTCGGATCACTCAGGTTTGAGCCGTATGCCGTCTTCGAAGGCGGAATGGTTGGATCGGGGAACTTCTGCGCGTCCCAGCGCAAGCCGTAGTTGAGTGTGAAATTGCGCCACACCTTCCACGTGTCCTGGACGAACAAGGAATAGTCTTCATTCGCAAAGTCCGCCTTGCCCGACTGGTCGAGCGTCTCACCGGCGGTCGTTGGTCCGTGCTGGAGATAAAGAAATAGTGGTCCGCCCGTGAATGCGCTCCCACCCGGGCAGTTTCCACCAGCCACCAGCGAGATGTCGGTGAACGTGCCGTCAGCGCATTCCGCCGCGGTAGGTCCAAAGCCGGTTCCCAGTGAGGCTGGTGAGGCGTAGTGTAAGAAACCCGCCACGCTGTCAAAAATGTAGCGGCCGGTAAAGAATCCGCGGAAGATCTGGCTGTTCCGGCTATGGATCCATTCGCCGCCGAATTTGTAAGTGTGTTTGCCCTTAATGACGGATAAATTGTCACGAATGTCGGATCGGTAGAAAAGTTCATCCACAGTCGGTTCCAGGAAGAAGGGCTGGCCGAACCGGAAATTCGGCGCGAATCCCATGGCAGTGTCCGGCACGCTCTTCGGGTCGGACGTTGCTCGCGGACGACTCTCACGTGCATACGTGAAGTGCGCCTCGTTCAGCATCGTGTTCGAAAGGGTGCTGAACCAATTGGTGCTGATAGCCTGAATCTTCGAGGGGCCCTCGATTCCATTTGCGGTTGTCCCGTAGGTCGGCACGTCAAATGTCTGGTTAAGATTCTTCGACCAGTCATAGTTGTAGGAACCAAAAATCTGGTTCTTGGAATTTAAGTTGTAATCGACCCGCCCGAACACGGAGGCGTTCCGTACCTGGTGCTGGATGGGCGCGCCGTCGTTCTCCTTAAAATTGGTCTGCATAAAGTTCAATAGCGCTTGCCGCTGGCAATCCGAGCTGGCGCCGATTTGCGCATCCGTGATGTTGCTGTTGAAAACTGGGTTCGACACACCGCAAGCTGTCCCGAGGGGCACGCTTAAATTTGGCCGCCTCAGGTCTTCGCGAATTCCCTCGCCGGCGCCGAAGAAGAAGAGCTTGTCTTTCCGAATTGGCCCGCCGATGCTTCCCCCGAATTGGTTTCGGCGAAAATTGTCGAGTGGCTTTCCATCCGAGGTCGCCGCCGTCAGCGCCTCTGTGCGGAAGTATTCAAAAGCACTCCCGTGGATGTCGTTCGTACCGGATTTGGTGAGGACGTTCACAACGCCACCTGCGGTGCGGCCGAATTCCGGATTGGCGCCGCTCGCCACGATCTGGAACTCCTTCACTGCTTCCAGCGTGATGTCAATGGCCGCGCGCTGCCCACCCATCTGCTCACCGAAGAATCCGTTGTTGTAGTCGCCGCCGTCGAGGCTCACGTTGTTGAATATGCCCCGCTGCCCGTTGATATTGATTTCGTCGCCGTCCGGCCCCTGCGAAATGCTCACGCCAGGCGTTAGCGTCAGTAAGTCCTCAAATTTGCGCCCCAGTACGGGAGTACCCGCAACAGCTCGCTCATCGAGTGTGGAAGAAGATTCCGTCTTTGTTACCTCCACGATCGGCACGTCCGTAACGACGATTTGCTGCGCGACCGCCGATATCTTCATTGTTATCGGGATGGTGAGCACCTGGCCTACCGTCAGGTTTACATTCTCCTGAAGGATGGTGGCAAAACCCTGTTTCGTGATTGTGACGGTGTAGCGTCCTGGCGCAAGGCTCAGAAAAACGAAATGCCCGTCGTTATTTGTCCTTTCCGTCCGGACGTAATTCGTGTCCAGATTCTTCACTTCGATGCTCGCGTCCGGAACACTTCCGCCCTTCTCATCCAGCACGTCGCCTTGCACCGTGGCCGTGGTAATTTGCCCTTGTCCCCACCCGGAAGAAGCACACACCAGCGCCATCGCCACAACGAAACACGCACACAAAAGTTTTTTCATTTATCTCCCCCCAGACCGCGTCCCCTCTTTCCGCAAACGCAGAATTTCCCCCCTAGGTCGGAGAAGATTTGCGGAAAGTTAAATCGTAATGCCAAGAGAGTGTAGGCCGAGTTTGCGCGAGAGCGCAAGTCTCAGACCTGTGGAAACTTTGTACAATTCGCGCCGAGTTTTAAATCGTTTGAATTATTTTCTCAGAAAGTTTTACGATCTTAGAAATCGCGAAGGAACCCCGTCGTCACGATCGAATTGCATGTCAATAAAGGATGCGGCAATCCCATACCAGTTCGGCGTGGCCGCAGGTTCTGCACGTTCCACATGCGCCATTGTCGCCACGACCACGTTCCCGCGCCCCAGCGGCCGGCTGACCAGGACGATTTCGAGCTCGATCGATGCCCCGGCCTCCAATGGCTTGGGGCATAGGAAGTACACGCCCGTCGAGCTGATGTCCCGTGTGACCAGTGTCACCGGAAATTCTTCCAAAACGCGATTCACGCTGCGCAGCCGCAGCGGCAACCTCAGCGTTGCACGCGGATATTCGCGGTGCTCCGGGTGCACGCCAACCGCGTGCGTCGGTACGCGTACAAATTGCCGCGGCTGCGTATCTCGCAGGAGCGGCAGGACCCGCAGCGCCGGCGCTTGCACCGGTATCGCGATGGGTCGAGTGGCAGGAGCGGGGATAGCCGCGTGCGTTGTCGCCGTTGCGGCCTCGCTCTTCGAAACGAATAAACTGGCGCGGTTTGTCGCGCTCATCTCGCCCCCAGAGATGCTTCTTCGTCGTGGCCGTTCCTGGCCCAATGCGACTGACTTCTCTAATTGCCCCGAGTACCCGATGCTGCGGAGTGGAGCGCTAAAATGCCATTAGATGCTCTGGGCGTCAACCTGTGGAAAACTACTGAAGTGTCTTAACTTTCAACACTTAGTTATAGTACCCGCTCAGGAATCTCCCTCATATTACGCCCTGTGAATTTCCCCACCCAATATGGTGCTCGACACGCCGGCTCCTGGCCTCTACCTTGTGATGTTTGGCGTCTTCCTCATGTCTACAACCGCATTCGAAACCCCGCCCACCAAGGCAACCGAGCCGCTGCCGCTCGCGCATTCCGCCGCCCCCTCCTCCACCCTCATCATTCTCGGCTTCGCCGCGATTTATCTGATTTGGGGTTCAACCTACCTCGGCATCCGCATCGGCATTGAATCCTTCCCCCCTCTTCTCCTTGCGGGCACGCGCCATTTCCTAACCGGTCTCGTCCTCTATCCGATTCTCCGTTGGAAAACAGGGGTCCAGCCCACGACGACCCAGTGGCGCACTGCCGTGGTCACGGGCGTTCTCCTCCTCCTCATCGGCAACGGCGGAGTCTGCGTGGCCGAGGGGACCGTGCCCTCCGGCGTGGCAGCCTTGCTTGTCGCCACCATCTCCCTCTGGATCGTCCTCATCGACTGGCTGCGGCCGGGCGGCACGCGTCCGCTGCCGCGCGTGGTGGCAGGCATCGTCATGGGCTTCGCGGGCCTCGCGTTGCTGGTTGGGCCAGCGCACCTCGGCGGATCGGGACGTATCGACCCCAAGGGTTCTGGCATCCTCGTCATTGCTTCGCTAGCCTGGGCTTTTGGCTCGCTCTATTCGAAGCATGGCAGCCTGCCTAGCTCGCCGTTCCTGGCCGTCGCCATGCAGAGTCTCGCCGGCGGCATCGCCCTTTGCATTGCCGGCCTGTTCACGGGGGAAGTCAGCGCCTTCCATCTCGCGGCCATCTCGCTGCGTTCCTGGCTGGCTCTCGGCTATTTGATCGTGTTCGGCTCGGGCATCGGTTTCACCGCCTACATCTATCTCCTAAAGAACACCGCCGCCGCGCGCGTTGGCACCTATGCGCTCGTCAATCCCGTCGTCGCTCTCTTCCTCGGATGGCTCTTCGTCGGCGAATCCATCACGTTTCGCACCAGCATCGCTGCCGCAGTGATCCTTACCGCCGTCCTGCTCGTCATTACCGCACCGCATCATGACCCCGAGCCCGCCAAGATCGCTCTGCCCGCGTCCGGCGAAGTCTGAGCGCATTCCTCGTCGCTGAACGCGCGCGGCAGCCAGAGTTCCTCCGCTCTCTCCGTGTAAGCTTTGCCGCACCTTTCCGGATAGAATTGTTTCGCGGCCTGCGCTATTTTTGCTGCATTGACAGTGACCACTATGGCCACCAAGAACAGATCCCTCAAATCCAACATTTCCGCGCGAGCCGCCGCTCGCTTCTGGCGCGCTACGCTCGCGCGCGATCCCCGCGCCGACGGCAGCTTCGTTCTCGCCGTGCGCTCGACGCACATCTATTGCCGCCCCTCCTGTCCCGCGCGCCGGCCCTTGCGTCGAAACGTACTTTTCTTCAAGACGCAGGAAGAAGCGGAAAAACAGGGCTTCCGCCCCTGCCTCCGCTGCAAGCCCAATGAAACGTCCGACGCGGTTGTTCTCGTCGAGCGCGCCGCGCGCCTACTCGCCGATTCCGGTGAAGAAGGATTGCGCCTCAAAGCTATCGCTGAAAAATTGAACACCACCACCGCAACGCTTCGCCGCGCCTTTCGGCGAGTCACCAAGCTCACGCCGCGCGACCTCGCCGAAGCGTTGCGCCTCGAACGATTCAAAAAAATGCTCCGCGCGGGTACCCGCATCACGGACGCACTTTACGAAACGGGTTACGGCTCATCCAGCCGCGTCTACGAACGCAGCAATGCCCAGCTCGGCATGACACCCGCAACCTATCGCAAGGGAGGAAGAGGCATGAAGATTGGATACAGCATCGCGAAGTCACCACTCGGAAAAGTTCTGGTTGCCGCTACCGAGCGCGGCGTCTCTGCCGTCTATCTCGGAGATTCGGAAAATAAACTCATCGCCGCACTCCGCGAGGAATATCCCCGCGCGGAAATCTCGCCCGCGGCCGATGTTTTTCAACGCTGGGTGCGCGAGATCGTGCAACGCATCGAAGGCAAAGAGCCGCATTTCGATTTGCCGCTCGATCTTCAGGCGACGGCATTTCAGCGCCGCGTCTGGCGGGAGCTACAGCGTATTCCGCGTGGCGACACGCGCACCTACACCCAGGTAGCCCGCGCCGTGGGACGTCCCCGCGCGGTCCGCGCCGTGGCCCGCGCCTGCGCCACGAATCCCGTCTCCATCGTCGTGCCGTGCCATCGCGTCATCCGCGAGGACGGAAATCTCGCCGGCTATCGCTGGGGCCTCTCGCGCAAGGAACAGCTCCTCGCACAGGAACGCACCTCAAGCGGCGATTAGCCGTAACCGTTCTTCTTTTTAGAGAGCGTGAATTTTTCCGGTTGTGAGAAATACAGGAGAGCGTTGCCGCTGGGCGTAACGCTCTCTTGCTCTTTGGTCTGGGAATTTATTTTGGCCGCCGGAAAAAGCGCATCAGCCTCGCGGCTTAATGCGGCTTACGCCTTTCGGCCAATCCTGCTTGAACTTCGCATCGCCGATCTTGAGGTTTTTGATTAGGTTGGTGTAGTGGAAAAGGAAGTAGTCGCCAGAGCCCGCTTCGAAAAACTTCTGCTGGATCGGCAGCCAGGAAGATTCATCGATCCATATTTGAATCTTGGAGATCTGGCTGCGAATCTCGTCCGATTTCGGCGTCAGCTCGATCACCACGGTCTTGTGCTGATCTAGTTCTTCCTCGCCGGACACCGCGATCAAGTAGCTTTTCTTTATGTTTTCGCTCCGCGTCCCAAAACCCAGCAAAACGTATTGATCGACCAGCGCGCGATTCTTGCCCAGGTTGTACTCTTCGACGCGGTTGATCTTCGGCGTATACACGAACAGCGACTCGCCCGCCCGGAGGATCGTTCGCGGATCTGGCTTGGCGATCTCGATGCGCATCTTTTCATCCCGCCGCACTGCAATCTGGCCCGTTTCGGAAGAGGTATCTTTCACGACCGCTGTGTACTTGACATGCTGGATGTCGGCCGTGAGGCTGTGAAAGTCTCGCGCGGATTTGTCCATCATCGCGAGGACACCCTTGACAGTCCATTGCTGCGTGTTCTGCGCCGCGGGCGCTAGCAGCGCGCAGCCCAGCGCGCTAATTCCAAGTAGAATCTTCAGAAATCTTCTTGGTTTCAATATTGGCCCCTGCCGGGCGGGCTTCACCGGGTCTGCAACGCTCCATCGAATCCTAACATGCCGATGTTGTCCCCAGCTTGGTCGGGGGCACACTCTCAATGGAATGCCTGCGCTCAATCATGGTATAAGGATGCTCGAGTTCGAGCCAGCGTTTCGTGCGTGGGAGCGCGGAATCGCTGATCGACCGGACTTAGCGGTGAATCTCCACCTGGTACGCAATGACCGTTCCCTGGGCGTCGCGCTCCGCTTCAATCTTGGCAATCGCGAAGCGTCCATACCGTAGGTCCGGCAGCGATTTCTGCAGGGCATTGTGGAGATCATTTTCAAGCGCTGGTGTCTGTGCCGGCGGCGCGAGCACCCGCGCATCCACGCGATAAATCCGCTGTCTGCCGTCATCCTTGACCAATTGCACTTGGCCCGGTGACGCCGGCAGCCCCACTTGCGGCTGATCCTGAAACCAACTCCGCGGCGTCGCCAGCACAAAAATCAAAATCGCCACGACTGCCAGGTCGTATTGCCACGTGCCGCGCTCATAGGACCAGAAAAACGTCCGCGAAAGAATTTGCCACAGACTCGCCATGTCAGTCTGCCGGAACGCCGTCCACAATCACGCCGTCCCGCATGTGCACGACGCGGTCGAAATACACCACCGCTTCCGGATTGTGTGTGATCATCACGATCGTCTGTCCCAGGTCCTTGTTCAGCCGCCGCAGCATTTCCAGCACGATTTCCGAATTCTTGGTGTCCAGGTTTCCCGTCGGCTCGTCCGCCAGAAGTATTTTCGGTTCGTTGATGATCGCTCTTGCAATCGCCACGCGCTGCTGCTCGCCGCCCGACAGCGCGGATGGCTTGTGGTGCAATCGACCCTCGAGCCCCAGCATTTTTGTCACCACGTCGAAACGGTGCGGATCGAATCCATTGCCGTGGAGGAACTGCGCGATGGCGATGTTGCCCTTGGCCGTCAGCGTGGGCAGCAGATTGAAGCGCTGAAACACGAACCCGATCTTGTGCCGCCGCAGCTTGGTCCGCTCCGCGTCGCGCATCGCCGTCAGGTCATTCCCGTCCACCAGGACTCGCCCGCGCGATGCCTGCGCCAAGCCACCGATCACGTACAGCAGCGAGGATTTTCCGCACCCCGACGGACCCATCACCGCGACGGACTCCCCGGGCTGCACTTCGAAGTTCACCCCGCGCAGCGCCGGAACTTCCACCCTGCCCGCGCGATAGAGCTTCCAAAGGCCATCCGTCTTGAGTATCGGCTCTGCGCTCATTTGCCCTGGAAAAACCGGCCTTTCGGTAGGCGCCCGTATTGTAGCTGCGATTGCCATCTCTGCCTAGCCGCACCGACCGCTGGCTGCGTCCTTCCTTCTTCTCCGCTTCGTTTTCTTTCTTCTTCCTGCCAGTTTCTAATTTCTGTCTTTTCTCTTCTCTGTGCCCTCCGTGTTCGCCGCGACCTCTGTGCTAATTCCTTTCTTCCTTCCCTAATCGTAAGACAAAGCCTCCACCGCATCCTTCCGGCTGGCCATCCACGCGGGATAGCTGGCACCGAAGATCGCACCCGCCAGCGCGATTCCCGCCGCGCGTAGAAGCCATCCCGGGGTAATCAATATCGATAACGTCGGAAATCCCGCTAAGAATGCCGCGCGCACGGCATAACTCAGTCCCACACCCGCCAGGATTCCCAGCCCGCACAGCGCCGCCGACTCCGTCAGCAGAGCCCGCACGATGAAAAAACGGCCCGCACCCAGCGATTTCAGCACCCCGATATCGCGCGTCCGTTCAATCACCGTCGTGTACATGGTCAGAAAAATAACCAGCAGACCGATGGCAACGGCCAGCGCGATCATGGAATCGATGAAGGTTTCCAGTCCTGGGATATTCGTCGAAGTCATCAACGACAGAAAATCTTTCAACGGGCGCACCGGGTAGCCGGGGAACACCTGGCGCATCTGCGCCATCACGTCATCCGTATGTTCCGGCCGCGTGCACTTCAAAAGAAATATGGACGCCTTGTCGTGCGCGCCCACCAGGTCCTGCAGCGTCGTCATCGGCACAAAGAGCCGCGCGCCTTTTCCGTGCTCGATAATCCCCGACACTTGCCAGTTGTGGTTTAGCAGGTTGTACGTGTCGCCTGCTTTGATGTGCTTGGCCTTCGCCGCCCAATCGTCGACCAGCAAGTCGTCCGGTCCTTCCATGTCGTGCCCTTCGAGGAACACAAATCCGCCGGAGACCGCGCGAAAGCTCTCCTTGTCGATGCCGTAAATTACGTCGACTCCGCCCGCGGAATTGAATTGCAGGAGCGCCGCCGCAACCGACTGTACGTACTTCAGCTCTTTTAGCTTGTCGGCGATTTTGACCGGCATCGGCGACCCGCTAAACGCCAGAAAAACTTGCGCGGATGGCGACTGCAACATAATGTCCGCGCCGATACCTTCGATGCGCTTCGCAGTTTCCGTCAGCAGGCCTGTCGTCAACCCCACGATCAGCACCACCAGTGCGACCTCGACGGCCACTGCCAGCACACCAATCAGAGTGCGCAGCGGCCGGTGGAACAGGTTGCGGACGATGAGCTCGCCCATCATGGTTTGGGTTCCTTCGGCGGCTGCTTGCCTTCCTCGGCTTCCCCCACGTTCACCAGCTCCGTTCCTGCCGGCTGTTCCAGCGTGAAGCGATCCGCAGGAATCTCCTGGTTGAGCATGAGTTTCGTGATCGCAAGTTCCAGCCGGTAATCGTCGTGTGGCCGCTCGATGCGGATCTCCCGAGGAAACGATGTTACTAGGCTCGGTGTCGCTGCAACATGCTCCTGATCTCCTATAAGCGGCTGCCAGTCGGAAAAGTGAGAATCGGAAACCAAAACGCCCTTGGGCCCATAGCTCTGTATCCGCGTCACCTGCAAGTCCGCCCGATCGAACCAGATTTTTCGCAAGATCTCGGTTTGGTAGCCTCCGCGCAGGACGGTCAACACATAATATCGTCTACCTTCGTCATTGAATTCTTCAAACAGAACGGCTTCTTCCTTCTGGACATCCGGCCATAAAAGAGCGTCCAGCAAATGCTGCGGCCGCAAATTCTCAATCGGTTTGCTGCTGGCGCGCTCCAGTGTCACGGGTCCAACAAGGAATTTATGTTTCGAAGGGATCAACACTCGAAACGTCCTGCCGTCGCTGGTCATATCGAAAATCGTCGTTCCAATGACTGGCGCTTGCCCAATCATTCGAATCTCCACCGGCCGCGCCGCCAACAAAAACGCCTTTACCTCGTGATAGTCCTCGATGACTCCGCTGTATTGCGAGCCCGCCGTCGGTTTCAGCTCAACGGTTGCATTGATGCTTTTCACGCCCCGCGCTACCGCATTGTATTTTTCAAGCAGCTCTTCCCGCGTAGCATCCAGCGCCACCGGCCGGGTTGCCGCAGGGATATTTTTCTTTGTGCTTACAGTAGCCTCACAACCGCAGGAAATCGCCGCCACTGTCATCACTGCCATCCATCCGAGCGCACGTCGCATCAATCGTTTCCGTCCTCAAGCATACAAATTAAGCAATCTAACAACCACACTGTGGCTCGCGAGATACTCAGTGCGGGCGTGCGATGTAGATGTCAAAAGGCAGCACAGCCGGGCGCACACGCCGGATTACTTCACTGGCCCAGAGAGTCTCGCTCAACAACGTCACCCAGCCGTCTTCCGGCTCACACACGGCGCAAAATGTGTACCGTGAGTGCGCCGCTTGATAAGCGTCCAGCCCCCGCCTCGATAGCTCGCTCTCCAGCGGCGCATCGGCTGCCTTTGCCACCCCGCCCGCCCTCAAGCCAAATGTTTCTCCCTCAAACCGCTCGAAGAGCAGCGGCAATTGCTCCTGAGAAGGCTGCGCAAGGACGAGGCAGCGTTCCGCCGCTTCACGAAAGACAATCTCCCTTGTCTTGCAGAATTCTCGCACGCGCTCCACATGACTGAAGAAATCCACAACGAAAAAATCGCTGCCCGCCAGCGCAGCAAGCAATGCCGCCCAGATTTCCGCCGCTTCTTTTCCTCTCACCGGCTCGCGGCTCTCGGTATCCAGCAGCTCGAGTCCGACAGCCTTGGCATCCCCGCCCAAATTCAGCGCTTGCACATCCAGCGAAAATGGCGGAAGTACGAGCTCCCCGCTTCCCGGACTCGCCTTGTTCGTGGCGCTCATTCCTCATCCAGCGACGGAAATTTTTCCTGAAATTCCGGCGACTGCTTCCTCACGTCCAGCCAGTCAAAAAACGCGTCCGGCGTTTCCAGCCAGATCCGGAACCAATTGGCAATCTCCTCTTTCTCGGCGCGCTTGTGCGCATCCACCTTGTTGTTCCGCGCGATCATCTCTGCGCGCCGTTTGCCGAGCCTCGCCACGTCCAGCACGCGCTCCGCCGCCGCCTTCTCGCCGTGTGCGCGAAACTTTCGCATCAATTCATCCAGCCGCGTCAGGCTGACCTCGGCGTCCTCCAGTGTTTTAAAATGCAGCAAGTCATCGAACTCTTCTTCGTATTCCTCTTCCGCCTCTTCCGGCTGCGTCAACACAACTTTCCAGCCCGCGCTCTTGAGCACTTCCGCGATGTAATCCAAGCCTGTCTTGCCCGCTTCGCCGTGTTCCGCCAGCAGCCGCCTCCGCAACTGTTCGATTTCCGCCGCCGTCCATTTCGTTGCGGCGATCTCCCGCGCCGTGTCCAGGATCAGCGCCTTTTTCGTTTTCAGTGATTCGTTCATCGGGCCGCGCCCCTGTGTTTTTTGCTACCTGGTTTTTTCTTGCTGGTCTCGGCAGGCGGCGGGCCCGCCGGTTCTCCCGCCAGCAACCGCCGGTACTTCATCACATTCTTGTTGTGTTCCGCCAGCGTCGCGCTGAAAAAATGTCCGCCCTGCGTGTTGGCCACGAAATAAAGATAATTTGTTTTCGCCGGTTCGATCGCCGCGTGCAGCGACGCTTCACCTGGATTCCCGATGGGTCCCGGCGGCAGCCCCGCGTGTTCGTACGTGTTGTAGAGCGAATCCAAACCCAGGTCCTTCCCCGTCAGCGCGCCCTTATATTGTCCAAGCCGCTCCATCGCGTAGATCACTGTCGGGTCGCATTGCATCCGCATGCCCTTGCGCATACGGTTTTCAAATACGCCGGCCACCAGCGGCCGCTCGTCGCGCTTCGGCGTTTCGCGCTCCACGAGCGATGCCAGCGTCACGACTCGCGATACCAGACGATAGTCGCCTTCATTCATTTGTCTGCCGGCCGGATCCGGCACGATTTTTCGCCACTCTTCCTTGAACTTGTGCACCATTTCCGCGGTCAACTCGCTCGCCGCAGGATGCCGAGGAAGTTCGTACGTGGCCGGGAAGAGAAAGCCCTCGAGCGTCTGTGCATCCGGCGCGAAATCGCGTATCAGCGCTGGATCGCCCGCGGCGTACAGGAAATCACCCGCGGGCATGAATTTTCCGGCTTCCAGTTCGCGCGCAATGTCGAACATGGTTTCGCCTTCGCGCACCGTGAACGCCACTTCGTACACCTGGCCATTCGCCAGCTTCCAGAAAACGTCGCGCCCCGTCGCCGCGTGATCAAAAAAATATTCTCCCGCTTGCAGCGTGCGTTTTGGATGCCGCCGCGCATAAATCTCAAATGCCAGGGCACCCCGCACCACGCCGTTTCTTTCCAAAAGATGCGCCACGAACCGCCGCGATGCCCCGTGCGGAACATCCACAAAAACGCCTTCCGCCGCAAATCCTTGGTACGGCTTCGTGATGCCGTACCACAGCCATCCCGCCGCGCCCCCTGCCGCCAGCAGCCCTAGCAAAAGAACCCGCAACGAATACTTCACGGTTCTCGCGCTCTCTCGCTTCACGCCTCAACTCCGCGCTTTTCATCATTCGCTCGCTGCCCTTCTAAATATTCGCGCAAGATCACCGCCGCCGCGATTGCATCCACCGAATTCTTTCCTTCTTCTTTCTTCCTCCGCCCTTTCTTGTTGCTTTCTCTTTTCGCTCCGAGCGGTGTCGGCGCATGAATGATCCTTCCTGCGAATTCTTCCAGCAGTCGCTCCGCCTCCCAGCTCGTCAGCCGCTCGTCCACCATCTCCACCGGCACTCCTATTTGCTTTTGCACGCGTTGCGCGAACCGCTCCGCTTCTTCGGCCATCTCGCCGCGCGTGCCGTCCAGCCGCAGAGGTAGCCCCACCACGATCCGCTTCACACCGTGCTCGCGCACCATCTCCCGCAGCCGCCGCATGTCTTCGTTCCGATTGATGCGCACCAGCACTCCCAGCGGCTGGGGCAACCCCGCAACCGCATCCGCGATGGCAAGGCCGATGCGCGCGCGGCCATAGTCCATCGCCAGAATGCGTGCGCCATCGCCGTCCCTCTGCGATCTCGGTGATTGCGTCACGCTTTCAGTATACCGGGAAGCGCTGCGCAAGACGTGTGGTGTGGCTGAAGAAATGCTTGCTCGATTAGCTCGGGGCGGGAAGCTGCACCCCTGCAAAATTCCTTTCCGCTCTCTGTGTTCTCTGCGCCGCAGCCTGCCCTGAGCGCAGTCGAAGGGTGGCTAATTCCTCTTTCTTAAGGCTTGCGGCCACGGGCGCCGGATTGCCACGCGTCCCAGTAGCCGAGTAGCTTCATTTGCTGACCGAGGCCGGTTTCTTTCATGAGGACGTCGAGTTCCGCGCGCGACAAGCGCTTGCCGAGCGGTTCGGCGCGGTCGGCGATGCCCCACGCGGTAAGCGCGGCAAGAGCGGCGTGGAGCTTGAGCTCCCGGATGTCCACCTTATCCAGCGTGTCGGAAGCGGCGTGATAATTTGGCAGGTAGTTGGCTTCTTCCTGATTGGCCAGGAGCGTGGGCACGCCTTCAAGCAGAAAATCAAAATTGTCGGTGCCGAACGATGCGTCATAAGTGTGGTTGTTGGCGCCCCAGGATTCCAGCGGCTTCAGCACTTCGCGCACGCCCACTTCGATGTCGCGGCGCCCGCCAAGCGAATAGCCAGTGACGCGGCCGATGCCGGCATCGTAGGTGATCATGGCGCGAATTTTGTCCAGCTCCGCGCGGTGCGCCTTCACGTATTCGTAGGAGCCGACCGTGCCCTGCTCCTCGCCGCTGAAGAGCACGAAGCGGATCGTGCGGCGCGGCAGCAGCCCGGTGGCCTTGATGGCGCGCGCCGCTTCGATCACCATCGCCGCGTTGCAGCCATTGTCGAGCGCGCCGGTGCCAAACTCCCACGAATCGAGGTGCGCGCCGAGAATCACGCTCTCGTCGGGCTTTTCGCGGCCGCGAATTTCGCCGACCACGTTTTCCTGCTCGATCGGCCCGCCGACTTTGTTGGGCATGTTGAACTGAACGCGCACTCTTCCGGGATACGCCGCCACGGTGCGCGTAAGGCGCATGGCGTCTTCGCGGGCCACCACGGCTTGCGGAATATTGTCGATCTCGCCGGTCAGCGAATTGGTGTGGCGATAGAGCAGCAGCCGCTCCCGCGCGCCCATCCAGAGAATCGCACTCGCGCCGCCCTTCACGGCGCAGGAAATAATGTCCGGCGGGCGCAGATATTCGGTGAACAGATCCGCCCACGTCGAGCCAATGTCGCTGTGCACGAGCAGGATCGCGCCTTTGATCCCTGCGCCCGCGCGCGCGAAGTCGTCCGGCGTGCCGTAGCCGATATCAACGAGATTGGCTTCGATGCCGCCCGCGGGCGTCGGCGGCGACCAGCCCGTGGACGCGAGGCGCACGGGAAATTTCACCGGCCCAAGCATCTCCAGCCGCGTCTCGCCTTCGCTCCAGGTCACTGGCAGCGTGTACTTCTCCGTGTGGACCTCCACGCCCGCGGCGCGAAATGCGGCCACGGCCCACTCGATGGCCCTGGCCATTTGCGGCGTGCCGGTAACGCGCCCGGCGACCTCGTCGGTCAGGCGGCGCAAATTTTCTTCCATCGGGGAAGGGCCCAGCACCTGCGGCAGAATCTTCGCCGCTGCCTCCGCGCAGGAGGAGATTTCCGTCGCCGAGCACGCGCCGGTGCCCTGAATGGGCTGCACGGGTCTTCTAAGGGGGTCCGTCTGCGCAGGCGGGAGCTGCGCAGCAATGGGAAAAGACGAAGCAAGGAAGCAAAGAAGCAAGGAAGTAACGAGAAGAAAGCCGCGACGCATCAATACGTACTCCTGCGGAGGAATTGCCCAATCCTTCGTCCAGTGGGCAGTCGAGCGGGCGGATTATAGCGCAAGTCTAATGTTGGTTTTGCTAAGAAGATTCGCTTCTGGGTATAGTCATACCAAGAGAAACGCCCCAAGACCCAGCTTCTCTGCGACGCTGCGCTCATAGATTTTCAGCCTCGTTACTTTTCTTATTGACGGCAGGACGGGGAAGAGAGTGGTTAGTGGGTCGTGATTAGTGGTTCGAGAGAAGAGTGGATATGCTGGAGGCTCGAGGCTGGAACTTGAGGCTGAAAAAGGCGAAGAACCCACCCTTTGCAAAAACTGCAAAGGATGGGGCGCGCGAATCGTACATCTAGCATTGCGAGCCGTCTTGGGGCTGCGCTCCGTACATGGCAGTGAGGTCGTAAGAGCACAGCCAAGATTGGCTGTGCCACGCTACAATGGACTGCCGGATTCGACAGGAGAATATGCTGCGACCATGAAGAGCAATCGAAAGCGCCCATGCAAGTGCGGCCACGCAAAGAGCATCCACGCGCGGATGTATTTCAAGGTGAAGCCCGTGAATCTCCCGAACACCTGCAACTTCCCCGGCTGCAAATGCAAGAACTATAGAGCAGCCCCAACCGGGTCGGGATAAATTCCGCCCGGCGCTACAAAGGCGGAAGCAGAAAATTTATGGTGACAGCGACGAGTGCGGACACAGATCCTTAGGAAGCTTCGTGGAGGCGAAATTCCGCGTGCAGGGCGGCGAGCGCGCGCTGCATGGCGCTTTGCTCGACGACTAAGGAAATGTTGTATTCCGAAGAGCCCTGAGCGATGGCGATGACGTTCACGCCTTCGCGGCCGAGCGCGCCAAAGGTACGGCCCGCGACTCCCGGAATTCCGCGCATGTTTTCTCCTACGACGGCAACGACGGCGACATTTGGATTCGCGGAGACGTGTTCGACGGTTTGCTCAGTGATTTCGGGGGCAAACGCATTTCGGAGAGCCGTCAAGGTGCGTTTTTCGTCGGCGGAGGAGATTACAAAACAGATGTCATTCTGCGAAGAGGATTGCGAAACAAGAAAGACGTTCGCCCGCATTTCCGCGGTCGCGGCGAAGGACCGGGCGAGAACATCCGGTAGGCCGACAATCCCCGGTCCGCCGACGGTAACCAAGGTGACATCGCGGATCGCGGTGAGCGCCTTGACGCCCCCACCGGTCGGCATTCCTTTGGCGGTGATTTTTGTGCCGGGCTTATCCGGGGCGAAGCTATTGCGGATCCAGACAGGGACGCCCGCAGCGGTCACGGGCCGCAGCGTGTTGGGGTGCAACACTTTTGCGCCAAAGTAGGCGAGTTCGGCCGCCTCGTTGTAAGAAATCTCGGGAATCGTGCGTGCCTGGGGAACCAGCCGCGGGTCCGCCGTTTTTACGCCATCGACGTCGGTCCAGATCACGGTCTCTTGCGCGCCGAGCGCCGCGCCCAGAATCGTGGCCGAATAGTCCGAGCCGCCGCGGCCGAGCGTGGTCTGGATGCCCTCGGGAGTCGCAGCGATAAAGCCAGTGACGACGGGCACGATGCCCTGGTTCAGAAGCGGACGCAGGCGCGCTTCGGCGCGTTGGCGCGTCGGCGTCATCAGGGGCTCGGCGCGGCCGTGATGAGGATGGGTGACAATGACCTCGGTGGCGGAAACGGCGACGCTGCGCAGGCCAAGCTCGCAAATCGCGCCTGCGACGAGAGGAGTCGAGAGGCGCTCGCCGATTCCAGAAATGGCGTCGAGCGCGCGGGGTGTCAACTCATGAAGCAGAGACGTTCCGCGGAGGAGCCGATCCAGTTCCTCCAGGACCTCCTGACAGGCTTCTGCGATCTTGGTGCGCCTTTGCGGGTCGCTTACTAGAGCTTCGAGAGCCGTCTTATGTTGCGTCCCAAGCTCGTCCACGAGTTTAGGAAAGAATTCCTGCTCGCCTGCCTCGGCGCTATGAGCGGCCTGGACTAAACGGTTGGTGACTCCGCTCATGGCCGAGACAACGACCACGACGGGTCCTTGCGCGGCCGCAGACTGAACAATCGCGGCAGCGCGGCGCACGCAGTCCGCGTCCCCCAGGGAGGTGCCACCAAATTTCATGACGCGCAGAGAAGGGCTCATTCGTAATGTCCACCTGACTGGTGTAGATAGTCGCACACTCGGCTTCGTTCGGTATCGAGTGGTAGGCCCGAGCGTGACGTGACGCTAAATCTGCTGGCGCTTCCAGCGGCCGCGTTTGAACAGAAAGATGCTGACGCCGGCGATGGCGGCTTCGGCAACGACGATCGAAACGTACACGCCGTTGGAGCGCATGCCGGCGGTAATCGCCAAAAAGTAAGCGAGCGGAATCTCCAGGATCCAGAAGCCGAAGAAATTCACGATTGTCGGCGTCAAGGTGTCACCCGCGCCGTTGAAAGCCTGGAGCATGACCATGCCGTAGCCGTAGCCGATATTGCCGTAGCTGATGATGCGCAGGCAGGAAGCGGCCAGCGGCACGACGAGCGGATCGTGGGTGAAGAGGCGCACGACCGGCTCGGCGAAGAGGACGAAAAAGATGCCGACAACGCCGAGGAACAGCATGTTGTAAAAGCCGGTGCGCCAGACGGAAGTCTCGGCGCGCTCGGGCTGCTTGGCGCCGAGGTTTTGACCGACCAGCGTGGCGGCGGCGTTGCTGAGTCCCCAGCTCGGCAGGATGATGAAAACGACGATGCGGATGGCGATGGTGTAGCCAGCGAGGGCCGCGGCGCCGAAGATGCTCACAATGCGCACGAGGCCGATCCAACTGGTGTGCGCGATGGCAAATTGCAGAATGCCGGTGACGGAGACGCGGAGCAAGCGCCACAGCACGCCAAAGTTGATGTGAATCTGGCGGCGCAGAATGCGGATGCGCTCGGTGCCGCGGAGCAGGCGATAGAACTGGTAGAGCACGCCGATGCTGCGGCCTGTTAACGTGGCGAGGGCCGCGCCGGTAACGCCGAGCTTGGGGAAGGGACCCACACCGAAGATGAGGCAAGGGTCGAGGAGGAGGTTGATGATGTTCGAGACCCAGAGCAGGCGCATGGCGATGGCAGCGTCACCTGCGCCGCGGAAGATGGCGTTGTTGAGGAAGAGCATCATGATGGCACCGCCGCCGCCCAGAGCGATACGCGCGTAGCCGGAGCCGACGGCGATGATTTGCGGTGAGGCGCCCATGAGGCGAAGCAGGTTGGGCGCGAAAAACACGCAGGGTAAGCACATAAGCGCTGAGACCGCGAGGCCGATGGCGATGGCTTGAACACCTGCCACCGCGGCGCCGGCGGGATCTTTTTCACCGATGCGGCGCGCGACCATGGCGGTGGTGGAGAGGCTCAAGCCGAGGCCCACCGCGAAGACGAGACTGAGCAGCGATTCGGTGATGCCGACGGTAGCGACGGCGTCAGCGCCCAGGCGGCCGACCCAGAAGACGTCGACGACGGCGAAGAGCGATTCCAGCACCATCTCCAGGACCATCGGAATGGCCAGTAGGAGGATGGCGCGATTCAGGCTGCCGGTGGTGAAGTCCTGGTGCGAGCCGCTGATGGCTTCGCGGATGGAACTCCAGAGCGACGCCCGCGGCGGAGCGATGACAGCTTGTTCCAAAGCCACAAAAACCTGCGCCTTCTGCGCGAGCGCAATAGAAAAATCAGAAGCGCTGGCGCTGCTCCAACAAAACTGTGGTAGAGGCGAGAAAAAGAATCTTATCCGCACTAGCGGCGGATCAAACCAACGGAAGAATTAAAGAAGGTCAAACATATTCTTGTCCTTGGCGCGGGCCATACTTTGCGGCTGCGCCAGAAGTCCGAATCGCGACGCACCGTCGAGCGAAAGTTGGATTTTACCGCAGGTGGTTTGGAGCTAGCCAGAGAAATCGAAACTGCGCTGAAGGATTATTTTGCCTGCAGCGAAGCCAGATACTTGCTGAGGTTCTTAATTCGTTGGTCGACCGTGCTTTTCTGCTTGCCGTCGAGCCACTGGAAGATGGGTCCCCATGTGGGCATATCGGACGAGCCGTGAGCAGCGGGCCCGGGGCCAAAGCGCAGGACGTCCTCCACGTATTTGTAGGGGAATGCGCCGTCATGGCGCTTCGCAAGCGTGGTGAGATCGGCAGGGCGCGTTTTCAGTACGGGAGCGACGGGGCCGTCGCCGATGCCCGTCGCGCCGTGGCAGGCGGCGCAGTATTGGGTGAACAGCTGTTTCCCGGAGGGTACGGCGGCCGCTTTGGTCGTGGCCTTCTTTTCGACCGATTGCTCTTGTTTGTCTTGCGCGGAGGAGACGCCGACGAGGAAAAGTAGAGCGCTGAAAACAATTGTGTGGCGCATAGCCCTGATCTCCTTCCGCAAAAAGACTCAAAAAGTGAGAGAGTAACTTGTCCCTAGGTCTGTCGCTCGCGGAGACTATGCCATGATTGAGATGGGTACGTGCGACACCGGCATCGATCAGCAACTCAGGGCGTGGTCCACCACGGTCGTGCGTCACGCCCGTCAACCGTGAGGAGCTGCGTTTCGGCAGACTTTATTGCGATTGGAGCTTGGTCGTCCAGAATCGTAGCGTGCTCGATCACTCGTCTGGCGTATGCGGCGACGGTTTTTACGCCGGAGGCATAGGCGGGATTCGGGTTGCGGACACCGCCGTTGTAAGCTCCGATGGCCTTGTCCAGGTCGCCCCCGAAACGGTCGAGCAAGTCTCGAAGCAGCAGACCGGCATAGGCGGTGAGGACTTCATCATTCAGCGAATTCAAGTCCAGTTTTTGCGGAGGCCGGAGACGGGCGGGGAGCAGTTCGTACTTGCGCGTGTCCTTCAGATAGAGCAGATGAGCGTAACGGAGCGTCTCCCGTGAGATTTGCCATGTTCCGATGGAGTAGTCGCTCACCAGAACGCGCTTGCGGGCGCGCCTGAGAACGATGTCGTCCCTTTGCGCGCGTTTTTTCCAGACGGCATGGGTAAGATCGCCGTTCGCAGCCAGGTAATTGTTTTCCATCGCGCCGACGCCAAGAAAGTAATCGAGCGGGAGCGAGTAAAAATAAGCGACGTCGAGAATGTCGGCAGCCAAGCGGTTAGCCTGTTCACCAGTAAGCGGGCGCGGCGCCGCCGCGCTTCCTCCAGCGACGCGGCTGTCGGTTTGCGACTTGAAGATCAGAAACTGGCCAAGAGCTGGGAAGAGTTGAAAGGAAGTAAGCGATTCGAGCTTTTTTTCGGTAGGCACATTATACGCGGCTTCGAACATGTTGCTTTGCTGCCGGTAGCAGGCGAGGTCATTCTTCGTCCAAGTGTTTAGCTCGTAGTGAGCAACTAAGCCGCGGCTCTCCATTTGCGTGAGGAGCGGGATGGCTGTGAGCAGATCGTTTTCAAGGAGAACGAAAATTTTGTAGGACGGGCCTCTCTCCGCATGAGTGGCGGTTAGCAATATTTGCGAGGCGCGGTTTCCTTCCCGACCGCGCAAATATTCAAAATGCAAGAAAGCCTCGAGTTGATCGTCGAAGGAGGCTACTTCCGCGGCTGCAACTTCCGGGGAAAACGGCAGTGTCAGCCGATGGGCCTGGATGACGGGAGTGGGGAAGCGAGGTTGCAGCGAGAGACGGAGTTCCCTTGGCCAGAGGCGGTAGCCGACCCATGCACAGGCAACGAGGACGACGGCCAGAAGGACGACGCAGAACCTCAGAAGATTTTTAGAAATTATCCTGGCCGACATGGCTCCAGCTCCTGTCCCATTGGATGACGATCCATGCTCCGGAGAGTTACATGGCATATAGGTTGCCAAACTTAGGTGCATCGTGTGCTTGCCACGTAGCTGAGGCTGCGAGGTTTACACTAACCATCACTGACGTGCCCGGACTATTGTGTAAAAAGGGCGCGTCCAGATAACCACATTCTGAGCCGCGGCTAGGATGTGGCGGCATCTGAAGGCGGGCCGCGTGGTAGGCTGAGCGAACGCTGGAGAGAAAAGGGAGCGCGGATGTCGCGAGGTACACACCCGTTTCCCGTGCTGCGCTGGGTGGCGCTGGCCTGGATGATGGTGTGGCTTCCGGCATACGTCCGTGCATGGGGCTGGGCCAACCTGCTGCACTTGTGCGATATCGCGGTGATCCTTGCGTGCGCCGGTCTGTGGTGGGCGAGTCCTTTGCTGATTTCCAGTCAAACGGTGAGTTTGCTGGTAGCTGGTGTGCTGTGGTGCGCGGACGCAGGCTGGCGGCTGGCCACGGGACGCTACCTGGTGGGCGGGACAGAGTACATGTGGGACGCGCACTATCCGCTGTGGGTCCGGCTGCTTTCGTTATTCCACATTGGGCTGCCCATCGCGCTGCTGTGGGCGCTGAGGAGAGTGGGATACGACCGGCGTGGGTTGGCTACGCAGTCGGCAATCGCGGCTGGGCTGCTGGTCGTGTCGCGATTCCTGCCGGCGGCGCTTAATCTGAACTATGCGTATCAGGATCCGTTGCTGCATCGTGAGTGGGGCCCTGCGCCGGTACACCTTGGCGTGACGCTCATCGTGCTGGTGGCCGTGTTGTACTGGCCCACGCACGTGCTGCTGGGGCGCGCTTTTCGGGACCCCAGGAATCGCGATGACGCAAGCACGCGGCGAGGAGGAATTCTTCGGCAACAATTGATCTAATAGGATCAATCTTGGAGTGAAGGAGGGCAGCGCCCAGCTGAAAACGCAGAACCAACCATGCTTATTGGCTGCGGCCAGCTCCTACCGTGACCAGTGAGATGAGGTAGAACACGATTCCGGCGAACATCAGGAGCATCCCAATCCCGACGAAAATCAAGAAGGCGAGAGGCCGCGCCCAGAGCAGGCAAACGGCTTCCACAAGCAATCCCAGAATGATGAGAGTCGCCGCAATTTGGAGCCGCTTCTCGATTGGATTCGCATTCGGCATTAATGAGCTCCGTGCCAGAATTTCACTTGATTCAACTGCGCGACGTTATGGACTACATCGTGGCAGCCGCTGGAGATACATGAGATCTTGTTGGCTTTCACCGCGGGCAGCAGATCGGGGTCGGCATTATGCACAGCGCCTTCTTCAAACGACCGCGCACCTGCGTGGCAATGCAGGCATTCCCGGTTGTGGAAGGGCGTGTACAACTTGATGTTTTCCGGTGCCGGGGGCTTCGTGAAGTAATAGATGTAAATGTGCCGCAAACCGTGGAGTTTTACCTTGAAATTGCCGAACATCGCGTAGTCGGTGTGGCAGGTGTAGCAAGCGTCGTCCGCGGGGACACGATGGTTCTGGAAATGCGCCGCGGCGAGATGAGCCGGATCGTCGACGTAGAGGGTTTTTCCGAAGGATTCCATGGTGTGACATGACAAGCAAAAGGCCGTGCTCTTGGAGCGCTCGAGCTCACTGGACAAGCCCATCGCAGCGCTCAGAATCGGCAGGAAAAACAACAATAGAAACGCGATGATCTTGCCGCTACGGGTCGCTGTCGCGCCAGGCCTTGAGACAAATGCGCCGATCAGGATCGCGCTGAAGGCGACGAAAAGGATGAGAAGAGTTGTAGGCAGCGCCATCGGCAATAACCCAAACGAGAAGCCCGGAAGGGCGATCCGTACATTTCCGGTTCGTCCTTCCCCTCGGTTTGTTTACGATTTTTTCGCGAACGCCCAGACGTATCCTACCAGGTCTTTCACTTGGTCCGCAGTCAACGTTTTGTAGGGCGGCATTTTCCCCTTGCCCTTGGAGATGGCGTCGCTCAGGTCGGCATCGCTCATTTTCCGCACATCTTCCGAAGCGAAGTCTTTCACCTTCATGGCTTTGCCGGTGGTTGTTTCGCCTTTGCCATCCGGTCCGTGACACGCCGCGCACTTCGCCTTATAGGTGGCTTCGGCGGTGTTTTCGGCTTTTGCGGGCGCGCTCAGGAAGCCGCTAGCAGCCAGGACCACTGCTCCGATGGTCATCGTTCCAATCCAGCTTATTGTCTTCCGCATGATTCTCCCCCTAAGTGAAATCGGCGCGGAACTCATCTCGTTTCCGTTCGCCGTCCTTCTCGAGCCCGTGTGATATCCAAAATATTCCCGTATTAAGCCCGGAATTCTATTCCTTTAGTTACATTCCGCCATCGAATCCAACTCTCCTCCCTTTCGTTGGCCTATTTCCCGATTCCTTATGTCTTCTGCGCATGGTGCTCAATCTGGCGGATGTAAAGGAAGAGTCCCACCACGGCCATCAAGATGAACACAAGAGCAAATCCCAAACCCCGCCGGCGATAGTCGCGTTCCGCAAGCGCATTCTTACCGGCCTGCAAGTTTTTCGCGGCAAGGTTCAGGCCCTCCTGGATATCTTGATCCACGAGATTCGTCCGGAAGCTGTGGATTGTGACGCGAGCCTTAGTCAGCGCATCTCGCGCCTGGTCTTCATCCAACCGAGCCTGGCTCACTTCCATGCCCGAAGATTCGGCGACACCCAGCACACGGTCCGCATCCTTGATGGAACTGTCCAGACGAGTCAAGCCGTTCAGCATTTCCACCCTTGCCTGATCGCATGTATCTCCGGGCGCGTGACACTGCATGCAGACGGCCTGAGGGCCCGCCCCAAGTTTCGCATCTGAAGCGTGGGTTATTGCGTGGTTGTTGTGACACACGACGCATCCCGGAAGGGACGTAGATTGAAATGCCGCTCTGTGCGTGCTCTTTTCGTACATCTGGTCCTGGAAGACGTGACATTTCGAGCAGACATTTTGCACCGTGTCCACCCCCGGTGGGGCCGCACCATGGTTCCCGTGACAAGTGGTGCAGGTCGGCGCGCTCAGGTCACCACGGACGACCAGCGCATCGTGGTGCACGCTGGCGCTGTATTTTTCGAACTGGTCCGTCGGAATCGAATATGCCTTCATATACGCGGCGTCCGCGTGGCAGCGCGAGCAAGTTTGCGCAACGTTGAGGGGATGGACCTTTGACCGCGAGTCGCTGGCCGGCCGCAAGTCATGCACGCTGTGGCAGTCTGTGCACACGGCAACTTTCGTGTCGCCCTTGGCGAGAAGCTTGCCGTGCACGCTGGTCTTATACTGGGCCAACTGATCGGTTCGTAAGGAAGGGTTGTACTGCCGCATCGGAGTGGCAACGGCCGCAGAGCTCTGGGACTTGGCTACGCTGGATCTTGCCGCGAAAGCCCACCGCTTTGCTCATGGCGTCCATGTCAGCCTTCTTGGGGTCCCCGCCGTGGCAACTCGCGCACGTCAGCCCTTTCTGGGAGTGAATGTCACTGGAGAATTGTTGTTCGGTGACCTGGAGCGGAGGATCGAGCGCTCCGTGGCAATCGAGGCAGGTGTTCTGCGCTTGGGCGGAAACCGTGCCGGCACACGCAGACACCACGAGCAGAAGGAACAACGCTCGCGGAAGTCCGCTATTTCGCCACGTATCCATAGATCGTCATCGCAATAATGTAGCTAAGCGCGAATACCCCTGCTCCCATGATGAGTTTTCTGCCGCGTCCACGGCCCAGTTGATCGAAGAAAGGGAGCAGCAACCAAAGAAATCCCGCAGCACCAAATACGAGAATGCCCACGATCTCGCCATCCAGAAACCAGACCTTCGCAGGAATCTTCTTGAGGGTTTGGAACATGAACATGAAATACCATTCCGGCCGAATGCCGGCCGGGGCAGATGCAAACGGGTCTGCTTTTGTTCCCAGTTCCCAGGGCAGAATCGCGGCAAGCGCACCGAGGACTCCCAGCGCGATGTACCAGGCCATCAGCTCACGCAAGAAAAAATTGGGGAAAAACTTCATCGGCCGTGCATCACTGGGAAAGGCCTTCCAGCGCGCTTCCACGCCAGGCGGAACGCTCATGCCGAAGTATTGGACTAGCGCAAGGTGAATGACGATGAGCAGCGTAGTCAACAAGGGCAACACCGCAACGTGAAATCCGAAAAAGCGCGTGAGTGTCGCGCCGCTCACTTCTTCGCCCCCGCGCAGGAACACCAACAGGCTGTGGCCGATGAGCGGCACCTGACCGGCGATCTCGGTTCCGACTTTAGTGGCGAAAAATGCCAGCGTGTTCCACGGGAGCAGATAACCGCTGAAACCGAACCCCATCGTCAGGAACAGCAACAACATGCCGCTGAGCCAGGTCAGCTCTCGGGGCTTGCGGTAAGAGCGCAAGAAAACCACGCTGAACATATGGGCGAAGGCGGTGAGAATCATCAAGTTTCCCGCCCAGGAATGAATCGATCGCACCAGCCAACCGAACTGCACCCGGGTCATGATGTACTGCACGCTTTCGAAAGCCTCATTGGCTCCCGGCCGGTAGTAGAGCAGCAGCAGGATTCCCGTGCCTACCTGGGTCATGAACAGAAAGAGAGTGATTCCGCCCAAAAAATACCAGTAGGAAAGCCCGTGGAGGGGGACGGTTTTCTTTTTCAGCGGGGCGATGAGTTCCGCCCAGTGAAAGCGCTCATCAAGCCAATCCTGGACGTGGGTGAATAAACTCACCTCAAGCCTCCCGCTTGCGGCTGACGACGATTTCGTCTCCGCGCACGTGAACTTGGAAAGGTTCCAGCGGACGCGGAGGCGGGCCAGAGATATTGCGTCCATTAAGGTCGTACAGACCGTTGTGGCATGCGCACCAGATCTCGTGGAGGTCGTTTCGATACTGAACCGTGCAGCTCAAATGCGTGCAGACGGCCGAGAAGGCGCGATACTCGCCCTCGGGTGTCATCAGAAGCAGCGCGGGCCGTGTCCCAAAACGAAAAATCTTGGAGCCGTTGAGCTTCAGATCTCCAACCTTGGATGCCACAACTTCATCGCCGCCAAGGTCCGCCACGGGTGGCGGAACGAGATAGCGCACCATGGGGTAGAAGAAGGCCGCGATCGAGCCCAGCACGCCGCCCCCTAGAAGTAACTCCACCAAGCGGCGCCGCGCACGCTGAATCCTCGCGGGTTCTGGAGTATCCATTGAAGTTGTACTTAGTGTATTCGGGCGCCGACCGGCCCACGGCGAATTAATGTTTCTTCGCTAAATCCCGGAGGTGCGCCACCAGCTTATCGACTTGTTCCTTGCTCAACTTTGTTTCGTACCCTGGCATCTTGTTTTTGCCTTTAATGATAATTGTTTTCAGATCGGCATCGCTCTTCTTCTGGACATCGGCAGATTGGAGATCGGGGATTTTCAGTTTTTCTCCCATCATCGTCTTTCCCGCGCCGTCGGGGCCATGACACATCCCGCACTTCCCCTTGAAAAGAGTCTCGGTCGTTTCTTGAGCCCGCGCTGGAAGGCCGAGCAAAAAGATCACACCGATTGCGCCCATGCCGAGTAACAATTTGTTTAGACTAGTCCTCGTCTTGGCCACCGTCTCCTCCAGCGTGCTCGCCTCCCGAGTGTTCCTCACTCGCTTCCTCTCGGGACTTGTTAGAATGCGTATCTTACAGAAAGAGTGACCAGATTGCCCCGGAAATTACGTGGCGCAAAGGCGTCTTGTGGGGCAATCGTGCCCGTGAGGGGGTCCGACGTCGGATCCTCGTGGTAACCGTAGTAATCCCAGTAAGCCTTCCCGGTCCAGTTCTTCGCGAACCGGTAGTCGAAGCCCCCGAACGGATGGAGCCACTTCGAGTTCAGCGGGCCTGTCGGCACGGAAGGAGTTATGACCAACAGTGCGCTCCCACTCGTACCCGTCAGGTTCGCGCCAATACGCCCCGTCAGACGATGGATGGGCGTCACCGTAAAATCAAAATACCCATAGTGCGATTTGTTCGTGTAGGTAGAAAGCTGCTCCACAAGCGTCGTTCCGGGGCATAGGGCCAGGTTCGCAGGCACTGCGCTGCTCACGAAGCAGATCGTGATTTGAGAGAATACGTCATTGTAATCGTAGCCGAGGTCCAACCCAAACTTTTCGTTTGGCCGAAACTGCGCTGAGATTCCGTAGGTCCGGTTGTGCTGCAGATTGCTGATCTCCGGCACGTTGTTACGGCCTTCCCAGATGGTGATCGACCCATTCAGGTTCAGCCATCCTGCGGGCTTATACGCCGTCCGCACCCGGTATTCCTGAGACTGCCTCGGGCTGATGCGCGTGAAGGATTTGTCGGCGCTCATTAGTTCCATGTCGAAGCTGATCTTCCAGTTGTTCGTTGGCCGCGCCCAAATCCCAATGACCGCGGCATTTTCATGGATAGGTTTGGAAGACATATCCAGGCGGGGCTCTGGCGTTAAGACGCAGGTACCGTCCAGCTGATTGTTGGCTACCGGACAGGTCACCGGGTTTCCAGCGTCGTCGACATTGAACGGTGCTAGAGGAGATCGGTTGTTCTGTTGGTCTGGGAAGAACACGAATGTACCGGATTCGAAGTTTCTCTCCGCTTCCGTGCGGCTCCGGTAACGATAGCCGAGCCGCGCACCGACTCGTGGTGTGAATTGATACTCAAGCTCAAAGAGATTTGTCTTCTCGTCCACTTTGAGTAAAGTGCTCGCCGTCCCGACGGCGATGTCTGCGGGCGATGACGCCGTGTGTACCGGCGTGCCCGCTACGAAACCAGCAGGGCTGGCGCAATTCAGAGGCACCGAGGTCGTCGGTGAAAACACTGTCGGCCCTACCGCCAGCGATCTTCCGACGAAATTACAAATCGAGAAATCCCACACCGACGGATTGTGATAATTCCCGTAATGGAAAGAGTCGAGAATGCTGAAGTTCTTCGTTACGTGCCAGGTCGCGCCAAAATCAGCCGATGCGTTAACTCTCCTGCCGATGACTGGGCCACTCGCGTTTCTATCTCGCAGGCTGGTGCGTGACCCAAAACCGTTGAATGCCTCGTTCCAGTTCGCAACGATCATGTCTCCGCCCGTGTAACTAAAGCGTCCAGACAGATCCAAGTCTCGCCAGTAGTTTGACTGCATGCTTAGTTGCTCGGTCGGCCCGTTCGTCCGCGTGCGTCCATGCGTCCCGTAGGAGAGATATCCATTGCAATTTCGTTTTACGGCACCGGGAGGCGATGCGAGAAATGTTCCGCTACACGGCTGGCCCGCTCCCGCGTTGAGCGAAATTCCGATGTCCACCGGCGTCCCATTGCCCAGCGCAAAAAGCTGGTTGTTGTCGACTACGCCCGTGTCGCCTTTGTAGTAGTTCCAGATCTGATCGTAGCTGATGTTCGTTCTTGGCAGGACTCTGAAATCCACGCCGAGCCGATAGGTGTTAACCGTCGTTTTCATGTCCTGAAGCAGCAGCGCTTCCGTCCCTTCGTGAAAGCTCGTGAACGCGGGCCCTTCAGCGATGTTGCGCGAATATCCCAGCCGGAATCGCACCCTCGATTCGGGCAACACCAACAGGTTGTAATCCCCCAGTTTCCGCCGTGTGTTGTAAAGATGCGGCGTAGTCGAGATGACTGGCGTGAACCCCGCCGGCGCATTGGCAAACGCGGGCGTGGTCGGATTTATCGGGTTTGCCTGAAGCGAGTAGTCCCAGAAGTTTTGGTCCTTGCGGAACAGCGCGTCGAAGTTGTACCATTTGTTCTTGCTGATACGCAGACGCGACGCGCTGTTTGGCTCGCCACCGTAGCCAAAATTGCTGAAGTACAGCCGGTCGATCAGCGTCCCGTGGTGGTCCAGCGAACGCATCTCCGTCGTGAAACCCAGCAGGCGCGGGCCCTGCTGTAGATTGACGAAAGTGTCGTATGTCTGCAAATTGCCCGAAATGTCGGTGAATCGCCCGCCGAATTCGATCGACTGCTTGATATTGTAGTTGCCCTGGTCGATGCCCGTTTGTTCCTCATCCTGCTGCGCTCTTGCGGCAGGAAGTAAAAACAGGAGGAGAGCGGCGGCAAGAAGCAGGCACTTCGATGTTTTCGATCCGCTCATCTGGAACTCCCGTGCACTGTTGAGCTCTCGCATCGCCGCCTCCTACTTGAAGAAATCCTTATCGAAGTTCGACCCGTGAATCTGTGTATGGCACATCGTGCAGGCCTGATACTTTTGCGCCTGATTGTGAAACGTAGGCGTCAACGGCGCGATCGTGTCTACCGTGAACGAATGGCACTCGAGGCATAGCAGGTTCACCTGGCTGCGCTTCAGCAAGCGCGCATTCGAAGAGCCGTGCGGCGTATGGCAAGCGACGCAGCCCTCGACGAGGGCGTGGTGCTGATAAACAAATGGTCCTTGCTTGTCGGAGTGGCACTTGAAGCAGACCGTGTCTTGTGCCGCCGTCGCCCGCAACTGTCGCGTCAGGAATCCACCATGCGGGTTGTGGCAATCCGTGCATTTCACCAAGCCTTCATTTACCCGGTGGTGGAATGGCCGGTTGAACTGTTGCTTCTTGTCCAGGTGGCAGCTGTAGCACAGGTCGGGCTGTTTCAACTTCATCAAGAACTGGCTTTCTGTTGCATGGTGCGGGTCGTGGCAGTCCGTGCATCCCACGCCGTTCTGCAGGTGCGCCGACCGCTCGAAGTTGCTGTGTTCCTCGCCGTACTGATGACAATCGAGGCAGCGCGCGCTGATTTCCGCCGCCGAGGCTTCCTTGAACCTGAAAATCTTGGTCTTATCCCCGCCGCCTTCGACGTGCGCCTTTCCCGGGCCGTGGCACGCCTCGCATCCATGCCATTCTGGCCCCTTTTTCGTATCCAGCGTCGTCACGTAATGCGGTGAATCTTCATAGGCTTTATAGAAATCCTTGGAGGGCATGTCTTCATGGCACGTCTTGCACGTTTCTGAGCCGACGTAGAGTGAAGGGTCTGTCGGCCGGACGTACTTTTTCTCCTGCTCAGAAGGTTTGGTCTTGTCCTTCTCCCCAGCCCCCGCATTGGGCCAGGCTAGGGCCTGGATCACGGCACTCATCAGGATGAGTAGGAGCAGGAAGGTAATCTTTGGTAGACGCTTCATAACACCCCCGGCCGCACGCTGCATACAGCAAACTGCGCTGCCCGACCATATCGGTCGTGCAAACCCGCCCCGGAGCAGAAAACCAAATCGTCGACAGTCTCGCTTTTGTTGGCTCTAAAAACAGTGACGTACGTCACAGATGTTTGTGAGCCCCGTCATACGGAAGTAGGCAGCTCTCTAACTCTAGCTGTAAATATTAAAAATGAAAATACTAAAACGTATATCCTTCCAGGGGAGGCAGACGACGTGGGAATGCCGGTTTTTCGTGCGGATTTCACTGTAAAGCGAGTAGGCAATCGGCAACGCGGGCGACATGTACCATTTCGGAAACGTCGTGGACGCGGACAATGTGAGCGCCGCCGATGATGCTGGCGGTGACGGTGGCGGCGGTGCCCCAGATGCGCTCCTCCGGCGGAGCGGGTGTTCCGTTTCGGGCCAGCGTGGCGCCGAGAAAGCCTTTGCGCGAAGTACCTACCAGGAGCGGAAAACCGAGTTTGGCGAGTTCGGGCAGTTTTGCGAGCAATTCGTAATTCTGCGAAAAACTTTTTCCGAAGCCGATGCCGGGATCAAGGATGATTTGCGATTTGGCGACGCCGGCTTGGCGGGCTTTTGTCACGGATGCGCGCAGGCCTCGCGTCACGTCCTTGATTACGTCGCGTGCGAAGGGGCCTTGCTGCATGGTGCGTGGTTCGCCGCGCATGTGCATGAGGATTAGGGGGAGACGGTGGCGCGCGGCCACTTCGGCGATGCGCGGATCGCTTTTCAGGCCGGAAATGTCGTTGATGATTTCGGCCCCCGCGGAGATGGCGGCTTCCGCAACTTCCGCTTTTTGCGTGTCGATGGAGATGGGAATTTTCAGGCGGCCTCGGAGGCCCTTCAGCACGGGCAAGACGCGCGCCAACTCTTCTTCGGCGGGAGTGCCGCTCGACCCCGGCCGCGTCGATTCCGCTCCGATGTCGATCAGGTCTGCGCCCGCGCGCTCCATCGCCAACGCGTGATCAATGGCTTTCTCTGGCGCGAAGAATTCGCCGCCATCAGAAAAGCTGTCTGGCGTGACATTCAGCACGCCCATGACGAACGTGCGCTCGCCGAGCTGGAGGGACCGGGCGAGGCCCGGCAGTTTCAGGCGGAATGTCTTGCGGCGGATCATGGTTCAGGAGAAGTGTACCGCAGAGAGAAAAGCCGCGGGGCTGGCGCCCCGCGCTACAGCATTGCTCAATCCAAATCGAAATCGCGGATGGGTTTGCCGGCGGGAGCGTCCTTGGCTTTCTTCATGGCCTCTTCGAATTTCTTGGTGAGAATGTCTTCCTTATTCGATTCCTGGAACCAGGAGTCGCGAAATTTGTCCTCGCGCTTGCGATTCTGCTCGGCAAGGATGCCTGCCGCGTCGGTCAGGTCCACGTTTGGCCCGGCCTTAGGCGGCAGTTCGTGGGAAAGCACTGCGCCGAGAGTGGGGTCCACAGTCAGCTTGGCCTGGCAGCACGGGCAGGTGACTCGAAGGTTTTCGGTTTCTTTCTTTGCCATGGGCATATTGTACGCCATTTTTCGAAGGACGGGCACGGCATGGGATGTCAGACGGAAAGGCCATGGGAACAAAAAAGTAGGTGCACGAACTATCGTGCCCCCGCGGTGTCACCAATTAATTTTTGCTTGAAACTGATTACTGCTCTCTTATGCCTTAGCCGGATTCTCGCCGCGGGTGAAGCCTGGAGCGGGACGCAGTTCCGGACGGACCACTTTTGGATCCGTGCTGGGCGCAACTTGCGGCGGCGGCGTGGGAGGCGTGCGCGGCTTTTCCGGCAGCGGCTTGCCTTCCATGAGCAGCTTCACTTCGTTGGCGTCGATGACTTCGCGTTCGAGGAGCGCCAGCGCGATGCGTTCGAGCGTATCGCGATTGTTCAAAAGGAGTTTCTTTGCGCTTTCGTATCCTTCATTGACGATGCGCTTCACTTCCTTGTCGATTTGAATGGCGGTGTCTTCGGAGTAGTCGCGGTGCTGGGCGATTTCGCGGCCGAGGAAGATGGCTTCATCTTTCTTGCCGTAGGCCAACGGGCCGAGCTCGCTCATGCCCCATTCGCAGACCATGTTGCGAGCGAGGTCGGTGGCGCGTTCGATGTCGTTGCCGGCCCCCGTAGTGATGTGGCCGAGGAAAATCTCTTCCGCGGAACGCCCGCCCATGAGAACGGCGAGCATGGCCTCGAGATACTCGCGAGTGTAGGTGTGCTTATCGTCCTCGGGCAACTGCATGGTGAGGCCGAGGGCCATGCCGCGCGGAATGATGGTGACTTTGTGGACGGGATCAGCGCGCGGGGTCATCGCAGCGACGAGAGCGTGGCCGGCCTCGTGATACGCAGTGTTCTTCTTCTCTTCGTCAGAGAGGACCATGGACTTGCGCTCGACGCCCATAAGGACTTTGTCCTTGGACATCTCGAAGTCGACCATCATGACGGCCTTGCGGTTTTGTCGCGCGGCCCAAAGCGCCGCTTCGTTGACCAAGTTAGCGAGGTCAGCGCCGGAAAAGCCCGGCGTGCCGCGCGCGATAACGGACAAATCGACGTCATCAGCGATGGGCACTTTGCGGGTATGCACGCGGAGAATTTCTTCGCGGCCCCTGACGTCGGGACGCGCGACGACGACGCGGCGGTCGAAGCGGCCGGGGCGGAGAAGCGCGGGGTCGAGAACGTCGGGGCGGTTGGTGGCGGCGATGAGGATGACGCCTTCGTTGGATTCGAAGCCGTCCATTTCGACCAGCAGAGCGTTCAGAGTTTGCTCGCGCTCGTCGTGACCACCGCCGAGACCTGCTCCGCGGTGGCGGCCGACGGCATCAATTTCGTCGATGAAGACGATGCAGGGGGCATTCTTCTTGCCCTGCTCGAAAAGATCGCGGACGCGGCTTGCGCCGACGCCGACAAACATTTCGACGAAGTCCGAGCCGGAGATGGAGAAGAAAGGAACATTGGCTTCCCCGGCGATGGCGCGAGCCAGCAGGGTTTTGCCTGTGCCCGGAGGTCCGACGAGCAGCACGCCCTTGGGGATGCGGCCGCCGAGCTTCTGGAACTTTTGCGGGTCTTTCAGGAACTCGATAATTTCCTGCAGCTCTTCCTTGGCTTCATCCGTTCCGGCGACATCTTTGAATGTGGCTTTTTTCTGCTGGGCGGAGAGTAGCCGCGCGCGAGATTTGCCAAAGCTTAAGGCTTTGTTACCGCCGGCTTGCATCTGCCGCATGAGGAAGAAGACGAATCCGGCGAGCAGAATGAGCGGCAAGGCGTTCAGAAGAATCAATAGCCAGTCGCCGCTGCGGACTTCTTTCACTTTGATCTGCACAGCTTTGTCGCGGAGCGTTTTGGCGAGGTCGGGAGCGGATTCCTTGAAGACGGTTACGTGAAACTTGCGGTTTGCCGGGCGGACATATTCTCCCTGGAGTTCGTAGCTGTTCGGCGACAGGTAGAGGGTGACTTCTTTTACGTCGCCCGCGTCCACCTTGGCCATGAACTCGCTGTAACTGGGCTCGTCCTCGCGCGCCTGGGCCCCGTTGGCGGAGACCAGCTTCCAGAGCATGACGCCCAGGAAGACGATGCAGATCCAGAAGAGAATCGTTTTTGCCGTCGAGCTGGAATTCACGTTTTCCTCACCTATAGTCTAAACGAAGAGCGCATCGCCCGGCCTACTTCTTTCTGCGTTTGCCGCCCTTCGCGGAGGCTGCCCACGCTCCGGCGGAAAGCTGCCGGAGATTGCATCCCGCACCATTGGCCGCGGCCAAGCCGTAGCCAACCCATATATCCTTAGATGCAGTCCGGAAGCCAAAGTAATCGGGCTCCAGGCCGACACGGCGCCTTGCCGGTTTATCGAGCAGCACGGCCAGGCGAATCGACCGGGGCTGGCTCTCGCCGAGGCGGCGCAGGAGAAACTCCTGAATAACGCCGCTTTCGAGCACTGCATCCACGAGCAGGACGTCGCGTCCTTTCAATTCCGGCCGCGAGCCGAAAAAAACTTCGCGCCGCGCATAACCGGCATGTTCGACGTCGCGGACATCCTCGCGCACGAAATGGCAAACGACGGGCGCGCCAATCTGGCGGATCAAATCCGCGGCGAAAACAAAGCCACGGTCCAGCGTGACGACCACGTCGAGCCGCCGGCCATCGCACTCCCGAGTAATCTCTCGACCCAGCACGGCAACGCGTGCAGCGATGCGCGCGGCGGAAAAGGACGCCCCACCTCGCGCGCTCACAACTGTTCCTCGGCGATCACGATTCCCGCTCGGGTCCTTTCGTCAGCCGCAAATTCGGCGGCAACCGGAAAGCCGCGGGCCCAGACAACAATCCCGCCGCTCGTCAGGACCGGCCAGCCATCGCGCTCCCAGCGGCTGATGCGCCTTTCGTTGAGCAAGCGCTTCAGCTTGTGCGTGTGTTGGCGCCCGAGAGCGTGCAGCGTGTCCCCGGGAAGCCAATTTCGCAATACGAGAGGCGAATGCAACCGGTGGCGGTCCAAGACCGCCCCTCTTTGACTAGTTTCTCCCCTCTTTACGGGCCAGTCAATCACCGTGAGGCGGAATACGCACTCCAGTTGCGGGACGCGCACGGTCGTCTCGGCGCGGGCAAGATCGACGTCGTAAGCGAAATTGCGAGGGGCCGCCTTTGATTCTCTGACGCCGCTCGCGACACTGGCGCGCGCGAGAAATAGGATCGCGTCCCGATCGCGCCGGACTTCGACACTGCCCGGCAGCGGCAGAGATTTGCCGCTCTGGCCGTGGCTCGCGAGGGCGAGGATGGCGTCGACGTGCTGTGAGGTGAGCTGGCCGCCACGCGGCTTTACGTCTTCCACGATTTGGCGCACCAGCCGTGCGCTCAGCGCTTTGGAGGATGCAGGATTCATTTCTCTGTATGGTTGCAGCAAATCGCTCGTCTTGATCTGAATCCTTCCCGCGTGCTTTTCCGCCAGCGTGGCAAGGCGTTCCTGGGCGATGGCATCGAGGAATGCTTCGTCTTCGCGAGCGAGCTCGGCGAGGGTCGCCAGGTGTTCGACGACGGCGGGCTGAAAATGTCTCTCGAGGAGTGGAAGAAGTTTTTTGCGGATGCGCGCGCGCATCTTCGTTGTGTCGAGGTTGGTGGCGTCCTCGCGCCAGGCTTGCTTGCGCGATCTGAGGTAGGCGCGGAGTTCCACGCGGCGCACATCCAATAGTGGCCGCACGATGTGTCCGGCAACAGGATGAATTGCTCCCAGGCCCGCGAGTCCGGTGCCGCGCAGGATATGAGCGAGCACAGTTTCCGCCTGGTCATCGGCGGTGTGCGCGACGGCGATGTGCGTCAGCCGGTCCTCCTTGATTAGCCGCGCGAAAAACGCATAGCGTGCGCGGCGCGCGGTATCCTCCAGGTTTGCGCGCTCGCGCTTGGCTTTCGCCGCGACGTCGGCGTGGCCCACGTGGAAAGTCAGTCCATGCTTGGCAGCGAGCTGCGCAACAAATTTCTCATCCGCGTCGGACGATTTGCCGCGTAACTTGTGGTTGAAGTGAACGACGCTCAGCACGATTCCGAGCTTCTCGCGCAGCTCGAGCAGGAGTAGCAGCAGTGCCAAGGAATCTGCGCCGCCGGATACCGCCACACCCACGCGGTCCCCCGCCCGCAGGATGTGATGGAGGAAACGCGGGACGCGCTGTGCTAGCGCTCCCGCCCTCGACTGCGCGCGCAGGGTCTTTGGTCTTTCACCAGTCACGAGTCACCCGTCACGAGTAACGGCTTTTTCATGCCTGCGGCGCATCGTAGCACGGCGGAACAACTTCTGGAGGAACGGAGGAAGCCTGAGGAAAACGTTACTCTGGTGTTGACATTCTGGGGGGCTGTTCGTATACTGATGGGGCTGTAGAATTGCCTTTCTGCTGGACAGGGGGGCTTATCGCTCTTTGACAACCGATACGATGTGCCAGAATCCGTTCGAAACCATTCGGCCTTTTCGAGCCCGAATGGTCTGAGTAAATCGAGCGACAATAATTTGCTTGGGCAGGCTGGCTCCGGTGCAAACCGGGGCATTTTTTTCGCCCAAGCTACCAGCTTCAAACGAGAGTTTGATCCTGGCTCAGAACGAACGCTGGCGGCGTGCTTAACACATGCAAGTCGAGTGCGCGTTTCTGTAGCAATACAGGAATGGCGCACGGCGCACGGGTGCGTAACACGTGGGTAATCTGCCCTCCGATGGGGAATAACCCGCCGAAAGGCGGGCTAATTCCGCATAACATTCCTTGGACTCCGGTTCGAGGATTCAAAGGCGTAAGTCGTCGGAGGTGGAACCCGCGCACGATTAGCTAGTTGGTAGGGTAACGGCCTACCAAGGCTATGATCGTTAGCTGGTCTGAGAGGATGGCCAGCCACACTGGAACTGAGACACGGTCCAGACTCCTACGGGAGGCAGCAGTGGGGAATCTTG
>DASZZI010000075.1:0-61496 GCA_035544995.1 Candidatus Acidiferrum sp.
CGTTCGCTAGTTCGACTTCGATCTGCCGAAGCACTGTCACGATTTGCTCCGGCTTGTATCTCTTGATAGACATGACCGGTCTTCCTCCTCAGATGAATTCTCTCTCACTTCACCTGGTACAAAAATCCCCGGTCAGGTCAGGTGGAGTTCGTTACAGGCCGGATGAGGTTGGAAGTTTTTCCAATCTTCAGCTTAGCCGGGCGATTCGAAGTTACCGCTGTTTTAGATGTCTAGCTCGATTTTCGAGTTTTTGCTATCGCTATGGCGCGTGCCAATAGAGATGCGATGAACTTCTCGAACGTGAGTTCGGAAGCTGGCTCACGATAATCGCCCTTCACGCCGCTCTTCGCATTGGAAAGCAAGAAACATGCCGAATCGTATAGGCGTTCCCTCACCAGCTTTGTGAGGAGAATTTCGTAGCGCTTTCCATAAGACGCATCTTTGAATTCTGGGAAGACTCTGAAGTGAGGTTCTCGCGCCTTCACTGGCCGCGTTGAGCCTGGCGCCTCCTCGAGCAACATCATGTAACCGAGCCAAGGGCGAGAAGACGGCTTGAACGCGCCTTCTCGAAAAGCGGCCCAAATGTCTGTAGCGCTGCCAATGGCTTCCTCGGTTCGGTTATTGTAATTGTTTCCGAAGGAACCAACCTGGGACTTGAATTCGATCCCTGCAAGAAGTTC
Organism: Candidatus Acidiferrum sp.; assembly: GCA_035544995.1. Taxonomy (GTDB): domain Bacteria; phylum Acidobacteriota; class Terriglobia; order Acidiferrales; family UBA7541; genus Acidiferrum. The sequence continues at coordinate 681 of DASZZI010000075.1, forward strand.
ACCATCCGAGATGACCAGCAAATCCCATTTTTTCTCCGGGCGGTACCACCCTGGTATTTCTACGGCCGTCCCACAGAAAACCTGCGTCTTGGGAAGGCCATTTGCGGACAAGTAGTCCCGAACCAAGTGGATAAAACCATTCATCTGCTGCCCGCCGGTCACGGCAGTTCTCGCGCCGGCATCGCGGGCACCCGTCTTGGCACCTTGCTTCGTCGCTTGTTTCTCACGGGTTTTCCAGAAATGCTTTATAGCTTCACGGAGTTTCTTCTCGAGGGCGGGGCGAAGAGGCATGTCAGATGCTATTCGGCACGAGCAGAGCGAATGGTAGCCGTGCTGAAAAGAGACGACGTTTCTTCCGAAATGCGCTTTTGTGCCAATTTGTAATAGTGGGGATCTATTTCGAATCCAATGCTGTTTCTTCCCCACTTCGCGGCTGCCACAGTCGTCGTGCCAGTACCCATAAAAGGATCGAGAACCGTGTCACCAACGAAACTGAACATGCGGACGAGCCGTTCGGCAAGCTCAAGCGGATAAGGTGCAGGATGCTGTTTTGTCGATGCTCCCGTGACTCCACTCCAGATCTGCTGGAACCATTTTTTGTGGTTCTCCGCCGAAATCACACTTAGAACTTTCGTGGAAATGTCTGGGGTACGGTATCCTCCCGGTTTCCGTTCCATCAGAATAAATTCAATGTCATTTTTTATGACTGAGTTGGGCTCGTAAGGCTTGCCGAGAAAAGTAGATCCACCTTCGACCTCGTATGCGGCATTCGAAATCTTGTGCCAGATGATGGGGGCGAGGTTGTCAAATCCCAGCTTTCGACAATGCTCTTGAATCGACGAATGGAGGGGCACAACCGTGTGTCGCCCGCCGTTTTCTCTTCTCGAGAGACAGACATCGCCAACGACGCAGATCAATCGACCACCGGGGACTAACGCTTGGAAACACTGTTTCCAGACCTTATCTAATTCTTGAAGAAATTGGTCGTAATCCTCGACGTGGCCGAGTTGCCCTTCTGAATCTCGATACTCTTTGAGCGTCCAGTAGGGAGGGGAGGTTAGTACCAAATGGACATTTTGGGGCTCTAAAGCCGACATGTCGCGCGCATCCCCGCGATAAAGCGAGTGTGACGTCGGAACTTGATGGACTGCCCTTTCAATAAGATGGATGGATTGAGAGTCCTTCGCAATGCGCGGGATGGCAGTTTGCGGGTCGTCCATCTTCGCAAGTTGCTGGGGGACATAGCGAGAAAGGTCAGCATTCTCTCGCGCTAACTGGTCATGCAGAATCTTGCTCTTGGCGGCTACGTACATTGGCTCGGCCTATTATCCACGATTCGTCGCTTGCTTAGAAGAGTCGCACACTTCTTCTGGTATGGTCCAAGCAAAAGGTCGCAGATGACGGATGGAACGCCTCCGGAGAGCCGGAGATTTGATGGTCTCCCAAGAGTGGGTGCTGCAGCTCTTGCGCGTCGGTCCGGCTTTTGGGCTCGCCACGGCGAGCAGTCTCCACCCAGCGCCCGTCCCGATCGGACTCGGGACTCGCACACCTCGTCGGGTGCTCGCCACGGCGGGCAGGCGGGATAACAGAGGAAGAAAGATCAATACGAAGTTTTGGATTCGATCGATTTGCCGTCCATTTTCTTGAATTCGATGCGGTAAAAATGTTGCGGGAAAACGTCCAAGTCGGTGACTTGGTGCGGCGCCTGGGGGCCCATCGTCCTGCACTGCGGCGTGTACCAATCCGCGTTCTCAAACTCGCGGTCGTGGGACTGCGTATCGCTGTCAGTAATGTGATTGGCGCCTTTGGGTTGAACGGCATCGTAGGCAAAAACGGAGGGCCAGATGTGACCGTGCATGTTTTCCGTCTCGCCGGGCTGGATGTGCACCTCAAGAAGGCGAACGAGGTCGTTTTCGAAGAGGACTTTGTGGTTTTTGGGAGCCGCGTGGACCGCTTCCAAGGAGTCAGGCCAATGCCAAACCACCCGTGCCTGGCTTTGTGCCCAGGCACCGGCTACAAAAGCAGCCGCGATTCCGGCAAGGAATCCAGCGATTGACGAAAACCTGCGTGTGCTCATGTATTCCCTCCGAGGGTTGCTGCTCGAGAACATTTCGGTTTTGGAGTTCCGGGCAGATGGCATTGTACATTCGTTTGGGCCAGGCGCGCACCATCGGGTTGAATGTTCAAGAAAACTTCGTTAGACGATATCGAATGATCGCGCAGTTCCGGATCGTTATTTTTCCGGGGCGATCTTAGGAGTCCAGAATGGATCGCGCGTGGGGACGGACGAGCCAACCGGGCTCGGGTTGTCGTACAAAGAGTTGGAATGGAACTAGGTGACTCGGGGATTTACTTCGATTGTTTCTTTCGCGGCGCGTTTGTTAGTGTACAGAGCGGCGTCAGCGCGCTTCAGCATTACCTCAGGCGATTCTCCCGGGATGTAGTCGGTCCAGCCTGCGGAGAATAGGAGGTCAATCGCCTGCCCGTCAAAATCGGTTATCTTGCCTCTCAGCCGGTTCAGGACGAGGTGTACCTCCGCGGGCTTACACTCCGGCAGCACGGCGAGGAACTCATCCCCTCCCATGCGGACAGCGACGTCGGAACCGCGAATCGCTTTCTGCAGCAACTCGGCAAAGTGCTTGATCATTTGATCGCCGGCAGGATGGCCAAAAGAATCATTGATGGCCTTCAACCCGTTGAGGTCCAAGAGAAGAACCGTTAAAGGACGGGCATGACGATGCGACCGCGAAATTTCTTCCGCGAGGCGCTGTTCACCGGACCTGCGGTTATAAAGGCCAGTGAGCGGGTCAAGAACCGCCATTTTGTAGACTTCATCCGTGCGCTCCTCCATCCTGCCCAAGGCATCCACCTGTTTGCCGAGGTCGGCCTGGATACGATGGATCTGCAACTGCTGGTAGATGGTATAGATGTTGAAGATCAGAACGAGTCCGACGAGCCCGCGCATGGCTATATCCAGGTCGGAGGAAAGGGAATTTTCCGCCTGCGTCAGGAGTCCGGGAAATGCAAACGAGGCGATCCCCAGTGTCAATAAGAGGGTCACTAAGACAGCGGAGGACCACAACCACCACTGGCGCCGCGCAATCTGGCGCATGTTGGTCTTAATTTGTTCGGCCCGCACAGGAGCGGGCGTTTGGGGCGATGCAGGTTCCGCTGGATGCATTAAGCCTCGAGAAAAGGACCTAACAGTATTAAGGCACTAATCAAGCTAAACAGGCAATAGAAAGACCTCGGCTTGTTGCTAGATGTTCAAGAATGAATCGGAGCTCTTACCGTGACGGATTGGACTTTTCCTGGCACGGTGATTCTCTTGGGAGAATGGCCTGCGACGCCTAGAAGATTGAGAGCAAACGGCCGATTCCTTCGGCGAAGTCGGGTTCCGACGTGATTAGACTCACGATTAGATAGCCGTCGGCGGGGAAGTCATAGAAGTGGCCGGGATGGACATAGACATTTTTTGTGGTGAGCAGATCAACGGCCAGATCTTCGTCGGAGCGCATTGCGGGCACGCGCAAGACCGCGTACCAGCCACCTTCCGTGTGCAAGCGGCGGCAGGATTTGTGCGCGGCCAACTGGAGGTCGAGCTCGCCAAGATTCTTGCGCACTCGCGCCATCACCTGCTGCTGAAAGGCATGGCGTTGCTCCAAGAAAGCAGGAATCGCCAACTGCACCGGCTCGTTCATCGAGAGATAGGTGTCGGCGATGACTTCGAGGCGCGCGAGGGCTTGCGATTTTTGTGGCTCCGGGCCGGTGGTGATCAACCACGCGGCTTTCATCTGCGGGAGGCCGGAGATTTTGGATAAGCCGCTCATGGTGAACGTGAGTGCGCCGCGATTGGTGGCCAAGCTGGGAGGCTTTTTTTCGGCGAGGGCAAAATCCAGGAAAACTTCGTCCGCGATTAGAGCTATACGGCGGGCGGAACAGATTTCATCGAGCTTTGCGACTTCTTCGGGCTTGGCGAAATGTCCGGTGGGATTATTGGGATGAACAACGATCACGCCGCGCGTGCGAGGCGTGATGGCTCGCTCCAGCGCATGAAAATCGATTTGCCAGCCGTCGTCGTAGAGGAGCGGGTAGCGGATGAGTTTTACGTCCTGGATATCCGCGAGGAAGCCGAAGAGCGGGTAGCTGGGCTCGGGAACGAGAAGCTCATCGGCGGGATTGCAGAGCGTGCGAAAAATATAGGAGTAGGCTTCACTGGTGCTGGTGGTGAGAATAATGTCCTCGATGGAGACATGGGTGTTGCGGGCAGCGTAGTAGGCGGCGACGGCGCGTCGTGCAACTTCGAGGCCCTTGGGATTGGGCTCATAGGAAATAGCAGCAGGATTAGAAAGGGCTCGGAGGACGGCTTCGCCATCATACGTGAATCCACATTCGGTAGGATTTGAGGCTGTCAAGTCGAACAGCGGCTTTCCGGTGGAACGGTGACGCACGCGAGCTTCGCTCAAACGATTGGGGTTGAGGTTCCAATTGGTGCGGTCAGCGAACATTTTGCGCGCGCCCTGCTACAGTACAGGTTGAGAATCTACCAGGGAAATGCTGGATAATTGGAGCATGGAACCGGGCCGGCACAAAATGGTGCCGAGGGCCGCGAAGCAACCCCGATGGCATCTTGATGTTCCTATATTTCTGAGGAATGGCCAGACGGCAAGCGGAGGCAGAGTTAATGCAAGACATTCACTTTGAGCGAATCATAAAGTGGACGGCAGGCGCCGCAAGAATGGCCGCGGTGCTTTTCGCGGCGGCGATTCTCTCGTTGCCGCTCGCAGCGCAGCAGCAGGGGCCGCTGCCGCCGCCACCTCCCGGCACGGTTGCGCCTCCTGTCGCCGCGCCGCGAAAAGAGGTTGCGCCGCCCGTGGCGCAAAGAGATTCTTCGCCGGAGATATCCACCGCACCGCCTTCGGTTCCAGTCGAACAGATCATTCAGCAATTTGCAGCGCGCGAGGAAGAATTCCGGAAGGAACGCGACAACTACACCTACACGCAGACTTTTGTGATCCAGACGATTGACGCCGACGGAATGCCGGACGGCGAGCACCGGATGACGAGCGAAATTCTTTTCACGCCGGGGGGCAAACGCTATGAGAGGGTCACCGATGCGCCGGCCCCGACACTCCAGCGGATATCGCTTTCGCAGCAAGACTTGGACGATTTGGAACACGTGCAGCCGTTCGTGCTGACGACGCAGGAGCTGCCGAAGTACAACGTCACCTACGTTGGCCGTCAACAACTGGATGAGCTTGGCGCCTATGTTTTCGACGTTGCGCCAAAGACGATCGAGAAAAATCAGCGGTATTTTCAAGGGCGCATTTGGGTGGAAGACAAGGACCTGGAGATCGTCAAGACAGACGGGAAAGCGGTGCCGGACATCAAGAAGAAGGGAAGTGAGAATGTTTTCCCACGATTTGAAACTTTCCGGGAGAACATCGAGGGCCATTATTGGTTCCCGACGTACACGCGCTCGAACGATACGCTGCATTTCACTGGGGGAGACGTGCGCATTCGCATGACGGTCAGGTACGCGAATTACAAGCGGTTCGGCGTGACGATTAAGTTGGGGACGGCGACCGAAGTTAAGCCGAACAAGCCTTAGCAGGCCCGGGGCTCGAAATGGTTCTGGATTCAGTTATTTTAATCTTGAAGCAGATTGTTCCTGAACCAGTTTCGCAAATAGACGGTCCGGATTCATCCTGAGTGCCTCGTGGATCTCCGAGGCCGCATCGTCGCTCTTTCCAACGGACTGGTAGATTTTGGCGAGCCAGATGTGAGCCGTTGCAGCCGCATCAGAAGTCGGGTCGGTAGCAATGGCTTTTTTGAACGTTTCGATCGCTTTATTTATGTCGCCGCCGAATGCTTTTGGCGTAAAGAAATAATTGTCTCCACGCGCAACATAGGCGTTTGGATTATGCGGATCCAGTTGGATAGCTTTCTCAATTTCCGCGGCCGAATGCGCCCCGTATCGCATTCCTCCCACGAAAACATGAGGAATAAGCTGTCCCAGAAGCTCGCCGACCAAGCGATGAGCCTCCGAGGACTCAGAGTTTTGCTTTGCCGCCCGCTCAGCGGCGGCAACGCCATCCTGAGCGGTTTGCTTGACCAGCTTATCATTCTGGTGGTCGTGAGCAGCCTCGCACAGCCAGGCGTCGAAGAGAGCCAGGCGCAGATTGGCATCGAAAGTATTCGATCGCGCGGCTTCGTCCCGGACGTTTCGAATCAGCGTTTGAAGAGTTTCGATGTCGCCTTTATCTCGGGCCTGTTTGGCCTGAAGCGTGATTGCATCTGATGTTTCGCCCGCAAATGCGCACGGGCCGAGGGACAAGACCAGAGACAAACACATGGCAAGCCGTGGTGTTACAGGCCTTATGATTTCATCCTACTTTCTCTAGATATCTGGACACTAAGACGTAATAAAGATGACGCATGTAATCACTACGTTTGGTGCAGCCGAACAATTTCAACATTTCTCCTACCCTGGCTGCTGGCTCAGAGCAGCCTCTCCGAGTTCTCCGCCAGCACCGGCGAGCGGAGTCGGGGGCGAGTGCGATGTGCTAAGATGCGCGGCGTGACGCCGGTGAGGCGATGCGGACGCATTGAATCGTCGCCGGGAAGGATGCCAGTGAGCCATGTTTAACACGAAAGAATACCGGTTGAGGCGAGTGTCGTTTTCTCCGAAGGGCCGTATCGTTTTGGCCTTGGCTGGAGTTAGCCTGGTGGGGCTGCTCACAATGACGATGGTTGTTGGAGCGGATGATAAGAACCCGTTTGCGGGGGATGCCAAGGCGGCGAAGCTGGGTGAGTTTCAGTTCCGGATTAACTGCGCTTTCTGCCACGGATTAAGTGGGCGGGGCGGAGGACGTGGTCCCGATTTAACAAGAGCGCGGAAGCGCCACGGAAATGCCGACGCGGATCTTTTTAGAACGATCAGCCAAGGGGTACCGGGTACGGCCATGCCTGCCGGGACCAATGGAGGCATTGGTGTCGGAATGACGGACGAAGAGATCTGGCAGGTCATTACGTATTTGCGTAGCGTGCAGGTGAAAGCACCGGAAAAGCCGGTGGGCGATGCGGCGCATGGAAAAGAGTTATTTTACGGCAGCGCGCGATGCGGGACCTGCCACATGGTGGAAGGAAAGGGCGGGCGTTTGGGGCCGGATTTGACGGTGGCCGGCTCGGTGCGGTCAGCGGATTCCCTGGTGGAGTCGGTGCGCAATCCGAGCCGGCGGCTTGCCCAAGGAATCAAGGAAGCAGCGAAAGAATTTCCGCAGGAGTACGAGACGGTGACGGTGACGACTCCGGATGGGAAGAAGATTACCGGCGTCACGATGAACGAAGATAACTTCAGCCTGCAGATGATGGATGCGGATGAGAAGATTCACCTCTTCGAGAAAGACAAGCTGAAATCGTTTGAGAAAAGCCGCGAGTCGCTGATGCCGCCGTATGACGCAAAGATGCTGAGCGACAAAGACCTCAATGACCTCGTCGCATATTTATTGAGCGTGGGCACAAAGTGAGGATACGAGGATGAAAAAACTTTTTTGCTTGCCCGTGATCTTGCTGACGGCGGGCGTTTTTGCAGGGAACGTGAACGGGCAGGTGACGTTCCAACGGCTGCTGGATTCTTCGAAGGAGCCGCAAAATTGGCTGACGTATTCAGGCGATTACGCGGGCCGCCGCTTTAGCACGCTGGACCAGATCAACAAGGCAAACGCCCATGCGCTGGCGCCGAAATGGGTCTATCAGACGATGGCGACGGACAGGTTTGAGACTACGCCGCTCGTGGTGGACGGAATTCTTTATGGGACTGGACAGGACGACCGCGCATTTGCGCTGGATGCGCGTACGGGCCGGCCGATCTGGCAATACCAGCGCCAACTGCCGTCGGATATTCGGCCGTGCTGCGGGCGAGTAAATCGCGGGGTTGCGATCCTGGGTGACAAAGTTTATATGGGGACGCTGGATGCGCATGTGATTGCGCTGGATGCCAAGACGGGAAGTGTGGTTTGGGACGTGGCGGCGGTCGATTACAGAAAGGGCTACAGCTTCACGCCGGCGCCGCTCGTGGTGAAGAATCTCGTCATTATCGGAGTTTCCGGCGGGGAGTATGGCATTCGCGGATTTGTGGATGCCTATGACGCGGATACCGGCGCGCGGAAGTGGCGCTTCTATACAGTGCCGGGACCGGGTGAGCCGGGACATGAGAGCTGGGAAGGGGATTCATGGAAGATCGGCGGCGCGCCGGCGTGGATTACGGGCGTTTACGATCCCGTTTACAACCAGCTTTTTTGGACGACAGGGAATCCATCGCCTTCGAACCGCGGAGAAGGGCGCGCGGGCGACAATCTTTACAGCAACAGCTTGCTGGCTCTGGATGCGGACACCGGAAAGCTGAAGTGGCACTTCCAGTTTACGAAGCACGATGAACACGACTGGGATGCAACGGAGGTGCCGGTGATGATCGACCTGGGCGAGAAGCACCTGATCGCGCACGCGAATCGCAATGGATTTTTTTATGTGCTGGACCGCGCGACAGGGAAGGTTGTCTCGGCGAACCCATACGGCAAAGTGACGTGGAGTAAGGGCGCGGACGCAGAAGGCCACCCCGTGGCGGAGAAAAGCAGCACCCCGACATTCGAGGGCACGCGCGTTTGCCCTGGTGCGGCGGGGACGACGAACTGGATGTCGCCGACGTACGACCCGCAGACGAAACTTTTTTATGTTACGGCGCGGGAGCAGTGCGACATTTTCAGCACGGCGCCGCAGCCATACGAAGAAGGCCACGCGTATTACGGCAGCGCGTATTTTCCCAACGATGAGACGGAGCCCTACTGGGGAGCGCTGCGGGCGATCGATCCCTCAGATGGGAAGATAAAATGGGAATTCAAGCATCCCTCCCCGACGTGGTCGGGCGTGCTCTCAACGGCCGGCGGGTTGGTGTTCAGCGGCGACGCGGAGGGCAATTTTATCGCGTTCGACGCGGCGTCGGGCAAGCCCCTGTGGCATTTTCAGATGGGGGCGGCGGTCTATGCAGGGCCGATGGCGTTCGCGGTGGATGGGAAAGAGTACGTCGCGATTGCGGCGGGAAGCGCGCTGTTTACATTTGGGCTGCCGTAGAACACAGATTTTTCAAATACACCTCGGGTCATGCCGAGCATGCCTGATGACGAGCCGCGCTTTATATCACCGCGAACACCTCAGAACTTGAGCGGGGTGTGACTTCAGCGCTGAAGGATGGCCATGGGAAAAGAAAGGAAGAGAAGGAGTTCGCGAAGAAATGGGCGCGGCGAGAGCGTTCGAACGCTCATTACCGGCAGCCGGATTCAGAAGAAGATCCGAGAGATGGCGCGAAAGATTCGGGGCGATTTCCCGGGGGAGCCGCTGCACCTCGTCGGTGTCCTGAAGGGCGCCGTTTTTTTTCTGTCGGATCTGGCCAGGCAGATTCCCGGCGACGTATCGTTTGATTTCATCGCGGTTTCCAGCTACGGAAAAGAGACGCACTCGTCAGGGCAGGTGAAACTCACGCGGGACCTCGATGCGAACATTGAAGGAAAAACAGTTATTGTCGTCGAGGATATTTTGGATACGGGGCTGACGCTGCAATATCTGCTTCGCGTGTTCGAACAGCGCAAGCCGAAGCGGTTGAGAGTGGCGGTGCTCCTGGATAAACAAGAGCGGCGCATCGCGGCGGTGCGCGCCGATTACGTAGGCTTCACGATTCCGAATGAATTTGTGGTGGGTTACGGGCTGGATTATGACGAGCGATACAGGAATCTTCCGCACGTAGCTGTACTGTCGCTAGGGGCGGGGAAGAAAGAGGAAAGCGCGCAGGAATGAGCGCGATTCCGAAGGATACCCCGACAAGAGTCACACCTTGACCTACGGGGCTTGCGCGAGTCGCCGCAAAAGCGCGCGCGCGACGGTGCGCATGCGGCCGCCTGCTATAATGTTCTGACCGCATGAACCCCACGGAAACAAATACGCAAGCAAACGCAACAAGCCCCGGCCTGGAAGTGTCGGCCGAGGTTCTTGCCACCCTCGCGGAGATTGGGGAAGAAGTTAACGCTTCGCTGGATCTGGATGAAGTGCTGGCGAGGACGGCAGCGCTGATCAAGCGCCACATCGACTACGAAATTTTTGGCGTGCTGATGCTGGAGGGAGATGGCAGCTACCTCAAGCATCGTTTTGCGATTGGCTATCCGCGCGATCTTGCAGAGAATCTGCGCATACCGCTTGGGCAGGGAATTACGGGCACGGCGGCGGCGACGGGGCACTCCGTGCGCGTGAGCGACACATCGAAAGATTCGCGCTACATCAACGCGATTGACAGTGTGCGCTCGGAGCTGGCGGTGCCGCTGATGTTGCAGGGGAAGTGCGTGGGCGTGCTGGACATTCAAAGCCGGCACCTTGATTATTTCACGCGGGACCAGCAGAACATTTTGACGCTGCTAGCGAGCCGACTAGCAGCGGCCATCGAAAATGCCCGGCTTTTTCAAAAGGTCCGGGCCCAGGCGGATACGCTGCTGTTGCTGAACGAAGTGAGCCGCGAGACGAGCTCGACCCTTGATGTGGAAGAGCTGCTGCGGCGCGCGGCGGAACAGACCAAGCGCGTGATCGATTATCAGATTCTCAGCATCATGCTCTACGACGAGAATCTAAAAGTGTTTCGTCACCGGCTGGACGTCAAGCACGGGCATCACGTGCAAGGGAAGCTGCGCGCGACGGCAAGCGAAGGGATCGTTGGCGCGGCGGCGACACTGCGGGAGCCGGTGCTGGTTCCCGACGTGACAAAAGATCCGCGCTACCTGATGGTGAATCCGGAGACGCGGTCGGAACTGTCGATTCCGATGATTCACAAAGGCAAAGTCATCGGTGTGCTGGACCTGGAGAGCCCGCAGCTGAATTACTTCACGGAAGATCACGTTCAGACGCTGTCGATTCTGGCGGCGAATCTGGCGGTGTCGGTCGAAAACGCGCGACTGTACGAACAAGTTGCGCGAGATGAGGCGCGGCTGGAACGCGATTTGCAAGCGGCGAAACGGATTCAGGGCGCGCTGCTGCGTCCCGTGCCTGTCGAGGATTATGGCCTGGATATGGCGGCGCGGTATCTCTCCGCACGCGAAGTATGTGGCGATTTGTACGAATTTTTGCGTTACGGACCGCAACAGCTGGGCGTTGCGCTCGGCGACGTCAGTGGCAAAGGCACGGCGGCGGCGCTGTACGGAGCGGTGGCGATCGGGATCATGAGGAGCCTCGCGCCGCAGAAACTGCAGCCCGCGGAAATGCTGCGGCAGATGAATCAGCTTGTCGGCGAGCGGCGCATCGAAGGGCGTTTTATGACCGCGTGCTTCGCAACGTGGCAGAAGGGCCGGCAAAAACTGCGCGTGGCGAACGCGGGGCAGTCGCAGCCGCTGCTCTTTAAGGATGGCCGCTGCGACAAAATACAACTGACAGGTTTCCCGCTGGGCATATTTGAAGAGGTGAGCTACGACGAGTGGGGCGTGACGCTGAAATCGGGCGACATTCTGGTGTTCCATTCGGATGGATTGGCGGAGACGGTGAACAAGGAAGGGCAATTTTTCGGAACGCAACGCCTGGGCAAGCTAATTGAGCAGCACCACGAGTCCAGCGCAACGGAACTCGCCGATCTGCTTTTGCGGGAAGTGGATTGGTTTGCCGAGAGCGCACCGCTCGCCGACGATCGAACGCTCGTGGTGCTGAAGGTGAGATGAGCGATTTGGCTGGGCGTGACCGCAAGAAGCACTATTTCCTAGATCCTGCCACGAACACACCGCATTTCTCCTGGAAGACAAACCGAGGAAAGGCAAACTACGGCGAAGAGGTTTTCTGCGAAAGCGCGCCGCTGGCAGGAGTCGCGGGCGAACTGGGAACCCCGACCTATCTATACAGCCGCGCTGCGATTGACGACGCTTACTGCGAAGTGGATCGCGGCCTTGGTGCGCTGCCGCATACGATTTGCTTCGCGGTGAAATCGAACGGGAATCTGTCCATCCTGAAGCATCTTGCGAAGATGGGCAGCGGATTCGACGTCGTCTCAGGCGGGGAACTAGAGCAACTGCAGCACATCGGCGTACGTGGGGATCACATCGTTTTTTCTGGCGTGGGGAAAACGCGAGAAGAGATGCGAGAAGCACTGCGATACGCGCCAAGGCGCCGCGGCGGGCGGGGCGGGATTCTGCTGATCAACATCGAATCGGAGGCGGAATTAGAGATTTTGCTCGAGGAATCGTCGCGGCAAGCGAGAAAAGGTGGCGCAGCGCCGGCGGTCTCCATTCGTGTAAACCCCGATGTACGGGCGGGCGGCCATCCGCATATCTCCACTGGGCAACGCCAGCATAAGTTCGGAATGGACTGGGCCGCCGCGCGGCAGATATACAGAGCGCGCGCGGACTCGAGATGGATACGGTGGCAGGGAATCAGTGCGCACATTGGATCGCAGATCGTGACGCTGGAGCCATTTCGCCGGGCGCTGCGCAAGCTTGCGGGCTACGTGCGAGAATTGCGGCGCGATGGAATCGCATTGCGGTATCTGGATTTTGGCGGCGGGCTTGGTGTTCGCTATAAGGATCAGCATCCACCTTCGCGCGCTGTGTATGCGCGTATGGTGGCTGAGCTTGTTCGGCCGCTCGGAGTGCATCTTTTGCTAGAGCCGGGACGGTCGATCATCGGCCCCGCCGGCGTGTTGCTGACGCGCGTGCTCTACACCAAAGAAAATCGCGGCAAGACGTTTGTCATTGTGGACGCGGGGATGAACGACCTGATGCGGCCGGCGCTGTACGGGGCGGTGCATCCGATCACGCGCGTGACGCACGGAAGGGGCGATAAAAACGCGCCCAAGCGGTGCGTGGATATCGTGGGGCCAGTCTGCGAGACGGGCGACTGTTTCTTGCGGGACTGGCCGCTCGGTCACGTTCAAGCAGGTGATGTGCTTGCCATCTGGACCGCTGGGGCGTATGGGATGTCGCTGGCGTCGAATTACAACGGACGATGCCGCCCCGCAGAGGTTTTGGTCGAGGGCAGGCGCTATCGCGTCATCCGCAGGCGCGAAACGCGGAACGATTTGCTTCGCTGCGATTTTCTCGATTGAAGAAGTGCCGCGGATTCCCGCCGTCTACGCTTCACCCCATTTGAGCTTGCTGCGCAAAATATTGAAGTAGGATTTTCGAGGCGGCTGGATGAGCTTGAGCCGCTCGGGGGCGCGCGCGATGCGGACGCGGTCGCCGGACTGCATGGGGATCCCCTTCTGGCCGTCGAGGGTGAGGAAGACGGACTCCGCGTCGCCCGAAAGACTCACTTCGACGGAGGACGAGTCGCGCAGGACAAGCGGCCGGTCGCTGAGAGTGTGCGGGCAGATCGGCGTGATGACCAGCGATTCGACGCTCGGATGGACGATGGGCCCACCTGCGGAAAGGGAGTAGGCCGTCGAGCCGGTCGGGGTCGCGACAATCAGACCATCAGCGCGGTAACGGCAGACGAAGGCGCCGTCGATCTTCAGCTCCAGCTCGATCATGCGAGCGAGCGCGCCTTTATTGATGACCGCCTCGTTGAGGACGCGCTGACCGTCAATCACTTGACCGCCGCGATCAAGCTCCACGCGAAGCAGCACGCGCTCGCTCACGGAAGAACGGCCGGCGAGAGCTTCTTCGAGTGCGGGAAACATCTCTTCGAGAGTGAAGCTGGTCAGAAAGCCAAGACTGCCCATGTTGACGGGGAGAATCGGGATGCCACGCGGGGCAGCGACGCGCGCGGCGGCCAGAAGCGTGCCGTCACCTCCCAGAACGAGCAAGAGGTCCGATTCGTTGGCGAGCTCCTGACGAGTCCGAGCGGTTGAAGGCTGGTCCAGAGAGCTGGCCGTCTCCTCGTCGTAGAGCGCCCGAACGCCACGCGCTTCGAGCCACTGAAGAAGCGGCGGTATCACAACAGAAAGTTGCTCGCGGCGGGGGCGCGAGATGATGCCGATGGTTTTCAAAGCCGCTTGAGGTGGCATGTGTGCCTGCGATTTTACTCTACGGTCCTTTGCGCGCGTGGAGAAAATATTCCTGATTGCCTTCAGCGCCCGGAAGCCGGCTGGGTCGCACGCCGAGGCATTCAAGCCCGGCGGCTTGAGCGGCGTGGCGGGCCTTCTCGATGGCCTTCTCGTGCAGCGCCACGTCCCGGACGATCCCGCCAGGTCCCACATCTTCGCGAGGCAATTCGAACTGCGGCTTGATCAGCACGAGGAAATCGGTGCTCGGCTTTGCAACGGAGGAGACTGGCGCCAATACTTTCGCAACGGAAATGAAGGAAACATCCGCCACGATTAGATCGACAGGTTCAGGGATATCTTCACGGCGCAATTTGCGAGCGTTGCATTCAATGCGGACGACACGCGAGTCCTTCTGAAGCTTCCAGGCGAGCTGGCTGACGTTTACGTCGACGGCGTAGACGCGCGTGGCGCCGCGCTGCAGGAGGCAGTCGGTGAAGCCGCCGGTGGAGGAGCCCACATCGAGGCAAACGCGTCCTGCGGGGTCGACAGAGAAATCATCGAGCGCGCCTTCGAGCTTGAAACCTCCACGGCTGGCGAATTTTTGCGCACGGCTGGTGATTTCGATACGGGCATCGGTTGTCACGGGCATGCCAGCCTTGTATGCGAGCGCGCCATTTACCTGAACTTCGCCAGCGAGGATCAGAGCAAGAGCTTTTTGGGGAGTGCCGGCGAGACCGCGTTCGACAAGGAGAAGGTCGAGCCGCTTGCGGCGTGCCTTGGATTTCATGGCGAGTTCGAATCGTCAGGCGCGGCGAAGGACGAGATACTCCGCGACCTCGCGGAGGCGCGCGGCGCGTCCGGAATAAGGAGCGAGTTCGGCGATGGCTTTTGTGGCGAGCTCCCTGGCGATTTCGTGGGAGCGCTCGAGGCCATAGACCGATGGGTAGGTCGCTTTTTGTTGCGCGATGTCTTTGCCGGCGGTTTTGCCGAGAGCAGCGGAGGATTCCTCGACGTCGAGGATGTCGTCGGTGACCTGAAAAGCCCAGCCAATCGTTTCGCCGAACCGGCGCAGACGCGAGACATCTTCCTCAGGCGCGCCGACAGAGAGAGCGCCGGCCGCAATGGATGCGCGGATAAGCGCGGCGGTCTTCGACCGGTGAATGTACTCGAGCATCTGCGGCGTGATCGGCCTGCCTTCGGCTTCGAGATCGGCCACTTGCCCGCCGACCATGCCGTTAACGGTGCCTGCGGCGCCGGCGACTTCCGTCAAGATGGCAGCGCGGCGCGCGGCAACTACCGGAGCGGAGCCGATAGTTTCGAATGCGAGGGTGAGCAGGGCATCTCCGGCGAGGATAGCGGTGGCCTCGCCGAATTTTTTGTGGCAGGTGGGTTTGCCGCGGCGAAGGTCGTCGTTATCGAGCGCGGGAAGATCGTCATGAATCAGCGAATAGGTATGGATAAATTCGATGGCGCAGGCAGGATGCAAGGCGGGCGCAGCGTCGGCGGCAAAGATGCGGGCCGTTTCGAGGCAGAGAATCGGACGGAGGCGTTTGCCGCCGGCAAAAACGCTGTAGCGCATGGCTTGGTGAATCGACGGCGGCGGCGTGGATTCCGGGGGAAGCAGGCGCTCGAGGGAAGCTTCAACGGCCAGACGGTCTTCTTCAAAAAATGGGGGGAGCGTCATCGGGGAGGAGTGGCGCGAAGGAGGCGTTGCGGCCGCCGGGTCACGATTCGCTCTCCCGTTCAGGGTCGAAAGGTTCGGCAGCAAGCTTGCCGTCGGCTTTTTTCAGGAGAATTTCGACGCGGCCCTCGGCTTCCTCGAGCTGTTTCTGACACTCGCGCGAAAGCGTCACCCCTTCTTCGAAGAGTCTCATGGCGTCATCGAGAGAGACTTGCGGGCTTTCGAGGCGGCGCACGACTTCCTCGAGGCGCGCGAGGGAACGCTCAAAATCGGGCTTCTTCGGGGGTTCGGGCTTTTTGGGTGCGGGTGTGTTCACGCGATTGCCTGTGATCCTTTGGAGCGCTTATTTTTGACAGTGCAAACAATAATACGTTGACCGGCCGCCTTGCTCGATGCGTTGAATCAATTTTCCGCAGCGGCGGCAGGGTTTGCCTTCGCGATTGTAGGCGCGAAGAATGCTTTCTAGGCCCTGAAACCACCATTCCGGTTCGCGAAAATCGGGCGCCGGATGCAGACAGCATTCTAAAGCACGGGTGAGACCGGAAACAATCGCTTTGTGGAGGCGGCGCGCTTCCGCGGGTTTAAGCGCATTTGCGCGGCGGCGCGGGTCGAGACGTGCGTGCCACAGCGATTCCGAAGAGTAGATGTTACCGATGCCGGAGACGCGGGTTTGGTCGAGCAGGAATTCTTTCAATGGGCGTTTGGATGCGGCGAGCAGGTCCGCAAAGAGCCGGGGGCGAAACGTGGGCGAGAGCGCATCGACACCCAGTTCGCGAAGCGAGCGGCAACTTTCGAGCGATTCCCAGGCATGGACGCGGCCGAAATGGCGGCGATCGGCGAAGCCGAGGACGCCGTTGTCTAATTCGAGAGCTACGTCGACGTGCACGCCGCCCTCGGGCTGGTTGGCGCGACGGAACATTTTTCTTGCGTCGCCGAACCAGACGAGCTGGCCGTCGAGGCGAAAGTGCATTGTCAGCATGCCGCGGTCGAGGGTAAGGAGAATGTATTTGCCTTTGCGTTCGACCGTGCGGATCCGCTGCCCTTCGGCAAGGCGCGCGAGCTGCGAGGCTTTCTGTGGCTTCGTAGCGATGGGATGCAGAACGTGGACGCAGCGAATCCGGCGACGCTCGACGAGAGGACGTAAAGTGCGCACGACGGCTTCGACTTCGGGGAGTTCAGGCATCAAAGCGATGGAATCTCAAGAGGCGGGCTTCAGGGTTAATGTGTGCCGGCGCGCGCTGGCTTCGGCGGCGTCGCTGAAAGGCGCGACGATGGGCTTGCCCTCGTACCAATAAGAGAATTGATCCGAGTAGTGGCCACTGCCGAATTGACCGGATTGGCCCGCCGGAATGAGGAGAATGGAGTCGTCCCAATTGGCGGGATTGGCGACGAAACGCATTGCGGGACCGTGATGCTTGGACGCAGCCCGTACGCTGTACAAGGTGCCGGATTGCGGCTTGTCCGTGATGCTGAGAAGCCGTCTCAGCAAACCTTCACGGCCGATTGGATGCAACATTTCGAGCGAGTTAACCCTCCTCCACAGCCAGTCTTCGGCGCGCTCACTTTTTGTTTCCGCTGCCAGCATTGTAACCGCGCGATCGGCTGCGGCGACCAACAATTCGTCGTAACTCTTGCACGTGGGCGGAAGCCATTTCGGCGGCCGATCGGTCAGTATCTTTTGCATGAACGTTGTTCTGCGCCATTCGTAGAGATTCGTGTCCGTCCCTAAATAAGGTTCCAAAATGAGTTGGATGACCGCGCGTCGCGCCGCTCCCAGAAACGACACGAGTGGAGAATTTGCTTCCGCGATCCCGTTCCAGTCCTTCAAGTCCTCGACGAGTTTTTTCGCGCGGGCGTCTTTGGGCTGCGCGATCTTCACGGCGGAAGACAATTGTTCGGCGAGGAAAAAGTCTGGATAGCTGTATGTGTCGATCTGGACCTTGAGCATGTCTTCTGGACGCAGGTCATGCTTGTCGTGCAGCAAGTCGTAAATGCGCGCGGTCCGGTAAGGCTCCTCCCAGCGGTCGGTCAAGTAAGGCTTGTAGTCAGGGCCGACGACGCGGGCATTAGCGGTGACAATCAAGCCGCCTTCGGGATTGAGAGACTGAGGCAGTTGGTCGAAGGGAATGTATCCGGTCCATTCGTAGTCGTCGGTGTCGCCAGGAACGGGCACCTCGCCGTGGCCTTTTTTCCGCAAGGGCACGCGCGCGGCCATGACGTAGCCGATGTTGCCATCCACGTCGGCGTAGACGGCGTTCTGTCCGGGGCCCCAGACGTGCTTCATGATATTTCGGAATTCGGCCCAGTTTTGTGCCTTGCCCAGCCAGTTGTAGGTGTTCGCTAGCCCGCCTGGTTCGGTGGCCGTCCAGCGCAACGCGTATGCCACGTTACCTTCGCGGTGGACTACCGGACCGTGGCGGGTGACGACCACTTTAAGGTGCTCGTCCGCCCGCCCCTTCACATGAATCGTTTCATCAAAGACTTGCGCCTTTGTCCATGCGCCCTGGACGCGGTACTCATCAGAGGACTCCGGATTCAAGGTTTCGATATAGAGATCCTCAACGTCAGCGCCGTTGTTGGTGAAGCCCCAGGCGATGCGATCGTTGTGGCCGATGACAACAAGAGGAGCACCAGGCAGGGTGAAGCCTTTGACGTTCCAACCCGGCGCAGTGAGATGAATTTCGTACCAAATCGGCGGAACAGTCAGCTCGAGATGGGTGTCGTTGGCGAGCAGTGGCTTGCCGGTTGCAGTGTGGGCACCGCTGACGACCCAATTGTTGCTGCCAAGTCCATGGCGGATTTCGCGTTGCGTGTCCTCGACGAAACCTTGAATCGAAGGCCACAATGCAGAAGTGAGATCGGCGAAGCTCTCCTCTATGGGAGCACCCGCCGGGCTGTTTAAACCGGCCTTGAGCATTGTGTCCGGCTGCATGTCGTCATCATCCTCGCCATCGGTGTCAGCCCGGGACCGCTGCGAACCGTCATTGGACACGTTGGGATCACCCACGACGAAGTGGTCCATTGTGGCTTCTTGGGAGAAGAGGTCTTTCGCGCGATCCGAGCCTACGCGTTCGGCGACTTTGGCGCGATCCAACTCTCTTCCCCAAGTGTTGGTCAGCGTTTGATACATATAACCCGTGATGACGAGTGAATCGGAGGGCTGCCAAGGCTGGGGTTTGTATTTGAGCAGCGTGAATTCGAGCGGCAAGCTATTCTGGTGCTGTTCGATGAAGCGATTCACGCCGCGCGAATACGCCTCAATGACGGCGCGCGACTCAGGGTCCATCAGGCCGAGGTCGCGTTCCACCGCCCGCCCAAATCCGAATGTTCGATATTGTTTGTCGATTGGCACTGCAATTGGGCCAATAATTTCGGCTAGCTGGCCGCGCGCAACGCGACGCAGCAGGTCCATCTGCCACAGGCGGTCCTGCGCCATGACGTAGCCCTGTGCTTCGGCCAGATCGCTGAGTGAGGCGGCTCGGATATGAGGCACGCCCCAGGTGTCGCGATCGACGGTAACTTCTTTTTGCAGGCCAGGCAGGGAAGCGGCGCCATCGACTTGGGGGAGTGGCCGGAAAACGAACCACCAAATCAGCGAAGCACCGGCAATGACAAAGATGGCGAATAACCAGTAAAAAAGACGCAGGATCGTGCGCAAGGCGGCTCCCCACTCGCTTCGTTGATGCTTGAGTGTAGGGGACAGCCTGCAAGCGTGCAACCTGCGCGTGCGCCGGAGTTGTGGAATCAAACGCGGGAGCGAGTGTGCTGTTGGTTGTTCCGGGGGGAAAGGTGCGATGTTCGCCGGTTGGGTGCTGCTACAATGCGGCAGGAGGAAAACGGAAGCTCCATGTTTGCGGTGCGGCTGATCGGAGTGCTTGCGCTGGTCGCGCTGAACGGCTTCTTCGCGGCGGCGGAATTTTCGCTGGTGGCGGTGCGGCTGTCGCGCGTGCGGCAGCTCGTTGCGAAAGGAGATGCGCGGGCGCGGGTCGTGGAAGGACTTTTGAGTGACCTGCACCGTGTCGTTTCCGGTGTGCAAGTTGGGATTACGTTGGCGAGCTTGGCCATTGGTGCGCTTGGTGAAGCGACGCTGGCAAAAGCGTTTCAACAGATCTGGCCGGGCACGCCAGGTAAGGGTACGGCGCTGCTTGCGCATGCGGTTGCACTCACCGTGGCGTTCGCGCTGTTGAGCGCTTTGCACGTGGTGATCGGGGAACTCGTGCCGAAGACGGTGAGCCTGGCGCGCGCCGGACGCGTGGCGCTGCTGATTGCCAGGCCGTTTCATTGGTATTTGAATACGTTTCGCTGGGCGATCGATCTTCTGGACGGAGTATCCGGCGCGGTGGTGAAAGCGCTGGGTGTAACGGAACCCCACGGCCATGGTGTGGCGCATTCGACGGAGGAACTGCAAATTGAGATTCAGCAGGCCCGCGAGCGCGGACTGCTCGCACCCGGAGAAGAGAAATTTATTCTGAGCGCCATCGAGCTAGGGCAGATACAGGTACGCGAGATCATGGTGCCGCGGCCGGATATGCACACCCTGCCGGTGGAGGCGACGCTGGATGAAGTGATGAGTGCGTTTGCTACCACGCAGCGTTCCCGCATTCCGGTCTACCGGGGGACACAGGATCATTTCCTCGGATTCGTTCACATCAAGGACATGCTGTGGGTCTTGCTCGACCGCGAGAGAAGATTGCAGGAAAACCTGGCGCCGCCACCGTTCGACTTGCGCCGCGTGCTGCGTGAGGTGCTTATCGTACCAGAAACAAAACCGGCGAGTGAGCTACTGCTGGAGCTGCGCTCCCGCCATGTGGGCATGGCGCTCGTGGTGGACGAATTCGGCAGCATTCTGGGGCTAGTCACGCTGGAGGATATTCTGGAACAAATGGTCGGCGAGATTCACGACGAGTTTGACGTCGTGGAGCGCCCGCTTACGCTGGCGGACGGAACGATGATTTTTGATGCCGCGATGAACGTGCGCGATCTCGATACGCAATACCACATCACCTTGCCGGAAGATCCGGCGTATGCGACGGTTGGCGGTTTTGTGCTCGACCAGCTCGGATTCATCCCGCGTGGCGGCGAAAGCTTCGAATACGGCAATCACCGATTTGGCGTTGTGGAGATGGATG
Source organism: Candidatus Acidiferrum sp. (assembly GCA_035544995.1). Classification (GTDB taxonomy): domain Bacteria; phylum Acidobacteriota; class Terriglobia; order Acidiferrales; family UBA7541; genus Acidiferrum. The sequence continues at coordinate 21,490 of DASZZI010000075.1, forward strand.
GGAGGCGTGTGGCAAGAGTAAAAATTCAGCTTTTGCGGCCGGCTCCCGGAGAGGGAAAACCTTCGGAATCCACATCGGACGCGGTGCAACGAACGAAAGATGCAAGAGCCACAGCGGCGGATTCTTAGGCGGAAGCGGCGAATGGCGCGACATCTTTTCCAGCGTTTCTTGCTCACACTGCCCGCGCTCTGGCTGGTGCTGACGCTGGTCTTTCTGATGATCCACGTCGTACCGGGCGATCCCGTCGAACAGATGCTCGGCGAGGGAGCAGCGCCGGGAGAACTGGTGCAACTCCGGCATGCACTGGGTCTCGATTTACCGTTGCACGTTCAATATGGCCGTTATTTGCGGCAACTGGTTCGCGGCGATTTGGGACAGTCATTCAAGTTTCAGGCGCCGGTGCGGCGAATCATTTTCGAACGTTATCCGGCGACACTGCAGCTGGCGTTTCTTGCGCTGTTGGTCTGCGCGGCGATTGCGATTCCTGCTGGAGTTCTGGCCGCGCACCACCGGGGACGCGCGGCGGATCGTGCAGTAGGGGTGTTCACGCTGCTGGGTCTGGCAGTGCCGAATTTTGCGCTGGGGCCCGTGCTGATTCTGTTGTTTTCGATCGAGCTGGGTTTGCTGCCGGTTTCGGGCCGCGGCGGCGCCGCCAGCTATTTTCTTCCTGCAGCAACGCTGGGAGCAGCGCTGGCGGCGATTCTAACGCGCATGGTGCGCGGCTCGATGCTCGAGGAACTTTCGGCCGATTACGTGCGGACGGCGCGGGCAAAGGGACTTTCCACGCGAGCGGTGCTTTTCCGCCACGCCTTTCGAAATGCCCTGATTCCCATCATCACGATTCTCGGGCTGCAGTTCGGCACGCTGTTGGCGGGGACGATTGTGACGGAGACGATATTTTCATGGCCCGGCATCGGACGGCTGACCGTGCAGGCCATTTCCGCGCGTGACTACCCTTTGCTGCAAGGCTGCATATTAGTGATTGCTTTGTCATACGTGATTGTAAATTTGTTGACGGATCTTTTGTATGCCGTCATCGATCCGCGGGTCCGCCTGTCATGAAGCTTCCGGCGGCGCTCCGGCAATTTTTACGGCAAAGCATTCTCGCACGAGTGGGATTCGCTGCAGCGCTGGTGCTGTTCCTTGCGGCACTACTCGCGCCGTGGATTGCACCGGCTGATCCCGCGGCCCAAAATTTGCCAGCACGATTGGAAGCGCCTTCGCGGGCGCACTGGATGGGCACCGACGAGCTCGGGCGGGACATATTGTCGCGAACGCTCTATGGCGCACGCGTTTCGCTCCTGGTCGCCGTGTCCGTGGTGAGCGGCTGCGGGCTGAGCGGTCTCGCGATTGGGATGCTGGCCGGCTACGCGGGCGGCTGGTTCGATCGTTTTGTGAATATCCTGCTGATCAATGCGTTCCTGTCTTTTCCCGGGATTCTTTTGGCGATTGCCTTTGCCGCGTTTCTCGGGCCCGGCATCGGCAAAGTTATTCTTGCCCTGGTGATCACAGGCTGGGCAGGCTACGCGCGGCTGGCTCGCGCGCAGGTGCTGAAAGTGAAGGAATTGGAATTCATCCTTGCGGCACGTTCTTTAGGTGCTTCGCATGGGCGCATCCTGTTGCGGCATCTGCTGCCGAATATTCTGCAGCCGGTGTTGATTCAGGCGACGATTGGCATGGCGGGGACCATACTCGCGGAATCGACGTTGAGTTTCCTGGGACTCGGCGTGCTCGCTCCGATTCCAAGCTGGGGTTCCATGCTGAACGATGCGCGCAGCCATCTTTTTGACGCGCCGCACATGGTCGTCTTCCCCGCGCTGGCGGTGATGACCGCCGTGCTGGCGTTCAATCTGCTGGGGGATGCCTGGCGCGACTGGCTGGACCCGCGCATGCGCTCGCAGATGGCCGTGGCAGAACTCACTCGATAAATTACGCCACCATCGGTCGAGTCCCTGCGCAGAGAGGGGAGGAAACTCCTACTGGGCGAGCACCACCGGCGCGCCGCGGCCCAGCGCGAGGGTGCGCGACGCGTTGGATTTGTTGACGGCGACTTCGATGTAGCCGCTGGCACCGACATAGGCGACCGGTTCACCTTCACGGCCTTGGGCGAAGGTGTCCACAAGGCGAATGACCGGATGACTGCCGACCTGAAATTTCACGGCGCGGCTTTGCAGGGCAGTTTCCGGCAAGTCCTCGCTGCGAAAATTCGTGACGAGGTTGCCAAAAGAATCCACGCGCAGAACGACGCCTTTGCTGACGCCATCCGCAACTTTTGGCCGGGGCATTGCGAATCGTTTGAAGTCGGTGATCTCTTCACCCATGCTGGCGGTTTGCGCGCCTTTGGAAAGCCACGCAGCGACCGGGGCGAAGATATCGCGGCCGTGGAAGGTCTTGCTCAACGGCTGCAGGTAGTAGTGCTCGGCGTTGGCGTGGCGCACGATGATGTTTTGTTCGCGCTCGTAGACGAGGGAGAGGACCCCATTATCCGGCGCGATAAAATATTGATTCTCGCCGGATACGAGCAAAGGGCGTCGGTCGGTGCCAACACCGGGATCCACCACGACGACGTGAATCGTACGCGGAGGGAAATAGGCGTAGGCCGCGCCAATGGCGAGCGCGCCATCAAGCAGGTCGTACGGCGCGACGTTATGGGTGATATCGACGATCGTGGCGTCGGGATTGATCTTGAGAATGACACCCTTCAGCGTGCCGACCAGGTGGTCGTTCGTGCCGTAGTCGGTGGTGAGGGTGATGATGGGGTTGGACACAGCATTCTCCGTAAACTTCGACGCTAACGGACGGGCGGAAGGGAGTCAAGGCGGCTCGCAAGTGACGCTGCACAATTGCCAATGCCTCGCTGATGGCCGGGAGCGTTCGGGAATCAGCCGGTGCCCTGATCGGGGGCGCAGGAATGCCAGTCGGGGTCAGGGAAGTGAGCCCGGCAGAACCATAACCCGCAGCGCTGACAATACTGCTGAGCGCTTTGGCCGCAGGGTTCATCTACGCGCGAAATTCCCTGACAGAGCTGTTCTTTGGGTTTCACCGCGGTTGCGTTCATCGCCTCCTCCTGAACACACAACGTGATTTCGATTGCTGATGTGAACCTCCCAGCCAACAACACGTGCCTGGCGGATCCTTGCGAGCCTACCGGCGTTTTGCTAGCTTAGTGTGCAGAGCGGGCGTCGTACAATGGCAGTATAGAAGCTTCCCAAGCTTCGGACGTGGGTTCGATTCCCATCGCCCGCTCCAGATTCTAAAGAAGTTACGCCGCTACCTCATTTTCCATATTTTCCAAAACATCAATTTTGTTGCCAAACTTCGAGGAAAATTCGGTGCGGATTTGTTCGAGAGGAATCTCTCCGGTGTACCGTACCGTCATAGTAGAGGACGTGTGTCCCATCTGCTGACGGATGACGGCGGGGTTGATACCGGCGAGTTCCCATCGACGGTTGCAGCCACGTCGAAAGGCATGCATACCGGACTTCTCCATACCCAGAGCTTCGAGAGCCGGATGCAGACCTTGATTCAGGATGTTGGTTGCACGAAGAGGGCCGCCACTCTTCGAGCGGAAGACGAGAGCATTGGAGCTTGCAGTCTGTCCTACGAACCGCTTCAAGCTCCGCATTGCCTTCTGACCCTCAGGGTCACGCAGGAGCACTGTCCGATAGGCCGTGGCGTTCTTACACGGCCCAATCTTTCCCGCGCTCCGCTGGTCTGAGGATTCTTCTACTCGAATCGTGCTCGCACCGAAGTCAAGGTCGTTGACCCTCAGTGCAAGTAGCTCACTGAACCGCAGGCCCGAGGCGGCTGCAAGAAGAAACAGGGTCGCATATCGTTCTCGGCGAGCATCGCCCAGCCCGTCCAATTTGCGAACGCGCTCGGCGATTTGCTCGGCTTGAGCCCACGAGAAAGATACTTTTCGACGGCTGTGTATCTTCATCTGCAACTTGTCACGCTCAGGAATTGCAAGTCCGCTTTGGGAGAAGGGAGGTTTCTTGTCCTTCGAGAATGCCGACAGAACACGCTGCATAGTCCGCAGAACGTTCTTTATGGTCACCCAAGAGAGACCTTTCTCTCGTTTCTTCCAAATCCATTCGTTCACTGAATCAATGTTGATGTGCTCTATCGGAACGTCCTTCCAGTCAGCTTCGAGATGAGTCTTGAGATGCCCGTCCGCAACTGAAAATGTGGACGGTCGAAGCATTCTGGGGGCGAAAACTTCCCGGTAGTGCGACACCGCGTCGGCGAAGGTCTGGGAGGAAGGGAGGTGGTATTCACTTGAATTGACTTCCAGCTTCAAGATGAACTCCACTTTCTTCCGCTCGGCTTCGCTTTTCGTCATCAGGCTTGTTGGTCCGATTACTTCCGTTTGACGCTTTCTTTCTTCTTGTCCTGGGACGTCAATCCAGTACTGAAAAAAGAAGTACTTCTGCCCGTTGGCGCGTTTACCGACACGCACCCTCGGATTCTGTCCAGTCCTGCGAGTCATGCACTTGCCTCTCTTCCTCGCTGGAACTGGCGGCAGAGAAATGCTAACAGCATTGGCGTGCTGTTCAATGGGTTGTTTGTATTGGGTCGCCGCGCGTTCTAGGCAGGTGGGTCTTCGACAGATTTGCATTAGGCAAACTCCGACAGTGGATTCCGGAGTGCCTAGCGATTGCTTTGGCTTGTGCCGCTATCGAGTTGGCGGCGTATCCCGTCTACATGACCTCGACGAGTGTCCGTTGACGCAGTGTTCGCTGCGCTGCTCGTTCCGAAGTTCCGATTCCCGCACGGTCGGGCCGTGAGTTGGGGCAGGTTTCCATCGGCATGTTTGGAATTGCTGAAGCTGCGATCTAAGAAAACTGGCGGATCTGATCTTGGAAAAGGCGCAACCCGCCAGCTGGACGGAATTGCGCCCCTGGGCCATAACCTGAAATGCGCTGCCGTCGCGAACGGCTGGGCCTGACACGACGCAAACTGTGGATACTGCCGTCAGTGACCGGAATAAAACTTCCTAGGTTATCGTTGATAAAAATTAACCCGGTACGGGGCGGGGCCGATAGGAGTCTATTTCGTTTCCCGGATTACGCTGCCTTCTGCTTTCGCAACTCCTGGTGCTTCGCGATCTTGAGGACCTGAAATAAGAAATTGTGGTGGAGCATCGCCCGTTTCATGAAATTACACACGCCACATGCAGCTTGACAATTCCAAGGAATATAGCCAATCCGATTGTCTTTACGGTCCACGCCCAGGGCTGGCTGCTCTCCACAGAAAACACACGCGGCTTGGACGATCTTCTCAAATTCATCGAGGGTCAGAGCGAAAGAAAGATTGCGTTGCTTGGCTTTATGTTTATAAGCTGCAAAAACTTTTTCCGGGGAACAGACGGAACAAGTTTGTCGCACCCTGTCGTGATCGCAAATAGAGCCACCACCCTTCTCGGCCGCTTTACAATCTTTACAAACTGACTTAATCCGCCCATGTTCACACTTTGCCATGCTCGAAACTCCTACCCGGGGACCACCTTTCTGGTCCGGAGAAAACAAACCATGCGTGTGCCGTCTCAGGAAAAGGCCGTATGGGGGCGTTCCGGGAGACTGGAGACCTGGGGCCTACACTTTTCCAAATCGTTTGGGATCAACACGAGTCCCATGTCGTTCAAATTCATTGGCTCAACGAGATTTCTCTACGGCCTTCGGTAAGCGAGTTCTGCTCGCTGGCGGAGACACCTGACTTCATTGCTTGCAAAATCGTTGCAGAATTTACTTGACAAATGCAACATTACTTTGCTATCGTTCCATCATGGAGATTGCCATGACGCCTTCAATCGTAAAGAATGTCGTTCGGATGCCGAAAAAGAGAGCAAAACAGGTTCGGACTCGAATCTCTTACATGAGCAGCGAGCAACTTGAACGTTTCCTGCAAGCTGCGAAGGAATACGGTCCACGCGAACACGCCATGTTTCTCTTCGCCGTGGCTCACGGCGCAAGAGCACAAGAAATTTGCAATCTCCGCGTCTCCGACATCAACTTTCACAACGAACAGGTCCACATTGCCCGGCTGAAAGGCTCGCTCACCTCGACTCAGACCTTGCTCAAAGTGAAGGGGAATTCTCTATTCGATGAGAAGGCCGCGTTAAAGGCTTGGCTCGCCGTCCGGCAGGCCGATGCCGATAACTTCGTCTTCAACTCCCAAAAGTCTACTCAGATGAGCCGGATTACGATCTTCAAGCTGTTCCGGGCTATCGCTCGAAAAGCCGGGCTTGGCGAGACCCTCCAACACCCGCACGTCTTGAAGCACACGGCGGCTATGCTGCTCGTTCAGCAGGGGGCCAACGCCTTTCTGATCCGGCAGGCTATGGGCCACAAGTCGTTCGATTCCACCTTGGCCTACGTCAATCCCTCGGCCGCCGATGCCTCGGCTGCCCTGGCTAAAGCCTTCAATCAGGCTCTCTAGCTGGCAACAAAGTCCTTGTATTGTTGCATTCTGGCGTTTTTGGCCCTTCTAAACGGCTGAGAACGCCAGAGTTATTTTAGGCTCGAAAAACGCAACATTAGTTTTCGGGGGTAATTTCTGCCCTTCTCGACCCTCGCGTGTCCAGACTGGTGCCTCGACCGTACCCGATCTGAGCCGCGAGCCTGATTCGCTTCCTGAGACTCCCTGGCATCGCCCCCGACTCCGTCAAGCCTGGTTTCCTCGACCGTAATAACGAGACCGCGTTCTGAGCCTTTCTGTGTGTTCTGACAGGGCAAATAGCGGACTCCAAGGCTGTTACGCGGTGTTATGGTCCAAAATCACTCAAAAGTATATCCAAAACGTTGATTATTCTATAGTTAAGAAACATTTGACGAATTTCCGACAAAATCGCCGTCGAAAAAAGCAAACCTTAGGACGTGCCTGGCGCACCCCATCGACTTATTACGAGTGTTTGTTGAAAACAGAGGCACTTAGCCAAATCTCCGTGGGACGACGGAGTGACGAGCCTGACATCGGGTCTGAACGTGCCAAAGGTAAGTTGGTCAGGAGCAGCTAGCGGTGGAAGAACCGATGATAGACCGGTATCGATCGTTAATCGCTTCCTCCATCGCTCCATCTACCGAAGCTTGTGTGCGTGGAGTCCCACCTTAGTTAGGTGGGGACTCTCACACAAGCTCTCATGCGTTTTGTGACCTCGCACAAGCTCACACAACTCTCACACAACTCGATTTACAAGCCTTTTCGATGATTTGCGTTTAATGCGCCGACAATTCGTAAATCACGTAAGTCTATGAAAACAAAACTCACACAACTATTTTTCAGGCACTTGTGTGAGCTTGTGTGAAGCTATGCCGCTTTGTCGAAGCTCACATCTGGTTCCGCTTCGACGGCGTCTTTGCCTGTCTCGGTGCGCACCTGGATTGCCTTCAGATCAATCTTCGCCCATCCGGCAACCCCGCCTTTCTTTCCGCCCGGCTTGCGCTCGTAGCCAAGCTTCTGGATGGCCTTGCGGACCTCCCAGTCAGAACGTCCGGTCTTTTCAGCCAGGCCCTTGATGGTGATGCTCGGGACATCGGTAATCAGTTGCTCGATACGACTCTCGATGTCCTTAGCCTGCGCCCCACGACTGACCACCTTGAAATCGTGGTTCTGGTCAATGATGCTCTCCATGCCGACGAACATACCCGGCCCAGGAGGCACGGCGGGACGCTTCGTTGATGCAATACGGAACGGCTGCGGCGGTTCGAAGTCACGAGGCTTCAAGCAAGCTACTTGGATTTCGTTCGGGCCTTCGCCGTTGTTGTAAAGCATGTGGTCGCGGAGCAAGCCATAGACTGCGTCCGCGCTCGCGGCGATGTCACCAGTACCGCGAAGCGCCATTTCGAGGGACATTCCTTCGGTACGCATCTTCTTGGTTGCGTGGTGCAGTCCAATCACAGCAATCGCGCCAGCTTGGCGGAGACGAATTATGTCATCCACCAGTTTCTTATTCTGTGTCGCCGCGTTCTCGTCCTGAGATTCACTGAAACGAATCACGGTGTCGAGAATCACGACGGGCTTTAATCGGGCGACAGCTTCCAACAGCGAAGCATCGTCCAATGGCAGCGTCGCGCCTTGTGACACCGTCCTGCACAAGAACAATTCCGGGTCATCAGGTATCTCGAACTTCTCACAACGCCTTCTGAATGCACGTCCGCCGCTTTCAGGAATTAGGTAGATTACTGGAATCTTCTTTTGAACCGGAAATGTCCCGAGAAACGGTTTGCCTGTGGTCAGAGCACGTGCGATAGACAAAGCAAAGAATGTCTTGCCCTCGCCCGGCAGTCCTCCGATGAAGGTCGTCCCTTCTGGCAAGAAGCCGTCTATAAGCATCTGGACTTCGCCTTGTTCCAGTTCGCCTACAGACACGAACTTATCCTCCGGCGAACGCTGTGGAGCAGGTTCAACCGAAGGCCGGTCTCCTCCGAATATAAGCATTGGACTTGCCTGTCCTACCGGATACCTGCAAGCCGACTTCGCCTTCTTCTCGCACATATCGCGATAGTCGGAGCCGTAATTCTCGCAACGGCGCACGCAGATATTGATAAGAGCGTCCAGAATCTCCTGATAGTTCATGCCAGCGTTACGCAGCATGCACCCAATGCGGAACAGTTCTCTATCGTGCGAACCATAAGGAATCGGTGGGCCATCTTCAGACGCGTTCACACGCTCTGAATCGTGCTTCACCAACTCACTGACGCGTTCTGGTAGCGGAGCGATCAGCGAGTCGTCAATCACCGAGTACACGGGACCGTCAGGATGGACCGAGCCGGCAGCGAGAACATAGCCGCCCGTGCTCTTCACATCTCCAACCACATGGCCATCAACATACAGCTTGGTCGTCTTACGGGCGCCCTTGAAATAGACATGAACGCCTTTCGCGGTGCGAACCTTGTAAGTCTTGATTTCATTCAACCATGCCGGGATGCTCTCCGGTTTGTCGAAATCGAGAACGCACAAATCAGACCCGCCAAGGTCAATGCCAATGTTGCGATTCGGGTCCTTCTCCCACGGGCTTAACGCCAAGGGGTCAGATGGTGCTTTTGAATCCTTGAATCCATGCGAACCTGGCAGTGTTACCTTGTCTTTCGGCGTCAATGCGAAGACGTAAAAGCCTTTCTCGATGGCAGTCTTCACCGAGGCAATCAGTCCAGGTTGTGGCTCATTTGATGTCGGAGCTTTTACGAGATCGTAATCGACATCAAATGGGTCTACTTCTCTATGCGCAGGGGTCTCCCACTGCGCAATCTCTTGGCTCTCAGCAGCGGGTTCCTTCTGCCCTGGAATTTCGCTAGTCTTCTGTCCCATTTGAGCAAGCGCGGCTGCAATGCTCTCTGCATTGTTGATGTCTACGTTCACAGCGCACCCGCCTTCGAATCAAGCGCGTCGGCTCCGGCATCAACAAACGGATTCTCCGAAATGGTCACGCCCGATGCTATCGGGAGTAAATCGGGTCGTTTTGCTGGTACTGCGGATACGAACTTCACATACTGCCCTGCGCGAATCTGCTCCGGGGCACTTACAATCCGTGACAGCAGAAGGAAGTAACGTTGGTTCTGCCCGTTCTCCGTCACGGAGACTATTCCGTGGCTCTTGGCCACACTCCACCACACAATCGTTCCTTGCATTGGTGTTCTCCAATGAATTGAATTTTCACTGCCTGATGGCAAGGGACTCTGTGATGGCGGTACTTCGTCTGCCGATGATGAGTTGATGCCTGGTTTATCCGAACGGTTTATGCCGTCGAAATTCTGATTTTGATCCGGCGCGTTTCTCCGCACGCGCCGGGCGGTTAGAAAGTGAACGTTGGTACTGTTCTGGTCTGCCGTTGTTCTTTGATTACTTCTCCCAATTCCGTGTGAGAGAAAACAGTCTGTCCACGATTGAAGAGTGTTTGTACTGCGTCAAAGATTTCCTTCGGCGTCGTCGTCAGCCCTTCATCGGTAAGAAAGCCCTGGGCCTCGATTAGGTGTTCCAGGCTCTCAGCCTGCCCTTCTGTGAGAAACAGCGGAGTCCAGTCGAGGAGTCCCTGTAGTCCCGAACTATAGCGAACCCATCCACTGCGCTTTGCAAATTCAGCCACGATGCCGTGATGCATGAATTCATCTGGCCGTTGTTTCGCCGGGTTGGTAAGGAATTCAGGTATTGCTTCTTGACTGCTCACTTCTTGATTGCTCATTGTTTCTTTCCTTTTCCCCGCAATCGCGGGATTGTTTGTACTTTGACGCTCTATTCGAGCGGCAATCTCATACAGAAATTCATCACCGTTAATGGGAAAACCAAGTAGCTCGGAAAGTTTTTCCTGAGCACCTTCATACACCGGCATATCTGCGATTGATGAGCCGTCAGGCGTCTGCGTTACCAACGCGAGTCGGATTCCGTATGCCTCATCGATAGCCTTCAACAAACGCTCCCAGGTTGCGTCTGAGAACGGCCTTACTTCATCCCTTACTTCTTTCATTTGTTTCTTCCTTTTCCCCGCAATGCGGAGATTGTTGCACTTGACGCCGTGCCAGCGTATTTGACGTGAAATACGTCGATCAAAATTCATTCCTTTTCGCTAGGGTTTGTCTGGCCTCTTCCAGCCGATAAGCCAACTCGATATTTTCTGGAGTCGAGGGCAATTGCTCTCTATCCAGGGCAGCTTGCAAGACATTCCTGTTTGCCATCAATTTCAGGTCATCGTGCGCACGGAAAAAGTCCAACCAATAGAACTCAATCTCAGCTTCCCGTTCCTTCCGCAAGCGGTCATACTCGGGGCTGGTCTCACGAAACTCCTGCTCAATTCTTTTGATCTCGCTATCCAGGAAAGCCAACGGGACGGCGATCCGTTCCAGGAATTCGTAGCGTCGGCGGGTCTCGGCGGCAGTTGCGCCGTCTCTAACGATGCCGACCGACGTAACCCCCGCTTCATCAAAAAGCAGTCTGTAACTCATCGTACAGCCCTCCTTTAGTTTTGAGGCACCCCTCCACTAATAGGGCGGAAACCGTCACCTTGCGCATCTTCTACCAGAAACAAAGGACTTACGGGCATCTCCGTTAACCGAAGACGGCAGGTATCCCCTGAGCGGCTGCTTCCCGACTGAGGGCCTCCTGATACCGCTGGTTTACCTTGGTAGTGACCCGCCGAACGGTGTTTGCGAGAGATGCCGAGGACATCCCACGAGTCGCCGCCACGTTTTCGGTCAACTGCCCTAAAGCAATGACATCGTAGACCGCAAACTGCTTTTCTTCCGGCAAACGGGATTCCGCAATAATCTGGCGGAGCTGCCGTTCCCGTAGTTTTTCCTTCAGAGCAGTGTACTTTTGCCGTGTCTTCTGTTCGAGAAGATTGCGCTCGTGTCTCGTCGGACGCTGCATCAGCATCATCAATGGAATGTATGACCAAAAAGATTTTGAAATCAGCCTGTTTTCGTAGTCCCCAAGCGATTTCGTCAGGTGGTACAAGTCTTCTGAAATCAAGTTCTCCCACTGCGCGAGCGAAACAGTCTCAGCGTTTGGACGACGCTCGCCTGTTGATGCTGGCGGATAAAACAGAGTCAGTCCTGAACTGCGACGGTTCCGTTTAATTTGTTGTCGTTTGAAGTTCTTTCTGTCCGCCGCTCGCCGTGGAATCCAGAACGCTCTATGCTCTTCTTCGCCAACGGGCACAACTAGACGGACATTTTCATGAACGTTCAGAATTCGGACGGTTTGGCCACGATGTTGAATTTGCTTCCCGACATCCAAGTGCAGTACACCTGGCAAGCGGTTGGGCGTCACAATTAGTGATTTCGCCGCCGTTCCTGCAATGTGTAGTGGAGGAACGTCGTTCCGCAATACAGCTGGTAACTCGCGCTTGCTGACGACGAGTGATTTTGAGGGGACGAACGATGGGGAAGTTTCCAGATGTTCGGCTGAGGCGGGAATGCGAGGCAGACAAGGTGCCAGGACAATCGTGGAGCCAGGGCTCGAACCAGACGACATACTTGGATTTACATGATTCATATAATTTAGGCGCCTTGGATTTGGCGCGATTCGCCGCTCGCGCCTGCGGTAGATCGGCGCAGATAACGCCCTGCGCCCGGCGGTTAAAGGTTATGCAGCGACTAGTTTCGGTTTCCTGACACTCGTCGGGAATAGTTCAGGTCGTTCTAATGCAACCTGCGCTAACTTTGCGCCGACATCCGAGCAGGCACGCCAGAACTCTTCGAACAGATGGTCATTGCGGTCAACCTTAGAGTGCGCGAGTTCATGGATGAACAAGTCGTAGTTGCGCTCCCAATCTGCGACATCATGCTTCGCGACGTTCACCGTGAAGATGTAGTCTTTCGGCGACCACTGCGTGCACCCGAGAAGCTTCGCCTTCGGGTCGTTCGCGAACTGAACCTTCTTTAGTTTTCGGTCGAGCACGAGTGGCGCAACCTTCTCGACGAACTCTTTGTAGCGTAGTTGTGGCTTCGTTAAGGCTTTCTCGGGGATGATTCCAGTAGGTGCCGCGACACTGGTTGAGAATTCCTCTGATGCCTTCTTGACGCCAGCACGAACCAGGTTCTTTCGCATCTCCGGAGTCAATGCGCCTCGCGGAATCACGGTTCGCCCGGCTGCGGCTGCTTCACGATTTGAGCCCAGGTCGTTGCGGTCGTGGATAACCGCATCTTTTCCGAAGCGTTTCACGACGACGTTCTTAATCGCCTTGGTGCTGACCTTCTCACTGGAGAGCCCGGTCGTAACCCAGGCGTGCGCTGCGTCTTCCTCGTTCAGATACTCGCTGCGCTCGTCAAGGATGGACTGGTAGACAGTCTTGAGGTAGCTCGGGGTGACATTGTCGCGCTCGATGTTGAGTGGAACCTTCTGCTGTACATCCACCGACCACTTGCAATCAATCGGAACAACAGGCATGCCCATCTCGTAGAGGTACGCTCCACCAGTCGGAACCTCGAACAGCCGCACCTTGGTTGTGCGCTTCTTGCTGCGGAGAATTCCATTCTCATCGGCAACTTCGGTCGGTAACTGCGCGGAGAATTCGTGAAGAACTTTCCGCTTTGGAATCTCTGTGCCATTGAATACAGTCTGCACAGGCGGAATTACGAGTTTCACCTTCCTAACCATGTCGTTGTGCTCGTCAATGGTTAGAGGTAGTTCCCCACGGAATTCCGTTCCGGTTTTGGTCTTGACGTTGTCGTGGCTCCGGGTGCCATCGGCTTTGAATACGATGCGCCCGGTCTTACTGGTGACTGATGCAGAGTCACACAGCGCCAGGACATACTTCTCTCCAACGTTAAACCTTCCGCGCTTCTGAACGTCGGTTTTCTTCTTGGACTCACCAAACATCGTGTGAGCATTCGACAAGTCCATGTAACCGTTGGGGGCATTGTCGATGCAAGTCAAAATAGACTTCCCGTTCTTTGGCTCAGTCAAACTGACTTCGAGCCTGGTGCTGTTCTCGTCGTAGCCGTTCTGTAGCAGCTCGTAAATCGCGAAAGCCTTGCCCTTGCGGGACAAAGTCTTTCGTAATCCTTCCTTGTCGACGACGAACCACGACGGGCTCGTCGCCGCTTTGAATACTTCTTTCAATTGCTGTTTCATACTTTCCTGCTTTCCCCGGCTCTCTACCGGGCTTCGCCGTACTTCTCCGCGACGGACGCAATGCGGTTTTGAGTAAGTCCGATTGTGATTGTGCCCTTGTATGTACTCACAATATAGAAGCGCTAATGTGTTTACAGTTTGAGAGGTGATACGATATTTGTGCGATAGCGTGTTTACGCGAGAGGGCGATGGACGCAAGGACAAAACGCGCCTGGACTGGTTTGGTCAACTATGCCAATGGCAATGCGACCCATGCAGAGATAGGGTCCACCGTGGCCGCTTGCATGGGTTGGGTTTCAGCGGTCGCGCCATTTGGGCTGTTCGACTGGATAGGCACAACAGATTTGACTACTCAAGCAGAGCAGTACCGGTCTGGCGTCGACATTTTGCTTCGTTTTCTATGTAGTCGTGCGAAATCCGCGGAAAGAACATCCCTTCGTTCACCTGCCCAGAATTTCTTATTGGAGCATGGCCAACATATAGGAGCGATGGATCTTACGGAAATCAGATACAACGAAAAAGTCGGCAAATCGCTTAAGAACTTCGGCTACACTCCTTCTGAACTGGAGAGTTTTAAGGAACAGTCCGACAGAATTTGGGACAGCGCTAAATACATTCCTCGTGGTCAGCTTACAACTGCCGGCACAGACTGGTTGCCACTCGGCATCAAGGTGCCGACCAGAGAATACCGAGACTTGGTCGATCCGATTTGCGACTTTCTGATGTCTGAGTATCAGAAATATCTCAATCGACAGCCCGCTAGGAGAGATAAAGAACCTCCGCCCGTAGTTCCAATTTTTGTTTGCCCGAGCTGCAACAAGCTCGTCATGCCGGAGCGCACCGGCAGAAAGACATACTGTTCCGTTTGCACCGATTCGGCTCGGGCCAAAAAATATCGCCAGAACGCCCCGGCCGCTCAGGGCAGAGACTATCAATGGCTTTATAGGCTTAAGCAAAAGGAACCCACTGTGCGAAGAGTATTTCTGCGGAATCAGAAGAACCAAGAGCGGCTAAAACAGGTTAAGATAAGGCAGAAGGAATCATCTCGTTGTCAGGATTTGCTTCTGGAAATGCATCTCTAGCACGGCTCCGGGTCATTTCATTATCCACAAAATTTCGAGCAGTCGCCGGACCGCCGCATCATGCCCTTGCTCGCGCTCGATCCGCTTGATCTCCTCGCCCTCGGCCTTTGTAATGCGAAAGCGGCCTATGCTGACGCCCTTCCTGGCTGCATCGTTCATAACGGTTACGGGCGTCGCTGGCTTGGGCATCTTAGTCTGCATCGGGATTAATCCCGCATGACTTCAAGAATCTCCGGTCGACCTGTTGCTTACCGACCTGCGATATCCACGCTTCACGAAACGCTCGCTTCTCTTCCGGCGAAAGCTTGCGGATCGCCTCGGTGATCTCCTGCACGAATTCCTGAATGGAACAAATCTTTGGCATCAGTTCACACGCTGCGATTACGCTTCGACACGGCTGACTTCAGCCGGGCTGCAATGATGCGTGGCCCGTATTCGCGTCGGGTTTCCTCGACCGCTTCGACAACCTGGTCAAACAGAGGCATCTGCTGTTCGCGGACAAGTTCCTCGGCCAGAATCTGCCGGGCTGCTTCGGCCAAGCCCCGAATGTGTTCTCTCGGGTCAAACTTTTGAAATTTCGCCATGTCTCCTCCTAGTGAATCATTCCTGGCTCTGTCGAAGGTTTTTCCGGCTTAGGTTCCGATGTGCGCCACACTTCATCTGTGCCGATGGTCTGATTAAAGAAATGGAATACGCATCCGAAGCCGCCCAAGTCTTGAGGTTGCGCGAGTGTGTAGAGCGTATTGACCAGTACACCGAGCGACATTGTACTTGTCAACGCGACCAATTCTTCGTGTTTCATTCCCATCAGGCTCGCGAGTCTGCGCTCAACAAGTACGCGGATGCGTTGTGTTAGTGGATTCACGATTTCACCTCCGTCTCTGTCGGATTGTTCTGAGTTGGAGGGAAGACCCAGGTCACACCTTGGTAAGGCAAATAGCCATCCTTGGTTATGGTTGCCACTGGCAGGTCAATTCGCTTTCCGTTCGCGGCTTGCACAGTGGCGACCCACACACTGCTCGGGAAATTCTGCCCTGTCATTCTTCGAATGTGGTCACTGTTGCCGCCGCTACCAGTGGCTACGTAGCGTTTACCAGCAATGATGTAGGCGATGGCATCGCGAAATTCCAGCTTGCGGTAGCCGAGATACGCGGCTGTGGACAAGTTCGAGGTTTTCGGCAGAAGGTTGTGCCGCCAGGCATAGTGGGAACAACGTTCGAGATTCTCGCCGCACTCGATCTTGTCCCAGTCGGGTTCTTCGCCGGACAGTTCAACGATCATCTCCGCGTCGTTGCCAACATCGCGGATGTAAAGGCGGTTGTTTTCCTCGTTGAATATGTAAATCCACTCGATGTCTCTCTCGGTGTTTTCGTGCGTGAACCAATTGCCGAATGGTTCAGGTTCTCGCTTGCGCTTCGGATGGCAGTAACACTCTTCACCAGCAACTGACCATCCTGCGGTATGCGCGTCAATTAAAAAGCGCAATGCCTCTGCCAGATCGCCCTGATACTGGTCATGCAGGATCTTCCAGAGACGCTTGCCGAGATTTGTTGGGTAACCATCCCAGTGTGAATACACACCTCTAAATTCACCTTCGGTGCCAGAAACTCTTGCGATGACGGCGCGGGTGCTCATGCTTGCACCGCCAGGCGATCATTCTGAATGCCTTCAAGAATCGCCCAGATGTAGCGATGTTCGATGACACACGTTGGCCAATAGGGTTGAAATCCGTTGTTTTGTCCGATGTGTTCTTCGAGCCAGGAAGTGGCTGAAGATGTGAGTGGTCTGAGAAGAAAAATGCTTCCGTGATTTTCACAGAGAAAATCAACCGTTGGTGAACTACCTGAAGCTACAAATGAATCGCTATGCGAAGACATCATGCCTCCATGTGGAGAAGATGCCCTCGAAAGTAATGGGGAAGGACTAAGGTGGGTTTTGCCCCCTACAGGCCGTATCCCTTCTTTCGAAGGTTAGCACCGTGACCTTTTCGGCTCGGTTGCTGGACGGCCAAAATCGCCGTCACTCTTGATACAAGTACAACGATATCACAATGCCCGTTCGAGCCGAATAGTACGAGAGTACTGGACAAGCCGTGGCAAGAATGAGTGTTCCTGCTAAAAGGCGAACGAACGGCGCGAATCGGGCGAGGACAAGGGCGAGTTCGAAGAACTTCTCAAGCAGGACTGGCTGGAACTCGACCGGCGGAGAAAACGATGAGCGCGGTGTTCATCAACTAGAGCAGACCCGAGTGTTTTCCTGACTCCTTCACCGACAGACCGTCCTAATGCAACGATTTTATATAAAAATTGCTCTCCTTTCTTCCGAGCCCCGGTCGTCGAACAGCAACCAAGTCTATGCGGTCGAAGGAGCCGACGCCGTCATCTAATCAGCCGGAGATTTCGTAACTTGCGTGGAGCGAACACGTTAACCGAGAGCGCCGCCCGGCGCTCCTCAGCGCCTAACTTGACGTGTCTACCCCTCACCCGGTGCGCCAGCGCCGCTCCGAAAAGCGCTACACGGCGCTGGGCGTTAACCGGGCAGCAAGGGGCCGCTAAACGCGACTCGGCAAGCCTGCATCGCCGCCTTCCGCCTGCCTTCGTCGGAACGCAAAGGCGTAGAAAACCAGATCAACCACTATGACCATAACGAGCGAAAAGAGGATGAGAAGCTGCTTACTGTAAAAAGGGTCTCGGAAGGCCAGAACGAGCCAAAATGTGAATGGAGCCAGATTGATGACTGGGCTGAGAGCGTTTCGACGCACTTCTGTCACGATGCCAGCTAACAGGATTACCGCAAGAACGGGCACCCACGGATCGCTAAACAGTTCCTTCCAATAGGAGAATATTGGGGGAGCCGTTCGCATGACCTGATGGAGTAGCTGTTGGTCGTGATGCGCGCGAATTGGACCCGTCAACTGTAAAACCACCACGGCGCTGTTCACCAGTAGCACCCAACCAAGTCGCCAATAATTCCTGCTTATTCGCCTCATTGTTGGCCTGCTGATGCTTGGTTGTAGCAATCCTGGAGAACGGATAGTACCCAGCCAAGGCAGTTCGTGCAGGGTGGATGCGGATTAGCGTTTTTGTTCCCCTGGTATGTACAGTAGTTGGGGGGAATTCCTGGGTGCTTTGCTTTTTGATCAACGCAGTTGCAGGCCCCATCGGGAACCGCACCTTCGTTGTGGCCTGGTTTTTCATTTCTTTCCCAGCCTCCTGGAACGGGACTGCCCGTTACCGTTCCTCCGCTGATGCCCCCCGCCGGACCTAGCCCAATCGATTGGCCCGTTTGGGTGTTGTAGAAGTAGTAGTGCGGAAGCACCGGAAGCCCCTTCAGAGGCCGAGAATGTACCTGCCAAGGGCAGAACCCGAAAGGATCAACCAACCCAACCGGGTCGTTCTCGACGTACGTGTAAAAATTGATTCCGCCGGGGAAGCGTGCGGGATCCTCGGAAATGAACCTTCCCGTGATCTGATCGAAATACCTCGCCCGCATGAAGTAGAGGCTCGATTCAGTATCGAATTCGCGGCCCGTGAACTGGAATGGGTTCGTCAGCGAACCGCTCGACGCCGTAGACTTCCCGAACGAGTCAAACGTATACGTCTGCGCCAACGCCCCTACTGCGCTGCTCAGCGAAGTCACGGAGCCGAGGCCGTCAGCGTGGTAGTAGCTGGTGGCGGAAGAACGGAGCATGGCCAGCGGTTCGTCGATCTCTTGGGTTTGGGTATATCGAGCGACGACTGCACCAGTGGCGTTGGTTTCTTCGATCAGGTTGTCGCCGTCGTAAGCGTAGATGCTGGTGGCCGAAGACGATGATTTGTAAATGCGGTGGCCCATGGGATCGTACTTGAAGGTGACACTGCCGCTCGTGCCCGGCAGCGTCGCGCTGGTCATCCGGTTCTCGAAGTCCCAGTTATACGTGGTGTTGTTCGAGCCCGTCACGCTGGTCAGCGTGTTCCCGTTCAGGTCGTACGTGTACGTCACACCAGGCTTGGAGGTCAGTTCGTTGGAGCTGCTGTACGCGTACGGCGACACCCCCAGCGAACTCAGCCTACGTAGCTTCGAGCTTGGAAATATAAAAGTACTGGAGAACGCCCTTGGTGAATCGGGCCTCAATCGTAATGACGACGTCGGCCGTATCGGATACCGTGTATCCTGGGGTGGCACTAGCGGCCGCCTTTTTCTCTGCCTCAGTTAGCTTTACCTCCCAGGTCCAGGAGTATTTCCACCGACCTCTCTGGGTACGACTTTCAGGAGGGCCGAAGATGCGGATAAACTCTTCCTCTGTCATCCCCAGGTGAATACCCCCTTTTGTGGTCAGTCCCGAAATCTCTGAGGACAGATGAGATAGCGGGCAACTGGGTGCGCTACGGGGAAGACTAAGATAAAATGCGGTCACTTCACCGCCGCCAATTTCTCCGAATTCGAAGACTAGATTTTCTTTCGCGTCGGTATAGCCCGCAATCTCGACGTCGTCGTGCCTTTTCGTATGACATTTCTTGACTGGACCCAATTTGCTTTGTAGGGTTGCCAGATTGTCCTGCCCTATCGCCACACCAAGAATAGACAGATGTGAGGAATCGGGTGGTTTTTCTTTGCGCTCCCGGGGCCGAAGCAACGGAAGGACTGCGAGAAAAAAACACAAAGCGCTTGCCAGGGTCGTCATACATCAAGCTCCCTCTTTGGACTAAGGGCCCACCGTGAGCGTGCTGCCGCTGCCGCAATTATCAGCGATTTTCTTGCGCGGATCGGAGCCCACAACGATGCAGCCCTTTGACGCGTTGCCTGGTGGTTGGCCCTTCTTGTCACCATGGATCCGCATAAGATCTGGACTGCGGTCCGCCGGAAAAGGCTCGTCGCCCCCTAGATAGTTCAACGGAATAGTTATGGGGCCGGTGTTGGGACTATTTCGAGCCGGGCCGATGCCGTAATTACCTCTTGGCAACGGACCGACGAACGGGATGCCTTGCATGTCCGGATTGTATTTTCCGGGCCCGTTGCCTGCATACCCATTTGCTTCCGCGACGGTCTTTCCTGTCTCGCTGTCAATGCACTTAAGGTGACCAGTTGCCTGCGAATAGGTGCACTTGCACAAGAGTCCGCGAGGATCGGTCAAATTGACGGGGTTTTGGTCCACGTACGCATAGAAGTTCACTCCCCCTGCGAAGAATCGCAAAGGATCTTCGGATAGAAAACGTCCCGAAGCTGAGTCGTAGTATCTGGCGCGGTAGAAGTAGAGGCTGGTTTCGGTGTCGAATTCGCGGGCTGTATAGCGGAACGGGTTGGTGAGTGTGCCCGTCGAGGCGGTTTGTTTGCCGTACGAGTCGTAGGTGTAGGTATTCGCCAGCGCACCAGCGCTATTGCTCAGCGAAGTGATCGAGCCAAGGCCGTCCGCCTCGTAGAAGCTCGTGACTCCAGAACGAAGCTCGGCCAGCGGCTCGTCAATGTTCTGCGTGTCCTCGTAGCGAGCTACCACGACACCAGAGGAATTTGTTTCTTCAATGAGATTGTCCCCGTCATAGGCATAGATCGATGTGCCAGAGGACGACGATTTGTAAATGCGCCGCCCGAACGGGTCGTACTTGAAGCTAACGCTGCCCCCGGTGCCTGGGAGCGTCACGCTTGCCATCCGGTTCTCGAAGTCCCACGTGTACGTGGTCGTGTTCGAGCCCGTCACGCTGGTCAGCGTGTTCCCGTTCAGGTCGTACGTGTACGTCACACCAGGCTTGGAGGTCAGTTCGTTGGAGCTGCTGTACGCGTACGGCGACACCCCCAGCGAACTCAGCCGGTTTCCCACCGCATCGTACGTGTAGCTCTCCGTAGTGTTCGTCCCCTGCATGGTGCTGGTCAACTCGTAGATCGCATCGTAGCCGTAATTCGACGTCACGTTCGTCCGCTTGTCCGTCTTCGACGTGCGATTGCCAGCATTATCCGGCGTGTACGTGGCCCCGTCGATAGTACTCCCGGACAGCTGGTGCAGCGCACTGGTCAGCCGCGAGAGATTGTCGTAGCCGTAGTTGGTCGTCACGTTGTTCGGCCGCGTCAGGCTGGTGCGGCGGCTCAGCACATCGTAGCCAAACCCAAACGAGCCGCTGCCAAACGCCGCCGGCGGCGTCAGCGTTTGCAGCCGGTTCAAAGTGTCATAGACATACGTGGTCGAGCCGCTTTCCGGATCGATGAACCCGGTGTGCTAAGGAAATTGGAGAAGAGCAACTCCGTAAAACGAAGACCCACGTGTAGAACCGACACGTGGGGCACCCAAATTCATCTTAGGACTTTTCGTCTGTGCCACCCGCCGATCAATAGCTAGTCTACTCGGTCGAAGGAGCCGACGCCGTCATCTAATCAGCCATACTGATTAGGGATAGACTTGTGTCTCGAACGAACGTAAATGACTCAGAGAGGAGGACTCGAGAATATACATTCGACGACCATCTCTCCATATTATCGCCAAGGTCATGTCAGATCGTTCGGGGCGTCGCCACCGTACCACAGCTCGGTCCAGTGACTGTTTGCCGTCACGGCCTACCTTCTTGCCTTCTTCGATAATTGTTTTTGCCTTCGCGAGCAGCGATTTGAATTCGTTTGACGCTTTGCTGTCTGACTCGTAGTCCTCGATACTCCGCCGAAGGAAAATACCGTCCCGTGATCTGTAATTTGAGAACGAGGCGGTAATCGCTCCTTTTTTCAGCATCCTTCCGGTCAATTCTTCGGTGAAGACAATTTCCATTCCATTGCTTCGAGTTTTCTCGGATTGCGCGATCGCAATAACCGAGGCGGTTCCTAACTGCGCGATGGTGATCACTGACAGGAGAGGAATAAGTGAGACGGGCCATGTAAGTCCCAAAAACCTGACGCCCCGAGTGTTTAGCAAATGACTGCGCCATCTCATCGGATTTAGTGCCTCCATTGTCAGTATCGAGCAAAGCCGTGGTGCTGCCTGACGCAGTTTTCAAGCGCTGATCCCATCTCTTGAGGCTCAGGAACAAGAGGCGACAAAGTTTGCGTTATTGAAAAGAGAGAATGACCCAGTTCGTGAACTTGATTGACCAGCGTTCCCATCAATGTATTGTTGTTGTTCCCGTAGTTCTCGTAAGGGCGAAGTGGGTCGGTGAAGCCTATGGCTCGGGGGTTGCGAGCTATCGCGGCTATTTGAGCTGCATTGTATCTAGCGGCATCATTCACAACTACAATTGGCCCAGTATTCCCGTGGTTGGTCCTAAGGTCTGGCCCGAACCCAGTAAAGTAGCCTTTCCTGCCGGGTTTTGACTCCTGGAAATCAGCTAACTGGACGGTAAAAATACTCTGGAGACAATCCGTTAAGACTTTTTGGTCAACGTGCGGTGCGTTGCCGCCACCACCGCCGCCGGCATCGTCTTGGAGTGGCGCGAAGTGACGACCACCGCCTCCGCCGTCGTTGGCCACCTCGCCTCCGCCACCGCCACCGCCACCGCCGGCAGCAGTCACAGTCACGGAATCATAACAGTTGTTTCCGTTCGCATCACAGGTCGTCAGGCCGGACGGATCGATGAGGCCAATGGGATCATTTCTGCCGTACGCGAACCGATTGAGGGATTGCGGATCGGCGAGAGACCCGGGCAGTGGGTCAGGAGACGAAAATCTTCCGAGGCGGTTGATGTTGTAGCGGGCTAAAGCGTAGTCGTTGCCGGACTCGGAATCGCGCTCGTAACTGGTGAATTGCCACTTCGTGGTGGCGCTCTGCGAATACCACGATTCGCCGAACGGGAAATGGCCTTGCTGACCAACGATGCTCCCACTGCTGTTTGTGGTGACGCGCGGAGAGAGATGATCGGCCAGATGGTAGTTGGTGGTTGCGCCCGCGATGGTGGCGAGGAGTTGCGCGCCCGCGTAGATGTATTCTTTCGCCGGCGAACTCAGCGCGGCCCCATTCGCGTATTCGGCGATGACTTTCGCGCCGGAGAAAATGTACACGGTCGTCGTCGAGCCGGAAATTTTCTTCACGCGGAGATTGTTCCCGTCAAACGAATACGTGCTTGTTGCTCCCGATTGGGTGTTGGTGACGAGGCGATTCTCCGCGTTGTAGAGGAGTGTGTTCAGGCCGTCGTTGGTCATGTTGCCCGCGGCGTCGTAGGCGTAGGGCGCGGGCAGACGGTTGGTGGCCGGGTCGGCCGCCTGGCTGAAGTTCACCGGCGCGGACTGCGCGTTGCGGTTGCCGTAGCGGTCGTAGGTTTCCGTGACGCTCCACTGGGAGTTCGACGCGGTCTTGAGGCGCGCCAGGGCATCGTAGGTGTACGTGGTCGTGCGGGTGGCGTCCACATTATCGGTGATGCGCTGGATCTGTCCGTTGTTGCCGGGCACGCCGGTGGTGTAGTCGTAGCTCAGGCTGAAGAGCGTGGAAGCGCCCTTGGCATAGGCCAGCGAGGCCAACTGCATCCGGGAATTGTAGCCGAAGCTGGCTGCCACGCCGTTGCCGTAGCTCAGCCCGGTCGGCTCCCAGGCCGAGTTGTAGCCGATGCCGGAGACGTAGTTCGTCCCGCCGCTCGACACCTGCGTGAGCCGCTCAAGAGCATCGAAGCTCTGCGCGACCACGCGGCCCGAGGGATAGGTGATGGACTTCAAGCTGCCAGCGATGTCGTAGCTGTAGCTGAGCGGGTAGGCCGTCGTGCCGATGGTTTTGGTAAGCGCGGTGATACGGCCCAGCGCGTCATAGGTGTACGCCTCGCTGCCCGTCCCGTCGGTCATGCTTGTGAGCCGTCCGTTGTTAAATTGCGTTGCGCTCGTGCCGTAGGCAAACGTCACCGCCGAGGTCGCCGGCACGCCCGTCGTGCCAACATTGTAGCTAACCTGCTGCAGCCGGTTCAGCCCATCGTAGGCGTAGCTGGTGGTCACGCCGCGCGCATCGGTGCGCGTGCTCACCAGGTTGAACGAATTGTACGTGTAGGAGACGTTGCCCGCTTCAGGTGTCGCCGCGCTGCTGAGGTTGCCCAGCGAGTCATAGACGAAACTCCGCTGCTGCACGCCCTGGGTGACAAGCGTAAGGCCGTCCAGCGGATCGTAACCATACGTGGTGACGAGGGCGTTGTTATTCAGAGCGCTGGCGTCCAGGCCACCCGCGAGCGCCGAGCCAGAGGTGGAGGTGGTGAAGGACGGGCTCACGAATTGCGTGGTGTTCCAGGTATAGGAAGCCAAGAGCGAGTAGTTTCCCGCGGTTCCCGGAGTCTTGCTGGTGAGGTTCACCGTGCCGCCACTCGCCGAGGCATTCGCATCCGCTCCCGCGCTGATCGCGCTGGCCAGCCTGGAGGCGATGCTGCCGGCGGTGTCGCCCGCGCCAAAGCTCGTCGAATAGCCCGTTCCATTGAGAGTGATTGTCACCGTGCCGGAGTCCGATGTCGTAGCGGCGGCGCGCCCGCCGGTCAGCGTGGCTCCCGAAGGCATCGCCGTGAAAGACCCCGCCCCGAAATCGGTCGGATCGCCTGATGAGGCCGTCGCGGAAAGCGAATAATTGGTCGCCGCGCCCGTGGCCTTGGCCGTCAGCGTGACGACGCTGCCGCTGGCCGACGCGGTGACGGGGGAAGAAGCGTCGCCGTTGAAGGCGGCGGCGAGGCCAGACGCAATGGTGGAAGGGGTGCTAATCCTTCCGTAGCTTACGGACTTGGTGAAGCCATTCACGGTGATGGAAACGGTGCCGCTGTCCCAAATCGTGAACGGACAGGGTTTTCTAGGAGGGATCACGTCCACGCAGGGGTCGACCGTGGTGCTTGTTTCGAACCCGCTGATGGTCACACTACCGCTGCCGGACGTAGCGGGCTGCGAAGTGGCGGACTGTTCACTTCCGCTCACCGTCGCGCTACCCGTGGCAAAGGTCGCGGCTGCGCCGGGATTGGGCTCGTCCACCTCGGTCAAGCGCCTGAGCGCATCGGCGATAGATCGCCGCTGCTTTCCGGAGGGGTCGGTCACGGTCGTGCGGTTGCCGGAGTAGGAGAATTGCGTGTTATTTGATGAGCCCGAGCCGTCCGGAGGAATGATTTTCACGGCGCGGCTGAGCGCGTCGTACTGCTTCTGGGTCCAGACGGCGGCTTCGGACGTGCCGTGAGGATTAGAGACCTGAGAAACGCGGCCGGAGGAATCGTATTGGGTTTCGACAATCGTAGCGTTTTGTCCCGCGCCGTCCTGCGTCTGTTGCTTCACCGCACCTCCCAGGCCGTCGGAAGTGGTGATCTGGACAACGTTTTTTCCCGCGTCCACTGTGGTCGTTTTCGTGACTGCCGGCTGGGCGGCATTGTCGTCATAGGAGGAGGTCGCTGACGTCCCGAGCGGACCGCTGACACTTGTGGAGCGGTTGAGAGCATCGTAGGCGTACTGGAACACCTGGTTGTTTTCGTCGGTTGCGCTGAGCACCAGCCCCGTGCCCACGTCGTAGGTCTGGCGGGTGGTGAGCGTGGTTGCGCCGCCGCCCCGTGTGACACTGTCGGGATAGGCAAAGTTTGTGGCCGAGCTGAAGTTCCATTGCTTCGACTGGCAGCAATCCAGTTGCGCGGTCAGGAGATTCCCCAGTGAATCGTAGGTCAGACTGCGCGTGATGACGCCGGTTCCCGCCGCCGCGTTGGTATAGCGCGTGGTGCTGGTGACGTTTCCGCGGATGGTGAACCCGGACCCGTAGTTGGTGTTGTCGTGCTGCGGGGCGGAGGTGACGCTCGTCAGAGTCCCGCCGTCGTAAGCCAGGTCCGTGCGCGATTTCAGGGTGCTGCTTGCGTCATAGAGCAATACCTGCAAAGGGCGGTCGAGCATGTGCTGGTTCGTGTAAGCGGAGCCGGTCACATAAACCGTGTGCGTCTTGCGGACTGTCCCACTGAAATCATTCTCGGTGACATCGGTTACGTTGCCGTTGCCGTCGTATACAAAGGAGAAGCTCGAAACCTGTCCGCTGTCGTTCAGGTTTGTGGACGTGCTCAAAGCCCTTGGATTCACCGGAACGCTCTGTGTGATGTCGTCCTGTGTCCACGTGTTCGCAATTGTCCGCAAGGGTGTCCCACCGCTTGCAACCGTCGCCGAGGAGACCAGGCCGGTCTGCCAACTGGAGGTAAACAAATTCGTCGTCGTGGTGGTGCCGGAGGGGCCCGTGACGGCAAAGGAGCTGGTCACGCCGCCGGATTTTGTGACGGCGTATGTCCAGGAAGTTTCTGTGCTCCCGTCCGCGGAAACGAACTGATGCTGGTAAGTGGGGTGATCTGAAAGCGCTGAGGTCGCAGCGGGGTAGTCGTAGCGCATGTAGCTTCGTACGGTGCCGTTGGCGCTCTTGCGCGGGATTTGCTTGACGATTCCCCAGTCACCATAAGTGAACGCGTAGGACATCCCCGGGGCGGTGCCCGCCGCATTCGGATAAGCGCAGGAAGTCAGCACGTTGACAGACGAGCCGGAGGCCTGCGAGTCGGTAACCGCGAGCGTGAAGCTGTAGTTCAGGGCGACTGTGCCCCAATTGAAATAGGCCACCGTCTTGACCGCGCCTCCCGGAGGCGTCACCGTGATGTTCTGGAGTTTGGGGGCTGGGGAAGAGTCGTAATTGAACATGACCACGCGGCCAATGGTGTCCGTGATCGTTGCGATTGCTTGATTGGCCGCTCCGGATGCTGTGCTGTAAACGATGGAGATGAAGTTACCGTTCGTATCGAGAATCTTGACTGGACGATAGAAGCTCGTAGTGCCAACCCGCTGGTAGGTCCACTGTGTCCCGTCTTTGCGGCGCAGGCTCAGGCTGGAGGTATTCCAATCCATGTATGAGGAATCTGCCGTGATGTAGGTGGTGCCGGAACTGAGTCGCAGTTCGCGCTTGGTTCCGTCCGGCTCCGTGAGCAGGTAAGAGGTGTCACCCGATGGCGGGGCTTCGATCATTCCGTAACCAAGATGAAAGCCGTAGCTCGGGAAGTCGCGGTCGGCGTTGAAAGTGGCCGTCCCGTTCACCAGGTCAATCGTCCAGATGGCGCTGTTGTAATAGAGCGTCAGATTCACGTCGAGTCCATTGCGCCCGGGCAGGCCCACAATCGGGATGGCGTAGCCGTAGCTTTCGCTGCCGGGCAACGTCGGGGCGCCGCTCGCCGCGTCGGCGCTGCGCGGAGCGAGAACCGTTGTGGTCCCCCGCACGTTCTTCGACTGCGGCCGCGCCTTGTAAGTGCCGCCATAGGTCGGCGAACTCGGGTCAGGCCCGCAGGTAACGTCGCATAGCGGTCGTCTCTGCGCTGCAAGCGGCAGGGCAGCAGCGAGAAAGAAAATGATTGCTACGAGCGAGCGGTGAAGGAACATGGTTGACCTCACAATGTGAGAGGGAAGAGTTTTGAATTTTCGCTGGGCGTCCGTTCCACCATACAATCCCTCCGTTCAGCCAGAGCGAACAGCCTTGCCCCGCGAGGGCTGTATACTTTCATTAAGATAAGAGGTAGATATTCACCACAATTATATAGTAGGGCGATGTTAGGAAAAAACCAAGCAGGCTCAGTCAAGAGGTTGTGAAACGCAATTCCATGGCTGACGCCGTCGGGGCCGGACCAAGTTCCGACGAGCTTGTCCCCGGAAGCATTGCGGACTTCGCTGCGCTGACCTGAGGGGAAGCTGAGATCGAGGCGGCTGGCGCCGGAGACAGCCTTCAGCGTGGCGGTGCCGGATTCGTCGTCAGAACCGACGATACGGCGAGCGGTGCCCGTGAGCGTGACGTCTGTAACGGGATTGGCACCCCCGAGCGCGGCGAAGGCGCTTTGCAGGAGCGCCGGAGCTTGCCGGGGAGGCGCTAAAGATTGCTGGGCTGAGGTGGAGAGAACAAGGACGAAGCAGAGATAAACTGCTGCCACGGGTCGGATGGAGCGCATGAAGCCCTCCTGCTCTGAGAATCAGCCGACCGTTTACATCACTTCCGAGGAACCTGTCAAGATCAAATAATATCTTGAATGGATATTAACGTTGATTTGCCTGCCGAGGCACTTTGCCGCGCACGTGCCGAAATCGCTCGGCGCAGGTGAGAAGACGCCTACTTGCTTTGCATCGACCTCAGTGGAATAATCCCCGGATGATTATAGGCGACCGACTCCGCGCACTCCGCGAAGAAAAGAAACTCTCCCAGGGCGATGTGGAAAAGCGTACCGGCCTGCTCCGGTGCTATATTTCCCGCGTGGAAAACGGTCATACCATTCCCGCGATTGAGACGCTGGAGAAGATGGCTAGGGCTTTGGAAATTCCCATGTACCAGCTTTTCTACGATGGCGAGGAGCCGCCCAAACTGCCAAATCTTCCCAAGCGCAAATCGTCTGACGACATCGTTTGGGGTAGCTCCGGAAAAGATGCGCGATTTCTAAATAAGCTTCGCCGTCTGTTGGGCAAGGCAGACGAGGAACACCGCAAGCTCATCCTCTACATGACCCAGAAGCTGGCCAACCGCTAAGCTCCACGATTTTCCTTTGCCCGAGTTCAGAAGCCGCATCACCGTCTAACAGCCAACCAGATGTAAAATCTCCCGGCTATGGCCGACATTAGCATTGGCACGTCTACGTCTACTGCCGAAAGTTCCTTCGAACAAACTCTAATCGAAGTCTGGCGGCAAGCTGTAGTCGTTTTCGCTGCGGTCCTCGTCGGACAAATCGCCCCACTCGCGGTTGACATGGCGCGTGAGGAACTCGCCCGGCTGTTGTCCTGCTTTCTTAAGCGCGGCCAAAGCGCCCGGTGTCGCGACGATCTGGCCGAGTTCGAAAGCAGGTTGTTTGCTGAGTTGTTGCATTGGAAAAACTCCTTTTGTTGGTTTGGGTTTTTGCTTCTCAGAGGCGACGCGCAGAGCGGCGCATAAAAAGCAACTGCCCTTCCTAGCGGGGCGAGGCGCCTGGCCGTCCGCGTTGTCAAGGGCGCGCAGTTTGCGTTTATCGGAGCGAAGCGGGAGACCCTTGACAGAAGAAGCGGGCGGTCCAGGCGCAGGTTTCAGCAGGAAGGGCAAGACGGAAAACCAAGGTCCGAATGAATCAGGGGTGTGTTCTCATACCGGAGGTAATGAACCTAACGGGCTCATTTGGTTTCGACAACACTGAGCTACGACGGTCTGGCGACGCTCGTGCGGGCGCAGGCGCAGAAGGACTCGCCGTCGGTGCGCTCAGGGGGATTACGGGGTAGGACCGTGGGGAAGAAAGTCAGGGTGGTTTCGATTCCTTTTTTCACTGCAAGGGAGGTTTGCGGAATGTGAAGGTGCTACCGGGAAAGGGCTTGCCCAAGTTTGAGTGGCTATTTCCACTTCAATCTGCTGCAGCAGTGTTACGATCTGCTCCGGCTTGTATTTCTTCATCGGCATACCAGCTCGTTCCAGAGCGAATTTCTCTGACTCCCGCTGGCACAAAAATCGCCGGTCACGTCACCGAAGTCGCCGGACAAGCCTCCACCCGTCGTCATATCTCCGAAACTGGTACTGTCGGGTCTCAGCTCCCCGGACTTGGGTATTATGGAGATCATTCCAATAACGATCGCGAAAAACGTTGCTGAGATCGCCAGATCCGAGCTTCTCTTGCATTTTCTTCTCCGCAAAGAGTAGTCGCTCGTACAGCGTGGTCGGGCTGTATGTCACCTGCGCTTCAACCTCAGCGTCAATGCCCTGTTGTAAGACTCCCGTTACAGACGTGAATGCTCCTTTAGCAAGCTCAAACGTAGCAGTTCCCCCTTCTGGCGCTTGGCTGAAGGCAACCCCAGGCTGCGGGACCACCGAAAAGTAATAGACGTACCGCGTCGTTTTCGCACCCACATCAAACACGTTGACCGTCGGCTCTTTTATATCCTTCTCCACTTGTCGTTTCAGCAAGCCGACATCAACCAACGCATTACGCACTTCTAATTCGCCCCGCATATTGGCAATTTCACTAGCCTCTTCTTTCTCCGGGTTCGGGTGAAAAGTACCTAGGGTAGGCCTGGACACTCTTACTTCGAGCACCACAGGAACGATAGCCCAACGACCGTGGTACGGAGGGACATTCATAAGTTCGTCTTCCTTTTCCTTCAGAAGCGCCAGAGCCGTCGGTCGGTCGAGTTTTTCTGCCATCCGACCTTCCACTGAACATCCCACAGTGACCATGCACAGGAAGGTCAGCAGGGCGGCTAGCACTCTCGTCGGTGTCATCACGAGAATTCTCCTTATTTCCTGGATGGGATCTGTCATACCTTGTCTCTTTGGCAGTAGACGACAAGCGTTTGCGCGGTAACGTAAGCTCGTGCGAGGCGTTGGGGCAATTCTCGGTCTGCTAGCTTGTGAGTGTCAGGGAGGGTCATTTGTGGTAACCGAGCGATTGAGAAAAAGTATCCTGTACCTCATTTTTTCACCCCTGGATCGCCCTTAGGAAACTGCGTGTGAGGATGTTTGCCTTGCCCTCGCTCACTGGGGTCGATCGACGCCAAAGTCGAACAACTGTCCTCCCGCTATACCAAACCCTGCCGCGCCTCCGGGCGGAACAAAACAGTACTCGCCCGGCTCGAGCGCCTTGCTCACCCTTACTTTGAAAATTCCAGGAGCAATCCTCTGAATGTCAACAGCCACCGCGTCCTTCGAGCGAGGGCCGGACGACCCACCAAACCCGGATGCTTGGCCCACAAACAATTGGCGTTCTTTTTCGTGGCCCTCCATTTTTGCTAAGACAAAGTCTTCGGGCTTGGATGATTGCGGCGACAGCGGGCGACCGAATCCTTGCGCTGCGTCTTCGAAATAGAACCAGAACTCTGGAGACGGCTCATGAATTCGTAGCGCCGCATGCGGTCTTGCCAACGCTGCTTTGTACTTCACTTTCCCGAACCCGATGCTGCTCCTGCTCCCGCCGTACGAGCTTGCCTCCAATCGCGTCAGCTGTTGACCGCCTTGATTCCTCGCCAGCCAGTAGATTCCGGGCGTATGCGGGGAGAGAGGATTGTTCGGGTCCACGGGTGCGGCAGCCGGTGTAGATGCCTGATTGGGCGGCTTTCCAGCGCTCACCATAGCTTGAATAACGCCGTCGGAAACACCTTGAGACTTCAGCTTTAGGATGGTGTCAGTGCTCGTATCGAAGCTGCATGCCGAGGCCTGGATCTTGCTGATGATGAGATCGTCGCCCAGCTTGGCCTCAACCATCTTCATGACATCTGAATTGGTCAATGCTTCAGGTTTTGCAAGCGACGCTGAGGCCGGTTGTTGGGCGTAGCCCAACGGAGCGAACAGAAGAGTCACGGCAAAAAGCAAAAAGATCCATATTCTGTATCTAAGCATTCGTTTGTCTCCTTGCTACTTATGGCGACCTTAATAAAGGCAAAAAGCCGAAATCACCGTTGATGGCTCTCACGCTGCCACCTGCGGCAACTCGGCTGTCTTTAAGTCCACCGGGGCCCGCTTAAAGACCCGTGGCTTTCCGTCCCCCGCTCGCGCGGGGTTTGGCTCTGGTTAAAAAGAGTTCGTTTAGGTGCCTCGACCTACCGTCAAAGGAATGGAGGGATTCTGGGTTGAATGCAACTGCGAGTCAAGTCTTTTCTTGGCAATCTGCCAGACACGAGGACTTCCCCCGCGTGGTGCGCCAGGGTTGAAAAGTGTCAGCAATACATGCCATGGGTGCAACCTAGATCATGTGACGCCATAAGTTGATCGGTTTGCTGCAAATCGTTCAGACTTGCGAGAGATTGGGTTCCTTCGTGGAGTTGTGATAGGAAATTTTCGACCGGAAAGGTGACGTGGTTCTCGTAGACTGCAAGCAGTTCAAATTTGTCTGCATTTTCTGGATTCGCTCTATCCAGTCGGGATGTGTTGAGCACAACACTTCAGTCATGCCAGCTTGCCATCCGTTTGGGCTTCCGCCACCCAGAACCAGGTCCATCTTCTCTGCCGCCCCCAGAGCTATTTCTGGGTTGAAGCCCGAACGCTGCAAGAGGAGAAGCTATCACAACCTCGGCAAAAGGCTGAATCAAGAGTTCTGCCAGCACCACTTGATGAAAGCAATGAGGAGATAAATCAAAACCCCAACAATAGCGAGTCCCAACGCAAGCCAGAAGACCGACATTAGAATGACGATTAGAATATTGGTAAGGTCCTTCAACTCTTGCCATGCGCTGACAGTTGCTTGCTTGACCGGAATTGGCTTCGATTGGGCTAATTGACTCTCTTCGAGTAGTCGGGCGGATCGGATGTTGCGGTATCCGCTTCGAAACCCACGGAAGAATCCCTGGATGGCATTTCCTAAGTGCAAAATCTATGACCTGATTCCGGCAGTGTAGCATGCAAGGTACTTGCCTTGTATCATTGACAATTGTGAAATCACAGCGTCCAAAAGTTGAAACAATTCGCAACCCGACTCTGTTTCAAATGGAGAAGTTGGAGGAGGCCGGAAAACTTGCAAACAGTCTCAAGGTTGAGCGCCCGTACTCGCTGCCTGGAACTGGAATTCTTCTCGGCACAAGTGCATTCACGGCGGCGGGTTGGGAAGGCAGCTTTTATCCTCCTGGGATGAAGCCGCATGATTTTCTTTCTTACTATGCAACGCAGTTTGCTACGGTCGAAGTGGACTCGACCTTCTACGGATGACCGAAGAACGGAAGCATGCCATCCTGCTGGCAACCGTCATTTTGACGGCACGAAAGTTACAACCGCTTCTTGAAGAAGATGACCGAGCGGGCAAACCGAATATGGGGACGGAATTCTGGGCGGAGCGCTACACCAAAAGTCGATGGAGAGGGCAGCGCACATTCTGGACCTGATTGACGCTAAGTGGCCTGCAACTTCCGAGAGTCCCAAAACTCAAACAGCGTGAGGGCGAGTAAGAGGGAACTGCGCAGCTAATCTTTGAAGAATTGGACATTTCCGCATTGGGTGCAGGCAAACGGACGAAGAGCTAGCAACGTCGTATCAGTCGGGATAGAAGTACCTCTCGGCCACAGTCTGATGCTCCATGAACCACTTGTCTGTATCGCCGGTTGGTATTTCCCTCTCCCGCATACCCGGCAAAGCTTCGGGACGCCCTCATTTAGAAGCTGACCACCTTGTTCAATTAGAGCTAGCAGTGTATCGACCACGAGTAGCAGGTCCCTGGTAGAAGAAAGGCAGTCCTTCGCATTTTCAACAACACAATGATCTAGAATCTGATTTATCGCGTGCATGTTGGGATCGTCTTTGAATATCACAGTCGGATTACTCTCATCCCGTTTGTAATATTCCCGAACGAGTTTGGGCCTACCAGTCACCATGCACCACAAAAGCTTGCCCAACATGTATACGTCGAAGTTGGCGTCAACGTTTTCAAGGCGACCGACCTCTGCCCACGGAGGCATGTAATCGCGTGGACCGACTCGTTCGCCGGTGTGAGTCGCCCGCTCTTCGTTGCTTGGAGTGAAGACAATTCCAAAATCACCAAGAATAAGCTCCTCGTCAGGCCCAACAAAAATATTGGCCGGTTTTATATCGCGGTGAACAATGTTGTCTTTGTGTAGCGCCGCCACTGTTGCTACGAGCGAGCGGAACGCGACCAGGGCAGGGTGGGCTTTGCCCCTGTAACGCAATGGTTGTTTTTCAAGTGTACCGTTGGGATAGTACTCCGTGACAATCCATTGTTCTTCTACATTAGAATCCAGCATTCTAATGAGACCCGGCCTGTTCTGACTTAAAACAGCAATTTCATTCTTGAGGCGATTCACCATTTGTTGTTTAGCGTCGGGACCCTGAGCACGCGCTTTGAAAACTTTCAGAGCACCGAGTTCAGGAGGCTGGTCGGGGCGGGCATAACTGTATGCAGCTTCCGCAAGTTCAGCCGCACCGTCTACGCCACAGCCTCCCGCGTGTTGCTGTATTTTGTCGAGAGAGGTGGCCCGTTCAGCGACTCTTTTCGGACTACGAACCAAGAAGACTTCACTTTGACCACCCGTGCCGAGCGTGCAGATTTTTTCCCAATTGGAGCGTTTTGTCTTTCTTGATTTCTTGGTTTTCTGCTGAACCCAAGGTCCCTTCAAGTTGGGCATGCGCTGCCGAATCTGTTCGTCCCAGATTTTATTGAAGCTCTTCAACGTCACGACACGTTCGCTGATCCGCAGATTCGTAATCTGATACTTCTCAAGATTTCCGCCCCACCCCGCGAGCCATCCAAACTCACCAGCTAAATAGAGCCCCAAACGGATTATTTCTGGCTCGGCCTTCCCGTGCAGCTTAATTGCGTGTGCTTCTATGTCCGCTACCGTGAAGTCAGTCTTGTTTAATTCCTTCAGGAACAAGTCTTGGAGCACAGACACGACGATTTCCACAGCTTCTCTGGCTAGATGCTGATATTGCGCGACACCGCAGTAGTGGAATGCCAGTGCCGTTGGAAAGTAATCGTCACCGTTATTGGTTTTCAGGACTCCCATGTTCGCCAAATGGGGGAGGGCATCGATGTTCCTGAAGTCCCTGGCCACCGACAATCGCTGCGCAGGCTCCTTGTCAACCAGAAACCGACGCACGACCACCGTAGTTATCTGTCGTTCAACATCAGCGTCTTTGAGTGGCACTAGCTTAATTTTATCACTGCCGAGCGAGAACGATCTCGATGATCCGCGCCAGAGGATAGAGCCTGGATCGACCTTCGGTTTTGCCGCGAACGTGGTATCCTACTGTTTCGCCCTCTGGCGAACGATAATGAGTCCGGAGGGGGTCGTGAGGACTTCGCGGGACGTAACCCCGCGTCTGCCTTTGTTGGAAAACCGCCGACAATGGCACGATGTTGGGCTCTGATAAATTCCGTGCTTTGTCGGCCATCAGGGCGCAAAGAGTAGGACTCGACCCCCAAGGCTTTCTTCCCTACCGTTTTCTATAACCTTCCAGTCTTTTCCTTTTTGTGACTTCGTTCGGCATAGCTCGGGCGGACGATTTTTCCGACAAATCAGAGATCGATAGTCTAACTTAAAGTGGCCAAGCGCGAAGCGCGAGATCAGCCAACACTTTTTGTCTTGTAGAAATTTGTGCCGGAGTCCATTCGGGAACCGTAGCAATCTGTTTGGTCAATTCGTATGGACTGTCTTTGTAAACTGCCTTTTTGGTTTCGAAATCAGAACTTCGCAGGTCCGAATTGTTCTTGGCGAGTAACAATGCCAGGTTGCCAATGCGCTTGACGTAGATTCGTGCTGCTTCTTCGTCGAACTTGGGCCAATTCTTTTCCGGTCTCTCAGGCAAGATATGCTCAAGATTTATTGTCTGCTTGTCATCGTTCGGTATAAACCAAGGGGCAGCCTCGTTCTTAGCTGCCATTTCGAGTGAACGCAGGTAATATCGAGCTAGTGTAGCCTTTGAGACGGTGACCAATTCAAATGCCTGGCGGAATTGCTGATCCACAGGGATTATGTTTGCCAGTTCTTTCTTTAGAGCCGCTGCGGTTGCGATTGGCTTTTTTGCTTTAGCCGAGAAAACGCGGTGCGCAGCCTGCGCGATGGGCTCGGCTACAGATTCACTGCGCGTGCTACCGGCGATGAACAAACGAACTCCCCACGAAATAAACATACGAAATGCGTCGTCGGCTTCTTTAGGATTGAATCGCGCCGCGACTGCCAGCATCAACGGTCGCATCGGCCTTATGTTGAGGAGATTCAAAGTTTGTATTGCTCTACGCATGGAATCCGGATATGGATTCCATTTTTCATGCTCAGGATTGAAGATTGCGGCATAGACACTGGCCAGGCTTTCTAATGTGGTTAGAAACTCTATCGCGGTCTCCGGCCCCTTCGCCCTTGCTTGCACCGCCTCATATACATCCCCTGCCGTCAGGTATCCACTAATCGGCATTAGTGCGTGGCGCAAGAATGTGACGGTGATCTCTTCTTCCTCAATCGACTCTAGCGTTCCACGCATCAGAGCCCACTTTTGCTGCGCTTCCATCAAGCGGTCTCCCGACTGGCCAAAAAGGTAGTTTTTGATTAGGTCTGCTTGGGAAGTCCTCAACCCACGGTCATTCAATGTTTCAAACATCTTGTAAGCGTTTGCGTCTGTCGGAACTTTCAGCAGGATGACCTGGGCCGAGTACTCGGTAAATCGAATCCATTTATTCAAAACATCGCCGTGATCCTTTGGGTCGAAGCCAGATACAATCTTTTTGATC
This sequence comes from Candidatus Acidiferrum sp., assembly GCA_035544995.1. Taxonomy (GTDB): domain Bacteria; phylum Acidobacteriota; class Terriglobia; order Acidiferrales; family UBA7541; genus Acidiferrum. The sequence goes on from DASZZI010000075.1 coordinate 57,194, forward strand.
TGATCTTGTGCTAGGTCAAATGCGTTGGTGATTAGCTGATGAGATCTCCGCGACTCCGGATTCGGACGCTCCTCGTTCTTTTTCGCCCCGATCATCCGTCTAAAGAATTCATTGTCCTCTAGATTGAGTTGCAGCTTAGCGACGCGCTGCCGTTTTTCTCGGTCGATGTCGGTGAGAAAGCCGTTGTTTATACTTTCCGATATAAGGGCTTCCTTGTCCTGCAAATAATTTCGTATTTCAGTGAGGAAAATTGCTACCGTTGCAAGACGTTGCTGTCCATCAACGACCTCAAGCACTTCTGGCGAACGAGGAATGGTGACAACTGTCCCGAGAAAATATTCGGCCTCCTCACCCGAAATCGCCCTGGCGAAATCCTGCAACAACTTGGTCACTTCTCGATCTGTCCAGGAATACTCTCTTTGATTGGGTGGAACAGTGAGTCTGTACTGCTTTAGGACTCCACCTACCCCGACCTGCTGGAATCCAATTTGTCCTTTAGCGTTGGCCATTCGAACTTTCTAGGGGACCTCAGAGACACGAGGGATGAAGGGAGCCAGTGTCCAGATTCGGCTGCGAGGTCATGGGTGCGAATCGACCCGAGATTATCATACGGGTAGGGCAAAGCAAATCTCAGCTTTCGGATAAAAGCCCGGCCCCAATCTCCGGGGCAGGTGGTGACACCTCTTCGATCTGTCGGAGGAAGTCCCGTCTGTCTAGGACCCGAAAAGGGGTTGACGCCCGGCCTTCGCCCCGAGGACCCGTGTCACGTCCCTTAAAAAAACTCTTGCAACGGATCGACGCGAGAGCGAACGGGCCAAGGAAAAGGTGAGTGGCGTCCTGATAAACGCCCTACGTCAAGCGGCAGCAGATTTATAGGGAGTATAATGGCAAACATGGAGCCAGTTTCAACTGTTACAGCGGCGTGGACAATCGCCAAGACTGCCGGAGAAATCTCCAAGAAGCTGTACGACTTCGGCAAATCTCTTAAAGACCGTGAGGCGAAGCAGCAGGTGGATGAAATACTGGACAAGCTGCGGGAGCTAAAGCAATCAGCTTCCGAACTCGAAGATGAGAACCGCGAACTGCGGGAGAAGCTGCGCTTCAACAGTGATGAATATGAGTTCCGCGCTCCGTTCTGGTATCACAAGGCGAACGCTCAACAACCGCTTTGCCCAAAGTGCTTCGCAAGCAAAATCGCCGCGCCGATGGGCGAGCCTGGTCAAGGAGTCAGCGACGCTTATCGCCTCTGTTTGGTCTGCAATCACAGTATCGAAATTCGCCGTCAGAATGCGCGCCCATCTAACCTGAGTCCGAGATACTGACGCGACGAGGCCGGTGAAAACGCTGACAACGTCGCATCCCCGCTTATCTCCCACCGTAGTCTCCGCCTCTCTTAAAGGGGAATCCGCTGTCGCCTTTTCAGACCTTGACTGCGGGGTTTCTTTTGATTTTTCTCAACCTCTCCGCCGTTCTTCTAAGCATTTGCTCATCGCAAAAAGCATACTCTACCAAGCGTATCTGTTCGTCTCCGCTCGGTTGTTCCGTTATCGCCTCATGCAATTTAAGGTAGTCGTATTCAGTGCCGAAAAATTTCTTGTGGGCCTCAAACCTCATAACCGATGCAACCAAATCTGCCGCTTGAATCCCAAACAGAACGCTGTCATCCCCGAAGGAAATAGCCGCCAATTTATCCCGCGCGTCTGAGTCGATGAGTTTCAGTCGTCGATAAAATTTGTACATTGGCAAGGCGGTCTGCTCCTCGTCATCGCAAATGAGGCTGATCTTTCCGCCTTTGGGTGTAAGTTCCGCGATCCGTGGGACTGTTCTGGCGAACGCTGTATAGAACGGATCGTCGCCAAAAATCTGATGATAATGAGAAGGCAAGCCTTTGAAGCCAGCTACATCTACGGCCACTCCGGTAATGAACGCGAGATGCTTCCTGATACAAGCGATAAACGGAAGTAGTGCGGCGACTCTCTTGTCGATGCCAAGTGCTGGCAGGTTGTGACTTAGTGGTCGGTTTGCGTTGAGGACTCTCTTTGCCGAGATGGTTGCAAGGCCAGCTATTTTGAGACAGCTTCCCCATTCATCAGCGAAGGCATTAAAGTGAGCAGTCGCCGAGACAATGGCGCATAACGACACAATGGGATGGTCTTTGAATTTGCCGCTCTCATCTAAAAATGCGGAAATACCCATTGCAGCGGCTTCAGCCGCGCGCGGCGAGGCTGACCGCATTTTTCTTCTGCTTGGATTTGTACATCGCGTCATCTGTGGTCTTTAGAATTTCTTCCGCTGACGCATAGACCTTCTCTGCGGCAACAATCACTCCGATACTTGCGGTGACTTTAACAGCGCCCCCAACGTTCTGGAATTCGATGGCTTTCCGAATTCTCTCCGCCGTCGCCGCCGCCTCGGATTCATCGACGTTCGGCAGGATAACCATGAACTCGTCTCCGCTGGCGTAGCGGTATAGTCGCCCTTTGTGCAGCACAACAGACCCGATTACCTGCGCAACTTCTTCAAGGCACTTGTCACCCGCATCGTGGCCCATCGTGTCGTTTACAGTCTTAAAATTGTCCAGGTCGATGAAGATTACGCCTATTTGTCCAGCTAAGAGCAGCAAACGATTGAGATCGGCCAAAAGTTCATCTTTCTTCGGCAGGTCATTAATCGCCTTGACCTCAGTAGCGGAGAAGGATTGTTGGCGCGGTGCTCCAAGAGCAACTCGTCTGCGCCAAACATTCCAGTCGCCTAGAACGTCATCATGATGATGAGCAACGGCTGAGCGCACGTTATCGGCCCCAAAAGTATGCGGGCTTCCCGCCCGATGAGTACGCTCCCGGATACTATTTCCCATCCTCTGGATTCCACTCTCGTATGCGTCCTCAGCAGCCTTCCAAATTTCCTGGAGTTCATCTTGCGAAGGCGTCGCGCCAGCGTGTTCAAACGCCTCTTGAAATGAGACCAGCCGGGCCTTCATCTGCCTACCGATGAGCGCGGCGTCCATCTCAATCGTCTTTCCGAAGGCAATTCCACTGAAGCCTTGGCTCATCCCGCGCTGGGCCATTTGCCTATTGGCCTCGGTAATTTCGACCTTGTGCTTCTCTCTCGCTTCGGCCAATGCTCTGATGTACAGAGCGTCCGCATATTCTTTGATCGATTGCTCCATGCCGTATTATAAACTACCGGCTTGGATGCTCTTTGCATTTTCCATCTATTTTCCAATTAAGGGCTCCTTCAAATCTACTAAGTGCCGCCGTTCCAGCGCGTTAGATTTAACTACTCGAACCTTGTCAAGGTTCAGGTGTCGGTTCGATTCCGATAGGTCGCCCCATTATTCAAAAGAAGTTACGCCGCAGCCTCGTTTTCCATTTTTTCCAACTAGAGGATTTTTCAAATCTGCTAAGCCCGACCAGTTCAGGCGCTTTCAGTTTTTGTTTCTAGCTTCCCAAGCTTGGGACGCGGACGAAATTACGGCCTTGTTCTGTTTGTTCCGATTGGTGAGGGCAGGGAACTACAACGCATAGAGGACGCAGACCTTATCTAGTAGCTTGTCCTTAGGTCGCCCACCGGCCCTATGCGAACGGGTGAGTTCGCGTTGCGCGGTTCAGCGTTAAGGAACCCGATGAATATCGAACACCGATGTTCCACGGAACTCCCTTCATGATTTCAATGAGTTAGAAGGCCCTACATAATCGGGATTCTTGAACATCAAGGGAGAAGGGGCTATTTCCCAGAATGCCGTTTCCGGATAGTTTCCGAGTTCCCAACGATATGCCCGGAATGTGCCGGGGCGCGAACCGCGCTTCTAGGTAGACGTGCGGGTGGTGCCCGGGGGACGGAACTGCACCCAACGCCCCAGATCGATTTCGCCTTTGGTGTCGCGGCGTAAGCGCCTCGCTGCGGCTGACTGAAGGAGCATGCCGACACTCTGACTCTCGCTTCAGGCTGGAGGTTTCTCACCGGCGGATGCGAGCACCACCTCACCAACTCGCCGAAGGCTCGAAAAAGCCCAGGGTCCGAGCTGGCCGAGGACCGCCAAGGAAGCACAACCCGTGAGATCTAGACTCAAATCTATTTCTTCCGCGCTTCTTTTTCTAGCGTCTCCAGCTCCCGGGCCAGTTGTGCGGCCAGCTCCCGAAGACGGCGGAGGCGTTCAGCCAGCGCGGGTAAGCCTTGCCCAGTGGCCGTCGGAGCAGGGGCGGATGTAACCGCGGCAAGAGCAGGCGCGGCCGACGCGGGGCCGCCCGTTAGCTCGGCCAGGGCCTCCCCGAAGGTATCCCGATAAATCAGCCGGTTACCC
>DASZZI010000076.1:0-2946 GCA_035544995.1 Candidatus Acidiferrum sp.
AAGGAAAGTAGGGCAGGTTGCAGGTCCAATACATCCACGCGCACATGAACCCGGAAAAGTCGCCGAAGGCGTGCTTGGTCCAGACATAAAGGCCGCCTTCGTCTGGAAAGCGTGAGGTCAGCTCGGTGACCGAGAGAGTCAAAGGCAGGTAAAACGCCAGCCAGGCGCCGATCCAGATAAGGAGCGAACTGGGGCCGGCAGCCGCGGCGGCGGCAATCCAGCGCAGACTAATTCCCGTCACCACATAAAACAGAATCAGGTCGCGCAGCCCCATGGCGCGCTTCGGGCTGATTCCTTCGGGGCTAGCCCGACTTTCTCACCAGGATCATGGTGAGTGCTATTTTTGAGGCGCGGCCCAACTCTTTCTATTTCCCGGCCCGCGGGAAGCGGTCTAGAGGGGACTATTCATGGCCCGGCTGCTCCTGCGGTCCGTGCGAAGACGGTTTTTCCCCTTCCTCCTGCTGCGCGTGACGTAGGTTGGTGTGGCGAGGTGCGGTTTCAGCAGCGCAGGGCTGCGCAGGCCGCCGCGAACAGGTGTTTCCACGGATAGCTGCGACTGTAGCGGATCCAGATGCGCCGCGCGGTCACCTGCACCTGCGCCGCGATTTTCAGCAGCCGCAACCGGATGGTGTCCACCTGTGCCGTGGCCCATTCCGTTCCCGCCAACCCCAGCCGCCGCAGCGCAGCCACCAGCACGTAAGCCAGAGACGAGAAGTACAGTCGCAACTGGTTGGCCCTCATCGTCGCGGTGCTCATGCGGTCACTGAACAGTTGGAACTGCTCCTTGATGCGATTCTCCATCTCGCCCCGCGCGCAGTAGCGCTGCTCGTAGAGTTCCCGCGCCGGCCATTGCGACGCGGGAAGCGAGGTGACCAGGTAGCGCGGGTTCTCGCCCTTGGCCAGATACTCCGCTTTGGCCACCACCCGCCGCGACCGCGACCAACTTTTGCGGGTGCGGTAGCGCAACTCGGCGAACACCCGCGCCGGCTTTCCCGTTCGCCGATGTTCTTCCCGCGCTTGGCGCATCTGCGGTGCCATCTTCCGCCGCAACCGGGTGTTGCGCGCCAGGCCGAAAACGTAGTGCACACCGTGGGTTTCGCACCACCCCATCAGTTCCTCGCGGCAGAACCCGGAGTCCGCCCGCAGCACGATCTTCGTATTCGGCCAGCGCGCCCGTATCTGCGCCACGATGCGCTGGACCTCGGCGAGACTGCCCGCGCTGGCGTCCTGGTTCGAGGGCCGCAACCGCGCGCACAACAGATGCTCGCCGCAGAAGATGTACAGCGGCAGATAGCAATAGTGGCCGTAGTAGCCGTGGAAGAAGCGCCCCTCCTGCTCCCCGTGCAGCGGGGTGTCGGTCACGTCCACATCCAGCACGATCTCGCGCGGCGGCTGGGGATGCGCTTCCAGAAAGATCTGCACCAGTAGCGCGTCGAGCGCTTCCGACGAATAGGTGATCCGATGGTACCGCTCGGTAAGGGAGGAACCCGCTGGAGCCAACTCCATGCGGTTCAGTGTGCTTTTCCCCGCCAGCGGCTCGCTGAGATCGCGCTTGCCGGCCAGCAGGGCCAGCAGCGGGTCGTGGCGCAACTCTTCGTGGTCGTTCAGGTCTTCGTAGCCCAACGCCAGTGCGTGGATGCGTTGCGCCAGCATCTCGCCCAGTGGGTGCTCGATGCGCTGCGGATCGCGCGCGTCGCTGAAGCAACCCACCACGCGCCGCAGCAGGCCGATGCGTCGATCGACGCGGCGCAGCAGCGGGGCACCGCCTTCGGTGGAGATCTGACCGCCGTCGAACTGGGCCACCACCTGGCGTGAAAAATGCGCTTCAAACGGGAACTGCGACTGGGTACACTCTGTCATGAAAAGGCCGCCTTTGACTGGGCATGGGCTACGTCCAGACAACGCAGTTATGCCCGAAATAGCGGCCTTTTTCTATTTCAATCAGCGAGTTTTTTCATTCCTAGTGAGATATCCGGGCTAAGGCTTGAGGCCGTCGATCTCGCGCATGCGGGCAAAGGCGCGGCGCACGTGCGGAATGGTGATCGACCCTCCGACCACGAGTGCCACGTTCAATGCGTCAATCACCTCGGCGCGCGACCATTTTTCTTCGCCGCAGCGCTCCAGATGATAGGTGATGCAGTCGTCGCAGCGGAGCACGCACGAAGCCACCAGGCCGAGCAGCTCTTTCGTCTTTGTCGGCAAAGCACCGGGCTCATAGGCCTGATGGTCAAGCGCGAAGAACCGTTTGATGCCCAGATGCCCGCAGTCCAATATTTCTTCATTCAGCTCGGCACGAAATGCGTTGAAGTCTTTGAGTGAGTCGGCCATGTGAGCCTCCAGAATGACGAAGAGTTAGACACGATCGAAGAAAAAGGGATCCTTCAACCGCGACGGGCCCAGGACGGCGCCGGCAAAAGTGGACGGCGTCACTTTGGTAGAACGCGCCCCGGACGGGCGCCAGTGGCCTTGGTGCCATCCCACACCATCACCCCGTTCACAAAAACTTTCTCGATACCGGTGGAAAGGAGCTGCGGCTTCTCGAACGTGGAGTTGTCAATCACCGTGGCGGGATTGAACAGCACGATGTCCGCCTTCATCCCTTCCTTGATCGTGCCGCGGTCGGCGAGCTTCAAGCGCCACGCGGGCAGCGACGTCATTTTTCGGACGGCTTCTTCGATCGTGAGCCAGTGCTTTTCACGCACAAAACGTCCCAGTACGCGCGGAAACGATCCCGCGCCGCGGGGATGGCTAATGCCGATTCCGCCGTCGCTGGAAACCATGGTCCACGGCCAGGTATAAAAGATTCGTATGTCGGATTCGATCATGGACTTGCCGATGACCCCGCCGTCGCCGTCGCGGATGATCTCGATCAGCAGTTGCGTCGGCGTGATGTCCCTTGATTTCGCAGCCTCTTCCAGAGTGCGGCCGGTGTATTCGGGATGCGAT
>DASZZI010000077.1:0-199300 GCA_035544995.1 Candidatus Acidiferrum sp.
CGAGTCTCGGGCGAATAAGGAGTGAGTACAACGAGATAGTCGAGGGCGGTCACGGCCGTTACCAGCTCTTCTCGTCCGTAGATACGATCAAAGTCCGCCACTGCGCGCTTCGCGGAGCTGATACCAACCACCGTCATCCCCGATTCGGGAAAGTTCCGCAAGACACCTGTAACCTTGAAACACATTGAAAAGACAGGAAGATATATGGCGCGCCTGGGGCGACTCGAACGCCCGACCTCTGGTTCCGGAGACCAGCGCTCTATCCAACTGAGCTACAGGCGCGCAGTGTGGCTTCCGCAAGTCTACGTGGTTCGCGGAAGTGTGCAGCGTGGAGACATATACCTCACGCAATTTCGATTCTATCCTTGATTGAACTCCCGCGCCAGAGTTACTCGCTCAAAGAACGCAGACAGGTCTGATCAATTTATTTGCGGACGTGATGGGGAAAAGAGGTTAACCCCTGGCGCGTTCCTTGATTTGCTTTGCCAACTTTTCTATTTCTTCCGCCTTTTTCACCAGGGCCACGGAGAGGACTGCGGTCGAATCTGTCTTTTCGACTTCGGTCTTGAGCTGAGTGATAAGCTCGTAGAGTCTTTCAATATCCTTCTTAATGTTCTTCTGGTTTTGCTCCAGCACGGACTTGGTGGCGGGGCTGGACGGGTCGGGAGGGCCTTGGGATTGATTATCACGACGGGGCTGCGGTGGACCGGGAACCGGATTTTGCGCGGGGAGCGACTTGGGGCGCAGGCAGACGGCGCCGAGAGCGGCAAAAAGCGTAAGGAGCAAACGGCGCCTGGAACCGGGCATGGATTCCTCCGTAGTCAGTGGAGCGGAGTAGTCTTCGACTTGCGGCTCCAATCTGAATGCTATACTTTCCCTCCTTGAGAACATGATGTCCAGTACCTCCATCCACTGGCCCGAATTCACGGTTTCCGGCGTACTTGCCTTCGTTGCCATTTTTGTCATCGCCCTGCTGCTCAACCGCTTCCTCCGCGTGATGACGAACCTCACGATCAAGCAGGCGGCGACCCAGACTCGCTCGGCGCAGGTCCGCGAGCAACAAACGCGCACCCTCGCCGGCGTGCTTTACGGCGCTGGAAGCAAGATTGTTTGGGTTGTTGCCGTTCTCACAGCGCTGCCCAGAGTCGGCATCAATCCTTTCCCGGCCTTGACTCTTGTCGGCCTGGCCAGCGTGGCCATCGGATTTGGCGCGCAGAATCTTGTCCGCGATCTCATCACCGGCTTTTACATCGTCCTCGAGGACCAGTATGTCGTTGGCGACACCATAGAGGTCGGCGACACTATCGGCCGCGTCGAGCATCTGACGTTGCGCCGCACAGTCGTCCGTGATGCGCGCGGAGCGCTGGTCACCATTGCCAATGGGGAGATCCGCACGGTCGGCAACCTGAGCCGCGACTGGTCGCAAGCGTTCGTTGATATTTCGCTGGCGCCGGAAACGCCATTGGAACGGACACTGCAAGCGGTCGAAGCTGCGGCGGCGGAACTCCGCGGAGATCCGGCATGGTCGCGAGCGCTGGTTGACGGCCCGCGAATTCTTGGCGTTCAGGAATTTGACCGCAGCGCGTCGACCGTGCGGCTGCAAGTGCGCACCGCGCCAACGCGCCAAGACGAGGTCGCGCGCGAGCTTCGCCGGCGGATTCAGATCGAATTTCAGCGGCAGGGCATTCCCCTGTCGGGCGTGCAGCGCGTCGAGGTGGCAACTGCCCCTGCTCCCGCGCGAGAGGCAACGCACCCAGGCCCGTGACCTAGCGATAGGAGGATCGAAATGTCTCAAATTACGTACGATGAAGTGAACATGATGTTGCGGCTGTATGATATGCGCCGCGAACCGCGGCTTCGCCAAGCGCGCGCATGGTTTGTGGAGCATTTTCATCCTGTTTCGCCTGAGGAGATGATGCAGAAGTATCCGCAGGGGAGCGAAGAGAACACCTATATCCGCATGGTGATCAGCTACTGGGACATGGTAGCCAGCATCGTGAACCGGGGCTTGATCAACGATGAGCTCTTCTTCGAGAGCAATGGGGAAATTTGGGTTGTGTGGGATCGTATGCGCACCATCGTCCCTACCTGGCGCGCGGCATTCAAGAATCCGCACCTGTTCTCGAGTATCGAAGAGACGTGTAAGCGACTGGACGCCTGGCGCGAAAAGCGTGCACCCGGCTCGACCGTCGCTATGCGGCAGATGATGGAACAGATGCGGCCAAAGGGAAAAGGCGCCTGACTTCGCCGCCACGGTCGACACGTAGCCAAGCGGTGCATGATTCAACGGGTGCGGCTGGCCGGGGCGTGCAGGGGAAGCTCCTGAGCCGCGCAGGACGTCTTTGGCCTGGCAATACTAGAGCAGTTGCGGCCGGCAGCCTTGGAAGCATATAGGGCAGCATCTGTTTCGTGGAGGAGTTCCTCGACGGGGCGGACTCCCCAATCCGCACTGGAAAGGAGACCGAAACTCATCGTGACCCTGATCGGTCCGCGGGTGGTTTGCACACCGGTGTTTGCCACCGCTCTGCGAATCTCCTCTGCTCTCGCGAAAGCAAAGGTAGCATTGCAGCTATTCAAGACAACAAGGAACTCTTCTCCGCCGTAGCGCCCCACAAGATCATAGGAGCGCACCGACGCCAGCAGCCGGCGAGCAATTTCCTGCAAGACGTCGTCTCCAGCTGCGTGTCCGTACGTATCATTCACGTTCTTGAAGTGATCCACATCGCCGAGGAGCAGCGTGGTACAACCCTTCTCGCGGTAAGTGCGCGCAAGTTCGCGTCCGAGCAAATCCAGGATAACGCCGCGGTTGAAAAGACTCGTCAGCGGGTCGTGCGTGGCCTTGAAGCGCATGTTCTCGCGTGCTTCGACGAGCTTTTCTTCCAAATCAAGAATCCGCAGGCCAGTTCGCAGCCGCGCTTTCAGCTCCTCGGGGTCGCAAGGTTTAATCAAGTAGTCGTCCGCTCCGGATTGGAGGCCCTGGACGATATCCTCCTTTGATTCTTTGGAAGTAAGCAAAATCATGTGGACGTACGAGAGTTTCCGGCGGCGCCGCACCTCACGACAAACTCCGGGACCGTCGAGTTCCGGCATCATCCAGTCCAGCAACGCCAGACGCGGGCCCTCCGGTTGGCATAATTGCTCGGCGGCTAACCGCCCATTTTCCACGGCGATTACATCGTATCCTGCACGCTGAAGAATCTTCTCGAGGAGTTTTCGTGAAAGCGTCTCATCATCCGCGATAAGGATTTTCATCGCCGCGCCTCCTTCAGATACGCATCCAACTCCGGCAGCAGGCTCGCCAGTTCATGTTCGAGTTGGGCCAGGGCATCCTCCAGGCCCGCTCTTTCCCGGTTACGCCCCATCTGTTCCAAATGTGCCGCGGCAGCAGCGGCGCGAGTCATCGCTAGGTTGGAGAACATCCCTTTCAGAGCGTGGCTCGAACTTTCCACTTGCTTCATTTCCGCGCGAGCGATGGCTTCTATCAAGGAGTCCCGATGGCGCGGAAAATCTCTTTTGAAAATCGTGAGCAGATCCCACAGAAGTTCGTGGTCGTTCTCGACGCGCTCGAGCAACTCGGCAAAATTGACAGCAAGTCCAGCCGTATTTTGCACGGGGTTTGGCATAACGTTTCCCTTCTGACTAGAATCGCATTTCGTCACGCGTTCAATCTCACTACGGCCGGATCGGCTTCGAGACTTAGCCTGCGTACCCGGTCTTCGCAATGGCAGCGATGTGCCCGGCTCCTTTTTTCTTATTTGCTTCGTCCAGCAGTTTCCAGCGTATTCATTGCTCCCATCCGACGCCCCACATAACCCTCCAGGATTGCGTCCAGTTCCTGCGGCCGGATCGGTTTGGAAAGGTAGCCATCCATACCTGCCGCCAAGCACCGCTCGCGATCGCCTTTCATGGCGTGCGCGGTCAAAGCGATCACCGCTTGATGGACCCCACTGCCCTTTTCTCTCTCACGAATCACCGCGGTTGCCTCAATGCCGTCCAGCTCCGGCATCTGTACGTCCATCAAGACCAGGTCAAAACTTTCTTTCTCCAGCGCCTCCAGTACCTCACGCCCGTTGACTGCCACCGCTACGCGGTGTCCCCTTTCTCGAGCAACCTAGTCGCCAACCGCTGGTTCACGGGATTGTCTTCCGCGAGCAGCACGCGCAAAAAGGCCGAGGGGTCTCGTGCATCTTGCAAGGAAGACCGAGTGATCAGCGGGATCGCGCCTTTTTGCTCTTTGGCCCCCAGCACCCGGGCAATGGCCTCGCGCAATTCGGATTGACGGATGGGCTTTAATAAGTACGCAGCCACTCCCAGTTTCTGGCAACGTGCCGCGTCCCCTCGATGGCCCGCCGAAGTGAGCATCATGATCGTCGCCGTGGATAATTCGGGCCTTTGCCGGATTCGCTCCACCAGGCCGAAGCCGTCCATCTTCGGCATGTGCATGTCGGTCAAAATCAACGCGTACGGCTTCCCCGCATCCCGAGCTACCGACAATTCCGCCAGGGCCTCTTCTCCGCCTTCCACCGCCGTCGGATCCATCTCCCAGCGCCTCAACATGCCTTCGAGAATCCGGCAGTTCGTGCGGTTATCGTCGACCACCAAAACCTTCACGCCCCGCAGCATCTCCAGCGGGGCAATGGTCCCCACTGCGATCACGTTCGCATCTGCGGCTCGCAGCCGAACAGTGAAATGGAACTGGGTTCCTCCACCGACTTCACTGCTCACCCATATACTTCCGCCCATCATCTCCACCAAGCGGGACGAGATTGTCAGTCCCAAACCAGTTCCGCCGTATTTCCGCGTTGTCGACGTGTCCGCCTGGGTGAAGGGATCAAAGATCAATTTCTGCTTTTCCGGGGGAATTCCGATCCCCGTGTCCGACACCGTAAAGTGCACGATGCGATCCTTGCCGTCCTCGGCTTCCACCTGAGTCTTCAACGCCACCTCGCCCTTGTCCGTAAATTTGATCGCATTGCCCACGAGGTTGACCAGGACTTGACGCAACCGGCTGGAGTCCCCCACGACAACTTCCGGCACCTCAGGAGCAACCTCGCACAGAAGCTCGAGCCCCTTTTCGTCCGCGCGCAGCGCAAGCGTCTTCAACGTCCCTTCCAGGCAATCGCGCAGGTCGAACTCGATCATTTCCAGGTCAATCCTCCCGGCCTCGATTTTGGAAAAGTCGAGGATGTCGTTGATCACAACGAGCAAGGAATCCGCCGACATCTTCACGGTCCTCAGGTATTCTTGCTGCTCCGCCGTAAGAGCGGTCTCCATCGCCAGATCGGTCATCCCCATAATCCCGTTCAAAGGGGTTCGAATTTCGTGGCTCATGTTCGCGAGGAACTCACTCTTTGCGCGATTCGCCGCTTCGGCGGCTTCCTTGCCTTCGAAGAGGCGCTGTTCCGCGGCACGGCGTTTGGTAACGTCCTCGATTACGCCGACGAATCCCTGCAAGCTGCCGTCTGGCCCGTGCAGAGTTCTGGTTTGCCACTCCACCAAGTTGACGCGACCTTCCGGTGTGAGCAGTCTGCACTCGTCCTTCAATTCCATTCCCATCGCAATGCCAGCGCGCCAGATCTTTTCGGTAGCTTCGCGATCTTCAGGATGGATGGTCGTTACCCATCCACTGCCCAAGGATTCCTCGGCAGGGCGTCCAGTCATCTCCGCCAAGCGGTTATTCGAATAGAGGATCTGACCATTGGCGTCCGAGCAGAAAATGCCCACGGGGGCGGCTTCGCTCAACTTGCGAAATCGCTCCTCGCTCTCCCGGATGGCTTTCTCAACCTGCACACGATGGCTGATGTCCTGGTAAAGTGCGAAAGCTCCGCGCGGATTGCCATCAATGAGCAGCGGAACCCCGTGGATCTCGACGTCGACCAACCGGCCGTCCTTGCGCCGCCGCTGAGAGGTTTTGTGGATGATCTTCTGCGCCAAGACATCTTGATAATTCGTGGCCGCCTCGGCTCGTAATTCTCCCGTGGCTATCAAATCGTCGAGAAGTTTTCCGAGTGCTTCTTCCTGTGTGTATCCAAATAGCTCGTGAAATGCTGGATTAGCGAGTTCGATCCGCCCCTGCGAATCTTGCACAACGATCGCGATGGGCTTGCTGGCGATGAGCGTGTTGAGAACGCCGGTGCGTTCTCGCAGGGCTTCCTCGGCACGCCGCCGCTCCGAAATCTCGGACTGGAGTTCCCTGGTACGATTGGCAACGTTTTGTTCGAGAGTGTCGCGTGACTGGGTGAGGGCCGTGTCGCGGCGCTCGATTTCCTCGAGCATGAGATTGAAGTCTGCGCTGAGCTGGCATAGCTCCTTACCGGGTAGATCAGGCGCGCGTAACGAATAGGCTTTCCTTGCCGAGATTAGACGCGCCACACCGGCCAAATCCTGAATCGGCTGAGTGATAGAGCGCTGCAATGCGGCAGTCAAGAAATAAACGATGAACAAACTCCCCGTGGCGATGAGAACAGTCAATTGTTCAAAACGCCGTAGCCGTTCCTGCAGGTCGGTAAGATCCGCCTCAAGATAGAGCAAACCCAATTCATGATCGGCAAGCAAGATCGGCGCAGTGAGCAGCAGACGAGCCTTTTCCCAGACCACGCCATCTGCGAGTTTTTCGGGAAGAATCTGTTTTCCATTCAAATCCGCGCGAACATAGGATGCGAAGAAGTGGCCGTCCGAACTGTAAAGAACTCCAGAACGAATATGTTTCCGCGTGCGAAGCGCTTCCAAGAGCTTCGCGCCAGCGACGGCATCATTGAACGCTAAAGCAGCCGTCGAATTGGTGCCGATGAGATCCGCAGTGGACTGCAACTCCGCAACCTTGCGCTCTCTTGCCGAATGCATGTCGTAGGCGAGAAACGCCCCACAGCCGACAGCCATACCGATCCCGCTGGTCAGCAGCGTCAACAACAAGAGTCTGTGCCGGAGGGAAAGATCGCAAGTGTGGAGAATTCGCATGTTAGTTTCTGGCGGCCTCCGGGTTATTGACCACACGGCGCGCCAGCGCTAACATCCTCGAACTGATCTTCAGATGCGCATCGTTCGCAGCGCGGAGGTTCACCTCAAAATGCAGCGTCTCAAGCTCAAAAGAAAGACTCACGGCGCCACCGGCATTGACAAAATCCGGCGTCTCGCCGATGGTCAGAACATTTTGACCCTGCACAATCTCAAGAACCTTTTCATACTGCTTCCTCTTCGATCGGCTGATGAAGAGAATTTGGCAGCTGCTCAGGTCCTGTTCCGCACGCGCCCAGCGGACTTCGACGCGCCTTCCCTGCGCTAAGGTGCCTCGCGTGAATTCGGCAAGAGAAAGACCGAACGAGAATTCGCCCAATATGCAAATGAGAAAGGGCGCCTGCGCCGACGGAAATGCCGTAGCTGGCCAGTCAATAAATCTTGGGAATTGAGCGAGAAAATATGCCTTAGTCCGGTATTCCAACGGCACGGGCATCTGCGCGCTGGCCAGCGATGGAGCAAGAAGCAAGAAGAAAATCACACTCACGCTCAAGGCGGTGGGAAGAATCCCCACTGGAGTAGTCTTTTTGATGCGGCGCCGACCAGAAGACACACTGCATGGATGTAAATCACTTCCGGGATGCCCGGGGCAAGCAGCTATCCTAGTCACGAACTGGCTCCAACGGACAGCGGTCACAGGGATCACACTTACCCGTTGAGATAGAGGGGCAAGACATGGGCCAAAGGACGGGGTGAACTACAGTTCAAGGGATTGAAACGATTGCAGTTGTGGAATCTGTATTCAGCGAGCGCAAGTATCTGTTTCCCAAGTTGGAACAATCCCGTGAGGTTGGTTCAGCAGGGAACAGTCCTTTGCCTGGGCTGCTCAGGCTCGGGATTCCTTGTCCCCAGACGGCATAACCTGCGTTGTGTAACCTGTGAGAGTTTCCAGCTCGATTGCATTCCATAATCGGTTCGCAGAGCGACAGGACGACCGAAGCTACGGAAGCCGTCGTGCTTGAGACTTCGCTCGGAAAAATCGATGAGCTTATACACATTGGAAGGCCCATGCGGCGCATGGCTCTGCAAAGCTCGCTGGAGGGGATAGCCGCATACGCTGCATCCATTTTCTGTTCCAAGTCGCGCACTTCCTTTTCCGCACTGTTCTGCGTCTTCACCCCGGACGGGAGCAATAGGAATCCCGCCGCGACCAATATTGCCAAAATCAGTTTCGTTCTCATCGTCACCTCTCCGTTCTCACAATTAGCACAAGCTTCGCCATTTTAAACGTTCGGACACCCGGCCACTTCCCGCGCAAATTGGTGTGGCTACGATTCGTAGACCCACTTCCCTCCGGTCATCGTGCGTTCCACCGGAATCTTGAGCAACGCGGAATATTCCGTTTTCATGGGGTCCTGGCCAAGCACCACCAAGTCCGCTAATTTTCCCGGCGCAATGGAACCCTTAAGATTCTCCTCGAACGTAGCATGGGCACCGTGAATTGTTCCGCACCGGATCGCTTCTTCCATGCTGATTCGCTGGCTCGGTCCCCAAACATTGCCTTGCATATCCGTTCGCGTGACCTGAGACTGCAGCCACATCATCGGGTCGGAAGGACTTGCCGTGTAATCGGAGGAATCCGCCGGTAACAGGCCCGCGTCCAGAAACCCGCGCATGGGGAACATGTGCTCCAGCCGGTCTTTGCCGTAGAAATGCATCACATCGCCATGAAAATAAACGTAACCGGAAAATGGCACAGGTACGACGTTCAGGGCGCGCATGCGCTGGATCGCAGATTCCTTCGAATAAGTGCAATGCTCGATGCGGAAGCGCGGATCACGGTGCGGCATCTCCCGCTGGAGTTGCTCGTAGATTCCCAAGACCTCCTCGATAGCCAGGTCGCCATTCGCATGGATACCGATTTGCCAGCCGGCCGCATGCGCCTTGCGCGCCTGTTCGTAAATCTCTTCCCGAGTTCCCACTTGTAAGCCCCGGTAGCCGGACATACCAACATACGGCTCGGAGAACCATGCAGTGCGTTCGGAAATGGAGCCGTCGGCAAAAAGCTTCAGAGCACCGATTCGGACCCATTCATCGCCGAACCCCGTGCGCACGCCGGCCGCCATCAACTTCTCGATAGAAGCAAGCTTAATGTGGCAATACACTCGCACACACAATTCTTCGGCATCGCGCGCGTCCTGATAGCCTTGCAAACTCTCGGGATCACCCATGGCGTCGCAAGTGGATGTCACTCCCTTGCTCGCCATCATTTTCGAAACCAGCTTGGCACCGTCACGGAAGTCATCTCGCCTTGGCGTGTAGTCGGTTAATTTGTCGAATGGTGTTCTAGCTTGATCGCCGACAAACCCGTTGAGTTGACCAGCGCCATCGTGTTCGAAACGTCCTCCCGGAGGATCAGGGGTCTTCTCATCGACTCCTGCCAGCTTGAAGGCGAGCGAATTTACGAAAACGGTGTGGCCGCCACGATGATGGACCATGACAGGATGGTCGGGAACGGCCGCATCCAAGTCTTCTCGCGTAAGGGGCCGAGGCGTTTTACCATCATCGTACAAAAAGCCCTGCACCCATTGACCTGCGGGCGTCTGCTGCGCCCTCTTGCGTAGAGCAGCCTGGATGGCCTCGATGGAGTCGACATCACAAGCCACCATCCGCAACTGCTCGACACCCGAACTGGCGGGATGCGCATGTGCATCGATAAAACCAGGCAGGACGGTTTTTTTGCCCAAATCGATCTTCCGGCTGTGCGCACTGGCCAATGCCAAGATCTCATCGTTTGAGCCCGCTGCCAGAAATCGCCCGCCGCTGATCGCTACGGCCTGAGCTCGTGGAGCTCTCGGATCGACTGTCCAGAAATTCCCATTGTGGAGTATGAGATCCGGTTCAGTACGCTCCAAAGGCATCAAAGTAAACGCCCCGAGAGAGACAAGAAAGTTGCGCCGCGAAGTTTCGAACACGATTAGCCTCCCCTCCGGGCGGACATCACTTCCTGCACCGCGCGATACGCTTGATCAATGGCTTGATCGGTGTAGGCCGCGGCGGCAGCATCGGAATTCGCGATGGTGATCTTTCCGAAGCGCGTTCGTGCGATGTCACACGGCCTCTGCCCTTCCGGCCAATCCGGGTCCCAGAGCGGATTGTATTCGTACGCATAGCCGTGCGGCCATCGATTGACGGTGATCGCCTCAATATCCCGCGCGGGATCGAAACCACCCGGCTCCAGGATGCGAACTAATTGATCGCGGATATTTCGTTCGAATGTCTCGAAGGACGCCGACAGCAATTCCCCGCGCCCCACCTTGTGCTGGTCCCTCTCTGAGAGCCCCGGCATACAAGGAGTCCGCGTCATGCGCAGCAGGATGGGATCTTCAGGGGACTTCGGGCATTTGTAATCGCCGATGTTGATCGGCTGGTCCAGACTCACGCCGGTATGGTACATCCCCGGCGCCGACACCTGCCGGACGCCGAGCTTCTGGAACGGCTTCCAGTCACGCACGGCCACGACGGAATAAACCAGCGGCACTTTCGTGCCGTACTTGAGGGCCTCTTTCTGTTTGTCCGGCAACTCCGGGCAGAGGTAAGGAATGACCATGTTCCAACAGGCGAGGACCACGCCCTTGGCGTGAACGGTGAAAACCTGCTTCGCGCGCGCGTAGGAAACCTCCACCTCTTTGGCCGAGGCTGGGTCGCCTGCGTGATTCACGCGCACGGCCGTGCTGCTTAGCCGAATTCGCACCGGTGAATCACTCTTGTCCAGACGGCTGTAGTCCACCTTCGCCGTGACGATATCCTCCGCCGTCTGGCCCGGAACTGCGTTCGGAATCAGCGCCCTCACGAGCATGCGGGCGATCGATGCGTTGCCATCCGGAAAATGAAAATGGTAAGGCTCTTTTTCCGGCGTGGCCTCGCCCATGGCCGTAAATCCCATCCGGCGATAAGGCCCTGATACAAGGTTCATACCCTGAAATCCCGGGAAGCGCAGTCCCCAGCAATCGAGCGCTGACACTCCGTCGATGCCAACCCCGAAGAGGCCGTGCGTGCGCGTCTGGTAAAACGGAATCACCCCGGGATCTACTTTGACGAACTTCAAAAGAAAATCTTTGTAGCTCATCCGTGAGAGCCGGTCTTTTTTCTCATCGGACGAATGACCCGGCAGGTAATCAACCTTGGCTTCCTGCAAGCGCACGATGTCGCGCTGTACATCTACTGACAGCGGCGTCTTCGCCAGAAACTCCGTCCAAGACGCAGCATTCTCTGCTGCCCGCCCGCCGGGCGAGCCGACGACCAAACGGTCTGTTCCAAAAGTCTCCTTATTGAAGAAGACTGCCGGCTTCAAACCTTTGTACACTTCACGGTCGAGGCATTTGGTTTCGAGAGCCGCCGGATCGATCCCCAGCTCCGTCAGCAATCCGCGCGCTTCTTTGCTGTAGGGAAAGGGAGATTCAATCGCTACCGTTCCGCCATTCGCGAGCAACATGCGTCCCCGAGGATGAAACTCGTTGCGCTTGGCGTGACCCCCAAAGTCATCGTGATTGTCTAGAATAAGGACTCTTCCGGACGGGTTGTTCTTGCGGTAGAAGTACGCCGCCGCCAGCCCGCTGATTCCGCCGCCGACAACCACTAGGTCAAATGTCTCGCTAGTGCTGGTTGGCTGGCCGACGCTCTTCCAGAAGTCTCCATCGCGCAACGAGTGCGCCGATTCGAACGACCCGTCGTGGCTGCCGCGCATGCCTGTAAATGTAGGCGGGTAGTAACCGGGTTTATCCTGTGCGAATTGCTGCTCCGCACCCTCGGCAATCCATTCCAACCCGGGGAGTCCAGCGCTGGCCAGCGCGCCACCCACGCCTATCGCCACTCCGTTTAAAAAATCTCGGCGCAGAATAGGGCGATTCATTCCCAAGTCTCGATCGTGCCTGGACATCGGATTCTCCTCTTCAGAAAAGCATGGCGCTGGAGGTTTTCGAGGTTCTCCCGATGATCGACATGACCTCGTTAACGGCGCGATACCCCTGGTCAATCGCGATATTGGTGTATGCGTGACCATCCGAATCGGAGTTCGCAATCGTGATGCGCCCAAAAGGCTGGCGGCCAATCACGCAAGGCCGCTCAGACTCGGGCTGATCTACCGGCTCGAAGAGCTGGTTGTATTCGTAGGCATAGCCGTGAGGCCAGCGGTTCACCGTGATGGCCTGGATGTCGCGGGCGGGGTCGAAGCCGCCGCCGGCGAGCATCCTGCCCAGTTGGTCGCGGATTTTGCGTTCGAACGTTTCGAATGTTGTCATCAACAGTTCATATCGCCCGGCTTTGAATTGCTCCTTACACGGCAGACCCGGCTTGCACGGCGTGCGTGTGAGATGAAGCAGGCAAGGCTCCTCCGGAGAACTGGGGAAATGATAATCACCGAGGGAGACCGGGAAATCGAGAACAACGGAGCTGAAGTAGCCGCCGGGCGCGTAGACGTCGCTCACACCGAGTTTCTCGAACGCCTTCCAATTCCGGATTTGCACGTTGGTGTAAACGAGCGGCTGCTTCACCGCATAGGCGAGGGCGTCCTTCTGCTTCACTGGCATTTCGGGGCACAGATAGGGGACGATCACGTTGTAGCAGGCCAGAACGCAAGTTGCGGCGCGAACTTTGTGAGCCTTTCCGGCCAGTACGTACGTGACTTCTACTTCCTTAGCGTTAGAAAGATCGCCGAGATGCTTCACGCGCACGGCAGTGCTATTCAACCGAATGCGAACGGGAGATGCACGGTCATCGATGCGCGCGTAATTCATCTTCGCCGTCACAATATCTTCCATCGTGCTGCCGGGAGCCGAGCCGGGAACGAGTGAACGCACCAGGAGCCGCGCGACAGAAGCGTTCCCATCCGGAAAATGAAAAATGTAGGGTTCTTCTTCCCCTCCCACTCTGCGACGGCGGCCCGAGGCTACCTTCATACCTTTGAACCCGGGATAGCCCATGCCGCGGCAATTTTCTGCCGAGACGGCATCAATGCCGACACAGAACAGATCGTGCGGAAAAGTCTGGAATACCTTCGCGACGTCAGGATGAACCTTCGCGTACTGGAGGAGAAAATCTTTGTAGCTCGTCTTGATGAGCTTGGCGCGCTTCTGCTCCGGGTCCAGCTCAGGCATGTAATCGATGGCTTCGTTCTGCAAACGGATGATGTCTTTGCGCGCCGCTTCCGCGATCGGCATCTGCGCGGCCATCTTCGCCGAGACATAATTGTTTGGGTCGTATCCCTCTGCGGGACCCGGCACAAGTCGGTCTTCACCGAAAGTCTCTTTGTCGAAGAATGTTCCGGACTTCAGGTGCTTCGATTCGTATAGTTTCCGGTCATAGTATTTGTAAAAGCGCTGCACATCGATGCCCAGGTCTTTCAACAAACCGCTGGCTTCTTTGCTGTATCTTCCCGGGGCTTCAATCGACTGTGTGCCGCCGTAGCCTAGCAGCAAACGGTCGCCTGCACGGAATTCATTGCGCTTGGCATGGCCGCCGAAATCGTCGTGATTATCGAGAACAAGGATCCTGGAGTTTGCGCCGGCGAACTTGCGATAGAAATATGCCGCAGAGAGTCCGCTGATCCCGCCGCCCACCACAATCAAATCGTAGGATTCCTTGTCCTCGGCGGCGTCCGGCCATTCCTTTCCGTCGCGCAGCGAATGGGCCACTTCAAACGATCCTGCATGACTCCCGCGCAGGCCCGTCAGCGCGGGCGGATAGTATCGTGGATCCTGTTGCGTGATTCCCTGCGCGAGAAACGCCTCGATCGCCGATGGATCGGCGCCCTTCTCCTGAGCCAGCATTTCGCCGAATGGCAACAGGGATGCGCCGACCGTCACGGCGAAGCCGTTCAAAAAATCCCGCCGCGTGATGGGACATCCCATGCCCAATTCGTGATCGTGATCCTTCTTACTCATCACTGCCTCCGCTCCAGGCCGTACTATCCAACAGAGCAGTCCCCCACACCTCAAACCGAACGCATCAACCTTGCCGCGGATACCGTGCAGGATTAGATCGTGTGGCGAGGTTTCCCGGGGCGAATCGTTGAATCAAAGTCCGCCCCAGAAATTTTGTTGCGTCTCAAAACGTGAGCCGCAGCGCTAGTTGAATAATTCTCGGATCCCAGGTTCTCGTGATCTGACCGAGCGCAGACGAAGCAGTACTGGTGCTATCTGGATTGCGGAACTCGGTATGGTTGAGAATATTAAAAACCTCGGCACGGAAGACCAATTTCACCCGCTCGCCCACGAGGTCTGTCGCTTTCTCCAGCGCCAAGTCCAGGTTGACTCGCCTGGGCCCAATAAAAGAATTCCGTTGGAAGGTTCCGAAAGTCGCCTGCGGGCATCCCCCCGGCGTTCCCGGAACCGCGGAGCTGGTGAAGCATGCGGGAACTGTAAATACGGTCGGATCGAACCAGTAGTTCCCAGTCAGGGTTGTTCCATCTGAGGCTGTGTAGGTCCCCGCTTTGGGATTGAGGATCGGTACATGACCCCCAATCAAATCGGGACGCACGAGGGGCGCATTTCCATCTCCTGATGGCCCCGGATTGATTACCGAAACAGGCAGGCCCGCATAGATGTCCAAAGGAGTGCCGGCATCATAGGTGAAGATCGGATAGAGACTCCAACCGGCGGTTAGCCGCTTGGGACCTGCAGACCACATCGTGGCGAAGGGCAACTCCCACCCTCCGCCAAAAACAATCCGGCTTCTCTGATCAAAATCCGAGTTGGAGTAGAACTGGTGGCGGTGATAAAAAGGAATCTGCGCGCTGCGCTGGTTGAACCCCGAACCGTTATCCAGATTGTGGGACCACGTATACGCGAGCGTGAAGAACACTTGGCCTAGATAGCGTACATCCGTCTCTCTCTTCGTCAGGCTCGCCAGAAGGCCGTTGTAGTTTGCATTGTTCAGGCCGTCAAAGGTGGTCATGTAGCTGTAGGTGCCGTGCGGGAGTCCTTGCCCTTCGTTCAGGATTCGGTTGTTGGTTCCTGGAACCATGGGGTTTTTATCGAGCCAGGTCAACAGCTTGTGCGACGAGCTCCCTGCATAGCCGATCTCGGCCATCAGTCCGTTGGCTAGTTGGCGCTGCACGCTGAGGTTGTACTGATAAATGTAGGGGGTCTTGAGGTGGGGGTTAACCCAGTTAACGGAACCCCCGCCGAAACCCGGGACGAATCCCGCCGCGGAAAAGTCTAGATTCGCGGGCGGTGGTATTACCGAAGGGAAAGGATCGCCCGCGCCGGCGGCCTGGTACGGCTGCGACAGTATGGTGCTCGGCGCGTTCGCGGGGAGAGGGTTGAAGAAGATGTCTGCGCCGGCCGCAAAGGGAGGCTCGTCGGTCGCCCAATCCGACATCCAGCCGTTCAGCGTGTCGTAAAACATACCGAAACCGCCGCGCAGGCTGGTCTTTCCGTTCCCGAAGGGATCCCAAGCAAAGCCGATACGCGGGGCAAAATTCTTGCGATCCGGGAAATACCAGCCTTTCGGCGCTCCTGGATCGCCCGGGAATACCAGCCCGAGTGGCGCATTCACGAACCTTTTCGACTGGAGACCCGGGATCATACTCCAACTAAATCCCTTCTTATCGGTTTCAGGCGTGGTGTACTCGTAACGGAGCCCCAGCGTCAGGGTGAGGTGCGGCGTTACTTTCCACTCGTCCTGAGCAAATAGCGCATATTGCTTTTGGTGCTCATTACTCGGGGCCCCGGAGCCTTGGTAGTATTCGTCCGCAGAGCCCAACAAGAAGTCGGCCAGGTCATTTCCGGACCCGATCCCGCTCGACCCATAGAAATAAAAGGATCCGTTTGTCTGGTAGTCATAAACGGAATTCTCCTGCAGAATCGCAAACCGGCCACCAAACTTCCAGGTGTGGCGGCCTCGATTCCAGGTCAGCGTGTCTGTAAAAGCATAGGTATTGTCAGCCTTCCAGTGCACGTTTGGGTCGAAGCCAATGGAGAGGCCGCTATTAAAGTAAAGGTTTGGCGGGCCGAAAGGATCGTCCGATTTTATATTGACGCCCAAAGCCGCCACTGTCGGCGGGTTAGATGCCGGAACGGCCGTCTGGTACCAACGCTGCCCGGTTGCGTGAAACTCGTTGAGCAGGGCCGAAGAAAACGTCTTGGTATAGCCGATATTCGTAAAATAGTCCCAGGTCGTTGAATTAGCGGAGAAGCCCGGGACGTTGGCACCAAAAAACGGGTTGAATATGGGCTCCTTGTTATATCCGAGGGTGAGCGAGATGCGGTCGTTCTGCGTCGCATAAAAATCGAACTTGCCTGTGTATTCGTTTGCATTGTCCTTTGCCGACCCATGGGGAAATACCTGCCCCGTGGGAGACGTGGGAATAAGGTTCGCCTTGATATACGCCTGGGCGACCGGATCTATCTTCGTTGGATCGATAATTCCCTGCAGTGCCAGCGCGGCGTTCGCCTGAAAAAAAGGATGGGCCTGAAGGAAGCTCACTACGCCGGGATCCGGGCCTGCATTGTTGAAATTAGAGAAGTCCCCAGTTAACTGCGCCGGGGTGTAGGTCGTTACGAAACCTGGAATCTCTGTCTTCGTCTGCCGCTGCCCTTGGTAAGCAAAAAAGAAGAAGAACCTGTCTTTCCCATTCAACAACTTGGGCAGGGTTATGGGACCTCCGATTGTGCCTCCGAACTGATTGCGTTTCAGGACTGGACGCGGGTTGCCTTGCTCGTTGTCAAAGAAATCGCTCGCATTGAATGCGTTATTTCGCACGTAGTCATACAAGCTTCCATGAATGGAATTTGTGCCCGACTTCGTAACCACGCTGATGGTTCCGCCTCCGTTGCGGCCATATTCGGCAGTGTAGTTATTCTCCAGAAGACGGAACTCCGCAACGGCCTCCGGATTCGGATTAAAGACAACCTGGTTGCTGGTCACTCGATTGTTGACGCCACCATCCAGCAGATACGTGACCGCGTCGCCGCGCCCTCCCGCCACGCTGATGCCACCGATGCCGTTACCTCCGCCGTTGCTGGTGCCGTAGGTCAAATCGGAATCGATCGGGACCACACCGGGCTGGCCCAGTGCAAGATCCAGTGTATTCCGGCCGTTCAGTGGCAGGTTCTGTATCATCGCGCCCGTCACGGTTGAGCCAAGAGTCGGGTTCGCCGTCTCGACTTGTGCCGCTTGGGCTTCCACCGAAACTGTTTCCGAAATAGCGCCGACTTTCATTCGGACATCGATGCGCAGCGTTTGATTGATCTCCAGAGCTTGCGCATCAGTCACAGTTTTGGCGAACCCTTCACGCTCCACAGAAACTTTGTAGTTGCCGATCAGCAGATCCAGGACCTGGTAAGCGCCGTCTGCGTTGCTGACCGCGTCCCAATGTACGTTCGTGCCGACATTGGTCACTCGGACTTTCGCACCAGGGACCGCCGCGCCTTGCGGATCGGTAACTACACCGGTGATCCGGCCCGTGGCGTTCTGCGCGTTCACGGCAATCGAAATCGCGAGAACAACCGCAACCAAAGCAACCAGGCCCTTAAGAAGATAGGAATGAAATGTGAATCTCCCGCTTGCCCAATTCATGATTTTTCCTCCCTGTTTCGCCAGATGGCCTGCCTAGTGCGCCGCGTCTTTAGAGACGGGCAGCAATTCAAGCCGAACCGGGGTATTGATCGAAATAATAATCTAGCCGTCGCATTCGCGATTCTCTCTGTTTCTCACCGTTCTCTGCTTTCCCCAAAGTTTGCACGATTCTAGTAAGGTTGCGGCCGCGTTGAGCACTGCGAGTTTGTTAAAGTCGTGCGCCATCAACGGAAAGTTCCTCGTGAAATGCGGCTAGCTCGGGGCTGGGATTTCTACCCTGTCCGTCTGCGTGAAGTTCCACGATGCGTGGCAGATGGGTTCCGAATCACGACCGAGAACCGGATACAAACCATAACGTGGGCTTTGGGAGTTGGCTGTGATCACTCTGATGACCGCCTGCAACTCTGAGATATCACTCCAAATTACGCGTACGCTATTCCGCATCGCCAGGGATGTCAAGCGAAATCACCTCTTCACTAATCACGCGCCAATTTCTTTAAAAATCAGTGCCACGATGTTCACCTATGAAGCCAAAACATTTGCCGATGCGTTGAACTCCGATCTGGCGGCTCTGACCTCTCGTTCTTCCGCCAGGCGCCAACGCTAAAGATAGTTTTTCTTGATTACTTCGGAGAAAGGATTTGGAGGCGCGGGTGGGATTCGAACCCACGAATGGAGGTTTTGCAGACCTCTCCCTTGGGCCACTTGGGTACCGCGCCGAAACTTTAAGTATAGCGAATACCCGCACGAGTGTCAGGGCATCACCGGGCAATCAAAAGCGTAAAATCCCCTATTTCTTTGTGGCTGGCGCGGGTCCCGCAATCTTCGTTTCCCGCAAGAATCGCGCTGACTCTTCCGGCGGAGTGGGATTGATGTAAAAGCCGGTTCCCCACTCGAATCCCGCCACCTTGGTCAGCTTCGGGATAATCTCCATATGCCAATGATAGTGATCGTTGATCTCTTCCCCGATCGGCGAGGTGTGAATCATGAAGTTGTAAGCGGGCAGGTCCAGCACGGCGTCGAGCCGCATCAGCGTGTCTTTCAACATCCGCGCCAGGCTCGCGTACATGGAACTCTGGTTATTCTCGTAGGACGAACCGTGCACCTTCGGCAGCAACCACAACTCAAACGGAAACCTCGACGCATACGGCGCCAACGTGATGAAATGTTCGTTTTCGCCAGCCACTCGTTCTCCCGTATCCCGTTCCTGCCGGATGATGTCACAGAAGATGCACCGCTCTTTCTCATCGTAGTAGTGCCAGCAGCTGTCCACCTCTTCGCGCACGCGCCTCGGTACTATGGGCAGCGCAATAAGCTGTGAATGCGGATGCTCCACCGTCGCTCCGGCCGCCTCGCCATGATTCTTAAAAATCAGGATATACCGAAACCTCTTGTCATTTTTTAGATCGAGCATCCTGTCGCGGTACGCCCACAACACATCCTCCACCGCGCGCTCCGCCATTGTCGCCAGCGTTGCCGGATGGTCCGGCGATTCGATAATCACCTCGTGCGCGCCGACTCCGTTCATCTTGTCGAACAGCCCTTCGCCTTCGCGGTCTAGATTCCCCTCGATGCCCAGTGCGGGAAACTTGTTCGGCACCACGCGAATGCTCCAACCTGGCGAGTTCGCGCCGCCGCCATTTCGGCCATACACCAAAATCTCCGGCGGCGTTTTCAATTCGCTTCCGGGACAAAAAGGGCAATTCTTGCTGTCTTTCGCAACCACGCTCTCGCGCAGGAAATCGTTCGGCCGCTTGCCGCGATCCGTCGAAATGATCACCCAGCGGCCCGTGATCGGATCTTTTCGCAACTCCGGCAAAGCAATCCTCCTCGAATGCGCTACGCGACAGGAGCTCGGGGAATTCTTTCCCGCGTCCTCAAATTCTACCTCTTCTCGCAACGCATGGCGGGTGTTCCCTTGTCAAAAGTCTACCTCTGCGGGCTAAATGCGTCCTTGTGAAGTCGCACCACAGGGGTATGTCCGGGCCGGTTGTCGATCGCCAGGACGTCAAACCGGCACGGGCAATCACCGACATGGCGTTGCGCAAGAAATCGCTGCGCCGTTCGGATGAGCACGTTTTGCTTGTCTCTCGTAATGCTCAGTTCGGGCAAAGCTGTGTGCTCTTCGCTTTCGGTTCGCGTTCTTACTTCGACGAATGCCAGCGTCGGGCCGTCGTAACCGACCAGGTCAATTTCGCCTTTGGCTCCGCGCGGCATGTAGTTCCGCGCCACAAAAACATATCCATGCCGTCGCAAATACCAGTAGGCGTAAGTTTCGCCGCGCACGCCCGTTCGCCGGGCTTCGTGCTTCTTGCCTTCCGAAGAAAAGCTCTCTTCCTCGCGAAGGCCTCGCCGCGCCGCCCAATGCACCGCCTGAAACATGAATAGCGAGAAAATCGGCATCGTCACGCCGCCGGCACAACTATCTTGTGCGCAGTATAAACAAAAACCCCGTGGCCGCCATGTTTCTTATTCGCCAGCCACGGGATCCGAGGTGTGCCGGGCGTCTCGGCGTCAGATTTTCTTCTCGGCTTCGCAGAAACACTCTTCCAGTATCTTGACCGCAAAGTCCGCCTGCTCTTCGTCAATGAGGAGTGGCGGCGATAGACGTAGCGAATTTTCTCCTGCGCCAAGGACAAGCAATCCTTTGTGGAACGCGAGATCGACAATCGCGTTGCGCAGGTCGGCGGCCTTTTCTTTGGTGCGCTGATCCCGCACAATTTCAATTCCGATCATCAACCCGCGTCCGCGCACATCGCCGACCACTTTGAATTTACGGGTCCATTCGGCCATCCGGCCAAACAGGTAGTCGCCCATGCGCCGCGCGTTTTCCATGTACTGGCTCTCAATCAGATCCAACGTCGTCAGTGCTGCTGCGATAGCCACGGGATTCCCGCCGAACGTCGAGCCGTGCGCCCCCGGTCCCCACCTCATCACGCTCTCCTTCGCAATGAAAGCGCTAAGCGGCATGCCGCTGGCGATGCCTTTCGCCGTAGTGATGATGTCCGGCTCGATCCCAGCGTGTTCATAAGCCCACCATTTCCCCGTCCGGCCCATTCCCGATTGCACTTCATCCAGGATGAGCATGATGCCGTACTTCCGGCAGATGCGCTGCAATTCCTGCAGGAAGAACTTCGGCGCGGCAATGTACCCGCCTTCACCCTGAATCGGCTCGATGATGATCCCGGCGACATCCTCCGGATCAAAAAGCCGTTTGAACATATCGTTCTCGAGCATCTCCAAAATTTCCGCACCGCAGGTCTCCGCCCCGTGCCCATGCGCGCAGCGGTAAGCGTACGGATAATGAATGTGCTCGACGCCGCTCAGTAGCGCACCGAAACCCTTGCGCTGAGTTGATTTGGACGCCGTCAGCGACAGCGAACCCATTGTCCGGCCGTGGAACCCGCCGTAGAACGCGATCAGCTTGTCTCGCTTGGTCGCGTAGCGCGCAAGCTTGATGGCACCTTCCACTGCTTCCGTTCCCGAGTTGCCGAAGAAAACCTTCTTGTGCTCGGCGCCAGGCATCGTAGCAACGAGCCGCTCAGCGAGCTGCGGCAAACTCTCGTAATAAAAATCCGTGCCGGACATGTGGATCAGCTCGGCCGCTTGTTTCTGGATTGCCTCGACCACTTTCGGATGGCAGTGCCCCGTCGAACACACGGCAATGCCCGCGGCGAAA
This sequence comes from Candidatus Acidiferrum sp., assembly GCA_035544995.1. Taxonomy (GTDB): domain Bacteria; phylum Acidobacteriota; class Terriglobia; order Acidiferrales; family UBA7541; genus Acidiferrum. The sequence continues at coordinate 21,212 of DASZZI010000077.1, forward strand.
TCAAGAAATGAATTTCCGTCCACGTCCTCGACAACGGCGCCGCTTCCGCGCTTCGCTACCAGCGGATAGTCACGCGAATAAGATGGCGACATGAACTTCGCATCCTTCTCCAGAACGCGCTTGGCATTGGGCCCCGGCAATTGCGTCAGCAGCCGGGGTAGTTTCGTTTCTGTTGCCGTAATCATTTCTTCCTCCTCATTACCTGTCATTACCTGAATGGATGAATGGTCAGCGCCCAACTCGGCAGTTATTGTGGATGGGTGACCGCAGGGCAGATGTTCGCGCGCAGGCAGACTTCAACACTTCTGCGTTCCGCCAGGAGGGGGGAAACTTAATCGACGCCGTAGAGGTTGGGACGCGCCTCGGCGGGGGAGAAGCTGCCTGGGAACCTATGGATGTTGGTATGCTTCATTTGCGTTTCCAGCGGACACTGCCGTCCCTTGTATCCTCAATAAGTATACCACGATCGGCGAGTTCTTTGCGGATGCGGTCCGAAGCCGCGAAATCGCGTCGCTGGCGCGCCGCCTGCCGCTCGGCGATCAGCTTCTCTACTTCCGCGTCGTTCGGGCCGTCACCCTCGGCGCCATAGCCGAGAACCCGCAGCTTCTCCGTGTCCGTGTCTTCCACTACAGCGAAGACTTGCTCGAATGTCGCCAAAAACTTCTGCACTGCCGCGACATCGCCCTGCCGGAACTCGCCCTTGTCCATCGCAATGTTCGTCTCCCGCACGAGGTCGAACACCGCCGCCAGTGCCCGTGCCGTGTTGAGGTCATCGCTCAGGCCGGCGTCAAACTCTTCCGCCGCCTTTTCCACTCGCGCCGCCATTCCTTTCTGCTTGCCCGCGGGAAATTTCCCCTGTTTCAGGCGCGCCACAAAATTCCGCAGCCGCTCAACCGAGTTCGCTGCCTGTTGCAACCCATCGAACGTGAAATTGAGCTGTTTTCGATACGGCACGCTGGCCAGGAGGAACCGCAGCGTCGAAGGCTTGCAGCCCTTCTCGAACAGGTCACGAAGCGTGAAGAAGTTCCCCAGCGACTTCGACATCTTCTCGCCTTCAACGAGCAGATGCTCCGCATGCAGCCAGTATCGTACGAACGGCTTGCCTGTCGCCGCTTCGCTCTGCGCAATTTCGTTTTCATGGTGCGGAAAAGCCAGGTCAATTCCGCCCGTGTGAATGTCCAGCGTTTCTCCCAGATACTTCATCGCCATCGCCGAGCACTCGATGTGCCACCCGGGGCGTCCTTTCCCGATCGCCGTTTCCCAGAAGTGCTCACCGGGTTTCGGCGCCTTCCACAAGGCAAAATCCCGCGCGCTTTCCTTTTCGTAGCGGTCCACATCCACGCGCGCGCCCGCCTGAATGCCGCTCAGATCGATTTTCGAAAGTTTTCCGTAGGCCGGAAACTTTGCAATGCGGTAATAGACCGAGCCTTCGCTCTCATAGGTAAATGACTTTTGGCGCAGCCGCTCGATCAGCTTCACCATGTCATTGATATAGTCTGTCGCGCGAATCCAGTGCTCCGGCGCCTCGATGCTCACCGTCTTGCAATCATCGAAGAATGCCTGCACGTATTTTTCGGTGTATTCACGAATGCTCTTTCCCGCCGCTGCCGCGTTCGCAATGATGCGGTCGTCCACGTCCGTCAGGTTCATCACGTGGTTCAGCTTGAATCCTCGAAGTATTAGAAAGCGCCGAAGTATGTCCTGAAACACGAACGTGCGGAAATTCCCGATGTGCGCGTAGTCGTAGACTGTCGGACCGCACGAGTAAATCCGCACTTCGCCCGACTTCTCCGGAACGAAAGGCTCCGTCTTTCCGCTCAACGTGTTGTGGAATCGTATTTCGCTCATCGCTGCCTAGACGGCGTCTCGCTCCACAGGAATGAACGTCAGATTGTATCCGAGCCTTCAAACGGGGAGCAATGCAGAACCGCTGGGCATTTCGCCGCTAGACCGCTACCCAGACCATTTCAGTCCTAATTGACGCTTGTCTTTGCCCTCTATAGAGTAACGGGTTCTTAATCCATCGGAGGTTTTCATGATTCGCTCTCTGTCAGTGGGTGGCTTTCTAACTATATATGTGCTCGCTGCGACTCTCTCGGCGCAGGAAAAACCAGCGTCAGAGAAATCAACTGCCCTCACACCCGAAGCCTCCCTCAATCTGCGTTCCCTCTCCGATCTGCAGTTCTCTCCGGACGGCAGCCGGCTCGCTTTCGTCGTTGCCGAGCCGCCAAAGGGCGAAGATCGGCCGCGGCATATCTGGCTCTTCGACAAGAACATGAACGGCGTGCGTCAGTTTACCTTTTCCCAAAAAGCAGAGTCTTCCCCGCGTTGGTCGCCCGACGGCAAACAACTCGCCTTTCTTTCCAATCGCGAGGAGGACCAGCAGCAGATTTTCCTGATGCGCGCGGATGGCGGAGAGGCTGCGGCCCTTACAAAAGGCAAGCACGGTATCCAGAGTTTCGGGTGGTCGCCCGATGGCAAACAGATCGCCTTCCTTGCCCCGGACGCCAAAACCGAAGCCGAAGAAAAGAAGGAGAAGGACAAGGACGACGCGCACGTTGTGGACAAAGAAGACAAGCAGGTGCGGCTGTGGATCCTCAACGTCGCGTCCGGCGAATCCCGCGCGCTGACGCCCGCGACCTGGCGCGTCAGCGAACTCAACTGGGCACCGGCGGGCGACCGGATCTTTGTGGTCGCGACAGATACTCCCGCCTCGGACCAACTTACGGATCGCATCTTTTCTGTTGTAGTTTCGGACGGCGCAACCAAACAAGTTGCCGCGCCGCGTGGCCCTTTCAGCCGCATCCAGGCCACACCGGATGGAAAAACACTCGGCTACCTGGGCTCCCGGGAAGACGGTCCCGAACCCCATGACCTTCTTCTGCAGACCATCGCAGGAGGCGCGGCGCGAAATCTTACCGGCGCGAGTCTCGACCGGCCCATCTTCGACTATAAGTGGTTGAAGGATGGCGGCGTGCTCGCAGTCGCCGCAGTCGGTTTTCACAACATGTTTGTCGCCTACACGGCGGATGTTATCCGCAAAGGCCCCGGGACGCTCGAGACGAACCCCGGCTCGTTTGCGCTCAGCACATCCGGCCAGATCGCTTTTGTGGGGCAGACCGCTACCGAGCCTGAAGAGATTTGGCTCTGGGACAAACCGGGCGCACAACAGGGCGCGCCGAAGAAGGTCAGCCACTTCAATGACGCTTGGCAACAGTACGCGTTGATCAAGCCCGAGATTTACAGGTACAAGAGTTTCGATGGCATTGAAATTGAAGCGGCCTTGCTCAAGCCCGCTGGTTACGATGGCAAGTTCAAGTTGCCTCTCATCGCGCAGATTCACGGCGGCCCGACGGGCAACTGGGAAGATTCCATCGACATATGGGCACAGCTCCTCGTCGCGCGCGGCTACGCCGTCTTCTGCCCTAATATTCGCGGCTCGAGCGGTTACGGGGAGAAGTTTATGGAGTCGAACCGCGGCGACTGGGGCGGCGGCGACTTCAAAGACGTGATGTGGGGGATTAAGGACCTCGAAGATCGTGGCGTCGCCGATCCCAACAGACTCGGCATTGGTGGATGGTCCTTTGGCGGCTACATGGCCGAGTGGGCGATTACGCAGACCAACGTGTTCAAAGCAGCCGTCTCCGGCGCGGGGCTCTCCAACCTGGTCTCCGAGTACGGCACCGAAGAGGGACCTTCCTACGATGAGTGGTTCTACGGCGTGCCGTACGAGCCGGACAAGATCGCTGGCTTCCTGAACAGCTCCCCGTTCGTGCATCTCAAGAACGCCAAGACGCCCACACTCATTCTCCAAGGCGAAGCCGACACGACCGATCCCTTGGGCCAGAGCCAGGAGCTCTACCGTGGGCTGAAACGCTTCGGCGTCGAAACCGAATTGGTCGTCTACCCGCGCGAGCCCCACGGCATCCACGAAGAAAAGCACCTCCTGGACCGCCTGAATCGCATCCTCGCCTGGTACGACAAACACCTGAAGGAGCCAGCCCCAACTTCCAAATAGGCGCAAAGCGAAGAGCCGGCGCGGGACAGTACACTTTTGGCTTTGCCGGATGAGCCACAACCGCTTGCGTATTTCTTTACAGACTTGGAACTTCGTGTTAGTGTTTTTTTCCGTACCGCCATCCACGCGCCAGGCGGCTGGGCCTCTGACCGAGAACCTGCCAAACGTTTTTACAGGCGGCCCTCAATGGGTCGACTTGTCGCTCGATAGCCCCTCCTCTCGAGGAACAAAGCGTCGTCTCCTTTCGCGCGATTTGCCTGCGGCGCCCTTGGGGAACAGATTTATTGTTGGCTGCATCCAAGTCATTATGGCCAACGGGGCGCGGTTTTTGTTAAGGGCAACCCCGAATCGGTTGACGACTCAAAGAGGACAACTTGCTTAAGCTCCGAAAAGTGGAAATCGTCGGCTTCAAGTCCTTTTGTGAGCGCACCACGGTCACTTTTAGCGGTACGGGCACGACCTGCATCGTCGGCCCCAACGGGTGCGGCAAGTCCAACGTCGTCGACGCGATCTCCTGGGTCCTGGGCGAACAGAGCCACAAGTCGCTACGCGCCGAGCGCATGGCCGATTGCATTTTCAACGGCACCACCAAGCGTCCGCCCATGGGTCTTGCCGAAGTCAGCATCACCATGGAAGACCCTGAGCTCGCGGAAGCCGCGCGTTTCGTGATGGAAGGGGCAGCGGAAGAATCAAACGCAGAGGCCGCCCCGACCGGATCGGGGCAGGCGCCCCGCGCAGAGGTCAGCGAAGGCAATTCGGATCATTGGGTGAGAGATACCAATACTGTCCCCGCGCAGGCCCCGGAAGTGGCCGCACGCAACGATGCGCAATCCAGCCAAGATGGGGCGCAATGTTTTGCGCCCCTACAGGAACATGGACAGCCCGGGCCAGAAGAACAGGCAGAGTCCGGATTTAAGAGCAAGCAGAAGAAAAAGTCGGCGGACAAGCTCGCCCTCGCCAGCAAACCCGGCGAAGTCGTCGTCTGCCGGCGCCTGTATCGCTCCGGCCAGAGCGAATACCTGATCAACGGCCGAGTCGCCCGGCTGCGCGACATTCAGGAGATGTTCATGGGCGTCGGCCTTGGCCCGGATTCCTACGCCATCATCGAACAGGGCCGCATCGGTCTCATCCTCTCCACAAAACCCATGGAGCGCCGCGCCATCATCGAAGAAGCCGCCGGCGTCACCAGGTTTAAGACCAAGAAACGCCTCGCGGAAGCCAAGCTGGAATCCTCGAAAATCAATCTCTCCCGCGTCAACGACATCGTCGTCGAAGTCGAAAAGCAGCTCGGCTCCCTCAAGCGCCAGGCCGCAAAAGCTCGCCGCTACTCGGAGATTCGGGACCTAATGCGCGGCATCGTCCGCCAGATGCTCGCCGGCAAGGCGCGTGAGCTCGACACCGAAGCCGATCGCCTCGCGAAGCTCCTGGAAGAACTCTCCTCGAACGAAGCGCAGCATGCCCAGAGCATTCAGCAGCAAGAAGGCGAGCAGGACCGCCTCAACCAGCGCATTTATTCTCTCGACGCCGAGATTCGCCAGAACCAGAACGTTTTGAATCTCACCGCGCTCGAAGTCGATCGCAGCGAGAACCGCATCGTCTTCAATCGCCAGCGCGCCGAGGAGCTGGCCTCACGCCACGGCCAGATCGCCGCGGAAAGAAACCAGGCGAGTGCGCAGGCTACCGAGTGGGAATCGCGGAGCGCGGCGCAACTTCAAGCCGTAAGTTCGTTGCGCGGAGAATCAAGCGTTCTCACGAAGCGAGTCGAAGAGCTCGCTACTCGCGCACAAACCAGAACCGCGCAAATCGCGGAAGCGGAAGCTCGCATCGCAGAGCTCCGCCGCACCGCTTCCGAAACGGGGGAGAGCCTCCTCCGCCTCCACGGCGAGCAAAAGCAGGCCGAAGAGGCGCTCCTCCACCAGGGCGAAGCCCTGCGGAAGCTGGAGGCCGAAGAGACAACGCTTCTGGAATCCTCGATCCGCATCCGCGGCGAGGCCGAAGAAGCCGCCCACGATTTCGAAGCGGCAACCGGCCAGCTCAACACGTTGAAGCAAGACGCGGCGGAGCTCCAGGCAAAAATGATTGATTTGCGCGCGCAGCGGGAAACTGCCGGCAAGCAGGCCGAGGTACTTCGCGATGCGCTCGCCGGTGTCCGCGCACGTCATTCCACTCTCGCGCAAATCCTCAGTGACCGTTCCTACACTGCGGAGGCCGTGCAGAGACTCTTTGCGGCCAACGAACGCGGCGCGGGAAAAAATTTCCGCGCTGTCGGTGTCCTCGCCGATTACGCGGAGGTCGAAGAGCAGCATGAAGCCGCCATCGAGGAGTTTCTCCGTGAAGAACTCGAATATGTGGTTGTCGAAACGTACGACTACGCCCGCGCCGGCGTCTCCCTCCTGCGCAACGAAGTCGGCGGGCGCGCTACCTTTTTTGTGGATTCGCTCCGCAATCTTCGCCTACCCGAGTACGAGCCCATCATCAACTTCCGCATCGAAGAAGGCGTGATTTCCCGCCTCGATAAGCTCGTCGAGTTCAAAAACCCGCTGGGGGCCGCCGCCAAGCAGTTTCTCCCGCGCCTCCGCTCCGCTTACTTGACGGACAGCGCCATCGCGGCCGAGAAACTGGCCCGCGAAAATCCGCAATATTCTTTCGTCACCCCTGACGGGACCTCTTACCAGGGCCGCATGGTCACCGGCGGCCGTGCCGGTGAAGCCGGTCCGCTCGGGATGAAACGCGAGCTTCGCGCTCTCGATGCCGAAGTTATGCAACTCGAGCATCAGACGGCAGAAATGCAGGCCAAGCTCGAAACCATCAACGCCGGGCTCCAAACCGCCGAACAGTCGCTCGAAGGAATTTCAGCGCAACAACTCGATGCGGAGCGCAATGTCTTATCTGCAAATCACCGCCACCAGCAGACCCAGGGTGAACTCACTCGTCTTAGCCTCGAGCTGACCGTTTGCCAGAACGAGCTTTCGCGAATTCGGCGTGACGTCGAAACCGCCCGGCTCCGCGCGGAGCGTGCGCTTAATCTGTACGCCTCCGCCGCTGCCACCCGCGCGGAAGTCGAAGCCGAAAGCGCGCGCCTCACGGAAGAATTGGCCCAGCTCCGTGGCTCCATTCAGTCGGAGCAGGATGAACTTGCCGCAGGCCGCGCGGAGCTCGCCGCGCTAAATGAGCGCCTCTCCGCCGCCGAAGCTCTCTCGAATCGCCTTGAGGAAGAGCGCGCCGAGCTCGATCGCCGGGAAACCGCTCTCCGCCAGCAGGAATCTTCTGTCTCGGCTGAATCCGCGTCTCTCGCAAAACAGTGTGAAGACCTCGCGCAACAGCTCGAAGGACTCCGCGCAGAAAAGCAGCGCCTCGAAGCGTGCCAGCAAGACCTCGAAAAGGAATGGGACGCCGCCCGCACCCGCGCAGCACAGATGGAAGATTCCCTGCGCATGGGCCGCCAGTCGCTCCAGGAACTGCGCGAACGGCGCAGCCACGCGGAAGTAGATCGCGCCCGCAACGACTCCGATCGCCAGCACCTGCGCGAAACGTGCCTCGCCGAGGTCAATGCGCAACCCGAAGATCTGATCGCGACCGAATCCGCTTTCATGAGTGGTGAGGAACTTGCCGCGGCGGAAGCCAATTACCGTGAAATGAAACAGCGCATCGAGTCCATGGGGCCCGTCAACATGATGGCCCTCGAGGAATTCAACGAATGCGACCAGCGCTTCGCTTTCCTCACGCGCGAGCGCGATGATTTGCTGCAATCCATCGCCGATACGCAGCAAGCCATCGCCGAGCTCGACCTCATCTCCCGCGAAAAATTCGAGCAGGCCTTCGCCGCCATCAACCGCAATTTTTCCGATGCCTTCCACACCATCTTTGGCGGCGGGATGGCGGAGATGCGCCTGACCGAGCCCGACAGCTCGGGTGACGCGGGCATCGATATGGTGGCCTCGCCGCCGGGGAAGCGTCTGCAGAACGTTCTCCTTCTATCCGGCGGCGAGAAGGCCATGACAGCGCTTGCGCTGCTCATCGCCATTTTCCGCTATCAGCCCAGTCCGTTCTGTATCCTCGACGAAGTCGATGCGCCGCTCGACGAAGCCAACGTCGGTCGCTTCACGCGGCTCATCGGCGACATGAGCAGCCAGACGCAATTCATCATCGTCACCCACAACCGCAAAACCATGGAAACCGGCTCGGTCCTCTATGGCGTGACTATGCAAGAACCCGGCGTTTCGAAGCTCGTGAGCGTCCGCTGGGAAGGCGATACCGCGTCGTTACCGAAACACCAAACTGCCGCCGCCTCAGCTGCGTAGGATAATTCTTGAGGTTGCAACCGCGGGGGCGCGACATGGTTCGGCTCCGCTCACCGCGGGTGTCGCGCCCTTACGACTTTCTAGCCAGTCTTAGTGCGCTCCTCTCGTCTCTATGTTTTCCGATTTCTCAGCGGACTCGGCGCCAAATTTTTTCACTTTTGATTTACAAAAATTTCCACTGGGCGCGGCATTGACTTCCTCTTGCGCTGCGCTAGAATACCTTTCACTTTTTCGGGGGATTCTTCTCCGTGTCCACGAGCCCTGCAATGCGCGTCATTCGAGAAACTCAATTCGCCGGCATCACACCCGCCGCTCGCGGCAAGGTCCGCGACATTTACGATCTCGGCGACAAGCTCCTGATCGTCGCCACCGACCGGCTGTCCGCCTTTGACGTTATCCTGCCCACACCCATCCCGGACAAAGGCCGTGTCCTTACGCAACTCTCTCTTTTCTGGTTCAACTTACTAAAAGATGTAATTCCCAACCACGTCGTCAGCGCCACCGATTTCCCGGCCCCTTTTAATTCCTACAAAGACGATCTTGCTGGCCGCTCCATGGTCGTTCGCAAGGCCCAGCCGCTTCCCATCGAATGCGTCGTGCGCGGTTACGTTTCTGGCTCCGGCTGGAAGGACTACCGCGCGAGCGGAAAAATCTGCGGCATCGCGCTCCCTCCAGGCCTGCGTGAATCCGGCCGCCTGCCCCAGCCCCTCTTCACGCCGGCAACCAAGGCCGCCACCGGCCACGATGAAAATATTTCGTTCGAACAAGCCGCCTCGCTCGTCGGCAAAGAGCTTGCCGAGCGCGTCCGCACGATCAGCCTCGAGATCTATCGCCGCGCCGCCGCCTATGCCGAGCCACGCGGCATTATTCTCGCCGACACGAAATTCGAATTCGGCCTCCTCCATAACGACCTGATCTGGATCGATGAAGCCCTCACTCCCGATTCTTCCCGCTTCTGGCCTGCGGCTCAGTACAAGCCAGGCGGCCCGCAACCCTCTTTCGACAAACAATTTGTGCGCGATTACCTCGAACGGATCCAGTGGTCCAAGACCCCACCCGGCCCCGAACTGCCACCCGAGGTTGTCGCGGCCACTCGTGCAAAATACCGGGAGGCATATCGCATCCTGGTAGGGCACGAGCTGAACTAGTGGTCCGGCCCCTCACTTTGTGAAATTTTTGCGGAGCGTGTCATCGTGAAAGATCAACTCGAAGGGCTTGTGATACAGATGGTTGAGCGCGGCATTCAATTCGACGAGGCCATCGGCGAATTCGAAAAACGTTTCATAAAGCGCGTCCTCGACCGTGCCAACGGCAACCAATCCCGCGCGGCACAGCTCCTCGGCATTCACCGCAACACCCTTAGCCGCAAGATCGGCGAATACAAACTTGACCGCAACGGCCGCCGCGGCCGCTGACGAAGATCCTGGCAGCGCCGGCGTCTCGCCGGCAACTTCCCTCCAACTCTTGCCCTTCGCAACTTTGCCGCGTGGACTGTGGTGCAAAAAAAGCGGCTCTCTGAATTCTTCGGAGAGCCGCCCACTGTTCCTTTTCGTAACTCCGTCTCAGGTCCCGGGTTTCTTCGGAGCCGGGCGCCGCACGGGCTTCTTCGGCGCCGCTTTCTCCTTTTCCTTCGGGATATCTTCTTCGTTCACCTTGGCCTTGTCCCAATGGAGCATGAAGGCCGGGTCAGGGTCGTAGGAAACGAGCGTTCCAGTAAAGCGTGGCGCGGTGTCCTTTTCGAGCCTTTCTACTCCCGGCTGGCCGGAGACCTTTACGTCCATGTTCGGCGTCGTCGCCGCATCGAACGCCGCTTGGCTTGTGACGAAAGCAACCTTCAGAACAACAGCATCCGTACCCGGCGTTACATCCAGCAGCTTGCTCGGTACATCGGGGAATTCCAAGCCGCAGGATGCCAGCCACGTTACCTTGGCCTTGTCACCGCCAGCCTTCAGATCCGCGAACACGGACGCGATGGTCATGTCCTTCCGCGCCGCGTCCAGATCTGCGCTGCTTGGAATCTTGTAGCTCGCGGGTCGTTCTGCGGAGCTTCCCGCCAGTTGCAGCAGCTCATTGAGCTCCGCGTCGGTCAGATTGTCGCAAGCCGCCTGCTGGTAATTGACGATGAGCTTGCGCAAATAGTCTTTCACCTTCGTGGATTGCTGCTGGTTGGCGTTTTTCGCGGTCACCGCCCTCGCGAAAGCCCAGAAAGCATCCATCTGCTGTGGCGGGTTCATACACATGTACGCCTGTCCGAGCCGATAGCTCGTAATGGCATCGTCCGGGGTCCCCGCCAGGACGGCCTTGTACGACTCGACGGCACTCGAGCAATCCTTCATAGCCATTGCTGCAACCGCTGCCGTGTAGTTAAACAGAGTGGTAGGCTGTTGTTTTTGCTTATTCCAATCCTCTTCACTCATGTTGTCCGGTTTTTTCAATTCGCTCAAAGTTTTCAATCCGCTGAGCGCTGCCTCGCGCGCCTTCGTCGCCTGATCTTTATCCTGTTGTTGTTGGGCAGGGAGATTCGTATAGGCAAACGCGCGCGCATAGTAAGCCTGATACCGGACGGGGGCTTCGACCTTGTCCCCCAGCGCGAGGAGCTTGTCGGCATACTCGATCACTTTGGGGAAATTCTTGAGCGCGCCATAAGCCTGAAACTCAAGGGGGTAGCCATATACCAGCAGTGCGGAATTCGGATACTTCGAGGCGAAATCGTCCAGGCACTTGGCCTGCGAGGCCGGATTCTTATCGGTCGCGCAGATTTGGTAGGAATTATACTCCGGCACGGTATACGCTTGCTTACCCGCGCCCGCGTCTTGCGCTGCTGCTTGCGCCCTCGCACCGGGGGCGCTCCCGAGAATCAGGCCGAGCGCAGCTAAAAGCGCGAAGCCTGCCGATCGTCGTGTTACGTTCATTCCCATTCTCCTCGCTCAAACTCCAAGCCTGGGTTTTTCTTCCGCTCCGCCCGGAAAGTTTCTGCCGGGTGTCGCTTCACTACGAAAACTTTGGGATTATAGGAAAAGCCGCCCACTATCCGCAAGCCGTTATCCTGCGGAGCTCTGTGAATTTTTCAATTATGCAGTTATTCACTTGCCGGCTTCTCCCAACTATCCTCCGTGCATCGCCGGGGACCCGAGGGCTGCTCACGGTTCAACTATGCTCCTGATGCTAAGATGAGTTTCGCATAAAAAGAGTGGCTTCGACGAGGAAGATATCTCATGCGTGAAAAAACAGCAACAGGTCCGGCCGACCACGGGACGAAGCCGCTTTTGCGGGCGGTCGCTCTTGTCACTGGAGGCAGCCGTGGCATCGGTCGTGCTGTCGCTCTACGCCTCGCTTCGTTGGGTGCCTCCCTCGCCATCTGCGGCCGCGATAAAGGTGCCCTTGCCGCCACCTCTTCCGAATTGAAACGATCCGGCGGGCGCGTTTATTCCCAACCCGCCGATGTAACCCGGCCGGGGGATATCACGAGTCTCGTCACCAATACGGAGGCTGCGCTTGGCCCCATCTCCATCCTCATCAACAACGCGGGCATCGGCCTTTTCGGCCCTGCCCACGAGAGATCGGAAGCCGACTGGGACCTCGTCATAAACACAAACCTCAAGAGCGCATTCCTGCTTTCCTGCGCCGTTGTCCCCTCCATGATTCGCCGTGGTCAGGGCGACATTATCAACATCAGTTCCCTTGCCGGCCGCAACACGTTCGCCACCGGCGGCCTCTATTGCGCCTCGAAATGGGGTTTGCAGGGCCTTTCCGGTTGCATGGCGGAAGACCTGCGCGAACACGGTATCCGCGTCAGCGTCATCTGCCCCGGCAGCGTGGCTACCGAATTTTCCGGCCGCGGCCCCAAGGACGCGTCTAAATTGCTTACCCCGGACGACGTCGCCCACGCCGTCGCCATGGTCGTCACCCAGGGCCCGCAAAGCTTTCTCAGCGAAATCCAGCTGCGGCCAGTGCGCAAGCCGTGAATCTGGATGCTGTATTTTCCTCTTGACAGTAATCGTTACAACAACTATATTTTCGCTGTGCGTTCGCGCTCCAAAGCCGCTCCCACCCCTATCCCCCTCGAAGGCCGCATCTTCGTCGCTCTTCTCCAGACCGCGGATGCCGTTGGCCAGGAGGCCGAGCAATTGCTCAAGTCACAAGGTCTCACGGGCGCGCAATACAACGTCCTGCGGATCCTCCGCGGCGCCGAACCCGAGGGCCTCCCCTGCCGGGGAATCGGTGATCGCATGATTTCTCACGATCCGGACATGACACGCCTCCTCGACCGCATGGAAAAACTCCGCCTCATCACCCGCATGCGCCAGACCGACGACCGCCGCGTCATCAAGACGCGCATCACCCGCCAGGGGCTCCATATTTTGAAAGCTCTCGACCAGCCTGTTCGAGAGCTGCACAAGCGCCAGTTCCAGCATATGACTGCTGCCCGCCTGAGGGCTTTTGCCGGCATCCTGGAAGAGGTCCGTTCGCGGCAGATCGGCTAAAGGCGGCTGCCGGAGGCACGGATTTAATAGAATTTCGCAAGTCAAATAAAAAAGGTGAGGAACTACGATGACGAACAAGACTTCAAGGATCGCAATTCTTGCAGGACTCGCTGCGGTCTTTTCGCTGCCCGCCGCCGCGGCCACGTCGGAGTGGAAGATTGATCCCCCTCACTCTTCCGCGCAATTTGCGGTGCGCCACCTTACCATCTCTACCGTCCGCGGCGCTTTCACCAAGGTCAGCGGAACCGTCCAGCTCGATGATCAAGACATCACCAAATCGAGCGTGGAACTGACGATTGACGCCGCCTCTGTTGATACCCGCGTGCAGAAGCGCGATGAAGACCTGCGCAGCGACAATTTCTTCGAGGTTGCCAAATATCCGGCCATCACGTTCAAGTCCAAGAAAGTCGAGCAGGTCGCGGCCGGGAAGCTCAAGATTACGGGCGACCTCTCCATTCATGGCACAACCAAAGCAGTCGTCCTGGACGTGGATGGTCCGACGGCTCCCATCACGGACCCTAGGGGCAATCAGCGCGCGGCAATCAGCGCCACCACCAAGATCAACCGTCAGGACTACGGCGTAAAGTTCAACGCCAAGATGGACAACGGCGGCTTGGTCGTTGGCGATGAAGTCTCCATTACCATCGACGTGGAGATGGTCAAGTCCGCGGCAGCAAAATAATTCTTGACTCGCTTAAGTACGGAGGCGAATGTACCGCCCCGCAGTGTCTTTCATCTAATCCGCGGGTACCCCAAAGGAAAGAGGTTATGGAAAAACCGGCTGTTACCGACTATCCCGTTCAGGACTCCATCCGTAATCGTTGGAGCCCCCGCGCCTTCGCTGACAAGTCTGTTTCCTCCGAGGTGCTTGGCAGTTTGTTTGAAGCTGCGCGCTGGGCGCCGTCCAGCAGTAACGAACAACCTTGGGCCTTCCTTGTGGCCGCCAAAAACGATACCGAAAACTTTCCTAAAATGCTGAGCGTCCTGGTGGAATTCAATGCCGGTTGGGCTAAGCATGCTCCCGTCCTTGCCCTCGCCGTCGCGGAGCTCGCGTTTCAGCGCAACGGCAATCCCAATCGGAATGCTTTCTACGATGTTGGCGCCGCCGCCGCACAACTGACTTTTGAAGCCAATGCAAGGGGACTTTTCGTTCACCAAATGGCTGGCTTCGACCCACAGAAAGCCCGCCAAGTTTTCGAAATTCCCGCGGGTTGGGAGCCTATCGCCGCGATCGCCATCGGTTATCCCGGCGATCCGGAATCCCTGCCGCAGTCTCTTCGCGAACGGGAACTTGCCCCGCGTACCCGCAAGCCCCTCAGCGAATTTGTCATGACGGGCCGCTGGGGGCATACTTCCCCCTTTATTTCGAAATAGTCACCAAGCGAGGATCCGGCCCGCGCCATGCAAAGCCTATTTGATTTTCTACTCCGCCATGGATACGTGGTACTCCTGGGCTGGGTCTTCGCCGAGCAAATCGGTCTGCCGGTCCCTACTGTGCCGCTCCTGCTTGCTGCCGGCGCGCTGGCCGGTGCGGGACGCCTTAGCTTTTTCGCCTCTTTGTTCTTCTGCGTCTTGGCTGCTATCGCCGCCGACACCATCTGGTATCAGCTCGGCCGCCTCAAAGGCATCAGGATCCTTCAGCTTCTCTGCAAAATTTCGCTGGAGCCGGACTCCTGTGTTCGCCGGACAGAGGGCATCTTCTCCAAGCAGGGTGCGCGTTCGCTTCTCTTCGCCAAGTTTGTCCCTGGCCTCAGCACGGTGGCCCCGCCGCTCGCCGGCATTTTTCACATGCGCCCTCGGCGCTTTCTGCTTTTCGATGCCCTCGGTTCGCTCTTCTGGGCCGGCGGCTATTTGAGCCTGGGCTATGCCTTCAGCGGGGAAATCGAGCGCATTGCCGGGCGTGCCTCCGCGCTCGGCGGCAAGCTCGTCATCCTGCTCATCGGTGCTCTCGCCGCGTATATCACTTCTAAATTCATCGCGCGCCAGCGATTTCTTCGCGAACTGCGCATCGCCCGCGTCACCGTTGATGAACTGAAGAAAAAGATCGACGCGGGGGAAGAACTGGTCATCGTCGACCTTCGCCATTCCATGGATTTCGAAGCCAATCCCGAAACCATTCCCGGCGCCTTCCGCATGGACGCCAAGGATCTCCAGGAGAAAAGCGACCCGCTGCCGCGCGACCGCGAGGTCATTCTCTACTGTACTTGACCCAACGAAGCTACGAGCGCCCGTGTGGCGCTGCTCCTCAGAAAAAAGGGCATCAAGCGCATTCGTCCTCTGCAGGGCGGTCTCGACGCCTGGCGGGAACGCGGCTATCCGCTAGTCACTGCTGTTCTTTCGTGAATCCTTCTGCAAAACAAAAAACGCGTCGCAAGAAAAGAACGGCGCGCTTTCTTTATTTCTTCCCATACGGAGCGAACTCGTGTTCGATACTCCGGCTCGCTACAGCCGCGGCAGAACGATTCCGCTCTGTGCCTGGTACTTCCCCTTCTTGTCCTTGTAGCTCACTTCGCATTCTTCATCCGAAAGGAAAAACACCACCTGGCAAAGCCCTTCATTCGCATAAATCTTTGCCGGGAGTGGCGTGGTGTTGCTGATCTCCAGCGTCACAAAGCCTTCCCACTCTGGTTCGAACGGCGTCACATTAACGATGATCCCGCAGCGCGCATACGTGGACTTCCCCACACAAATGGTCAGCACGTTTCGAGGTATCCGGAAATACTCCACGGACCTCGCCAGCGCGAACGAATTCGGCGGAATGATACAGACGTCGCCCTTGAATTCCACCAGCGACCGCGGATCGAAATTCTTCGGATCGACGATCGTCGAATTCACGTTCGTGAAAATCCGGAACTCATCCGCCACGCGAATATCGTAACCGTACGACGACACTCCGTAGCTGATCACGCCCTCGCGCATCTGCCGGTCCGTGAACGGCTCGATCATCCTGTGCTCCAGCGACATGCGGCGGATCCAGCGGTCTGGCTTAACGGACATCCATTCCTCCAGGAACTTCAGGAACTTGCAATCAAAGCTTGCGCAGTCGAAGCCCCCTGCGCCCACATCCCCTGCATCATCCCTTGCAAAGGACAAGCAGTGTAGTTTACCCCTCACGTCCTTGACAACCTGCGGCGCACACTCTAGCATCTGCCCACGGAGCCCCTAGGGAGGCACGCGTGATCAAGCTGGACATCGTGAACGCCGTCGTCACCGCGGCGAGTATCAGCCGCACCAAGGCCGAGCAGGCCGTCGAAACCGTATTCGAATCCCTCAAAAGCGCTCTCGGCCGCGGTCAGCGCATCGAGCTGCGCCGCTTCGGAGTCTTCAGCGTCAAGCCACGCAAGACCGGCATCGGCCGCAATCCCCGCACTGGCGAGGAAGTCACCATTCCTCCCGGCAAGGCCGTTCGCTTCAAGCCCGGCAAGGAACTCCAGGGCATCGAAGCTCTGAAGGCCGCGGATTAGCACTCCGATTGTTCGCGCTTCCTCGCAGGGAGCGCTCGCCAACTGGCGCAAGATGCCACGATTGTGTTGTACTGGACCAGTCAAATCAAAACTGATCCGCCAAACCCTTGGTGACCCACACGCTCCCAGGCAATGCAGTTCCCGCCGTTCCGGCCGCTCTTGATTGGCGGTCCATCCCCCCAGCATCGGCCTATTATGCCGCTATCCGCCCCCGCCCGCCCGTCAAGACTCTCCTTCTCGCCGTCGCTCTCTTTTTTCTCACACTATGTACCTGCCTCGCCGCCGGCGCGCAATTTGCCGCCGCCTACGCGCACAATCAGGCCGTCTCGATCGACGAGTTCGTTCGCTCCTTTACGCTCTTCTATCGCCATCCGGCTGCGCTCGTGAGCGGCCTCCCTTTCGCTTTGACGCTCATGGCGATTCTTCTAACGCATGAACTTGGCCATTTCTTCGCCTGCCGCCATCACCATATTCGCGCCAGCTACCCGTTCTTCATCCCCGCTCCTACGCTCATTGGCACTTTTGGTGCATTCATTCTCATCCGATCCCCTATCCGTACCACGCGCGCCCTCTTCGATGTCGGCGCGTCGGGTCCGCTTGTCGGCTTCGTTCTCGCCGTTCCCGCACTCGTTTATGGAATTCTCCACGCCAAAATTGTTCCCGGACTCGCGGATCCCGCTCACTCCGAGGTCGTCTTCGGCATTCCTCTCATCCTGCGCTTCTTCGCAGCCGTCCTTCATCCCGGTGTCAACACTGGCAGTCTCCTTCTCCATCCCGTCGGCCGCGCCGCCTGGGTCGGGCTCTTTGCGACTTCGCTCAATCTCCTGCCGGCGGGCCAACTCGATGGCGGCCACATTCTTCGTTCCCTCAGTCCGCGTGCCCATCGCTCTGTCTCGCTGCTTCTTCCCCTCATTCTTGTCTCACTCGGTTTCTTCCAGCATTGGCCCGGCTGGTACATTTGGGCAGCGATCCTCTTGGGCCTCCGTTTCCTTCGCACGGCGCCCATCTACGATTCCACACCTCTCGACCCCGATCGACGTTTCGGTGCGTTGCTCGCACTCGGCGTCTTTATCCTCTGCTTCATGCCCGCCCCCATCTGACGGGCTGCTGGAAATAGGCGGATTTTAGGGGTCGCAGCGGAACATGTCCCGACCCGGTCGGGAGCTTCGACATTAAGTGACTTTCTTTCGAAATTCTCTCAGGTGTTTTAACCCCTGAGGAACTGTTTTGCAGCTACCTGCTGACGGTTCCATCTTTTCGTTGACGCTTCCATTAGTCCGGTTATGATGCTTTCGCTCGACACACGGGTGTGATCCCGCGCCGCGCACTTATGCCATCGCTCATCCGCACCCTGACACTTCGCGACTTGTTGTTCCTATTCATTGGCTCCGTCATTGGTTCTGGCATTTTCCTCACCCCCGGCCTCATCCTGCGTCAGCTCGACGGCTCTGTCGGCTTGTCACTTCTCGTCTGGCTCGTTGGTGGCATCCTCTCTCTTCTCGGCGCCCTCACTTACGCCGAGCTCGCCGCCACCAATCCAGAGGCTGGCGGCCTCTACTGCTACATCCGCGACGCCTTCGGCCGCATTCCCGCGTTCCTTTACGGTTGGTGCCTCTTCCTCGTCATCGCCAGCGCCTCGATTGCCGCCCTCGCCCGCGCTTTCACGCGCTACCTTGCCGAAATCGTCCCTCTCTCTCCCGTCGCGTCCACTGTCGCCTCCGTCGCCATGATCGCTGTCGTCACCGCCGTCAACGTCTGGGGCACGCGCAAGAGTTCCGACCTGCAGAATTGGACCACGCTCGTCAAAGTCGGAATCATAGTTGTTCTCAGCGCCATACTGTTCGCACTCGGCCGCCATGCCTCCGACCTGCCGCCCGCTTTCGGCACTACCCAGCGCGGCTTCTCTCTTTTTTCCAACTTCGGCCTCGGCATGATCGCTGTTCTGTGGGCCTACGAAGGCTGGCAATTCGGCACCTACAGCGCCGGCGAGGTGGTCGAGCCCCAAAAATCTTTCCCGCGCTCTTTTCTTCTCGGATCGTTGATCCTCGTTGCTCTCTATCTCATCGCTGTCCTGGCCTATCTTTTTGCTCTCGGCCCAGCCGCCGCCACCGCCAGCGACGCCATCGCTGCGACTGCCGTCGCCGCTGTCCTCGGTCCGTGGGCCGGAAAACTTGTCGCGCTCACCATTCTCATTTCTACCTTTAGTGCGGCGAATAGTGTAATTCTCACCGCGCCTCGGGTCTTCTACGCCATGGCCAATGACAACCTCTTTTTCAAAAAACTCGCTGAAGTTCATCCGCGCTTTCATACCCCCGCCGCTGCGATCGTGGCGCTCGGGATTTGGTCTGCCATCCTGGCCTGCGCGGGGAAATTTTCCGAGCTCATCGGCGGTGTGATTTTCATCGGGTGGATTTTTTATGGCCTCGGCGCTGCGGCGATCTTTCCGCTCCGCCGCGCTTCGCAGGGCAAGGCGATCCCCTATCGCGTTCCCGGCTACCCCTGGACGCCGCTCATCTTCGTCCTGGCTGCAGCCGCCATCGTCGGCAACGCTGTCGTTCTCGCCTTCCTCGACCCCGCACAATTCAGAAACCTCGCCGCCGCCCTTTTCCTTCTCCTCCTCGGCCTCCCCGCCTACTTCTTCTGGCGAAAACGCAGCACACACGCCTAAGCCTGTCATTCCGAGCGCAGCGCGTTTCTTGCGCTCCGTTCGGGTTTACGGAGCGGGCATTTTGCGTCCCGGATGGGTCTGCGGGGCGAGGAATCTCTCTTCGATTTGTCTAAGCGCTGGGCTTCAGAATCTGTGTGGCAACTCTTACTCTCCCGGGGGTCGGAGCGGCGCCTGTCCCGACTCCTGTCGGGAGCTCCGACATAACAGCTTTCTTTGTAATCCGGCTTCAGCCGCTGAGGAAGTAACTTTGAGGTTGCGAGACAGGCTCTTCAGCCAGGCGAGCTCCTTGTATCCCCGCCCTTTTACGCGTTCCGCTTCCCGGCGTTTCTTGCCAGGAACGTGTATGGCCACAGCCGAACCAATGAAGGCATTTGACTCAGTAATCGTGCCCTGCAATGATGTTGCAATGCCTGACCGGAATCTCAAGATAACACGACTCATCGGGAGCACCCCGAGCACTGCGTATTGCGATGTCTGCAAATTAGCCTTCAGGACGCGACAGGAGTTTCTAGTTGACGCCGACAAAGCTATACAGCAACTCCAATCCGACTTTGACAAGCATGAGTGCAAGCCAGAAGATGGTGCCGTCAATGACGCACTAGACCAGATTGGGTAATTGAAGCCGGAACTGTCGATGAATTTCAAAAATAGTTTCGGCCGCTGGTCGAGGCTGCGCAACGTGGGGCCGTCTCAGCGGCCGTATAGTCAGCTAACCAGAGATGTCGTCCGCCTCGACATTTTGGCGATTGTGCCTGGATCACGCCCTAATCGGAAACTGGCGTTCTTCCAGATAACTGACGGGAGCAGGGCTTCCCACCAGGTATCTCAGAATGCGACGATCCTGGATTGCTGGTGATAACGGGATTTCCAACTTACCGCCGGGCAAATCGGTCCGACCATAACTTCCGGGTGGGCGACCATCCGGAAGTTATCGCGTGGTGGCTCGAATCGAAATGCTGAGTGCGGCCACTTCTACAGGTAACCCGCTCCGCGCAGGAAAAGCCTTTCGGAGATTCGCCTGATACCGAGCCAGTTGAGGATCGGCAAGCGTTATAGAATAGCCCGCCTAACGCATGGAAGGAGATTCCTATGATCAATGAAAGCATCGATAGACCGGCCATGGAAATCGTTGAGGGTTTTAAGAATCTGCTCCGATATGATTCCATCACGTGCGCAATCTCGGATTGTATGGGGCGGCCCAATGCAATGACATCCGACATTAAGCCCCTCTTCGAGGGGATCCGGCTCGTAGGTACGGCTGTAACCGTGAAGACTCTCGCCTCCGATCTGGCTGCCGCCTTTAAAGCAATCGACCTCTGCAAACCAGGTGACGTTGTTGTGATCGACTCTCACGGGTCGGCTAACACTGCTCTCTGGGGAGAAAACATGACATTGTCGGCTATCAATCGCGGCGTGGCTGCAGCCGTCATTGACGGCGCCTGTCGCGATGTCGAGGAGATCCGCAAGATCAAATTTCCCGTTATCTGCAAAGGATTCGTTCCAAATGTTGGATCTATTTCGGGTTACGGTGACGTTAACGTCCTGATCCAATGCGCTGGAGTGGCCGTCTCGCCGGGGGACATCATCGTTGCCGACGGCAATGGGGTGGTCGTTGTACCGAAGGACGAGTCCACGGCGATTCTGGAGAAAGCCCAGCGCCTCCTGGAGACAGAACATCTCCTTCAAGAGAAGATCAAGGCCGGCGCCACCATAGGTGATTTGATCAACGTCGATGAAGTCTTTAGGGCTGTATTTTCCTATCAGAACAGAGCAATGGAAAACAGTTGAAGTGTCGGTCGGTAGTGGTTGCTGTTGTCGACCCCTGCCTGCAACTTGATCGAAAATTCTCGGCGGCGCACTCGGGATGACGGCGCACTCGGACACAAGCGATTCTGGAAGAGTACGCGACGCCTAGAATGTGGCGGGCGCGCACGGCACTTCTACGTGCAGCGCGTTATACGGCCAGCTACGTCGCCAACCTCTGCTCAACCACAGCTATTGACGTTCCTCTAAAGCATACTTACCATCTCGCCAGTGAACACGCCCTCCCAACCCGGTGGGGCAGAAGGTTTCCCACTACAGCATAGTCCGTAAGATCGGCGGCGCAATCTGCTGGAGAAAGTAGACGGGAGACAGGCACACAACTGGCGGTGCTATGGCATTGATCTCGGGCTTGTCGGACGTTGGCATGCGAGCGCGGCGGCGTATCGCTTGGCGCCTGCTGCCCTTCGTTTTCATTCTGTACGTGGTTGCGTACATCGACCGCGTGAATGTTTCATTCACTGGCCTCCGGATGAACTCTGACCTGGGCTTTAGCGATCGCGTGTTCGGTCTGGGCGTGGGTATCTTCTACATCAGCTATGTCTTGTTTGAGATACCAGGAGCCATCATCGTCGAACGCTGGAGCGCAAGGAAATGGATTGCACGAATCATGATTTCGTGGGGAATAGTTACGATTCTCATTGGCTTCGTACACAGCGTCGTTCAATTCTATGCGGTCCGCTTCTTCTTGGGAGTCGCAGAAGCCAGCTTTCTCCCCGGAATGATCGTTTATTTGACGCGCTGGTTCCGCCTGCGCGAGCGCAGCCGTGCGATCGCTTGCTTATTCGCAGCAATTCCCACCGCTTCTTTGGTCGGCTCTCCGCTAGCGGGCTGGCTGCTCGGAGTTCATTGGCGTGGGCTGGCCGGATGGCGCTGGCTCTTTATTTTGGAGGGAACTCCCGCCATCATCCTTGGGATCATCACCTTCTTTTATCTGACGGACTGGCCTTCGCAGGCACCCTGGCTTCCTCAGGACGAACGGGACTGGCTTATAAACGAATTGCAAGCTGAGCTACAAGCGAAAAAAAAGATTCGAAACTACACGATCATCGAAGCGTTTTGCGATCGGCAAGTTCTGTTGTTGCTTGGTGCTTACTTCTTGGCGATGTCGGGAGCTCTCGGGAGCATCTATTGGATACCCACCTTCGTTAAGCGCCTTTCGGGATTCTCTGACCGGGCGGTGACTTCGCTCCTACTGGTTCCAGCTCTGATTGGTATTGCCGGGGCACTAATCAACGCTTGGCACTGCGATAAGACGGCCGAGCGACGTTGGCACACCGCCATTCCGCTCGTCATTGCGGGACTGATGTACGGGCTCTCGATCCCCAATCGCCACGATCTCCCTTTAGCGATCTCATTCTTGCTGTTGGGCAGCGGGTTCTTGTATGCGTTCTATCCGGTTTTCTGGTCGATGCCGACAATGATGCTGAGTGAATCAGCGGCAGCCGCCACATTCGGACTAATTACCTCAATTGGACAACTCGGTGGACTTGCTGGACCCTACGTGATCGGTTTTCTCAATTATCGAACGCACTCGCTCACGGCCAGCTTCGGATTCATCGCGCTGGTCTATGTTGCGGCGGGAAGCTTGATTCTTAGTCTGAGAATCCACAATCCCCATCGTGCTTCGCAAGGCTCTAATCAGCTTGAAAAATAGCCCGCCGTAAACTGTTACGCAAGCGACCAATATTGCGCGTCCCCAAGAGCCTGCCGGCCCCGGTGGACGTGTCGTCGGCTTACCGGAGATGTAATCCGCCTTGGTAATTTGGCGATTGTGCCTGGATCACGGCGCACTCGGAAGTAATGCACTTGGAGTCTGTCCAACGCGCACTTCCAAATGACTGTAGCGAACAGGGCTTCGCACCACCAATCTCAGAACGAGACGCTTCTCTGAAAGCTGGCGGGGTGCCCGCACGCCGGTGGCGTTTACTCCGACCTGTCCCGCCTGCAGTGTGCCGCACCCTCGGATTCTTGAGGGTGCGGGTTTTGACTTTTCCTCCTTCTTCTTGTCGTAGCCTCTTTCCTCAAGGTTTTCCGCTTTCCCGCCCCGGCTCCCCATCCCTTGAACTTCAACCTTCAAACCTGTAACTTGCAAACATTTCAACGTCTTACGACCCCCTTCGAATGATATCGAATAAATACATTGACAAACAGACTACTTTCTGCTATTCTTTCCCGTGTATAACGCATCAGATCCTCGCCCGCTCTTCGGCCTTCCGCTCACGGCTGCTTGCACCCAATTCCCTATCTCGTATCCCCCAATCCCTCTTCTCTGTCCCCCTAAGCTATTTAGAATCAACACTTGTAAAAGTGTATCAAAACAAACGACTTTAACTCCCCTTAGAATGAACACTTATGCAAAACATAGGGGGGAGGGGGCACAACCAACTTTCCCGTCTAGGAACGCCCGAAAACACTTCGCGCATCCACTTTTCTTTTCAACCACTTGCGCGATGCCCTTCTCGCAACTCCTTTCTTTTGATAACCATCCATTTTCATGGGGGGTGTACCCCCCTCAACGAGGAAATCATGAACTCCACAACGACGAACTCCAGCTCCACGAATTATCTCGCTCGCTGTCAACATCGCACTCGCACAGGCCACCGGTCACAAGTCACCGCTCACGCCTATCTACAACAAACTCAGCGGATCCATATCCACCAGCACCGCCGTCTGCGGAATCTCCTTGGCATCGCAATACGCCATCGCTCCGCTCAGCAACTTCGTCAGCACAGACCGCTTTGGCGATTTCAGCAGGAACTGAAACCGATGTTCCTTCTTCAAACGCGCCAACGGCGCCGTCGCCGGTCCGAGGACCCGCGCGTCCTTTCCATCCTGCGGCGAGAAATATTCCGAAAGCTGCCGCGCCCACCGGATGGCCTTCTCCAAGCTGGTATCCCGCACGATCACATTCGCCAGCGACGTGAACGGCGGGTATGCCATCATCCGGCGAAAATGCATCTCCCGCTCGAAGAACGCGCTGTAATCTTGCTTTACCGCGTCCTGAATCGCGTAGTGCTCCGGATAAAATGTCTGGATCAGCACTCGCCCCGGCAAATCACCGCGCCCCGCGCGCCCGGCCACCTGTGTCAACAACTGAAACGTTCTCTCCGCCGCTCGAAAATCCGGCAAACTCAGCGCAGAATCCGCGCCGACTACTCCTACCAGCGTGACTCGCTGAAAATCGTGACCTTTCGCCAGCATCTGCGTCCCAACCAGAATGTCGAGCGCTCCGCCGGCAAATGCTCCGAGCGTTTCCTGGTACTGCCGCTTCGTTCGTGCCGTGTCGCGATCCAGCCGCGCGATCCGCGCGCCGGGAAATTCTTTGCGCAATCTTTCTTCCAAGTGTTCCGACCCCTCGCCAAAAAAATAGACATATTGCGACTGGCATTTAGGGCATTGCTTCGGCACCTGCTGCACCGATCCACAGTAGTGGCACTCCAGCCGGTTGCGGCTCTTGTGATGCGTCATCGAAATGCTGCAATTCGCGCATTGCACGGACGCGCCGCAGCTCCGGCACAGCACCGACCACGAATATCCACGCCGGTTGATGAGCACCAGCGCCTGCGTTCCCTGCGTCAGGCACTCTTCGATGCCCGCGTGTAGCGTTGCGCTAATCGGACTCGTCTGGTGTGTCTGCTGAAACTCTTCGCGCAGATTGACGATCTCTACGTTGGCGAGCGACCGGTTCTCGACGCGCGACGCCAGAGTCAGCAGCTCGTACTTGCCACTGCGCGCATGATGATACGTCTCGAGCGACGGCGTCGCCGACCCCAGCAGCGCAATCGCGCCTTCCGCTTTCGCGCGCACGATCGCGACGTCGCGTCCGTGATATCGCGGCGTTTCTTCCTGTTTATAGCTGTTCTCCTGCTCCTCATCGACAATGATCAGCCCGAGATTTTCGAGCGGTGCAAACACCGCCGACCGCGTCCCCACGACAACGCGAGCCTCGCCCGTGCGTACCCGCCGCCATTCTCGCGCCCGCTCCACATCGCTGAGCGCCGAGTGCAGCACCGCCACGCCCTCGAATCGTGCGCCGAACCATGCCCGGCACTGCCGTCCAATCCACAGCGTCAGGGCGATCTCCGGCACAAGGACAATCGCTGTCTTCCTCCGCGCCAGCGTCTCCTGCACAGCGCGCAAATACACTTCCGTCTTCCCGCTCCCCGTTACGCCGTGCAGCAACAGCACGCCAAATTCTCCCAGCTCGAACCGCCCGCGAATTGCCTTCAGCGCGCTCTCCTGTTCGGCATTCAGATCATGCGCCGGCGGTTCGTATCCCGCGTCGAACGGATCCTCTGCTGGATCAATCGGCTCTTCCCAACTCTCCAGCAAACCATCGCGAAGCATCCGTTCAACCGCCGCCCGCGAAACCCCTGCCAGCTTCAGCAATTGCGGCATCGGCAGCGGCCCGCGCTCTGTTTCCAGCAGCGCTCGCACTTTTTCTTCCTTCTCCGCTCGCTCGTCGCGCGTCCTCTCTTCAGCGGTAGCCTTCCACGCGATCACGCGCTGTGTCTTTCTCTTTCGCCCCTCCACGCTCTCGCGAATCTCGATCAACCCGCGCCGTTGCAACCGCTGCAGCGTAGCGCCATCCACGCCCAGCCTCGCCGCCGGCCCCAGTTGCAACACGCCCCTTTTCCCTTTTAGCTTTGCAAGTAATTCTGTTTCCTCACCGGTGAGCCCATGAGAAAGCTCGCCTGCGCCCAAGCTCTCTGCCGCCTCGCGTCCCGCTTCTGTCAATAGAATCTGCCGCTTCGTCTTCAGCTCCGTCACCGGCGGCAGCATGGCGCGAAATACTTCGCCGATCGGCGCCAGGTAATACCCTGCGATCCATTGCGCCAACTCGATGAGCTTCGGCGTCAGCGCCGGCGCGAAATCAAGCGCCTTCGTGATCTCGCGTATTTTTGTGCCTTCCGGCGCGCGCTCCACAAAATCCACGACCACGCCCACCAAGGACTTCTTGCGGAAGGGCACTAGCACACGGCTCCCCGGCTGTATCGCTTCGCGCAATGCCTCCGGCACCGCGTACGTGAAAGCCGTGCGCAGAGGCACCGGCAGCGCCACATTGCAATAAGGAGAACTCATTTCGCTGAGTAGTGTATCAGTACGCGGAAATGTCGCAGAGAGTTGGAGAAACAGTTCTGCCTGATAAAAGAAGAAAACTATCTGCTAATCAGACAAATTCCCGCAAAGATCGTTATGATCCCCGCCCATTGCCAGCGCGAAACGTGTTCACGCAGAAAAATCGCCGCGAGTGCAACGCTGACCGCTCCATACAGCGAGCCGAGCACGCTGATCACGGC
The DNA here is from genome assembly GCA_035544995.1 of Candidatus Acidiferrum sp. Lineage (GTDB taxonomy): Bacteria > Acidobacteriota > Terriglobia > Acidiferrales > UBA7541 > Acidiferrum. Next base: position 47,271 of record DASZZI010000077.1, read on the forward strand.
CACCTGCTCCATTTGCATTCCGTGATTGCTCGACACAAACGCGGCCGTATCAAACACTCCCATGCCCAGGGCCATCCAGCGCACCTCGCCCCGGGGAAAACGCAACGGAGTTTTCGCAAATAAGATCACTGCCCCCGTCAGCACGGTGCTCGTCAACCGGATCATCCATACCACCTGTGTCGCACCAACTCGCGGAATCATGCGAACCCCAAGCAACCAGAACAGCACACCGAATCCAGTCGCCGCGATGATCGCCCAACCCATCCCCCGGCCGCTTCCTCGCACCGCCGCTGCATCGTTCCCGGCGGGCGCCTTCTCTCCGCCCGCGACAACCGCCACGCCAAGCAGCGTGAGGATAATTCCAGCCACTCGCACCGACGTTAACCGTTCCCCGCTCATCCAAGAAATCAAGAGCGTCAGCGCCGGATAGCTGGCCGAGAGTGGCGCCACAACCGCCATCTTCCCTATTTCGAATGCTCGGTAGAGAGCAAGTCCCGAACCTGCGTTGATGCATCCCGCCAAAAATCCCCAGGCCCATGGTTCCCACCCCGATCCATCCGCGAGATGCCCCCAACCACCAAGCCAGCGCAGAACTATCGTTAACAGGAGGAAGCCAACCGACTGCATATAGAACATGGTTCGGAGCGTGCCGATGCGACGGGTCGCGAATCGCGCAATGAAATCCGCGCCGCCCCAGGTCAGCGCCGTCAGCAGGCCCAGCAGAATTCCCATGATGGGTTAAGAGGACTTGCCTTTCTTCACTTCGAGGCCGAGCACGGCCATCACCTTTTGTAGGTCTTTCCAGACTTCACTCTTCGCGCTCGGATTGCGCAGCAAGTACGCGGGATGATATGTTGCCAGTAATTTTCTGCCGCGAAATTCCAGCCACTGTCCGCGGAACTGCGATATCCCGCGATTCGTCTCCAGCAGCGTCTGCGCCGCTACGCTTCCCAGGCATACGATCACTTTCGGCGCAATCGCGTCGATCTGACGCAGCAAAAATGGCGAACAAGTCGCCACTTCCTCTTTCTCCGGCGCCCGGTTCTCCGGAGGCCGGCACTTCACCACGTTGCAGATGTACACATCATTCCGCTTCAAACCCATGGCTTCAATCATTTGTGTCAGCAGTTTTCCTGCGCGCCCCACGAATGGCAATCCCTGCACGTCCTCGTCATGCCCGGGCCCTTCCCCGACAAACACCAGCTCGGCCTTCGGATTCCCGTCCCCAAACACGATTTTGTTCCGCCCCTTGTGCAACTTGCATCGCGTGCAATCGCCAAGATCGGTTTGAATCTTCAGCAGCGAATCGTCCGCAATCTTTTCCGCCGACTCGAAGAGCGATGGTCCCGCCGGAACCGGTAGCACATCTATCTTTCGGGCTGTCGCTGGTATCAGTTTGTGCGCTTCAGGCTTACGAACAGTTTTCGCCAAAGTTGTTTTCTCTTCCTGAATCTCCGAGGGAGAGACGGTCACAGCAGGAGACTGCGCAATAACTCCGGCACTCCGGTCGCGATAGAAGAGCCGGATTCCGATGTCTTCGTAATAATTCAATCTTTCGGAAAGTTTTTGCTGGAGGTTTTCTGAAATGCGTTCAGCCATGATGGGACTAATCGCTCGAGCCTTGCGCTACGGGCTTCGCGCGCAACACGCCGCGCAAACGCGCCACTTCATCCAAAATCCGCTGCGCCGCTTCGTTTTTCGTCATTCGCGGCAGCGCCAGATCGCGCCCGTCCCGCGCGAAGAGCGTCACCACATTCGTATCAAGGTCAAATCCCGCGCCTTCCGCCGTTACGTCATTCGCGACGATCAAATCGGCATTCTTTGCTGCCAATTTCTTACGTGCGTTCTCTGCCACGTGGTCCGTCTCCGCCGCAAATCCGACCACCAGCCGCTCGCCTTTTACTTTCGCCACATCCGCGAGAATGTCTCTCGTCGGCTCGAATTGCACCGTAAGCATCGCCTTGTTCCGCTTCATTTTCTGGGGGTGCTTTTCCACCGGCCGGTAATCCGCCACCGCCGCTGCAAGGATCGCGATCGAACACTCCGCGAAGCGTTCCGTGACCGCGTGGTGCATTTCTTCCGCCGTCCTGACGCTGATCCATTCCACTCCGGCGGGCGCTTCCAGCGAAGTCGGCCCGCTAACCAAAACGACCTTAGCACCGCGCCGCGCCGCCGCTTCCGCCACTGCATAACCCATCTTGCCCGACGACCGGTTCGTCAGGTAACGCACGGGATCCAAATCTTCCCGGGTGGGCCCGGCCGTGACAAGGACGGCCTCGCCCTCCAAGCCTCGCTGCGCGTGTAACGCTTCGCGCACGGCCGCGATAATTTCTTCCTGGCCTGCCAGCCGCCCCGCGCCGGTCATCCCGCAAGCAAGATAGCCCTCATCGGGACTGACAATCTTCACGCCACGCGCCCGCAACATCTCCACGTTTTCTTGTGTCGCTGCGTGATTCCACATGTTCACGTTCATGGCCGGAGCCAGCACTACCGGCGCCGTCGTGGCCAGATACAGCGTGGTCAGAAAATCGTCCGCGATCCCGCGCGCAAATTTTGCAAGAATGTCCGCTGTCGCCGGCGCCACCACCAGCAAGTCGGTCCGTTGCGCCACGGCGATATGTTCAATCGCGCTGTCCAGATTGGCTTCGCCGCCCGAGGCCTCCCCGAACAGATCCGTGATCACTTTCTGGCCGCTCAGCGCAGCAAACGTCAGCGGCGTCACAAATTCCCGCGCCCCGCGCGTCATCACTACTTGCACGCTGAACCCTTCCTGTTGCAGACGGCGCACCAGCTCGGCGGCCTTGTAAGCCGCTACGCCACCAGTCACACCTAGCGTGATTCGCATCTCTGCCTCAAGGGCACGCTACTTCCGCCGCTTGTTTCCGTCTTTGTCCTCATCGATCGAGGGCGGCTCCGTGAAGTCGTACTCGAGCAGGCTGTGCTCCAGCTCTTCACACGCGATGCGCGTCGGCTTGAGGGTTCTCGGGTTCTCGAGCAGCGGCGGCGCACCCGCCATGAGCTGCCGCGCGCGCCTCGCCGCCAGCACCACATACGCAAACTGGCTCTCTGGAGCTTTTGTTTGCACGGTCATCTCAGTCTTTTCCTCCGAACGATGCCAGAAACTCATCCACCCGTGTACGGCGCCGCGCGCTCGAGCAGCGGAGCGCCGTCACGATCGACTGCGCTTCGCGCCCTGCGCGTTCCATATCGTCGTTCACCACGCAATAATCGTAAAACTTGCCGAACGCCGCAATTTCATCCCGCGCCTGCGCCAGACGCCGCGCAATCTCTTCGCCGGAATCCTGCCCGCGGCTGCGCAGCCGGCGCTCCAACTCCTCGCGCGAGGGCGGCAAAATAAATATGGCCACCGACTCCGGCAATTTCTCTTTTACCTGCGCCGCGCCTTGCACGTCGATCTCTAACACCAGATCGAGGCCTTTTTTCCGTGATTCCTCAAGCCATTTTTTCGGCGTTCCGTAAGAATGCTTGCCGAAGACGCGCGCATACTCCAAAAACTCTCCGCGCTTGACCATGGCCTCGAATTCTACTTCTGTGACGAAATCATAGCATTTCCCGCTTGCCTCGGTCGTGCGCCGTGGCCGCGTGGTGCAGGATACCGAAGGCATTGTCGCCGGCAGCTCCAAGACCCGCAGCACCAGCGTCGATTTCCCCGATCCTGATGGACCCGACACAATCAGCACCAGCGGCGCAATCTCCTTGCCTGTCCTCATTCGATGTTCTGCACCTGCTCCCGCAGTTTTTCGATTTCCGCCTTGATCTCCAGCGCCAGTCCCATGATGGCAAGGGCTTCGCTTTCCACTCCCGGCGTTTTCGACAGCAGTGTGTTCGCCTCGCGATGCATCTCCTGCAGGAGAAAGTCCAGCTTCTTCCCCAACTCCCCCGCCCCATCCAGCAATTTCGCAAACTGCTGCAGGTGGCTCCGCAACCGGTCTAATTCTTCACTGACATCGCTGCGTTCTGCAAGCAGCGCCGCCTCCTGCGCGAGCCTTGCCGGCTCGATGGACGTCCCCCCGAGCAATTCCTTCAGCCGCGCATCCAGCCTCCGCGCAAACGCCGGACGCAATGTCGCGGCCAGTCCGCACACTTTCTCCGTCTGCTCGCTGATCCGCGCAACTCGCGCCCGCAGTTCTTCGGCCAAATGCCGCCCTTCCGCGCGCCGCATATCATCCAGCCTGGCCAGCGCCTCGCGCAAGCAGTCGTCCAGTGCCTGACCAAATCGCTCCTGTTCCTCCTCCGTTTCCGGGACCGCCGCTAGCAATCCGCCAATCACTCCCGGCAGCCGCAGCAAGGCTACAACATCCACGTCCGCGGCGGCTCGCGTCTCCTTCCTCAATTCTTCCGCGGCTCGCAGGTATGCTTGAACCAGTTCGCGGTTTACTTGGACCGGCGCGGCCGTCGCCGGTTCAACGATCAAGTGCACCTCAACGTGTCCGCGATGAATTCTCTCTCTCACCATCTGCCGCAGCCGCAACTCGTACAAATCAAATCCTTCCGGCATCCGCAGCTTCAAATCTAGAAACCGGTGGTTGACGCTCTTCACGCTCACGCGTAAAGCCCAGCCATTCCGCTCACCGCGCGCTTGCGCGAATCCCGTCATGGAGAGGCATTCGGCCTTCTTCGTTTCCGTTGCACTCCCGGATGTTTGCTTCGGGGTTTCAGGTTTTGTCATGTTCATGTCGCGTCGGCCGGTGAAGCGAGATTGGGCGGCACTGTCTGCGCCGGCGCCAGCATTTCATCGTCCGCAAATTGCAACTCGTGCAGCCGCGCATACGTTCCGCCCTTCGCCAGAAGCTCCGCATGCCTCCCGCTCTCGCGAATCTGCCCGTCCTCGAGCACCAGAATCTTGTCCGCTCTACGAATCGTTCCCAGCCGGTGCGCGATCACAAACGTGGTGCGTCCCACCATCAAGTTGCTCAGCGCCCGCTGCACGTACATCTCGGACTCCGAATCCAGCTCCGAGGTCGCCTCATCCAGAATCAATATCGGTGAATCCTTCAAAATCGCCCGGGCGATAGCAATTCGTTGTCGCTGCCCGCCGCTCAACCGCTGCCCCCGCTCCCCCAGCAGCGTGTGATATCCCTGAGGCAGCTCTGAAATAAAATCGTGCGCCAGCGCCGCCTGGGCCGCCGCAATTACGCGCTCTTCGGGCACATCCTTCAACCCGTAGCAAATGTTGTTCCACACCGTGTCGGCAAACAGAATATTTTCCTGCGTCACCATCGCAATCTGCTCTCGCAGCGACTTGATCGTCACACCTCTGCTATCGACCCCATCGATTCGTATGGCACCGGAGGTCAGCTCATAGAAGCGCGGAATCAGATTGACCAGCGTCGTTTTGCCTGCTCCGCTTGACCCGACCAGCGCAATCACTTGCCCTCGGCGTGCTGTCAGACGGATATTTTGCAGCACCTCGGCAGACTCGCTCCCATAGGAAAAGCAAACATCGTCGAACACGATTTCCTGCGAAAACGGCGGCAGCAATTTGGCGCCTGGCTGCTCGGCTCGTTCTTCCTCGAGGTCGAGAAAAGCGAACGCTTGCACGCTCGCTCCTTGTGCCGCCTGGAACTGCTGATAAACGTAGCCCATCCGCTTCAGCGGCATGTAGGCATTGAACATGGCGTAGAGGAAGGCAAAGAACTGGCCTTCGGTCATGAGGTGAAGACGGATTTGATCGCGGGCATAAAGGAGCAGGAGAGGGATGGTGATTGCGCCGACGAGGTCCATCAGCGGCCCGGTGATGACCGCGGCCCGGACCCATCGCATGTTCTCGCGGAGGAGCCTTCGAGCCGCTTCGCGAAATCTGCGAATCTCAAAATCCTCCATGCCAAACGCCTTGACGACGCGGTTTCCGCTCACGGTTTCCTGCAGAATTTGGCTCAAGTCACTGAGGCGCGTTTGACTGCTTTCCGCGGAACGCCGGATTTTGCGGCCATATTTATTGACCGGCCATACGACAAGAGGCAGCAGAAAGCCGCAACCCAGGGCCATCTTCCAATTGATGCCCAGCAAAACGGCAACAAAAACGACAAGAGTAAAACTCTTTTGAAACAGATCGGCGAGCCATTCGCTCAGGGCAAACCTTACTCTCTCGACGTCGTTGATGGCTGTGGACATCAGGCGCCCCGTGGGATTGTGCTGGAAGAAACCGATCGGCTGGCGAATGATGCGGGCATAGACCTGGTTCCGCAGATCGGTGACGGCGGCGAGGCCGGAATATTGAATCTGCGTGGTACCGAGGTATTCGGCGAGGGCTTTTGCAAAAAAGAGAATGACGAGAGAGAGGGCGAAGACGGTCCATACGTTGTGTATGCGCGCGGGAAAATAATCGTTGAGATACATGACCCTGCCGCTCCAGGGAATAGTGCCGAGAGGCAGCCTCGAACTGGTGGCGCCAAGGTTAAGGACGAAGTCCACAGCCAGCTTGATCATAAGCGCCACGCCGCCTTCGGCCAGCGCCACAAAGGCCACCAACACCACGCCCACCACCAGCCGGAAAGCGTAGGGCCGCACATAACTCAGCAACCGCTTCAATTGTGGTGAAAGCAATTCCGCCACGCCTTAGACTCCCCCGGTTTTTACACTTGGTACGCTATTCGCCGCGTCACGGCGTGTCAAGTTTTGGCAGCCCTCCTGACAGGCGAATGCCAGCGCTGTGCATGATTCACTTCTCGATGTCGCGGTGAATTACCTTCGCGGAAAATTCGTGCTTCTCCAGCGCCTTTTTCATTGACTCCGCCAGCATCACCGAGCGATGCTTCCCGCCCGTGCAGCCGAACGCAATCGTCAGGTAGCTCTTGCCCTCGCGGATGTAATGCGGAATCAGATACGTCAGCAGCCCTTCGATACGCCGTAGAAACTCCCCGGTCTGGGGAAACGAACGGATATAGCGCCGCACCTTCGGATCTTTTCCGGTAAACCGCCGCAGCCGCGGCACAAAGTGTGGATTTGGCAGAAACCTCACGTCGAAAACCAGATCGGCGTCCGTCGGCACGCCGTACCGGTAGCCAAAACTTACCACCGACACCAGCATCGGCCGCTTGTCCGGATTCTTGAATCGCGTGGTCACAAACTGCCGCAGCTCGTGCACGTTGAACTGGGAAGAATCAATGACCACGTCGGCGAGTTTACGGATCGGCCCCATCAGTGCCCGCTCGTGCCGCAAACTCTCGCGCATCGAAAAATATTTTCCCAGCGGGTGCGGCCGCCGCGTCTCGCTGTACCGCCGGAGCAGCGCATCCTCACTCGCATCGATATACACCAGTGCGATGGGATGGTCTTTCCGCAAGTGCCGCAGCAGCGGCGGCAATTTTTCGAGCTGCGCCCCTTCCCGCGCATCTACCAGCAGCGCCGCGCGCGCAAAATCGCCGTTGCCCGCCGCATGCAGTTCCGCAAAAATGGGCATTAGCTCAACCGGCAGGTTATCCACGCAGTAGAAACCCATGTCTTCGAATGCTTTTAAGACTGTGCTTTTCCCGGAACCTGAGAGTCCCGTCAGGATAACGAGCTGGCGTCCCTCTTGTCTGGCTCGCTGTTTCACGGGGCGGTGCCGGCCCTAGCTCTTTACCCTGCGCTGGTGGGTGCTGGGGATGCGCATGTCTTCGCGATATTTTGCGACCGTACGCCGCGTCACGTGGATGCCCGTTTCATCGAGTTTTTTCGCTATCTGCTCGTCGGTCAGTGGTTTCGTGCCGTGTTCTTCCTCAATCATCTTCTTTACCAGGCGCTTCAGCGTCAGCAGCGACATCCCGCTGCCTTCCGGCCCGTTCACCGATTCACTGAAAAACGACCGCAACTCCAGAACGCCCTGCGACGTATGCGCGTACTTGCTGGCCACCGCGCGGCTCACCGTCGACGGGTGCACGCCCACTTCCTCCGCCACCTCTTTGATCATCATGGGTTTCAGAGCGTCCGGCCCCTGGTTCAGAAAATCGCCCTGCCGCGCGATGATCGACTGGCACACTCGCAGGATCGTGTGTTTCCTCTGCTCGATGTTCTTCATCAACTGAATCGCCGCTGTGAACCGCTCCTTCACGTAATTCCGCACGTCGCGGTCCGCCGCATCCCGCACGAGCAGCCGCCGGTACGTCGGGCTCAGCCGCAATTGCGGCATATCATCCTCGTTGAGGAATGCCACCCACTGATCGTCTACTTTCCGGAAATACACATCCGGTTCGACCAGCCGCGCCTCTGTTCTGTTGTAGCGCAGCCCGGGACGCGGGTCGAGCTTCTTGATGACTTCCAGCGCCCGCTTCACGACTTCCAAGGGACGGTTCAGCGCCCGCGCAACTTCTTTCAATTGGTTTGACTGCACCTGTTTCAGGTGCTCGGATGCGATCTGGTGGGCCAGCGTGTTCTGAGGGTCAAATGCCTTCAATTGCAGCAGTAAGCACTCGCGCAAATCCCTTGCGCCCACGCCGATCGGATCGAAGTCCTGCACGACCGCGAGCGCATCTTCCAAATCATCCTGTGAATACTTCCCTTCTTGAGCCAGCTCCTCCGTAGAAGCCGTCAGATACCCGTTCTCATCCAGGTTTCCAATGATGCTCTCCGCGATCTCTTTCACGCTGTCCGAGCAAATTGTCACGCTCAATTGCCACTGCAGATGATCGGTTAGTCCGCTGGGGGAGGAAAGAAATTTCTCAAACGACGGCCGCTCGGAATTTTCCCGCTCCTGCGATCGCCCGCCATCGCCCCCGCTGTCGAGATATTGGTTGAAGAAGGTCCCGACATCAAATTCGTCGAAGGGATTCGCCGCAGGCTTTTCCGGAACCTTCTCCGTCTCTGCCTTCAGAAATGTTTCGTCGCTGTAATTGTCCGTCTGGGTGGGTTCTTCGTTCTGCTCTTCCAGGACCGGGTTTGCAATCATTTCCTGGTTGATCATCTCGCGCAGCTCGAGCCGGTTCAGCGCGAGCACGCTCACCATCTGCACCAGGCCAGGCGTCAGAATCTGCTTCTGCGACACCTTCAGGTTGAGCTTGAGTCCCTGCCAGGCCATGGTCTTTCTGTCTAGTCCTCTCGCTAATTTCTAATTTAATCGAAAATGATCGCCCAGATATACGCGCCGTACCTCCGGATCATCGCTCAATTCCACTGGCCGGCCCGTACGGAATATCTTCCCATGATTCACGATGTACGCGCGGTCCGTTACTTTCAGAGTTTCCCGCACGTTATGATCGGTGACCAACACGCCGATCCCTGACCGGCTTAGCTCGCGAATGATTTCCTGCAGATCCTTTACCGTCAACGGATCGATCCCTGAAAATGGCTCATCCAGCAATATGAAGGATGGCTGCAGCGTCAGCGACCTCGCGATCTCCAGCCGCCTCCGCTCTCCGCCGGAGAGCGTATACGCCTTGCTCTGCCGGACAGTTTCCAGCCCCATTTGCACGAGCAATTCCTCCAACCGGTCGCGCTGCTGCTCCGTCGTCAGTGGCAGCGTCTCCAACACCGCGAGCAGGTTTTCTTCGCTGGTCAATTGACGGAACACCGAGGGTTCCTGAGGAAGGTAGCTGATCCCGCTGCGGGCCCGGAGGTACATCGGAAGGTCGGTGATTTCGTCGCCATTCAACAAAACGCGGCCGGAATCAGGTCGGGCGAGACCCACTAGGATATAAAAGGTCGTCGTCTTACCGGCGCCGTTAGGACCCAGCAGACCAACGACTTCACCCTGGCCGATCTCCAGCTCAACGTCGTCAACGACCTTGCGACCGCGATATGACTTGCTTAACGCGACGCCCTGGAGCTTCAGCATACCTCGTCATTTCTCGACTCGGTGCTTTGTCAATGTCCGCGAACCGTTATCAGAATCCACGATGATCGTATCATCCGCTAAAAAGAAGGTCAATTGACGCCCCGTCGTCGTGCCTGACGCACCGTCGTACAGCGTGGGATTTCCTCCGCTCATCACAAATTTTCCCTCCGCCGCCGTGTACTCGGCGCGCTCTGCCGTTGCCCGGCGTTCCGCCTGCTCCACGATCACTCCGCCTGTTCCCACCACTCGGCTGATTTGCTGCGCTCCGGCACTGGCATTCGCGCCCGTCGCACCGCGCGTGAAATAAAAATCGAGTGCCGCGGCCCGGATCCTTTGCTCCGCCGACTGAACCGCCGCGTTGCGCTCCAAGCGCGCGCGATTCTCTGCGTCGGAGTATGTCAACGTTTCCGCCGAGGCGTGCCACAATTGCGATTTCTTCGCTGCCGTGTGCGTTGCACCCGTCTGTACGCCCAGTCGGCTCTCCGCTTGGGGAAACACCGCTCGCACATTTCCCGCCGCGTTCAGCACCTTCGTTTCCCGGAGCAGTTCGATCGAGTCCGCTTCCAGCACCGCATCACCTTGCCACAGCCGGGCATGCCCCGAATACAGCGCTCGTCCTGTCTTCGAATTTGCCTGCAATTCATCCGCTGTAAGATTGACCGGCGCGGGCGCAAGCTGTACCGCGCTCCCCTTGGCGGAAAAATCCGCTGATCGGACTCCTCCTTCCGCCCGGATCTCTCCCGTCCCCTGCACGAATGTAATCCGCGTGGCATGCGTCTCCGTGGCCGCATCCCGCACGACTGGCTGCCCTGTTAGTGTCGCCGTCTGCGCCGCCCGCTGAAACACGGCGTGCTCCGCCTGCCCGCTTCGCTCCCCTTCTTTTAGTTTCACGTCTCCATGTAAATCCATCTGTGCCCATCCGCCGGTCGCGAGCAATTGCGCCACTCCGCTACGCGCCGTCGCCGTTTGCACGGGGCGTCCCGCCACCGTCCGCTCCGTCTGCACGTTTCCCGTCGCTTGAAGTTCTTTTGCTTTGCCTTGCGCCCCAAACTCCATCGCCAGTTTGTCCGCTTGCACTTTCGTACGCGCCGCTCCCCCTGCCTGTGCCGCCGCGTCCGTCCACTCGATACTCCCATGCGCCAGCGTCTCCGCTCGCTGCAGCTTGCTTGCTTCGCCCTCTTTCCCGCTGTTGAATCCTAGGCGCAGCGCTTCTGTCTGCAGCGCCCGAGCCTCGCCTGTCTTGCTCATCTGCGTCTGCAAAGAAACACTGCCGCTCAGATTCAATTCTTTCGGTTGGCTTACCTTCGGCCATACATCCAGAGTCGCTGTGTCCGCGCTGAAATTGTCTTCTTCTCCATCCGCTTTCCGCGAGCCGCGCACATTCCCCGCGGCCTCCGCCTTCGTCACCCATCCCTGTGGAGCAAACTGAGCCGCCAATGTGTCCGCGCTCAGTTCCATAGTGCCCCGCGCGCCCTTAAAAGTCAGCTCCGGCCTCTCTGCGCTTGATCCCGCCGTCGCCGCCAGCCTCTCGGCGCGAAAAGCCGCGTCCAGCACGAGCGTGATTTCTCCCGCTGTCAATCGCTGGCTTCGCGTCTCTGCCTCCGCCGACCCGCTCATGCGCATCGTGCGCGTGTCCCGCCCGAAGTCCAGCCGGGTTCCCTTCACCTGTACCTCCTCTCCCGCCGCATCTCTCTCGCTATCTTTCTTCCCGCTCCGCAAGGCCGGCCGCGCCAGTGTCATCCGCACATCCCGCAGTAGCCGCGCCATTCCTTCTTGCGAGTTGTACTCCACGCCGGCCGCTTCCCCGCTCCCGCTTGGAAAGTGAAACAGGACTCGTTGATCCGTCTTCGCCGTCCCGCTGGCCCGGTCAAATGTCACCCCATGGGTCTCCACATGTACCACCTTCGCCGCCGCGTCATTCGGAATCGAGGTCGCGCGTTCCGCATCCGCTGCGCTCTGCAAATCGATCTGCACCTCACCGCTGCACACGATGTCGCCTTTCTCTTTTCCGTACTGGCAGCTCTGTGTGTGGATCGTATCGTGCCGTTCGCCCGTCTTCCCGAAGATTGTGATCTTCACATCTTCCAGCAAGCTGGCATCCTTATCTTTGAACTCCGTCGTTTTCGACGCCTGAACCGTGAATATCGTCCGATTCTGCTCCACTTTGGAAAACGTCAACCCGCTGAAAAGCCGCGTCACGTCGCGCGGCGCCGCCAGCGGCGCTTTCTTTTTTTCGACATGCCTCCTCCATCCCCGCTCCAGATACACGGCGGTTGTCACGCCCGCGAGTAACAACGCTACCGCCGCCGACCAGCGCGCATATCGCGCCGCTTCACTTCTCTTCATGGGTTTAGTTAAACAAAATTCCTCGAGACTGTATAGGCAGCGGCGTTTTGAATGGAAGGACTCTGAAAGAGACGACGACAGGAAAAATCTGTCATCCTGAGTGTCCCGGCCTAGCGGGACACGATCGAAGATTCCGGCCCTGCCGGAAAGGATCTCCCCCTAAAAACTTGGCGAATTCGGCCTGAAGGGAGGCTGGATCGAAACTTTAACCCGCCGACTCAGCGTTTGCCGCCGGCAGCGGCGGCAGGATACCCATATTCGCAGCCGCCACGCTGTCCCGGTTCGTATTTTTGACCAGGTACATCGCCTCGTCCGCCAGGTGCAGCAGCCCTTCCTTCGTCTTGGAATCCACCGGATACGAAGCTACCCCCACGCTCGGTGTCACCCGCACATTCAAACCTTCTGCCGTGAGCCACACCGACTCGCGGATCAACTGATGCAACCGCCGCGCCACATTCAGCGCATTATCTTTTGCCGTCTGTGGAAGGAGGATCACGAACTCATCACCGCCATACCGGAATGCGAAGTCGATCAGCCGGCAATGTATTTTCATCGCACTCCCGATCTCCGCGAGTAAACGCGAACCCATCAGATGCCCATGCGTATCATTTACGAGCTTGAAGTGGTCCAGGTCGATGAAGACGATCGAGAATTCATAGTTGTACCTTTGTGACCTGTAAATCTCCGTTTCCAGGATGAATCTCATGTGCCGCGCGTTGTACAGCGTCGTGCAATCGTCCGTGATGGTCAGCTCGTGAATGCGTTTCACGTGCCGAGCATTCTCCAGTGCAATCGCGGCAAAGTCCGAAAGCGCTTCCAGGAGCTTCAGGTCCCGCTGATCGAACCCGTCAGGTCCCAAACAGTTGATCAGTTCGATCACACCGAGGCAGGTGTCGCGAAACTTCACCGGTACCGCCACGATCGACTGCGTCTCCATCTTCGTTTTCTCGTCCACCTTGCCGAAGAATCGCGTGTCCTTCGAAGTGTCCGCCACCACCACTGCTTCACCGTGCTGTGCCACCCAACCCGCAATTCCCTGCCCTACCTTAATGCGCACGTCCTTCAGTGCCTGCGACGCCTTTCCTACTGCCAGCTCGAAGTACAGCTCCTGCTTCGCTTCATCCAGCAGCAACAGCGACCAGTTCTCCGGCCGCAAAAATTCGTCGATTTTCTCCATGATGGTCCGGAGAACTTGGTCGAGCTGCAGCGAGGACGTCAGCGCCTTCCCCAATGCCTGGAAGACAGCAATCTCGCCCGCTTCACGCTGTTCGGAGGGAACCGCGGAACTGCGGCGGCGTTCGACGACTGGAAACTGCTTTACTTCTTCCACTCTCGATTGAACCCGATTCTGTAGATTTTCGTCGGGCGGTCCCTGGCACCGGACCCGGCGCACACGTGCCACGACACTTCTGCGAGTCCCCGCCAGTATAGGCGCCTCTCAAAATCCAGCGCAACATGCTCGAAGTACAGGCGTTGCCATCTTGCCATCCTCGCGCCGATCCTCGCGTTCCTGCGATCGGCGCCCTTTCCAGCGCCTGGTTTGACATCGCGCAACACCCGCGCCTATAGTGCCTTCGAGGGGATTCCACGCCACCTGCCTTCGGTCGTTTTGCGGTCGCCGCTGTTCTGATCGCTCTGCGGCCACAGGTACCTTGACTGCTCAGTGGTCGAAGTACATCGTCAAGTACAGGTATCACATCATGGCCAGGGGAAATTTTGGGGAACGTCTGAAGCGGGAGCGCGAATTGCGGGAGGTCTCGGCCAGTGAAATTACATCCGCCACGCGCATCAGCGGGCGTTTCCTGGAAGCCCTTGAAAATGAAGATTGGGCCAAACTTCCCGGCGGTATTTTCAATCGTGGTTTTGTCCGCGCTATCGCCCGCTACCTCGGCCTCGACGAGGAAAGCATCCTAGCCGAATACGATCTCGCTCACGGCGAACAGAAAATCGCAGCTCCGGCGCCCTACGAAAACCCTATTCCCCGGCCGTCCAAGTGGATTCCTATCCTCGGCATCCTCGTTTTTCTCGGAATTCTTGCTGGACTCGTTTACGGGGGCGGCTACGGCTGGCGCCGCTATTCCGCCCATCGCGCCGCCAAACAATCCTCCGCTTCAATCGCCCTAGCGCAGCCGCAGTCGCCATCCAGCACCCCTAACACATTGGCCGCAGACCCCTCCTCGACTTCCTCAAGCTCCTTAACTCCTTCTCTGGATCTTTCCGTCTCCACCTCCGCCGCCACTCGCGTGCGCATCGTTGCCGATGGCAAGATGCTTCTCGATACCGAGCTTCGCGCTGGCGAAACACGCCATTTCTCCGCTACCCATCAATTTGAAGTCACCGCCGGCGACTCCTCGGCGGTGTTGCTGGAATTGAACGGCCAGGCCATGCCGCCCCTCGGCGCGCCCGGCGCTTCCGGTACAATAGTGCTTAGCCAGAAGGATTTGAGGCAGGCACCCAGTGGAACCTCTCGGCCCTGAAGTCATCGAAGATCTGCGTCACGGCCGCGCCCAGCGCGAACGTAAACTCGCCATCTGCTCCAGTGGCGCACACCTCGCGCCTGCCGACCGAGCCGAGATCCTTGCCGTCCTCGCCGGCGATACCGACGAAATGGTCGCCGAGCGCGCCCAAGAGGCGCTTCTCTCTCAGCCTTCGGAATCTTTCGTCGAAGCACTAAAACGTGAAAAGGCCGTGCCTGCTCTTTTCTCCTACGCTGCAAGAAATCTGGCTGACAAACCTGGTATCTGCGACGCCATGGTGCAAAACACAAAATGCCCGGCGGAATTTCTCGTCCCTGTCGTCCGCCATCTTTCAGCTCTCGGAATTCAGGCTCTCATGGAAGAGCTCGACCGTGTCAGCGATTCCCCCGTCCTCGCCGCCGCCCTTGAGCACTCTACCTCCCTCACCGCCGACCAGAAAAATCAACTTCACGAGCTCAGGGGTTCTTCCATCGACGAAGCCGCCCTCGCCGAAGCCGCCGTTGAAGCGGAGCCCGACGCCGCCAGGCGCCAAACGCTCCTGCAGCGCCTCGCCAAGATGAACGTCGCCCAGCGCGTCCAATTCGCCATCAAGGGCGGTCCCGACGCGCGCCGCACGCTCGTCCGTGACGCAAACAAAGTCGTCCAGCGCGCCGTCCTGCAGTCTCCGCGTCTCACCGAGCAGGAAGTGGAAGCTTTCGCCTCCATGTCCAGCCTCACCGACGAAATCCTTCGCCTCATCGCGAACAACCGTAATTTCCGCAAAAACTACTCCGTTGTCCGCAATCTCATGAACAATCCCAAAACGCCGCTCGACGTTACCCTCCACATGCTCCCCATGCTCAACGCCGCGGACCTCAAGAAACTCACAACCAACAAGAACATCCCGGAAACGCTCCGCACCACGGCTTTCAAGCTCCATCGCCAGCGCGCCGCATTTAAGAAGTGAAATTCCCCCCCGCCCCCACGACAACTGAAAATCCATTCATCTTCTTTGGGCTCAACCGGAGTAGGATCCTGAATCACCATGAAAAACCATCGCAAAACCCTTGTTCTCTTGGTTTTGTTTTTCGCCGCCCCTCAGCTTTTCGCGCAATCCCAACCTGTTGATCTTCAGTCGAAGGTCAGCGTCCCTTTCCGCTTCGTCGCTTACGGCGATACGCGCTTCACCGATCCCAGCAACACCGAAGCGTCCAATCCACCGGTTCGCCGCGCCCTCGTCCAGGCCATCGACGCCGCCCACCCGGCCTTCGTCTCGATCGGTGGAGACATCGCCTACAATGGCCACGATCCCAACGACTGGAAAACCTGGGACTCCGAAACCTCCGCCTGGCGTCAACACAACATCACGGTCTATCCGGCTCTTGGCAATCACGACCTCCATGGCGATCAGAAAATCGCGCTCTCCAACTATTTCCAGCGCTTCCCTGATTTACATGAAAGCCGCTACTACTCCGTCCGCGCCGCCAACACGCTCATGCTGGTGCTCGATAGCTCTCTCGACGAACTCTCCGGTCCCCAGGGCGACTGGCTCGCCAGCAAACTCGACCATCTCCCCGCCGATGTGGATTTCGTCTTTCTGGTCATGCACCATCCGCCGTACACCAGCTCTTCCGACTCGAAAAAGTACGGCGGCGGCCACTCCGCGCGCCCCACGGAACAGGCTCTAGCCAAAATGCTCGAGGCACGACAGCAGCATACAACCGCCCGTTTCGTCGTCATTGCCGGCCATGTCCACAACTACGAACGCCACGAACACGGCGGCGTCACCTACTTCGTCACGGGAGGCGGCGGCGCTCATGCCTACCCCATTGAGCGCGCACCCGGCGATTTGTATCCCGACAATCGCATCAACTATCACTATCTCCTGGCCGAAGTGGATCGCGGCAAGCTCAAGATCACGATGAACCGCCTCGAACTTACGGACGGCAAGGCCGCTTGGACGCAGCCCGACTCCGTGACCATCACTGTGCCCGCTCTGGCTCCCGCAAAAGCGGCCGTGGCTGGACACTCATAAGCACCCGGATAGATGCTCCCAGGACGTGAGGAGAATTTATGCGAACTATTTCGCTCAGTGGATGTGGTGGGGGTACCTGCTGGATGGTAAAACCCGCCTTCGTCATCTTTAGGTCATCCCCCTTGTCTTGAACAGTGAAATTTCGGGAGCGCGAGAGCGATAAGGAAATAGCTATTTCTTGACTCCGCAACCTGGAGCGACCCTTGCAACCAGAAACTTCCGAGGTAGAATGCGCATGGCAGAAATCTCCGCAGTAACTCAACGATGACGGCAAAATCTAAACTCATGGTGAATCCAAAACGACAGCTCGACTTGTTCCTCGCCAAATATGATCCGACCATCCATCGCCGCACTTGCACGCCGGGCGCTTATCAAAATGCGCAAGCGCCTGCCCGGCGCCCTTGAGCTCGTCTATGACAACTACAACGCGCTCGCGGTCGGTTTCGGGCCGACAGACCGGGCCTCGGAAGCTATCTTCTCGATAGCCCTCTTTCCACGCTGGGTGAGTCTGTTCTTCCTACAGGCAGCGGGGCTGCCCGATCCGCACCGGCTCCTCCAGGGCACGGGCAGAGTAGCGAGACACGTCATGCTGCAAGATTCCGCCGTGCTGGATGAGCCTGTTATCCAGTCCCTCGTGGACGAGGCTCTTCGCCGCGCGAAAGTGCCCCTCGATCCCAGCCAGCGCCGCCAGCTCATCATAAAGTCCATCTCGGACAAGCAGCGGCCTCGCAGGCCTCTTCGGAAACGTAAGTAGTCTCCCCCCGAGCGACATCTTCTCTTCCTCACTCTGTTCCAGCCATTCTCAAACATCTATTCCTTTGCATCCAGCCGAGGCGCGTCATAGGATAGCGCCCACAACTTCCCCCATCCTTCACCAAAAGGAGTTCAGTCATGCACTTCCATCACCTCAACCTGCTCGCCGTTTTTGTCGCCGCCATCTCTACCATGGTGGTCGGTTTCGTGTGGTATTCCCCGGTACTCTTCACGAAAGCGTGGATGCGTGAGATGGGCTACGACCCGAACGACAAAGCCAAAATTCAGGAAATGCAGAAGAGCGCCGGCCCTGCTTATGCCGGCTCGTTTGTCGCCAGCCTGGTGTCCGCCTACATTCTGGCCATGCTCCTTCACTGGCTTCGCGCGGACAACCTTCATCTCGGCCTGAATCTTGGCTTCCATGTGTGGCTCGGCTTCGTCGCCACCTTGCAATTGACCGGCGTCCTGTTCATGAAACAAAGTATGAAGCTCTTCGCCATCAACACGGGCTACCAGCTCGTCTGCTACCTCGTCATGGGAGCCATCCTCGCCGTCTGGAGATAGGTGCCCGATGCGTGCTTGACGCTTAGGAGCGATTGTGCTTGACTCAATTCCATCGTCGCATTCAGGGGTGAATGAGTGCCAACTTCGTGAGCCCTGCAAAGATTTCGTGAGTCAAGGATGTGGCCCAGAGAGCGGGTTTTCATCGAGCAAGATGAAATCTCGGAGGTAGGTGTTTGACATGCGCAAAATATCCTCATGGACCTTGGTGCTGATTGTGTCTCTGCTTTTGGTGGTGTCCGGGAATGCGCAAGTGGTCACCTCCAACCTGCAGGGCAACGTAACGGACACTTCAGGAGCGATCGTCCCGGGAGCCACGGTAACCGCGGCAAACGTGGAAACCGGGGAAAGCCGCGAGACAACAACGAACGAAGAGGGTCTTTACCGCTTCAACCTCCTTCCGCGCGGCCGGTATGAGGTACGAGCCTCCAAGGTCGGGTTCGCCGTGGAAACACTGAAGGAATTGAATCTGAAGGTCGGGGGTACCCAAACTGCCAATCTTGTCCTGCACTTGGCCGGGCAGGTAGAGACAGTCAGCGTCAGCAGCGAGGCTTCGCGCGTGGATCTCGCCAGTTCTCAAATCCAAGAACCCGTCCAGCAGGTGCAGATTGCGAGCCTGCCCATCAACGACCGGAACTTCCAGCAGCTTGCCAACCTGATTCCCGGCGTGGCCTCGGCGCCCTCCTACGACCCAACGAAGCGCCTCTATGGCGGCGTCGTCTCCGGCGGGGCGACCGCGCGGAGCTCGGGCATCAGCGTGGACGGCGGAAATTTCAATGACAACATTGTCGGCGGGCCGGTGGGACTGGTGCCCGAAGATGCTATCCAGGAATTTCAGGTCATCACGAATCAGTTCTCCGCCGAGTACGGCCATTCCTCCGGACCGTTCATTAACGTGGTGACCAAGTCCGGTACGAACCAATACCACGGCACTGCCTTCGGACTTTTCCGTCACAAGGACCTGCAGGCGCGCGGATTTTTCGAGCCTACCAAGCCGGATTTCAGCCGCCAGCAGTTCGGCGGCTCGTTTGGCGGGCCGATCATCAAGGACAAGACGTTCGGGTTCTTCGCGATCGAACGCAACCGCCAGGAAAAGACCCAGACCGTGAACACCGCGGGGATCTTCCCTCAATTTGAAGGCTCTTTCCCCGCGCCGTTCCGCGATTTGCTGATGGTGGGACGCCTCGACCATCATTTCAATCGCGACAATACGTTCAGCTTCCGCGCTACTTTCCAGCACAACACTTCCCGCGAAGGCCTGCGCATTGACCCGAATATTTCCGTTGGTGGCGCGCCCACGGACAACGCCTTCCAGGTCGCCACCAACGAAAACATCTCCTGGCAGGGCATGGACACCTGGGTGGTTTCCCCGACCACCGTCAACCAGTTCACCCTCCACTTCAACCGCTTCATCAACGAGCTGAACCCCACGAGTTTCGGGATCAATCTGCGCTTTCCGTCCGTGGTCGTGGGCCAGAACGCCTCCACGCCCCAAGGTGTGCAGCAGGACCGACTGCAGTTTCGCGACGACCTCGCGACGATTGTCCGCGGGCACGGCACGCACAACCTGAAATTCGGTTTGGACATGAACCCGCGCATCAAGTACAACGCGCTCTTCGATCTGTTCAAGAACGGCGTCTTCGTTTTCGGCGCCGACGTTCCCACGCTCACCTGTTCCTCGCCGAACAGTTGCAACATGAACCTGCCGCCGGGAACCCCCTCTCCGCTGTTGTTTGCCCTGAAGGGGCTGGGCTCCACGCGCGAAAACGGGACCACCGTCTGGCAGATGGCCTACTACTTCCAGGATGACTGGAAAATCCACCGCCGCCTGACCCTCAACCTCGGACTGCGGTACGAGTTCGAGAGCGGCTTTGTGGATGCTGGATTCCACCATCCGTTCGAAGGGCGGGCGCCCTTTTTCAACAGCCGCACGCGTGAAAACTACAAGAAGGCATTCGGCCCACGCGTGGGTTTTGCCTACGACGTTTTGGGAAATTCCAAGACCGTGGTGCGCGGCGGCTTCGGAATCTACTATGACTCGACGCCTTGGGAGGTTTCCTACATTGACCGGACCTTCGACGGCGTGCAGTACCTTTTCGGCGTTTTCAGTCCGTCTCAACCCGACCTGAACGACCCAGCGTTCTCCGCGCCGCAGGCGCCCGGCGGGAATGCCATCAACGGCAAGGTCCACCAACCCTACACCGAACAGTTCTCCATCGCCGTCGGTCAGGAACTGCCGCGTGGCATCGTACTGGATGTTTCCTACGCGCACATTCTCGGCCTGCATGGGTGGATGACGCGCGAGCTCAACCCGCAGGGCACCAAGACGGACGGCACCGTAGTACCTCCGCGCTTCCCAGGCCTGGGGTTGTTCTCCAGCTTCGAGACCCTCAACCATGCCAGCTACAACGCTCTGCTTATCAGCGCCAGGAAGGACCTTGCCAACCGCGTTCAGTTCCAGGCGTCCTACACGCTGTCGAAGGCCGTGAGCCTTTCCGACGACATCTTCGAGCCGGGCGTGCCGCAGAACAGCGACAACCTCGCCGCCGACAAGGGACCCACGCTCCGCGACGCGCGCCATCGCTTTGTGCTGAGCGGCATCGTCCAGTTGCCCCTGGGGTTCGAAACCTCGACCATCGCTGCGCTGCAGAGTGGCCGGCCCTTCAACATCACTACCGGCACGGACGACAACGGCGACGGCCACGTGAAGGACCGCCCCGCCGGCGTGGGGCGTAACGCGGGCCGCGCGGCCCCGACTTATATTTGGGATCTCCGGGTGTCACGGCCGATCCACATCCGGGAGCGGGCTCGAATTATCCCCACGCTGGACATCTTTAACGTCGTCAATCACCCGAACTTTGATGCCGAGTCGTATATCGGGGCACTGAGCGCAGGCTCCGCGTTCGGTAAGCCGACTGACGTGATCTCGCCGGCACGGCAGCTCCAGCTTGGCGTGAAGTTTGTGTTCTGATCGCACTCCGGCCGGCGAAGCCGCTCAAGGGGGACGCCGGGGGTCGACCACGAGGGCCCACGCATATTTCTGGAGAAGGAATGATGCGGAACGTCTCGTAGCTCGGCTTCGTCGCCACCGTGCAATTGACCGGCGTCCTGTTCATGAAACAAAGTATGAAGCTTTTCGCCATCAACACGGGCTACCAGCTCGTCTGCTACCTCGTCATGGGAGCCATCCTCGCCGTGTGGAGATAACAGATCGCTCTTCTCGTTGTGCTGTATTCCCCCTGCCATCTGCTTCGCCAGGTGCGGGGGCCGAGGCTTGCTCCCAACTGAGGACGGCATTCGAGTTTACGTTCAAATAGGTGGCAAAGATCCGCCGGCTAGCATGCAGAGCCTGGCGGATTTCGCGGATTTCTGCTAGCCGAATCGGCTTTGGCGGCGCCGACAATTCGACCGCAGCCGCCAAAACTGCCATTTACATCTGACAAGCGTTTCGGTAGCGTGAAGATTCCGGCACGCACTCCTTCCAGCCCAGGCGGAAATTTTGGGCGAGCCGGGGGAGGAGTGAACCATGGCCGCCAAAGCCGTCCGCAAAACGAAATCTCAACGGACGAAACCCACCGTCGAGTGGCAAGCGCCCTTTCGCATTGTTCCCATGCATCCGCCCAAGGCGGCTGCGATAACCGGTGCGCCGCATCTGACTTACCGGAATGGACCGCTTCTGACGGCCGTGGACGTTTTCACGATTTTCTGGGGCAAGGCGTGGCAGCAACCGTTGAACCGCGACATTTTGGATCGGATGAACGCGTTCTTCGACTTCATCGTCACGAGCAAGATGATCGATCTGCTGGGCGAATATAGCGTGCCGGGAAAGATGATCGGTCACGGGAAGCGAATCGGAACGGCCAATCTCACTTCTACCGAGCCGGGAAGCTCGGTAGAAGACAGTACGATCCAGCAGATGCTGCAGAAGGAAATCGCCTCGGGCACGCTACCTGCGGCAACGGCAAATACGCTGTATTCCGTGTTTCTTCCACCAGGCACGCAGGTTGTTCAAGGAGGGAGTGCGTCCTGCAAGTCTTTTTGCGGTTATCATGAGGCGACCTCGGGTGGCGTCTTTTACGCCGTGATGCCTTACCCCGGATGCCCGGGTTGCACGGGTGGACTGGCGGCCTTCGATGCCCTGACATCCACATCGTCTCATGAGCTGTGCGAGGCGATCACGGATCCGATTCCGGGACAAGGCTGGTATGACGATAACTACGGCGAGATTGGCGATATCTGCGCCTGGAAAACCCGCAGCCTAAACGGATACACGATCCAACTGGAATGGTCGAACGCCGCGGACGCCTGCGTGTGAACTCTTTGGCGGGTGGCGCGTTTTAGGCGGCATCCGGCCGGTGGTAGAGGTCGACCGCCCATACGAGCGTTCCGTGCCGCGCGGCGCGCACAAAGCCAGCTGCCTCCAGGACCGCACCCATGCGCTGCGGCGAGTGAACGAAGGCCCTAAACGCGTTGCCTCTTAGCCGATACAAGAAGTTTTCCAGCGCAACTGCGGCCCGCATGTACCACCGATCAGGGGGATAGGCGAACGTGAAAGACGGGCACTACAAATCCCGATTGGCCGCCGGCAGACTTATGCAATAAACTGCGCGTTTCCGTCGCGTCTCTCGGCCAGATCACTGCCCTTCAGGGAGGACCAACATGCCGCGCCAGTCGCCTGTAAGAATCTGGGTCGGTACCCGCAAGGGCGCCTTCTCCTTTTCGTCTAAGGACCGCAAGAAGTGGGACTTCGAAGGCCCCTTCTTCGCCGGGCAGGAAGTGCACCACCTCACGCAGGATCCGCGCGACGCAAAACGTCACTATGCCGCGGTCGGAAACGCCTGGTTCGGCTCCCATCTCCATGCGAGCGCCGACAATGGCAAGACCTGGCAAATTTCCGAGAAAGGATTGGAAGTCAAGGACATCCCCGATGCCACGTTGAAGCGCATGTGGCACATCGCGCCCGGCGCTGACGATGAGCCCGGCGTCGTCTATCTTGGCGCCGAACCCGCTGTACTGTTCCGCAGCGGCGACAACGGGGCGAATTGGGAGATGGTGCCCGGCCTCAGCAAACATCCCACGCGCGTGAAGTGGACTCCCGGCGCCGGCGGCATGATGGTGCACTCCATTCAGTGTCTGGGGAAGGGGCGCCTCATCGTGGGAATCTCGGCGGCGGGTGCGTTTCGCTCGAGCGACGGCGGTAAGACCTGGGCTCCGTTCAATGGTAACGTGCGCGCCGATTTTCTGCCGGACAAATTTCCCGAGGTCGGCCAGTGCGTTCACAAACTGAAAGCGCATCCGCGAAATCGCGCCGCGCTCTACCAGCAAAATCATTGCGGCATCTATCGAGCGGGCTTTACCGACGATAAGTGGACGGATATCTCAAAAAGTTTGCCGACGCGCTTCGGCTTCGCACTTGCCGTTCCCGCGGCGGAGGAGCAAACCCTGTTCACCATTCCCACTCATTCTTCGGAGGAGCGATTCGTTCCCGGAGGGAAACTCCGCGTTGCGCGAAGCCGCGATGGCGGACGCACCTGGAAACTTCTGAGCAAAGGCCTGCCAAAGTCCGATGCTTATGTGCTGGTGCTGCGCGAAGCGATGACTTCCGATGATCGCGATCCGGCGGGCGTTTATTTCGGAACCTCTACCGGCACATTGTTTTATTCGCGAGACGCCGGCGACTCCTGGCACGTCTTGGCGGAGCATCTTCCGCCCATTTACGGGGTCTCCGCCGCGCTACGGTGAGCTTCCTTCATGAACATTGACTGGGTCCGCGAACTCTGCCTTTCCTTCCCTGGCGCCGCGGAGCAAATTCAGTGGGGCAACGACCTGCTCTTCAAGGTTGGCGGGAAGATGTTCGCCGCCGCTCCGCTCGAGCCGGCTCCTGTTTGCCTTTCCTTCAAAGCCTCCGGGGAAAGCTTCGCCGAGCTCACCGAACGCCCCAACATCATCCCCGCGCCTTACCTCGCTCGCGCGCAATGGGTCGCCCTCGAAACCAGAGACGCGCTGCCTACCGAAGAACTCGCGCGGCTGCTTCGCGAATCTTACGAGCTCATCGTCGCCAAGCTCCCCAAGAAGACTCGCGAAGGCTTATCGCGCGCGCGCGCGCGCGCTGAAACACAAGCCGGCCTGCGGACATTCTTCGCGCAGGAAAAGTTCTCGCAAGAAAAAATCCCGCTAATTCTAGTTTTTTGTGGGTGCGATTTCCTATTGTGATTTGCTTGCAGCTTAGAAAGCGCGGGCGACTTTGGATCTCAGGTTAAGGCTTTTCTTCTAGGCGGAAACTTTCGAAGCAATCGGCCGCCGGAGGGGCTTCGCTCCGGGGATGGGGAACGTCATATGCCAGAAGTTCGCATCCGGTGTCATGAATTCTACGGCCACGAGTGTCTTCCCCTCGCGATCCCGCTTGATCGAGACCACTCGAGACTCCGCAGTTCGATTGCTGTTGTCATTGACCAGCAGCAGCACTTGGCCCACGACCACAATTTGATCCAATTGCAGCAATGCCCCATTCCGGTTTACCGACTGCGACCGCGCATGCGCGCCGAATTTCTCGCCCTCGTCGGTCGTTCCATGGACCGTCAGTGGAACCGTAATGGATACCCGCAATGTGCGGCGCCTTTCTTTGCATCGAAAATGGATTATCGCCATGGGGATCGGGGACCTTTCTGGCTGTTCTAAAACTTAGGGCTTTGGACTCACCCACATCGGTCTGGCTTCCGCATCAGCACTCGGCTTCGCTGGCTGCTGAAGTGACTGGATGAAACAAACGCGGAAACCATGTCGAATGGCTTCCGCACTCCTGCAATCTTGCACTCGCTATCCACTCAGAGCAATAGTGGGAAGGTACCACAATCGCCTAAATCAAAACAGTACTCTTGTACTTCCCCGTTCGGACTACCCCCTCCATCATGATTCCGAGGGCTTCCAGGCGCTCCTTTCGGGGTTGCATCGGCTCGACAGCCTGCAGCCCCCTGCAGCTTCATTCGAATCATCTAGAGGTTGCCTGCGGTCTATCTCTTTTCTTTGCAACAGTTATCTCCTTTCGGACAAATCAACGAATTCCGGGTTCCAGGGCCTCTGCCGCAGATCGAGCCGCGCGATCGTTACTGGCAGATCGAACCGCCGTGGCCCCGCGCTACCCGGATTCACGTAGAGCACGCCTCCGCGCTTGCTGTGATTTGGCTTATGGGTGTGCCCGCTCACAACGACATGGAATCCGGCGGCTTTGGGGTCGAGATCAAGCTGTTGAAGATCATGCAAAACGTAGAAAGTTGCTGTCTCCGTTTCGGCGACCGCGGTGGTCGGCAACGCCCTCGCCCAGTCTCCCGTGTCGATATTTCCTCTCACAACCACGACCGGAGCGAGAGCTTTCAGGGCATCGAGAATCTCCGGCTTTCCCATATCTCCGGCATGAATGATCAGGTCCGATTCTCGCAGCGCACGCAGCGCTTCTTCCCGCATCAGGCCGTGCGTGTCCGAGATAAGCCCGATCAATCGTGCGCCCACCCTATCTCCTCGGTTATTCGATTCCGAGCAAATTCACGATCTGCAGCGGATTCACCCGCGCCTTGTTCGCCGTCAACCCCCAATGCAAGTGTGGCCCCGTAACACGCCCCGTCGCTCCCACTTTCCCGAGGAGCGCGCCAGGCTCTACCTCATCCCCGACCTTCACGGAAATTTCGGAGAGATGTCCATAAAAGGTGTAAATGCCCAAGCCGTGATCCACAAGCACTGTATTCCCTGAAAAATATAATTCTTCCGCCAGCACCACGTAGCCGCGCTGTGCTGCATGGACCGGCGTGCCCGTGGTAGCGGGAAAATCCACCCCGCCATGCGGGGAGCCGGGCTGCCCGTTCAAAATCCGGCGTCTGCCGAAGTTTTTCCCGGTGGTGACACCGTCCAGCGGAATTCGAAAGTTTCCCTGCCACAATCGTTCAGGCGTAACGCGGCCGAAAATCTCGCGCAACTTTTTTTGCTCCTCCTGGGCACGCTGGAGTTGTTCCGGATTCGGCGCCACAAACTGCTGCTCCACTTGCAGGCTCTCCGTGGCAAAGTGTCCCGCCTTCACCGCCACGGCCACACTGCAGCTCATTTTTTCGCCCGATTGCGCGTCTGAAGTCACTGCAAAGTCGTACTTCCCCGCCGCCTGTTCCAGATCCACTCCCAACAATGCTCGATAAAGGGAAAAGCGAGACTTCGCGCCGGCTTCTGCTCTCCAGAAGGGAACCTCTTTCCCAGCCCACTCCCCTTTAATTTCTTTGAGCGGCTTCGCGCTGCGCATTTCCACCAGGAGCAAACTTCCCTGACTTGACTCCGGCGAACTCAGCCGCAGTTCGGCGCCCTGCCCGCACTTCATTTTTCGTTGAACAACTGCGGGGTTCGCTTTGGCCGCCGGCGCAAACAAAATCACGCCAAGGACGGCAATAAACGGAATGAGCCTGATTGGAATTTTTTCCAAAGTGCTCTCGACTCGCATCTCGCCTCGGCATTCCCATTCGACTATATCCCACCGCGAATCGCTAACACTACCGCCAGACCCGCGGGCGGCAAGCGCAGATAACGCACTGCCTGTCCAAAAGGTCAGCAAGGGTGCGCTGGCGGCAGGAAGGCGAGCGTTCGTGTGGCCGCCTGCCGGAAGACAATGGCGCGGGCTGCGTCGTAGCTGGAGCCGCCAGCTAGGCCAGCGATCTCCAATCCCCTGCGGCGGCAAACAGCTGCAGGCCAATGGCAAACGTGCCGTTCCCCAACGGTTGACAATAGACGACCCGTGCGCGTGAGCGGAAGTTTCCCAACAGCGATCGAACATTCAGGCGTTCATTGGGCTGCCAGGCTCTGCTCGTCACCACACGAGCGCCGCGAACACTCACGTTTTCGGTGACCCCTTCTTGCGCTGGCGTGCGGACATCCAGGCTGGACAAATCAACAACAATTTTGGTGGGAATGCGGCTGTCCACCCGATGTGCCACGGATGTCATAGGGCACCGCAATACCTTTCCTGAGGAGATGCTGGGTTTGCGTCGGGGTGGGTAACAACGACGGTCGAATCATACTGCCGCAGCCCCCAGCGAGGTCAAGAGAATTCGCCCTGCCCAGTTTGGGAGAGAGGTGTCCGGCGGCGCAACACTGCCATCCCATGACCGGACAGTCAAAAGTGTGCCACGCATCCCAAAGTCCGCCGAAGTCATTGCGCTTCTATAAGTTCCCCCTTTCTTCGGAGCGGCACGTGAATTGCCCCTATTTTCGATAACTGGTGCGTCTCGCCACGTCCGGATGATTCATCAAGGAGGGACTCATGAAGAAGACCGAATGGATTCGAGAGACTCTCCCCGCCTGGCCGAGCCCCGATTATCTCCGGCAAAAAGAAGCCGCTGGCTGGCGCCTCGTTGCTTTGGAGTGGGAACGCGAAGTTGATGTTGCGCCGCAAACCGAGGTCGCCCATCCGGAGGCCGGCCGGCCCGCCGAAGAGATCCCCTATGGTTTGCGCATCGCTTCGGACTGCCATCACCTGGAAGAAAATACCGAGGAGATTCAGGTTCTCAAGTTCCTCGCGGAAATGATCGTTCAGGACGCCTCGTTTACCGGAATGGCGGCAGCGCTGAATGAGCGTGACTTTCGCGCCAGGGGCGGCCGTCCCTGGACCGCGGCGGCGGTTTTCAAGCTGACCCCGCGGCTGATCGAAGTCGCGCCGCGCATTCTTTCCGGGCAAGAATGGGAATCCCGCAAGAAGCAAATATCGCGTGTCGCCTGGAACTCCTGACGCGCCGGGCAGCGCAGGCTTCCTTAATTGCCGCTCTAATCTACCCGGCTCTGCTCTCCGGCGCCATCCGTTGCCGAATGCCGCACACAGTTTCACCGCGCAACGCTGAGCCCCGCAGTTGATATTATGCTTAAGCTAAGATGCCAACGCCGGGCGACCATTCCGTAAAACGAGCCGATGCGAGACGCAGCCAGCGAGTGCTCCTGCGCATTCCCATCCAAGTCAAGGGATTCCCCGAGGACGGCATTCCGATCACCGAAGATACGACCACAGTGGAGGTGAACGCCCATGGGGCGCTCATCGTTCTCGCGATGAGAGTGCGGCCGGGCCAAAAACTTGTCCTGAGGAACTGGGGCACCGCGAAAGAGCAAGAATGCCGTGTGGTTCACGTAAAGGAGATTCACGACGCCAAGAATGAAGTGGGAATCGCATTTTCCATTCCCAAACCCAAGTTCTGGAACATTGACTTCCCGCCTGAGGATTGGAAACCCTTCGAGAACTGAAGCACCCCAGATAGGGTCCGCTCAAAATACTCATCATTCTTCGCCGATGTCTTCCTTCCACACCGCCGGATTGTCCTCAATGTATTTCGCCAGCAATTGAATACATTCCTGCGAATGCAGGTCGGCCACCACAATCCCATTCTCGCGCAGCCAATCGATGCCGCCGCGGAAATTCACGGCTTCTCCCACCACGACGGTTCCGATTCCGAACTGTCGGATCAAGCCGCTGCAATACCAGCAGGGCGCGAGCGTCGTGACCATGATTTTGTCTCGATAGCTGCGCTGGCGGCCCGCTTTGCGGAAAGCATCCGTCTCGCCATGCACCGAAGGATCGCCTTCCTGAACTCTGCGATTGTGCCCCCGGCCGAGCAGCTTGCCATGACTATCGAAAAGCGCCGCACCAATCGGTATGCCGCCCTCCGCCAATCCCTGGCGCGCTTCTTCGATGGCCGCCCTCAACAGGTGCGAATATTTCTCTCGATCCTTCTGACCGGCGGTAAGCGTTTTCTTCCGCCCTGAATGGCTGCGCTTCTTCTTCATTTCGGAGATGGCCTCAGGAGGAGCGCCGCTTCTTCGGCGGCGTAGGGGAGTTTGAGGCCCTGCCCTCTCCCGGCAACTTTACACCCCAGATATTCTTGTCTTCTTCCAAAGAACAAATTCCAATCTGGTTGGACTGCTCCATGCCTACTTGCCCAATCCAAACAACACGGAAGCGCGCCTTTCCCCGCCAGCGGCGCTTCACCTCGATCGTTTCGCCCACACCGGCCAAATAACCCAACCCATCCAGACGCGCGCCGTCCTGGCTGACATCGATGGTGTAGGAGCTCTGCACGAATGGATTTCCGTTGTGGTCCTTTCCCTTTACAAAAACTCGAACTTTCTCCGGAATCCGGGGGTTCCTGCGAGTCTTTCTCCAGAAGCCAGGACTCGGGCTCTTAAACGCGATCCCCGCCAGGGTTCTGTCATCCACGGCCGGCTCTGCATAGACCACACGTATTTCTTGCTCTTCGCGGGTCGCCTTGTTGATAAGAAATATTGTCTCGCCCACCTCTACTTTCGCATTAAGAGCCACCAGGGCCCCGCTGTCGTTCACCAGCAGCGTGGTCGTTTCTTCGTGAAAGCTGCCCTGCTTCTTGGTCCATCCATAGACCACCACCGGCACGTGCAAAGACTTGCGTTCGCTGGCGCGCTGTTTTCTTTTCTTCTCGCTCAATTCCGCAGGTCTTGTCCGTTGCTGCTCGTGTGGCTGCTCCGGCCCCGGTGACCCTGGTGGCGCGGGTGCAAACGGCTGGGAAATCGCCATTTTCTCGTTCACCTCAAGGGGGATTTCTCGCTGCACCCCGTGTATCGGGCATTCAAAATTCCAGGACATTTGCAGAACTTGTTCGAGGGTTTCATCCCTCCTCTCGAGTGTCACCCACGCGTCATGGTCTCCGTAGGGACAGCGTAGCCGAACTGCATAATTTTTTGGCATGTCCGGCATTCCCAATTACCTCGAGTACTCGTTTCGGTGTCCGAATTGAATGAGCGGTTTCTCAAAATATTCCCAGGAGAGCCGCCCGAAGATCAGCGTTCCAGCCAAGGCCAGCAGCGTAACCAGCATGATGGGAATTGTAACGAACAACATTCCGTGCTCCCCAATCAAACCAAGTACGCCAAAGATGACAAGTCTACTTCTTGGGCGCCGCGGCGCGTTTGAGGTCCGCGGCCGACTTTTGCAGCTCGGTAACGTCCGCGGCGTTCAACTCATAGAGAGCCGGTTCGTTCTCCCGCTTCGCGACGTACCGATCTCCGTTTTTTGCAATGAGAACTTTCTCAACGCGCTTGCCGTCGTTCGACGCCACCGTTATGTCCACGATCGCCGTGGTGAATCCGTTATCGGCAAACTTGCTTGCCGACAGATCGCGAATCTTGCTAACCAGGGTGCTCACGCTGCCCGCATCCATCTTTGCGCCGTTCGACGACCAATCATCGCCGCTGCGGCTCAAAGAATAACTCTTCAACCCGTCATGCAACTCGACTTTTTCCGGATTGGCGTACCCGAAATCGAAAAGTTTCTTGTTCCGGAAATCCCCGACGCTCTTGTCGAGCCCTGATCCAACTGCGCCCAAAACCTTGTACACTCCCTCGACCGCGCTCGACTTCGCGTAATAATCGTCTCTGTTCTTCCGCAGTTGCAGTTCCTGCGTTCCGGAAGCGTCCGTTACTTTCGCGGTGGCAACAGGGGCGCCGGAATTAAACGCTGCCGCCGCTTTCTTTCCGTCATCGCTTCCGGATAGGTCCATCTTTGCGTCGCTCAAGTTGCGGACCAGCTCGTCCACCCGGAATCCGTCCGCCCGAAATGGCCCAGGCTTCACGATCTGCCATTGTTCTTTGTTGCGGCCAAATTCGATCGCCTGTTTTTTGGCCAGCAGCTCGACACGGCTGATCTTGTCGGATTCGAACGTCATCAGGCGCTTGTTCCGCAGATCCTTCGAGCCCTTGTCGAAGCTGTTCTTGTAGTAGCTCGCGACGGTGAACACGCGCAGGTCGCCATCGACCGCAGCATAGGCCGCGCTACCCGACGGCGTCTCATCGCCGATCAGGAGCTTCTCGCTTTTCTTGTTCTTCTCGGTGACGTCCACTTCGATCGACGGTTGGGTGAGCCCGTATTGATCGAGGTTGCTGGCTTTATCTTCGATTAAGCGGTCTGAATTCAGCGCCGACAATGTGGACAGCATGCTCGACACCGCATCCTGATCGGCGCGGAGTTGTTTCGGCGCAGTAATCTGCCACTTGCCCGCGTCGTTCTTCGCGAGCGTCACCTCCTCGCCGCCCTTTTTCTTGATGGCGACTTCGGTGATATCCGCTTGATTGAGTGTCAGAATCTTCGGCGGGGTTTCGGCAGAAGCATTCACGCTGCTTTCCGCCGGCTTGCGACGATTGGACCAGTAGAGCGTTCCCGTAAGCGCCGTCAGAACAATTACGGCAACAATCAAACCTCGGCTTTTCATAGAAGTTGTCCTGAAGTTTATTGAATCTGCCGGGTGGTGCGGTCTACCTTCGCCGCCACCAAACCGTAACTCCGGCAATCACCACCGCCAGAGGAAACAAAAACTGGCTGGTAATCCGAACCCAGTTCATCTGCGCTCGCGTCATCGTGATGCGGCGGTCTTCCCGCTCTTTCGGACGGATCGAGATCAGGTCTTCATCCGAGGACAGCCAGTTCATCGTGTTCAAGGTCAGATCGCGGTTGCCGTTGAAATTGATAAACGAATTCGCCGCCCATGCCGAACTTCCGATCACCACAAACCGCCCTTGAGCATTCTCCTTCCCGGTTTTGTAGGAGCCCGCCGCTGCAATCGTCATCGGCCCCTTCTTATTTTTCGGGTCGTTGGGGTCCACTTTGGACGAGTCTAATTTGATGGTCGCCAGACTGTTCTCCGAAGAGCTAAAGAGCTTGTCCACCGTGGTCTTGTCCGTGTTCTTGACGTCCATGGAGCGCGCCAGCGGAAATCCCGTGGCCGAGCCTTTCATTTCGTTCACGATGGGGTGTGATTCGTAACGCGACACCAGCGCAACCTCTGGTCCGACTCCCACGATTTGACCGATGGGATTCAGATCGAGAATGAGATTCTTTTCTAGCGTCACGCCCCAACTCTGCAGCAAAGTCGCGAGGGCATCGTTGTCCGTGATTTCCGACCGCCCGAACTTAAGCGGCGGATCGAGCAAGAACAGCGCGCGCCCGCCCTCCTCCACATACTTCTTAATCGCATCCACTTCCGGTTGCTGGTAATCGCTGCTGGGTCCTGCCACCACCGCAACCGTGCAATCGCCGGGCACCTCGGCCTTTTGCAGCAGGCTGATGGATTTCGAAATGTACTCGTCTTTTCCGAGCAGGTCCTTGAGCCGCGAATAGCCATTGCGGTCCGAATCGTCGATCTGGTGCTCGCCGCTTCCGGTCACGAAGCAGACCGTGCGCGTATTGTTTTTCAAGTCGCGAATGATTGCGCCGGTGATGTCTTCCTCGGTGGTGCTCTTGGCCTGTTCTTTTTTTGCCCCGATCTGCACGATGGTCGTGCCGTAATTCTT
This sequence comes from Candidatus Acidiferrum sp., assembly GCA_035544995.1. Lineage (GTDB taxonomy): Bacteria > Acidobacteriota > Terriglobia > Acidiferrales > UBA7541 > Acidiferrum. The sequence goes on from DASZZI010000077.1 coordinate 79,525, forward strand.
GATTCCGGCTTCGCGCGCCACCTGGGGGCTCTTATCCGGATCAACGTATTCCACGTGAACCTTGGGTGAGAGATTCGCGTACAGGTCGAGTTGATCTTTGGCTTGTTGGAATCGCGTGCTCTGGTCGAAATAGGTGAGCTTGGCGTCCTGTTTGAGGCCCTTCACAATCTTTACCGTCTGATCGGAAAGACTGAATCGCTTATTCGACGTCGCGTCGTAGGTCTTGACGTAGCGGTTGGCCAGCACGTTCGCTACCGCCACGATCGCCAGAACCACCAAGACATAGACACTCGCGTAAGCCGCGTACTTCGTTTGCCTCGCCTTGAGCAACGATAGATTCACCTATGACCTCCAGCGCAGGGACTCCATCGAGCGCGCGGTTAAAAACAGTCCCAGAAAAGTCAGCGTCACGTAAAACACCGCGTCCTTCGTATTGAGGACACCTTTCGCGAACGATTCGAAATGGGTGATCACTGACATGTAGGACAACACTTGCGCCCAGGTGGCGGTCTCGTATCCGCTGACCCATTCCAGGACCCACAGCAGCAGGCACACGCCAAACGTCGCCGCCCCCGCGATGATCTGGTTTTTGGTCAGCGTGGAGATGAAAGTTCCGATGGCCAGCAGCGCGGCCGCCTGCAGCAGCAAGCCTAGATAGCCGATCGCCAGCGGCTTCCAGTCCGGGTTGCCGTATCGGAAAAGAAAGACAAAGTTGAGAGCCGTCAGCAGCATGATGCAGCCATAGAGCGCCACCGCTGCCAGCCACTTCCCGAGGATCACCTCGGTATCCCGCACCGGCGATGTCGCCAGCAGCTCGATCGTTCCGGTGCGCTTCTCTTCCGCAAACAGCCTCATGGTGATCATGGGGATCAGGAACAATCCGATCACGCTCATGTTCGAAAGCAGCGGCCGGATCACCTGCTCGTTCACGTTCATAGGAAACATCTCGCCGCGCATCTGCGATTCGATCCCCATGAACACGAAATAGCCCAGGGCGTTCCAGAAAAAGAAACCCATGATCAGCGCGAACATCGTCAGCAGCAGGTAGGCAATCGGCGAAACAAAATAACTGCGCAGCTCCTTGCGGCAGATGATCAAAACGTTTCTCATTTTCCCGCTCCCTTGGCCGCTGTTTCTTCCGCCGGGGCCGCTGTTTGTTCACCCGTGAGCTGGAGAAAAATCTCTTCCAGGCTCACGGCCGCAGGTCGCAACTCGTTCAAGTCCCAGCCCGACTCCACCACCGCGCGCGCCAGGTCGCCGCGCGTGAAGCGATTCTTCTGGCTCTCCACTTCAAAAATGTTGCGGTTTTGCCGCTTCTCCTTAAACACCACGCGGCTTACTCCCGCAACCTTCTCAAGCCGCTGCTGCACCGCCGCGGAATCAACGTCTCCATTCCGCCCCGCCACTTCCACCAGCACAGACTCCGCCCCGCGCGCACGGCTCTGCAGGTTGTTCACCGAGTCCGTCGCGACGAGCTTTCCCTTGTTGATGATGATCACCTGTTGGCAGGTCTGCTCCACTTCCGTCAGGATGTGCGTGCTCAGAATGATGGTGTGGTCGCCCGCAAGGCTCCGGATCAGCTCACGCGTCTCGTTGATTTGCTTCGGATCGAGCCCCGCGGTCGGCTCGTCGAGGATCAGCACCTCCGGATTGTGGATGATGGCCTGCGCCAATCCAACGCGCTGCCGGTAGCCCTTCGATAGTCTTCCCAGCAGCTTGTTCTTGACGTCCGTGATGGCGCACCGCTCGCAGACCGCAGCGACGCGCTGCCGCAGCTCGCTCCCGGAAAGTCCCTTCAGCTTGCCGACGAACGTCAGGTATTCGTCCGTCCTCATTTCCACGTAAAGCGGCGGCATTTCCGGAAGATAGCCGATGCGCTTCTTCACCTCGAGCGGCTGCTCGAGAACATCGAAGCCCGCAACGCTTGCGGTGCCCGACGTGGGCGGCAGGAAACACGTCAGAATCCGCATGGTAGTTGTTTTGCCGGCCCCGTTCGGCCCGAGAAAGCCCACGATCTGGCCCTTCTCGACCTCGAACGAGATATGGTCCACGGCCGTAGTGCGCGCGTACTTCTTAGTCAGCTCCTTGACGATGATCATAGGTTTTTGTTTTTGGAAATAAGATGCCCAGCCCTGGAACTACCCCATTTTTCCGGAATGTTCCTTCAACAGTTCAAAAGTGAATCCATATCGTAAGAACTAGAGAAGCCTCATGTCAACCGTTCCCTGAGATTTCTCTGGCATCGTCAAAATTCGCTGCGTTTCCAGAAGTCGTCAATTCCGAGCAACGTGCGCCACGGTCTTGTCAACCAGCAGAAGAAACGCGCGAATTGCCTTTTCCAGGTGCTCTTCGGGCGTGTCTTCTTCTTTGCAATGGGAGAGGCCTTTCGAAGAATAGGTGAACATCATCACCACGGGCATGTGCGGCACCATCTCCGCGGCGTCGTGCAGCGGTCCTGACGGAAGTTTTGGCGCGTCACCTGTCACCTCGCGCACCGATTCCTCGCAAAGCCTGAGCAGTTCCGGATCAAACGGACGTGGGTCAATCCGCCACAGGTGCCTCCATTCGACCGACACGCGGTTTTCCTCCGCAAATCGCCGCGAGGCCTCTTGCGCCTCAGCGAACATCGCGGCAAGCACCTTGGCGTCAAGCGCGCGCTGGTCGATGGAGATCTCCGCTACGCCGGGGATCGCCGTGACAAATCCCGGTTCCACCTTGACGACACCCACCGTGCACACCACGCCTGCGCCCGGACGTGAGTGCCGCCGGGCGATTTCCCGGCACTCGAGCGCAGTGGATGCCGCGGCCAGGAAGGCGTCCCGCCGCATGGCAATGGGTGTAGCGCCCGAATGCGCCACCTGTCCGACAAACCGCACCATGTTCCGCTCAAGCCCAAACGTACCGAGCACGACTCCCGCGGACTTGTTCATCGATTCGAGCACGCCGCCTTGCTCGATGTGCAGCTCGAGATAAGCCTTCGCGTTGATGCTCTTGAGCGACTTGTGCGCATTCAGCATCGTGTCGAGTTCGACGCCGTGCTCGCGAAGCGCATCTTCGAGCCGGATCCCCTGCGCGTCGGTGAGTTTGCGAATTTCGCCGACCTTGAGGCTGCCGCTTGCCGCGGAGGACCCCAGGAGGCTGTGCCCGAAGCGCGCCCCTTCTTCATCCGCCCAATCAACCAATTTCAGCGTGACCGGCGGCTTCGGACCGTGACCGTATCGGCGCAGCGCTTCGAGTGCCGCCGTCACTCCGAGCGATCCGTCCAGCCATCCGCCGTTGGGCACGGAGTCGAGATGCCCTGCGATGATCACGGTTTTGTCCGACTCGCCCGGCAGCGTGACCCAATTGTTTCCTGCGGCATCTGTCGCCGGAGTGAGCCCTAGCTGAGAAACCTTGTCTTTCAGCCACTCGCGGGCCATTTTCCAAACCGGACCCCACGCGACACGCTGGGCCCCATCGGGAGTAGAGGTGATCGCGGCCAACTCGCGGAGATCCGCAATGATGCGCTGTGCGCTGCGAGCCAACGAATCTTGCGGCCTGGCATCCATGATTACGATCCGCGCGAACCCGGTTATTGATGCTCTCGTAGTTCAGCAACCCACTTCTCCAAAACTGTCTGGGCGTCCTCCTCAATTCCGGTAAACACGATCCCCATGCTGGCGTTGGGGCGGACATTGGCCACTTTGCCCACCGCGGCGAACGTCTCGCCTTTGTGGACAATCCTTATTCGGACCTTTGTCCCCGCCGGCAAAGGTTTCGCCGCTTCGACTTGGCAACCAAACAGACTCATGTCGCTCAATTGTTCCATGGTCTGAGTCTCCGACTGCAAATCGGTCACTTCCACGTTTGTGACGAAGGGGAATCGGCGCGCTCGTGGGCGGTTGGGTTGCATGGTTCCATGTTATATCACGGCGAGAATCCCGGTGGGTGGTTGGGAAATCCTTATCGGCGCGAAAGAAGAAATGGGAGACTCATCCAATAAGTATCATCGAAGGCCCCTTCTCCCTTCCCATGTTCCTTGGTCCTCCAACTACAGCGTACCCGGGATCGAAACGGAGCCTCCGCTCGTATCTAATCGATCCTTGCGGTTCTTGCAAGGGTGAGTTCTTCGGTTCGGTTTTTGTTTTCTTTGGTGAACGTAGAAGAATGGCGCGCCCGGGGGGACTTGAACTCCCAACCATCTGGTTCGTAGCTACAAAACCAAAATTCACAAAGCTTATTGACGTAGCAGCTGCGCCTCAAAGCCATGCTGAAATCTGCGTCAACTTGGGCTATCTGGGCAACATCGAGCGGCTAGTCGCAGTATTTTGGCCGCAGTAAGGCTAGCATCATGTATTCAGCCCACCGTCGTGTTTCATCGTTCTCAATAACGATATACTGCACAACGCAGTTGGCGCGAATCCACGGCTTTGTTTCTTCCATGCTCTTGCACACGCCCTGTTGGACAAGTTGGGACCGAAGATTTCCTGCTTGGTTGCCCATGAAGTGGTTACGATAAACACGCTGACGTAAACCATCAGCAGCAGTCTTCGTTTTTCCAGCCCTCAACACTTCTCCGGGCTTGCCGTTTTTTTCGTAGATGACATAGATTCCGTGTTGTTCCGGCAAAAGGCCGTGCAGTCGCTCGTCGAAAGCTAAGGCCGCGCTGCTCAGAAGCTGCCGCACAATCGCCTCAAGTTGCGTCAGCCGTTCATCTGCCCAATCAATCGGTGCAGCGCTCGTGGACATATCTTACCTCCGAACTGCAGGCCCCTTTCACGTCAAGACGCCGTTTAGTCATAAGTTGGTTTAATACCAACGAAAATGACCTCAACGGTTTCGGCTGCGTAGAAATAATTTTCCTGAAGTCTCGCTGGCATCTGCAGATTATGGGTCATAGCTACTGACAGCATTTCTCCAGCGAAGCCGCAGGGAGTGGTTACCGACTGCACGCCAACTACGATCCCAACGGGCGGTCCTACGGCTCCCGCAAGAATCAGGTTAGCCTTCAGTCCGTGCGCGTGCAGCGCGTCTTGAATCTCTTTGCCGTAGCTCTGCGCCTCAGTGCTCCCTATTGGAACGTAGACCAACAGTCCACAGCCATTCGGAAGGCCACTCACCAACTTCGCGAGACCGTCCTTTTGTTCTTGATTGAGGTGCCGCCACTGATCTCTTGGCCATATCGCTCGGCCTGAAGCAATCATCGCTCCCCAAATGAGGGTGAAGACTCCAACCATTACTGCCGCGTCCCTAATGGTATGCGGGCGTTTTACCCATTCATGTCCAACGACCCCAACGGAGAAGAAAAGGCCACCTAGGAGCACGAGAATTACCACGCTCCATTTGGGAATACTGCCAGGAGCGGCGGCTAGGAGGGCAATGATTACGGCCACGCCGGCCCCCCATGCGAGTTCAATACCCCATTTATGCAGGCCTCTCTTCTCCATAGACCAGAATTATCCTCGTGCCTATACCTTGCCGCAAGGCGAGGTAGCCCACACGGCGGGTGGCCAAGACTTCATGGGTTAAGAGAATTTGGGTGCTGCATCCCTTGTGGGTTTTCAAGGGTGCGGGTGTTGACTCTGTTTTGTCTGCTCTTCTTTTCGGACAGTTTTCCACATGCCATTCGAACGGTACCAATAAAGTAATTGACACGCAGGGTACTTTCTGCTATTCTTTCCCGTGTTTGCCCAGTCAAACCTCGCCGTAACGACGCCCGTAGGGACTCTTCTTTCTCCTTTACTTCATTTAACTCCTTTACTTCCCGTTACTTCCGCACTCTTTTTTCCCACGGCGCTCACACAACCCTTTTCCCTTCAATCACTTGCGCACTCTTTCCATCGCAATGGGGGGTGTACCCCCCTCTCTACTTTCCTGCTCCCCATTCTTATCTCAATCTCCACCGCTAAGTCTTTTGGAATCACATCGTTTGCAGACCCCCACCCACTAAGTCCTGTCGGATCACATCGTTACAGAAACCATGGGGGGAGGGGGGTGTGCGCCCTTCTGAACGTGAACTTTGCCCTCACGTTGGAATCTCTGATTCCCCGCAGCGATGCACTCTTGGTTCGCTCTTTTCACTCTTTCAGCAAGGAGTGTTCGAGAACTCTTTTGCAGCCAATAAGATCCGCACTCTTTCTAAAAACCGCCGGGTGTCGGTACAAAGGGATCGAACCGGCCTTCCCTTTTTATTCGCCTTGTGCTATTTTGCCTCCCGGCCGCGGCGAGGGCCTCAATCACCACGAAACCTCTGCGCTTCTGCGACATCCAATGGAGAACTGCCCAGGGATAACCACCTCATGACGGAACAAGCCAAACGCGCTCTCGCTCCCCTCGCCCTTTTCGGTGACGCCGACCCCGTGCCGGCAAGCCTCCTGGCCGCCTATCCCGACCAGGCCAATACCCTTTCGCTTCTATACGAAATCAGCCGCGAATTCGCTTCCATCCTCGACCGCGAAGAGCTCCTCCACCGCCTCGCTCAGCGCCTCAGGAAGCTTGTGAACTACCACGTCTTCAGCGTCATGCTCTGGAACGAGAAATCCCAGCTCCTCGAGAGCGTCTTCGCCATGCGCTCCGAAGAGGCAGTTTTCTCGCGCATGCGCCTCCCGCTCCATCAGGGCATCACCGGCACGGCTGCCGGCGAGCGCCGCACGCTCCGCGTCAACGATGTCCTCAATGACCCACGCTACATCCAGAGTGAAGTCGGCGTGGACATCCGTTCTGAGCTCGTCATTCCACTCCTCTTGCAGGACCGCCTCATCGGCGTCCTCGATCTGGAAAGCAGCGTGGCTCACGCCTTCACCGCCGAGCATGAGCGCACGCTCGCGACGCTCGGCTCCTATATCGCCATCGCTCTGGAAAACGCGCGCCTTTACGAACACGCCCGCATCAATGAACGCCGTCTCCAGGACGATCTCGATACAGCGCGCGAAATTCAGCGCCAGCTTCTTCCCACCGGCGCGCGCGAAGTCCCCGGCCTCGACCTCGCCGCTGGGTATTGCTCCGCGCGCGAGCTTGGCGGCGATTTCTACGATTTTCTTCCCTACGGAAAAGGCCGCCTCGCCGTCGCTCTCGGCGATGTTTCCGGCAAAGGCACCGCCGCCGCGCTCTTCGGCTCGCTGGCGATCGGCATCATGCGTGAGCACGTCGTCGAGCATCCGTGTCCGCCGGCCGAAATGCTGGCGATGCTCAATCGCCGCCTTCATGGTGCGCGGCTCGATGCGCGCTTCATCGCCATGGTCTTCGCGGTTTACGATGCCGGTGCGCGGCGTCTTACTCTCGCGAATGCCGGCGGACCCTATCCCCTTCTCGTGAGCCAAGGCGCGGTGCAGGTAATTCGCTTGGAGGGAGTGCCGCTCGGTCTCTTCCCGGAAACCGAATACGAGGAAACCTCCGTGGAGCTTCAACCGGGCGACTTCGTTCTTTTCGCCTCCGATGGCATCCACGAGTCTGAAAATGCCAGTCAGGAGGAATTCGGCCATGTTCGCCTGGCTGCGCTGCTCGCGCGCGTCTTGCCGGACCAACTCGCGAGCGATATATCCGAAAATATTCTTACCGCCACCGACGAGCATAGCGGCGTGGGCATGGCCCCTAGCGACGACCGCACCCTGCTGGTCCTGCGCGTCACTGAAGAATCCGCTGCCGACTTCTCGAAGCTCCCGATCATCTACTGACATGCCAAAGCTGACACGTCACGAGCTCGATGGGATGCGCACTATCCGCGCGGAGGAAGTCCATGAGCGATTCTCAGGAAGAGGACTAATGCCCGGCGTTAGCGGGAGATGGCACAGCAGCCTGGAGCAGGCCGAGATTGTGGAGGACGGGGAGCCACTTTTCGCGGGCTGCGGCAAATTCCGGCAGATTTTTCTTGGAGACGGGATCGGACGGGGGCAGGCCGAGCTTCTCAAAGTTTTTGTATTGGCCGCGCTGAAGGATCCGGAAATCAAGATGCGGGCCGGTGGAAAGGCCGGTGCTCCCGACGATGCCGATGGTCTTGCCAATTTCGATGTGCTCGCCAGCGCGAACAAACATGCGCGAGAGATGCAAATACATCGTCTCGTAGCCGTTGAAATGCGCGATATGGACCATGTTGCCTTCGCCGCCCTTGCGGCCCGCGAAAACGACACGGCCGCTGCCGATGGACTGGACCGGCGTGCCGACCGGAGCGCCATAGTCCGTTCCCATGTGGGGGCGATAGGTCTTCAAGATCGGATGAAAACGCGCTCTGCTGAAGTGCGAGGTGACCGGCGCGCCGAACTTCAGCGGAGAACGGAGAAAAGCTTTTTGTAAAGATTTGCCGTCGGCGGTGTAGTAGCCGGGCTGTCCGGCGGGATCGTGGAAGAGCAGCGCTTGATATTTTTTTCCGCCGTTGTCGTATTCGGCGGCGAGAATTTTTCCATAACCCGCGATTTGGCCGTTTGCATATTTTCTTTTCTCGAGAATGATCCGGAAGGTATCGCCCTTGCGCGGGTCGGTGTAGAAATCGAGGTCGTAGCCGAAAATCTGCGCCAGGCGCATGGCCAGCTCGGCGGTTTCGCCAACGTCTTCCACGGCGTTGAAAAGCGAATCATTGACTTGGCCGGTGACGGCGGCAATTTCCAGCTTCGATGGAATTTCCCGCACCTGCGCGGAAAATCCATCGCCTTGCGGAACGATCTTGAGCATGCGGTCGGGATCGATCTTGTAATCGATTTCGCGGAGCGTGCCTTCCACGGAGCGGCCGACGGTGATGGTATTTCCGGCGCGAACCTGGCGAAGATTGAAGGCGTGCTGCGCGGCGGCCGAAGCGCTGGCGGCTTCTTCGTTGCTGAGGCCAAACTTTTCGAGAGCGGCCAGGAAATTTTCGCCAGCGGGAACTCTTTTTTCCGTGGAGAGAACGGTATTCGAGCGGATCCGCGCAGCGTCGGCTTGCGAGAGCTTCACCTGGCGATCAAACTCCGCTGCTGCCGCTAACCGCAGATGAAAAATATAACCGAGGGTACTAGCTCCCCCAGCCAGCACAACGAGCACGGCGATGGCAAAACGACGATTCACAAATTCCCCCCAGCCACTCGCTGATTCAGCCGCCCCGAATGAAATCGCGAAAGTGACGCGAACACGGTTCGCGCGGGACTTTGGCAGCTTACCCCACGGAGCACTTTTCACTCAATGGAAGAAGCAGGTCAATCGTGTTTTGCGCCTTGCGCTCAAAGACGTACCGCCGGAGATTTCGCCAGTAACGCGCGAAACGGAGACAGGGGCGCTCACAGCAATCGTATATTGACAGGCGATATAAGGATTGGTTAACTGCCAAGAAATTTAAGAATTGCGGCGCATGCTGGCGGGACGCGAAAAACAACTTGGGACATTTTTCGAAGCGATTGGGCGGACTCGTCCGCGGTTGATCGCCGTGCGTGGCCTCACCGGGCGCGGGAAGAGCGAATTTCTCCGCGAAATTGCCGCCAGAGTTCAGCACCCGAAAAGCATTGCGCCAAATCGAAGCGCGCGGCTGGAGTACAAAGACACGTTCGCGGCGCTGTATGAAATTCAGGGCGAATTCGAAGACTGGGCATTTCCCTTTCTGGACGTGCGGCGGCAGATCCTGACGGCGCTCGGAGAGTGCGGAGAGCGAAAGCAGACGACGCAGTGGATCGGGAGCGCCATGGCCAAGGCGTTCCAACAAAGTGCAGGAAAGATCGCGGACGCCATCGTGAAGGACGTGCTGGAAAAGGGCTTCAAAGAAACGACTGCGGTTGCCGCCGAAATCCTGGCGGAAAGTTTGAAGAAAGTGTCCATCGAAAAGTCGCTCGAGGAACTGTTGGGGCAGCACCGGGAATCGGTGATGGCCGCGTTTCTTTCGCTGTTAAATGAGCTGGCCGCGTCGGCGCCTGCTGAGCTTCGGTTCTTGCTGATCTTCGATAACGCGCAGATAGGCAAGGATCAGTTCTGTTCCGCCCTGAAGTTTCTGGCAAGAAAAGCACCCGAGAAATTCCATATTGTCTATGCATTCAACGATGAAGTAACGGAAGGCCGGAAATTTGAGCAAGAGCACTGGCCGGCTTTGAAAAGCCTGGGGCAGACAGAAATCGAGATCCCGCCGATGACCGCGCCGGAATTGCGGCGGTGGGAGTCCTTGAAGATCGCAGAGCAGTTAGGCGACCTCGCGGGCGTCAGCAAGAGTTATCACCAGATGGGCATGGTGAAACAGGACCGTGGGGAGGGACTACGACGGCGCGTTCGAGCTCTATCAGAAGTCCTTGAAGTTCAATGAGCAGTTGGGCGACCTCGGGGGGGAACAGCAAGAGCCAAGCAGCGCTAGGTTTGGCGTACCAGGAGCTTGGGCGCGAGGCAGAAGCTTGCAGAGCGTTTCGGCACGCTGCGGAATTGTATGGGCAGATGAAGCTGCCCGTGCCGGAGATGGTAGCTGAAAACCTAAAGTCGTGTCCGTGACGAGGCGTACTCAGGCGCGGTGACGGAAAGCGAACGAATCAGTGGCCAGAGGCGATGGTGGCGACGGCGACAGGCTGGGCGCCGGCGAAATAGTTTTGTTCGCGCAGCTTGCGGTAGATGTGGCCGGCAATTTGCGCGGCCGTGGGGCCCTTCACGCGGCGGGTGTTTCCGCGGAGAAGAACAGCAAGCGCGATTCTAGGATGAGCTTCGTCGGCGTAGGTGACGAACCAGCCGATGTGCGATGGCGTGGTGTGATCGTCACAGGTGCCGGTCTTGCCGAGCGGCATTTCGTCGCCGCCACGATCGAAACTGGATTTGCCGGTGCCGTAGAGAACGGCGGCAAGCATACCTTCGCGAATTTCCGGCAAAATCGGGGCGATATTCAATTCGCGCTTCACGCGCGGAGTGAAGGATTCCTTTTCTTCTTCCGTACGCGGGTATTGCAGATAGTAGAGCGTTCCGCCATTGGCAAAAGCCGCCGCGAGCGAAGCGAGCTGAAGCGGCGTGATCTGAATGCCCTCACCGTAACTGGACATGCGCCCGACGCCGCCGTACGCGGGCGGCACAGCGGGAAACGCGCCGGGATGTTCTTCCGGCAGGTTGTAGCCGGCGAGCTCGCCGATACCCAGGAGGCGAGCGTACTTGGAAACGGTTTCAAAGCCCATGCGGCGACCGAGCACTTCAAAAAAGGTGTTATTGGAGTGGGCCATGGCCTCGGTGAGGTTCATGTATTTGCGGCGGCCGACCTTGAGCATGGTGTCGCGGGTGATGACGTTTTCTTCGAGAGCAGCGATAGCGATGGCCGGCTTGATAGTGGAGCAAGGAATGTAGCCATCGCCGAAAGCAATTTTCTGATTGACGACGGTGAGAATGCGGCCGGTGTTGGGGTCGACGGCGACGACGGCGCCATTGTAGCGGCCGAGAGCTTCGACGGCCGCTTCGCGAACGACGGGATCGTCAAAAGCAGTAACATCGGCGCTAAAGGAATCAGCGAAAGTGGGAACGCCGCGGTAGCGTGAAGCACGTGAAGCAGAAGACCGCCGCGTGGAGCGCACCGCGGACTTCCCTGACGCGCGCGGCGCGGCAGGCGCTGCAACCGCGGTAATCGCGGCGAGCACAGCAGCCAGCGTTGCCATTCCGAGTTGCTTCACCTTTATCACCTTCGATCCGTCCGGGCCCACTGCAAATGCCGCAGGGGCGTGATTTTTACCCGAAGCGGCCCTCGGGGTCAACAACCATATGCCTGGTGACCGCGAAGCTGCCAACTGCCAAAGCCGTTCGTTACTGCCAACGTCAAGCCAACTTCCCGGGACAGCAACCCTGACGCTGTTGCACCTAAACGACCAAAGAAGTCGCCGTTCATTTGATGCGACTTAACACGGCCGTAGTAGCCGTCCCTCCGCCAGAGAGAAACACGTTCTCTCAGGATGAGACATATTTTAGGTATGAAGTAGTCTGGCGCGCAATAGCCGCCTGGGACCAGTACGAGGTTACGTGCTTTGTTTTGAAAGGCTGGCCGAGAGGACAGGGTAGTTTTGTTACCTGAACTTGCGTCCGGCAAGGATTGCCGTCCGGGCGTGGAAGTGAAGGCGGCCAGTCGCATCTCGAAACGGGCGTGTGCCACTTAGGTCATGGAGGTGATCTTCTTCAAGAAGGCGGCGGACTTCAGCGGCGCGGTCGGGCGGAGTCTGCGTGGTGGCGAGCCAGCGTTCGACTTCGGGAGTGAGGTCGTCATGGGTGCTGACGGACTCGATCTCAAGGTCAGCGTCGCGAAAGAGCTGCAGCAATTCGCTGAGAGGAAGCGCGCGGACATGCGAAGGGTCGCGCAGGGTTTCCCAGCGGTCGTGATAGGCGGCGCGGCCGGGATGCTCGCTTGCGAAGATGTCTTCGATAAGGACGGTGCCGCCGCGGCGCAGGACGCGGGTCATTTCGCGGAGAGCCTGCAGGGGATTTTGAACGTGATGGAGAGCAAGGCGGGAAACGACGAGATCAAACTCTTCCGATTCGAAAGGGAGATTTTGCGCATCGCCAATACGGAAGGAAACGTTATTGACGCCGCGTTGCTGAGTGCGTTCGCGGGCGATCGAGAGCATGGCGTCGGTGAGGTCAACACCGGTCGCTTCCCGAGCGACACGGGCGAAAGCTTCAGCGATGTAGCCGGGGCCGGTGGCGATGTCGAGAACACGCTCGTTGCCTGTCAAGCGAGCGGCGGCGACTAAGCGATGGATGCGTTCTTCGTCCGTGACCCAGGGATTAGAGGCGAAGGCTTTCGCTTGTGTGGTGAAGGATTCACGAATGATGTCGTTGTGAGCGGACATGATTGCCTCGCGGCCTGAACGGAACAGCACGCATGGAGCGGGCGGGGCCCTTCGACGAAGCTCAGGATAAACAAGCCCCGCCCTTACAGAATATCCCATGATTCTAGCAGGCAACGATGTGAATAGTTGAGATGCGAAAAGCGCTCCGGCGAACTCCGGCCGAATCGGGACAGGAAAGAATGCCCGCCCCAGCAGATGAGTTAGCGCGAGGCACGCGATTTGGAGGAATCTGCGCCGGCTGCTGCGGCAGCCACTTTCATAGGCGGCTTGTCGGGCGGGGCGGAAGCAGCATGGCCGTTGGGAGCGGCGGCGCTCGAAGCGCCGGGCTGCGGGATTTCGAGTTTCTTGCGCAGGGCGTTTTCGAGCTTGTCGCGGATGTCCTTGTTTTCCTTGAGGAAGGTGCGGGCGTTTTCGCGGCCCTGGCCCATGCGCTCGCCAGCGTAGCTGAGCCACGTGCCGCTCTTCTCGATGACGCCCTTGTCGACGCCGAGATCGAGGAGGTCGCCCTCGCGGGAGATGCCTTCGCCGTAGAGGATGTCGAATTCGGCCTCGCGGAAGGGCGCGGCGACTTTGTTCTTGACGATTTTGGCGCGAGTGCGCGAACCGACGACTCTGTCGCCTTCCTTGATGGCCTGGATGCGGCGAATGTCGACGCGCATAGAGGCGTAAAACTTAAGGGCGCGGCCACCGGTGGTGGTTTCCGGATTGCCGAACATGACGCCGATTTTTTCGCGGATCTGGTTGATGAAAATGAGGCAGGTGCGGGATTTGGAAACGATGCCGGTCAGCTTGCGCAGGGCTTGCGACATGAGGCGCGCCTGGAGGCCCATCTGGGGATCGCCCATATCGCCTTCGAGCTCGGCCTTGGGGACGAGAGCGGCGACGGAATCCACGACGACGATGTCGACAGCGCCGGAGCGGATCAGCGTCTCGGCGATTTCGAGGGCCTGCTCACCGTTGTCCGGCTGAGACACGAGGAGATTGTCCACGTCGACGCCAAGTTTTCGAGCGTAGACGGGATCGAGAGCGTGCTCCGCGTCAATGAAGGCGGCCTGGCCGCCGAGCTTCTGGGCTTCGGCGATGACGTGCAGGGTCATGGTGGTCTTGCCGCCGGATTCCGGGCCGTAGATTTCGATGACGCGCCCGCGGGGAAAGCCACCGACGCCCAGGGCGGCGTCGATGGAGAGACACCCGCTGGGGATGACGCTGACGGGCACCAGAATGTCCCGGCTGCCCAAGCGCATGATCGCGCCTTTGCCGTGGTCCTTTTCAATCTGCGATATCGCTGCTGCGAGCAATCTTTCTTTTTCGTCTGTCATGTCACACCTCGGTGGAGAAGATAGGAAATCCAGTTACAACCAGGGCCGAATTGGGGACATAGCGGAAAAGGTATATTATCATTTGATTTATGAACGCGCTATGCCTTTCTGGCTCGATGACCAGGCGTTGCCGGTTGATCGAACCGAAGAGCACAGACTGAAGTCTGTGCTACTGGTGCGCGTCGTTCTGATCTTGCCAAGCACGAAACTCTGAGATCGTTGCCTGCGCGTCCCTGGCGAAAGGCCCTCGGGACCAGCAGGATGACACGTTTTGGGCCGTGGGCAAGGGGTCGCAAGGAGCACCTGTTGAAAACTGCGAGGGGGAAAGTAGCATAGGGGCGAAGAAAAAGCAAATACTATTTTCGTCTTGTATTCGCCCATGGTATCGCGGGCAGGGCAAGCCCTGTCCCTACGAAATCCCCGTACTCCCGACCGGTCAGGCGTAGGAGTAGAAACCACGGGAGGATTTGCGGCCGAGCCAGCCCGCCGCGACGTATTTCTTCAGCAGCGGACACGCGCGATACTTTGGATCGCCCAGGCCTTCGTGGAGGACGTGCATGACGTCCACGCAAACGTCGAGGCCGATGAAGTCGGCGAGTTCCAGCGGGCCCATGGGATGGTTCATGCCGAGCTTCATTACGGCGTCCACGGCTTCGGCGGTGGCGACGCCTTCCATGACGCAGTAGGCGGCTTCGTTGATGAGCGGCATGAGGACACGATTGGAAACGAAGCCGGGGGCGTCGTTGACAGCTACAGGAGTCTTGCCAAGTTTTTTGGCGAGCTCCATGGTAGTGGCGAAAGTGGAGTCGCTGGTCTGTAGCGCGCGAATGACTTCGACAAGGACCATAACGGGGACAGGGTTCATGAAGTGCATGCCGACGAAGCGGTCGGGACGCGTGGTGAGCGCGGCGAGGGTGGTCATGGAGATGGAGGAAGTGTTGCTGGCGATGATGACCTCGGGGCGGAGGATGCGGTCGGCTTCGGTGAGAACAGCGCGCTTGATTTCGATTTTTTCGGGGACGGCTTCGACGACGAAATCGGCGGCAGCGATGGCCGCCATGTCCGTGGCAGGTTTCAGACGGGCAAGAACCGTTCCTTTTTCCGATTCGACGAGTTTGGCCTTTTTGATTTCGCGGTCGAGATTTTTGCCGATGGTGTCGAGGGCGCGGTCGAGGAAGCGCTGTTCAATATCACGCAAGATGACCGTGAAGCCGGAGCGGGCGAAGACGTGGGCGATGCCGTTGCCCATGGTGCCGGCGCCGAGGACGGCGACGGTTTTGATTTGCTCTATGGCCACGAGATCACCTCAATCCCAATCCGCGCTTCCTATCACAAAGGCGCCCTCGCATAGACAGTCAAAGAGCCCCCGGCTGAGCCGGGGCCGCTCCAGTTGCCCAAACATTACTCCGGAGGCGCACCCTCGATGATTTCGCGGACGATTTCATGCGCGCGGGTCTTGTCGTCAGGCAAGACAAAGAGGAGACACTTATCTCCCGGGTTGTTGAGGCGGCAGTGGATTTGATTTTCTTGCAATGAGGCGGCGATCATCTCACGCAACTCGGGTTGATCGCCGGACCAGACTTCCACTGTGGCGTCTTCGGGGTACCAGTTCTGGGGATCCCAATCGGCGTGGGAGACTGCCGCTTTTTCCCACGAAGACGGTTCTTCAGAAAGCGCGGTGACGGCCGACTCGGGATGTGAATCGGAATCCGGGCGGGCGGAGCAAAGCCGGTCATCAAGCCATGTCAAACCCTTGCGGGTCCCCGGCAGGTGATCGGCCCCGGGCGGAAGGAGAGGCGAAGCGGGCCGAATCTCTTCATCGGTGCCGTAGGCTTCCTTTATGGCTGCCTCGGCTTTTTCGAAGAACGAGAAGGGGATGCCGATCTGGAAGGCGCTCGTGGAATTCAGATTGAAAAGGTGATCTGCACGGCGAACGGTCTTGTGCGGGATGCCCTGCTCGTCGAGGAGTCCGCAAAGCTCGGCGTGGATGCGGGGATCGTCACCGTTCCAGAAAGCGCAGAAGGGATCGTCAGCGGGCCCGGCGATTTGGTCCGAAGCTGCCGACTCACTGGATGGACTGGAGGCTGCCGGGAGTTCCGCGACCAACGGCACCTCGCAGTCAGCGCAGACCGTAAACCCCTGGCGATATTCGGCTTTGCATTGGGGGCAGATCATGGCGGCAGGAAGTTTACTATACGTGGGTGACAGCCCGGACGCGTAGAAATCGAAGATGCCGCCCTCCCGGCAGGGCCGGGATAAATTCCAGGCGGCGCTACAGGGCCGCCCTGGCCGGCCGCGGCGAGAGTGAGTACGAATGCGTCTTTTTGGGGGGCTGGCACGTATTCCCGGTAGAATGAGCGCGGCATTTTCATGTGCGACCCTCGCCGGGTCGACTTCATGGGTGACCCCAAGCGGGACGGGGTCAACTCTACTGTTCTCCACACTGATGAGCGACGACGCTAAGACAGTGGCGCGCGGGCTGCAGAAACGCGACCCCGAACTGCTCGACCGTTTGATCGAGCAGTATCAATACCGATTATTCCGCTATCTGGTCTACCTGACAGCGAGCCGCGAGCGGGCGGAGGATTTTTTCCAGGAGACGTGGATCCGGGTGCTGGAGCGCGGGCACCAGTACGACGGGAAGTCGAAATTCGAGGCGTGGCTATTTGCGATTGCGCGGCACTTGGTGATTGATTGGCAGAGGCAGAAGAAGATGCAGAGCCTGGATGCGCTGACGGACCCGGAAGACGGCGCGCCCATGGAGATTGCGGACGAGGAAGGGCCATCGCCGCTGCGGTTGGCGCTTGGCCGGGAGCAGAAAGCGAAGGTGCAGGCTTCGCTGGAGCAGGTGCCGGCGATTTATCGCGAGGTGCTGCTGCTGCGATTTCAGGAAGAGCTGAAACTGGAGGAGATTGCCAAGGTGCTGGAGACGCCGATTTCGACGGTAAAGTCGCGGCTGTACCGTGGGCTCGAATCGTTGAAAGGGGTGCTTCAGGGAGGTGCGGCATGAGCGAAGGCGTTCACGCAAGAGCCGGCCACTTGATCGCGCAGGAGCGGGTGGAGGGGATTTCTCCAGCGGAGCGGCATTGGCTGGATCAGCATTTGCAAGAGTGCGAGCGCTGCGCGGAGCAGGTCCGGACGACGGAGGAAGCGGTGGGGGCGCTGCGGGCGGTGTCGGTGCCACTGCCGCGGTCTTTGGCAAGCCGCGCACAAATGCGCGTGCGGCTGCGAGTGCAGGAATTGAGCGAACGCGAGCCGCAGCGGCGTGCGCTGTGGCTGGCGTGCGGGATTTCGTGGACGTTGGGAATCGCCAGCGCTCCGTACGTGTGGCGCGCGTTCGAGTGGATCGGGCACCGCACCGGCGTGCCCAAGCTGATCTGGGAAATGGGATTTGGACTGTGGTGGACGATTCCGGCGCTGGTGGCGGCAGTAGTTTTGTTGCTGGAGAATGCGCGGCAAACCGACGAAGGCGAGTGGTTTAAAGAACTGAGTTAAGCGAGCGGACCGAGGAGCAGGCGAGCGGCCGAATTCGAGCGAGGAAAGCGTATGACGGAATATTCACAACGCGTGAGCGATTCGTTCAACGAGAGAATGCGGTTGATCCGGCTTCGGCGGAAGAAGGAGAACCTGCGTTTTTGGGATGAGTTCCGCATCATTCCGCGATGGCTGATCGTACTCGTCATTTTCCTCTTCCTTGTGGGACAAGCCATCATCTTCTTCGCGAATCTGGACGCGGTTCGCCACGGCGGCACGGTGTATCCGCCTGATTTCCAGAACGATCCTGCGCTGGCCTTTCTGGCTTCGGCGGGAATCGTGACCGGTGTTTCGCTGGTCCTGGCAAGCTTCAGCTTTCTGATCGCCTATGTGAACCGGGATGCGAAACGCCGCGGGATGAACTCCGCGCTCTGGACCATCCTGGTAATCCTCTTCTTGCCCACCTGGGGCTTGGTGGGTCTCATCATCTATCTCTTGATGCGCGAGCCGTTGCCCTATAACTGCCCGCAGTGCGCAGCGACAGTAGGCGCGCGGTTCAATTTTTGCCCGAATTGCAAATGCAACCTGCATCCGTCGTGTCCGCAGTGCAAGCGCGAGGTGGTCGAGACTGACAAGTATTGCGCGTATTGCGCGTATGAGCTGGCGGCGCCAGGCGGCGTAGAGCTCCCGGCGGCGCGGAATTCCAGCTTGTAGCGCTAGTCAGAAGAATTCGACGGCGAGGGCTACGGCGCCCCGATCGGACTCGGGACTGATTGCTCCTCGTTCCCGCGTGGCTAATAACATACAGCCTCGCTCTAACACATCTCCACAGCCAGGGCTACGGCGTTGCCTCCGCCGAGGCAGAGGGCGGCGATGCCGCGTTTTAGGTTGCGGCGCTGGAGTTCGTAAAGAAGCGTGACGAGGATGCGGGCGCCGGAGGCTCCGATGGGATGGCCGAGGGCGACAGCTCCGCCGTTCACGTTCACTTTTTCGGGATTGAGGCGGAGCTGGCGTGTGACAGCGATGGCGGCGACGGAAAAAGCTTCGTTGAGCTCCACGAGGTCAACATCTTTATCGCGATCCCAGCCGGTTTTGGCGAGGAGTTTTTCCACGGCGTCTACCGGAGCCATCATGACCCACTTGGGCTCGACGCCAGAGACGGCCTGGGCGACGATGCGCGCGATGGGCTGCTTTCCAAGCGTTTGGGCTTTGCGTTCGCTCGTGACGATGACGGCGGCGGCGCCGTCGTTAGTGCCGGGGGAATTGCCGGCCGTGACGGTGCCGTCTTTTTTGAAGGCGGGTTTTAGTTTAGCGAGAGCCTCGAGGCTGGTGTCTTCGCGCGGAGATTCGTCGTACTTGATGACGACAGGGTCGCCCTTCTTTTGAGGAACTTCAATGGGGAGAATCTGCGATTCGAAGAAGCAGGATTTGCGGGCGCGCACAGCTTTCTGGTGACTTTCGACGGCGAAGCGGTCCTGCTCCTCGCGGGTGATGCCGTATTTTTCGGCGACGAGCTCGCCAGTCATGCCCATGTGGAAATTTTCGTAAGCATCCCAAAGGCCGTCGTTGATCATCGAGTCGACGAGCTTGCCATCGCCGATGCGGTAGCCCGTGCGGGCTTGCGGGAGGAGATAGGGGCAGTTGGACATGGACTCCATGCCCCCGGCGACGACGATTTCGGATTCGCCGAGCCGAACCGCTTGCGCGGCGAGGGCGACGGCTTTGAGACCGGAGCCGCAGACTTTGTTGATGGTCATGGCGGCGACGCGGGGAGCGCAGCCGCCTTTGAGGGCGGCCTGGCGCGCGGGATTTTGGCCGAGGCCAGCCTGGACAACGTTTCCGAGGATGGCTTCGTCGATTTGTTTGGCGTCGAGGCCGGCGAGGCGGATGGCTTCAGCGACGATTTTGCCACCAAGCTCGGGCGCGGAGAAGCCGGCGAGGCCGCCCTGAAATTTTCCGATAGGGGTGCGGACGGCAGAAAGAATGACGGGAATTTCCATGCTAGCGCCTCCGGGGGAGTACAGACTCCCATTATACAGCGATGCGGAGGAGGGTGCGGCGACGCGAAGTGTGTGAAGGGCGGACGAAAGCCCTCCCTTCACTTCAAGAGAGCGTTTCTAGTTTGCGGCCGCGGCTTCGGAAGAAGCCGGCTTCGCCTCATCGGCGGAGGGGCCGTATAAACCCGGAACAGGAATGCCAAGCAAGCGGAAATAGACCCCGAGTTGGGCGCGATGATGGATGAGGTGATTCATTACAAAACCTCGGATACAGGCAACGCGCGGCATCGTAAAAATAGTTTTGCCACCTGCGAGCAGCGTCCAGCCTTTCATCATGTCCTGATCGCTGACCGCGGCGAGGGCGGAGCGGGCTTCCGCAGATTCTTTGTCGAAAACGGCGAGAAGATCCTTGCGATTTTCGATCTTCGGCGGTTGGTAGGCGGGTCCGCCGACCGGGGCGTAATCCAATTGCTCGGTCTTTATCGTCATTGCGGTCCATCCGGGAAGGGTGGCGATGTGGCCGGCGAGCCAGCCGACCGTGCCGGACTTCTCGTGGGGCTTCCAGCTCCATTTGTCTTCAGGAACGCGCTCGAGGGTCTTGCGGGTGTTCTGCATCTCTTGATCGAACTCGGGTAGCATCGATTGGCCAATTGTCATGGTTTCCTCTGGGAGCGAAGTATGGACTAACGCAGCAGGAATTGTAGGCGAATAAAAAGCGAAATGTAAAGGGCTTTCGAACCGCCGTCGTTGTCCTGTGATGCCGACCGAATTGCGCAGGTTGGCGGCGGGCTATCGAAGCATCTTGCGACGCCGAACTGGAAAGCGCAAAATGCGCGCATGGCACACCATTTCAGTACATCCTATTTGAAAGACTCTATCGATCTTCTTGGGTATTACAAGAAGCTGGGGGAGCGGGCAATGGAGCAGTGTCCAGACGAAGGGCTCTTTGCGACGCTCGATACCGAGTCGAATTCGATCGCGACCATTGTGAAGCACCTGGCGGGGAACATGAGATCGCGGTGGAGGGATTTTCTGACGACGGACGGCGAGAAACCCGACCGCCACCGGGACACGGAGTTTGAGGAGCCGCCGAAGACGCGCGCGGAGCTGAAGGCGCTTTGGGAGGCCGGGTGGAAGCATGTGTTTGACGCGCTCGAATCGCTGACGGACGGGGATTTGGGACGCACGGTGACGATTCGGACGGAGCCGCACTCGGTGATGCAGGCGATCAACCGGCAGATAGCGCACTATGCCTATCACGTCGGGCAAATTCTGTTCGCGGCCAAGCATTTCGCGACCGTGAAGACCGGAAAATGGAACTCGCTGAGCGTTCCGCGAAAGCAGTCGAAGCAATTCACGGAAGATGTAGCGGCGGGACGGAAAACATAGCGCTGGAACGACTTGCTCAAGTGAGCGATTTCTGGACTCCGAAGAATCATTCATGGATCCGGGTGCAACACTGCAGCTAAAGGCCGAGGCTTTTCGTTTCCTCTTCGCCTCAAAATCCGCTACCCTTTTCGAATGATGGGCACACTTTTTGATCTGGAGCCGCCGGTTGAGGGCGCGCTGAAACTGAATGAAGCGCAGCGGCGCGCGATCACGCATGGCGAGGGGCCGCTGCTGGTGATCGCGGGCGCGGGAACAGGGAAGACGCGCGTCATCACGGAGCGGATTCGGCATTTGCTGGAATCGAACCCGGAGCTATCCGGAGAGAACATTCTCGCGCTGACGTTTACAAAGAAGGCTGCGGGCGAGATGAAAGCGCGCGTGGTGAAGGCCACGGGCGAGCGCGGGAAGGACGTGACGCTGGCGACGTTTCATTCGTTCTGCGAATCGCTGCTGAGGGCAGTGGAGCCGAACCGGGTCGCTTTGGAGCAGGTGGATCACTGGATTTTGCTGCGGCGGAACATGGGACGACTGCGGCTGGAAAAATACCGGAGGCTGGCGGAGCCGGGACAGTTCCTGAGCGATTTCATCGCGTTTTTTTCGCGCTGCCAGGATGAGCTGGTATCGAGCGAGGATTACCAGCGTTACGCGGACGGGCTGGCGGCGCAGCTCGAAGCCGAGCGCAGGACGCTCGACGAAGATACGTATAAGGAGCGCGCGGAGCAGGCGGCCCAGGAGCAGGAGATCGCGCGGGCGTATCGCGCAAACGAAGAGCTGCTGCGCGAGAAGAACGCGGTGGCGCTGAATGGATTGATCGCGGAAGCGGTGGCGCTGTTGCAGAAGGATACGGGATTACGCGAGAAGCTGCGGGAGCGCTATCGGCACATTTTGGTGGATGAATTTCAGGACACCAACATCGCGCAACTCGAACTGTTGCATCTGCTGTCAGCGGAACCGCGGAATATCGTGGTGGTGGGTGACAACGATCAGGCAATTTACCGGTTTCGCGGGGCGTCTTTCGGAAGCTTCAAGCTGTTTCTGGAAAGATTTGCCGGCTGGAAGGCCGGGCAGGATTCAAAGCCCTATCGCGTGACGCTGACGGAGAATTACCGTTCGACCCCGAATATCCTGCGCGTGGCGACGCAGGTGATTGCGCAGAATGAAGTGAGCGCGGATTTTCCGAAAAAAGTTTTGCAGCCGACGCGTGCGGAGAGCGAGCGGATTCACATCGCGGAGCTGGCAAGCGCCGAAGAGGAAGCGCGCTGGGTCACGAGCGAGCTCGAGCGGCTGCACGGAACGGGGCATCCTTGGCGAGATTTTGCAGTGCTCTACCGGCAGCACGCGCACCGGGATCACCTGGTCGAGGAAGTGTCGCGAAGGAAAATTCCGTTCGTCATTGCGAAGCTATCCATCCTGGAGCATCCGCTGGTGCGGGATGTGCTGGCGTATTTGCACCTGATCGCGACGCCATATGACGACATAGCGTGCGCGAGGGTGCTGTCGGCGCCGGCGTGGCATCTGGAGGCGGCCGATTTGGTTCGGCTGGCAGAACGTGCGGCGAAGAAACGCGGGACGGCGCTGTGCGACGTGCTGCAAGCGCCGCAGTCGGAGCTGCCGTTCGATGCGTCGCAGGGGGCGTTGGGCGAGCTGCTTGAGTTTCTTTCCGAGCAACGGAAGACGCTGAAGCGGCGGGCAGCGGGAGAGATCTTGTCCGACCTGATCGAATGGCTGGAGATTCCACAACGGGCGGGCACGCAGGACCGGAAATACGTGACGCAGCTCTCGCAATTCGTGAAGGAATGGGAGAAAAAGAGCGTAACGCGAAGACTGCCAGAATTTCTGGAGTATCTGGACTATTTCGAGCAGGCAGGCGGAACACTGAGCCTGGAAGACGACGCTCCGGGCGATGCGGTGCAGCTCATGACGGTGCATGGCGCGAAAGGACTGGAGTTTCCGCATGTGTTTCTGTTGCGGGTGAACCAGGGCGCGTTTCCGGCGAAAAATCGCTCGCCGCTTTTTGAGTTTCCAATCGCTTTGATGAGAGAGGAGCTGCCGCAGGGAGATTTTCACATTCAGGAAGAGCGGAGGCTTTTCTACGTGGCGCTGACGCGGGCGAAGCATCGGCTGACGATCACAACGCTGACGGAGAAAAAAGGCAAGGTGCCGACGTTCATCGAAGACATCGTGATGGAGCCGGCGGTGAAGCGGCGGGACGTGCTGCAGATCGCACCGAAGGTGGCGCCGACGGACGCAAAGGATGCCGGGGTCACCACTCAGGGGAAGGAGAATGCTTCGCTCTTCCCTGCTTCGGCGAAACCGCCGAAGATTTTTTCCCGGATTGCACCCTGGGCCGAAGCGTTTCATCCGACTTCGCCGGAGCCGCTAAAGCTGAGCGCGTCGGCGGTTGAGAATTACCGCAGATGCCCGCAGCAATACTCGTTCAGCTATTTGTGGTCGCTGAAGGAAGGGCCGCGTGCGATGCTGAGCTTCGGGAGTGTGATGCACACCACGATCAAGCGGTTTATCGAGCACTTGCGCAAAGGCGTGAAGCTGCCCTTCGAGGAGGTGGAGCGGATTTTCGAAACGGAGTGGAGTTCGGCAGGATTTGAAGACGAGTACCAGGAAGGTGAATACAAGAAGGACGGGATCGAACAGCTGCGCGCATTCCACGCGGCGATGATTCAAGAGCCGCCGAGCGTACGTGAGCAAGAGAAGGGATTCGAGCTGCCGCTGGAAAACAACGTGATCGTCGCGGGAAGGATCGACCAAATCAATTCGCTGGGGCGAACCGATGTGGAGATTGTGGATTACAAGACCGGCAAGCCGAAAAAAGACGCGGATGCGCGGAAGGATCTGCAGCTGAGCATCTACGCGCTGGCGGCGAAAGAGATTTTTGAGCTGAATCCAGTGCGGCTGGTTTTTCACTATTTGCAGAACAACCAGATCCAGGTAACGACGCGGGACGCGAAGCAGCTCAACGAGGCGCAGAAGATCGTGCTGGAAACTGCGGCGGATATTCGGGCGGGGGAGTTTCGGGCGAAGCCGGGGTTCGTGTGCCGGAGTTGCGCGTACAAGCCGATTTGTCCGGCGCATGAGGAAGCGCTTTCGTCGTAGGTTGGGCAAAACTTTTGAACCGGCAATGTTCACGATGATTGAGGTTACTCGTGAAGAAATTTTGCCGGAGGCCTGAAAAACTCAGCTATCTAGGGGCGATAAGCGCGCCAGCGTAGTAGCCTTCGCGGGTAAGGATGGTCAGGCCTTCGCGCTTCACGCGGACTTCGACGGAATGGTACTCCGCGCCGGAGTCGGTGCCGCGCGGTGAATAGGCAAGGGTGTACTGGTTGCGGGCTTCCTCCGTGACGCGGGCATACAGCTCTTCCAAATCGTTGCGCTTGGAGGCGTAATAGACGTCGCCGCCGGTATTATGAGCGTACCGGGCGAGTCTATCCAGCTTGTCGAACTTGCGGTCAAAATAGACAGTCCCGATACCAACGCCGAAGACGGAAATGTTGTAGCGCAAGAGTTCCTGGAGGACGACGTCGTATTTGGTGGTGTTGAATTTTGGATTGTTCGCGCCGTCAGAGACAAGGACAATTATTTTGCGGCGCTCCCGGCCACGATCTTTGAGGAGCTCTGCGGCCGCGTAAACGGCGTCGTCGAGAGCCTTGGTGGGCTGACCTTTGATCTCAATTGTCGTCCTAGGCGTGGCAGGCCCGCCGGTCACCGATTGTCCATTGATGGTCGGTGAGTCGAAGGGGCCGCCACCCGCGCTAACTGAGGAGCGGCTGTCGAGCCTTTCGCGCTTGAGCTCGGTGAGGAGCTTGTCCTGGTCGGAGGTGAAGCCTTTGCCCCCGTGGAAATATTGGTCGAAGCGGCAGATAAAGGCTTCGTCGCCAATGCTCATGCCGCCAACAATCGCTTCGAGGCTGGGTTCGACCTGCTGGGCGTCTTTGGACTTGAGGTCATTGTCAATGAGCACGACCAGGGAGAGAGGGAAGGCTTCCGCGGTAAAGATTTCGATACGCTGGTCGACATTGTCGTCCAGTACGCGAAAATCATCCCTCTGGAGGTCGGGAACCAAACGGCCCGCGCCATCTTTTACGGTGACGGGGAGCACCACGTAATTCACGTTTTTTATGATTTTGGCCTGGGCGTCACTCTGGGAGGGTGCGGCGGGCTGCTGGCGTGCGGAAGACGGGGCGCCTTGCTGCTGGGGGGATTGCGCTTCGAGAATTGCCAGGGGCGTTGCGAAAATCAGCGAACAGGCCAGAGAGATGGTTTTTCGTAGACTTTTCATGGTCCTCAGGTGAAACTTCCATTTGCGTTCAGCAGCTCGGGCGGCTCAAGCACGCATCCCATGCACCGCTTCGGCGCATCCTAGTCCTGGTGACCGCGAAGCGGTCAACGCCTTGGTGACTGCAATGCGGTTACGCGTGGCGTAAGCATCCCAGCAAGCAATCACCGGCCGGGCATCTCTGATTCGCGCGACCGCAAAGCGGCCAATGTTTCGCGCGGCCGCGAAGCGGCCGACTCTCGAGGAAAGTATACATGGCTTCCGTGAAGAACCTTTTGTCGCGTTGTATAGCGTGGAGTTTGCTGTTGACCCTCGCGGGGCCCGTCCTGCCGCAGGAACCCACAGGACAGGGGCAGGTGATCCGCAGGCAGGTCGATTTGGTGAACTTGTTTGCCACGGTCCGCGACAATCACAAAAAAATCGTGAACGACCTCAAACAGGAAGACTTCAAGATCCTGGAAGACAATCAGGACCAAAAGATCGCGTTCTTCTCAAAAGAAGTGACGCTGCCAATCACGCTCGCGTTGCTTCTGGACACCTCGGGAAGTGAGCAATACATGTTGGGCGCGATTCAGGAGGCGGGGGGACGCTTCCTCGACCGGGTGCTGCGCAAGGGAGATGAAGCGCTGGTGATGTCGTTCGATTCGGACGTGGACCTGCTGTCGGACTTTACGGACGATCGAGGACAGCTCGACCGGGCGGTGCGGCACGCGCGGATCAATGTTCCGTCGGGCGGCGGGATGGTAAATCCGGGCCCGATCCCGACACGGCAAATTACGGGAACGGCGCTGTACGACGCGATCTACCTGGCCTGCAATGAAAAATTGAACACGGAGGCGGGGCGCAAAGCCATCGTCATCGTTACGGACGCACAAGACGAAGGCAGCAAGGTGAGGTTGGAGGAAGCCGTCGAAGCGGCGCAGCGGACGGATACCGTGATTCACATCCTGCTGGTGGCCGATCCAAGATTCGGTGGAAATTCCGGGGTCGCTCACAAGATTACGGAAGAGACGGGCGGGCGCATGATTTCCGTGTCTTCAGAAAAAAAGCTGCTGGAAGCGTTTGATGAAATCTCCGAGGAGCTGCGCAGCCAGTACACGCTGGGATACTACCCGGCGAACAACGCGAAGGACGGGAAATTCCGGAAGATCAAGGTCGAGGTGGCCGCTCGCGACTTGAAGGTTCTCACCCGGAAGGGTTACTACGCGCCGAAGAGCTAGGCGCTTGCCAACGGTTGATGTGGTCCGAAATTACGCGGCTGCTTTGATCCGATCATCGGCTTGAGTGTTACCGCTGAGGTTGCCGCGGGCGAGGTTCCGGCAGCGGCTTGCGCGGCACCAATTCATCGCGGTTCGCGGTAAGGTAAACGAACGAAGCAACAATCACCGTCATCTGCTTCATGTCCGGCTCCTGAATGCGCTCATAGACATCCATGTTGGAGTGGTGCGTGCGCGTTTCGTATTCAATGGGGTCCTGGATGAACTGAAACCCCGGCAGCCCAACTTCATTGAACGAGTTTCCAGCTGGCTTCGTGTTGCGCTTACTTGCCCGTTCCTGCTGGATTTTGCTGAGACCCTGCGGTGCCATTGGCGCGGGCGAAATAGCCGCGGCGCGCGCGGACCTGATAGCCCTTGTGATCCGGCGTTTCGATGCGGATCTTATGGTACTTGCCGTCGGCGACGTAATTCGCGGGGTTGTAGGCGATGGAGTATTGGTTGCGAAGCTCGTCGCCGATGTCCTGGAAGGATTGGTCGAGGTCGTCAACGTGATAAGGGAAGAAAGCGCGGCCACCGGTCTCTTCGGCGAGGTGTTCGAGAATCTGGTCGCCTTCGGTTTTGTGCGTCTTGCGGTCGGCCATCTTCTCGGGATCGGTTTGCGAGAGGGATATCCACTGCGTGCTGGTGCTGATGGTGTAGATGACCACGCTGAAGCGCTGGGCCATCTCGATGGCTTCGGCGCGCGTGTGTGTCGAGAGATTATCGTCGCCGTCGCTGATGAGAATCATTACGCGGCGTACGATGTCGGGTTGGTCGCCGGGCGGGCGAGGCGGATGGCTCAGTTGTTTTTCGCAGGCTTGGTAAACAGCGTCGTAGATGGCGGTGCCGCCGCCGGCGCGGGTATTGACGATCTGATCGCGAAGTTTGTCGGCCTCACTCGTGAAGTCCTGCAGAATCTGCGGCTCGTCATCGAAGGTCATGACAAAGGCAGCATCTTTGTTGCGGCGCAGGACGCTATACAGGAAATTCGTTGCGGCATCCTGCTCGAATTTGAGGCGGTCCCGGATGCTATTGGAAGTGTCGAGGAGCATGCCGACGCGGAGCGGGAGGTCGGTCTGACGGGTAAAGAAGCGGATCGTTTGCTGAGTGTTATTGTCGAATACTTTGAAATTTCCCTTTTCGAGATCAGGGACGAGCTTGTTGCGGCGATTGAGAACAGTGAAGAGAACGTCGACAAGGTTAATGGTGCGGATGATGGTTTGATCGCTGCGCGGCGGGGGTTCCTGGCTCTGGGCGGCGTCCGGCTTTGCGGGCGGGGCCGCCTGGGGATGGGAACCGGCTTGCGCGGCGGACGAGCTTGACGATTGCTGGGCACGGTCGGCGATAGCCGTCAGCAAAAGTGCGAGGCCGAGAAGACTGGAGATGAGCGCGCGTCGCATGCGTCCCGATTATAGGTAGGCGGCGAGCGCAGCGTCAATGCGGCGCGGGTCTTCGGCCGCGGCGGTAGCCAGCTGTTGCAGAAAGGCGCGGAGCTCAGAGGGAAGCGGCGCGCGGAGTTCGAGCCATTCACCCGTGCGCGGGTGCGCGAAGCCGAGTTTTGCCGCGTGGAGAAAATTGCGGCCGAGCGAGGGTAGCGTGATTTTGCCGATGCGAAGCTGGCTCACGGCCCCATAGAGAGTGTCACCCACGACGGGATGCTTCAAAGCAGAGAAGTGCACGCGAATCTGATGCGTGCGGCCGGTGTGGAGCTGAACCTCGACGAGCGTGCTGGAATCGATGCGGGCGAGAACGCGCCAGTCGGTGCGAGCTTCGCGGGCATTGTTCAGCGCGGCGCCATCCCAGATTTTGCGCGGAGTGGCCATGCGAGTGCGGCGTTTGGGGTCACGGCCGATGGCCAACTCGATGCGGCCGCTGGCATTTGGCAAGAGGCCTTGCACCAAGGCGATGTAGATTTTTTTCACGGTGCGCTGGCGGAAGGCTTCGCCGAGTTTGGCGTGGGCTGCGTCGTTCTTTGCGACCAGGATCACACCGGAGGTTTCTTTGTCGAGGCGATGAACGATTCCAGGGCGAAGTAAATCGCTGGACTGGGAGAGGGATTGGCCGCGGCCGAGAAGCGCGTTGACGAGGGTGCCGCGAGGGTTGCCCGCACCGGCGTGAACGGTCATCCCAGCAGGTTTGTTGATGGCGATAACGTCATCATCTTCGTGGAGAATGTCGAGCGGGATCGCTTCGGCTTCGGCGCGGAGAGGCGGGCGGTCTTGCGCATCGACGGTGACGCGTTCGCCGCCACGTAAGTGTTGCGAACCTTTTTTGGCGGCGCGGCCGTCGATGAAGACAAGGCCTGCTTCGATCAATTCCTGAATACGTGTGCGGCTCAACTCGGCGCAGTGGGCGGTTACGACACGGTCGAGCCGCTGGCGGGCTTCTTCTGAGGCGACGACGAATTGGCACTTCATCCCTGTTGTCGCTTGGCTGCCTGTGCTTTGGAGCTCTCGGGTGCGGCGTGACGGTGACCGAAAAAAATATCGACAATCATGAAGGTGGCGCCGATGGCGATTGCGGAATCAGCGACGTTGAAGGCGGGATAGTGGTAGGAGCCGAGCCAGACTTCGAAGAAGTCCGTGACCGCGCCGTGGACGATGCGGTCGGTGACGTTGCCTGTTGCTCCGCCGAGCAGAAGCGCGAGGCCCGCGGCGGTCAGGGCGCCGCCGATGTGCCCGGCGACGAAAAGCCAGGCGAGCGCGCCGATAACCAGGACAGAACCAGTGATTAATGCAATGCGGACCCACGGCGCGGGCATATCAGAGAAAACGCCGAAAGCGATGCCCGGGTTGCGGTTGTGGACGAGATAGACGAAATGATGGATCAGCTCGCGGCGCCAGCCCTCGCTCGTTTGCGATTCAAACCAGGCTTTGGTGGCGCGGTCGGCGAGGACCACGACGAGCGTGAGCCAGAGCCAGCGAAGGCGGCGAGGGATTTTCACTTAAACCACTCCAAGAACGAAGAGAGATTCCTCGTGGAGTTTGTCCCGGCCCTGCCGGGGTCCGGAATGACGGTGCCTGCTGCGGCGGCCGAATTAGTTGTGTGCTGCAAGTCCAGTTTCAATCTCTGCGAGGGCTTCACTGCAGCGCTCGCAAATAGTCGGATAGCGTTTATTTTCGCCGACGTGCGTCGAATAATTCCAGCATCGCTCGCACTTCTTACCATCGGCGAGATCGACTCTCACGGCCAGTCCTTTCAAGGCGTCCGACCGGAAACCGTCGCCCATGGTGTCGTTGGTTACCGAAGCCTGCGAAACGATAAACAGGTATCGGAGCTGTTCGCGATGGCGTTCGAGGATACTCTGCGCTTCCGGGATTTCTCCTTTGAGCGTGACCTTGGCCTCGAGTGAACTTGAGATCCGCTTTTCGTTTCGAGCTTGTTCAAGGGCCGCTAATACGACGGGGCGGAACTGCTCTGCGACAGACGACCATGATGCTTTAGTCCCAAAGTCCAGACCTGAGCGCAATTCTTCATCTTCCGGGAAGAGCGCCATGTGCACACTTTCAGGATCGCCGGAAGCTTTGGGCAGATACGTCCAGATTTCTTCGGTGGTGAAGACGAGGATGGGCGCCGCGAGGCGGACGAGCGCGCTGGTAATTTTCCAGATGGCGGTCTGCGCGGAGCGGCGCGATTTGCTCTTGGACGCTTTGGTGTAGAGGCGGTCTTTCAGCACGTCGTAGTAGAAGGCACTGAGGTCGACGACGCAAAAATCGTGGATGGCGTGATAGACGCGGTGGAATTCGTAGTTGACATACCACTCGCGGCATTTCCTGGCGAGCTCGGCGGTGCGCTCGAGCATCCAGCGGTCCATCTCCTCGAGCTGGTCGCTGGCGAGAGCATCGCGCGATGGGTTGAAGTCGAACAAATTGCCCAGAGCGAAACGGAAAGTGTTACGAATTTTTCGATAAGCTTCACTGAGCTGCGTCATGACGCGCTCGCTCATTTTTACGTCGGCTTGGTATTCCACCGATGCGACCCACAGACGGAGCAGGTCCGCGCCCCATCGTTCGCAAATCTCGGCGGGATAGAGGGCATTCCCGAGAGATTTGGACATGGGCGTGCCTTTTTCGTCGAGCGTCCAACCGTGCGTCACCACGCTACGGTACGGCGCTTTGTGGCGCAGGCCGGTGGCGACGAGCAGCGAGCTATGGAACCAGCCGCGATACTGATCCGGCCCTTCAAGGTAAACATCGGCGGGCCACTCGTCTCCTTTGAGCACGGCAAGATGGGAGGAGCCAGAATCAAACCAGACGTCGAGGATGTCGTTTTCCTTGCGCCACTTTGAAGCGCCGCAGGAGCATTTTGTTCCCGCGGGCAAGAGCTCTTCCGGGGTGTGGCTATACCAGGCGTCAGCGCCTTCCTTCTCGAACCACTTGACGACATCGTGGAGCGCCTTGAAATCTTCCAGTCGCTTGCCGCAGGCGTCGCAATAGAAAACAATGATGGGCACTCCCCAGAAGCGTTGGCGCGAGACGCACCAGTCCGGGCGCTCCTTAACCATTTCGTACATGCGGTCTTCGCCCCAGGCGGGAATCCACTTCACTCGCTGAATCTCTTCGAGGGCTTCGGCGCGCAGCGTCTTGCTGCCGCCATGAGCCGCTTGATCCATCTTGATGAACCACTGCTCCGTAGCGCGGAAGATGACGGGATTGTGGCAGCGCCAGCAATGCGGATAACTGTGTTTGAAATCGTGATGCCCGAGGAGTACGCCGCGATCGCCGAGCAGCTTCACGATGATGGGATTGGCGGCGAAAACGTCTTTGCTTATGTATTCCGATAAACCTTCCTGATAGACGCCCTTGTCATCGATCGGCGCGTAGATTTCCAGGCCGTACTTTTGACCGGAATTAAAGTCGTCCGTACCATGGCCGGGAGCGGTGTGCACGATGCCGCTGCCTTGATCGAGCGTGACGTAGGCGGCGAGAATGCCCGGCACTTGAATCGGCAGGAACGGGTGCTGGAACTTCAGGCCTTCGAATTCGCGGCCCTTGAAGGTGGCGCAGACACGGACTTCTTTGATGCCGCTCTCGGCCTGCAGCGCAGCGATACGCTCAGTGGCGAGCAGCAAGGCGCCTCTTTCGGTTTCCACGACCGCATATTCGAAGTCCGGATGGAATGCGAGCGCGCGATTGTGGGGAAGCGTCCAAGGCGTAGTGGTCCAGATGACGGCGCTGACATCGGGGCCGATTTTCGCGGCGTCGCCTTGGCCGCCGCCGCCAACGACGCCAAATTTCACCCAGATCGACGGGCTGGTGTGATCTTCGTATTCGACTTCGGCCTCAGCGAGCGCGGTGCTGTCGTGGATGCACCAGTAGACGGGCTTGCGGCCGCGGTAAACGTAGCCTTTTTCGATGAAGTCCAGAAATGCGCCGGCGATGGTGGCCTCATATTCGTGGCTCATCGTCAAATAGGGATCATTCCAGCGGCCGAAGACGCCGAGGCGCTTGAAATCTTTCTTGTGTTGTTCGACGAACCGTGCCGCAAATTCCCGGCACAGCTTGCGGAACTCCGCCGGCGGCACTTTTCCTTTTCCGCCGAGTTCCTTTTCGACCTGCGTTTCGATGGGCAGGCCGTGGCAATCCCAACCCGGCACATAAGGCGCATAGTGGCCGGCCATGCTCTTGGACTTCACGACCAGGTCTTTCAGGATCTTGTTAAGCCCAGTTCCGAGGTGAATCTCACCCGTGGGATACGGCGGGCCGTCGTGGAGTACAAAGAGCGGCTTGCCCTTGCGCGCTTCAAGAATGCGCTCGTAGAGATGCGATTCCTGCCAGGCGTCGAGCTGCTTGGGCTCATTCTGCAGAAGGCCGGCCTTCATGGGAAAATCGGTTTTGGGCAGGTTGAGTGTCTTCTTCAGTTCGAGTGGTTCGGCCATGGATGTGAGCGCTCGGAAATCCCCTTCTGTGCCCGACAAGCCGTAACTTCCTTCTGGCGGTGCCTACCGTACAATCGTCCAGTTATACGGCGGGAAACATCGGAAAGCAGTGTAATTGTGTATGTTACAATGAATGCGAGTGAGTGTCAGCCGCTGAGGCACGCAACCTTTCCCGGCCCGCGTGAATCCTATCGGCTTGAGACACCGGGCGCGGGAAATCCGCGTCTAAAGAGGACAGGGGAAATCGTGCCGGGCACATTTATCGATCTTCTGCCACCCGATTTGAAGAAGCCAGCGGTGTCTGCGGCGAACTCGCAGTCGAACGTCCCAGTGCCATCTTCCGCCGTTCCGAGGTTTGGTCCTCCAGATCACCTGATCTCGGATAGGTTTTGGTCAAACCTCGTTCAATTTCTGACGGAGCGGCCGGTAAAAATAAGCGGCAATTTCCGCTCCCCGCTGATGCCGGCGTCCTATGGCGGCGGCTTTTTTGAAAATTTCAAAGAATTCTTCAGCTCGCGGCCTGTACCAAAGGGGCCGGTAACTGGCGGGCTGGGAGCCAGGTGGGGAACAAACTTTGGCGGATTTGGCGACCGCCTCAAGGAATTTTTCTTCCCGGCGAAGTTGCCGCCGCTGCGGGTGACGAGCAAACCGGTCAAGGTAAAGGAAATCTGGTCGAAGGATGAAAATTTCGGCTGGACTCAAGTTATTTCCGTTACGCTGCACGTTAGCGTGATTTTGCTCGTGTCCATCCCGTTTCTCACGCACGTATTGCCGACCTCGGAAGCGAAGAACAACGTTGACGTGACGCCAATCGATCTGTCCCCTTATGTTTCGAAGCTGCCTGCCGGCGCGAAGAAAGCCGGTGGAGGAGGCGGGGCAAACGACCACACGCTCACTCCCCCGACAAAGGGGAAACTTCCCAAGTTCACCTGGACGCAATTCGCCGCGCCCCAGGCAAGGATTGTGAACCTGAACCCCAAGCTGGCGATGGACCCCTCCTTGCTGGGTCCGCCGGATTTGAAAGTGCCCAGTCCGAATCTCCCGAACTTCGGTGATCCACTGGCTTCGGCCATGAGCGATTCTCTTGGAAGGGGCAATGGAACGGGTATTGGCAGCGGCACCGGAGGCGGGTTGGGCCCCGGCGAAGGCGGAGGCACGGGCGGTGGTGCGTTTCGCGCCGGTGTGAACGGCGTGGGCACGCCAACGTGCATCTACTGCCCTGATCCCCTGTACTCCGACGAGGCGCGCAAGGCCAAGTATCAAGGAACCGTGGTGCTGAACGTGATCATCACGGCGGATGGCCGCGCCACTGACATCCACGTCGCCAAGGGCCCCGGACTTGGGCTGGAGGAGAAGGCCATTGAAATGGTCAGGACGTGGCGCTTCAAGCCGGCTCTTGGCCCGAACGGCAGGCCGGTTGCCGTGAGCATCCCGATCGAAGTCACTTTCCGGCTCTTCTAGTCATCCGTCGCCATTCCTTTCCGGCGTTCATGACCGCGACGTTGTCGTGAGAACCATCAGGCCTTCGCGAGGAAGGCACCATTTCTGTTTTAGTTGGAACGGCCGATCACACTCGTCTTCATCAGGCAACACATTTCATCTCACTGCTATAACGTCCCGGCGGCTTCTGCTACGATGACCGCCATGCGCAAAAACCTCACCGCAGTCGCGGTGCTTGCCTTGGCTTCTTTTTCAATTTGGGGGCCAGGCGCCGGGGCACAAACGGCGAACGCAAACGGCACGTTGGAAATCACAGCACGCATCACGCCGACGGCGGCGCGGCCGGAGCCCGTGCGGCAATTTACGTTTTATCTGCTGACAAAAAGCTACGAAGAAATCGCCAAAGAGATCGACGCAAAGGATAAGCTTCCGACACGCGCGGAGTTCATCGATGATTTAAAGGTTTCCAGAGAATTGAAGGACTGGCTCAAGGCGCACGATATTCTCGACCTGACCATGCCGGGTCTCGACAAGGCGGTTACGGCGGATGACATCGTTCACACGCCGGAGTTTCTGCTGGCGTACCAGCGGTCGAACAGCGGCGGCGTGACGACCGGGTTACCAAATCCGAAATACACCGAAGCAGAAAAGACGGAAAAGCCGGAACGCTACGAAAAGCAGAAGCAGGAATATCTGGTGGCACTGAAAAAATTCATCGTTGCACACCCGGAGACGGTGAGTGGGATCGAATTGGAGCTCGACAGCGTGAATCCGCAGAACAAGTGGGTCAAGATTCAGAGTGATCACACCAAACGCGTGCTACGGCTGGCGCCGGATGTGGCCCAGACAAAGTACCTAGCCGGGAAGGGGGACACGGATCTGGACGGGCGCGCGGTTTTGTCCGGCCTGGCCGCGGGGAGCTATTGGATCAGCACGCTAAACCTGGACGCCGCGGCGGGAGATACCCGGCTGCGCTGGGACGTGGGGGTAACAATCCGGCCCGGCCAGGCGACGCGGATCGAGCTGACCAACCTGAACGCCACCGACGCGCACGCCGCGACTCCCTGACGCGCGGCGCGCGCTGCGGCAATGGGCACGCCTTTGCGCTGGATCGAATTCAATCTTTTCGTGTTGTTAGCGCTCGCGCTGGACCTCGGCGTCTTTCACCGGCGGCCGCGCAAAATCGGATTGCGCGAGGCGGCGCTGTGGAGTCTGGCGTGGATCAGCCTTTCGGTGCTGTTCGGCATCGGCATCCTGCGTTATTCCGGCCATCAAAAGGCGCTCGAATTCTTCACCGGTTATCTGATCGAAAAAGCACTGAGCGTCGATAATCTTTTCATTTTTCTCATTATCTTCCGTACTTTTGCCGTCGCTCCGCGCTTGCAGCATCGCATTCTAGCCTGGGGGATTCTGGGCGCGCTTATCATGCGGGGCGCGATGATCGCCGCTGGCGCCGAGCTGATCGAGCACTACTCGTGGGTGATGTATGTGTTTGGCGCTTTCCTGCTCTACGCCGGCATCCGCATGTTCTTCACTCGGAGAGAAGACATCCATCCCGAACAGAATTTCCTCTTTCGCTTTGCGCGCCAGCATCTGCGCGTGGTCCCCAATTACCTGGGCGAGCAGTTCTTTGTTCGCGAGGCCGGCCGGATCTTCGCCACTCCGTTATTTCTGGTGCTGCTGATTGTGGAGATCGCGGATGTGACTTTTGCGTTGGACTCCATTCCGGCGGTCTTTGGCATCACGCACGATCCGTTCATCGTCTATACCTCCAATGTCTTTGCGATCCTTGGACTCCGCGCCATGTACTTCCTGCTGGCGGGGGTTCTTGACCGCCTGCGATATTTGGACCAGGGGCTCGCGTTCGTGCTGATGTTTATCGGCGCGAAGATGATTGCCGAGCGGTGGCTGCACATTCCCTCGCAAGCTTCGCTGGCAGTGGTGGCAGGGATACTGCTTCTCGCGCTGCTCGCGTCGCTTTTCGTTCGTCCGCGAAGGAGGTGGTAGCGGCGCGAAGCCGCGGTAATTCTAGTCTTATCCTGGCTGTGTTTTCCTATTCCTATTGGGGCTTCTCCCAGCTTTAGCGTCACGTTACAATCCTCGCCGCATCTATGTCGAATCCTTCGTCCTCTGCCATCACGAAGCTTTGTTCCGCGGACTTTTCCGTGCGGGTCGCCGGGGCGGCGGAGATTTACCGCGCGGGGCGCACCCCCGCTGACCGAGCCGTACATGCATGGTGGACGAATGACGAATTCTATTCGCTCCTGCTCGGCCCAAACCCGAGTGTCACGGTGGGACTGGCTGTCAGACGCAAGAAGTTTGAAAAAATTCGTGAGGCTAACGGCTTGCCACGATTGGCTGAAGTGCCACCCGACCAAGACGCGGAGGAATTCGAACTGCATTTTCCCAATGGAATCGGGCTGGACGTGCTGACCACGAAAAAACCCGGCGGGTCGGGCGCCATCGCCAAATATCTGGCTAAGTTTGGCGAGGGAGTGCAGCAGGTGGAATATCGCTGTGAAAACGTCGACCGCGCCACGGCAATCTTGAAGGAGAAATTCGGAGTGACGCCTGTTTATCCAGCGACGCGGCCGGGTGCGGACGGCACACGCGTCAATTTTTTTCTGGTTACTACGCCCGACGAGCAGAAGGTCCTCATCGAGCTCTACGAAGCATCGGCCAGCAATCCTTAGTCGTAGGATCCTGGATGCAAATTAACTTTATTGGAGCGTATGCCAAGCGCGAAGGACTTCGGCTACGGTCCAGGCTTGCGCAATGCAACCGCGCGGAACGAACGGGGCATCTCCGTCGAAGATTTCCCCAAGCGAGCCCAGCCCGTAAGCGCTGATATGCTGACCCAGCGGTTCGAGGAAACGCAAGGCTGCGTCGCGGTCGTTGTAAACGCGAAAATGTGCGAGGGCAAAAGGCCCGATGAGCCAGCCCCAGACGGTACCCTGATGATAGGCGGCATCCCGCTCGCGCGGCCCACCGCTATAGTGGCCCTGGTATCCGGGCTCGGCAGAAGCGAGGCTGCGCAGACCATAGGAGGTAAGCAGGCGCTGGGCGCAGATGTTGACGACGGATTTCTGTTGCACTGGTGTGAGCGGGCTGACGGGCAAGGAAACGGCGAAAATTTGATTGGGGCGGAGCGAGGCGTCATTGCCAATTCCGGGCGAATCGATGACGTCGAAACAGCAGCCGCGTTCCGTGTTCCAGAATCTCTGAAAACTTTTCTTGGCGTCGGCGGCCAGCTTTTCGTAGCCTTCGCCGGGTTTGTTGAGCAGACGCGCGAATCCCACCAGCGTTTCGAGCGCGTTGATCCAGAGCGCATTGATCTCCACCGGTTTGCCAGTGCGCGGCGTGACGACCCAGTCTCCGACCTTTGCGTCCATCCAGGTAAGTTGTACGCCTGGCCCGCCGGCGTAGAGAAGCCCGTCCGCCACGTCTACGTGAATGTTGCAGCGGGTGCCTTTCACGTGCGCGTCGATCATCCCGGCTAGCAGGGGATAAAGCTTTTGGAGCGTGTCCGTATCCTGCGATGCGGCGAAGTACTGCCGCACGGCTTCGAAAAACCACAGTGCTGCATCGACGCTGTTGTATTCGGGTTTGCCACCGGAGTCGGAAAAGTTGTTGGGCAGCATGCCGCCATCCACGAAGTGCGCAAAGGCAAAAAGTATCTGGCGCGCGACTTCTGGGCGGCCAGTAACGAGAGTAAGGCCGGGGAGAGCGATCATGGCGTCGCGGCCCCAATCGCCGAACCAGTGGTAGCCCGCGATGATGCTGCGGCCGTCAGGTTGATCAGGGAGACTACGCTTTACGATGAATTGGTCGGCTGCAAGGACGAGCTGGCTCAGCCATTCCGGTGCAAGATCCCGGGACTCTGTGTCCTTGGCCCACCAGGAACGCAACAGCTTTGCTTCGTGCCCGGCACGCTCGGTACGCGCGCGACCACCATCGAGGGAGGCGTTGGCTTCGGTCGTCGTGACGAGTGTCACGCTTCCCCCCGCCTCTAGCTTTGCGTGAAAAAGGGCGGCGAAAAGATGGTCTTCGTGGTCATCGAGGCCGCGTTCCTTTTCCCTCGGCTGGAAACAATCGTGGTACCACTCGTGGCGTGGTTCGCACTGGGCGCCGGAACTCCTCAGATAAAACGGAGTAGCGCCATCAAAGGCGGAAATCTTCACGCCATCTTGAAGCGGCTCGATTTTCATGCGCCACTCGCCCGCCGACGTTGAGGAATGAAAGTCGCGGTAGTTCACCAAAGCCTTCAGGTCCATCTCCAAGGAATTGCTTCCGCGGACGAACGTATATTGAACAAATGTTGTGTTTTCGCCCTGGCGCATCCAGATACGCTTTTCGATCAGCGCATCGGCCAACGCGTAGGTCCATACCGGTGTGGTGCCCTCGATACGGAAGCTCTCTATGTAGCGGAAGCCCGAAGGGTCGATTGCGCCACTGGCCCAGCGATGCGTGGCGAGAGGGTGTTCAGCGTCGCCATAGCGCAGCGTCTCATCAATGGCGGACACGAGTTGCGTGCGTCCTAGAGGTGGTTGCAAGGCGGCAATCAATAGTCCGTGATACCGCCGTGTCAAACTCCCTGCGACCGTGCCGGAGGCGAAGCCGCCGATGCCGTTGGTGACGAGCCATTCCCGCGCTTCCGCGATATGGAGATCGCCGCAAACTTCCCGCCCAAATTCCACTTCTGCCCGTCGGCTCACTGCCGCATTCTTCTCCTACCCTCTCTTGCCTTTTGCGTGATCAACCTCTTCGTCATGAGATAGCGGTGGTGATCTGCGTAGCCGCTGCCACGATAAAGCTCCAGGGCCGGGATATTTCCATGGTCCACCTCGAGGTGGAGCGCTTTAACTCCCATCTCGCGTGCCTGCTGTTCGAGGAATTGCATGGCCTGCCGGGCGATTCCCCGTCTTCGGTATTGGGGTTCGACATAAAGTTCATCGACAAAGGCGTTCCGCCCGTGATACTCGAAGCTATAGCCTAGAGTCAGCACAATATAGCCGGCCGGGGTCAGTCTCTCAGAAAAAATCCAAGCCTTGCCGAACTCGGGGTTAGCCAGGAAATCGTGTAACGCCTTGCGCACGACAGGTTCCTCGAAATAGTAGGCGCCGGGTTCTTGTTCGGCCAGCTTGCGCATCATGCGCAGGAGGTCCGCTTCGTCGTTCTTAGTCGCGGGGCGGAAAGTAACTTGGGACACGCTACTCACCGCTCTGCTCAAGGAGCTTAGCGACGAGGCCGGTCCAGCCAGTCTGATGACTAGCGCCGATGCCGGACCCATTATCGCCGTGAAAATATTCGTGAAATAGAACCAGGTCCTTCCAGTGTGGATCGTTCTGGAAACATTCGATTGCTCCGGCGACGGGACGGCGGCCGTCTTTTCCGCGAACGAAGATATGCACGAGGCGGCGGGATAATTCCGAGGACACTTCCCAAAGGTCCGCTTCCTTGCTGGAGTGAGCCGGGCATTCGACTTTGAAATCTTCACCGTAGTAGTGGTGAAACTTCTGGAGCGATTCTACAAGCAGATAATTCAAGGGAAACCAGATAGGGCCGCGCCAGTTGGAATTGCCGCCAAAGAGACCGCTGGTGGACTCCCCAGGCTCGTAATCCACGCGATTCACCTGGCCATTCACGTGGACTTCATAGGGATGGTCGAGGTGATAGCGAGACAGAGCGCGGACGCCGTACGGGGAGAGGAATTCCGATTCGTCCAGCATACGCCCGAGGACGCGCTTCAATTGTCTGCGGTTCACCAGCGATAGCAGCCGCCGTACGCCCCTCGCCGAGCGCTGCGTCATTTCGATGTGCTCGGGGAAGTCCGGGTGATTGTCCATGAACCATTGCATGCGCCGCTTGAAGCCCGGCAGCCGATCGACGATCTCCGGCTCGAGCGTCTCCACAGCAAAGAGAGGAATCAGGCCGACCATCGAGCGAATCTTGATGAAATGTTCTTCGCCGTTTGGGAGGTGCAACACGTCGTAGTAAAAACCGTCTTCGTCGTCCCAAAGGGAACGTCCCCCCACACCGATATCGTTCATGGCGTGCGCGATGTGGACGAAGTGTTCGAAGAACTTGCTGGCGACGTCCTCATAGGCGGGATCTTCCTTCGCCAGCTCGAGCGCGATGGCGAGCATGTTGAGGCAATACATGCCCATCCAGCTTGTGCCGTCGGATTGTTCCAGGTTGCCGCCGGTGGGGAGCGGCGCGGAGCGGTCAAAGACTCCAATATTGTCGAGACCGAGAAAACCACCCTGGAAGATGTTCATTCCCTCTGGGTCTTTACGATTGACCCACCAGGTGAAATTGAGGAGCAGCTTGTGGAACACCTTTTCGAGAAAGGCGCGATCCGCGACCCCGCGCACGCGGCGCTCGATTTTGTAAACGCGCCAGGCGGCCCAGGCATGCACAGGAGGATTCACGTCGCCAAAAGCCCACTCGTAGGCGGGTAGCTGCCCGTTCGGATGCATGTACCATTCACGGAGAAGCAAGATGAGCTGATCCTTCGCAAAATCCGGATCCACCAGGGCGAGGGGAATGCAGTGGAAGGCAAGGTCCCATGCCGCGTACCAGGGGTATTCCCACTTGTCCGGCATCGAGAGGATGTCGTCGTTGTAGAGATGCGTCCAATCTTTGTTACGCCCCTCCCAGCGCCCCTCGGGCGGCGGCGGGCCCGCAGGGTCGCCTTCGAGCCAAGTGCACACATCGTAGTGATAAAACTGCTTGGACCAGAGCATTCCGGAGAAAGACTGGCGCATGACGGCTTTTGCATCGTTCGATAGTTCTTTTGGAATGCGCGTGGCGTAGAATTCGTCGGCCTCCTTCTGGCGCAACGCAAAAAGGGCGTCGAAGCCGGCGCCGAAATCGTTGGTGCCTGGAACGCCTTCTGCGCGCTCCGCATGCCCCGGCGAAGTGATGATCCCGACCTTGCCCATCTCGCTGTCCATCCCGCCCAGAGGTTCGATATCCGTCAATCGCAATTTGAGCGTGACGCTCTCGCCCGGGCCGAGTTGCACGGGGCAGTACGCCGCAATTTTCGTGCCGATCTGTTGCGGGTTTACGGCCGCCTTGTTCCCATGAATGACGTACTCGTGGAACGCATCTTTCACATAAGGGGCGCGGTTTCTCCCGCCAAAGATTCGGGCGTTGTTCGTTTCGTTTTCGGTGAAGAGCAATTCGGGCCGGCCCGCGCAGATCAGCCAGCGCTTGCCATACTGCCAGTGCTGCAACTCCGCGCCGACGCTTTCCGGCACGCTGGCAGCTAGGCGGGCGTCGGGCCGACGCAAATCCTTGCCCCAGGACCAGGTATTGCGGAACCAGAACGAAGGCAGGAGATGAAGCGAAGCGGCCTCCGGCCCGCGATTCACGGCGGTGATCTTGATCAAAATATCTTCGACATCGGCTTTGGCGTACTCGGCATAAATATCGAAATAGCGGCTCTCGGCGAATACACCCGTGTCCAGCAGCTCAAATTCGGCCTGTTCGCGGCCACGCCGGCGGTTCTCTTCTACCAGTTGCTCATAGGGAAATTCAGCCTGCGGATACTTGTAGAGCATCCGCATGTAGCTGTGCGTGGGCGTTGAATCGAGATAGAAGTAATGCTCTTTTACGTCTTCCCCATGATTCCCTTCGTTCCCGGTGAGGCCAAAGATTCTTTCTTTCAGGATGGGGTCGCGGCCATTCCATAACGCCAGTCCAAAGCACATCATCTGGTGGCGGTCGCTAATGCCGCCGATGCCGTCCTCACCCCAGCGGTAGGCGCGGGAGCGCGCGTGGTCATGCGGGAAAAACTCCCAAGCCGTCCCGCCCGGGCTGTAATCTTCGCGGACCGTGCCCCACTGCCGCTCGGAAAGATAAGGTCCCCATCGTTTCCAGTGTTTTTTGCGAGTGCGGGCTTCTTCGAGGCGGCGGTCTTCCGTCGTTAGAATTCGTGGCATGATCTGGGGTCCTCAGCAGGAAAGATCGGATTATAGTCGCATTCTTTACTGATTTGGGCGGTGGAGGCTCGTGTGGACGTGCCCGTCCCGGCACTTCCCGCTGCGCATCCACCGCCTAATCATGGGATGCGCCCAGAGGGATTTGGTCGCAGATTCCTTACAAAAGAATGGCTGCGTGAGGCGAACTAGCTTTGAGGTCGCTCACCCGAAACCTCCCGATTCACAGAAACGTTGTACTCTAGAATTGCACTGAGGAAATTATTGCTGCACCTTCTACCCCCGGAGGCACCCAAGATGGCAGTGACCTTGTCTTTCCAGCGCCCTATTCTGCGCACTTTTCTTTGCGCCCTATGCCTCCCGCTGCTCCTCATTTCCGTATGCTCCCACGCATCGGCACAGGAGCGCTCGGCGGATGAACTGCACAAGCTGAATGAATCCGTCAATGCATTAATCAAGAAGGTTTCGCCGAGCGTGGTGCAAATCCTAGTAACCGGCTACGGCCCGCTGGAAGACAGCGACCGCGGCTCAAGCCGGGCCAGCGTTTTCCAGCCCTCGTCAAGCTACACCTCGAAAAAAGCCAGGTGAATAAGGGATCGCTTTCCGGCTGTATTGGATCATTTGGCTGGGAGGCCTGGACTCGAACCAGGATAGCCAGATTCAGAGTCTGGAGTCCTACCGATTGGACGACCTCCCAGCCGGGGGAGGAACAAAAAGGAACCGCGGCACGTCCGGCTCTCCCGGCAGCCACGATTCACCATATCTAATTTAATCGGGAAGCACAAAGGCGTCAACCGCGCCGCGCGCTTTCACCGAACGCACCCAGGTGTAAAAACCCAGCGATGGTGGATAACTCATGGAGGAGCTGCAGCCGCAGGCCGCGTGTCCCCCGAGGCTGCGCCGATGGGTATCATGCGGCCTTTTCGCATGGCGTACTCGGCGCCGCCCCAAGTGATGCGGTTGGACGCGAAACTCGCGAGCCAGACGCCAAAATTCAGGAGGTCGCGAAAGGGGACGAGCCAAAGCCTCCGGCGCAACACTTCGTCCCCTAGACCCCACACCCCAACGGTCCACGCCATCACCAGTCGCAGTACCAAGTAGGCGAGAAGATAGGTGGCGGCAATCCCTTTAGCCGGCGCAACAACGGCCGCAAGCAGCGCCCATGGAAGGCCGTGCGTGAGGAGGAGACCGAAGTAGGAAAGCGGCCGGCACAGGCGCACTGTTCGTGCCCACCGTAACTGGTGGTCCCAAAAACCACGCGCCGTTTGCGCCGGGTACATCGTCCAAACAACTTCGCGCGAGAGCACGATGTGTCCGCCGGCTTTCGCAATGCGATGGCCCAGCTCGTAATCATCTGCAAGCATATCGGCGAAAGCCGCGA
Source organism: Candidatus Acidiferrum sp. (assembly GCA_035544995.1). Taxonomy (GTDB): domain Bacteria; phylum Acidobacteriota; class Terriglobia; order Acidiferrales; family UBA7541; genus Acidiferrum. Next base: position 122,618 of record DASZZI010000077.1, read on the forward strand.
AGCCGCCGATTTTACCGAGCCAGCGTTTCGACGTGGCGATGGATGCGCCGAGGGCGAAGCTCATGCCCTCTACCCCATCCGCCATCAAAACCCCGGCAAAAAAATCACTCGCGGCACCGATAGCTTCGAGCTCGGCGCCAAGACTTTTCTCGGCAATGGCACGGTAAAAGCAGGTCACCGCCCCCGTCTCTTCATCCGCAAACGGCGCAACGACTTCCCGCAAATAATTTGGTCCGACGCGAACGTCTCCGTCGCTGAGGACCAAAATTTCATGCGGTGCTTCCTGCGCCAGGCGCGCGAGGTTGTTGACCTTGCGGTTCGCCCCGAGATGGTCTGCCCCCACGAAGAGGCGAACGCGGCGCTCGGGAAAATCGGCAATCAAGCGCTGAATAAGCGGCACCGCAGGGTCCGCGTTGTCATTCACGGCGAAGAGAATTTCGTAATCGGGATAATCTTGCCGGCAAAAGCTCGCAAAATTTTCGTAGGAAGCAAAGTCGATTCCTCGAACTGGTTTGAGCAGGCTAACCCCAGGCGCATAGTCAGGGAGTTTCCGCGCGCGCTCGCGGCGGAAAAATCGTACCGCCGCTAGTGATGCCGCAGCGTAATACCCGAGCGGCACGGCGGCCAGCAGAAGCACGCCGTCGCGCCAGCCCGGTTCCAAATGAATCAGGGTAAACACGCTCAACCTTTTTCTCTTTTCACGCTACTGCGGCAAGACAGCTCGGTCAATTTTGGTGTTTCTCATCTCCCACCCGCAGCACGGCCGCGGCGGGCGCCACCGGCACCAGCAATCCCTCTTTCACCCGGTACTCCAGCCCGCGCCAGCTGATCTTGTTGGTGAAAAAACCCTCCACCCATACAAGAAAGCTCACGACATCGCGCAGGGGCACGAGCCATAATTTTCTCGCGATCGCATGATCGCGCAGCCCCCACACGCCCGCTGTCCACGCCACACCCAACCGCAATACGAGATAGGCCAGCAGGATCGATGACGCCAGCGCGCTCCACGGCGCCGCGAGCGCAGCCAGCAACGCCCAGGGTAATCCGTGCGTGAAGATCATTCCCACATAGCCCGCAGGCCGCACATTTCGCAAACCGATGGACCAGCGCAGCTCGTGGTGCCAGAATTCTCCGAGTGTTTCCCGGGGAAACACCATCCACACAGGGTTGCGCATCAATTCAACACGATAGCCGCGCCGCGCAATGCGGTTCCCCAGCTCAAAATCGTCGGAGTGATAGTCCACCATCGCTTCCCAGCCGCCGATTTCAGCCAGGATCTTTTTCGTCGTCGCCATCGTCCAGCCAAAAGCGAATTGCATTTTGCCTTCCAGCTTGCGCGCCACCAGAGCGCTTGGCGCGGAGTCCGCGCACATGCCCAGGGCGTCGAGGTCGGCTGCAATGCTTCCTCCGGGAATACAGCGGGAGAACGCCGTCACCGCGCCAACCGCAGGCTCAGCGAAGGGCGCCGCGACCTCGCGCAAATAATCCGCATCCACGCGCACGTCACTGTCGGCCATGACCAGAAACTCGTATTTCGCCGCCTCCACCAGCCGGCATAGATTGTTCACCTTGTTGTTCGCGCCCTTCTTCGCTATGTGGGTAACTAAGCGGATGGTACGGTCTGGAAAATCCCGCCGCAATCTTTCGATCACCGGGATGACGGGATCATCCGACTCCGCCACCGCAAACACCAGCTCATATTCCGGATAGTCCAGCCGGCAATAACTCGCAAAATTCTCGTAGGCTTCGCGGTCCACTCCACGTACCGGCTTGAGAATGCTTATCGGTGGCGCGAAATCTCGCCGCAAGGGGGTCTTCCGGTGCGCGCGGAAGTAATCCACAACGCAATAGAAACAGAGAAGGTAATACACCAAGGGACCGAGCGAAAAAATGAGCACGATCAGGCGAATTGCTGACAGCAAGTTAGTTTCCGTCCCGCCTATTCCATCAAATCCCGCCCGGGCAGCTGCATCCCTGCACACGCCCACACCGGGCGTCTCGTGGCTGCTCCGAACTGCATGATACACTTTCTTTTCGCATGGACCGAAATCTCATTCCTACTTTGCTCCCTCCGTCCGCAGGAGGCTTCGGCTCCGCATGACCGTTCCTATGGGCCATCGTTTCTGGCCATCGCTTGCCGTTCTTTTCCTCCTCTGGATTGTCGTCTATATTCCGGGCCTCGTTCAACCTTCTCTGTTTGATGACGCCGATTCCGCCCATGCGGAAGCCGCACGGGAGATTCTTACCCGGCATGACTGGGTCACACTGCACGAGAATGGAATTCGCTATCTCGAAAAGGCCCCGCTTCCTTATTGGGCAATGGCGGCGAGCTTCCGCCTATTTGGTATCAGAGAGTGGACGGCCCGTCTGGCTCAAGCGCTCAGCGTGTTTGCTTTGCTGGTCGTGCTCTCCCTGATCGGCCGCAAATTCCTCTCGCCCGAAGCGGGATTCTGGGCCGCTGTCGTGGGCGCAACCTCTTTCGGCCCCTATCTATTCACTCGCATCCTGATTCCGGATCTCATCGTCGGCCTTTGGCTGGCCCTGGGCTTTTATTTTTTCCTTCTCGGCTGGCAAGAGCAGCAACCCTCGCGCCTCTGGTGCTGGGGACTCGCGGCAACGGTCGCCCTGAACGTGCTTACCAAGAGCCTCATCGGCCTGGTCTTTCCCTGCGCCATCATCATTATTTTTTTGTTCCTCGTGGGCGATCTGCGCCATCTGTGGAAGATGCGGCTCGTCTCAAGCACCGTGGTGTTCATCGCCATAGCGGCGCCCTGGCATATTCTTGCGGCGCTCGGCAATCCGGGCGCAGGCCAATCCAAGGGATTCCTGTGGTTCTATTTTGTCAACGAGCAGTTTCTCCGGTATCTCGGAAAGCGCTATCCGATGGATTATGGCAAGGTTCCGCTGCTTCTCTTCTGGGCCCTCTTGTTGGTATGGCTGCTTCCGTGGTCCGCGTTTCTGCCGCAGGCACTGCGCCAAGTGCGTTTCCGCTTGCGCGAAATCGGCGATCGCCGCGATATCTCCCAAGCCGCTATGCTCCTCTTTTTCGTGTGGGCTTCTGTGATTCTCGTCTTCTTTAGCTTCTCGACGCGCCAGGAGTATTACGTTGCGCCGGCGCTGCCGGCCCTCGCGCTGCTCATCGGCATTTGGCTCGCGCATGAATCGCAAGCATCCGCCGAAGGCACGCCGGTTCGCTCCGGCGTGACCTCTGCGCTCGTGCTTTTCATATTAGGGCTGCTTATTTCCGCAATTACGCTTGCTCTGGCCGTTCGCTCGCACACACCTCCTCCTGGAGTTGGCCTTGCCGAGTTGCTCAATAAGAATCCGGATGTCTACGCCCTCTCCCTCGGGCATCTTTTGGACTTGACGGGGGATGCCATGGGTCTGTTCCGGGGGCCATTGGTAGGCACGGGGCTCGCCTTCCTGATCGGCACCGGCTTGAACTGGTTCTGGCGAGCCCGCGGCACACCCGGGAAAGCCAATTGGGTGCTCACTTTGATGATGTGCGTGTTCATCTACTGCGCGCATGTGGCGCTTGGCGTGTTTGCTCCGGTTCTTGGCTCAAAACCGCTGGCGACGGCAATCCAGCGCGAATTCAGGCCGGGTGATGTGATCGTTTCTGACGGGGAGTATGCGAACACCTCTTCGATTAACTTCTATACGCGCGAACAAATGCTCATTCTCAATGGCCGCATCAATGGACTGTGGTACGGCTCGCTTTTTCCCGACGCTCCGCCGATTTTTCTGGATGATGCGCAGTTTGCGCGCGTGTGGGCAGGGCCCAGCCGCGTTTACTTTGTGACGGGCTCGAACGAACGTCGCACTTATCTGGAAAAAATCTCGCCCGTCTACCAACTCGCCGAGGCCGGCGGAAAATTTGTTTTCACCAACCGCCCGGCCACGCCGGTTCCGGTTTATCCCGCTGCCACCAGCGCGACGCCCACGCAAACGAAAACGACGCCGGCCCAGCGCGCAACGCTTACTTCTTCCCCCAAAACGTATTTCGCCCCAAGAGTGCCGACGACGTAGCTCAGCGCCGATGCTGGAATCACGAAGCTGACGGGCTCCCACGAGAGCAAGAGGAGCAAAGAGTAAAAAGAAAGCGCCATCAAGGGCACGCCCGCCCAGAACCACCCGTTGCCCAGCGCGCGGCCAAGGAACTGCAACACTGCCATCGGACGCAGCCTCGCCGGTTCGCCGGTAGCCTTCATGCCGTGAGTGATGGCTATTTCCCCGCTTGTGCTGCCGAAGACAAGCACTCCCAACAGGAGAACAACGCGGATCATGCGGTCGCCTCCCGCGCCACTTCCGTTGTGGTGCGCGGTTTGGTCTGCCCAACCAGCAAGACGCCAACGCAAATCAGCACGACGCCAACCCAGCGGCGCGGCGATACCGACTCATGCAGAAAAACAACCGCCAGAAAGGTGAGTAATGCGTAGCCAAACGCGCCCGCGGGCATGACGAAGCTGTAGTCGGCCCAACTCAGCACGGTCATGTAGCTCAGCATGAAGCCGGTGAGGAAAAAGATGCCGATCCAAATGGTCCCGTTCGTGACGGTCAGCAAAAAGGCATGCTGAATTCCGCTCAAAGAAAGAGGCACCGCGCCGATCTGGGTCATGCCACGCTTCAGCATCAGGTCCCCGACGTTGGCGCACACCACCATCGCCAGGACCATGACCAGCGTCTTGATCCGCAGCCTACGCTCGCTTGCCATGTACTGAGGGTTAGTCGTTTCCGGAAGCGGAAGGTGTCTCCGGCACGGAAATCATGGGTTTCTTCAGTTCTCCGCCACCTTGCCTCACCCACTTCCAGCGCTCCGAGCGGAGCTTGAGGAAGGAAGTCGCTTCGTGATAGAGGCGCTTGCGCTCGTGGCCGTCCCACAGCGCTTCGCGCACGATGCGCCAGACGACCCGCGGCCTGAAATAATATTCGTCGTAGAAGCGGTTTACGCCCCCCATCATTTCTTCCCTCGAGAGATGCGGGTACTCGATGTGCGGCAACTGGTGGCCGCCGGTATCGGCCAGCGCTTCCACTTTCAGAAATCCTTCTTTGGCCATGGAGTCGTGGAGTTCCGTGCCCGGCATGGCGTGCGCCAGAGAAACCTGGATCGTTTCGCAATCCAGCTCCTTGGCGAACTCGATGGTCGTGTTGATGGTCTCTTTGGTCTCGCCGGGCAGCCCGATGATGAAGTCACCGTGTACGCGGATGCCCACTTTGCGGCAGTTCTTCATGAAGTTGCGCGCCATCTCGATGGTCGCGCCCTTCTTGATGTTCTTCAGAATCTGCGCATCGCCGGACTCAAAGCCCACGATGAACAGCCGCGCTCCTCCATCCGCCATGCCTTTCAACGTTTCATAATCGCTGTGCACGCGCGCGGTCGAAGACCAGCGGAATTTCAGCGGCTTGAACTTTCCGCAAAGATCCAGCACGCGGTCCTTGCGGATATTGAAGGTATCGTCGTCGAAGAAAATCTCTTTCATCTGCGGGAAGTGCTCGATGCACTGTTTCACTTCCCGCGCGACATTTTCCGTTGAGCGCGTGCGCCAGGCGTGCCCGGAAATCGTCTGCGGCCACATGCAGAAGGTGCACAGCGCCGGACAGCCGCGCGTCGTGTAAAAGGAAACAAAGGGGTGCAGGAGAAACGGCACGTTGTAGCGCTCGATCTCCAGGTCGCGCTTGTAAATGTCGGTCGCGAACGGCAGCGCGTCCAGCTCCTCGGTGTGCAGCTGCGGCCGCTCCGCATTGTGCACGATGCGCCCGTCCTTCCGATAGCTGATGCCGAGAATCTGCTCGAGCGGTTTGCCCTGCGCATATTCCACTACGGAGTGGTCGAACTCGCCGCGGGTCACAAAATCAATGTCCTCGCTCGCCATCAGTGTCTCATCCGGCTTGATGTGCCCGACGGGACCGACAAAGGCGATCTTCAGGCTGGGGTTTGACTCTTTTATTTTGCGGATGAGCTTTACGTCGCTGGCGAAGCCGACTGTAGACGTAAACAAAACGAGGAATTCGTAGTCCTTGCAAATCTCGATGGTCTGCCGCCAGTCGATCTTGTGCGGCGAGGCATCCAGCAGCCGGCTCCCAGGAATCATCCCTGCCGGGTACGCCAGCCACACCGGGTACCAGTAAGACTCAATTTCGCGTGTCGCGGGCCATCGCGAGCTTGCTCCGCCGTCGAAGTTCTCAAAGCTCGGCGGATTCATTAACAACGTCTTCATCACATCCGGCATTCGTCACCCTCAGTCTTCTTGATACAAACTAACTTGCGCAAAATCTTTCCACTTCGCGCGGTGCAACAGCCCTTATAGGCCGTACTTCTAGAGGTGTTCGGAGCCCCCTAGCCCAGATAGTAGTTTACCCGAGTTGGTTGCCCTGTCCCAGACGATTCCGTAATTAGGTACTATATTGCAGCGAAAGGCTAAATACCGCATTAAGTGGGGCTTCCCCCTCTCTCTGTAGGGGTTTTCCGTGCAAGCTTGCGCCGGAGCCAGGAATCGGGCCAAGGTCCTCAGGCAAAACTGGAACGTTTGCCCTGTGACTCATCCGACGCCGCTACCAATCGCTCCCAGATCCGGCCGATCCAGTCAAGGTGTTCCGGCTTCATAAGCACCGAGCGCAAGCAGGTCATCGTTTCGCGGTCTCGCTTCATTGCAACCCTATTATCTCCCCAGAAAATCGCTGGCAGCTCCGCCACGGCCAGGTGCAGATCCCGCTTCGCAGCGGCTTCGAAGACTCGCCGCGAGAGTTCCGATGCATCGCTGATGCTCGCCGCCCGCGGGGCAAAGATCACGATGTCCAACTCCGGCGCAAAGGCGGCCAAGAAACGCTCATCGGTGCGCAACTTTTCATAAAATGCCAGCGCGGCCTGTCTGCCGCGCTCCAGACCTCGCGCTAACTCTCCATCTCGAACTAATGGCAACAATCTTTGCGTCGCCCAAAGCGCCGCCGCTACTGCTCCCGGGCGCGAACATTCCAGGCTGATCTCTCCGAGGTGCAGTTCGGCGGAACTGAAATAAGTGTAGGGTGAATCGTGCTTGTAGAGACGTCCAATGGCGGGGTCGCGAAAGAGAACGCACCCGCACCCGTACGGCTGCAATCCGTGCTTGTGTGGATCGATCACGATGGAATCGGCTGCGCCTATTTTTGCAAATGCGCGCTTTGCGTATTCGCCAAGATTCTCCGCCAGCACAAAATAGCCGCCGTAGGCCGCATCGGCATGCACAAGAAATCCGTGTTTGTCCCTCAGCGCCAGAATATCCGGCAGCGGATCGACGGAGCCGGTCGCCGTCGTCCCCATCGTCGCAACCACCGCACCCACATCTCCCCGCGCCGCCAGCTTCTCGAGCGCGTTCACATCCATTCGCCCACTCGCGTCGCATGGCACCGCCTCGAATTCCAGACGCAAGACACCGCTGATTCGCTTATGCGTGTAGTGCGCCTGCTCGCTCGCCAGAATTTTCTTGCCCGGACGGAGTTGGCCGGCAACCCAGAGGGCTTCGAGGTTCGCCATCGTGCCGCCGCCGCAGAGATGCCCGAGAAATGTCTTCCAGCCAAACATCCCGGCAATTTCGGCGACGGCTTCTTTTTCCATCGCCGAGGTCGCGCGGCCGCCATCGAGCGCGTGATTGTTGGGGTTGATCCACATCGCGAGCGCGTAGGCGAGCCGCGCCACTGGGTGCGGCGGCTTCAGCATCTGGCCTGCATAAAGTGGATGAAAGTAAGGATAGTTGTCGTGCAGCTTCCCGGCGGTGGCTGCCAGCACTTCTGCGAGCCGCTCCATTCCAGCAGCCTTCGACTCAAATTCAGGCAGGTTGGAAAAACTCTGATCCAGTTTTTTTAGAGCATCGAGCAATACGCTCAAACTTTCTTGCTCTAGCTGCACGAGTCACCAGTCACGAGTCACTTCTTTATTGCCACACCTTATCTAATTGCCCCGCCGTCTTCAGCAGCTCGATCTGTGCCTGCTGGCGCTGAAAATTTGCGTCCAGAAACGCCATCCACTTATCATTTTCCTCGAGCCGCGCCTTCTCGACCTCGCGCAAATTCAATTTCCCCTCGTCAAACTGCGACTGCAGCACCGCGACGTTTTGCTGCGCCAGTTGCAACTCCAGCCGCGCTACTTCTTTTGCCGCATCCCTCTCTCGCAAGCGCCGCGTCTTCAGCCGCACGTCCGCGCTCACTTCAGACTTCTTATTGGCCAGATTGGCCTTGGCCACATCCAGGTTCACCTGCGCCAAACCAATGGCCGCCTTGGTCCGCGCGCTAAAAAGCGGCACCTGGACCTGCACACCGGCGTTAAAGTTGTTTCTCTGAAAGTGATTAAAGAACAGGTCGTAGTTGTTGTACCGGGCGAGCACGCTGTAAACACCCACCAGCTCCAGCGTCGGCAGATACCCACGCTTTTCGCCCGTGAGGCGAAATTCCTTCGCGCGCACGTCCGACTCCGCCATCCGCAGGCCCGCGTTGTTCTGCATGGCCATTGCAATTAGGTTCGCGCCTTCCTGCTCGGCTTCCCCGGGCAGATCCTCGGGAGTGACCTCGACCGCCTGGTCCTGCCCCAGCCCGAGCTGATTCCGCAAAAATACTTCCAGCTCGTCCTCGCGACCCTCGAGCTGCAAAATTCGCTGCACGACCTGTGCCTTGGTAAGCTGCGCTTTGGTCACTTCCACCGGCAGCTCGAACCCTTCCCCCTGCCTCTCCTGCGTCACCTGCAGAATCTTTTCCGCGCTCACCCGCTCTTTGCGCAGCAGCTCAAGCGAATGCCGAACCTTGCCCAGTTCCAGATAAGCCGCCGCGGTCCGCGCGATGACCGAATTCTTCATGTCTTCGAGCAAAATCTTCTGCGACCTGGCCTGTTCCTGCAGCTCTTTCCCCTGCCCGCGCAGCGGCTCATTGAAGACCTTCTCCGCATAGGTCATGTTGAAGACAGACGGCGCCCGCCCACCAGGCGTTTCCGGAATCCCGTACGAATAGCCTGCCCCCGAACCTGCATAGAGATTGGGCATGAATTCGGCCTTGCTGATGAGCGCCGCGTGATCCGCGATGCTCGCCTGAATCTTCGCCACCTGGATATCTTTGCTGTTCTGTAGCGCCAGTTCAATGGCGCGCTTCAGCGTCAACGACACCGCAGCGGAGTCGCTCGCCGGTGGCGCCGCATCCTGCGCGCGCGCTGCGATGCACGATGCCGAAAGCAGAGCCGCAATCCACGCCACCCGACGGAGTCCTCGCATCTCTTTGCTCCTTCCCGTGTCGCTGGCCTCACTCACCTGGAAGAACAGTTGTCACACTCTACTCATACCGCAGGGATTCGATCGGCTGAAGACTCGCTGCCTGGTTCGCCGGCAAATAACCAAAGAAGAGTCCCGTGGAACAGGACACCACAAACGCAATAATCACACTCAATACAGAGACGGGCACGCGCAAATTTCCCGGCAACAGCGGCTGGATTCCCACGGGGATCGCCAACCCGATCAGAATTCCCAGGACGGACCCGCCTCCGCTGATCAAAAATGCCTCGATCAGGAATTGGTAGAGAATCTCCCGATGCGCCGCGCCAATCGCCTTGCGGATGCCGATCTCCCGCGTGCGCTCCTTCACCGTGACCAGCATGATGTTCATGATGCCGATCCCGCTGATCAGCAGCGCGATAAACGCAATCACGATTAATACAATGGTCAGCGCCAGCGAGATATTTCTCGCCGCGCCCAAGATTGCCGTGAGTGTTTGCACTTTGTACTCTGCACCGGACGGATGGCGGCTCTTCAGCAGTTGACCGACTTGCCGCTCCACCAGCGGAACCACTTCGGGCCCGGCCGCCTGGGCGTCCAGCAGGCGCAGCACATCGACGCCTGTGTAGTACTTCATTAGGGTAAAGGGGATGACGACGGTGTTTTCCTGAATATCGGATAAGCCGAACGTTTCAACGCGCTCTCGGAAGACGCCAATAACTGTAAAGGTGAGCTCGCCCATCCGGATCGTTCTTCCGACGGGATTCTCCAGTCCGAAAATGTGGTCGGACAATTGCTTTGTAATCAGGCATACCTTGCTGCGCGTCTCCATGTCCGCGGAATCGAAATAGCGTCCGCGCAGGACGAGCAGCCGGCGAATCTCTTGATAGCCTTGCGTGACGCCGATCAGATTTACCGGACGTTCCACACCACCGGCGACCACCGCCATCGGCAGCTCGCGCGCCCCAGCGACTTCAACAACGCCTGGAACGGAAGCTTTCACGGCGTTCATGTCATCCACGGTGAGCTCATAACTCAGCGGCTGTGGCCGATCCTGTCTTTGCACCATTTCCACCCACACCAGGTTGGAGCCGATGCTTTCGATCTGGGAAATGACGAACTTCTTGCTCGTCAGCGCAACCGTAACGACAAGCACGATCGACGCGCTACCGATAATCACCCCCAGCGATGTCAGCATCGCGCGCAGTTTGTTGGACCGCAGTGCGTCAATCGCCACCGACAGCGTTTCTCGGATGTCCATCATAACTTCTTAACCAAACGTCAAAGCAGTTTTGCGATCCGTCGTACCGCAATCATCGTTTCACGCCGGTTTCTTCGCCCTGACTTCCGCCGTGCTCATCACCTGCGCAAAAAATGAAGCGAGGCACAAAAGACTTTGCTCGTTAACGCATCCCCTTGATGCCGTTCCGACGAAACGGCGCTGAGCACTTGTTATGAGCGAGGCGCGGAAAGTTCTCTTGGTCATCTAGGCCAGTGGGCGGAAAGAGTTGGAACGGCATTAATTCTCATCCTGCCTTCCCCGCACTTCGTCTGCGTCGGTGTTGACGACTTGGACCGCCATGCCGTCGCGCAGATCGACTTCGCCGGGCAACGCCACCAGCTCGCCTTCCTGGAGGCCGCCGACGATCTCATAATTGGTCGCATCGGCGATGCCGACGTGAACTTCCCGCTTCTCCAGCGTCGACTTTCCGACACCCAGCTGGTTTTCCTTCACCACAAATACAAACCGGCGGCCGGCCTCGGCCTCCACCGCGCCGCGCGGCACGGACAACACCCCCAACCGCACCTTGGAATTGATCCGCACGGTGACGTTTATGTTGGGGAGCAGCTCCAGCTTGTCGTTGTTCACCGCACAGAGCAGCTCGCCCACGCTTCGTGTCCCGCGCGCTACCACCTGCTTCGGAATAACCTCCGTCTTCCCCACCCAACTCCGGTTGGGCAAGGCGTCCCAGGTGATTTTCACCGGCTGGTCCTGTTCGAGCGCGCCAAGTTCCGGCTCATCAATAAATACGCGGACGCGAACTTTATGGAGATCAGCCATTTCCGCCAGCAAATCTCCCACCTTCACGTAATCCCCGGCCTTCGCGGGGAGCGAGTAAAGCGTCCCATCCGCCGGTGCTGTGATTCGCCCGTTTCCCACTTTGTCCTCGAGCGCCGCCATTTCGCTCAGCGCCTGCTGCTCCTGCAGCGCCGCGCGGTTGGTATCGAGCTTCACCTGCCGGTCGAACTCCTGCTTCGCTGCCGCGGAGCGTGTAACTTCCGCCTGCACCTTTGTCAGCGCCAGGTCGTTGGAGGCGAGGTCCTCTTTCGTCGCCGCTTGTCCCGCCACGAGCCGTGCAAGCACGTCGTGGCTCCTCTGCAACCGGTCGCGATCCGCCTCCGCCTTGGCCAGATCGCCCACTACCCGGGCTGCCTCATCGGCCTTGCCGCCTGCCTTGGCGGCCTGCAAATCGTCTTGCGCCCTCAAAAGTTTGGACCGCGCCTCCGCGAGCTGAGCTGCGGCTTCCTTCACGTTCAATTCGAGCAGCACCTGCCCCTTCCTCACCGCCTGCCCCTCGACCACGCGAATCTTCTGTACAAACGTATTGAGTTGCGCGCGCATCACGTATGGCGCAATCGGCTCCACTTTCCCGTTGCTGCTGATCGAAGAGATTAGGTTCTCGCGCCTCGGCATCACGGCGGAAATCTTCGCCGCGGGCTTCCGCCCGCTCAACCACACCAGCCCGTATGCCAGCACCCCCGCCAGCAGCAGGAAGATCACAATCCGGTTTCGCAGCCCGCGATCCATCTTTTCCTATTCGCCGCCGCGCGCCTTACGCGCAGCGAGGTACCCCGGCGCTTTCGCGCTCCGCGCCATTTCTACATCTTGTCCGAGGCTTGCTGGCCCTCCGTCTGGAGGCGGCGAAGCATTTTATTCTAGCAAGAGGGCTGCAGCTTTCTCTAGTAAAGTCCTCTTCAGCAGTGTGTCCCGCATAAACTAGATGCAACCGCACCGCCCTCGGGATGCAGACTGTTCCACGTCTCTCCACAAAAGTTTGATGCCGGACACCGCACCAACCGTCACAGAAGACCTCGGGGCCTTACCCCCGCTCTCCCAGCCCCTATTCTCTACACATTTCCGGAACATTCTTCGGTAACATTTGACAGGCGTCGCGCGTAGTACACGGTGGCAATCCGGTGCCCTGTCTTGCGCACGCCAAACGAGGGGTCTGTCCATGATCGAAGCTCGCGGCCTGTCCAAGCGCTTCCACGACAAAAAACGCGGAGAGATTCGCGCCGTGGAGAACGTCAGTTTCTGCTGTGAACCCGGCAAGATCTACGGGCTGCTCGGCGCCAATGGCGCCGGCAAAACCACCACGCTGCGGATGCTCGCAACGATTCTCGAGCCCACCGATGGCACAGCTTTTGTCTGCGGCTACGATATCGTTGAGCAGCCTGAAAAGGTGCGCGCCAGCGTCGGCTTTCTTTCCACCGCCACCGCGCTCTATCCGCGCCTCACCGCCCAGGAAATGGTCGAATACTTCGGCCGCCTCAACGGCCTCGACGAACCCACGCTGAAAAAGCGCATCGACGACATTTTCAAGCGCCTGGACATGGACGGATTCCGCGACCGCCGCTGCGACAAACTCTCCACCGGCATGAAGCAAAAGACCTCCATCGCGCGCACGCTGGTCCACGATCCGCCGGTCATGATCTTCGACGAGCCCACGCTCGGCCTCGACATCATGACCGCGCGCACCATCATCGCCTTCATCCGCGAGTGCCGCGACCGCGGCAAGACCGTCATTTTCTCCACTCACGTCATGAGCGAAGTGGAAAAGCTCTGCGACATGATCGGCATCATTCAAAGCGGCGAGCTCCTCGCCGAGGGCTCGCTTCTTCAGCTTCGCGACAAATACGCCGAACGCGACCTCGAAGAAATCTTCGTCAAGATTGTCACGCCACATTACGCCCAAGCGGAGGCCAGCTGAAATGTCGCTGCGCAACGTCGGTATCGTCTACAAGAAAGAACTCACCGAGGCCCTCCGCGACCGCCGCACCCTCATCTCCACGATCCTCGTGCCTCTCTTCCTCTTCCCCGTCCTCTTCGTTGGCTTCGGTGCCATGGTCGTGGTCTTCGTCGGCAAAGCCCAGCAAGAAACGCCCAAGGTCATGATTCTCGGCGGAGAAGATTCGCCCCATATTCTCGAGGGCATCAAGAAGCTCGAAAAGATCGAGGTCGTTCCTGCCGCGCCCAATTGGAAGAACCAAGTCATCAACAAAGAAATTCGTGCAGCCGTGGAAATCCCTTCTGGCTTTGACGCGGATGTTGCCCAAGAGAAATCAGACCTCGTGAAAATTTACATGTACGAAAACGAGATCAAGTCTTCCTTCGCCGCCGACCGTCTCGAAAAATACCTCAAGGAATATAGCGACAACATCGTCAAAGAACGACTCGCTGCCAAGAATCTCGCCAACACCGTTCTCAAGCCCTTCGAGATAAAGCAACAAAACGTCGCCCCGCCCGAAAAAGCCGGTGGCGCCGCTTTGGGCGGTATCGTGGGTTATATGGTTATCCTTCTATGTATGACCGGCGCCATGTATCCCGCCATGGACCTCACCGCCGGCGAAAAAGAGCGCGGTACCATGGAAACGATTCTCTCGAGCCCCATCTCCCGCACTCATCTCGTACTCGGCAAATTTTTCCTCGTCCTGAGCGCCTCCCTCGCCACCGCCGCCCTCTCCGTAATCTCCATGGGCGGTTCGTTCTGGACATTGCAGCACTTTCATGCCTTTGACTCAGCGCAATCCGGTGATGCCGCCGCCGTGCAGCTCAAGATCGGCCTCGGCTCCGTCCTCTCCGTCTTCATAATGGCCCTGCCCGTCGCGGTACTCTTCTCCGCTGCGCTCTTTACCATCGCCCTCTTCGCCAAAACCTATAAAGAAGCGCAGAGCTACCTCACTCCCATGACGTTTGTGGTTGTCATTCCCGCCATCGCGGCTATGCTTCCCGGCATTGAGTTGACTCCCAAGCTCGCGTTGATACCCATTCTTAATGTCAGTCTCCTCTGCAAGGATCTCATCGCCGGCACCTATCATTGGAACTACATTTCGCTCATTTTCGCCTCGACGTGCGTCTACGCCGCCTTCGCTCTTTTTCTGGCCATCAAAATGTTCCAGCGCGAATCCGTCCTCTTCCGCTCCTAATTTGGAGTGCGGCAGTTCACCCCGGCTCCAGTCGGGGCCCTGCTGCCGCTTCTGAGCTCGCTTGATCTCGAGTCTATTTCCAAGCTGGCTCGTGTAGTGGTTCCCTTCTTTCCCTGATCGAAGCGCGCCACTCTTGCGCTTCGGTGACCATCCGAGTCCCCGTGGAAGACAGCGAGAGATTACTTTTTGGATTTGCCCGGCTAGCGAACACTCCGCGGCATGTCTGTCCGGCCTAAAATGAATTGAGCACCTGACCTGTGGACCGATATTTCTGCGCCTCTGTGTCTCTGTGGCCGGTTTTTCTTCGTCTTTTTCTTGGTAGTCCTACGCCCAATGCACGGGATCGCGCCGCGCTTCCCATTTCTCGCTCAGGCGCCGCACTGTTTCCCGCAAGCGCACTGCGAGCGCCGCAATCGTTTCGAGCCGCTGCTGGCCGCCCTGGGGCAGGCGGCCATCACTCTTTCGCCGCACTTCCGCAAGCAGCAGCTCTGCGTTGCCCAGGATTCCCGTCAGTGGATTATTGAGCTCGTGACGCAGCACTTCGCCAAAATCCTCATTGCCGGAGCTGTTTGCATCCTCTCGTTCCGATTCCGCAAAGCGCGCTGCGCTGTCCGTCATGAGTCGTGCCTGTCGTAGCCGTCTCTCGACCAGCCCGATGGCCGTCTCTAAACAACCGGCACCTCGCGCGACATAATCGGCGGCCCCCGCTGACACCAGCGCTGCCATTTCCTCTTGCCGCTCCGCCGGCCCGATCACCACCACGGGCGCATGAATCGCCAGCGACGATACCACCGCATCCAGGCGCGGCACCCTCGCAAGCGGCCCTTCGGGTTCCGGCTCCACCGCAGCTTCTTCGAGCAGAATGACCGCCGGCGCCGCCTCAACGAGAATGCTCCGCGCGGCCGCGATGGTACTCACGGCTGCGACGCGCAGCCGGCCCGCCTTCGCCTTCAGTTTCCGGCGTACCGCCGCGCACAGTTCGGCGTCGTCGCTCACTAACAGAATGGTCTGTTCCTCGATGGCCATAAATTTATCCATTTTTCGCTGCCTTTTTCTTTGTCCCTGCCGCCGGCCCGGCTGCGGTCACGGTCTCGCTCGAAATCTTCACGGCCAGAACTTGCTTGACCTTTTCGGTCAGCTCTTCGACCCGGAAAGGTTTTGCAACGCGGGGCAAGTGATATCGCTCGAGAAATTCCTGGGTGTGGGCAGCAACCACGTCTCCGGTGACGAACAAGAAACGCTCCCGCAGTGGATTTCCCGTCCGCACAAGAGTCTTGTAAAAGTGTTGCCCGTCCAGGCCCGGCATCTTCATGTCGCAGATCACCAGGTCATAGTGCTCCCGCGCTGCGCGATCCAGCGCCGCCCGGCCATCCATGAGCACTTCCACGCGCATGCCTTCGTCTTCCAACACATCGGCGATCAGTCGCGCCACCGTCGGCTCGTCTTCCACGACCAGCACCAGTGGCCCAGCCTTTCCTGGGTGCGCCACCACGCGCAACGGCTCTTCCGCGCGCCCGGCGCCCGCCTCGGCGGGCCGGGGAGGAACCACAGCGGGTTCTGATGCCGCCGGCAGCTCAATCGTGAACACGGCTCCTCCGCCTGGCGGGCTCGATACTTTCACCTGGCCGCCATGCTCGCGCACAATCCCAAGGACGATCGACAGCCCCAGCCCGGTACCAACCCCGGCGGGCTTGGTGGTGAAGAAGGGGTCAAAGATCCGGGCCATGATCGCCGCGGGAATTCCCGGACCATCGTCGCTGACTTCGAGAAGCACTCGGCGCTCGCCCACCCGCTTCGTGCGCACCCGAATGGTTCCGCCTTTGCGGGATTCCTCGATGGCTTGCCGCGCATTTCCGACCAAATTCATCAGCACTTGCTGAAGTTGGCCGGCGTCGCCGTGCACGAAGGGAGGGAAGGGATCAAGCTCCAGCTCCAGCCGGATCTTTTCCGTGGCCAGACCGAACTGCTGCAGCTCCATCGCCTGGAGCACCACTTGGTTGAGCGACACCGTGCGCCTTTCCGGCTGCGTTTCTCGGGCATTCAGCAGGAGCTGCCGCAGAATCGTGCTGGCGCGCTCCGCCTCCTGATAGATCTTTCGCGCCTCTTCGGTGCGCCCTGCGGCGGCGGCGCGCAGCAGCAGGCGTTGCGCGTAACCCAGGATGCTGGTCAGCGGATTGCTTAATTCGTGCGCCACACCCGTGACCATCTGGCCTAGTGTGGCCAGCTTTTCCGTCTGCAGCAGCTTGGATTGAAAAACGCGCCGCGCCGTCAGGTCCCGGTAGATCTCCACGCGCCCGAGCCGCTGGCCCGCAGCGTCCAGCACCGGCCGCGCCGCGCTCTCCAGTATCCGTGGCGCCGGCCGTACCAGTTGCAGCTCTTCGCATACCCCGCTTTCCAAACCGCGCGACAGTTCGCGCCAGCGCTCGGCAAAACGCTCTGGCTCGGCTGCTTGTCCCGCCAGGCGCCCGATCAATCCATCCAGTGTGGTGATCTCCGCGGTCTCTGTGGGAAGCAATCCGGCCATCTGTGCAAAACGGCTGTTCATTGCGCGGATGCCTTCCTTCGTATCAAATAGCACCACGCCCTCTTCCAGCCATTCCAGCACGTTGCTCAGTTCGGCTTCCGCACGTTCCGGGCGAGTACCCGTGACGCTTTCTTGCAATGGATCGAGCAGCACCGCGGAGAGTTCCCCTCCCACCGGCACTGCCCACCGCACCCGCACACCGTTGCGCAGTTCAAACTCGGGTGGCTCTTCGGGGGGCGCGCTCCCTCCGGATGCGCCGGCCATTATTCGCCGCACCCATCTCTCGATCCCTTCCCGCTCGCGTGCACGGAAAAGCTCTGCGAAGCTCCTTCCGCAGGTTTCCGCCTCGCGCAGCGCGGGTTTCACGGTCTTCTGCTTTTCTGTCCCGGCTTCGGGGGTTTCTTTCAGCAGATCTCGCGCACCCCGGCTCAGTGCCGCGATCTCCCCACGCGCATTCAAAAGAACTGCTTCTTGCCCGGAATCGAGGAGCCAGCGTTGCCACGCTTCCCGCCGCGCGTCCTCGGCACTCCGTTTTCCTCGCGCTAGCGCCGCAGCCGCCAGGGAAGCGCGAAGCTCTAGCCGAGCGAGCATCGCCAGGGAAGCGGCGCCGGGCCGCAAGCCCGCCACGAAAACGCCCAGCATTTCGCCATAAACCCCCAGCGGCAGGGCTACGATGCGTCCCACTTCTCCTTGCGGCCAAGGGGACTGTGTCTCACTCCCCACCACCTGTCGGGTCTCGAGCGCTCTTTTCCAAACCCCCGCGAGAGGCCCGCCTTCGACCGCACGTATCCACGTGGGATCGCCACTTTTCCAGGGGAACGCCATCTCTTCGGCATCGGCTTGTCTGCCATGAATAACACTTCTTCGGCCGACGATGGCAAAGACTACGCCTAGCCCTTTACACTGGACGCTGGTTTCGGTGCAGTCATTCACCAGTTTCGCTAAGAACGAACCTTCTGGCGCGCTCTTGCCCAGCGCCGTCATCATCTCTCCTGCCATGGTTAAGTCGGCTTGCCGTTCCCGCGCGATACGCTGTTCCTCTTCCAGCTCTACGGCCAGCAGAAGTTCCGCCGCCACGGATTCCAGCAACGCGCGCGGCAGTGCACCTTGCTTCGTCCGTGTGCACGCGAGAAGAACACCTCGCAAGTGCCCGCTTCTCCCGACTGCAACCCAGACGGCGTGCTGCATTTCCATCAGTGGACCGAGCATAGGCCGTGCGGGTGGTCCATCCAGATCCTGTTCCACACTCTTTCCGGCGAAGAGTTCTTGCGGCAGGGGAAACTCCGGGGACAATCTCGCCCATTCCGAAGGAGTCACTTCCATGCCCCTCTCCCAGACCATTCCGCGGAAGCTCAGTGGAAATGATGTTTCTTCCTTCGGCACGGGTTGCGGCTCGATCCACACTCCGAGCCGGTCAGCACCGCTCTCCTTCGACAATATGCGGATCGCTTCCCGCACGAGCTCCTGGCGTGAAGCGCCCTCGACTGCCGCCCGCGCCACTCCTTTTTCCGGCGGCCTATCTTCCTGTTTTTTCTTCCCCCAAATCTGCATCGACGATCCTTGATTTCCCGTGCCATTGCCGGTGGCCGGGCCCCGCATAAGGCGATGGCGGGATAAGACGGCAGCGGTTCGCACTCCGATTCAGCGTTCAGAAAGGCTCCTGCATTGGCAGGTCCAACTGAACGAGTGAATTTGGCTTGTTAAATCAAGAGGTTATAAGGAGGTTGCGAGGTGCGCTCGTCTGACTGAATTCCATGTCGAGAATCGCGTTCTCCCAATTCCCAGAGTGAAACGGAAGGGAAAAATTAGAAAGGTGCAAGAATAGAAGAATTCTAAATTTCAAGAGTTCAAGAACCTGAAACTCTGAGGGTCGAAAATTCGGTTAGTGGAGCCTCCTCGGCGCGAACCGCGCACCGGGAAGAGACGCCCGCGTGATGTCATTGCGCTTCAGCATTTCTACATTGAAAAAGTCCGAGCGCTGTAAAAACCAGTTTCCGCCGCCCGGAGGAGGGTAAGCAACTCATGAACTCTTCGACTCTTCGCCTACTGTTCGGCACGCTCCATATGATACTGCTTCAACTTTCGGTACAGTGTCGTCTTTCCGATCCCCAGCATCCGTGCCGCCGCAAGTTTGTCGCCGCCCGTTTCGCGCAACGTGCGCAAAATCGCGCGCCTCTCCAGCTCCTCGAGCGGCAACAATTCATCTTTCTCCGGCGCTCGCTCGCTGGCCGGATATTGCAGGCTCGACGGCAGGTCCCCCACGTGAACAATCGGGCCGGAGCCCAGCGCCACGGCGCGCTCGATGGCGTTCTCCAGTTCGCGCACGTTTCCCGGCCAGTCGTAGGCCACCAGCCGCCGCATGGCATCTTCCGAGATGGAACGCGCCGGTCCCTGAGGATCCGTGAACTTGTCGAGAAAAGAAATCACCAGGAGGGGGATATCGCTTTTGCGCTCGCGCAGCGGTGGCAGCTTGATCTGCACGACGTTCAGCCGGAAGTACAGGTCTTGCCGGAAGCTGCCATTGCGGATGGCGGCTTCCAGATCGCGGTTGGTGGCCGCGATGATTCGCACATCGATGCGGCGGCGCTCCGTCGAACCTACCGGTTTCACTTCGCGCTCCTGCAAGACGCGCAACAGCTTGGCCTGCAGATCCACCGGCAAGTCGCCGATCTCATCCAGAAACAACGTGCCGCCCTGCGCCGCCTCCAGCAAGCCCTGCTTCGCCTGAAACGCTCCGGTAAATGCGCCTTTCACGTAGCCGAACAACTCCGACTCGATCAATGTGGGAACCAGGGCCGAACAGTCCACCGGCGCGAACGGACGGTTCTTGCGCTCCCCGGAGAAATGGATGCTGCGCGCCACGAGCTCTTTTCCAGTTCCGCTCTCTCCCAGGATCAGCACCGGATACTGGTGCTGGCTCACTTTCTCGATCATTTTGTAGACGCGCTGCATTCTTTCCGCTACGCCGATGAGTCCGCCAAATCCCGGCCGCGTCCGCAGCTGTTCTCGCAGCAGTTGGTTCTCTCGATGCAAATCCGCGTCCCGCGCCACCCGCATTAGCCGCGTCTGGAGGTCCTGCACGTGAAACGGTTTCGTCACGTAATCCGCCGCCCCCATGCGCGTGGCCTCCACCGCCGAATCAATCGTTCCATACTGCGTGAGAACCACCACCGCCACTTGCGGGTAAGCATCGCGAACCCGCTTCAGCAAATCCAACCCGCTGGATTGCTGCAGCTTCAAGTCGGTCAGCACAATGTCCACGGCATGCGATTCCAGCAGCTCCAGCGCCTCATCTACCGCCGCCGCGGCAATGGCCTTCATCCCGCAGGACTCGGCTACGTCGGAGCAGAGTTTTCGCGTGGCTTCCTCGTCCTCAACCACCAACACGGTCATCGGCACCGCAGACCGACGCACGGCCGCTTCTTCACTCATCGCTGACCACCTTAGAGATGCCCTCGTGCCATTTCTCGCTGCATCCCCAGTACCATTTCCGGAAAGGCTGCCCTTTATTCATAAATCAACATATTAGCCATTTTAGCATCAAACCATTCGTCCCGCTTTGGGAATTCTTTTCGGTTCGGGTCCCCCTGTGCGCTCGCTAGGCGACTTGTTTTCAAGGAAATGCCAAATTGGGAAGCTTGCAAATTCCATTTCGAACGAAGAGTCCGGCTAGCGCTTCCTTTTCAAGCAGCTCCGACAAAAAGAAAAAAGCCCCCCCGAAGCTTAATTCGGGGAGCCCAGCCTTCCAGATCGATGCTATTGGGTCTAACTCACGAGCCAGAAGTCACCACTTGCCTGCGCCCATACCTCGCCGGACCCGCTACGTCCCTTTCTCTGTAAGCGCTTCCTCATCCTTCTGCATTCGCGGCTCCTTCGCCGTCTTTTGCCGTGGCCCACGCCGCTCTTTGTTCTTTGCCTTTGTAGCGCCGGCATTTTCGCTCTTCGCCGCTTGCGCAGGAACACGATTCATCGTGTCCGCTCACCTCATCAATACCCCTTCGCATTTATCCTGCGTTTATCTCCTCTCTGCCAACGTTTCTTGAAAGGAACTGTGATGTCATCTGGAAATTCCTTCATCCCAGCGAGCGGGCAATTTCCAATGTTCGATGGAAACCTGGTTGAATCACTTCACAGTCCGCTTTTGCAAGATTTTGTTCCGTGCAACTTACGCAAAGGAGAAACACCGATGAACATACAACGCAAGATCAGCATCCTCATGATTGCTGGGCTCGCCGCCGCAGGCATGGCCGCAGCTCAAGGGCAAGAAAAGAAAATCAAACGCTCCGATCTGCCTCCCGCCGTGGAAAAGACCGTCGCCGCGGAAAGCGCGGGTGCCACGGTCAAGGGCTTCTCGCAGGAAAAGGAGAACGGCCAGATTTTTTACGAAGCGGAGATGACTGTGAACGGGCACACCAAGGATATCCTCATCGATGCCACGGGCGCGGTTGTCGAAGTAGAGGAGCAAGTCGCCATGGACGCTCTGTCCGCGGAAGTCAAAGCCGGACTTTTGGCCAAGGCAGGCAAAGGCAAGATCACGGCGGTAGAGAGCATCAAGAAACACGACAAACTGGTGGCGTACGAAGCCAAGGTGGACACCGGCGGAAAGAAATCCGAGGTCCAGGTCGGCCCGGATGGCAAGCCCCTCGACCACGAAGAGTAGCTCAAGCACGATGACGCAAGATTGAGCTTCTCGCATTGCAGGGCCCGGGCTGCTGTTTAACGGGAATCGACGATGAGAGGCGCGCGTCATGTGCGTTGGATGGCCGATGAATAGTCGCCGTTCTGGGAGCGATCTGGGCGGGGACCGTCCATGATGATGGTGACGGGCTCTTGGTCGGTTTCGCGGTCGATGGCGCGGTGGGAGTGGAGGAGCTGGTTGGTGATGTAAGCCAGAACAGAGGCGCGGCGCGGGGAGACGCGGCCCTTGGTGACGAGCACCAGGAGTTTGGCGAGGAACTTGTTGATCTCGGAAGCGGACTCGAACTCGGAGAGTTGACCGAGGAGTTCGGCGGAGAGATCGTCGGAGTCGGACTGGACGGGCTTCGGCTTGGCGTGCCGGAAACAGAAACCGGAGTGCGTGTCCAGGGCGCGAAGACGGCACTGGCGGCCGTGGACGGTGTAATGGCGACAGCGTGAGCCTTCGGTGGAACTGGGTTTGGTTGTTTGGCCGTTCATTTTATGTTCCTCGATTTGGAAGATGGGGGTATACACCCCCGTGGCGATAGAAAGAGTGCGGAAGCATTTGAAAGCAAAGGAGTTGCGGAGCGCCCATTGCGCAAAAGAGTGCGCAATGAGCAGAAAACAAAAAGGTTAGATGTCGGAGGTCAGAATTCAGGAGGAAAGGGCGCGCCATGCGGAACCGGCAATTACGTCTGTGGCGTCTTTGGAATCGAACTATCACGACCCATGATAGCATGGAAATAGTATCCTGTCAAATACTATTATGATGTAGTACTCGTTCGAACGGGGAGAAGCGGAGGTTCGGGGTTAGAAGTTAGAGATTAGAAAGAAGTTGCGGCGCAAATCGGCGGAAAAAAATGGATCGAAGGTTCGAATGGTTCTGGAGGCTGAAAACTAAAGACTGGTGGCTGGAAGAAGAAGAAAAGAAAGAATTAACGGAGAGGCGCAGAGGACCTAGAAAGGCGCTCGTCGTTCGAATGAACCCACTCGCAAGCCCGGCGAGGTGTACCCGGCCCGGTACAAGCTGCACTCATGGGAGTGTTCTAATCTGCCGGCGGAACCGAGAAGCATTCTCTCCTCAACTGGACTCACCTGACTCGTAATCGGACGGGATTTAGTCATGCTTGGTATTAACGGAATTGGCAAAGCGCCCTGTCCCTTGATATAGTCCGCCCCAATGAACAAGCGGGAATGGGGTTCCAGGGGTTTTTGGATCATGGTCGCAGCGTTGGCCGTGGCCGGTGGTCACGGCCTACTGTCACTCGACCATCCGGTTGCGGGGCGTCGACTCTTTTATTTTGGTCTCGCCCTTGGCGCTCTTCTTGCCATAGGCGCGCTCGGCGAATGGGCCGGAAGCGGGCTATCCGTAGTTTCTAATCCAGTTCTTCGAGCAATTCAGCGGACTGGCCTCTTTGTCGCCGAAGTTCTCGCTTGGCTTGGCGCTCTCCTCGTTGGCCCGGCTATACGGCGCGTCCTCCGTGAGAAAGGGCTTTCGGAGACATCTCATATCTGTTGGACTGCTTCGCAAAAACGAGGAAAAGGGGGCAGCGATTTCCTGCCAATCGCTCGAGAAGGCTTTTGAGTGGCGGGTGCTCGATTTGTGGTGAGGCCCGACAATTCATCGGCAAGTTGGCATGCGGGTTTTCGCCTAACCCCTCGAACGGAGAACCTCGAAGATTCCAGCGTGAAAAGGACCATTCTCGTTGACGTCAGTCCAACTCATGTCCGGGTACAGGATGGACACGCAGTGCACAGAGAGGGACAGACTTGGGGTCCATACGCGCTTCCTCGATACGGCAATC
Source organism: Candidatus Acidiferrum sp. (assembly GCA_035544995.1). GTDB lineage: Bacteria > Acidobacteriota > Terriglobia > Acidiferrales > UBA7541 > Acidiferrum. Next base: position 146,059 of record DASZZI010000077.1, read on the forward strand.
CGCTTCCAAGTTATCTTTTTGATTTTTCGGTATCTCGTCACGCAGACCCCGCTCTGCTTTGGGTCACGTATCGAATCAACGATGAGCAACCTCAGCGAGTCGAATTCCTAAGAGAATACTCGGAGCAGCTCGTCTTAGTTGCCTGGACCGATCGGAGCGCAGACGAATTCCTGGTTCATTTCGAATTGCTCTCCGCGAGCTGGACGCCGATCCAGCCGCCCAAGAAGTAAAGGCAGTGAACAAGCCGATGCAACAAAGTATTCTGTTGCGTTCTTTCGCTTCCCCGATTCGATTCTGCGGCACTTACGCTCTCGATGATGGAAGGCCAGATCAGGCGTAATGTTGCATTTCCCCGGCCACCCGCCAACCAGCGGCGGGTGTTTTCCGTGCCGAAACCGGCCCGTCGTGCATCCAAGTTCGCATCGGAGGAATTCAATGAGCTTCCAAGAGTACACGACACTGGGACGTTCCGGATTGCGCGTCAGCCCGCTTTCACTGGGCACGATGACATTTGGCACCGAGTGGGGTTGGGGCAACGAAGAAAAAGATTCACGCGCCATTTTTGATCGCTATCTCGAGCGGGGCGGCAATTTCCTGGACACGGCCGATGGCTATACCCTCGGCCATAGTGAAGAGCTGGTTGGAAAATTCGTCGCCGAAGGAAAGTTGCGCGATGGCGTCGTCATCGCCACCAAATTCACCTTCAACGGGCAACCGGGGAATCCCAACGCCGGAGGGAACGGCCGCAAAAATATCTATCGCGCGCTGGAAGGCTCTCTCCGCCGCCTGAAGACAGATTACGTTGATCTCTACTGGCTGCACGCCTGGGACACCGTGACGCCGATCGAAGAAGTCATCTCCACGTTCAATGATTTAGTGCGCGAGGGAAAGGTGCGCCACTTCGGCTTCTCTGACACGCCGGCCTGGTACGTGGCCCGCGCGCAGACACTTGCCGAAAAAGAAGGCAAGGAGCGCCTGATCGCGCTTCAATTGGAATACTCGCTCGTCGAGCGCAATATCGAACGCGAACACGTTCCCGTGGCGCAAGAACTTGGGATCGCCATTTGTCCCTGGAGCCCGCTCGCCAGCGGCCTATTGAGCGGCAAATACAAGCGGGAGGGAAACAGCGGCACGGGCGAGGGGCGCCTGGAAAAAACCAAGGGCCAGGCAAATCCTGTCTTCCAAAAGTTCACCGAGCGCAATTGGCGAATCGTCGAACACCTTGTCGATGTGGCGAAGCAAATCGGCAAGACGCCGGCGCAGGTTGCCCTGAACTGGGTGGCCACCCAGCCCGGTATTACTTCCACCATCATCGGCGCCACCAAGATCTCTCAGCTCGACGACAATCTCAACTCGCTCGATTTCGCCATCCCCGCAGATCTCCGCAGGCGCCTTGATGAAGTGAGCGCGCTCGCGCCGGCTCATCCCTACGTTTTCTTCGGCGATGCGATTCAATCCATGATTTCAGGAGGCACAACTGTCCGGCCCTGGACTCCAGCGCACGCCACGGGCGGCCCCGCCGTGATTCCCGCTCCGGCAGCGAAGGTCAGAGCCGCAGAAAAATGACGCACGCCCGCGGCGGGCTTGCGGGCAGATGAGTGGGGCAGGCGGCACTCTGCGACCTCCAACTTGCGCATCTCCGGACCCGTAACATACACTGTCGCCTTGCGCTCCACACCGCCCTGCCAGCCATGCGCGTCGTCTCTGCCCCACTTCGTCCGGTTGGATGGGTCGCATCCGTCTCCTGTGTGCGGCCCCAGAACGGGCAACATTCTCTGTGACCGCGAGGTGGCGGAAATTTCTGCGGCTCCGATCAGGCGGGGCTAACTCTCGGGGGAGCCGATCGTGGCAACGCCATTGGAAAACTGGGTACAGGAATCGGCCCGGCTCACCAAGCCGGATCGTATCGTTTACTGCGACGGCTCCGCAGCGGAAAACGAGCGGATCATTGGCGGGATGGTGCGTGACGGCGAATCTCACCGGCTCAACGAAAAAACCTATCCCAACTGCTACCTTTTCCGCAGCAGCCCCAATGACGTGGCCCGCACCGAACACCTCACGTTTATCTGCGCACCCAAGAAAGACGATGCGGGTCCCACCAACAATTGGATGGACCCGGAAGGCGCCAAGCACAAACTCGGCGCTCTCTTCGACGGCGCCATGCGCGGCCGCACCATGTACGTTGTGCCGTACATCATGGGTCCGGCCAGTTCGCCCATCAGCAAAATCGGCGTTGAAATCACCGACAGCGCTTACGTCGTCGCCAGCATGCGCATCATGTGCCGGATGGGCAAAATCGCGATGGACCGCCTCGGCTCTTCCTCCGATTTCGTTCCCGGCCTGCACTCGCTTGGCGATCTCGATCCCTTGCGCCGTTATATCGTGCACTTCCCGCAAGAAAAACTGATCTGGAGCATCGGTTCGGGCTATGGGGGCAATGCGCTGCTCGGCAAGAAATGTTTTGCGCTGCGCATCGCCAGCGTCATGGCCCGCGAACAGGGCTGGATGGCCGAGCACATGCTTCTGCTTGGCCTCGAATCCCCCGGCGGCAAAATCACCTACATGGCCGCGGCCTTCCCCAGCGCCTGCGGCAAGACGAACCTCGCCATGATGGTTTCCGCTCTCGAGAGTCAGGGCTACCGCGTCTGGACGGTGGGAGACGACATCGCCTGGATGAAGATCGGCGAGGACGGTTATCTCCACGCCATCAATCCGGAGGCGGGCTTCTTCGGCGTCGCGCCTGGAACCGGTTCGAAGACGAATCCCAACGTGATGGCCGCGATAACGCGCAACACACTTTTCACCAACGTGGGGCTGACGCCCAATCGCGAACCGTGGTGGGAAGGCATCGAGTCCGCTCCGCCCGGCGGCATGATCAATTGGAAAGGCGAAGTCTGGGACACGTCCAAGGGACCCGCGGCACATCCCAATTCGCGCTATACCGTGCCTGCGCAGCAAGCGCCGAGCATTTCACCCAATTGGGAAGCGCCCGAAGGTGTTCCGATCTCCGCATTTATCTTTGGCGGCCGGCGGGCACGGGTCGCGCCACTCGTCTACGAATCTTTCGATTGGCAGCACGGCGTCTTCGTCGGGGCGACCGTGGCCTCGGAAACGACCGCCGCCACGACCGGGGACGTCGGCGTCACCCGCCGTGATCCCATGGCCATGCTACCCTTCTGCGGCTACAACATGGCCGACTATTTTCGCCATTGGCTGGAGATGGGCAAGCGCATCCCGCACCCGCCAAAAATTTTTCATGTGAATTGGTTTCGGCGCGGCACGGACGGAAAATTCCTGTGGCCCGGCTTCGGGGACAATGTCCGCGTCCTGAAGTGGATCCTCGAGCGCATCGAGGGCCGCGGTCAGGCACAGGAAACCCCCATCGGTTTTGTACCCGCGCGCAACGGACTCACGCTGGATGGCTTGAAAATCTCGCCCGAGGCGGTCGAAGAATTACTGCGCGTAAATGCCGAAGACTGGGAGCCGGAGCTGGGAGATACAAAACAATTTTTTGATAAATTCGGCGATCGCCTGCCCCGTGAATTGCTGGAGGAGCATCGCCGCCTCGCGCAAAGATTCCAACGGACGGTTACCGCTTAGCCGGAATTTTCGTCAACTAACAGAGCGCATCGCTGTAGCTCCCGCCCCCTTTATTTTGGAATCACGTAAGAGTCAGAGGATGGATTCGATTTCCGCGTCGAGGGAAACGTGAGTCGCGGGAATGCCGTTGATGGGGAACCGTGTTCCTTCCGCTTGGGTGAAGTGCAAGAAGCGGCTGATGTGATAGTCCTCGTCGTAGCTGGAGAAGAGCCGCTCCGTCTCGGCCGCGGAAAGTTGGAACGCGGCGAGCGGCACGGGCTTGCTGAATTCGCCGGCAAGCGAGCGGTAGCGGTCGACTAGTTCGCCGAGGGGCATCATCGGTGCGCGGCGAGCGGCTTCAGCGCTCATGACGGCCTCCTGAAGCAAAGTGTACTGCCGGAAGAACGAGAAGAAAAGAATTTAACACAGAAGACACAGGGAACACGGAGAAGACGGAAGAGAATGGCCGCCGTGCGGGATTTGTCTGTAGTCGCGAGGATTGGGTAAGATGTTGAGCGAGATTTGGGATCGAAGATTCGGGAAAGACAGGAGAAAAAAACATGAGCATTGCGGTGGGACAGACGGCGCCGGATTTCATGCTGCTGAATCAGGACAAGAAAGAAGTGAGGCTTTCGGATTTTGCGGGAAAGAAGAACGTCGTGCTGGTGTGGTACCCGCTCGACTGGAGCCCGACGTGCACCAACGAGCACGCCTGCTTTGTGAATGACATGAAAGCGTTCGAGACGCTGGATGCGGAAGTGCTGGGCGTTAGCGTGGACAGCGTGTGGTCGCACAAGGCGTATGCGGAAAAGATGGGGATCAAGTACTCACTGCTGGCGGATTTTCACCCGCGCGGCGCAGCGAGCGAGAAATACGGGGTGTACCTCGCCGATAAGGGCATCACGGGCCGCTCCATCGCGATCGTGAACAAGGCGGGAAAAGTGGCGTGGTTCAAAAACTACGACATTCCCGTGGTGCCTGATCTGAAAGAAGTCGCGGCAGCGCTGCGGCAAGTGAAGGCAGCGACCGCGTAAGAGCGAAACACGGAGACACACAATTCGCGAAGAGAAGAAGAGCGGGCCGTTGACTGCCGGCCCGCTTTTCTTTAGGAAGCGGTCATCGCGGCAAGGAGAATTGGCTCTAGGATCCAGAGCAAGAGGACGAGAATTCCAGCACCGATGAGGGGAACGCGAAGAGAGTGTGGCCGAACAACGGAATAGCAGGCAGCCAGGCCGGGAGTAACAACAAAGAACGCGCGACCCGCAAGCAAGCCGCAGTTCAACCAAGATTCCGGCATCAGGGTCGAGAGCCAGTGAAGAGCCGCGTCGCCGGGAAGGCCGGGAAATTGTAGAACGTAACTGAGGGTGACGATAACGAGGAGAACCATAGCAAAGGGATCGCTTTTCTCAGTTTTTGGTTCCTCAGCGGGCAGTTCTTCCTTCGACCCCTGCGATGAAACCTCGGGACTCGCGAACGGAGGCGCGTCTTCGGGAAGGACGCGCGCCCACGCCATCGCCAGCGGGACGGCGGCGCCCAGCACGAGCGCGCAGAGAAAAACAAAAGCCAAGCGGTGATCGAGAACGATTACAGCAAACATTTTCGGCCTGAGCGGCGCTTGAAGCGCCGCTTTTTTCATTTTGCGAATGATTATTTGCCGGCGAATTCGGCGCCAACAGCAAAGTGCGAAGTATACAACTGGACCACGATGCAAGGGAAAGACCGGATGAGTCAAGAGAGCATTCCATGCCCTGCCAAGAGATCAATGCGTGCTAGCAGGGGCGGCTTTGCTTGCGGGCGCACCCGATTGCTCTTCCCGGGCCGCGGCAGGCGCGGCGAAGGAGCGAACGAATAGCACAAGCTGCCAGCGCTGCTCTTCGGTGAGGCGCTTCTTAAAGGCGGGCATGGGTTTTCGGCCTTCGCTGATCTGGTAGAAAAGTTCGCCATCGGTGAGCGTGCTCATGTGCTTCGCATCGGTGAGATTGCCGGGAGCAGGATCGTACATCTTACCTTGCGGGCCGTCGCCTTTACCGGCATCACCGTGACACTGCGAGCATTTGTCGAGGTAAATCGAGCGTGCGAATTCGATTGCCGCCGTGGAAGGGGCGATGGGGTTTTTGAGCTTCTTGGCTTCTTCGGGAACGACCCATTCCCTATTCTGCAACGCCGCGAAAACGATCGAAATGGCAATCAGGACGAGGGCAAGAGCAAAGAGGACTTTGCGCAAAGCGAGACTGCGTTGCAGAGGAGTTGTCATGGAAACAAGAAAATTCTCGCACATCCGGCAGGTCAGCGAAAGACGAAGAAAAGAGCTACAAACTCAGAGACGCAGAGAGCGCGGAGAGAAAAAAGATGCCGGCCTCAAGGCCGCCGCTGCATTTGTCGAATCGTGCGGGCAAGAAATGGAGATTAAGTGGAACGGAAAATGAGCCAGAGGAGCTCGGCGTTGAAGAACAGGATAGTTGCGGCGACGATCCAGGCGATTACGGAGGTGGTGCGAGAATTGGTGAACTCGCCCATCTTGGCGCGGTCGCCGGTGAATTGGATGAGCGGAATGACGGCAAACGGCAACTGAAAACTAAGAACCACCTGACTGAGGATGATGAGTGCCGTGACTTTGCCTTCGCCGGCGAAGCCGATGACAAACGCCGCAGGAATGATGGCGAGGGAACGGGTGATGAGGCGGCGCAGCCAGGGCTTGAGACGAATCTTGAGAAAACCTTCCATGACGATTTGTCCGGCGAGAGTGCCGGTGAGGGTGGAATTCTGGCCAGAGGCGAGGAGCGCACAAGCGAAGACGGTGCTGGCGAGGCTCACGCCGAGGACGGGGCTGAGAAGTTTGTAGGCCTCGGCGATTTCCGCGACGTTGGAGAGGCCGCGGGTGTGAAACGCAGCGGCGCCGAGGACCAGGATGGCGGCGTTAACGAAGAGAGCGAAGCCGAGGGCCAAAGTGGAATCGAGGACAGCGTAGCGCAGAGCTTCGCGGCGGTCGCGCGAAGAGTCTCCGAAAGCGCGCGTCTGCACGATGCTGGAGTGCAGATAAAGATTGTGCGGCATGACGGTGGCGCCGAGGATGCCGATGGCGATGTAGAGCATTTCGCGGTTGCGAAGAATTTCAGCGCGCGGAAGGAAGCCGAGAGCGGCTTCACGCCAGAGCGGCTGGGCGAAAAAGATTTCGTAGGCGAAACACGCGGCGATGGAGGCAATGAGCGTGACGACGAAGGCTTCAATGATGCGGAAGCCGCGGCCCTGCAACGCGAGCACGATCAGTACGTCGAACGCGGTGATGACGACTCCGGCGAGGAGCGGCAAGCCGAAGAGGAGTTTGAGCGCGACCGCCGAGCCGAGAACTTCGGCGAGGTCGCATGCAGCGATGGCGATTTCACAGATAACCCAAAGCGCGATGGCGGCGCGGCGGGAGTAGTGGTCGCGGCAGGCCTGGGCGAGGTCGCGACCGGTGGCGATGCCGAGCTTCGCGGAGAGCGCCTGGAGAAACATTGCCATCAGGTTGCTGATGAGAACGACGCTCAGGAGCGTATAGCCGAATTTCGAGCCGCCGCCGATGTCGGTGGCCCAATTGCCGGGGTCCATGTAGCCGACGGCGACGAGGTAGCCGGGGCCGGCGAAGGCCAGCATTTTGCGAAACCACGAAGCGCCAGGGACGATGTGAATAGTGCGATGGGCCTCGGGGAGCGAGGGCATGGCGGCGTCGCGGCGCCAGGCCGCGGGAGAAAAAATGCTGGGGGACGATTCCCTGCTGACGGGTGGTTCCATTTCGAGTTGTGGCGGGACCGTGGGTGCCATGACCGATGTTAACTATGTTAAATGTCCCTGCTAAACTACACTTAATGCCGGGCGCTGTCAATGGAACTTGTGTTGCCGGTTGCTTTACACAGCAGCACCGGGAAGGGCGCGCGCGGAGAAAGCGCGGCTGTGGTAAGTTCGAGAAGGCATTTGGGGAGAAATAAACGATGGACGAGCAGCGGCCGGTACAAGGTCAGGTGCAGATCAAGGCGGATGAGAAAGAACTGCAGGGGCAATACAGCAATTTGGTGATGATTCACCACAACCTGGAAGAGTTCACGCTGAACTTTATTTATATTTTTCCGAATGGAACGCAGGGGAAGCTCTTGAACAGCACGATCGTGAGTCCGGGTCATGCGAAACGCATCTGGCGGGCGCTGGGAGAGAATATCGCGCGATACGAGGCGCAATTTGGAACCATCAAGGAGGCGCCGGCTGGAAGCGAGCCAACACCAAACGTCGGGTTCGTGCAGTAGAGCGCTGAGTTGTAACGCGACGAAATGGCAGGTAAACGGCGGTTTTGCGTGACCTGCCGAGCCGTGCTAAAATCTTTTCGTTGTTCTTCGCATGGGCCTGTAGCTCAGGTGGCTAGAGCGCGCCCCTGATAAGGGCGAGGTCGGTGGTTCAAGTCCACCCAGGCCCACCAACAGAGACTTCATTCGAACCCTCCGCACTCTGGATGCTGATCAGTTCTCCCCATGTTTGGCGTAGGATTCAGTTGGACCATACTATATGAGTAGGAGAACCGGGAGGAGCTTAATGAATATCGGCCGACGAGATGCGTGCGCGTTACTCCCCGCACTTTGCGCCGCGATGTCAGCACTTCCTTCAGAATAAGGATGCCCTGAAGTCAGCGGCTTATCCATTTGAAAGCCTGCCCGTTGCCAAAGAAGGTGAAGCCGCCTACCGGGACATTCTGGAAGGACGAACGCACACGGGTGACTATTTGGAAGCGCACGAGACGGTGCTGGAAGCCGGTGCCATGCCGCACCCACCTCACCATCACGCTGGCGAGGAACTTTTCCCGATCAGCAGCGGGACAATTGAATTTACAATCGCCGGAAAGAAGACTATCCTCGGACCAGGTTCGGCTTTTTTCGTGGCATCCAATGAGGAGCATGCGCTCCATAATGTGGGGACCGCACCGGCCCAGTATTTTGCCATTACGGTGGGTCAAAAAGCCTCCTGACCAGCACGCCCCTGTGCCGTCCTCGCGCGGCTAATGCCGTTGCACAACTACAATCGAACTCCCTCCACGTTTCGCCCTTGGGATAAGATGCACAATGGAATTTCCTAATCCGGATTCACTTTATGGAACCACGCCTCATCGGGAAGTCTGTGCCGCGCAAAGAAGGCCGCGACAAGGTTACCGGGCGCGCCCGTTACGTGGACGACCTGACGTTTCCGGACATGATACATGGGGTGGCAGTGCGCAGCTCTGTTGCGCGCGGCCGCATTCGGGGGATTCATTTCGAAGGCAGCATTCCCTGGGCGGAATTCACCATCGTAACGGCGAAGGATATCCCCTCCAAAAACTGTGTGGCGCTGCTGATCGAAGACCAACCCTGCCTGGCCGATGAGTTCGTCAACCATCCCGAAGAGCCGGTGGTATTGCTCGCACATCCCGACAAGTATCTGCTGGCAGAGGCGCGCCGCGCCGTGCGCATTGAGATCGAGCCGCTGCCCGCGATTTTCACGATCGATGATTCGCTCGCGCGGAAACAAGTGATCTGGGGCGAGGACAATACTTTCAAATCATTCCACGTGGAGAAGGGCGACGTGGACAGCGCTTGGGGTAAAGCAGACTTCATCGTCGAAGGCGAGTACGAGACCGGCGCGCAGGAGCAGCTATACATCGAACCGCAGGGGATGATCGCGCGGGCCAGGCCCGCGGAGGGCGTAACGGTATGGGGCTCGCTGCAGTGTCCGTACTACGTGCACAAGGCGCTGGCACGGCTTTTCGGATTGCCGAAAGAGCGCATTCGCGTGGTGCAGACGGAAACGGGCGGAGGATTTGGCGGCAAGGAAGAGTATCCCTCGATGATCGCGTGCCACGCGGCGCTGCTCGCGTTGAAGTCAGGCAAGCCCGTGAAAATGATCTACGACCGCGCGGAAGACATGGCCGCGACGACGAAGCGCCATCCTTCGCGGACGCGGCACCGCACGGGCGTCTCGCGCGACGGCAAACTGCTGGCGATGGAAATTGACTTCACACTCGATGGCGGCGCGTATCAAACGCTTTCGCCGGTCGTTCTTTCGCGGGGAACCATTCACGCCGCAGGACCTTACGATTGCCCAAACGTGCGCATTCGCAGCCGCGCGGTGGCCACCAACGCACCGCCGCACGGCGCGTTTCGCGGCTTTGGCGCGCCGCAGAGCGTCTTTGCGCTCGAACGGCATCTGGACCGCGTGGCAACGGTTGTCGGACTCGAGCCGGAAGAATTGCGGCGGCGAAATTTTATCCACGAAGGCCAGACGCTGGCCGTGAGCCAGGTAATTCGCGAGAAAGTGAGCATGGGCCTGCTGCTTGACCGCGCGCTCGAATTGAGCGGATATCACGCGAAACGAAAACGTTTTCACGAAGAAAATTCGCGAAGCGCGCTCAAGAGGGGCATCGGATTCGCGGCATTTTTGCACGGCGCGGGGTTTACCGGGTCGGGCGAAGAACATCTCGCGTCGGAAGCAGCCGTGGAAGTCACGCGTGACGCTCGGGTGCGCGTGCTGGCGGGCAGCACCGAAATGGGCCAGGGCACAAACACGATTTTTGCGCAGATCGCGGCGGAAACTCTGGGTCTTGATTGCGAGCAGATCGAGATCGTGCAACCCGATACGGGAGTGGTTCCGAATAGCGGGCCGACGGTGGCTTCGCGCACGGCGATGATTGTCGGAAAACTGGTGGAGTCAGCGGCGCGCGCAGTGCAGCAGGCGCTATTCAAGAGCGGACTTCTCAAGCAGGAGTACGGCAGAAAAGATTTTGCCGATGCGTGCCGCAAGTACATCGACAAATTCGGTGCGTTGCAGTCTCTGGTCAAATACGAACATCCACGGGATCTTCACTGGGACGATGAACGCTACCGGGGCGATGCCTATGGTGCATACGCCTGGGCCGTTTACGTGGCGGAAGTGTCGGTGGACACGCGCACGGCCGAGGTGCGCGTGGAGGATTTTGTCGCCGTGCAGGAAGTCGGGAAGGTGATTAATCCGGTGCTTGCGGCGGGCCAGATCGAAGGCGGAGTGGCGCAGGGGATCGGCTTCGCGCTGTATGAGAGCGTGGTCTGGCAGGAAGGGCGCATGGTGAATGGGCAGATGACGAACTACATCATGCCCACTTCGATGGACGTTCCGCCGATCCGTGTTTTCTTCGAGGAGATTCCGTATGCGCGGGGGCCCGCGGGCGCAAAAGGACTCGGGGAGCTGCCGCTGGATGGGACGGCGCCCGCAATTGCCAACGCGATCGCACACGCAACCGGTGTGGACATCCTGCGAATTCCCGTGACGCCGGAAAGCCTGCTCACCCTGCTGGAGAGCGTGCATGCCTGAGGCGGCGCGCAAGATTCGCGTACAGTGCATGCTAAACGGGCGCGCCACGACCCTTGAGGCCTATCCGATGGCGCGGCTGCTGGATGTGCTGCGCGAGCAGGCAGGACTGACCGGCACGAAAGAAGGCTGCGGCGAAGGCGAGTGTGGGGCTTGTTCGATCGAGATGGACGGAGCGCTTGTGAACAGCTGCCTGGTGCCGGCATTGCAAGCGGAGGGCACAAATATCCGGACGATTGAGGGCGTCGCCGACGACACGCGGCTGCATGCCGTGCAGCAAGCATTCCTGATGCACGGAGGAGCGCAGTGCGGAATTTGCACACCGGGCATGATTCTTGCTGCCGTGAATCTTCTGGCACGAAAGCCACAGCCGACGGAGTCGGAAATTCGTGAAGGACTGGCAGGGAATCTTTGCCGGTGCACGGGCTATATCAAAATTTTCGAGTCGGTCGTCGAGGCTTGTCGCGGTACGGAGAAACGCGCATGAGGTCGTATATCCCGGCTTATGAAATGGAGACGGCGCGGGATCTGGCGACGGCGCTCGAGTGGATGGCGCGCGAGCCGGGCGTTTGGAAGCCTTTTGCAGGCGGGACGGACCTGATGGTGCTGCTCGAAGCAGGGAAACTTCCGCACCGCAAATTTGTAAGCATTTGGGGGCTGCCTGAACTGCGCGGAATGGAAGTAACGGCTGAGCGCGTGTTACTCGGAGCGCTGACAACATATACGGAGTTACGGCGGCACGAAACAATTGCGCGCGAATTTCCGCTATTGTGCCAGGCGGCCGCGGAAACCGGGAGCGTCGCGACGCAGAATCGCGGAACGCTCGGGGGAAATATCGCGAACGCTTCACCTGCCGCCGACTCGCCGCCCGCACTGTTTGTGTACGACGCGGAGCTAGAACTGGTTTCCGCGAGCGGCGCGCGTTGGGTGCCGTATCAGGGCTTCTGGTCCGGCTATAAGCAGATGGACCTGCGCAGCGATGAGCTGATTCGCGGGATCCGGCTGCCACGGGGGAAGCGCGATTGGAAGCAGTATTACCGCAAGGTGGGAACGCGGCGAGCGCAGGCGATTTCGAAAGTGTGCTTCGCTGGCGCTGCGCGCGTGCACGCTGGCCGGATTGTGGACGTGCGAATTGCACTCGGAAGCGTCGCACCAACGGTGTTGCGCGCTGTCGAAACGGAAAAAACGCTGCGCGGCGAAAGGTTGTCGCCTGCGATATTGCGCGCAGCTCAAAAAGTGCTTGCGCGAGAGATCGCGCCGATTGACGACATGCGCTCGACGGCTCACTATCGGCGGCGCGTTGCACAAAATCTTCTCGCGGAGTTCTGCGAGGCTTTGTCAGCCTAGCCGAAAATGCCGACTTCCTCGCAAGCACCTGCCAATGCTCCCAGCGCCCCCGATCTCATCGTTCGCGGAATGCGAGTGGTTACACGGGAAGGAGAGAAGGCGGCGGCAATTCACATTCGCGGTGGAGTAATCACAGCGGTTTCGGAATTCGAGAATATTCCAGCTGGATGTGCGGTTCACGAAGCGGGAGAGTCGGCCGTCATGCCGGGGCTGGTTGACACACACGTGCATATCAATGAGCCCGGCCGGACAGAGTGGGAGGGATTCTCGACGGCGACGCGGGCGGCAGCGGCAGGAGGAGTGACGACCCTCATTGAAATGCCGCTGAACAGTATTCCTGCGACAACCACTGCGGCGGGATTTTACGAAAAAATCGCAACGGCGGCCGGCCAATTATGGGTGGACGTGGGTTTCTGGGGCGGGGTTGTGCCGGGGAATGTCGTGGAGATACGTCCTCTTTGGGAAGCAGGAGTGTTTGGGTTCAAATGCTTTCTGGTTCCGAGCGGCGTGGAAGAATTCAAAGAAGTTAGCGAGGCTGACCTGCGCGCAGCGCTGCCTGAATTGGCGGCGCTCGGCGCGGTGTTGCTGGCGCACGCGGAATTGCCGGGCCCAATCGATGAAGCTGTACGAAGGCAACCGAAACGCGCACCGGCAAACCGATACGCAACTTGGCTTGCGTCACGCCCACGCGAAGCGGAAAACGAAGCGATCGCGCTTCTCTTGAGACTCGGAGGTGAGTTCAAGGCGCGCATTCACATCGTGCATCTATCTTCCTCGGATGCGATTTCCCAGTTGCGGCAAGCGAAGTCACAACGTATGCGAGTGAGCGTTGAGACGTGCCCACATTATCTGACGTTTTTTGCGGAAGAAATCGCCGATGGCGCGACGCAGTTCAAGTGCGCACCGCCCATCCGCGAGCGCGAAAACCGCGAGAAACTTTGGACCTCGCTGCGCAATGGAACGATTGACCTCATCGCTTCCGATCATTCGCCCTGCCCGCCGGGGATGAAGCTGCGCGAGGAAGGTGATTTCCTGCGGGCGTGGGGCGGAATTGCCTCACTGCAAATCAGTCTGCCCGCGGTGTGGACGGAGGCACGCTCACGCGGCTATGCTCTGACGCACGTGGCGGAGTGGATGTGCAGCGGCCCGGCGCATCTGGCCGGACTCGAGAAGAGAAAAGGAGCCATTGTCGCGGGCTGCGACGCCGATCTGGTGATCTGGAATCCGGACGCGAAATTTCGCGTGGAGCCCGCGCGCCTTCATTACCGGCACAAACTGACGCCGTATGCAGGACGAGAGCTCTTTGGCGCGGTCGAGACGACGTTTCTGCGCGGGCGGAAAGTTTTTGAGCGTGGACAATTCTCCGCGGCAACAACGGGGCAAGTATTATATCGGGGCAAAGCATGAAGGATTTCACGCAACTTGCGGATCTGGCATCGGAGCGGCTGGGTGGCCAAGCGATTGAGGCCAATGACGAATTCTTCGCGCAGAAGGAAAACCTGCTGAAAGAAGCGAAGCCGGTTTTCATCGAAGGAAAATACACGGCGCGTGGAAAATGGATGGACGGCTGGGAGACGCGGCGACGGCGTACGCCGGGGCACGATTGGTGCGTCGTTCGTCTGGGACTGCCGGGAATTATCCGCGGAGTCGTTGTGGACACGAGCTTCTTCAAGGGCAATTATCCGGAGCGTTTTTCGCTGGAGGGCTGTGACCTGGGAGGCAGAGCACCCTACAAAAACGAAAAGAAAAGGCTGAAAGCCGCGGAAACCAGATGGATCGAGCTCCTTCCGGAATCGGCGCTCCAGGGCGACGCGCAGAATTCGGTTGCCGTAAATGATGAGGGACGCTATACGCATTTGCGGTTGAACATTTTTCCTGATGGTGGCGTCGCGAGGCTGCGCGTTCATGGAGAAGTTGTGCCGGACAAGAAGCAGTTCTCGCGCAGAGAGATCGATCTTGTGGCGGTCGAGAACGGCGGAAACGTGGTCGCCTCGAGCGATCAGTTTTTTGGCGCCCCACAAAACCTGCTGATGCCGGGGCGAGCGAAAAACATGGGAGACGGCTGGGAAACGAAACGCAGACGCGGCCCGGGCCATGATTGGGTCGTGCTGAAACTCGGTATGCCGGGTGTTATACGGCGAATTGAAGTCGACACGTCGCACTTCAAAGGGAATTTTCCAGAGAGCTGCTTCATGGCGGCCTGCTATGCGCCGGGCGCGTCATCGGACGCATTCCTGGCTGCACCGCACGCCTGGCGAGAGCTTCTGCCAAGAACGAAGCTTGAAGCCAATCATCGTCACATCCTCAATGACTTTCAGGATGTCGCTGCGGCAACGCATGTGCGTTTCAGTATTTACCCCGACGGAGGCGTCAGCCGGCTGCGGATTTTCGGGCGGGCGGAACCCACAGAAGATCGAGGCACCGGAATTACGCGATTCAATCATCTCTCGCGGGCGCAAGCCCGAAAGGATTTGCTCGATTGCTGCGGCGCGAAACGATGGGCCCAGCAATTGCTCGAGATGCGACCATTCCGTGATCTGGAATATGTTCTCGATACAGCCGACAAGGTATGGGCGGGATTGGAGCGTGCCGATTGGCTCGAGGCGTTTCGGCATCATCCGGCAATCGGGGAGAAGCGGGTGGAGGCAAAGCAATCCGCGAACGCGCGCCGCTGGTCGGCCGGAGAACAGTCTGCTACGCAGAAAGCGCCGCAGAAAACGCTTGCAGCTCTGGCTGCAGCGAACGGTGAGTACCAGGCAAAATTTGGACGCGTCTTTCTGATTTGCGCGACGGGAAAGAGCAGCGAAGAAATCCTGAAGAATTTGCAACAGCGTCTGTCAAATGATTCTGAAGCGGAATTGCGCATCGCTGCGGAAGAGCAGCGCAAAATCACGCGGCTTCGTCTGGAGAAATTACTCGCGCCATGAGCCAGGTAACGACACATATTCTGGATATATCGATTGGGCGGCCCGCCGCAGGTGTGCCCGTGATCCTTCAAATAGAGAAAACGGGTGGCGGATGGAAGGAATTGGGCCGTGGCGTGACCGATAGCGACGGGCGGCTGCGCGAGTTGCTCGCAGCTGGATCGCTGAAGGAAGGGACGTATCGTTTGGCGTTTGACACGCGCGCCTATTTCGCCTCTCGCAAGGTCGAGGCGCTTTATCCGCAGGTGAGTGTTGTTTTTGAAGTGCGGAACTCCAGCGAGCATTACCACATACCACTGCTCTTGAGCCCGCATGGATATTCCACGTATCGCGGGAGCTGAGCTATGGCGATTCGGCTTGGCGAAAATAATTACGGCAAATCGCGTGTGCGGCTGCTTCGCGTTACGCGGCAGGAAGGCCGCCACGATGTGAAAGAGCTGACGGTGTCGATCCAATGCGAAGGGGATTTCGAGGCGGCGCATACCAAGGGTGATAACCGCAAGATCTTGCCCACGGATACGATGAAGAACACCGTCTACGCCCTGGCGCGGCAGCATTCGATCGAGCCGGTGGAAAACTTTTGTTTGCATCTCATCGAACATTTCCTGACATATAACCCGGAGGTCTGGTGCGTGAAGATCAAAGCTGCAGAAGACCGCTGGGCGCGGATTCCACTCGGCGGGAAGCCGCATCCTTCGGCGTTCACGCGGGCGGGGGACGAAAAACGCACCGCGATCCTGAGCGGTACGCGAGAGGCAACAACCGTTCGCGCAGGCATCGAAGGCCTGGTCGTGATGAAAACTTCGAAGTCCGCGTTCGAGGACTTTCTTAAGGACCCTTTCACGACGCTGAAGGATGATCAAAACCGTATTCTTTCGACCGCGATGCAGGCCGACTGGCTGTATTCGGGGGAAGACGTCGAATTCGGCCCGATCTGGCATGGCGTGCGGGAAATGTTGCTGGAGACGTTTGCCGAGCACGACAGCAAATCGCTGCAGCACACGCTATATGCGATGGGCGAAGCCGTCATCAACAATTTTGACAACATCCGCGAAATTCATTTTTCGCTACCGAACAAGCATTTCAACCTGGTGGACCTTGCGCCTCTCGGGATGGACAATCCCGGCTACGTTTATCTGCCGACGGATGAGCCGCATGGTTTGATCGAAGCCACCGTGCGGAAGGATTGAGCAGTGGCTATTCGCGATTGGCCTCCTGAGTGCTTAGCTTCTTCGACTCTCCAGAATTTTGACGAAGGAAGCGGCGCGTAGCTCGGCCAGCGTCAGCCCGGTGAGCGACTGCGCCTCCTCGGCGGTCACTGCGCCGCAATTGATGGCCCGCAAGAAATAATTCAAAAGTCCCTGTCCTGTCGCTGCATCGTCGAAGACTTCGCCGACGAGCGTCGCCTGTGCGGCCTTGCCGATAAAATTGCGCAGGCGTTCCGATGCCGCGTCGAGGCCTTCGAGGAAAAAGGAATAGACGGCGGCGTAGCGCGTTGCGAGCTGCGCCGGATGCAGATCCCAGCCCTGGTAATAACCGTTCACGAGCGAGTGGCGGATGTGCTCGCAATGAAGCTTCCAGGCTTGGTGAACGGCGGCGCGGTTTTCCGCAAGCTGGCGCGCGGTGAGTGGCGAGCCGTCTTTACTGGGGCGATGTATGGGCACCGGAAGAATGTTCGTCGCTCCATCGGACAACCACACGCCCGCGCCCGCGAGCGCCACCTGCATGACCTCGCGCGCGAAGTCGCAGGCGAAATGGGTCATGTGCTGATAGGCGGCAGTGATGTTGCGACCGGCGGTGTAATCATAGGTACCGAAATGCGCGGCGATGCAGCGTCCGCGCCCAGCGGCGACGAGAGGCATTAGATTTACCTCGCCGCGTTCATTGAAGATGGATTGGGTCGTTTCGATCATCAACTCAAAGCGCAGCGTGCCGGGATCGAGCTGCAGAGCGAATTCAAGACGCGAACAAATATCGGCGAGCGCCGAGACTTCGTCGGGCAATGTGACCTTCGGGAGCGTAATGAAGAAATTGGGCGGAAGTTTTCCGCGCGTCTTCGCGGCCAGCTCGGTCACGAAGATGTCGAGGGTGCGAATGCCGCGGTCGCGAAGCTCTTCCGTGAAGGGCTTGATACGAATGCCGACGAATGGAGGAAGCTCGCCCGAGTTCATTGCGGCGGCGACTTCGCCTGCGGTCGATGCGGCGTGGCCGTCCTCCTCAGCGTCGGGCCGGTTGCCGTAGCCGTCTTCAAAGTCGATGCGAAAATCTTCCACGGGTTCGCACCGCAACTTCTCGCGCACGCGCCGGTAAATCGTGTGTGCAAACCAGGCGGGCGGATTTTCTTTGCGGGCTGCCTGCGGGTCGGCCTCAATGGATTTTGCCAGCTGCGCAATGAGGTTAGACGAATCCGTCAGGCGATCCGCACCAGGAAGTGAAATGGCCTTCGCAAACGAGGCGAAATCGGGAGCGAATTCGTCAAGCGACCGGAGCGCAGCTTCGCCGAGCCGGCGCGCCGTACTGGCGCGGAATAGATGCGCGCCGCCATACACCGTGTGGACCGGCTGGCGGGCGCCAGTGGCGCCGGGATAACGGCTCTCAAACGATTTGTGCGCCCGAGCGAGCTGCGCCGCGATGTCCTGAAGCGACTCGGGAGGAAGAGTTCTTTTCATTGGCCCTCGCGCCGAAGAATTCCGGTGTCCGGTTTCCGTAGATGCGAATCCTAGCTGTTGAAAAACGTGAGACAGGATACATCATGGGATGGAATGTTAGGCATGACCCCTCCCTCCACCCCCTGTTTTTATAAGTGTGGCAAACAAAGGACTTAGGGGAAGGTCGTGGGCAACTAGTTTGCAGATAGCTGGAGCAGTCGTAGGAGGGTAGATTGGGAGCATGGAGATAGAGGAAAGCATGGGAAAGGGTAACACAGTTTTATATTAATGTTAAGTAATTATATAAAGTATATATCATTCGAATGATGTCCTGAGATGCGATGCTGGAAATGGCAGATTCGAGGGGAGATACGGAAGGGAGCATTCGAATTGTGCGCCGGGCGAATCGGATGCCACACCGGGGAGTTCGGTGAAGACAAAACGCGCATGCCCCAACGGTTCGGAAGAGTTTGCGTCCTGGCAAACTCGCGCGGTCTGGGCTACGCCGTACCTCTTCTAATAATTTGCGAAAAATATCTAAGCACCGAGATCGCCACGTTTGGCGAGAGCGGTGATGCGGTCGGCGGCGCGGTAGGCCAGAGCCTGAATCGTCATGGTGGGCTGACCGCGGCCGGAAGTGACGAGGCTGCTGCCATCACAGAGAAAAAGATTCTTGACGTCGTGGGTGCGGTGGTCCGAGTTGATGACGGAAGACCTGGGATTTTTGCCCATGCGGCAGGTGCCGAGAAGGTGAACGGCAAACTGCTGCTCCTGGATGGGCAGATGCCATTTTTTCCGTGCGCCAGCGGCGTCGAGAAGTTCGAGCGCGCGATCGTTCAGCCAGCGCGTCAGCTTGAGGTCGTCCGCGTGGTCCTTGTAGGTCATTCGCAGGGCGGACAGCCCCCAAGCATCCTTGAGATCCGGGTCGAGGGAAAAGCTGTTGGTTTCCACCGGCAGCGACGTGCCGTTCGAATGGACCTGCATCGTTCGCGAGAAATTGTGACTTAGCGCGGCCTTGAAATCCTTGCCCCAGCGTGGCGTTTCCGGTGGAAGACCGTCGAGAGCAAAAAAGATAGGCGTGGAATCAAAGCGCGCATCGAGCCCGCCGCCCCCATAGAAACCTACTTTCAGCGGGTCGAGTTCGTAGAAGTCATGGAGTATGCGGCTGACGTTGTAGCCCTTGTAATCGTTCAGCGGGTGTTCGAAGAGACCTACGGCGCGGGCGTTGCTATTGAACATCAGATACTTGCCAACGAGGCCGGATGAATTGGCGAGACCGCCGGGAAATTGTTTATTGGCGGAGAGCAGGAGCAAGCGCGGAGTCTCCGCGCCGTTCGCGCAAACAATGACCGCCTTAGCTCTCTGCAAATGCGTATTGCGCTGTTCATCGAAATAGACTGCGCCAGTGACGCGGCCCGCTGCATCCGTCGCGATGCGATGGACATAGGAATTCGGGCGAATCTCACAGCGTCCGGTTCGCTCCGCCAAAGGGATGACACTTACGAGTGAGCTGGATTTCGCGCCGACTTCGCAGCCAAAGCCCCAGCAAAAGCCACAGTTCACGCAAGCACTGCGTCCTGGGCGGGGCTGCGAAAGAATCGCCATCGGCGCGGGAAACGGATGCCAGCCGAGTTTGCGTGCCGCACGCTCGAAAATCACACCGGAAGATTTCACCGGCAGCGGTGGCATGGGATACGGTTTCGAACGCGGCGGATCGAACGCGCTGGCACTAGCGAGACCCGAAACACCAATTTCCCATTCCACTTTCGTGTAGTACGGTTCGAGGTCAGCGTAGGTGATGGGCCAGTCGGCGAAACCTGTTCCAGGAATCGCGCCAATCTTGCTGCGCTCGATGAAATCGATCTCATGGAAACGCCAGAAATTGGCGGTGAAATGCACGCTGGTGCCGCCGACGCACCGGCCATAGGCAACCGTGCGCTGCTGCTTCGCTTTTTCATCCGGCGTCTTACGGAATGTATTTGGCTGCAGTTTGGGGTGATTCGTGAGCAGGTCTTCCTGGAGAACTTTGATTTCGTCATGGGTAAAATCGGATTCCGTGAGGTAGGGGCCTTGTTCG
Source organism: Candidatus Acidiferrum sp. (assembly GCA_035544995.1). GTDB lineage: Bacteria > Acidobacteriota > Terriglobia > Acidiferrales > UBA7541 > Acidiferrum. The sequence goes on from DASZZI010000077.1 coordinate 165,972, forward strand.
AGAACGACGACACGAAAACCGTTCGTGGAGAGCTCCTTGGCCAGGATGCCGCCGGCCGCTCCCGACCCGATGATGACGAAATCGACTTCGTCAGAGGTTTTGTAAGTCTTAAGCATTGGCGCGAATTGCCCTGAGCTCAGATCTCGCCGCGTTTGGCGAGAGCGGTAATGCGGTCGGCGGCGCGGAAAGCGAGCGCTTCGATCGTCATGGTGGGCTGGCCACGACCAGAAGTGACGAGGCTGCTGCCGTCGCAGAGGAAGAGATTCTTGACGTCGTGGGTGCGATGGTCTGGATTAATGACGGAGGTCTTCGGATCGTTGCCCAAGCGGCAAGTGCCGAGAAGGTGGAAGGCGAAATCGTTTTCCTCAATTGGATCGTGCCACTTCTTCTGAGCGCCGGCAGCGTCAAGAAGTTCCAGGGCGCGGTCTTTCTGCCAGGTCGCGAGCTTGAGATCGTCGGGATGATCCTTGTAGGTCATGCGCAGGGCGGGCAAGCCCCAGGCGTCCTTCAGTTCCGGATCGAGGGAAAAGCTGTTGGCCTCGACCGGAAGCGAGGTACCGTGGCAGCCAATTCTCATGGTGCGCGGAAAGTTATAGCTCAGAGCATCCTTGAAGCCCTTGCCCCAGCGAGGCGTATTTGGCGGAAGTCCATTGAGCGCCCCGCTTACCGGGTAGCCACCCATCGCAAAAGTGATCGGCGTGAAATCGAAACGGGCGTCGAGCCCGCCTCCGCCGTAGAATCCGACCTTTTGCGGGTCGAGTTCGTAGAAGTCGTGGAGGACGCGGCTAGCTGTATACCCCTTGTAATCGTTCAGCGGATGTTCGAACAAGCCCAGCGCCGTAGCGTAGCTATTGAGCATCAGATATTTGCCGACGAATCCGCTGGAGTTGGCGAGGCCATTCGGAAATTGCTTGTTCGTGGAGAGCAAGAGCAAGCGCGGGGTTTCCGCGCCGTTCGCGCAGACGACGACGGCTTTGGCTTTCTGCAAATGCGTGTTGCGCTGCCCGTCGAAATAGACTGCGCCAGTGACGCGGCCCGCTGCATCCGTTGCGATGCGATGGACATAGGAATTCGGGCGAATCTCACAGCGTCCTGTGCGCTCCGCCAGAGGAATGACACTTACGAGTGAGCTGGATTTTGCGCCGACTTCGCAGCCAAAAGCTAGACAGAAACCGCAATTGACGCAGGCGCTGCGGCCCGGACGCGGCTGCGAAAGAATCGCCAGCGGAGCAGGAAACGGATGCCAGCCCAGCTTGCGTGCCGCACGCTCGAAAATCACACCGGAAGATTTCACCGGCAGCGGCGGCATCGGATACGGCTTCGATCGCGGCGGATCGAACGGGCTGGCGCCCGCAAGACCCGATACCCCGATTTCCCATTCCACTTTCGTATAGTACGGTTCGAGGTCAGCGTATGTGATGGGCCAGTCGGCGAAACCTGTTCCAGGAATCGCGCCAATCTTGCTGCGCTCGATGAAATCGATCTCATGGAAGCGCCAGAAATTGGCGGTGAAGTGCACGCTCGTGCCACCCACGCATCGGCCGTAAACGAGCGCACGCTGGTGCTTCGCTTTTTCATTCGGCGTCTTACGGAATGTATTCGGCTGTAGCTTGGGATGATTCGTGAGCAGGTCTTCCTTGAGAACTTTGATTTCGTCGTGGGTAAAATCGGATTCTGTGAGGTACGGGCCTTGTTCGAGAACGACGACACGAAAACCGTTCGTGGAGAGCTCCTTGGCCAGGATGCCGCCGGCCGCTCCCGACCCGATGATGACGAAATCGACTTCCTCGGAGGTCTTGTATTTCGGCTGGTCGGGCCTCATTTCTTGTCCGCGTCCTTAGAAACAGGCTGCCATCCCGGATAGTCTTTGTCGTAATAGCCGAAGGGCGGCTGGAAGATGTGCTCGCGCTCGCGGCCGATGACCTTCCAGCCGACGCCGCCACGATTGCCGCCGACGTCAGGATCAATCAAAAACCCAGCAATAGTGTGCTGGCGGAGTATTTCGAAAAAGTTCTGCCCGTCCGGACGGGGCCGGAATGGCCGTGCGGGCGCCGCGGAGTGCTCATCGAGAGAATGGAGAACCTCGTCTTGTTGTTCGGGCGTGGCAGCGGAGAATCTTTCGACCGCGGGGAACAGTTCACGCACCCTGGCCTGCAATTCGGGCAAGCCTTCTTTGTACGTTTTCTGATCGTCGCTGGCGAACGTGGTCAGGGCGCGATCAATAAAATAGACGACTCCGGCTTCGCGGGCACCGGGCATGTCGTCCGTGGGGATGATGCGCGCAGCGATGGCATCGATCTCCGTGGCTTGCTCGGGAGAGAAGAATTCAAATTTGGGCGGCGTGGCCGATTGCGCCGCGCGGTGCGCGTGGTCCGCGGCAGCGAGGACAGCAGGCCAATGGGCGGCGATCCAAGCGCTTGAAAGGCCGGTTATGCCGTGGGCGAGAAACCGGCGACGAGAAAGTGAGTTATCCATGCGGGCGCGTCTTCATGCTGTTGGAAAACTCTATGATGACGGGCAAACAGGGTCAAGAAGAAAAGGCGGCCAGTGGAGAATGCATTCAAATCAATGGGGAAGGAGAGTTTGCGGTGCTGCGCGAGGCTAGTGTAGGATTCCGCAGAAACACTGCGCAGAACGAAGTCTGATTGATTGAAGCGGACGAATGGCTACGCTGACAGGAGCAATCGGTACTGGGAGCAAGTGGCTGCTCGACAAGATTGTCGGGGCGCTGGCTGCCACGGGTGTCAATCCAAACTTTTTGACGTTTCTCGGCCTGCTGGTAAATTTCGGCGCGGCGGCGAATTTTGCCGTGGGGAATTTCCGGGCAGGGGCGCTGATTATTTTCTTTGCCGGCTTCCTGGACATGCTCGATGGGCAAGTGGCCCGGCGGCAGAACCGCGTGACGGCCTTCGGCGCATTTTACGATTCGACGCTGGATCGCTATGCGGACATGGCGTTGTACATGGGCCTGCTGGTGTATTACTCGGTGAGCGGGCGCACGCCGTACGTGGTGCTTGCAGCGGTGGCGACCGCGGGCTCCGTAATGGTGAGCTATGCGCGGGCGCGCGCGGAGTCACTCATTCCGCTGTGCAAGGTCGGCTTCATGGAGCGGCCGGAGCGGCTGGTGCTGCTGATCATCGGCGGTTTATTTACCAAGATGGGGCCTGTGCTATGGGTCATCGCAGTGGTGTCCACGATCACCGTAATTCACCGCATCGTTTATACATGGCAGGAAACGCGCGCGGGCCGTACTCTTCCGGGAATCAAGCTCAGCCTATAACGCTTGCCTTCAGATTCGATTCCTCCTCCTTTCCCACTTTCATGGAAGTTTCCACGGGCGCGGAGATGATTTTGCGGACGCGATCGCGCAGCGCAGGCACGTCGTCTTTGGTGAGGCCTTTCGTTTTTATGGTGTCGTGGAGATAGACGGTAATCGTCGCAGGCCAGAGCATCCAATGGCCCGTGCGGTGATGCTGGAAAGAGCCAACGAGACTGACGGGAACAATGGGAACGCCGAGTTGCTGGGCAACGCGGAAGCCGCCGTCCTGAAATTCGTCAACGCGCCCGTCACGCGTGCGCTTGGCCTCCGGAAAAATAATCAGGCTCGTACCGCCGTTGAGGGTGTCCTGTGTCATGCGCCACATGCGCTTCAGGTCGGAGGGACGACGAATATCGGGCACGGGCACATTGCCGAAGCGCTTCATAAGCCAGCCGTACGCCGGGATCTTGAAGTGAGACTCGAGTTCCCAGCCGCGTACGTACTGCGGAATGGCGCAGTACAACACGAAGGGATCGAAGAGATTAACGTGATTGACCATAAAGAAGCTCGTGCGCTGGGGATCGAAGCCGGGGGAACGGCGTACTTCTACGCGGGTTCCGGAAAAATAAGCGATGCGGCGGCAGAAACCACGCTGCAGCCAGTCGTGCTTGCGGGGATCAAGAAAGATGCCGAGGAACACGAGAATCGGCGCCACGATGAAAAAGTGGAGGCCGCTGACGATCCAGAGAAGCGCGCTGCGCAGCGCGAGAAAGGCGCGCTTCATATATAGAGATCCACCGCAGCGGGAAGGATGTCGAGGGAGCGGACCTCAAGGGTAACGACTTCGCCGTCAATCATGACGTCAATGGGATCAGCCACATTGAACTCGACGTGGCGGACGGCGCGGCGCGATGCGAGCGGGTGCTCGATGTGCGTGCCATCGTAAAGTTTCGGCAAGGTGCGGAGCAAGCCAAGGCGGCCGATTGGCCCCCAGCGGACAAATTCGATCAGGCCGTCGGAAGGATCCGCGTGCGGCGCGATGAGCATGGTGCCACCCGTGAACTTGCTGTTGTTGAACGTGAGGAAGAGGCAGCGGCGTTCGTCCCAAGTTTTGTCGTCATCGCAGCGGAGGGCAAAGGAGCGGCGGCGCAATTGCGTGACGCGGACGAAGACTCCGAGGAGGTAACCGAAATGGCCGAGCGGCTTGAAAACGCGATTCGTGAGCGCGGCAACGTCGGCCGTGAAACCTACACTCAAGAGATTGAACGAGTAGATTTCGCCGGTGGCATGAGTGAGGCGGAGGAGATCGACGGGACGAGTGCGGCCTTCGAAAAGAGCCTGCATTGAGAACTCAGCTCCGACCTTGGTGAAGTCACGAAGAAAGGAATTCCCGGTACCGAGCGGCAAAAGGCCGAGGGAAATTCTTTTGGTTACCTTACGGCCGGCGAAAATCCCATTGAGAATTTCGTGAGCGGTGCCGTCGCCGCCGACAGCGAGAAAGTGCCGGTAGCCCTGGTCATACGCTTCGCGCGCGAGCTCGACAGCATGGCCGGGTCCGGTCGAAGCAATCACGTCGACCAGCATGCCTTTTTCACGCAGGCGCGCGATTGCAGGGCCGGCAAGTTTGACGGAACGGCCGCCGCCAGCAGCTGGATTGACGATTGCGAAAAAGCGTTCCTTCACGTGCGCACTAGATGTCGAACGGTCCGGTCTTTACCAGCTTCACAAGGACAAGATTGCAGTAGCTCGGTCAAGCTGCGCGAGGCGTTCCGCCAGTGCGTTCCTCTTGATCTTCAGCGAGGCCGTCCGGGGAAAGTCTTCATCCAAGAGAACAACCCCGTGGATACGCTTGTAGTTTAGCAGGCGATTGTTGCGCGCGGTGATTTCACGGCGAAGATCTTCGCCGTACTTCTGGCTTGGCTCGAGATGCAGTGCAAGGACAAGCTGCTCACCAACCAGGGAGCGCCGTGGCCAAATGTAGTTGGCGGCGAAGACGCAGAATTCCCTGACGGGAAGACTTTCGAAAACAGTTTCGATGTCCTCGGGGTAGATGTTTTTTCCTTCCTCGGTGACGATCATGTTTTTCTTGCGCCCGAAGAGCTGCAAGTGGCCGGCCGGATCGAGCCGGCCGAGGTCACCGGTCATCAGCCAGCCGTCGACGATCGTTTCCGCCGTGAGCTCGGGGTCATTCAAGTAACCCGCCATAACGGTTTTGCTGCGGACGGCGACTTCACCGATACCGTCCGCATCAGGGTCAACGATGCGAACTTCGATGCCGGGAAGCGGTTTGCCGACGGTGTCCGCGCGGAAAGGCTTGAGATCGTTGACGGTGATACCCATGCAGCCTTCGGTGAGGCCGTAGGCGTTCGCGACGGGAATGCCGAGGTCGTAGAAGAACTGGAGCGTTTGCGGCTCGGTGAAGGCGCCACCGACGATGATCGCTTGCAGTTCGCCGCCGAAGGCGTCGTGAACCTGTTTGAGCAGGCGGCGGCTAATTCCGAGTCGCGGCCGACTTTTCGTTAACGCTTTATTGACCGATCGCAGCGCTTTGAGCATTTTTCGCTTTGCCGGCGGCAGCGCGTCAAAGCGCGCCTGAAGACCTTTCTGAAGATTCTTCAAAATGAGAGGTACTAGGGTGACGTAGGTAATTTTGTATTTCGGAAAAGCCTCGCGGACAAATTCGGGTCGGAGCGTGCGGAGATGAACGACGGTGGCGCCACAGACGAATGGATAGAAGAAGCCAAGCATGAAATCGATGGCGTGGTTGGTGGGCAGAATGCTGAGATAACTGGCGCCGCGCCAGAGGGGATAAAGAGAGGGGAACATAACGCACTGCTCGAGATAATTTTCGTGCGTCAACATGCAGCCTTTGGGACGGCCGCCGGTGCCCGAGGAATAGACGATGGAAGCGACATCGTTGCGCTCACGCGGAATAAACACCGGTTCTCCCGCACCGCGGAATTCCTCCCAACGATGCGCCTCATCGAGATCTGCATTAGGCGGCGCTTCGGTGACGAGAACAGTCTTCAAATTTGTTGCTGCGCTGCGGCCGGCAGCCACGCTGAGTTGCCGCCATATGGGATATTCGGTGATGAGCACTCCGGCACCAGAGTGCTTGAGCAGTTGCCAGTGCTCATCGGCCGTGAGTTTGTAATCCAACGGAGCAAGAACGCCTCCGGTAAACAGAACTGCATACGCGGAAATCAGCCATTTGGACTGATTGGTCATGATAATGCTGGCACGGCCGCCAGCGGCGAAACCGGCGTCCTGCAGCGCTTTTGCGAGCGGATGGGCGCGGTCACGAAAAGCGCGGTAAGTAAGGCGTTCCTTCTCCCGCTCGCGGTCCGCCTCGATCAAGCAGACCTCATCGGCAAACTGCACGAGTGCATCCTTCAGCGCTGCGCCAATGGATTGATGCTTGGAAAGGTCCAGCATTACAGGCGGGACTGAATGCGTTCAGCCAGGGTCTTGAAGTTACTGACGCCCTGGACTTCGTAGTCCGGAAGCTCTATGCCGAAATGATTTTCCAGCCGAGAGAGCATCTCGAGCGTCTGGAGGCTATCGATGCCCAGCTTCTTGAAGAAATCGTCGTCGGGTGCAAGCGAGCCTGCAGGCACATTGAAATGCTTCGAAGCCAGGTCGAGGATTTCCTGCGTGGTTTGTCCGAGGGTGCGCATACAGTCCTCAATTTATCATTTTTCCTAATAGGAATGAAAATGCTGAAAGACTAGGCCAGACCGGTCGATCCTTGCGCTCGATCAGGGTAGATATGGCATGGGACCGGATTCTTCGACAAATTTCTTGAGGGCGGCCATGACCGCCGGGCGGGCGCATAATTCGCAGAATAGCTCGATCTCGCGGCGAAGCTCCTCGTGGGGAATGGGTTTGATGAATTTTTTGGCGGCGGCGCGAGTGACGGCGTCGAACTTTGTAATTTGCGCGGCGGTTGCGCGGGCGATGCGAAGGGCCTCGCCTTCCGCAGCGAGCTGCGCGACCAGACCGACAGCGTGCGCGCGGCTGGCGTTGACGCTGCGGCCAGTCAATAACAGATCGCGGACAAAAGCGTTACCGAGGTCACGCTTGAGGCGGGGAATGCCACCCCAGCCGGGAATAAGACCGAGGCGAAGTTCGGGAAACGCGAAGCGCGCCATCTTGTCCGCCACGATGATGTCGCAGGCGAGGGCCAGTTCGAAGCCGCCTCCGAAGCAAACGCCGTGGACCGCGGCGATGGTGACGAATGGCGCAGCATCGATCGCGTTGAGCACGGCGTGCGTGCGCTCCAGAAATGCGCGCACACCGACGAGCCGCTCTTTTTCAGATAGAGGCGCAGCGCCGTGATAAAGTTCGCGGAGGTCGGCCCCCGCGGAGAAGCCGTGTTTGCGCGCGCTGGAGATGATGCAGACCGCTGTTTCCGGCGTAAGCGCACCGCAGGCAGCGACAAACTTCTCGAGCTCCGCGAGCACAGCCGTGCCAATTTCGTTTGCAGGCGCGTGATCGAGCGTCAGCTCGACGATTCCATCGCGCCATTCCCACCGCAGCGTTTTGCCTGTGAAGGATTTCATGATGACTGAATCCTATCGTACATGGCGTTGATTTCGGCCACATAGCGTGCATTGACGGCGTCCCGGCGGACCTTGCCGTTGGCGGTGAGCAGGCCGTTCTCGGGCGTGAAGGGATAGTGAATGACATGGAAATTCCGGATCTGGCGGTAATGGGGGAGATCAGGATTGACGGCGTCCAGCGCAGATTGCACGGCGGCGGGCTCCATGCCACCGGTGATCAGCGCGCAAAGATAGCCACGGCCGTTCCCGACAAGGACCACTTGCTGCGCTCCGGGAAGAAGCTGGGCGATTTTTTCTTCCATGGGCTCGGGCGCGATGTTATGGCCGGAATTCAGAATAATGAGGTTCTTGATGCGGCCGATGATGCGCCAGTTACCGCGCACGTTCACTTCACCCTGATCGCCGGTGTGAAACCATCCATCGTGTAGAACGCGAGCGGTTTCTTCAGGGCGATTCCAGTAACCGGGAAAAATATGCGGGCCGCGCACGACGATCTCTTCGTTGTCGGCGATCTTCATCTCAATTCGGGCGATAGCGGAGCCTACGAAACCGGGCTCGACCGGAAGGCGCGGATCATCCAAAGTGCAGATCCCCGTGGTTTCCGTGAGGCCATACCCTTGCAGCACGAGAATGCCGAGCATCAGAAAAAACTGCTGCGTTTCCGGAGCGAGGGGTGCAGACCCGCAGATAAGCGCTCGCAGATGCGGACCGAAGCGCTCTCTGATCTTGCGGAAGATGAGACTGCGTCCAAGAGCGAGCCAGACAGCGTCGGATGCGCGGCCGACGTGCTGCCGCTGCCAGGCATCGCGGGCCTTTGCAAAAAGCGCGCGGATAAGCACACTGCGCTTTGAGAGAGTGTCTTCAACGCCGCGCCGAACGCGTTCGAGAAGCGTTGGCACATTGAGAAAGTAATTGGGAGCCACAAGGCGGATTTCGTCGGCGAGGCGGCTGAGATCCGTCGAGAGCGTAAGAACGCTTTCGCGGGAGAGGCAGGAGAGAACCACGATCCAGGAGGCAGCGAAATTGAACGGGAGATAGTGGAAGACGCGATCGGGCTCCCGAGAAGTAACCAGCAGTTGACCCATGAGCTGATCCAGCCGCTCGTTCGTGCAAGCAAGCATGTGCGTCAGATTGCCGACGTTGAGGCAGACACCCTTGGGTTCACCTGAGGTGCCGGAGGTGTAGATGATGGTGACCAGGTCAGCGCCGCTGCAAGGATTTGGCGCGTCCGGGAGCGGCGACTGGGGCGACGGTTTACCAAGAACTTCGTCGAAGAGAATACGGGGAGGCGCATGTGATCCACCGGCGGGCCAAGCCTGTGCAAGCGCTTCGCCGAGTGAGGCATCGCTGGTGAAGAGAAGGCGGGGCTGGCAATCCTTCATCATCGCGGCCAGATCGGCCGGCGCCTGGCGCGAATAAAGGGGAACGACAATGACTCCTTCGGCCATGAGGGCCAGATCAAACGCGATCCAGCGCATGGAGTTGGGTGCGTGCAAGGCGCAGCGGTCACCAGGCTGGAGGCCAGCGCCGCGCAGATAGGCGCGAACGAGCTGGACCTGGCCGAGCAATTCCCTTCCGGTGAAGCTGACGATATGGTCGCCGCGAATTTCGCGAAGGACGACGCGGCCAGCCGAGTATTGGAGCTGAAAGAAAATTTTCTCAAGAAAATTGAGCATGAGAAATCAAGTGCGCGCGGCCAAGGCAGCAGGAGTCGAGTCGTACCTTTCGACCAGATCGCGCAGAATGGGGCTGAGGGGCGGGAGGTAGTCTTCCCAGGAGAAAACGCCAGAACGCAGCGGAAACTCAGGATACGTGCGGCGGACGGCATCTTCGAGGAACGTACCCATGCGCGCCATGACCTTGAGATTGCGCACGACGGTCTTGGCGATGCCCTCGCGCACGGAATCGGCTTCAGCGATAAGAGTCTCCATCATGTTCAGCAACTTGGGTTCAAGCTCAGGATCATCGACGGTCAGAAGAAGATGCTGGTGGCCGCGCTCGACCATGAGATTGCGGATGCGCTCGTCCATCGTGACGCCAGCGGAGGCCACCATCGCGGGCATGGAAGTCACAATGCCGTGGTAGCGGGAAGAGACCATCAGTGAGCACTGGCGAAGGATGCTTACGAGCTGAAACATATCGTAGTCGTCGGCAGTAAAAACTGGGGTGCCGGGAAGCTGCGCTGCAACATCGTGACAGGCGCACGCATCGAGGCGCTCCGTGTTGACGAGAACGGGAAAAACTCGGTGGCGTTCTCGGAAGGCGGCGGTAGCTTTGGCGAAGGCGGAGATGTAGCGGTCGTACTTCGCGTCGACATCCGCACCGGATGCATGGAAATAGACAGTACGGTATTGGCTCTTCTTGAGCGCGCCAGTGGTGATGCTGGCGAGATATTTTGTTACGGATGCCTTCACCGGCCACCAGAAAGGATGGATCGGGCAAAGGACCAGCACCGGGGTCTTTTCGTCCCAGCCAGCCTCGCGGAGCACCCTTCGGCCGTATTCGGGTGGATGGGGTTCGAAGGTCCATGCCGTGTCTGTGCCCAGCTCGGTGGAAATACCGCGGCGGGCAAGGACGGCCTGTGATTCCGGATTGCGGGTGATGATCAGGGAATCATGAACGTAGCGCGCGCACATGCGCTCAATGAGCGGATCCATGTGGCCGGCCTCCCCGCCATAGCCGAGAGAGAGTTTGTTCTCAGCCGCGGCGATGCCCAGCGAACCAATCGTCATGATCGTCAACGCATTGGCAAATTTGCTTTTGAACATCGAGCCTTCACAAGCGATGACGCCGTGATTCTGCCGCACCTCGCGATAGAGGAACGGCGGGTAAACGTCGGGCAGATGCACCTGGCGCGTGCCTTCGAAATAACCGCGGGTGCGGTCGAAGTTCTGTGTCATGACGCTGAAATCGACATTCGCGGCACCGAGAACCTGCCGTGCCTGACGGAGCGTCTCTTGTACGCGCACGTCGGCGCCAGTATTTCGCGCGCCGTTGTAGGTGGCAAACAGCAGCTTGAGTTTCTCTCCTGGTGTCCAGCGGCGACCGAGGCCGAATATTGAACCGACCCGGCTGATTTCAATGAGTGCACTCACCCAGGCAACGAGCAAGAAGTCCGTCATGCTCCAACTCCTTCTGTCATCCTTCTCGCAGATCCGTTCCTTGCCGTACCCTCTGGCCAAGACTTTGCCGGGTAACGAAACTTGTTATTGCGGCTGAACATCAAGAGAGGGTAGCCGTAGGTGGAAAACTTCGCCGGCGCCTCCCCAAGCTCGACGACGACTCTCGAATTGTCGAACACCGTGTTCCAGGTCAGATACGGCCAGAAAACTTTCAGGAGCGAAGCGCCGTGTCCCACAGCGCCGCCGCGTTTCGCAAGAAAATCGACCGTGCCCGAGAAGGAGCGGCCGAACGAAGGCAGATAGGCTGGCCGCCGCCAGCCGCCAGCTAGGGCGAGGGCGTCCGTCAGTTCGATATACGTCTGCGAACCCTCGCCGGAGGATAGATTATAGATGGCGTGGGCGGGCGCGTCCTTTTGATGAATGGCCACAATGGCCTTGCCGACATAATTTGCAGGCACGATGTCGATTTTATCGTGAGGTCGGAGCGGAAGAACAGGCAGGCGAGCGAGCACGTCGAACGCCTGAACCATGTCGAACTGAGAAGTTTCCGGGCGGCGGCTGTCACCGAGCACGATGGCGGGACGAAAAATCGTCCGAGGCACGTCCGGCAAGAGCTGGCGCACCATGTGCTCGCAGAATTTTTTTGTCCGCGCATAAGGATCATAATCGGAGCGCGACCAGTCAATGGCGGAATCTTCCGAGACGACTTCATCCTGGCGCTTGCCGGCAACCGCGACTGTGGAAACGTGAGAGTAGCGGCGCAGACCGTGGCGATTTTGCGCGCGACGCGCGAGCTGAAGGACCTCCAGCGAGCCGCGCAGATTGACATTGAGGCACTGTCTTTCGGATTTCCGATTGAGCGAGGCGGCGCAGTGAACGATAGACCCGGTGGTATCGACGAGCGCGCGGTAGTCGTCGTCGGGCAGGCCAAAGCGCTCGTCGGTTATATCGCCACGGAAGATGCGGACGCGCGAATTAACGTGCTCAAGGAATTCCGGAAAATTGAAATGAAGCTGCAGCGATTGCCAAAGGCGCTCGCGAGCTTCCTGCCCGGATTTTGCGCGAACCAGAAGATTCAGCTTCTCGCCGTGCCCGGTGAGCAATCCGGCCACCAAGTAGCTGCCCAGGTAGCCGGTCGAGCCGGTTAGGAAGATCGCCATGGCGAATCGGAAGACGTCGCGGATTGGGAAAGAGCGCGCACCGGGGCGGGCTCAGCGGACCAATCTAGCTCGCGGGGCGTGCGGGCTTCCAGCGGGCGGCCCTCCATCAGCGGATAGCACCAGCGGCGCAGCGCCGGAATGTGGACATTGATCCAGTAGTCCCACCAGTCGATGGATTCTGGATCGAAGTCGAAGAGCGATCGCTCCTCGGGCGGAAGCGCGGCAGAGAGCAAGCGCGCATTTTCGCATTCGAAGACATGTTCGTTGTGAAGAATGAACGGCTCGTAAAGCTCGATGAGTTTTTCGGCGCGATTCAAATCGCGCTCTGCCTTGGCAAACGGCGGCCTCTTCATGTGCAGCGTGCTGGCCGCGCGATTGATTCGGGAAACGACGGCCTTCTGCATGGGGATGGAAAGCCGTTCGTAGCGCTGCTTGGAAACTGGAATCGTTTCAAACTTCAGTTTCAGCCAGTGCTCGATGCCCTGTTGCGTCCTGTAGTGTTTGCGGTGAGCGAGGCCGGTGAGCTCGATGCTGCGGCCCATGTTGACCGGGTTGATCGCGGAGGTAGCGAGCTGATACAACCGGGCGTTGCGCCGCGCGATGACCGCTGCGGCGATGAGCGTCATGCCCCGGCAGACCATATCGACGGGAATCACGTCGAGGCACTTGCGCGCGTTGGTGGGTAGCTGGCGGAAATTAGTTCCCAGCAAATAAGAGAGCGGGCCGGACGTATTAATCCCTTCGTTCCAGCCGGAAAATGGCGAGCGCTCCGAACTTTCGACAATGGAAGGCCGAACGATGGCGATCGGGAGATCGCGGCCGTGACGCGCGAGAATCGATTCTCCAAGGCTCTTTGTAAACGTGTAGGTATTGGGCCAGCCGAGATGCTGAGCGCGGCGCGTGCCAACGCGGACCAGCCGATTGCGCGCCCAGCGGCCCCGATTGCGCTTTAGCACGCCAACGAGCTCGGCTGCGGCGACTTTGGAAGCATCGCCGCCGCGCCCGAGCGCTTGCCGGCGCAATGCCTTGGTGAGCTCGGGACTTTCGGCGCGGTGTTCGATGTGCCGGATTGTCTCGCGCAGGGACGAAATTTCCTTCTCGGCGTCAAAGCCGGGGACGCTCAAAGGGTTGTAGTTTTCTCGAAGCTCTTCGCTGACGCGGCCATCGCGCATGCCGGTCACATAACATGTGGACAAATGCATCAATCCGGCGTGGCTGCAGCGGTGGAGAAACTCGAGCAGATGGATCGCGGAATCCACGTTCGAAGAAAGGGCATCGCGCAGATCAGGATTGAAATCGGTGAGGCCTGCGCTGTTGACAATCAGGTCGAGCGATTTCGCGAGCCGCGCCTGAGTTGCATCATCGAGACCCAGGCCCGGCTGGCTAACGTCTCCTTCAGCAACTTCGATCTTCTGCTTCAAAAATGCGCCGAGTTTCCGGCCGTGACGTTCGTGGAGTGTGTCGAACGCGGGCGACTCTTCGACAATTTTCTCGAAACGTCGCTGCGCAGAGGTCGTCCGGTTCCGCCGAATCAGCAACGTAATCTTATCAATGTCCGGAATATTTTCGAGCAAATCGACGAGCCAGACTTTACCGATAAAACCGGTCACGCCAATGAGCAGGATGTGCCGCCCGGCCAGCGTTTCGCGGACAGAAAGGCGGTAGGCCGGCGGTTTTTCCCCGAAGATCGCGACCGCTTTGCCGCGTGGAGGTGCGGGGCGCGCAACGGCTTGTGCGGCGGCTTCGAGCCGCTCTGGCGCGTTCGTCCAGCCAAGCTGCACAAGAAGTTTTTCCTTCGGCATGCGGCCGTCGACCGACCCGCTGGCCAGCCACGCGAAGGGACCCCGCGGACGCACGACCGGATCGAGGAGCCTTCCCGTCGCATGCCCGTCGCGAAATTCCAAACGGTTGGCGATGAACGACTCGACACCGAAGTGTTTGGCGAGCGGCCGTAGAATATGTTCCAGCGCCTGGCCGACGAGGATAATGCGTTGGCCGCTTCGAACAGCGTCAATCAGTTTTTCGACGGATTCCCGGCGGAGTTGCGGCTTCAAAACATACTGAAAATATTCTTCACCAAGTAAATCGAGGCGGTCGCGGCTTGTCCCTCGAAGAAGCGCATGCAGAATTCGTGTGGCAAATGTGCGGCTCGTGGCGTAGGCCACCGGCCGCGTGAGCGCCATCGCCGCCATGCCCGCGCGGCGCGCCCAGCGTTCGGAAAAGCTCTGGGCATTCCAGGTGAAAAAGCCAACGGGGCGCAACGCTCCCATCTCGAGCAGCGAGCCTTCTACCCGCCAGTAGGCTACATCGTGCGCCCGGGTTGCCGGAACACCCTTCGGATTGGAATTTGAGCCTGCCATGCCGGTCGACCAGCTATCGGATGGTGCGTCTTGATTCGTAGAATTCTGCTGCTCGGCAATCGCGAATGGTGCGCACCTCTTGCCTATTTAAGCCTGAAACGGATTTTCAGCCGGCGCCCCTGCTGCACGTCCGCGGGCCCTCGAAACGAGTGGCTACCAGCTAGTTGGGAAAGAGTAAAAGTAGCATTCCCAGCAGGTTCTCGCAAGGCAGTCAGGGTGTGGGTAGCGGGTCAGTTTCCGAGAAGCGCTTTTCTCGGGAGTAAACGCAGCGAAGGACCGTGGGGTATACATAAGGTCGGGAGTGTGAGTCTGCGCGGATGCGCACGCCGAGAATGGGAATGATGCGCGCCTGAAAGCGCACAGCTTGCAGGGGTGCACCCTATTCAGTTCGACTGACAATTGGGTCGGAAAGGCCAGCCGAATCGTTGCTGTGAACGGAGCACTTGCTGCCCAGCAGGCTTTCAATCGTGGAAAACAATTCGCTCGTGCGGATCGGTTTGGAAACATAAGCGTCCATACCGGCAGAAATGCATCGCTCCTGATCGCCCTTCAGCGCATGGGCGGTCATTGCAATGATCGGAACGTGCCCGCCGGTCAACTTTTCTTTTGCAACGGGCGTTAGACGCCCCAACCGTAGCGTTCGGCATGTTCGAGGGTGCGCTGCATCTCTTCGCGCAGGATTTCGGCGAAGACCGAACCGCCGACGGCCCGGGCGCCAGGTTCGGTAGTGTCCGGAGTGCGGTAGCCGCCCGAGAGAACGCGGATAAGAGACTGTTCGATCCAGTCGGCTTCGAGAGAGAGGCCAAAAGCGTCGCGCAACATCATCGTTACGCTGAGAATCGAACCGATCGGATTCGCGGAATCCGTGCCGACGAGTGACGGCGCGGAGCCGTGGATGGGCTCGAAGAGCGGTGCGCTGGAGCCAAAGCTGGCCGAAGGAATCAATCCGATCGAGCCGACCAGGGCAGCGGCGGCATCGCTCAAAATGTCCCCAAACATGTTGGAGGTGAGCAGCACGTCGAATTGTGACGGCCGCAGAACAAGTTGCATCGCGGCATTGTCAACGTACATGTGCTCGAGCTTGACCGCCGGGTAGACCGCGCTCATCGAAGTGACCGTGCGGCGCCAGAGTTGCGAACTCGAAAGAACGTTGGCCTTGTCCACGGAACACAAGCGCCGCGAGCGATTCTCCGCGCGCGCATATCCAAAGGTGGCGATGCGCTCGATTTCCGCTGTGGAATAGGACTCCGTATCGAAGGCGCGCTCGACGCCTTTCTCGGTGACGTTGCCGCGCTCGCCAAAATACATCCCGCCGGCAAGCTCGCGCACGATTTCGAGGTCCAGGTCGCCAATTTTTTCCGGCTTCAACGGCGAAATTCCGCGGAGCGGCTCGAGCAGCTTCACCGGACGCACGTTGACGTAGAGCCCGAGCCCTTTGCGCAAATCAAGCAGGCCGCTTTCCGGCCGCTTCCACAAGGGAAGCGAATCCCACTTCGGCCCGCCGACGGCGCCAAGGAAAACCGCATCCGCTTTGCGGCAGGCTTCAATCGTCGAGGTGGGGAGCGGCGTGCCCGCCGCATCGATGGCCGCTCCGCCGATCGGAAATTCGTGCAAGTCGAACTGGTGATTAAATTCATGTGCGGTTTCGCGCAGAACGATAGCGGCCGCGCGCGTAACTTCCGGTCCGATGCCGTCCCCCGGAAGCAAGACAATGGTCTTTTTCATATGGGTCCCTGGAAAACCACAAACTCAAAAATGCCTCACGGCGAATGTGGCCGCGTCTTTGACCGCTCTGCGGCCACAAGCGACAACGACCCGGTTGCGCAGCGTCAAATCAGGCTGCGGGTGACGCTTCTTTTGCGAGCGCGTTTGTTCCGCGGCGCATCACCTCGTGCGCGATGGCGACGACGTCGCGCTGACGAACTTGTTTCGTCTGGTCGGCGAGCGCAGTGACACGGCGATAGCATTCCGCGAGCTCGGCGTCGCTCGGCTCGTAGCCGAGGTCACGCAGGTGCAGCCGCAGCGCGTTGCGCCCGGAATGCTTGCCAAGGACCATCGAGCGCGATGGAACGCCAACGGTCTGCGGCGAAATAATCTCGTACGTGAGTGGATTCTTGATGATGCCATCCTGATGGATGCCGGCTTCGTGCGCAAAGGCGTTGGCGCCCACGACGGCCTTGTTCGGCGCCACCTGCGCGCCCGTGATCTCCGTGAGCATGCGGCTCGTGCGAAAAAGCTCTTCGAGGCGCACTCCCGTTGCGACGCCGAAGCTGTCTTTTCGTACAGCCAGCGCGACGACAATTTCCTCGAGCGCGGCGTTCCCGGCGCGTTCGCCAATTCCGTTGATTGTGCATTCGATCTGCCGAACACCCGCGCGGACCGCAGCCAATGAGTTGGCCACCGCCAAGCCCAAGTCATCATGGCAGTGGGCGCTGAGAGTAACGCTCGCCGGGTCCCCCAGGTATTCGCGCACTCGCCGGAACATCGCGCCGTATTCTTCCGGCACGGCGTACCCCACCGTGTCCGGCAGATTCAGGACCGTGGCGCCGGCGTCAACCGCCACGCGGCAAACCTGGCAAAGAAAATCAATGTCCGTTCGGCCCGCATCCTCGGCGGAAAACTCGACTTCGCCCACATGCTGCCGCCCAAGACGGATCATCGAGCCGATGGCTTCAAGCGCCTGCTCGCGCGTAATATTCAGCTTTGCGCGAAGATGAAGGTCGGAGGTCGCAAGAAAAACGTGCAAACGGGGCGCCGCGGCGGGTTCGAGGGCCTCGAGCGCCGCCGTTACATCCTCCCTTTTGGCGCGAGCGAGCGCCGCAATGGGGACATCGCGTATTTCCTGGGCCACCAGGCGCACAGCCTCGAGGTCGCCGCGTGAGGCAATCGGGAAACCCGCTTCGATGATGTCCACGCCTAGCGCGGCCAGTTGCCGGGCCATGCGGATCTTCTCTGCCGTGTTCATCGAGAAACCGGGCGACTGCTCGCCGTCCCGGAGAGTGGTGTCGAAAATGCGTACGGCGTCCATGAAATCTCCCTGCCTTAGTAACGCAAAAAAGCCACCCTCTAGTCAAATTTATCTTTATTTTACTTTTGATAACGCCGGCTTATACTGTGCGCGAGGAGAATCACGGTGGACCTGGGCGAATTGCAGGTGTTTCTCATGGTGGCGAAGGAAGGGAGCTTTTCACGGGCCGCGGAACGCTTGTACCGCACGCAGCCCGCGGTCAGCCTGACGATCCGCAAGCTCGAGGACTCCCTGGGCCAGCCGCTGTTCGTGCGCGGCGCACGACCGGTGAGGATGACGGATGCGGGCACCTTGCTCCGCGAATATGCCGAGCGGCTATTGAACCTGCGCGATGAAGTAAAGAAGGGACTAACCGAACTGCAAGGACTGGAGCGCGGCGAGCTTTCCCTAGGCGTGAATGAAAGCTCGATCCATGCGCTGCTGCCGGCGCTGGGAAAATTCCGCGAACTGCATCCGGGCGTGCAGGTGCGGGTTCACCGGATGTTTTCGCGTGACATTCCGCATGAGGTGCTCAATTACCGTCTGGATCTCGGCGCGATTTCCTTTGTGCCGCGTGATCCCAAGTTGTTGGCCATGGAGATCTTGAAGGATGAGCTGACGCTGGTGGTGCCTCCAAAGCATGCGTTGGCGAAGAAGCGCGAAGTGGACGTCGCGGATCTGGGGAAAGAAGATTTCGTCGCGCATATTGTGGAATCACCTTACCGGCGGCGCGTCATCGAGCTTTTTGCGCGCAATCGCACGACGCTGAACATGCCGATCGAAATGCCCACCATCGAGAGCATCAAGCGCTTCGTGCAAATGGGCCTGGGCGTGGCCATCGTGCCGCGCATGTGCGTGCGATGGGAGATCGAGCGCGGCTGGATGAAAGAGGTCAAGATACGACAGTTGAATATGCCGCGGCACGTCTATCTGGTATCCCGCCGCGGCGCACGCCTGCCCCACGCAGCCGCCGAGTTAGTGCGGATTCTCAAACCGGAGTGAACGCAAAGAAGCCGTGCGGGTCTTTCCGTTGTCAGGTATGCTTCGAGGCGCCCGCATAGCAGCGGAATGATTCGATGACGAGCGGATTGGCGATCCTGGCGATTGGGTTTTTTCTGGGGATGCGGCATGCGACCGACCCGGACCACGTAATCGCCGTGTCGACAATCGTGAGCCGCGAACGCTCAATCATGAAGGCCGGACTTATCGGCATCCTGTGGGGCGTTGGCCACACACTGACGATTCTAGCCGTGGGTGCTGCGATTGTCCTCTTTGGGCTGGTGATTCCGGCGCGCGTGGGTCTAACGATGGAGTTTTCCGTCGGGCTGATGCTCATCCTCCTCGGTGTGCTGAACCTCTCGGGCGCGATGAAATGGTTAAGCGAGAAGTTCGCTCCCGCGCATCCGCCACATTCCGGCGAACACCTGCATGTGCACGGGCACGGCGCGCACGTGCACTTTCACCGGCACACGCACGGGCCCGGCGAAGAACATCATGGCGCAAGCCTCACGCCACCGCACTGGCTGCGCACTTCGTTCGCACGGCTGGGTACTTATCATTCATGGCGGCCGCTGCTGATGGGAATCGTGCATGGCCTGGCGGGTTCTGCCGCCGTCGCGCTGCTGGTTCTGGGCACGATCCGCGAGCCACGCTGGGCAGTATTCTATCTGCTTGTATTTGGCGTGGGAACGATCGCGGGGATGATGCTGATTACTGCGGCCTTCGCAATTCCCTTCTCATTCGCGAGTTACAAATTTGCATGGCTCAATCGCAGCCTGGTGACTGGATCGGGCTTGCTGAGCCTGGCCTTCGGGCTCTTCGTTTCTTACCATATCGGCTTTGTGGACGGCCTATTCAGTAGCCATCCGAACTGGACGCCGCGCTAGCTTTTCTTCGCAGGGCCGGATTTCCCCGGCAGACCCACTATCGTGGCGAGGGTCGTTGCGCAGAGCGCCTCCGCACCGCTCTTGCGCGCTTAAACATCCGCTGGAGCGGACCACAGATTACGCGCGCTGCGCGAGAGCTTGTTCAACGGAGGGATAAACAGGAAGTAGTTTCAGCAGGCCGGCAACCTGCATGACGGCGGTGCCCTGCACCGTGAGCGCGGCCAGGGTAAGCGTCTTGCCTTGCTTGCGTCGGCTCACAAATAGAGTCACGAGCGCGCCAACACCAGCGGAATCCAGAAACGATAACCCGCTCATGTCAAGAATGAGATGAGTCGCGGACTCCGGGCGTAACGTCGCGAGAAAGTCGTGTACATTCTCGAGGCTCAGCTTGCCATTGAGCCCAATGATGAGTGAATCGCTCCTGCCAGAAGGCTGCTTTTCCAGACCCAGTTTTGCAGGCTGCATAAGTGCGCTAGGGTAGCCGAATCTACGACGCGTCACTACTGAATCTACTACCATGCTGAAATCTTGCCGCACCCGGCAGATGTCTCCTGACCAGACACTCACGATGACGGCGTCAACAGCAGGCGGAAAACAACTCGCACCGCCGCCGCCGGTTCAGCTCACTTTGACCGTGAAGTAGCGAGTGGCCTAGCCTTCAGTCTGCGTACTGAAGATACTGTCTATGGAGATCGCTACCTCGCCACAGAAACGCGATAGATCACACCCGCACCATCGTCCGAAACGAGCAACGAACCATCCGGCGCGACCGTGACGCCCACAGGGCGTCCATACACGTCCGGCTGTTTTGGATCCGGCACCAGCCCCGTCAAAAACGGCACAGGATCCGCCGACGGCTTGCCGTCCTTGAACGCCACGAACGCGATCTGATATCCCGAACGGGTCGCGCGGTTCCACGAGCCATGCTCCGCGATGAATGCTCCACCTTGGTAGCTCTCCGGAAATTGCTTCCCGGTGTAAAACGTAAATTGCAGCGGCGCCACGTGCGCGCCGATCAACACGTCAGGAATAATCGCTCGCGCCACCAAGTCCGGCCGCTGCGGCTTCACGCGCGAATCGACATTGTCCCCGATGTAGCTGTACGGCCAGCCATAAAAACCGCCGTCCTTCAGAGACGTAATGTAATCAGGAGGAAGATTGTCCCCGAGCTCGTCGCGCTCGTTGACGCTGGTCCAAACCTCGCCGGTCTTCGGTTCGATCGCCAGGCCTACTGGATTCCTTAAGCCTGTTGCAAACAAGCGCGCGTTCTTACCGTCGGGATCGCAGATGGTTACGGCCGCGCGGATCGGCGGATTGTCTACATCAATGTTTCCGTCCGAACCCACCGCAACATAGAGATGCTTGCCGTCAGCGCTGAACGCTACCGTCCGCGTCCGATGTCCTCCCGACGGCAAATCCATGAGTTTCTCGGCTTCGCCGGTGCGCTTTGACGTTTTCGCGTCGTAATGAAATCTCACGACACGCTTCATTTCCCCAACGTACACGTAGTCATCATGAAACGCGATCCCGAACGGGCGTGTCAGTCCGCTCGCAAAGACTTCGCGCTCCGGCGCTCCCCCCGTATTCTGTGGATCGCGGAGAATGACAATCTTACCCGCTCCGGTTTCCGCCAGAAAAATATCTCCGTTAGGCGCCACGGTCAGCCAGCGCGGCGTCTTGAAGTCCGAGGCATACACATTCACTCGGAATCCCGCGGGCACCGTGGGCAGAAATCCCGCGGGCGGCTTTTCATTGCGCGGCCCGTTTCCCGCCGATCTCGTCGCAAATGGCGCGGGAAGCTGCGGTTTTTGCCCGTGGGTGATCTGCGCGCGCAGAAAGGGAGACAAGAATACCAAGGTACTCACGAAAAAAATTGTGCGCTTATACTCTGACATGGAATCCCTCATTGTAAGGTTTGTTCAGGCAGAGGTAGGATGCCTCAAAGCTTGCTTGCGTTAGAGTAATGTCTCAATATTCATTTTTCCGCAAGCCGGCCCTTGCATCCAAAGCGCAGGCAGGGCCGTCTACCCTAGCAGTTAGCCCAAGGAGTGTACCGGTGCGTAGCCCTTTCATCGGCAGAGGATTTGCCTTCATTCTGATCGTCGGCTTTCTCACCTGGAGCGCCGTGCGCTCTATCGGTGCAAGGCCCCCATCTACTCCTCGGCTGCCATTCCCCAAGCCCACCGTGGATGAGCCCTTGGTGCCGGCAAAAGGCCGGGAAACAGCGGTTCTCGCTGGAGGCTGCTTTTGGGGTATTCAAGCGGTGTTCGAACATTTGGAAGGAGTGACTTCGGCCACGGCCGGATATTCCGGGGGCCGCATAAAATCGCCCAGCTACGAAATGGTGAGTTCGGGCCTGACGGGACACGCAGAATCCGTCAGCATTGCATTTGATCCATCACAGATTACTTATGGACAAATCTTGATGGTCTATTTTGCGGTGGCGCACGATCCGACGCAGCTGAACCGGCAGGGACCCGACACCGGCTCGCAATATCGTTCCGCCGTTTTCTATTCGAATGACCAACAGAAGCGCATCGCGGAGGCCTACGTTGCGCAGCTCGATGCCGCGCAAGTCTACCCGCAAAAAATCGTCACGAAAATCGTGCCTTTCGAAGCGTTCTACCGCGCGGAAGAGGTTCACCAAGACTACTTGGAAAACCACCGCGATCAACCCTACATCATCTTCAACGATCTGCCGAAACTCGAGCGCTTGAAACAACAATTCCCTGAACTCTATAGGAAATAAGCCCCGCGCGGATGTGTCACGCGCGCGATCCATGCAGGCCTCAACCGCGTGCGGCCAGCAGTTCGCCAACGGCGCGATAGGCCTGATCGATCGCCGTGTCCGTCTCCGCGCTTGCGCCGGCGTCGGAATTGGCGATCGCGATCCGGCCGAAAGTCTTTCGTCCGACCACCCACGGCTGCTCCCCTTCCTTCCATTCCGGATCGAAGAGCGCGTTGGCTGGGTTATGTTCGTAAGCGTAGCCGTGAGCCCAACGATTCACCGTGATTGCCTCGATGTCCCGCGCAGGATCGAAATCCGCACTGCCCAGCATCCTTCCCAGTTGATCGCGGATGCTGCGTTCGAATTTTAAAAATGGCGTTTGCATCAGTTCGTAACGCCCCGCGCGGTTCTGTTCGCGCGCGGGCAGACCCGGCTTGCACGGAGTGCGGAGCATGAAGAGGACCATGGGTTCTTCCGGCTTGCTCGGAAAGTGATACTCACCGAGACTGACGGGAAGATCGAGCATGGCATAACTGTGATAACAACCCGGCGAAACGATATGGCGTACTCCCAGCTTGTCGAAGGAAGTCCAATTTCGAATCGCGACATGCGTATAGACCAGCGGCTTCTTCACGAGAAAAGCGAGCGCTTCTTTCTGCTTCTCCGGAAGCTCAGGGCATAGATACGGAATCATGCAGTTGTAGCAAGCCAGGACACAGCTCTTCCCTCGCACGGTTTGGAGCCGGCCACCGCGCATGTAACTGACTTCGACTTCCTTCGCTGAGTCCTTCGTGTCCTCGTTCGCAACGTGAACCACCGTACTGTTCAGGCGAATCCGCACGGGTGAACTAGCGTCGTCCAGCTTGCTGTAATCGGCATGCGCCGTCACGATGTCATCCATCGTGTGCCCCGGGATCGCCGAGGAAATCATCGAACGCACGAGCATTCTTGCGATTGAGGCATTGCCGTCGGGAAAATGGAAGAGGTACGGTTCTTCCTTTTCTTTTTCATCGATCCCCAGTGCGTCGAAACCGGGGTAAATGAAAGACTTGAGGTCATCGCCTCCGTAAAAGCAGGCCAGCGCGGAGACCGCATCAATACCCACGCAGAACAAGTCATGGGGAAATGTCTGAAAAAAGGGCAGCGCTTCCGGGCTCACCCTGCAATATTGGGTTAGGTAATCTGCGTAACTGGTCTTTGCCAGCTTCGTCAGCTTCTGCTGCTTCGAAAGGCCCGCAAGATAGTCGACTTTCTCCGAATAAACACGGGCAATATCGCGCCGCACTACTTCGGAAAGAGGCGCCTTCGCAAGGAATTCCGGCCACGGCGTCGTGCTCATCCCTGTCACGAGACGATCTTCGCCAAAAGTCTCTTTGTTGAAGAAGCAAGCGACGCCCAGCTTCGAATATAATTTCTGATCATAAGCCTTGTAGAAGCGCTGTGTGTCGATACCGAGTTCCTGAAGAAGTCCTTTGGCGACTTTGCTGTACTTGGCAGGCCGCTCGATGGCCAGCGTACCGCCATTGCTCAACAGCACGCGGTTGCCGGCGCGAAATTCATTCCGTTTGGCGTGCCCGCCGAAATCGTCGTGATTGTCGAGAATCAGGATGCGCGCATCTTTGCCGGCCTTCTTGCGGAAAAAATGCGCCGCCGCCAGGCCGCTGATCCCGCCGCCCACTACAACCAGATCGTAGGTCTCGCCGGTTTGAACCGCCGTACCCATCGAATCGGCGCTCACGCCATCACGCAAACGATGCGCGAACGTGAACGAGCCGTCGTGGTTCCCGCGCATCCCGGTCAGCGCCGGCGGGTAATAGTCAGCCGCCTCTTCCGGCGCATAGTCGTCCAGGGTCAGCGCCGCGAGCATCGGCTCGCTCAGCAGTGAACCTCCTATGAGAGACCCGCCCACCCCGATGGCGACTCCGTTCAGAAAATCTCGCCGCGTAATCGGGCAGTGTATCCCCAACTCGCGATCTCTCTTGTCCATGTCCATCCCCAGTGCTCGTTCGCTCCAGCAAGCTCAAGGATTATAGGCCGTGAGGCTATTCCAGGCGAAGCGCGATCCTTCGCCGGGCAGTTATTGACTTCGTCGGAAAGAAGGAGTATTTAGTTCCCTGGGCGCAACGGAACTTTCCCGCCTCTACTAGGTGCGCCAATTCACAAACCAAGGAGATATCTATGTCGAATCCAGTTCGCCCCATCCCCGAGGGCTATCATTCGCTTACCCCAGCTATTACCTGCAAAGATGCGGGTAAAGCCATCGATTTCTATAAGAACGCCTTGGGCGCCAGCGAAATCATGCGGATGCAGGGCCCGGGCGGCATGGTCATGCACGCGGAGCTAAAAATCGGCGACTCCGTGATTTTTGTTTCCGATGAATTTCCCGGCATGTCCGCCGCACCATCCGGCTCCGGGCCCGTTTCGTCATATCTTTTCCTGTATACGGACAATGTGGACACCGTCTTCAACCGCGCGGTCAGCGCGGGCTGCCGCGTGGAGATGCCTTTGGACAAGATGTTCTGGGGCGACCGCTACGGCAAAGTGACCGACCCGTTCGGCCACCACTGGGGTCTTGCTCAGCACGTCGAAGACGTGGCTCCAGAAGAAATGAAACGGCGGTCCGCCGAATGGTCGGCCAACATGGCCAAGGCCGCTGGCCAAAGCTAAACACTCTACGTAACGATTGATCCCAAAAGCGCCCTCGGCCTGCTTTCTAAGGCCGAGGGCGTTCTTCTATCGCCGCTCGTCATCAACAGAATATCTTGGGTTCACGTTGATTTATGCATTCGCGGTCAGCGAGTCCGCGCGCACCCATCCGTATTGGGTGTTGCTCGGCGCATTCAATCCAGATTGCTTATAAGCCTTGCGAAGTTTTTCGAGATAGTCGCCCGGCAGCGGATTGCGCTTGGCTTCTGGGTCCACGCCATACACGCGGGCGGCGTTGAGTCCGAAGATCTGCCGCTTGACGTCGTCGGTGAGCGGTTTCCACCCGAACCGCTTCATCAAATCCTCGGGCATCTCCAACCGGCGGAAGGCCTCGATCTGCCATTGCGGTGAGCCCCACCAAATGGAGTCCGTGCCCCACAGAACGTGGTCGACTCCGAACGCGTCAATGATCATCCCGATCACATACGCGGCGAGAACCGGGCTTGAGGAAACCATGTAAGCGAACGTACTGCCCATTTCCATGTAGACATTTTTCACCCGCGGATTTTTCTTCTTCCAGGCGCAAAGGTCGGACGTCCAGGGAATGTAGGAATTCTTTTGGAAGCCATCGCGTGCCGCAGGAAGCACTTCTCCTACGTCGCGGAACCCGGAATGGTAGACGAGAAAATTCATGTCGGGGAAATCCAGGGCAGCGCGAGGAACGTCCATCGGGCTCCAACGGTTCGGGTCGCCGGGAAACGGAAGCCCTTTATGAAGGCAGATGTTTTGAATCCCATGCTTCCGTGCGAAATCCAGAGCCGGATACGCCAGCTTCTCGTCATCCAGGCGCCAGCGATCCACACCCTTAGCTCGCGGCCAGCCGGTATATCCTTTCCAGGCCTCGATCTTGATTTTCTCGAGCTGTGAATGCATGTATTCGAGATTCTGCTGGCCGAGATCGGGCGAAAAATAGCCGTGGCTGATGACCCGCGGCGAACTGGTCACTTCGTTGATCCACGAGCGGCTTTTGTAGATCACGTCCGGCGTGAGGATATCGCTATCTTCTGAGGAGCCCGGCAGAGCGCTGAGCGCAACGACATCGGTTTCACTGTCGAGAAAGATTTCCTTGACGTAGTTCTCGAGGTAGAGGTCTTCCATCTTGGGCACGCGGTTTTTCAGAGCAGGGTTCATGCTCCGCGCCTCTTCGCGCAGGCTGAAGATGGCGTTTAGAAATTCCTTGTCCACATGCGGGATTTCTTCGGGCATCGCGACGTGATGCGTTTGTACGTCAAAGATGAAAAATCGCGTCTTGTTCGCGGCTACGGCGGCGGGATCGCTCAATTCCGCCGCGTCCACGCGGAAGCACCTGCCGTAAACCGTGTTCATAGCGGCGAAGGCCAGCGCCATCCCGCACGACGAGCGCAGAAACTGGCGTCGACCGGTTCCAGAGAGTCGCGCCTCGCGTTCGGCGCCGGCGATGATTTCGTGCTCGACGCGCTTTTGCTCCGGCGTCTGGGGAATCGGATTGAACTCCTCGTTGGAGACGGCCTGGGTGGGAATGGGCAAATATCGGTCGAGCCATGCATCCAGATCCGATTTGCGGATCCACCCGTTGTGTGCAACTGGTTTGGGAGCCGAGGGAGTAGTCTTGGGGTTGGACATGCGACCCTCCTGGAAATTCTGAAAACGATTGCCCGAACTATACGCGCGGGGGAGTGCCTGCACAACTCGATTCGCGGATGCACAATCTCCACCAAAGAGCACGATAGAACTGAGTGAAAATATTGCAGAGAAAAAACTTCGCGCGCAAAACTAGCGAATCGGTGACTGGCGCCACGTGAGACATGGGGCGTCCCATTTCCACGAACACAGATCAGTGAGCGGTGGCGCCTTTCGGCTGTCCGAAGGCAGGAGCGATGCCGAGCTGTTGCATCAGGCCCAGGTAGTCGAGGCTGATGTAGGAATCCATGATCTTTCCATCGGCAATGTGATGGATCGTGATTCCCTCCACGGATATTTTCTTGCCTGTGGGCGGAATCCCGCGAAATTCTCCTCTATGGGTGCCGGAAATAGTCCAGGAGACAGCCACCTTATCGTTCTCGGCAACCATGTCCTCCACGGTGAAACGCAGGTCGGGGAAGCCGGTGACGAAGCGAGCGACCTCGCGTTTGTACGCTTCCGGACCTATTCCCGAGTCAGGAAGGTGGTTGTTGTGCATGGCGTGGCTGGGGGACATCAGCTCGTCCACAAGCTCTACCCGGCGTTTATTCCAAACTTCTTCATAGAGGCGGCGAACGATGGCCTTGTTCTCCATGGACATAAGGTTTGTCCTCCTCCTCCGGATAGCTCGTTCCGGTATCTTCGGAACTGGGATCGTGCCTCACGGAAAGATAGGATTCGGCGGTCGGAAGAAGGTGAGGCTTGTGAGAGCGTACTCTCAAAAAGTTTGTCTTGCAATCTGCTTACCGTCCGCAGCACGATGGCGGAAGCATGAGCGAGGACTCTCCCATCAACCGCAACTCTCCCAACGTGAGCGTAGATGTACTGATTGTCGGCGCAGGCTTCTCAGGCTTGTGCATGGCCATCAAGCTTCGGAAAGAGCGCAGGGAATCGTTTCTCTTAATTGAGAAGGGCGACGATATCGGCGGGACATGGCACGAAAACCGCTATCCGGGTTGCGCGTGCGACGTCCCTTCGCATCTTTATTGTTTCTCGTTTGACCTGAATCCGGAATGGAATCGCATGTATGCCGGCCAGACGGAGATTTGGGAATACCTGAAGTCCTGCGCGGATCGCTACGGCCTTCTCCCACACATTCGCCTGAAAACACGTCTGTGCGGAGCAACATGGGACGAAGCCAAGGGCGTATGGCACGTTCTGGCGGGCGAAGGAATGACCATCGATGCTCGCGTGCTGATCTCAGGCATCGGTGCTCTCCATGTGCCGAGTTATCCGGAGCTTCCTGGTATCGCGCGTTTCGCCGGGCCTTCTTTTCATTCTGCGACGTGGGCTCAGGACGTAAAGCTCGAGGGCAAGAACATTGCCGTCATTGGCACTGGCGCAAGCGCCATTCAGTTCGTGCCGCAAATTGCGCCGCTTGCGGGCAAGCTGTACCTCTTCCAGCGCACACCGGCGTGGATCGTGCCGAAACCCGACCTTTCGATCGGCGAGAAGTGGAAGCGGCGTTTCCGGCGGATACCGGGCGTCATGTGGACGTTCCGCAAATTCCTCTTCTGGCAGCACGAGATCCGCGTGCTTGCGTTCCTCGGAAACCGCTGGATGCGCAACTCGCTGGAAACTATCGCGCGGGACCATCTCAAGGCGCAGATCAAGAATCCCAAGCTGCGAGCGGCTCTCGCGCCGAGCTATGCCCTGGGCTGCAAGCGTGTGCTTTTCTCCAATGACTTTTACCCCACGCTGGAAAAGCCCAATGTGGAGCTCGTCACCGACCGCATCGTGGAGGTGCGCGAGCGCAGCGTCGTTACGCAGGATGGCACGGAACGGCCCGTCGACGTGTTGATTCATGGCACCGGTTTCCGCGTGACGGAGCCGATGATAGGCATTCGGCTGGTGGGGCGCGGCGGCGTGGAGATTCATGACGCTTGGCGAGAACGAATGAGCGCGTTTCTCGGAGTCACCGTCAGTGGCTTTCCCAATTTTTTCATTCTGCTCGGACCGAATACCGGCTTGGGACATAACTCCGTCGTGCTAATGATCGAAGCGCAGGTAGGCTACGTGATGAGCTGCTTGAAGCTGATGCGTCGACGCGGCCAGAAGGTGATGCATCTGCGGCCGGAAAGCCAGGAGCGCTTCGTCAAACAGATCGTTCAGCGCTTGAGCCGAACTGTTTGGCAGACCGGTGGGTGCCGAAGTTGGTATCAAGACCGGAAGACCGGCGAGAACACGACGCTGTGGCCCGGCTCGGTCGTGGATTACATGCGGCGAACGCACTCTGCGGCAGCCAAGGATTACGAGTAGCCCGCCGCCTGCCAGATACCGATCGAGAAGAGCTTGCCTGTAGTTGGAGTGGATAGATTCCTGAACTTTTTTGTTATCTTGGCACACGCTTATGATACACTTGCTATGCACACATACTGTGTGAGCCTATGAAAACTAAACGCGCTCATATTCTCCTGCCGCAAGATCTCGTGCGGGAAATCGACGCAATCGTCGGCCCCCGTGGCCGCAGCGCCTTTCTGGTGGAAACGGCGCGGGAAGCAGTCCGGCGGAAAAAACTCTTGCGCTTCCTCGAAAGCGATGCGCCTGCCTGGAAGGATGTCGACCATCCCGAGCTGGCTGGCGGTGCGGGAGCGTGGGTGCGTGAGCTTCGGCAAGAGAGCGAGAAGCGACGCACGAAGAAGCGGCGGCGCGTGAAGAAATGAAGCTGCTTCTGGACACGTCGGTCCTGATCGACGTTCTTCGGCTCAGAAATCAGCGCCGCGCATTGCTGGCCGAGCTTGTGCGAGCCGGGCATTCCCTCTCGACTACCACGCTCAACATCGCAGAGCTTTATGCCGGCATGCGCACAGGCGAAGTAGTGGCAACAGAAGCGCTCCTGAGCGGTCTCGAGTCGTACGAACTCAGCGGGTCGGCCGCGCGGCTTGCTGGGAAACTGAAAAGTACCTGGGCACGAAAGGGCCGCACGTTGGCTCTTGCGGATGCGATTGTGGCAGCTATCGCGATTGACCATGAATGTTCCCTGCTAACCGATAATCGCAAAGATTTCCCCATGCCGGAAGTGCAGTTCTACCCGCTGCCGTGAATGAGAGAATACCCGCATTCATTGCGGGAAACACAGAGCATGCGGCATCGCACGCTAGCCGAATAGCTGTCGAACTAGTTCCTCGCGTGTTAGCTCGAGGTAGGAAGCTACGTCGCTGAGGACCTCGGCAAGTGTGCCGACTTTGAGTTGCTTGTGGGCCGGTACCGTGATGTGGTGTTCCTTACCCTTGAATTTCGAAGTGACCCGAATGTGGCTGCCTGTCTGACGGGTGATTTCGTAGCCAAAATTGCCCAAATATCGAACAAGTTCTTCGCCGCTGACGTCGCGGGGAAGTTTCAAGCGGGAATAACCTCATCTTTGACCATGTGAAGACGGATGACGCGCGGTTTGTTGGCAGCGTCGAAATGACAGGAGACGGCGTCGCGAATCATGGTCTTCAACTCTTCGAGGGAATCTGCCTCTGTAAAGATGGAAAAGCCCAAAGCACGGGCTTGGTAGCCGCCTTCCGGAGATTCCTGCACTGAGAAGATAATTTCGCTTTGGGGCATGCCCTTGTACCTGCGCCAATTGTACCCCTACTGAGTGCACAGTTCCAAAAAACCCGGGCGTTCAGCCGTTCGTCAGTAATAGCGAAAATAAACCCGGGCGCTCTACAACTGCTGCTGCGCATGCAACACCTAGCAAGACAGAAGCGCTCACCCCTCCCTTACGTCGGACGCGCATTCGATCCGAAAAGTGAAACAACCCGCTGTGGTGCTGTTCACCTGAAGATAGTTGATGTCAGCGTGGGCGAAGAGTTTTTCGATGACCGGCTCGAACTTTCCATCCCTCACATACTCCTGAGCCAGGAGGTGGCGGCCGCGTGCATAACCTTCCGCCGTGCGCGGGCTTCCACGCAACTCCTCGGGGAAACCGCCATCCTCGGGGTAGCGTGGACAATTATCCGCGTGAATGTAAATCGGGCCGGGCTGCGGCAGCGACTCCAAGCCGGTGAAACGATCGTAGGTAAAGAGAATGCTGCGAGCTTGTCCCGGGGCAATCGTGCGAAGGCAGTGGCGGCAGGGCGCGGCGTCCGTGGCCACTTCGGAGTGCGCCGGGAAACCGTAAATAGGCGCCCGCATGGTCGAGCGGACGGCTTCAGCGACCTCGGTTGGAATGGCTACGATACGAATGGGCTGCATGATTTGTTCCTCACGTGGTTTTCCAGATTCAGAGCAGCAAATGCGTGGCTCTGTACGTGCGTGATTATCGAGCAAGTGTGGGTCCCGCTTCTATCCGCTTTCGGCGGTCAAATTTGGCAAGAAAAGCGTACTTTTTGCTCCGCGAAGGAAAACGCGCCTAGCTCTTGCACTTCTTAGGAATTGCTTTCGATTTGCGCCGAACTGGATCCGAGGGTGCCGCGACCGGGGTACCCCCCTCCCCCTATGTTTTTTGTAAGTGTTCATTCCAAACAGTTTTAAGTTCTTTAGAATGAACACTTGTATAAGTGCGGATTCTAAAGGGTTTAGGATGCACAAGAATTGTGCAAGCCTGACGTCTGTGGGGGAGAGGGATGGGCTCCGAGGTGAGGCCAAGGAATCGGCGACAGATATGCCCAGAAAACATACTAGCATAGAAATATCAGTTCGGCAAGAGGAATCTGCGAAGAAAAAACCCGCACGCTTTACAGAAAGCGCAGAAGAAAAGTCCTAGACGTAAAACCGACGTCTGGGGCACCCGGCGGCATCCAAACTACTAAGAGGTGCACGCGAATGTGCCCATTTAGACTCAAGGGAGAATTTCTCTTCTCTCGCGCCAAACACATGATCATTCTTACGAAGTCAAAGCGCAAGCGGGCTAGGCATCTTCCTTGCGGTAAACGTCCATCCCTCTGCCCAATGTGTGGTCTAGGGCGCCGCATCATCTCTCCGGACCTCTACAGTCATCTGTGGGATGCGCATTTCTCACAGTCTCGCCCGCTTACCGTCAAGGCCGCCCGGCGATGGAAGGGAAGATGACTATAGGAACCGTTAAGAAGTCCTCAAAAAAGAAACCAAAAGCAGGAGGGATGTGCCTCCGACGGCGCCTTATGGCCTCTGTCGAGTGTGATAGCATCGCGTAGTTTCGCTTCGAGGTATCCCGATGAAGACCCCAGACGTAGAACCGACGTCTGGGGCACCCGACGAGCAGGCCCGGGAAGCGAGAGGTTCGGAGCAGTGGGAGCAGGGATTGTGGCCGACCTGGTCTCAACTCTGGCTTAGGTCGTTATCTATGTTCGAAGCCGCCATCTTCATTCTTGCCGTGCTCGCCTTTTGGTACTTGGTGGGTCGCAAGTGGTTCATGCGGGGTTACGCCCGCAAAAGCGCTTCGGAGAGGAAAGCTGACTCAGGCGGACAGACTCTGTTAGCGAGGAACCTTTCGCTAGTGAATCAGCATCTGGACCTACTTAGGGCGGGTAGTGGACGGCATTACCTAGACGACAAAGTCCGTGACTGTCTCCGCGAGGTTGCCGAGAGAGCACGAGCTGTCAAGGTTGCTCCACGGCCCGGGGAATGGCTCTCCCAATGGGAGACTCGGAACGACATCCCGGATGAGTACCGGCAGCTGGTGGTTCACTTGAGGGGTTTGTTTTCGAGGCGTCACCAAGAGTTGGTGGAAGCTCAGCGGGCGGCAGATGACAGGAAGCACGAAGAAGAAGCTATGAGGCTAATTGAACGCCATAGAGATCTGGTGGACAAATTCCTTGAAATTGCCGAGAGGAAGGTTTCGACTCTTGACGATTATGGCGAGGAGAATTGGGACGCACTGCCACGGGAAATTGACACTTGCTTATCGAAAATCGCGAAGCGTCAGGGGATAGACCTCGATCGAATTCGACACATCACAAAAGCGTCCCGCTTTGGCCACGGAGTGTCAGACGCAGCGACCCGCGTTTGGTGGGGCGATGAAACATTTCGGCGCGCTCACGATCACCTCAACAAGACATTCAGGGCGCTGCATGAGGCAGGAAAGGCAGGAGCGCAGGACGAGGAACCAGATGGCCTAGCGGGTGTCGAGTTTGAAAACTATATCGCGAAAATTTTGCACAGCAACGGATACGATGTCCGCGGAACGCCCGTGACGGGAGACCAAGGGGCTGATTTGATTGCTACCAAGAACGGCAAGAAGGTGGTCATTCAGGCAAAGGGATATCAAGGTGTGGTGGGGAACAAAGCTGTTCAGGAAGTAATGGCGGCTGTCCAATTCTATGGGGCGGACGAGGGCTGGGTTGTGACGAATTCTACTTTCACGGCTTCCGCTAAGGCATTGGCACAGAGCGGGAAGATCAGACTTATCGACCGAGGCGGTTTGAGGAATACGAAAGAGTTGTAGTTGGTCCTAGCGTGTGGGCGGGAGTGACCTGAACGTCGCGCCTGCTGGCCTCGGCACCCCGGAAAACACGAACCCCCCAAACGCAACAAAAGCAAAAAGGGCCCCGAAAGAATCGGGGCCCTTCGCACACTCATAAATTGATTCGCTCTTTGACTCGATACGATCTGACAGAATCCGCCCAAATTGTAAACCGAACGTGCAATCCACAAGCCCGTGAGAGCCGCGGATTACATTGCGTGGCATGACCCGCACACCATAGCGGGTGGAGCCACGACTACTTTAGAAAGGAGGTGATCCAGCCGCAGGTTCTCCTACGGCTACCTTGTTACGACTTCACCCCAATCGTGGGCCATACCTTGGGCGCCTGCCTCCTTGCGGTTAGCTCGGCGACTTCTAGTACAGCTCACTTTCGTGATGTGACGGGCGGTGTGTACAAGGCCCGGGAACGTATTCACGGCGTCGATCTGATACGC
Organism: Candidatus Acidiferrum sp.; assembly: GCA_035544995.1. Lineage (GTDB taxonomy): Bacteria > Acidobacteriota > Terriglobia > Acidiferrales > UBA7541 > Acidiferrum. The sequence continues at coordinate 199,249 of DASZZI010000077.1, forward strand.
CATTACTAGCGATTCCGGCTTCATGCAGTCGAGTTGCAGACTGCAATCCGAA
>DASZZI010000078.1:0-10719 GCA_035544995.1 Candidatus Acidiferrum sp.
CGTTCGCTAGTTCGACTTCGATCTGCCGAAGCACTGTCACGATTTGCTCCGGCTTGTATCTCTTGATAGACATGACCGGTCTTCCTCCTCAGATGAATTCTCTCTCACTTCACCTGGTACAAAAATCCCCGGTCAGGTCACCGCGATACCGGCAATGCAGCAGGCTGGTGACTTAAGAGGTTCTATTCAGATGGCAGTTTGCCTGAATCCGCGGAGTTTTCGCTCGGAGACTTGCTGTTCAGCTGTTTGAGGTGATCCTGTAAGGCTTTCATTTCTTGCTGAGAAGTTTGCACGCCAGTGGTATGGCGGTCTATCTCTCTCTGAATCCCAGCTTTCTGTTCATCCGGCGCTGATTCGAGTTCTTTGTTCAATCGATCGATTGCGTCTTTTTGGTCATTTATGTCCTGAAGCGAGTCGTCGACCGCCTGCCGGGTTTCCTCAACCGTGACGGGCATCTTGATCCCTAGGGGAAGCTGTTGAGAAGGAATTGCATCAGCAGCGGCTTGCGCCGCGGAGGCAGCCTCGCGCGCCTCTTTGTCAGCCAAATATTGATCCATGGGCGTACGCGAGGATTCCAGCTCGTCGTTCGTCCAGACCTTTTTGACTTTCGCCGGTGGAGGCTGCGGGTCCTGCGCGGCAGCAGCGGGCAACACGGATTGGAGAAGGAAAAGAAATGCGCCCGCGAGAATCACGCCGACGGTGGAGAATCTGCGAAAGTGAGTCTTCCTGCTCATCGCGCGTATTTTCTTATTGCCCGATCTCGCGGAACGACAGCACTTTGTAGTTCAGTACCGTCTGCGCAGAATTGACCCAGCAACCGTTGTAGTTGATCCCGCTGCCTCCGCCTCCACTCATGTTGAGGGTAGCCTGCCCCAGGGCCGCAAGCTCAGTCCCACTCGCGTTTCGCGTCTTAGCCACAAACAAGACGCCGTCAAATTCATTGCTCCCGAGACCGCTGCCGGTCACAGTGCCCTGCCCGATTACGAGGACCATCCCCCTCCAACCGCTGCTCACGCCGAAATCGAAATGTCCGGTTACCACCAGGAGACCGTAACCCGTGAAGGTGCCGAACTGGCTGTAGTCCCCGTTGACAACCACCGTCACGGGATTGGTAGGAGACATGCCCGCCGGTAAATCGCCCGGATCGGCGTGAGTGCCCACTGCGGGCGTAATGACCTTATCTGCGTTTTGCTTGATGAGTTGCACCAGCGCATCGAGGCTGGCCGGAGTTTGCAGGTTGGGAGAAAGACTGCCGGCGACATCCACTACGCTGGGAGTCGGTGGAGCGGGCCCCGGCGGGGCAGCGCCGGTATAGTTATTCGGATACGGAAGCGCCGCCGGAGATGATGAGATGTTGTTGTAATTCGTGGCGCCACCGCCATCGTACCCAATTGCCGGCAAAGGAAGCGCGGCGGCATTGCACTGGTCCTGCCCATTGATTTGGTAAAAATTCGAGCTCCCTCCATGCATCGAGGCGTTATTGCTGTTCAGCGTCAGTGCGGAGGGAAACTTCAGATTTAAAGTCGCCGGGGTCACCACGTATTGCAAGAGCTTCTGGCTGCCGTTGGGAAGAACGGCCAAGGAAGTAACCTCGAAAACCTGAAATGCGGTAGCGGGCGGAGCCGCGGAGACAATGAGACTTGGCTCGGGATTGCCGCCAGCGTCCAAGTGCGCGGGGTCGTAGTAGAGAGGAATCACGCTATTGTTTGCCACGCCGTCGGCATCCACGTCTACCCGGATCGATTTCTCCGTAGCGGGATTAATGCGGACCCACTTGAAGAGCGGGCCCTTATAGGTGGTGCCGCCCGATGTCACGGTAGAGACCGAGGGAATGGTTTTTACATTTCCGGCACCTGTTGCGGCAGCAAGGGCCCCCGCGCCGAACTCGGTGTCGTATTGGGTGTCTGGGTAGACCGCCAAAACATTTTCCGCAGCTACGGGGTTAGTGACGTAGCGCACCTGGCCCACGGCAAGGAGAGGCGTACCGGCAGTGGGGATGAAGTTGGCGAAGGTGTTGTTGAAGAAATCCGGATTCTTCGACAAAAGGCGCCCGCGCGCCTCTTCCAGGCCCGCCGAAGCGGCGTAATAGGCACTGGCGGAGGATCGGTAGTTACCCGCGAGAGCGCTTTCCGTGCCGGCGGACAGGATCAAGGAGATGGCAGCGAGACTGATCAGCAACACGGCGAACATGGCGATCAGCAGAGCGACGCCTGCTTCGGAACGCTTCGGTGCGAATTTGCGAACTTTTCTCGTGGCGCTCTCCATTACTTGTTCGGGTTGACGCGATGGCCGCGTCCGTTCAACTCCACTAGATGTATCTGGTTGGTCTGCGCGTCCCGCTGGGGCGTCATGACAATCAGCGTGATATCCACGTCGCGGACATTGGCAGGAGAGTTGCTCCCCCCCGCGTTCTGGCAGAGCACCGGCCCGTTGGGCGCATCACACGTAAATTGAAACAGCGGCTGAGGAGTCCCGCCGGGGAACATAGCTGGATAGGCGGCCTGGAATTGTGCGATCTGCGCGGGGGTGGCGTTGTTCATTACGTTCAGAACGTAAGGGAGCATTCCAGCTACGACCGGATCGCCCGCAACCTTGAGGGTCGCGCCGCGAAAGAGCGTTGTGCCTAGCAATCGATAGCGGATCCATTGCACGCCCGAACCGTCCACATCGCCCTCAACGATCAGATCAAAGTCCCCGGGGCTGGCACACGTGCCGCCACCCGCGGTGCCGATCTGACAGGGAGTGGCGGGCGCGTAATTGGGGCTCCAGGCGATGGGCGAGGCGGCATAAGCGGTCAGAGGGGCCGCGCCGGAAAAATGATTCTGGGGGGGATAACCCGAGTCATTGACATCGCGCACAATCTGATCCAGACCCAGCCGGGCCCCTTCGAATGCGCTCAAAACCTGCGATTCGGTTCGGAAACGATTCTGGGTGGTTCCCATCAGTTCGAATATCGCTCCGCAGATCAAGATGAAGATGGCCACGGAGACCATGAGTTCCATGAGCGTGAACCCTGCCTGCCTTTTCGGTGTCCGAAGGCGCGTCATTTTTCCACCATGGTGTCGAGAGTCAGAGGCAGAAACGCAGTATTGTTGCTTCGCCGCAGGGCACCCAGGATGAATCGCTTGGCGGTGGGATTTCCTGCGTTCGAATAGGTGATGACGGCCCAGCGCACGTCGTAAGTGAGGTTGTAGGGATCGTTGGGATCCGTATAGTTAAAACTGTAGCCCGGCACTTTAGCGACACCGAAGTCGAGCTGAGGCCTGTTGTTGATCATTAAAACGGGGCTGCCGACAGGCACCTTAGGCTGTGTAGGATCACCCAAGTTGCAAACGGCAAGCAGGGGGCAATGAACTCCGTTCGGGTCGGAAAACGTGAGCGAGCTAATGGGCTGTTCGATCAAGGCATCCAATTCCCTTTGAGCGAAGGCCATGGCGGTGGAGTCATCACGATTCCCGGAATTCAAGCGGACCGACATGGGCACGAGCTGCGCTACAGCGATCAAGCCGACCATCAGCACAACCATGGCGACCAAGAGCTCGACGAGGGTGAAGCCGGTCTGTTTCCTGGGATTCTTTCGAATTTGGTCTGGCATACTATTTCTCTCTTTGCTAGCTGATCGATTGCCAATTTCCGAGGGAGTCGGCTTTCCAAATCTGCACTGATCCGGAGGGCAGCAGGATCACAGCTCGCGCGCCGACACTTGGATCACCCTGGTTGCTGAGATAAAAGACATAGACCTGGGCCGGATTCACGGCGCCGCGCTGATCAAAAGGGACGACGCCGATGGTCGCCAACGCGGGGACACCTGCTGCGGCAGCCAGGCCTGCCGCGCCGGGTACCGCGGCAGCCGGAACGAGGTTTACGGTGCCACTGAATAGGAGTTGTTTTTCATTGGGGTCCTCGATGCCGTCCACATCCGAATCCGCCCAAATATTTGTCACCGGCGGAACCGAGGCCACCTGCTGAATCTGGCACTTCACGGTTTTATTCAGGCGGATGGCTTCAAAGCGCGTGAACTTGAGAATTCCGGCGAACTGGGTAGCGGCGTCGGTCAGCTGGTACATCCTGTAGGCATTCAGAAATGCGGGCAGGGCTATAGCTGAGAGGAGGAGAATCACAGCCAAAGCAACCACTACTTCAATCAAACTAAAGCCGTTCGATGGGGTTCGCTTTGAGCCCAAGAACGTCATTTGCCGCATACCGAAACTGCCTTTCTAGTTCTACATCAGACCTGCTAAGAACAGCTTTGCCTCTGACCGGATAGAACCACATGGAGCATATCAGGGGCCAGGCCAATGATTAGAGCTAACTGCATCAACCAGAAACAATTCCCTTGCAGAACGTCCCAAAACGGTCGAATGGAACGTCAGCGAAGGGTAAAAAAGTTACAACTCGGGTACCAATTTGGTTCAGCTTCATTATAGCGCCCAACCATTCACGGATTTTACGTCATAACCTTTCTAATGTAATCAATCGGACAAACGCGGAAAACGCAGAGGCGCAGGTTTCTTCAACGGCAGTTTGGTGAGCTGCCATCCGGGTTCGCTCGCGTAATGCCGTACTGCATGGCCACAGCCTCGCGTTGTCCACGGTCATCATAGAGCCGGGCCCGCACCAAGTGATAGCACTGTTGCCTGCCCTCGCCTCGGAGTTGGATTGGTCCAGAAAAACTGCCGTATGCTCCTCCTGTAAAGACTTTCCCACCTTGCGGATACCAACGATTCGTAAAGACATCGACCAGCACGAACCAGCCCGGCCCCGCGCCGCTGGTGACACCTTGCAGAACCGCAGGCGTCTCGGCGGTCTTTACAATGGCCCGATTAGTCGGGAAGACAATTTCGATTTGCGGGCCGGGAGCGGCCGGTGGAGCTTGATCGAGATCGAGGCGTTGATAGATCTCGATGTCTTGATGCAAGTTTGGATCGGGCATCTTCAGCCGGACTGCATAGCGGCCGGGCAGCTGTGGCTGGATCACGGCGCGCAACCGGCGGGCAGCATCATCCCTGCCCCCATCGAGGGCAATGTAAGCAAAGTAGCCGTCACGGACGGCGGCGGCATAAGCCGTATCGCCGGTCGCATTCTGATAGCGGAAATAGTATTGGTCAGTGATGTTCCATTGGCGGAGCGTCGGATGGAGATAGTACCGGAGGACCGTGTCGTCAGTGAGGACGTTACTCTCCGCCGAAAGGCGCCCGTCGAAATAGGCAACGGCGGGCTCTACGTTTGGCCAAAACACAGCTCGGTCAGTTTTCCAGGCATCTCCATGCCAACCCAGCACGACAGCCAGCGCCCCCACGGTTCCGCAACCCGCAAACGGAAAAAACCTGCCGGATGCTCCACGAACCAGCCCGAGCAATCCTTCCATCGCGATGGGGGTCAGGAATAGAAAGGAGTAGTTGACGTGCTTCCAGTAGTCGTAATCGGCGCGAGAATACAACTGGAATAATGGGAGGAGGCCTGCGCCGGCCCACAACAATAAAATGGTGCGCCGGGGCGTACCGCGATGCGATTTCCACGCCGCCAGGGAAAGGAGCAGCAGGAGCCAGAAGTCGATGCGCTCCGTGAAATAGATTTTCCACGCTTCGGCTGCCGGCGCCTTGAGGGACCCGTATGCGCGGGCATAGCTCAGTAAAGCGAAGAGATCGCGGGCATGCCAAAATCCGTAGCTGCCGCAAAGAAGCGAAAGCGGCAAGGCAAATAGAAGACCGGCACGCCTGCCCTTGAACAGACCGAGCAGCACAAGAAATGGAAAGTAAAGTGCGACCAGGTACTTGCACAGGAAGGCGGCAAAAAAAGATAGAGCCGCGGCCAGCCAAGTGCCGTTTTCTTCTTCTTGCCAGGCACGAACGTAGAGCCACAGTCCTAATGCAAAAAAGCAGATCGCTCCCGCATCGCGCGTCGCGATTCGCGAAGCAAGCACGGCTGGTCCCAGAAGTGCGAAGATGGCCGCCGCCGCGAGTGCGACAACAAGCGAGAATAAGCGGCGGGCGAACCCGAAAACGGCCGCCACCGTGACCACGCTCAGGGCCGCAGCCAATTCGCGAACTCCGGCCAAGCCTCCGATCCGGTCCGCCGTAGCAGCCATGGCAGGCCAGAGATACCAGCCAAAGCTGAAATGCAAAGGATGATCGAGTGGAGCCTCGAATTGTCCGGCAAGAAACATCCGCCCGTACACGATGTAAATGGATTCATCCATGAACGCTGAGGAATAATTAGGGTTGCGGGCGCGCAAATACCAGGCGACAGCGAGGATCCCCAGCAGCACCCAGCCATACTTGGCGAAGGAGAGCCAGCTGGCGGATTGGCGGGAATGGTGCATGGAGCGAGGTTTTCCCGATGGCAGCGGGTGACCAGGCTCCACAGCTACCAGGGGATTCGGGAGCACGCTTTGAGCAGACATATTAGAAATAGTGCCGCCAGGAAGCACGGAACAAATGCCGGTGAAACGCGTTGTACACGTCCAGGAAATCGTATCCCGTACGGAACTCGTTCTTCGAGTCTACCGTCCAAATCAAATGAGCCGAGAATGTTGAAGCAAATTGCGCTTTGGAGAATGAGGAAAACGTTGTTTCTGAATTCTGAACGCCGAGCGTCCCTGCAGCGTCCCATCGTATCCGGCGGCCCAAATTGTGCGAAACAAAGATCTGCCCAGAGTTCAACAGATAGCGTGTCGGACTGAAATATTCTCCGGTAATTCTGGAAGGCGCAGTCCCGGGCTGAAAGTCCGCGTCGTGATCGAAACTCAAATAGGTCATGCCATAGGCTATCCGCACGTAGGGGTGGTAACTGTGCAGGGATTTTCCGATGTTGGCGTCCAAGCTCCACCGGCGGTTCGAGTCCAGATTGCGCCCCGTGTAGGTGCCATCGCTGTACGATAGGGAAGCATCGTAATTTTTTTCGCGGTTCGAATAGCTCCCCCCCCCCATTCCTAAATTCGAGCGAACCTGGCCCAGGAACAAACCGCCGACAAGCTCGCCGCGCGTGGAAAGCAAAGAATCGTCGACGATCTCCCGTTGAGCTTTGGCTTCGAGTTGGAACGATGGCCGGAGGCGGTAACGCAAATCGAACGTCCCGTCCGCCTGCGCGGGCGCGCCAAAATACTGCTCTCCGTCAATTTCGGCGTGCGTGGTGAATTTCTCGGAGGGTTCCGAGTCCAGCATCAAGGCAAAGTAGTTGGAATGGAAATCCTGTTGTTGCGTGCGGAAGAATGTAGGCTGATAGAGGAGGCCGATACGGTTCGACGCGCCCAGTCGCGTTGAAACCAATGCCTCCATTTGGTCGTAGTCGAGCCGCCGGCGATTCCGCCGCAAGCCGTAGCCGAGTTCTACGTATGTACCCAGGGCTTGGCTGATTCCGCGCTGAAGGTCTTGCGTTTCCGGCCCGGGTGTCCCTACTTGCGCCATCTCTTGCCGCGCTTCTTCATAGCGATGCAGCTCGTAATCTGCCCGCGCTAGTTCGGTGATGGTCCGCTCATCTTCGGGCGCGATCCGCCTTGCCCGCGCGACCAACTCCCGCGCTTCTTCATGACGGCCTCGCCAATTCAGAATCTCTGCTTTGCCTCGCAGGGCACCGACATTTAACGGGTCGGCGGATAGGACCTCCTCATAAAGTCCCAGCGCCTGGTCGGATTCGCCCCGCCAAGCGAGAAGTTGCGCCTTGCCATCCAAGGCGCGGAGATTCCGCGGATTCTGCCGCAATGCCTGCTCATAGAAACTTTGGGCCTGCGGACGAGTGGTTCGGCTCCAGGAGAGAACCTCAGCGTAACTCACCAAGATTTCTTCGTTCTTCGGGTCTTCTCGGAGTGCGCGGGTAAATAATGTAAGCGCTTCGGGCCGCGTTTCCGCTTGCCAGCTTTTCATGCGGGCAAGCTGGAGGATCCGGGAGGAATTATTCGGCTGGATCTCGATCAGATGGGAAAGAAACGGCATGGCATCGCGCCAATGGCCTGCCGCTTCCAGCGCTTCGGCCAGCCCTCCAAGCGCCTCGGTGTTGCCGGGATCAGCTTGCAGGACTGTCCGGTAGTCTTCTTCCGCTTGTGCGAACTTGCCGGCAGCAGCTTCCGCTCGTGCACGTTCCAGGGGGCGCTGTTGTTGCGCTCCCGCCGGCATTGCGAGAGCGAACACCGCCGCAATTGACACGAGCATTTGTAAGGAATGCTTTCGATACTTCAAGAGTTCGGCTCCAAATTCTGCGTGGTCCGCGTCAACCGCAGCAGTTTGCCGTGGCGCGGCGCAATCTCCCAGAATAGGTATTTGGAAATCTCATCCCGGTCCAGGGGATCAATCTGCTCGAATCGCACGCCATTAGCTACGCGTATGCTCTTCTCGTGCTCATATTCCTGATGGCGAATCACCCGGGCTTGTGCGTGAATCGTCCGGCCCGGCAGACTGAGTTCAACGTCCAGAAACGTTCCTTGAGGAATCGCGCTCGCCTGAGTCATCGAAAATCCTTCGCGGTTCAAGTTGCGCGCAAACCCTCGCGTGGATACCGGCTGCCCGTTGTCTCCAACAAACGAGTATGCCGCGGGGACATCCAGCGGGCTGGGAAAACGGTACGTTGCGCGAAGCTCCCTTCGATTCAATGCGCGCCATACCACCGGCGAGAAAAGAAGCACGTAGAAAAAAGCCCAAATCAGGTTCACAAGCGTGGCCCAGAAAGGAAAGCCAGGGTCCGCGCGGAAAAGCCGGAAGCCCCCGACCACGACCCCGGCCACCAGAGTCGCCAGGAGAGTTAACTGCAACCCAACGTCGCTCCAGTGAGCTGCTTCCGCGGTCGATTTGGGCGTCACGGAAAATTTCCTATTCCTGCCAAACAGTCCGAAGAGGGATTTCATGAGAATGGGAATCTTCATCATGTTGTACTGCTCGCTTAACGCGAAGCTCTCCACGCCGCCCTGCAACACCGACGAGGCCAATACGTTCATCACAAAATACGGCAGGAAATAAGCGGCAAACACTGCAGGATCGGCCACGAGAGGGAACAGCCCCGTTACCAGACAGAAGGGAGGAACCAGCATGTAGAACAGTTTCTGGAAGCTCATCCAGTAGTAGTAGTAGGACGAAAAGTAGCAGACACGCTGGCTGAAACTGAGTTCCTTCCCGAGAAGTACCCGCTCCTTCCGCAATACCTGCATAGCGCCCTGTCCCCAGCGCTGCCACTGCGTCGCGAACCCCATAAAAGTTTGTGGAGCCAGCCCTCGGGCGACGGTGCGGTTGAAATAAATCGTCCGCCAGCCCTTTTTCTGCAAGCGCAGTCCGGTATGCATGTCCTCCGTGATGGACTCGGTCGCAAACCCATGGATCGTCTCGAGCGCCTTGCGGCGAAGCATCGCGGGGCTCCCGCAGTAGAACGCCGCGTTGTAGCCATCTTTGCCAGGCTGGATCACACTGAAGAACAGTTCCTGCTGCTGCCAGGCCTGTTGCGGTTCCTTTTGGCTGAGATGTTGGAAGGAGTCCAAATTGTAAAAGTCCTGGGCCGTTTGCACAGCCGCGACCTTGGGGTCGGCGAAGAATCCCACCAACTGATCGATGAGGTCAGGCATGGGAACGTGGTCGGCATCCAGCGTGACGATGAATTCACCTTGCGAGTGCTGGAGGGCGTTATTGAGGTTTCCCGCCTTGGCGTGTGCCCGGTTTTCGCGCTTGATGTAATTGCAGCCGAGTTCGGCCGCCAGGGCGCGCAACTCGGGCCGGTTTCCGTCATCCAGGACGTAGGTCTTGTGGGGATACTGAACGCTGACCGCACACACCAAAGTTTCGCGCAGGAGGTGCAGAGGCTCGTCGTACGTGGCAACCAAGATGTCTACGGTCCGCCCCGGAAGGGGAGCCGGCTTCGCATGATGGACAGGTTTCCAGGTGGTGAAGTAAAAGAGCAGCGCTTCCAGGAAATTCAACAGCTCCGCCACGAGAAACAGATAGAAAAACCACCGGGCCGCGGGATTCATGGTCGTCCAGGCCCGCCAGTAGAAATACCGGATGGAGAAAGGAATCGTGAGGACTACGAGTAATCGCGCAAAGGCCAACCTCGTCATTTGACGCGATTTCCTTCGCGCAGACAGAATATCGGAAATGCCCAGAGTTGCCATCGTCCCTTTCGTGTTCAAACCTGCCTAGTTGTGGCCAACGTGGTCAGATCGGGATCTGACATTGCACGACCTAATTCTTGCCGCGAGGGGCTTCGTCGACAATGTGCGGACAGTTGTATTGCAACAGGACCGAAGTATTAGTTTTTTCGTAGTACTCTCGTATGAGGTTGTATAGGACTACCTTAGGCGCGTGATCTTTCCTGATTCCTGGCCCTAAAATCACATGGACTTTGCTGCGGACTGAGGGAAGCTGTTCCCTCTCAGCAGAACCAAGAAAACACAAGACTTAACAGATCGGGCCACGGTTCGCGCCCATGCTGGCACCTGCGGAGAGCCATCCGCGTCAGTCATCCTTGTCAGTCAAGTGGGGCCCAGTTGGGGCTGCAAGCTGTGGGGTGAACCCCTAAGCTGGCACAGTTTTGGTTGGGCACAGTTTCCGTTTTACAAAAGCGTTCTTGCATCTCCTAGCAGGAGAAGGGGTTTGGGGATGACCAGCCCACTACCTTGCGAGAGAATCCATCGAGGATCACCGCTAGATAGACAAACTCGGCTTTCAACCGAATGTAGGTGATGTCCGCTACCCAGAGCTGATTGATGCCCGTCAGCTTTATGCGGCTGGCTAAGTTGAGATA
>DASZZI010000079.1:0-31191 GCA_035544995.1 Candidatus Acidiferrum sp.
TTCTACAGGGCTGCTGGGGAAAGGGACTCAAATGCCGTCCCCTTCCCCAGACCCCTTCTCCTGCTAGGAGATGCAAGAACGCTTTTGTAAAACGGAAACTGTGCCCAACCAAAACTGTGCCAGCTTAGGGGTTCACCCCAATAGATTGCGCACAAGAGAGGAACAAGCAATTCGCCAAGCGTTCCGCCGAGAATCATGATGGTGTAGCCGAACCAACTGAAGAAAAAATGCCCGCCTTCGTGAATGATCAGGTTGACGTAGTCGAGGAAGAGAAATCCGGAGCGGTCGGCAAAGGCGTAGATGAGGAAAAGCGCGTAAAAACACAGCCATGCGATGCCTGCACCGCGCGATACGGGCTTCCACTCTCCGAATTTATCTTCCAGGAAGGCCACTCGGCCAAGCGTAGCAAGCGGGATTCAGCGGGAAAAGCAGTTCGGAGGGATGTGTTTCGATGGGAGGGGCAAAGAAAGCGCGAGTCACTGCTGGAGAAAATAAGATGCCGGGCTGAAGCCCGGCGCTACAAAAGCGGGAGAAAGAAGCAGCCAGGAAAAAGCAACAAGATGCCGGGCTCCCGACAGGGTCCCCGAGAGGCTCGGGGCAGGCGAGATGAATTCCGCACGGCGCTACAAAATCGGGAGAAAAAAGAATTTTTTCGCTGCCTGCTAAGGAGCGAATTGGCCGCTATTTGTCGATCGCGGCCAATGCCTCGTAGGCCGCTCCCAGGAGCGGCGCCGACTCGTTCAGCACCACCGAAACAGGAATGTTGCTGAGCAGTCTTTCAAAGGTCCATTTGTCTTTGAAGGCGTGGAAGAATGCGCCGTCTTTGATTTTTTCGAGAATCTTGACGGCGATGCCTCCGGCAACATAAACGCCGCCCAGAGCGAGAACATTCAACGCGAGGTTGCCAGCCTCGGAACCGTAGATAGCTGTCCAGAGATCCAAGGTGTCCGCGCAAACGCGGCAGGTCTTCGCGAGTCCTTGCCGGGTGATTTCGGGCGCAGGATCAGCGGCTGGATCGTCGAATGACGGGTGTTTGACGTCAGGAGCGAGAAATTCGTGTATGGTGCGGAATCCGCGGCCTGAGAGGATGAGTTCCCAGCTCACCTGAGGAGAACGACGGCGCATGAAGCGAAGCAGCTCAATCTGCTGCTCGGTATGGGGCGCAAAGTCGGAATGACCACCCTCCGAAGGCGCAACCCGGTAGCGCTCCCCATCCCAAACGAGAAAGGACTGGCCGAGACCTGTACCCGCGGCGATCAAGGCGCGGGTTCCACCGGGTTCCGATTTTCCAGGATTCAAAACACAAAATTCCTCTGGCGCAAGGTGCTCAATGCTGTGACCTGTCGCCCCCAGATCATTCAAGAGCACAATCTGAGGAACGTGGAGTTCTCTTGAAAGAGTTTCCACATCGACGATCCAGGGAAGATTCGTGGCGCGAACCTGATTGTGCATGACGGGGCCAGCGACACCGAAACCCGCGGCCAGGATACCGTTAGAGGAGAGATGCGGCGCCGCCTGCCTCGAGAATTCCTTTACGATCAGATCGAACCGCGCAAACTCTTTGCTCGCAAAGCGCCGGCTGAAGACGGGTGCGAGCTTGCCGTCCCTCTCCGAAAAGAGCGCGAGGTTGCACTTGGTACCGCCGACGTCGCCTGCAAGGATCACCTATTCCCCCTGTATTTTCTTTGCGCGAGGGCGCGACTACGGTTCGCGCCACGTGTTACCGTCACGTTCAAGCATGTGATCAGACTCGGGCGGGCCCCAACTTCCCGCGGCGTATTCGGGGACCGAAGTACTTTTTGCGGCGCTCCACACCTCGAGGATGGGATCGATGAGCGACCAGGCGGCTTCGACGGTGTCGCCTCGGTCGAAAAGTGTTGCATCGCCGCGCACGCAATCGTGCAGGAGAGTCGCGTAGGCGCTGCGCGTCGCCTGGCCGAACCCTTCGCGATAGCTGAAGTTCATCGTCACGTTGCCGATGCTCATCTCCGTCCCTGGCCGTTTGGCGCCGAAGGAAATGGAGATGCCTTCGTCAGGCTGGATATTCAAGACCAACCGGTTAGGTTCGACCTGGCGCCCGCGGAAGACAATGTGCGGAGCGCGCCGGAATTGAATGACAATCTCGGTGGTCCGCTTGGCGAGGCGCTTGCCCGTACGCAAATAGAACGGCACCCCCGCCCAGCGCCAGTTGTCGATCAGCAAGCGCGCCGCCACAAAGGTTTCGGTGCGCGAATTTGGATTCACACCCGGCTCCTCGCGATACCCGGGAACCTGCTTGCCGCCGACCTGTCCGGCCACATATTGGCCGCGCACAACGTATCGCGCGACCATTTCCTGATCGAATGGGCGGATCGATTGCAGCACTTTCAGCTTCTCATTGCGAACAGCGGTAGCGTCGAAGGACGCGGGCGGCTCTACGGCGACGAGCGAGGTCAGCTGCAATACGTGGCTCTGGATCATGTCCCGCAAGGCACCTGTCGTTTCGTAGAAGCCAACTCGGTGCTCCACACCCAACGTCTCGGCCGCGGTGATCTGGACCTGGTCAACGTAGTTGCGGTTCCATAGCGGCTCGAAAATCCCGTTGCCGAAACGCAGAACCAATAAGTTCTGCACCGTGTCTTTGCCGAGATAATGGTCAATCCGATAAACCTGTTTTTCATCAAACACGTTTAAAACGATTTTGTTGAGCTCTTTGGCGGAGGCGAGGTCACGGCCGAAGGGCTTCTCAATGATAATCCGGACCCAGGAATTTGGCGAGGAGGGACGCGCGAGTCCGGCGCGGCCTAACTGCTCGACGATGTCGGGGTATACCTCCGGGGGCGTCGATACATAAAAGAGACGGTTCCCGCCGAGATTCTTGGCCGCCTCAATCTCAGCCAGGCGCTTAGCGAGCCTTGCGTACGCTTCCTGATCCGCATAATCGCCGGGAGTGTAAGAGAGATTGGAAGCAAAGTCGCTCCACTCCTTGGGATCGATAGGACCCACTTCGGAGATGCTCTTGGCCGCGTCACCAGCGGAGGTGCGAAATACCTCGTCGGTCATGGGTGTGCGGGCGAAACCCACGATTGCATAACGCGGACCGAGGGAATCATGAACGGCGAGATCGTACATGGCGGGAATAACTTTGCGCTTGGCAAGATCGCCCGACGCGCCGAATAAGATCACCGCGCAAGGTTCAGCCACTTCGCCATAGCCAGCTCCCAAACGGTTAGTATCCACAGACTCGATCCCCCTCAACTTTTTCGCGCGCGTGTTCAACCGATGCAGCGGCGCAGAAAACTATACCTCAACACCGCAATTCCCCAGCTCGGAACGCAGTTGCTCCGGGTCCTGATAGTGGATGACATGCATGCCCAGCCGCCGGGGACTTTCGAGATTCAAGGGCCGGTCATCGATGAAGACACATTGGTCCGGCGGGCGCTGCGTGACCTCGAGGGCCACACGAAAGATCAGTTCCTCCGGCTTGCGAGAACGGACGTAGCAGGAACTGAAGAAAACCGCAAAATCGCGTCGCAGATGGAAAGCTTCGATGCGGTATTGATTGAGCTCCAGCGGCTCATTATTAATGGCACCAATGAAGTATTTTCCCGAACGGGCGGCAGCAGCGAGGATCGCCCGGGATTCGGGAAATTCCTTGGATTGCGCAAACATGAAAGCGGTGAATTCTTCGCGTGTAAAAGATCGCGGGCGATAGAAGAGCGTGCGATCGAGGTATTCATTCAGGCTGATGTGACCGGAATCAAAGGCAGGAAAAGAGAGTTCATGGCGATCCTGGAATTCTTCCAAGTCCAGCCGGAATTTATCCGCCGCTTCCCGGCGCGAAACCCGGTCCCAGCCATTTGTCAGAATAACTCCCCCAATGTCCCAGAAGAGAGTTGTGATGTCGGCCACGTCTGCGAACCCTCCGATCGCTTGGCTTTCCTTCCGCACTTGCTATCCGATGAAGCAGCCGGCCCTGGGGTTTCAACTCTACCGGGATGCGCCCGTCAGAAAATCTGGAACCACGGCCTGAAGGGAAATCGATTGGGAACCTCCAGGCCGGAGTTCCGAGATAAGTCTACCTTGTTCTTTCAAAATCGAGGGCAAGACGCAAAGTCAAAAAACAAGCGGCGCCCACTAGGAAATTTGCCGAAGTTGCAGTAAGGTGAAAAATGGCATTGTTCCAAGGAGAAGAGAATGGCTAACGACTCTTGCGGCCACGAGCCGGCAACGACCGAGCCGGTCAAGCCCGGCACACGAATGGTCCATTGCGTGAAAATTGGGAAGGAATTGCCGGGCCTCGACCGCATCCCGTGGAAGGGCGAGCTGGGGAAGCGCGTGTACGATAATGTTTCGAAAGAAGCATGGAAACTATGGATCGAGCACTCGAAAATGATCATGAATGAATACCGGCTCAATCCCCTCGACCCGAATTCGCAGAAGATCATGGGAGAGCAGTTGGAGCAATTCTTCTTTGGCGAAGGGGCGAAACTTCCGGAAGGTTACGTACCACCGAAGGCGAAAGCCTAACCCTCCGCCCTTGTAACGCGGCGCGTGACGGGATGTTCCACGGGCAGGCGTGGCGTTAGTGTGAAATGCAGCTTGGCGTGCGCTTGCCGCAGCGCAGATTCCACTTCATCCGGAGTTTCCCCCCTCGCAAAAAGGAATCCAAGATAGCTCGATCCTTCCGGCCACGCGGCGATGTAATCATGCAGCCGCGCGGTGATGTGCAATTCCGTAATTCCGGGCGTCGCGCGGGCAGCATCTTCTCCTTCCACCTTTTCCAAAAGGCCGCTTTTCGGGACGGGAATCATCATCACACCCGAGGAAGAGTCTTCGCGAGGCCAGTCGCTGCCGGGCAGGCCGAGCGCATGGCGAAGCAACAACTCTTCCAGGCCGATCGTTGCGCCAGTGGCTTTCTCGGCGAAACACAGTGCGCGCGCGCAGAGCCCTCCGATCGGCCGGGGCGCCACTTCGAGCGGCCAGACTTCGTCCCTATTGATGCGAAATTCTGCGTGAACGGGGCCGCGCGACAAACCGAGTGCGCTGACCGCGCGCTGGGCGCACTGTTCAATAGCGCGCTGTTGCGATGCGGCCAGCAGGGACGGTGTGACGTAGATCGTTTCCTCGAAGTACGGTCCTTCGAGTGGATCCGGTTTATCAAAAATGGCCAGAATCCGCAGAGAACCATCGGTGAGCAGCCCCTCCACAGCCACTTCCCTGCCGGGAAGATAGCCTTCGACGAGCATCCGATCGAGATGGGCTTCGCGGGTAGCGCGAATTTCGAATGATTGGAGCAAGCGGCGAAGGCGATCCGCTGCAGCGACAAATTCATCCCGGTTGTTAGCGCGGACTACGCCTTGGCTGGCCGAAAGCGAAAGCGGCTTCAGAACGCATGGATAGGAGATGCCCAGCAACGCAGGCTCGGGCAAAGGAGTAAGAGGGACACTTCGAAACCAGGGCACGGGAAGGCCAGCATCGCGAAATACCTCGCGCGTTCGCAGTTTACTTCGACAGGCTTCCACGGCCGCCGGATGGTTGTAGTGAATTCCGAGGCCGCGCGCCACGTAGGAAGCAGTAAGAGCAGGCCGGTCGCCAAGCGCAAGCATCCCATCTACTCGTTGATTGTGCTGAGATTCAAGAAGGATGTGCGCGGCGGTTTCCGGCGATTCGAAATGAACGGCGATGGCGCGGTCGCCCCAAGGATCTTCGAGTTGATGACAACGGTCAGTGACAAAGACAAGCTCGACGCCCAGCTTCTCGGCGGCCTCACCGAAACTGCGAGTCTGGTAACCCAGCTTGCCGGTAAAAAGCAGTAATCGTTTTTGTTGCGTAGCCATCGCGGAAGAGCCGTACTTACGTTGCTCAGACGAAGCCATCGGCAGCAACAGCAGGTTCTTCTATTTTTTCCAAGGCGCCGCCCATGGAGACCAACTGGTCCCGGGTCGGTTCGGCGCAACAATACCAGGGCTCACTGAGGAACGGCACAGCGGCGCCCAGTGGCTGTGAGTGTTGAATAGTGGGCGTCTCTAGCCCAGCAACATCATGCGTGGCTTTCCAGATGCGCTGGAAGACTGCATGGCGGGACTCTTTCCTGCGATCACCTTCCGCAGCAAAGGCCTGCACAGTTTCGCTCAACCTATCGAGACGCGGGTCTGCATGCTCCCAGGGATAGACCAGCGATTGCGCATCAAACGTTCCGACGATCCGCTGTACTTCCTCCAATTCCAGCAGACGCGAACCTTCTGGAATGAGCAAGCGAATGCCGAGCTGGATGGGCGCGACGTTTTCGATGAGCGCTTCCGCCTGGAGCACCTGGAGCAGGTCCAGGTATGAATCCATCGTCGTCCACGGACTAAACGGCACGAAAGTGGGATGAAGAGTCATGCCGAGAGCGCGGAAAGTTCGCACAACATGAAGAAAATCTTCGCGGGTGTGACCCTTGTCGAGGGTGCAGAGAAAAGCGTCGTCCAGAGATTCGACGGCGCTGATCACGAAGAGGCAGCCGGTCTCCTTAAGCTTGGGTAAATGCGCTTCGTATTTGCGCAAGTGTTCGATTTTGATGGTGACATCGTACGTGACTTGAGGAAATTCACGATGAAACGCTTCGACTAGTTCCATGGCATGGCGGATGCCATTGAAGAAGTCCGGATCACCGAAGGAGATATGCTGCGCGCCCGCCGCGACCTGGCGGCGGATGTCCTCAAGAACGACGTCGCGGCCAACGATGCGGAACACACCTTTGTAAACTGGAACAATCGGGCAATGCCTGCAGAGGTGCTTGCAGCCGCGGCTGGCTTCGGTGGAACCAACAATGCGGGACCCTGCGCCGGGAATGACAAGATGCGCGTACTTTTCGAGCGAAGGCATTCCCGTACGATCGGGAACCTCAAAAGACAGCCGATCCATGGACACCATCGGCTCCGGCTGCGGTCCCGAGATCTCATGTTCGGCTGCGGCGAGGCGCCCTGCTAGATGGACGAGCGCGTCTTCGAATTCACCGCCAAGAATGGTAGAGACACCTAGCGATCGCAGGTACTCCGCATTCATCGGTGCGTAGAGGCCATAGCAACAGAGATGGGCGCGTGGATTTCGCTCGCGCAAACCGGGAATGAGCTGTGCGGCAAGCCGTGTGGCCGTGTGCATGGGTAAGTAGAGGGCGATGAGGTCGGCCGCCCGGATCGCATATTCGTCGAGCGACTGCCGCGTGAGGTCGAGGCAAACGACGCGGTGGCCGCGCTTACGCAACCAAGACGCTGGGGAGGCCAGCCCGAAGGGCTGTCGTCCGAGCTCATAGGTCGAAATCAGGACGATGTTCATACTGGTACAAGTATAGCCCCCGCCGCCCGGAATCGATTTCGGTTATCATAGGGGGGCTATCGATGATAGCGAAAGGACGGCGAGAATGCCGCTATCCGCGGGAAATTCCTTCGGCACGCGCGACAAGTTCAATGTCGGCGCACAGACCTTCGAAATCCACCGTCTGGAAACGCTTGAGAAGCAACAGATAAGCAACCTGGCAAAACTGCCCTTTTCGCTCCGCATCCTGCTGGAAAATCTCCTGCGTTGCGAAGACGGACGTTTCGTGCGGGCTGACGACATTCGCACACTGGCAACCTGGGCGCCCGGAGTAGCTCAAAAAGAAATCGCGTTCATGCCGGCGCGCGTGCTGCTGCAGGATTTCACGGGCGTTCCGGCAGTGGTTGATCTCGCGACCATGCGCGAAGCCGTCAAGCGAATGGGCGGGAATCCGAAACTCATCAATCCTCTCTTCCCTGCCGAGCTGGTCATCGATCATTCCGTTCAAGTCGATAGTTTCGGGAGTGCCAACGCTTTCGGTCTGAATGCCGAGCTGGAATTCCAGCGCAACGTGGAGCGCTATGCATTCTTGCGCTGGGGCCAGACCGCGTTCCAGAACTTCAAGGTAGTCCCGCCCGACACGGGCATCTGTCATCAAGTGAACCTCGAATATCTCGCGCGGGTAGTTTGCGCGATGCCTTCGGGAAACAAAGTGGAGGCCTACCCTGATTCCGTCGTGGGCACGGATTCACACACGACGATGGTGAACGCGCTCGGCGTATTCGGTTGGGGCGTCGGCGGCATTGAAGCAGAAGCGGCCATGCTTGGCCAGCCGTCTTCGATGCTGATACCGGAAGTGGTTGGTTTCCGTCTACGCGGGCGGCTGGGCGCAGGCGCAACCGCGACGGACCTCGTTTTGACGGTGACGGAGATGCTGCGGAAGAAGGGCGTGGTCGGAAAGTTTGTCGAATTCTACGGCAGTGGACTTTCCAGCTTGAGTGTGCCGGACCGCGCCACTATCGCAAACATGGCGCCGGAGTACGGCGCGACGATGGGCTTTTTCCCCGTCGACGCCGAGACGCTGGCCTATTTGCAATTTACGGCGCGGCCGCACGAGCAGATCGCGCTTGTCGAAGCCTACTGCAAGGAACAGATGCTCTTTCGAACGGACGCCACGCCCGAACCGGCCTTCAGCGACAAGCTGGAACTGGATCTTGGAACGGTCGAGCCAACGGTCGCAGGTCCGAAGCGCCCGCAGGACCGCGTACCGCTGCGCCAGGCGAAGACCTCGTTCACAAAGGTTGTCGAGGGCACCCCGGACAAGCACATCGCCGTGCGAAACAACGGCGACTCGTTCGATCTTTCCAGCGGCTCGGTGGTCATCGCCGCGATTACGAGTTGCACCAACACTTCGAATCCATCGCTGATGCTCGGCGCTGGTCTTCTGGCGAAAAAAGCGGTCGAGCGCGGGCTGCACGTGAAGCCCTGGGTGAAGACGAGCCTTGCCCCGGGTTCGAAAGTCGTAACCGATTATCTGGTGTCTTCGGGCCTGATGCCGTATCTCGAGAAGCTCAAGTTCCATGTCGTCGGGTATGGCTGCACCACCTGCATCGGCAACAGCGGACCATTGCCGGAAGCCATCGGAGCGGCCATCAAGGAGAACAACCTCGTGGCTGTGGCGGTCCTCAGCGGCAATCGGAATTTCGAGGGACGCATTCATCCGCTGGTGCGCGCGAACTATCTGGCTTCGCCACCGCTCGTGGTCGCTTATGCACTGGCAGGCCGCATGGATGTCGACCTGACCACCGAAGCGCTGGGCAAGGACACAGCGGGAAAACCGGTCTATTTGCGCGATATCTGGCCGACGCCGCAGGAAGTGGAAGCGACGGTGCGTTCAGCAGTTTCCACAGACATGTACCGCAAGGTGTACAGCCAAGTGTACGAAGGCGACGCGCACTGGAAGTCCATGCCTATTCCCGAAGGCGACTTGTATCGCTGGGATCCAAAATCCACGTACATCAAGATGCCGCCCTATTTCGAAAACATGCCGAAGAGCCCGCCGCCGCTGGCGGACATCCACGGCGCTCGCGTCCTGGCGATTCTTGGCGACAGCGTAACGACGGACCACATTTCGCCGGCCGGCTCCATTCCGGTGGATTCGCCGGCGGGCAAATATCTCATCGCCAACGGAGTAAAACCGCACGAGTTCAACTCCTACGGCGCGCGGCGCGGGAATCATGAAGTGATGGTGCGCGGTACGTTTGCGAATATCCGGCTGCGCAATCAGCTTGCACCGGGCACGGAAGGTGGCTGGACGGTGTATGTTCCGAGCAGCGAAAAGATGTCCATTTACGACGCTGCGGTGAGGTATCGCGAAGCCGGAATGCCGCTCGTCGTGATTGCCGGCAAAGAGTATGGCGCAGGATCATCGCGCGACTGGGCGGCCAAGGGTCCGCGGCTCCTCGGCGTGCGCGCCGTGATTGCGGAGAGCTACGAGCGCATCCACCGCAGCAATCTGATTGGCATGGGAGTGCTTGCGCTGGAATTCAAACCGGGCGAAAACCGCGAATCGCTCGGGCTGACAGGTCACGAAGTCTTCGAAATCGAAGGCGTGACCGCGCTAGCGCCCAGGAAAGAGATTAAGGTTCGCGCGAAATCGGACGGCGGCAAGGAAAGAACGTTTTCCGCCATCGCTCGTGCGGACACGCCGGAAGAGGTTGCTTACTATCATCACGGCGGCATCCTGCAATACGTCCTCCGCCAAATGCTGTAGCTCAGGCCTTTAGACCTGAGTCTTTGTCCTGGCTCCGCGGTAGTACACACTTCAGGCTGTGTCCACGTATTCGGCACCATGGCTGATCCGTCCCCGCCCCTCGGTATCAAATCCAAAATTGAAGAACCTGGATGGACGGAGTATCATTCGCGGCGCGTTCAGAATCGGATGGGCAATCCCAAACCTGCACTCCTCAACAACGAAAGGATATCCGTGCTAAAACGAACTTCTTGGGCTTTGGTTTTCTTGCTATCTGCCGCCATTTCCTGCGTCGCGCAGCAGGCGCAGCCCCCAGCGCCGGCGCCAGTCACAGCGATTCGTGCCGGAAAGCTCATGGATGTCGAAGCGGGGCGCCTGCTGACGAACCAAGTCATTCTCGTGCGTGGCGGAAAGATCGAAGCGGTCGGCGAGAATCTTGCCATTCCTGCGGGGGCCAGTGTAATCGATCTTTCGAAAATGACCGTGCTTCCTGGACTGATCGATTGCCACACGCACCTCGCCGACGGCGCTCACGACGACAACGCAGACCCCATGTCTCAGCTCAAACGTACCGCCTCCCAGGTTGTCCTCGAATCCGTCCCCAATGCGCGCGTTACCCTGGAATCCGGTTTCACAACCGTCCGTGATGTTGGCGTCTACCGCGCTCTCAATGACATCGCGCTTCGCGACGCCATCAATCACGGCTACATTGTGGGTCCCCGCATGTTCGTCGCCGGAGCCTACATCACCATCACCGGCGGCGCCGGCGCCATGACTGGCTTCGCTCCCGACATTCAGCTTCCCTGGGATTTGCGCTACGGCGAAGCTAACAGCCCTTGGGAGGTCCGCCAGAAAGTGCGCCTGCTCGCGCACAACGGCGTGGATCACATCAAAGTGCTCTCCACCGGCGCCGTCCTCACTCACGGCAGCAATCCGAACTCTTCCGAGTTCACTCCCGAAGAACTGCAAGCAGCCGTCGACGAAGCCAAGAATTTCGGTCTTCGTGTCGAAGCCCACGCGCACGGTCCGGAGGGTATCAAGAACGCCATCCGCGCCGGTGTCGCTTCCGTCGAGCACGCCACGCTGATCGATGACGAAGGCATTGCACTCGCCAAGCAGCACGGCACTTATCTCGATATGGACATTTACGATGAAGAATGCATTCAGGAGGCCGGCAAGAACAGCAAGATTCCTGCGGATTTTCTCGAACACGACCGCAATTTAGGGGAAGCGCACCGCCAGAACTTCACAAAGGCCCTCCGCGCCAGCGTGAAAATGTCCTTCGGCACCGACGCCGGCGTCTGCCCCTACGGCATCGCCGCCCGCCAGTTTGCCTTCATGGTCAAGTACGGCATGACGCCCATGCAGGCGATCCAGTCCGCCACCAGCAATGCCGCTGACTTGCTGGGTAAATCGAATCTTCTCGGCTCCCTGAAGCCGGGCAAATACGCCGACATCATCGCCGTCACGGGTGACCCGCTGGCGGACATCCACGTCCTCGAGCACGTGAATTTCGTGATGAAAGAGGGAAAGATTTACAAACAGGAACCATAAGGCGGACTCCAGTTGCGATCGAGAGGAAGGGGCGCTTAGCTGCGCCCTTCTTTTTTTTGCGCTAAGACGAGCCCGCGCGGTGTCGGCAGAAGGAGCACGGAGAGCAATCCTTCGCTTTCAAGTTTGAGCGCTGCTTCCCGGACCGTCTTCATCGCGGAACTCGCGTCGTGCATGACGATTAGCCCGTGCGGATTGATCTGCGGAAGGAACCGGCGGACCTCCTGTTCGCGCAGTGGCGCATCACTGTCGCAAAAGAGCAGATCGATTCGGCCGTCGACCTTCATCTCCAGGCTGGATGCATTCCGCGCTTCGATCCACTCGTCAAGTCCAGATGAGGCAAATCGCTTCTGCGCCGACGCGAAAACCTTCGGATCGTATTCACAGGTAATGACTCGGCCAAAACCGTTGGCCTGTAAACCCTCCGCAATGTGAAGCGTGCTGAGACCGGAAAAAGTTCCCGTTTCCACTACTAGCTCCGGCTTGATGGTCATCACCAAAGTCTTCAGAAAATCGAGCACTTCGACTTCCGCGCTCATGGAGTCATACATGTGCCAGCGCTCCGGATGAGCGCATTCGGGCGTGGGCTTGTGATATTCCTGTTGCAAAACGTCGCCGCGAGAAACGATGTGCTCTACGATGCGGTGCTCCTTCTTGAGCGCGTGAAATTGGCTCTTAATACGCCAAAGTAACACCGCGCCAAGAAGAATGGAGACGACACTCGCGGTCTGTGCATTCGATAAACCGAAAAAGGATTTTGGATTGATGCGTATAAATTCGATCAGGAAGCGAGCGACGCCGGTCAGGATCAGGTAATTGCAAAATATCTCGCCCTTGGCCTTGGGGCCGCGCAGGGCTTTCGTGCCCATGTGCCAAAGAAACGCGGCAATCGCAAGCCAGATGAAAAACTCATAGAGCGGAGTGGGATGAACGCGCTCGGTCGTCGGCACGATACCGTTAGGAAAACTCATGCCCCAGGGAAGCTTTGTAACCATGCCGTAATCGCCATCACCAGAGAGAAGACAGCCAATGCGCCCGATGGCATAGCCGGCAGCGGCGGCCGGCGAACAGGCGTCGAGAAATTCGAGCAACGGTATTTTTGCGCTCCGCGCCAGAAGGGCTAGTGCAGCGAATCCGCCCAGAAAGCCGCCAAACCAGGCAAATCCAACGCGGCTGAAAATGTACGGCCAAGGATCGGCAAAAAAATCGGCGGGGCTTTCCAAGACATGGTAGAGGCGCGCACCGGCAATCCCCGCGAGCCCGGCGACGCCGATGATCAGGAATGCGTCGGCCTGAACTCTGCGCCGCTTGAAATCGGCATCCAGGATGTAGGCAGCGCAGAGAAGGCCGGCCGCAACCATCAAGCCAAATGTAGGAAGAGACAGGGGGCCGAGATGTAAGTACGGAATCATGTCAATGAGACGAGCTTTTGCCCACGAGAGTATACACGAGGGTATCGAAAAGTCCGGTCAAGACCACCGGTGAAGCAGGAATCCAAGAGTGAGCCAGACACCGAGCGCCATCCACTCTGTTGGCGTGAAGTGTCCCGGAAAAACGGGAAGCAATTTCATCAGCAGCAGGAGTAATGAAACAGCGATCGCCAGTCCCGTTATCACGCGCAAGCGGGGCCGCGGCTCTACCATCCAAAATGATAGGCACGCCGCGAGCCAGCCGAACGCGGAGGCCATGGAGCCCACCTCGGTCACTGGCACGAGGAGCGCATCGCCAAGGAACTGCGCGAGCAGGGTGCCAGCGGTTATGCCGAGGACGGCGACGTAAGGAGTTAGGAATTTTTCGTGGACGCGGCCGAAGTGCGGCGCGATTGTCCGGCGACGGCCATACGCGAAAAGCAGACGGCTCGAAGCAACGAAATTGCCGTTGAAACACTGGAACAGGCCGAAGAGCCCCATGGTCAGGATCAGGCTAACCGGCCACTTAGTGCCGAGCGCTTGTTCGAAGGCGATGGCGGTGGCGAAGCGCTTGCCAAGAAGGCTTTGCCAGGGAGTGATGTACGCGACCGAGGCAATCGCCAGCGCGTAGAACAAGGCGCCGACCAGCAAGGCCAGCGCGATCGCTTGAAGATAACCCCGGCCGCGAAACTCAGGGTTCGCCTCTTCCGCGCATTTAGGCACGGATTCGAAGCCGGTCATGAAATACGGGACGATCTGGAGCGTGAGCAAGATCGAGACGAGTGGGGCCGAGTGAAATGCGGGATGAAAATTGGCGGGAGCGCCGTGCGTGGCGCTGATGCCGAGCACGAAGACGAAGAGAAACAGGACCATCGCGGCGGTCCAGTTCTGGAAATTCGCGCTGAGGCGAATGCCGCGGTAATTGAGGATGGCGAGGAAGAGTGTGAGGGCGATTCCCAGAATGAGGCGGGGCAAGAACACCGGCTGGCCCGCGACGCGATATAATTCAAACGAATTGAGCGACGGAAAAATATAAGCCGCGATCTTGCCTACCGCCACGGCTTCCCACGGACAAACAATGAAGTATGCCAGCAACATTATCCAGCCGGTCAAATAGCTGACCAAGGGCGGAAAAACCTGCGCCGTGTAGGCAGCTTCGCCCGCCGCATCCGGAAGCCGTTGCACCCACTGGCCGTAGACATATCCGACCGGCAAGAGGACCAGTCCGCCTAGGGCAAATCCGAGCATGGCACCGAGCGGCCCGCCGCGGCCGAGCCAGTCGTCCATAAGCACTAGCCAACCCACACCAACCATGGTGCCGAAGGCGAGCGTGAAGTAGTCGTGCAACCGAAGTTTGCGCGCGAGGGCAGGCATTTACAGGACGCAGAGCAGCTCGAAAAGAAGATTGGCGGCAAGCAAGGAGGTGATCTCGCCAGTGTCAAAGGGTGGCGATACCTCAACCAGGTCGCACCCGACAATGCTCAAGCCGCGCAGGGCGCGAACGAGCTCGAGGATTTGCACGCTCGTTAAACCGCCCACTTGCGGGGTTCCCGTTCCGGGGGCGAAAGCGGGATCGACGACGTCAATATCGAGGGTGACGTACACAGGCTTGCGGCGAAAGGAGCGTAGATGGCGCTGAACGATTGACATGCCTTTCTTGTGAAATTCCTCTGCGGTGACCATCCTGACTTTGTGGGCGCGGGCGAAGTCGAAATCTTCTTCACCGTAGACTTGCCCACGAAGACCAACCTGTAAGACATCGCCATCGTGAAGCAAACCTTCTTCGAAGGCCCGGCGGAACGGCGTGCCGTGCGAATACTTGCTGCCGAAGTATTCGTCCCACAAATCGTTGTGGGCATCAAATTGGATCAGCGACACAGGTCCGTGCTTCTTTGCCACGGCGCGCAGGATCGGGAGGCTGATGGAGTGATCTCCTCCCACGCATGCGCAGCGCACACCGGCCTGCAGGAGAGCAGTGATTCCCTGCTCGATCCGGCGAAAGGTGTCCTCGATGGACAGAGGATTCACGGAGAGGTCTCCAAAGTCGGCGATGCGGTGAACGGCGAAGGGATTTACATTCAAAACGGGATTCCAAGGCCGGATAATCGCCGATTGGGCTCGGACATGGCGAGGCCCGAAACGCGGCCCCGGGCGATAGGTAGTGCCGCCGTCGAAAGGTACTCCGATCAAAGCAATGTCCAACTCCTCGGGCTGTGAGATGTGCGGTAGACGCATGAAGGTGGAGATGCCCGTAAAGCGCGCGTAGGTGAGCGCGTCGACCGGCTGAGGATGAGGCAAACGAAACTTCCGCCTGGATTGAGGCATGGCCGAGCATCTTAGTTTCCCAAAATGGCCAAAGTCAATGCACCTAGGCTTGCATCGGCGACCCACGTCCAGGTTTCGCTGAGTGCGTGGCAAATGCCCACAGCTCGCGGGCAAGACACTCATAACGATGCGCAGTGAGCCACTTGTTCTCCAATCGGCACTAAGTGAGACAACCCGGACGCACCCTTCGACATCCGTTCACATATTCTCCTGGTGCAGGGAGAGATGAACGTACGCTGGCCCATCGCCGCGTGCCTTGTCGGAATTATGTTCGCCGGGGCATTGCGGGCAAGTCCACAACGGGAGATTTCCTCCGCGAATCACGATGCTGCGTCTCCGCTTTCCGAGGCCTCGGCTCCCATCATCGATGAAATTGTCTTTCTGGGCCTCCGCCGCATCGCTTCCGCGGCGTTACAGCCGCAAATCTCGTCACGCGAAGGTGAAAGCCTCGATGCAAGGCGAATTGACGCCGACGTCCGGGCGCTTGTGCGTCTTGGATGGTTCGGAGAGATTTCCGTCGAAACGCAACCCAAAAAAGACACTTCATCGCCATCTAAGGAAACAGCGCCAAGAGTGCGGCTCGTGTTCCATTTCGAGGAGATGCCCTACCTCACGGGCGTGGAATACACGGGATCGCGGCTGCTTTCGCATGCGCAGATCGAGCGGCTGCTCAGTGAGAGCCATTTAACGGTGCGCTTGGGAGAACCGGCAGACCCAGCAACGCTTAACCGTATCGCGCAGACGATCCGGTTTGCCCTCGCTGAGTTGGGTCACCCGCAGTCGAAGGTACAAATTCGCCGCGAGCAATCTTCTAATGCGACTGTTCACCTCCACTTTGAAATATCGGATGGCCTTCACATACCTGTCGGGCGGATCGATTTCAAGGGAAATCCAGAGTTGTCCTCAAAATTGTTACGGCGGCAGATGCGGCGAATCACTCCGGGAACGCTCTTCTCCTCTCTTCGCGGCAAAGAAGCCTACACGCGCGAGGCTTTCGAAGAGGATCGCGAACGAATTCTGACGTATTACCAGAATCATGGCTATCCCGAAGCGCGGATCGGCGATGCTAGACTCTCGTATTACGAAAAAAACTCGCTGCACTGGTTCCGCTGGCCCCATCGGACGATCGACACCCGCCTATCCATCTCCATTCCTGCGCAAGCCGGCCCTCACTACAGACTCGGATCGATTGATGCCTCACACGCGCTCATCGAAGCGGGCGGGCAGCGCGGACAGAAGCTCCAGACAGTCTTGCGCGGCGAAACTGGCAAACCCTACTCTGCGCAAGCGGTCGAACATCTGCGTCGGGCGTGGTTTGCAGTCATCCAGCCAAAGCCCGGTGTCGAAAAATCAGCGTCCTATCGTGCCGTGGATACTTCACGGATATTCGACCCGGACTCCCACATGGTAGGAATCAAGCTGGGCTTGAGCGATGCACCCCCCTACATTGTGCGACGCATCGAGATTCAGGGCCTGCACCGCTTCAGCGATCGTTTTGTGAGGCGGCGCATTTCTCTCCAGGAAGGACGCCCGCTCGAGGACCGCGCCCTCGAGACTGGCCTTGCGCACCTGGCCAGAACCGGCTACTTCCGCCCCATCCATAAAGAAAACATTCACATCGAAACCGACGAAGTCGGCCGCACCGCCGATGTGACCATTCACCTCCAAGAGGTGGGTCAACAGCGCGCCTCGTTCTCGGGAGGTCAGGGACAGTTCGGTAGCACGCTTGGGATCGCTTACACCCTTTTCGATCTCCTCCAGCGGGAGGAGTTGCTCGCCGCGCAGATCGATAGCGGGCCGGAAAGTTTACAGCTCCTGCTCGGGGTGGCAAAGGAGGGATTCTTGGGCTCCCGGGGATCGTTGGCACTTTCTGTGTTCAACAACATTCTGCGGCCGCATTTCGTGAAGGGCGTCAAGGGACCATTTTTCACTTCCCAGAGCGAAGGGCTGAGCGCAGGCTGGAGCTATGCCCTGACAAACACCGATTCGCTGGGAGTCAATTACAGCTTGTCGCGTTCGACCACAGATTATTCACTCGCCCTCCCCGCCAGCCTCGCGGGCCTTGCGGCGAGTGATATCCACGCCCGGACGTCGAGCCACTCGTTAGGGCTCGGCTGGACTCGCGACACTGGAAATAAACACCTCACTTTTGCAAATTCTGTTTCCGGCGGGTGGCTGGGGGGAAGCGAGAACATGCTCCGCTCGTCTGAGGAGTACGCTCACCTTTTCCCGGATGCAATCTTCAGCCGTCAGAGTACATGGGCTTTTCGAACTTCGTTCGGTGGTGCGGGCAGCTATCAGGGTGACATGCCGCTGTATGCGCGGATCTTTTCAGGCGATGAGCAGGTCCGCGGACTTCGCACCGGCGAGTTGGGTCCTTACGCCAGCGTCTCCTCACTAACACCCTCGGGAAACACGCACTATTCAGCCGCACCGGCAGGAGCAAACCTTTTCAGCGTTGCGAATGCGGAGTACCGCGTGCCCCTCGGTGGCGGGACGCAAGCCGCCGGTTTTTTTGACTTGGGATTTGGCTGGCTGCTTCCCAATTGGCTAGGCTACGCGCGTCCCTCGTTACTGGATTCGACGAATGGCCTGCTCCACGCCTCGACAGGAATTGAATTGAGTTGGACGGTTCCAGGAATTCAGGTGCCCGTGCGAGCCTATTACGCGGTGAACGTTTTACGCCTGAACCGCTTCCTGCAACTGCCGAACGGCTCGGTCTTCCACGCGCACAACCGCTTTTCCGCTTTCGGCTGGGCGCTCGGAACTCTATTCTGAGGCCTCTCGTCTGTACTAAACTCCCAGCATCATGAATTACAACAAACTTATCAAAGAGGCCGCGCGCCTCGCAGAACCCTACCGCATCACGGATGGCGAGAAGTTTCGCCTGAAGGACTCCGACCCCGCTGATACGAACGGGGTGAAAAACAAACAACACGCCCAGAACATCCTGGATAGACGCGTCGGGCTGCTCAGCAATATGCAGGAAAAGCTCTACGCGCAGGACCGCTGGGCCCTCTTGGTGATCCTTCAAGGTTTGGACGCCGCCGGTAAGGACGGGGTGATCAAGCACGTCATGTCCGGGGTGAATCCACAAGGCTGCGAAGTTTTCTCCTTCAAGTCACCAAGCAATGAAGAGCTGAATCACGATTATCTTTGGCGAATCCATAGCCGAATACCGGAACGAGGCAGGATCGGGATCTTTAACCGTTCCTATTATGAAGACGTTTTGGCGGTGAGAGTCCACCGGGATTTTTTGAAGGCAGAAAAGCTGCCGGATCGGTTGCTCACGGATCGCATTTGGGAAGAGCGCTTTGAGGATATTGGAGCGTTTGAACGCTACTTGACGCGGAATGGCGTGGTGATCCGCAAATTCTTCCTGCATGTTTCAAAAAAAGAGCAAAAGAAGCGGTTTCTGGAAAGACTTGAGGATCCCAATAAGAATTGGAAGTTCTCGATGGCGGACACCCAGGAGCGTGGCTTCTGGAAGGACTACCAGCAAGCGTACGAAGAGATGATCCAAAAAACGGCGACGAAACACTCGCCGTGGTACGTCGTTCCCGCGGATAACAAGTGGTTCACACGGCTGGTGGTGGCTTCGGCGATCATCGAAACGCTGGACGGGCTGGATTTAGCATTTCCTGTCGTTGACAAAGCGAAGAAGAAGGAATTGAGGGCCGTGCGCGAATCCCTCCTGCGAGGCAAGGACTAGGCCAGAGCGGGACACTCGAGCCGCATCTCGGGAACTAATGCTGTTCTGTCGAATTTACTTGGATACTTGCCGCGTGGATTCGCGTGCCACCAGCTCGGCTGGCACTTTTCGACGCACGATAGGAGCGTCACGCTTTTCACGCACCGCATTAATCGCGTCCAGCACGATTCCGACGCCTAGAGTCCCCATGACTTCCATGGGCTGCCGCACGGTCGAGAGCGATGGCACCGAAATCGCGGCCTGTGCCACGTCATCAAAGCCCACGACGGAGCAATCCTCCGGCACGCGCACCCCTCTCTTTTTTAACGCGCGCAGCGCGCCGAGCGCGGTCATGTCGTCGAACGCCATCAGCGCCGTGAAGGACTTGCCGCGCCGCAACAATTCCGCGGTGAGTCTTGCGCCCGCCTCAAAACTTGAATTGGGATCGAGCGACTCCGGCAGTTCCACGATCCGCCGCTGGTCCAAGGCGATCTCTGCGGAGTGCGCAAAACTGCGAATGCCTTTCCATCGCTGGCCGCTACTGGCAAGCGTTTTCGGGCCGCGAATGAAGGCAATCTCGCGGTGACCGAGACGGTGGAGATTTTCCAGTGCAGCTCGGGCCCCAGCTTCGTTGTCCACGGAGACAGTGCTAACCGTGTCGATATCAATCTCGCGGCCAACGATGACCGTGGGTACCTGCTTCCGCGTCAAATCTGCCAGCAGCTTGATGTCCATCACCAGCCAATTGGCGATCACAATCAGCCCTTCGACGCGCCGGTCGAGCAGCATTTCGAGATAACGCTCGAAGCGATGCGGCTCGTTGTGCGCATCCGCCAGCAGCGACAAATAGCTTCCCTGATAGAGCGAATTTTCGATCCCGCGCAGGATCGGTGTGCAGTACGGGTCGGTGATGTCAAAAACCATCACGCCGACCATATTCGAGCGCTGACTGCGCAACGAGCGGGCCAGGGGATTCGGGCGGTAGCCTAACTGGCGCGCCGCCGTCTCAATGCGCTGCTTCGTGTCATTCGGGATATACCGCGACAACGGCGCATTGTTCAGAACGATGGAGACGGTCGAGACAGAGTATCCGCTCTTGCGCGCTACATCCCGAATCGTAACGACAGCACTTTTCGGCATGGCATCCTTCCTGAAATCAACGCGCGGAATGCTGCTGTTCCGGTAAGCCGTGTCCTGAAGCAACGAAGATTCTGTGGGTTCACTGACGCGTCGTCAATCGTTTTTATAGCGGGCTCCTGCGATTCTTGTGACTCAACCGTCTCCCGTTCGGCCGCCTAATTTTCCAGGCCATCCTGATCACAAGCTTCAAGAAGAAAAGCGGCTTTTTCGGAAGAACAAGTCCCACTATTTTGTATACTCTCTGCTCTTAACCTGAGAGGAGTACACTACGCCCCATGAACCGCCGATCTTTCATTGAATCTTCTTTCGCTACAGCCCTAATGGCCACGCGGCCCGCCTGGTCTGCTGCGGAGACGCACAGCATACATACCATCGGCCTACAGCTCTACACCGTTCGCGGCTCCATGGAGAAAGATTTCGAAGGCACCATCGCGAAAGTCGCCGCCATTGGCTACCGCGAAGTGGAATTCGCGGGCTACTTCGATCATTCG
This sequence comes from Candidatus Acidiferrum sp., assembly GCA_035544995.1. Taxonomy (GTDB): domain Bacteria; phylum Acidobacteriota; class Terriglobia; order Acidiferrales; family UBA7541; genus Acidiferrum. The sequence continues at coordinate 20,638 of DASZZI010000079.1, forward strand.
CCCAAAAATGTCCGCGCAATCCTCGATCGCCACGGCCTCGCGGCGCCTTCCGCCCACATAGACTATGAAATTGTCGAGAAACAATGGCCGTAAACCCTTGATGCCGCCCACATCGCGCGAGCGGCTGTAGGGAAGTTTACCCTTTCCAGGGAGTAAGTGATTCTAGTGGGGGAATCGAGGCTGGCATCGTCAAGGCGCGCGCCGGTGGATGCTTACCGTGCTGAATTGCCTGCACGAACATTTCAACCGCCTGCCCGGCATTTGGTGGTACAAAAACGGTCGCGGCCAGCAGCCCGCTGCGTACCCACGATTGGCCTGTTTTTGGCAATCCGTCGCAGCCCGTAAAAGGCAGCTTTAGCCACTTTTCACGGTCGGCTTCATTCGTCAATTCCTGAAATGCTTTGCGAGCACCCATCGCCATCGAATCATCCTGCGCGCCGATCAAGTCCACTGCCATTTTCTGCGATGTCGAGAGCTTTAGCCACGACCGAACCGTTCGCTGAGCACTGTCCTCCGTCCACTGCCCTCGTAACAAAGTCAGCTGGATGTTCGCGGGTTTGGTTTCCTGCATCCCCGCGGTGCGTTCCTTCGCCGCGGAATTCTCCGAGGGTCCTTGGATATAAAGGACCGACCCGCCTTTCGGCAGGTAGGCGGCAAATTGCTTCCCCTGGATACGCCCGATTTCCACGTGGTCGGAGCTGACCGCAAAGATCGGCACCGTCGACGATTGGCGTAGCTCCGCAATGTAATTTGCGTCGCGGTTCAGCACCGCCCATCCAATCCCTGCTCCGGCCGCTGCGCGAGCCACCTGCGGGAGCGCTGTGCCGCCCACGGGTTCGAAAACGATCGCGTCAGGCCGCGTTTCTGCCGGCGCCTGAATCGCTTTCAGAATTTGTGTGCTCTGGGTGATAGCGTCGTTATCGGCGAAAATGATCTGCGCGTCCACGCCCAGCTTCTTCGCCATCAAGTCTGCGGATTGCGCCTGCTCAATCTGGTAGTCGTTTTCGTTCGTAGTCAGAGAAACTAGAAATCTGAGCTTTTTCATGGCGCCGACGCTTGCTCGCTACTTGCCTTGCCGTATTTCTACGATACACTCTGCGAACACGGAATCTAGCTATTCGTTGCGCAGTGTGTCACCAAAGGAAATCCGGGTCACCCAGGCGTCGCGACACCGGGAAGAAATAATCGGGATAAAGGAGAACCGCTCTTACTTCCACTCATTAACGCTTATGCCAAAACTGGCGTTCAAGCAGCTTTCGCGGTAAGAAATACGGCTAATCTGAATGCGGTCAGGATGCTCGGACGGAGACGCTTCCATGCCTGAGCAGGAGACAAACTGGCGTCGCGGCTTCTGGAGCCTGATCGCCACGCAGTTCCAAGGTGCATTCAACGAAAACGGTTTGAAGAGCCTCGTCTTCTTCCTCATTCTTGCCATGCACCTGAAGCCTGAGGAAGAAAACAGCAAGGTCTTTGTCCTTAACCTCTTGTTTTCCGTGCCCTTCATTCTCTTTTCCATGACTGGTGGGTTTCTCGCCGATCGCTTCAGCAAACGAACCGTCACCGTCGGAACCAAGCTGTTTGAGATGGCCGTGATGCTCCTTGCCATGCTCGCCTTCGCCCAGGAAAATCTGCCACTCGCATTGGCCGCCGTGTTTCTGGCCAGCACGCAAGCAGCTTTGTTCGGGCCGTCGAAATACGGCTTGCTGCCCGAGCTTCTGCCGCAAAAACTTTTGTCCTGGGGCAATGGCGTCATCGAGCTGGGGACGTTTCTCGCGATTATCTCCGCAGTCGTTGCTGCAGGATACATGTCCGACGCATTCCGCGGCCGCCAATCGATTTCTGGCCTGCTCTTTCTTGGCTGCTCTTTAGTGGGTCTCGCTTGCGCTTTGGCCATCACGCGCGTTCCTGCCGCGGACCCGGTCAGAAAATTTCGCGCCAATGTGTTCGGTGATCTATGGGCGCAAGGCCGCCTTATCCGCGCAGATCGTGTTCTGTGGCTGGCAGTTCTGGGTAACACCTACTTCTGGTTTTTCGGGGCCCTGCTGCAAAACAACGTCATCTTTTATGGCGAGAGACTTTTGCATCTCGACAGCTCCCACACTGGCCCGCTCTTGGCTTCTGTTGCCATCGGCATTGGTGTGGGCAGCTTGGCCGCGGGTTTTCTTTCCGGCGGAAAGATCGAATACGGCCTAATTCCTCTTGGCGCACTCGGAATGACGGCCTTCGGATTTGCCCTTTCCGTTCCTGGCCTCACTTTTCCGCAAGTACTTTTTCTGCTGGCCGCACTCGGCTTCACCGGCGGATTTTTCATCGTCCCCATCAACGCCTTGATCCAGCACCGGCCGGAAGAACAGCACAAAGGCGGTGTCATTGCTGCGGCGAATTTGCTTTCGTTTGTGGGCATCGGCGCCGCTGGCGCGCTCTACTACCTCTCGACGAACTACTTGCATCTCAGCCCTGCGTCGGTCTTCTTCTGGGCAGCCATAGGCACGGTGGTCGCCGCCTCCTATGTCTTGTACTTGCTCCCCGATTCCCTCCTGCGCCTCCTGCTCTGGTTTGCCACGCATACTCTCTACCGCATGGACATTCAGGGCCGCGAAAACGTTCCTGCGCGGGGTGGTGCGCTGCTCGCCCCCAACCACGGTTCCATCGCCGACGCCGCACTGGTCATCGCTTCCACCGATCGTCCCGTGCGTTTTCTCATGTTCAAGGAATCCTACGAACATCCGCTGATCAAGCCGTTCGCAAAAATCCTTGGCGTCATCCCGATTTCTTCGCAGCAACGGCCTCGCGAGATGATTCACTCGCTCCGCGAAGCCACCGAAGCGCTGCACAACGGCGAACTCGTCTGCATTTTTCCGGAAGGCCAGATGACGCGCATCGGCCAGATGCTTCCCTTCCGCCGCGGCACGGAACGCATCATGAAGGGCGTGGATGCCCCCATTATCCCCATGAATATCGATGGCATCTGGGGTTCGATCTTTAGTTTTTCCGGCGGCCGTTTTTTTTGGAAGCTTCCTCGGCGTATTCCGTACCCCGTTCGCGTCACCTTCGGAAAGCCGTTGCCTCCGGCGGCCACTGCGCAGGAAGTGCGCCAAGTCGTTCAAGAATTGGGTGTCGACGCGTTTCTGCGGCGCAAGCGTTACATGAAAACGCTCACGCGTTCCTTCATCCAGACCGCGCGGCGGCACCCGTTCCGCTTTGCCATGGCAGACGGGCGAACGCCGCGTCTTGGCTTCTTCTCCGTACTGGCGAAATCTATTTTTCTGGCCCGGCGATTGCGCACCCATTGGCGCGGTCAGGAGATGGTCGGCATTCTGCTTCCCCCCTCGATTCCCGGAGCCCTGGTGAATCTTGCTGCTCTCCTCATGGGCAAAGTGCCCGTCAATCTCAATTACACCGCATCCACTGAGACGCTGGCCTCCTGCGCGGAGCAATGCAGTTTGAAGACGGTGCTCACCTCTTCGCTCTTTTTGGAGAAAATTCACGTCCAGCCGCCGGCGGAAACGATTTTCGTCGAAGAGCTTGCGGAAAAACCGCGATTCGGTGAACGTCTCGCTGCCTTATTCGCCGCCTCTTTTCTTCCCGCAGGGAGGGTCGGGAAATTCGCCGGCGCTGCGCGAAAGATTCAACTCGATGATGTAGCAACGATCATTTTCTCCAGCGGGTCAACCGGCGAACCCAAGGGCGTCGTGCTCACGCACTATAACGTCGCGTCGAACGTCGAGCAGCTCAACCAGGTCTTCATGCTCCACGCCGACGACCGCATTCTTGGCATTCTTCCCTTCTTCCACTCCTTTGGCTTTACGGGCACCCTCAGTCTGCCGATGGCGGTCGGCGTGGGTGTTGTATTTCATCCCAACCCCCTCGAATCCCGCGCCATCGGCGCACTCGTTAGTCAGCATGCCGTCACCATGCTTCTGGCAACTCCCACTTTTCTCAACGCCTACGCGCGGCGGTGTTCGCCGGAAGACTTTGGCAGCTTGCGCTTCGTCATGGCCGGCGCGGAAAAACTTCCCGAGCGAATTTCGCAAGCGTTCGAAGACCAGTTCGGCATTCGGCCCCTGGAAGGATACGGCTGCACGGAGTGTTCTCCCGCGGTAGCGGTTAATACGCGCGATTTTCGCGCCGCTTTTTTCCGGCAGGTCGGCGCGAAGCGCGGCACCATCGGCCACCCCCTGCCTGGGATGGGAGTGCGGATCGTGGATCCGGAAACGCGCCAGGTTCTTCCCGTCAATCAACCGGGCTTGCTCCTCGTCCGCGGCCCCAACGTGATGCAAGGTTATTTGAACCGCCCCGAGAAAACTGCCGAGGTTCTCATCGATGGCTGGTACAACACCGGGGATATTGCGGCGATGGACGAAGACGGATTCATCCGCATCACGGACCGCTTGAGCCGCTTCAGCAAAATCGGCGGCGAAATGGTCCCTCACATCAAGATCGAAGACAAACTTCACGAACTCGCTGAAGCGACCGAACAGGTTTTTGCCGTGACCTCGATTCCCGACGAGAAAAAAGGCGAGCGCCTCATCGTGCTTCACACCCTGCCGGAAGGAGGTCTGCGGGAATGCCTGGATCGCCTCTCCAAGAGCGATCTGCCTGCGCTCTGGAAGCCCCGGCCTGACCAGTTCTTGCAAATTCAAACTCTGCCGTATTTAGGCACCGGCAAGCTCGACCTGCGACGCCTCCGCGAACTGGCGCTGGAAATGGCGAATCAAGATTGAATTCGCTCGCAATGCACCGCTAGAGCAGCTAGCCTTGCCGGGGAATTCCGTGCATCTTGATACCGGCGGTTCATTCCACGATGAATCCTAAAGATTCGCTTCCCTGGCGCAACCTGGCGCGCCGTCTGATCGTCACCGCACTGGCTCTCCTCGTCTGGTTCTGGACGCAGTCGCTCATTGGCGCCCGCTCTCGGCCAACTACCGGTGTCGGCGATGCGATTCACCAGTGGACCGCGCCGCTCAATTCCTACTTCTACGAAAACGTCCGAGCCGCCAACGCCCTTCTGATCGTCAGTTCCGCCTTAATCGATGCTTTGGGTCTCTTCCTCCTCGGGAGCTGGCTATTTGGCCGCAGTGTGCGGCCCTTCCTGGGACTCTTGATCCTCCTGGGCCTGCGCCAAATGATGCAGGCCATCTGCGCGCTTCCCACTCCGCCCCACACTGTCTGGCATTACCCTGGCTTCCCTTCTCTACTCGTCACCTATGGCGTCGCCAATGATTATTTTTTTTCGGGCCATACCGCCATCGCGGTTTTCGCCGCGACGCAGTTGGCGCGGTTCGGCCGGCGATGGTTAACCGCGCTCGCCCTCGTGATCGTCCTTTTTGAAATTGCTACGGTCCTCGTTCTCCGCGCGCATTACACCATGGACGTTTTCACCGGCATCATCACCGCTCTGTGGGTCGCGGTCGTTAGTGACCGCATCTCACCTTTCGTGGACCGCTTCTTGCTCGGAAAGTAGTACCTCGAAAGCGGCGGTTTCAGGACGCGATATACCAGGAGTATGATGAGCAAGCGCTGCGCGGTTGATCCGGCGCCGCAGCGCCACCTAGCCGCGGCCAGAGCGACTAGGACTTGGCTCAACTCCACAGGAGGAAAGCATGCTCACTTTTGACAAACCCAAGCGCTACTGGCTCGCCGCGCTCTTGATCGCGGTCGTCGTGTCGCTCGGATCCGCCAAAGCCACCGATCTCAATCCAGCCGCGATCGCCTACAAATTGCCGGACCAGATCCACTGGACCGACGATGAAAGCGGCGCTAAGAGAGCGGTAGTGCAAGGTGATCCCTCGAAGCCGGGACTCTACATCGTCCTTGTCCGATGGACAGCGCACCACATGAGCCGTCCACACTGGCATCCCAATGATCGGTATATCACTGTCCTCTCGGGAACTTGGTGGGTGGGCACGGGGAACAAATTTGATCCCGACAGCACCGTAGCGCTGCCCGCGGGCACATTCGTCACGCACTTTGGCAAGCAAGTCCACTATGACGGCGCGAAGGACGGAGACGCCGTTCTGGAAATCGTTGGTGAGGGGCCAGCGACAGCCACGCCTGCCGAAGCGAAGTGAACGCCGGCGCTATTCCGTACCTTTTTCCATCACTTCACCGGTGCCGCATTACGTTGGTCAAGAGTGACGGAATTCGCGCCAGCTTTGAGCTCCACCTTCATATCCCAGGAGATGGGCTGATTGTTGTAGCGAGTGGAAAGCATCAGATAGTAGGTTCCGGGCGGGACACCGGGAAGAATTGCTTTGCCGGTGATATCCGCTCTGGTGGCGGAAATGGCGTCTGACTTCCACACCTGCAAGATCTTTTGACAATCCGGCGTCCGACCCGCGCCGCAAGCATTGCCAAGAACCTTGAGAGGCGACGTGCCCGGAGGAACCGGAATGCCTCCTTTGGTCAAGGCGTTTGCAAAGCTGTCTCGCAGGAGCGTGTAGGGGTACCCGGCGAGAGGGTTCAAAACGTTCGGCTGCGCGGGAAATCCGCTGACGATGGTCAAGACGGCGTTTCCTAAAGGGGCGTTAGGGATTGATATTACTGGACCGCCGGCGCTGGGCGGTGCGCCAGGGGCGGAGGCTGTCGTGGTCACCGCCGGGGGTGCCGACGGGGTCGCACCCGGCTTTAGGAGACCCAGGTTGCAGGTGGCATTGAGTGGAGCGAAGGTGAAATCACCGTTGTCGTTTTGGCCGGTGATGGTGCGTCCGTAGACTTCGAACGGGCCCGAGCCGGAGTCCAGTTGTCCATCGGGCTTCATGGCGAGGACAATCGGGTGCGCAGGGTCGCCGGGCAGCGGATAACCCATAAGGCACCGGCGATTCATCCACAGGTCCGTGTCTACCGCGATAAGATAGAATTTATGTTGGCGATTTTGCAAGAGTAAGTCTTGGGCCCCTCTCGATTCACAGCCTTGGGTATTTTACATTTGACGCTGTGATCATCTCGGAGTAATCCCCCCTTCCGACAAAAATATCGCAAAGGACTGTAAGGCGGGTTATTTCATAACACTTAGAAGAGAATTCGAGTGCCTAGAGCAATGAGGTCACGAGAACTGTCGCCGCTGCGCATCCTCTTGCCTGTTTTGTTGATCGTGTTCGGAGCGGAATCAGCGGTGATGTTGGTGCTCGCCGCGCTCCCGCCGGGATTCCCATGGTTGGGCGAGTCTCTATTGGACGCGACGATGCTTGCCATCGTCAGTAGTCCATTCCTGTATTGGTTTGTAATCAAACCTTTCCGCATGACCGCGGCCACGGAATCCACAAAATTCAGCAACCTCCTGGAAGCCGCACCGGAAGGAATCATCGGCGTGGCTGAAGACGGTCGGATCAGGTTTGTAAACGCTCAGGCCGAGACGCTGTTTGGCTACAGCCGTGAGCAATTGCTTGGCCAGCCGGTGGAATCCCTGATACCTCAGCGACTTGTGGAAGGGCATGTGAAGAAAAGGGAGACGTATCTGCGGGCGCCGCGCACGCGGCCGATGGGTGCAGGGGCGGAACTCTACGGCAGAAAAAAAGACGGCACCGAGTTCCCGGTTGACGTCAGCCTGAGCTATGTAGAGACACAGGAAGGTCCGCTGGTGCTGAGCATCGTGCGCGACATCACCGACCGCAAGCAAGTGGAGCAAACCCTACGAGATGCAAAGGAAGCGGCCGAAGTAGCCAATGTGGCAAAGAGCACGTTCCTGGCGAATATGAGCCATGAAATCCGCACGCCGATGAATGGAATCATGGGAATGATGGAACTGGTTCTTGATACGGAACTAGACTCTGAACAACGCGAGTACTTGAACATGGCGAAATTATCCGCCGATTCCTTACTTTCTTTGATCAATGACATCCTGGATTATTCCAAGATCGAAGCCAGGAAGCTGGAAATCGAAGCGATCGAGTTCAATCTGGGCGACAACCTTGGCGACACGCTGAAAGCACTCAGTCTGCGAGCCCACCAAAAAGGGCTGGAACTCGCCTACGACCTTCAACCCGACGTCCCGGACGCACTCGTGGGGGATCCCGGACGTTTGAGACAAATCATTGTGAATTTGGCCGGCAACGCCATCAAGTTCACGGAGAAGGGCGAAGTGGTTGTTCACGTCCAGGCAGATTCGCGGACTGATGACGACATCGAACTCCATTTTACAATCGTAGATACGGGTATCGGAATTCCTGCCGAAAAGCAAAGTGCTATCTTTGAGGCTTTTACACAGGCTGACGGATCCATGAGCCGCACTTATGGCGGCACGGGATTGGGTCTGACCATTTCGTCCCGGCTGGCGGGATTCATGCGCGGACGAATTTGGGTGGAAAGCGAGGTGGGCATGGGCAGTCGCTTCCATTTCACTGCTCGTTTTTGGGTTACAGAAGCTACCGGCAAGAATCATTGTGCCCAGGGATTCCAAGACTTTGCGTGACATGCGCGTGCTGGTCGTAGACGACAACGCGACCAACCGGCAAATTTTGTTGAAGATGCTCACCAACTGGCACACTAACCCTACAGCAGTTGAAAGTGGGGCAAGAGCGATAACTACCCTGAGAGAAGCACAAGGCTTGGGAAGGATTTTTCCCCTCATTCTCCTCGACGCCCAGATGCCAGGAATGGACGGATTCGCACTGGCTGAGTGCATTAAGAGAAACCCAGATTGGAAGACGGCCACAATAATGATGCTAAGTTCCGCCGGCCAGCGCGGGGACGCGCGGCGCTGCCGTGAGTTAGGTGTCACCGCCTATCTGAACAAGCCTGTCCGCCAAGGAGAGCTATTAGACGCTATTTTGACCGCGTTGGGGACGAGGCCAATTAAGCAAGCTCCGCCTAACCTGGTTACGCGTCATTCTCTCCGAGAGAATAGCAATCACCTCCGCATCCTGCTTGTTGAGGACAACGCCGTAAACCAAGTGCTCGCGGTCCGGTTACTGGAGAAGCGCGGGCACACCGTGGCAAACTCAGCGCGATATTGAGCTGTTTTACAACTTTAACGGCACTGCGGACATGGGTCAGTTCCTGGGAACCTTCACCGATCCGAATTACTACTTAGGGGTCTACCAATACGGACCGACCACCGATTGGAATAAAATTAACTCTTTCTTTATCGCGAATCCAGGTCTGTTCGCGCTAAACGCGGACCTAAGCCACCGCCGCGGCGATCCCAACAACTTCGACACCTCCGAACGCGTCTATGCAGGTTACGCGATGAATACCATCACCATCGGGCACTTCCGGTTGCAGGGAGGTCTTCGTTTCGAGGGAACCCAAGCTTCCTTCGTGGGAACTCAGGTAAATTTCAATCCGGATGGGTCATTTAACTCCCATGTGCCAGTGCCCGGTCGACAGTCCAATGCGGATGTACTACCCAGCCTGCAGTTTCAGTACTCCTTTGGCGGGAACACCAACATCCGCGCAGCCTACGGCAGGGGCATTGCTAGGCCCAACTTCGGAGATCTTCCCCCATTCGCCACCGTGGATCAGGGTGGCATCGGCGGAATTACAAAGGTAAGTACGGGCAATCCAAACCTGAAGCCGACCCATGCCAACAATTTCGATATCTTATTCGAGCGGTACTTGAAGACCGTCGGCATAATCCAGGCCGGTTGGTTCTACAAGGCTTTGACGGACCCTATCTATAGTGTTACTACGACTCCCCTGACGGGCCAGTTTGCCGGGTTCCAAGTGACTCAGCCGATCAACGGACCGAGCGCGCATATCACCGGCATCGAGATGAGTTGGCAGCAGCACCTGACGTTCCTTCCGGGCCTCCTGAATGGCATGGGGGTGTCGGCCAACTACAGCTATACGACGTCTCAAGCCAGCTTCCCCAACGGCTTCGGACGAACCGACCACCCGGCGCTGCTGCGTCAAGCGCCAAACAACTGGAATTTTGACACCACGTACGACAAAGGCCCCATCTCGGCACGCATGGGTCTAACGCACAATGATGCCAGCATTTTCACGTACTTATTCCAGGATGGCGCGGCGGGCGGAATAAAGGGGCCGCTTGGGGACCAGTACCTTTATCCGCACACTCAGCTGGACGCCCAGGTGATGTACCGCCTGCCTCATATGCGAGATTTGCAGGCGATTGCTTCCTTTCTCAATCTGACCAATGAAGTCTTTGGCTTCTATCAGGGCAACGAGAAATTCGCAATCCAGCGCGAATACTACAACCGTACTTATTCGTTCGGCTTGCGCTGGACTCCGTCGTTTGCGAAATGAGAAGCGTTTAATGAATGGTCCGCTTAAGGCCGAGACGTGGAAATGAATTGATTGCATCTGGAATGAGGCACTCGGAATGGCTCAGGTGAAAGTGCGCTTACTGGTCGCGGGGCTTCTGCTTAGCCCAGAGAGTGGCGGTGCGCGAAGGGAAGGGGAAGAATGATTTTATCTCTGGCGGCGAAAAAGGGGCGAGGGGCGGAATCAACCACATCGCCATTGCCTCCCGTCACGTGACCACTGGCAACGAATCTATCACCGGGCAACTGGCAAGTGCCTGATAAACGCATTATAAAAGGGCGCCCCTTTTGGAGTAGGTTTTGATCGTTCGCATCATCACCTACAGAAAGG
>DASZZI010000080.1:0-1720 GCA_035544995.1 Candidatus Acidiferrum sp.
GAGATAACCTGCATCGCGAAAGTCGCCCACGAAGCCGCTATAGGACTTGCCATCGGTGTGTACGCGCTGAAATTTTGTAGTTAGTCCAGAAGATGAATCAAAAAATTCCGTGAAATCGTAGTGTCTGTGCAGCATCCGGTCAGCTTGCAGATGCTCTTTGAGCTTTGTGCCGAAGTTCCTTTGCTCTTCGTCATTTTTCAGACCTACGACCCGCTTAATGATTTCGGCCCATTGCGGCTCAATCTTCATCGTTAAACGGTAGGAAAATGGTCCAACGAACGTCATGACACGGCTCCTAGAGCATATCCCACTCACGTTTAACCATACCCCGCATGCGTGAAATAGTTGGCACATTCTTGAGGGGTGAAGGAGGGAATGATCAAACCGATTCTGCGGCAAAGTCCCTCAACTGTTCGCTCAGCGGCTTTGCGCAGAAGCTCTTTCACTTTGCTGAAGGACATTTCGATCGGATTGAGATCGGGCGAGTACTGGGGCAAATAACGCAGTTTTGCGCCCGCGGTTTCGATCGCCTCCCGAACACCTGGAACCTTGTGAGCGCTAAGATTGTCCATGATGACGACGTCATGATGATCGAGGGTCGGAGCCAAGCATTGCTCGACATAGGTGACGAAGGTCGGTCCGTCCATTGGTCCATCGACGACCAGGGGCGCAACCATCTCATTGTTTCGCAGACCAGCCACGAAGGTGATTGTTTTCCAATGCCCGTGCGGCGCATGGCCAATCAATCGCACGCCTCGCGGGCATCGCCCCCTCAACCGCACCATCTTGGTGGTGGCAGCAGTCTCGTCGATAAACACCAGCCTGGCAGGGTCAAGCAGGCCTTGCCGTCGAATCCAGAGCCTGCGTGCGCGGGCCACATCAACTCGGTCTTGCTCCGTGGCGCGCAGGCTTTTTTTTTAAAGGTGATGTTGTGTCGGATGTAGAACCGCGACACCGCGCTGCGACTCCCCCCAATCCGGCGCTTGGCTTTGGCAGCAACCACTTCGTCCAGCGTCAAATCCGGCTGCCGGGCGACCAGGCTCAGAAACCATTCAGCGTGCTGCTCCAACCGCGAAACGCTCCCGCCGCTCGGCATTGCCGCGGCGTTTCCATGGTCGCGCCACCGCCGCAACCAGTTGATCACCGTGCTGGGGCTCACCTCAAAGCGTTCCGCCGCCTCATGCCGCGACGCACCTTCTTCCACGGATTCGATCGCCCGCCAGCGCAAGTCATCAGAATACGGCCTCGGCATCCCTCGCCCCCAAAATCCGAATCAATGAGGCCAGATTCGCTCATCTACAGACCTTTGGGAATCCCGATTCGACCAGAATGGGATATGCTCTAGCGGCGCAATTCAACCAGCTTGCGCCAGCTATAGGCGCGGCCCTCCCCGCGCGTCCACTATTTACCTTGCCCAATCGATTTCCAACGTCAACCGAATTACTGCTCTTCTCAAGAAGATTTTCACTCGTCTTAACCTTCCGAAAACCAATATGGCTTGGCAACGGAAACGGGCTCGCTCGGCGACAGCAACATCTCCACCGATCCCAGCGGGCAATTCGGGTTCTGGTAGCGCGTCAGCAGCCAGTCCGCGATCGCGAGGCCGGTGTAGCGCGGCGTGGTGACCTGCGAGAGGCCGAGCGGCTCGAGCGCCGGCGGTCCGGCGCCGCCGTTCAGATGCGGGTAGTTGGCCACCGCGATCACGAGTGCGTGCAGCCTC
>DASZZI010000081.1:0-2127 GCA_035544995.1 Candidatus Acidiferrum sp.
ATGTAGCTACGCGAGGCGGGGGCATCCGGTCGTATTAAGGACAGCGATGAGAATGGTGGAGCCGCATAACCTCCTCCGAGAGCGCCCGGTCTCTCAAACAATCGCGCCGCGTGATTCTTGTTCTTGCAAGTTCCAATACACTCACACCGAAAAAGTACTCGATGAAACCCTATAGCACAACCCTGAGAGTAGATCTCGGCAAGGGCTTCAAAGGTCGGGCACGGCTCGGTACTACCGGGCGGCTTTCAGGAACTCGAGCAGGTCCGCCATCTGCTCGACGCTGATCTGTTTCTCCAAGCCATCCGGCATCATAGACACTTTGCTCGCGTACATGTTCCGAATGTCCTGGCGAGGAATGACAATTTCCCTCTTTTGTTCTTGCCGCAGGGTGATAGTTGCCGAAGTCTGAGCGCTCATGATCCCGTCCTGAATATCGCCGGAAGCCAGCTCAACCACGTACGTCTCGTAACCCTTGTGGTTCGCCAAAATTCTGCCCGACTTTGCGATCAATGACATAGCCGCCCTCCGCCACTGTTCTGTTATAACTCCTAGCCATGTTTCGATCTATCGGCCTGTGCCTCGGAACGCTGGTTCGCCTCTTGCGCGCGCGTCGGAACCTGCTACTCGAGAATCTCGCGCTACGTCAACAACTCGCCGTGCTGAAGCGTCGGCATCCGCGGCCAAGACTAGAGCTGCTCGACAAGATCTTCTGGGTCGCCGTTCGTCGCTTCTGGTCCGGATGGCAACAGTCCCTCATTGCGGTCACGCCAGAAACGGTGGTTCGATGGCATCGGGCAGGCTTCCGTTTCTATTGGCGCTTGATCTCCCGGGTCCGAAAGCCAGCAGGGAGGCGAAGAGTTTCAAAAGAGGTTCGGGATCTGATCTCCCGGATGGTTGCCGAAAACCCAACATGGGGCGCCCCGCGCATCCATGGCGAGCTTCTCATGCTCGGCTTTGATGTCTCCGAAAGAATCATTTCCCGCTGGATGAAGCGGGCCCCGAGAGATCCTGAGCCCGCCAAGCGGTGGCTCGCGTTTCTGCGCAACCACCGGGAAGCCATCGCCGCGATGGATTTCTTCACGGTCCCAACGATCACCTTCGGCGTGCTCTATTGCTTTTTCATCGTCAGCCATGATCGGCGGCGGATCCTGCACTTCAACGTCACCCAGCATCCGACGAGCCTGTGGATCGTGCAGCAGTTGCGCGAAGCGTTTCCGTTTGAATCGTCTCCCAGGTTTCTCATCTTCGACCGGGATGCGAAGTACGGGTTGGAGGTCCCCGTAGCGGTTCGATCTCTGAAGGTAAGTCCTGTCCGAACTTCATTGGAAAGTCCCTGGCAGAATGGTGTCGCCGAGCGCTGGGTTGGCAGTTGCCGCCGTGACCTGTTGGATCACATCATCGCATTCGACGAACGCCATCTGAAGCGATTGCTCTCGGAGTATGTTCGTTACTACCATGAAGACCGCACGCATCTCGGACTCGCGAAGGGAACACCGAACAACCGACCGCGTTCCATAGCCTCCGGTCGCGTCCTTTCTCACGAGCGACTCGGCGGGCTGCATCATCGTTACGAACGGGCTGCCTGATCCGGACTAGGTTTTTCGCCCATCCTTATATATAGGTACGCCACACGCACGCACAGCTTCCCGCCCAAGGGAATCTTCGCGCTCCTCAAAGCAATTCTTGGTCGAGTTTAGGGTTTTCACGCTGTGGCGAGAGAGAATCGCGCCATTTTCGGCGCGGATGAAATTTTGGCGAACCACACGAGAAGTAAAAGGGCTGGCGCGACTGGTTCAATCCGTGCGTAAACTCTGTCGGCGCAGACAACCCAGCGATTACCGTAATTTATCTATTAAAGCTAACCAGCTTATGCTTTAATACGAACTTGGCTTATTAAAGCGAGCTTGCATAGCAACCAATGGCGGACGAAAAACACTCAAGGCTCGGCACCTATGTCTCGACAACCACGGCGGGCGAGACGGTCAAAGCTTTTGTGCCTCAACCCTTGCCTCCAGACCCGCCTGTCGATCTAAGTGGACTATACCACCAGCTCGACCGGGCAAATCAGGCTCTTGGACGCTTAGACGGCCTGACAACGCTCCTGCCGGACACTCAGCTCTTTCTTTA
>DASZZI010000082.1:0-28726 GCA_035544995.1 Candidatus Acidiferrum sp.
ATCGCGCGCCGCCCCGATATGCGCCTGCTGAGCGCAATGAACGGGAATCTCGGCATCGAGCTTGCGCGCGATAACCAGCCGGAGGTGATCCTGATGGACATCAATCTGCCCGGCATCAGCGGTATCGAAGCCCTGAAGATCCTGCGCGAAGACCCGGCAACGGAGCACATCCCCGTCATTGCCCTCAGTGCAAATGCAATGCAACGCGATATCGATAAGGGCCTGCAGGCAGGATTCTTCTGGTATCTCACCAAACCGATCAAGGTCAATGAGTTCATGGATGTGCTGGACGCAGCACTGGAATTCTCGGAAAAGGCGATCCGTCCGAGCAAATGAATCAGGGCGAATGTCATGGTCAGCTCAGCCGATATTCTGAACGCCAGAATCCTGGTCGTTGACGATCAGGAAACCAATGTCCGTCTGATCGAGGGCATGCTACGCGTCGCCGGCTATGCTTCCATCGAGTCTACGACTAATCCGAACGAGGTCTGCGAACTTCACCGCAAGAACCGTTACGACTTGATTCTGCTCGATCTCCAAATGCCCGGCATGGACGGATTCCAGGTGATGGAAGGCCTGAAGGAAATCGAAGAGGACGGCTATCTTCCGGTCCTCGTGATCACCGCGCAGCCGGATCACAAGCTGCGCGCGCTGCAAGCCGGCGCTAAGGATTTCGTCAGCAGACCGTTTGATCTGGCCGAGCTGCGGGCGCGCGTTCACAACATTCTGGAAGTGCGCCTGTTGCACCTGGAAACGAAGAACTACAGCAAAGTGCTGGAGGAGACGGTACGGGAACTGGAGGCAAGCCGCGAGGTGATTCGTCTTAAAAGCCTGGAGGAGCGAAAGAAGAGCGAGCAGGAATTAGCCTTAGCGCAGGAAACTCAGGAAAGCCTGTTCCCTCGTTTCCTGCCCCAGTTTGAGAATTTTCGCATCCGTGCTTTCAACAATCCCACACGCTATGTGGGAGGGGATTTCTACGATTTCCTGCAACTGAGTTCAGGGGAATGGGTGGGCGTTCTGGCAGATGTCTCCGGCAAGGGGATGTCTGCAGCCCTGTTAAGTTCGATGGTGCTGGGCGCTCTCAGCATGGAATTTCGCTCAAAGACTCAACCGCAGGAGGTCTTGAACCGGGTTAACCAGCTCCTTTGCGAAAAATCTCTTCCCTTCCAGTTCGTTACGCTCTTTCTCTTCCTCCTGAGCCCGCATGGTATGGGGCAATTCATCAACGCGGGACATAATCCAGCCTATTTGTTCCGTTCCGCCACGGGAACGATCGAAGAGCTGGTCTCTGACGCTGACGCTTATGTCCTGGGGATGTTCGATTTCGCCTCTTATCAATCCCGCACGCTCCATCTCTACAAAGGAGACATTCTGGTGGTGTATTCCGACGGCCTTACGGACGCGCAAAACCAGCAGGAAGAAATGTTCGGAGTGGAAAGACTGCTAAAAATCATTCAGCAAGAGGCCCCCTCGGGAAGTTACGCGCTCGAGCAGAAGTTCTTGAAAGCCATTGAGGAATTCACTCAGGGCATGCCGCAAAATGACGACATCACCTTCGTGGTCGTTGAAAAATGTCAGTGAGAAAATCAGGTGGGTCGCGAAAAGCGCGGAAGGTCGGTGAATTGTTCTTGTAGAGTGGGCGCTGAGCACCAAAAGGGAGATGAAACTCGACCAACCGGTACGCGGTCGGGCGTCAGGGCGTTTGCTGTGCCGCACAGAGGACAGTCTATAGGCTCCGAGATACTGGAAATGGCGGCAGCAAGGAAAATGAGCGCCAGAATTAAAGTCGAGTGATTCAGAGTTAAATCTTCGTGAGCTTTTTGCTTCCTGGTTAAATACGGAGGGAGTTTGTGCTGTCAGAGACGCTGGCCAAGGGATTGAGCGACTATGCCATTGGAGAAAAGCTGCGCGCGCTGCGCCTGAAAAAGAAGATGGGACTCGTGGAATTGGGCCGGCACACGGGCCTGTCGGCGGCGATGCTTTCAAAGGTCGAGCGCGGAAAACTTTTCCCCACCCTTCCAACACTTCTGCGGATCGCACTGGTCTTTAGTGTTGGCTTGGAATATTTCTTTTCCAACGACCAGAAGCGACACGTTCTCGGGATCGTGCGACTGGGCGAGCGCAAGCGTTTTCCAGAGAGGCCCGATGGGCGTGATATTTCTTTCTACTTTGAATCGCTGGACTTCGCCGCAGTGGAGCGTAAGCTGAACGCCTACTATGCTGAGTTCCAGCCTCTTCAGCCCGGAAAGGCTCGCCTGCACCATCACGCCGGAGTCGAGTTCTTGTCGGTCCTCCGCGGAAACTGGAACTACAAATCGGAACGGAAGACCACATTCTCGAATCCGGGGACTCGATCTATTTCGATTCCTCGCTGCCACACTCCTACAGAAGAGTCAGTCAGAAACCATGTAGTGCAATCGTCGTTACCGCGCCGTAAGTTACTGTAGCTTTATTATAGGGTTCTTACTGTCTAGGAAGTGAGGACGTCGCGGAACACGGGTGAGGCGCCGTGGAGAGAGCGAACGGAACAGCACGAGCGAGACAATTCTTAACCGATCCCTAACGACCGAGGCTCACGGAGGGAACGCGTCAATTGCCCTTCGTCGAAGCAGTCTCTCGGTCTGAGACTTCAGCTACTGAGCGTGACGTTCGTGTGACATTGAGATTTAATCGCGATGAATTACGGTGAACCGCGGACAAATTCCTTCGCAACTCCTTAGGATCGAACACGCCTCTCGCTAAGAACGTGATTCATGTGCTGCTTGCACTGAGTCTGATCCGAAAGAAGGATGCATGAAGAACCGGGAGTAGCTGCGTGATCGAATTTGGAAAACGAATCAAAGGCGTTTCCTATATTAATCGCCCCGGAGCTTACGCCATCATACAAGATGGACCGAACGCAATTGCCCTTGTTAGAACGCAGCAAGGCTATCTTCTCCCAGGCGGTGGAGTAGAACCACATGAGGACTTTGAGATTGCCTTGCAGCGGGAGATTATGGAAGAGCTCGGATATCAATCAAGGATCGTGGAAAAGCTTTGCACCGCTGTGCAGTATCTCTATTCAGAATCTGAGCATGCGTATTTCAAGAAAGTGGGCCATTTTTTTAAGGCAACACTGGCGGAAAAAGTTTCCGAACCGACCGAGATGGATCATGAACTCGTTTGGTGTTCTCCTGAAGAAAGCCTGCACAAGCTTGCCCAGGAGTTTCAGGCCTGGGCCGTTCGACAGGCTTTCAAATAGCGCCGTAGGGAGGAGCGATGTGCTATCTCCGGGCGTCGACATCATCCGTCATCTCCCCTGTAAAACTGGGCTCTCGCAAAACTGGGTGCTTAAGTCCCCCCGCTCCGCCAGCAATTTAAAATAATCAACTTAAGTGTGCGGCTAACGTGTGGGCCACCGAAACGCGTGTGTTCAAGAAGCGAATCGTCGCGCGCGACGGCGCGGGAAAAAAGGACCAGGACGAACGCAGCGGGCACGAGGTGGGCAACACACGAAAGGAATCGTCGCATGGAGACAGGGCCGGGCTGGGACTAGGCGGCAACGTACTCGCGCGACACGATTTCAAACTTCGTTCCCAGGGGAGTGATTTTCACCGCGAGCCTGTTCTGCTGGCGGACGCTCACATCGGCCTCGAACTCAAGGAGGAAGTCCTGCCCGATGTGCAGCACCTGAAAGTGTTGCACGGTAACTCCCGCCTCCACGAAGGCAGCGTTAGCGGAGGACATTGTTGCTTCGAGATTCTGCGCGGTGACGCGAAAAACCATTTGGCGAGTCTTCAGGCTGAATACGTCCTCCAGCCAGCCCACGGCGACGAGAAGCACCAGGATCAGCAGGCAGGCGAAGACCGCGGTCACGTACAGCCCGCCCCCGACGGCCATCCCGATGCTCGCAACCGAGAAAATTGTGGCAGCAGTGGTCAACCCGACAACGGTACCGCGCTCGCGAATGATCGCGCCGGCTCCGAGGAAGCCAATGCCGGAAATGATTTGTGCCGCGATACGAGTATGGTCGCCGCTGCCGTACTTGGTGGCCAGCTGATCGGAGAGCAAGGTGAACAGCGCCGAGCCTATGCAGATGAACATGTTCGTGCGTAGCCCGGCCGACTTGCGGCGGATCTCGCGCTCGAGGCCTATGATTCCACCGAGAAACGCGGCTAGAATAAGGCGCGCGAGAATCGCCGTGGTGATGTCTGTATTCTGCAGTACGTGCACCGAGTCCCCTGAAAAACGCTGGCAATCGCAAACGCGCTAGTCCTGCTCCCCACTACGAAGCAGAAAGCCAGCGATGTCAGCGATCACCCCTCACTTCTCCTTGGCGTTCGACCAGCGCACGCCAAACATGAAGGTAGGGCCATAGAATTCGCGCTGGATGGGATATTGCGGGCTGCCTTGATAGAACCCGAAGACTTCATTATTCAAGTTGAGCAAGGACACGATGAACTTTAGACCGCCATGAAGGCGATAACTTCCCTGAATATCCAGTTGCGTATGCGCATAGGTGTACTGATCACCGTTCGGCCCCTTGACCCCGCCGGGAGTTCCGTCTGTGAAGGTGTACAGGTAAATATAGGCGTCGTTATGCGTCAGGCCAAGCCGTGCGGAGAGCCGGCGTTTGTCGTACGTCACGTCCACATTCCAGTTGTTCGGCCCTTGGCGTATCAGGGCTGGGTCGATCGCCCGTTGGGGCACAATCGCGCTCGACGTGGTGTAACTGTAGTTCGCCGACACCCCCAGTCCACTCATCAGGCCGGGCAGAAACGTTAGTTGCTGCTGATACGTGGTCTCGATGCCGAAAATGTGAGCTTTCTTCCCGTTGATGGGTTGGAACTGCGTAAACCCGGCAAACGTCCCCGTCGTGATGGGGCTCGACACGTTAAAGATCGGGTCACTCAAATCCTTGTAGAACAGCCCGGCCTGGATGAGGCCGACAGGCTTCAAGTATCGCTCCACCAGCAGGTCGTAATCGTTGGCTTTGGTAGGTTTCAGCGCAGGATTGCCCACGGTAACGGATTGGCCGGGGCCCTGGTCGTTCTCGACGATAAATGGCGGAAGGTCCGCGAATCTGGGTCGGGCGATCCCCATCCCGTAGGCCGCGCGCAAATTTGTATTCGGAGTAATGGCGTACTGAAATTGCACGCTGGGTAGCACGCTCGCGTACAAATTATCGCCGAGAACAGGCGTCGTCGATTGATAGAGGAAACCATTCGCGTCCGGAATCGTCCCAAACGTCACATGATTACCGGTGAATCTTGATTGTGTCGTTTCGACACGCACGCCCGCCTGCAACCGCGCCCGCCCGAAGGTAATCGTATTCATAGCGTAGACCGCATAGATTCGCTCCGTCGTGATGTAGTTATTGGGGTCGGAACGCGCGTGTGTCGCATCTACGTTCAGGGTGACAGCGGCGGGATTGGCCGCGATAAATGCGAGGATCTTGTTGTAGTCCGAAAACGGCGGCAGCGTGTATTGGCTGAAAAAGAAATTTGGATCCTTGGGGGCGTTTCCCAACACTTGACTGTATAGCAGTACGGGAGTTCCGGTCGCGTTATAGACTGGTTCGAACGTGCTATTCGTTTTGTGTGCATTCCGTATTTTCCCCCCCACTTCGAAAGAGCCAAAGTGCGAACCCGCGACATAATGGCGCGCCAGAGAGATGGCTCCTTCCAGATCAAGTTCTCTAACATGATCATCAGCGGATATTATGTGGTTGAAGGTGTAAGCGGTGGGGTGATTGATGTTGAATGTACTCGACAGCACCGGAAACTTCGGAGTGAGCAGGTTGGAGGTATCAATTCCAAACGCCACAGTGGGTGGAGTGGATGGACTGTTAAAGTAGGCGCTCGGAAATTGGCCGTCCTGACGTGAGCGGGAAACCGCGAACTGATAGTCCAGAAAATAGTGCCCGAGATTCAGTTTTTCGCCCGCGGTGATGCTGTAGATGCGTTGCTCTGGTGTGCGATTAAGATGCCTTAATACCACGTTGCCAGTTGCGTCTGACGTGGTCTGCGTAAGCAAATTGCCGACGCTTATGTTCGTATTCCAGGTATCGCCAAAGTCCTTAAACTCAGAAAACAACCCACGGACATAGGCGCTCGATCCATTACCCAGGCGATAGTCGAGACTCCCCGCAAATCCGTAGCGATTTCTCCGGTATTGATACTCACGCAGGTGGATCCCGGTGTAAACCGGAACAGGCCCGCGCCCATCGCCAAAATCATTGGTGCCGGGAGCGGGTTCGATGTTGTTGAAGCCTCGCCCGTTATAGTCATAGCTGCCGCCGAACACGGCGCCCAGTTTCTTCTCGGTGCCGAACCGCTTCCCAATCGTCCCATCGTACTGGGTGAGCGAACGGCCGTTTATGATGGGCGTATAGCCGTATATCCCGGACACGCTGTAGATAGGCTCGTCGTCCGCCGTTCTGGTGACAAGATTGATCGAACCGCCGATCGCGTCTCCGTCCTGATTGGCAGAGAGCGTCTTGCTGACTTCGATGGACTCCACCAGGCCGGCGGGGATGACGTCCAACTTTACATTACGCACGTCTTGTTCCGGGGACGACACGTGCACACCGTTGATGGTCACGTTGCTGAGCCGTGGTTCGGTGCCCCGAATCTGGACGTACTTCCCTTCGCCTTCGTCGCGTTCCAGCGACACGCTGGGTAGCCGCCCTAGGGCATCGGCCACATTTGTGTTCGGCAGGCTCGTGATCACTTCGGCCGGCAGCACCTGCACGATTGTGTCGGCGGTTCGTTCACGATTGAGCGCCTCGACCTCGCCGCGCTCGCGCTCTCCACGAACGAGGACCTGCTCGCTTACCGCCTCGATCTGGAGCAAGGCATCCGCCTGTGTCACATTTCCCGCCGTCACAGTTATCGGCGTCGAAAATGGCGTGAATCCAATGTACGAGACCGTGAGTGTGTACTTGCCGGTCGGCACATCGGAAATCGTGAACTGTCCTTGGCTGTTGGACACGGCCGTCAGCCCTCTCGGCTGCAACTCCACGCGCGCGCCCTGCAATGCATCGCGACCCGGGTCCATCACGCGCCCGCTCACCGTGCCCCTCCCTTCCTGGGTCTGCGGGGTGCCGGACGGAGCGCTTCCGCTCGCCTGGGCTCGCACCGAAGCGCCGGCAAAACCAGCGAGCAAGAGCAGAATCAAAAGCCGCAGCGCAAAATGCTCGAACATGCTCCCTGAGCATACGCGGCCCGGAGCGGACATGATGAGCCCGCAAAAATTGCGCTTCGTTGGCTGAATTAAAATTCCAATCGATTCAGGCTTCATGTTCCCCTCCGCTCTATTTCTGAAATAACCATTCTCAGGATTCACCGGAAACTGCGGCACCGATAAAAGTAGTTCACGGACTATCTTGCGCTGCGTATCTCGGCGAGCGATTTTCGAATCGCGAATAACACCGTGACCCCACATCACTGCCAGACCGCTCCAATAACTGTGAGCGCTTGCGGAGTCGAAGAAAACTAAACCTGTTTCCAAAGATCGCCTGCCGCGAACCGAAATGTGAGCTCACATTATTACGTTGTGATTAAAGTCGCCATACGAAATGCACCGTTCGCTGATTTTTCTGTCGCAGTGGTTATCCATGTCATAACCGAATAACCTACCTATAACCCGCAGCGCATGCTACCCATAACGGAGCGGCAAACTTTCATCGCTTGAATGGCAAAATCCGGCAATGATTACGCGCCTCCTGGCGTACCATGTCGACCTATGCCGAAAGTGAAGCTCGTTATTTTTGACATTGGCGGGACGATTATTGAAGACAAGGGAGAAGTAATAGACGCATTTAGCGCCGCCCTGGAAAAGAACGGCCTGCGTGCTACTCGTCAAGAATTGACGGAGTTGAAAGGTGCTTCGAAACGAGACGTGATCGCGCGGTTCGTTGAGCGCCAGTGGGGCAAAGAGGATTCCGGCAACGAAGCTTGCATTGCGAAAGCGTACACGGATTTCAAATCGCAACTCGAAAGCAAATTTTCCAATGGCGGCGTCAAACCCATACCGGGGGCAGCCGCCACATTCGCCTGGCTCAAGGCGCGCGGCATTATTTGCGCCACCACGACGGGCTTCTACAGGTCGGTAACCGACCTCATCCTCAAAACCGCTGGCTGGCAGAACACTTTCGACGCCAATATTTGCAGTGATGACGTGAAGGAAGGACGTCCCGCGCCGGATATGATCTTCCGCGCCATGGAAGCAACGGGAATTGCCAACGCAGCAGAAGTTCTCAACGTGGGCGACACGCGGCTGGATCTGCAAGCGGGAAAGCGAGCCGGTGTTCTCGGGGTAATCGGCGTCCTGACGGGGATTCACAAGGAAGATCGCCTGCGGCCGGAATCACCCTCATATCTCATTCCAAGCGTTGCGGATCTCCCATCTCTAATTGAAGCTCATTATTCCTGAGGCTTCAGGTTTCTTCGGGCTTCCAGCTCAGAAGCACCGACCGGAACGCGCGCGCAGGCGGGCTGAGCGTGTCCTTTTTCCTCGACACCAGCGCTAGCGGACGCTCAAGCGCGAGGCCGCTCACCTTCAATGAGCTCAGACGCTGCGACAATACCTCCGCTTTAACCGTGCGCCAGGAAAGAATGGCGATTCCGAGATTTGCCTCCACCAAAGTCTTGATCACTTGATTGTTGTTGAGTTCCAGACCATACGTTAGAGGAACTCCTATCTCAGAGAATTTACTCTCAACGAATAACCTTGTGCCTGATGTGGGCTCGCGGATTAGAAATACCTCGTTTGCGAGTGCTTCCGGTTTGACCGCTACCTCACCGGCAAGACGATGCCGCTTGCTCACTACCACAACAAGTTCATCCACGCCGAATTTCTCGACCTTCAAATCATCCGAAGGCGAATGAGAAAGGGTGATGCCAAGCTCATAACGGCCATCTGCAACCCCCTCTTCGACCTCTTTTGAGTTATGAACCTGGAGATTCAGCGTCACCTCAGGATATTGCGCGCGGAACTCTCCCAGAGCTTGCGGCAGGACGTGCTCCGCCGCGATAACCACCGTTGCCAGATCCAGGCGTCCAACGATTACCTTCCGCAACTCGGCAATCTCGTGTTCCGTTCCAGCCACTCGTTGGAGCAGTTCATTCGCATGGCGGTTGAGAAGCACGCCAGCTTCCGTCAGATACACGCGCCTTCCGACTCTGCGGAAAAGTGTGACCCTGAGCCTGCCTTCCAACTCCTGTATTTGTGTAGAAACATAAGGCTGGCTCACCTCGAGTTCTTCCGCAGCCCGCGAAAAGCTCGAGTGCCGGACAACGGATTCAAATATCCTTAGCCCCGAGAGTGTCAGTGAAGACGGCGGGTAAGGGCTCCTGGGGCGTTCCTTGTCGACCATGGAAAATGACCTGACCGAAATCCTTACGGCGAGTGATAAGAGTCTACATCAGAGGCCAAGCGGCTAGAATCTCTTCCGTTTCGCTTCCGCGAGGACCTGGTGCCGACGGGAAACGCGCCGGGCTCATTTGTATCGCGCCTCCATCATTGCGCATCCGGGGCTTTTGCGTCTGCATTGCCGTTCAAATAGCGATCGAACCAGTAGAGCTGCCAATTCAGACTCTCCACCAGATGTTTCGGTTCGCCCGTCCGGGTGAGATTGTGGTTTTCTCTCGGAAACAATACCAACTCTGACGGAACACCGTAGTGCTGCAGTGCACGGAACCATTGTTCGCCTTGCTCGATGGGCACACGGAAGTCCATGTCGGAATGAAGAATCAGCGTCGGTGTGCGCACGTTGCGCGCATGTTTTAGCGGCGAAGCCTCCCAGTATTGATCGAAAGCATCGAACAGGATGCCCTTGAAATATTCTTCATGCCCGTAAGCGCCGTCGCGCGTGCCATCGTCGCTGATGAAGTTGGAGACGGCGCGCAGCGTCACCGCGGCCTTAAACCGGTTGGTGTGCGAAACGATCCAGTTGGTCATGTATCCGCCGTAACTTCCGCCCGTCACGCCCATGTTATTTGGATCGATCCAAGGATATTGCTTTAGCGCGGCATCCACTCCGGCCATCACGTCTTGATAATCCATGACGCCCCAGTTGTTAATTTCCCCGCGCTCGAATTTTTCTCCGTACCCCGTCGAGCCGCGCGGATTGCAGAAGAAAACGGCCCAGCCTTTCGCGGCGTAGACTTGGAACTCGTGATACCAGTCCACGCCAAACATGCCCCTCGGGCCGCCGTGAATCACCAGCACCATCGGATATTTCTTGCCCGGCTGCCATCCAAGCGGCTTGACGAAGAATCCTTCGACCGGCCAGCCATCGGTGCTCTTGTACGGCAAGCGCTCGACCGGCTGAAGATCAAGTTGCGCCCATAAGGCGCTGTTCAAATGAGTCAGCTGGCGTTCGCTTGTGCCGTCTAGGTTCGCGACGTAAAGATCGTCAGGATGCTGGAAATCGCTGGCGAGAAACACCATTTTCCTGGCGCTCTCGTTGACGTCCAAACCGTGCACGCCCCGCGGACCGGAAGTCACGCTCGAGAAAGTCTGCGCAGACGGATCCCCCCGGAATATATGCGATTCGCCTTTTACACCGGCTACGAACAGGAACGCACGCGCTGCCGGCCAATGCAACTGCGTCGGAATGATGTCGAGATCCTTCAGCACCAACTGCGAAGGAGAGTGACCCGACGAGTCCGCAACGTATAATTTGAAAAACTGATGGTATGCCGTCTTGCCTGCAAAAAGAATTTGCTTTCCGTCCGGCGACCACCGCGGACTCTCATCTTCGAATTCATGGTCTGATATTTTGGTCAATGTTCCGCCGGCAGCCGGAATCACCCAAACGTCCGTGTTGTGGCTCTCGTCGAACAGCTTTCCCGTGCGGTCGGACACAAACGCGATGCGCGCGCCGTCCGGTGACCATTGCGGGTCGGCATCGTTCCAGTCCTGGCCATCCGTGATTTGCTTCGTCTCGCCGCTGGCAACATTCACGACCCACAAGTGCTGCCGCTTGTCGTCGTACCATCCGGTGTCGTTGTATTTGTATTGGATGTGCTTGTAGTGCCGCACATCGCTCTTGCGGTCCTCCGGCGCAATTCCATCTAGCGGGCCGGAAGCGCTGAGGACAATGATACGCGACCCGTCCGGCGACCATTGATATCTTTCCACGCCGTTCTTCAACTTTGTGAGTGCAATTCCCTCTCCACCACCCGTCATGGGCAGCAGATAAATCTGCGCTTTGGGCGTTTCACTGGCCGAAGAATCAGAATTGCGCCTGGAAAGAATCGCCAGTGTTATCCCGTCAGAGCTCCAGCGCGGAGCATGAGAGCTGAATCCCTCTGCGCTCAATCTCCGCGGCGTGGTTGAACCGTCGGTCGCCGCCAGCCAGATCGAAGACTCGCGCCGGTTTTTCTTCTGGTCGACGGTGGTCAGCTCATAAGCGACTGCTTTGCCGTCTGGCGAGAGACGGGGGTCGCCAATAAATTCAAAGGAGAAGTAATCTTCCGGGGTGATGCCACGCTTGGTCTGTGCACGTATCGCGTTGGATCCGACCAAACCAAGCAATAGAAGGCTGGCGACGGCTAACAGCTGGTGAAATTTGCTCATTGTGCCGGATACTCTAGCACAAGAAAAATAAACACAAGTGATGCGTCTTATGGAGTGCATTTCCTTGTTTTCCTTCGGCACCTAAACGAGAAGTTGACTTTCGTGTAGACGCCTACTAGCATCGCCGCCCACCTTATGTCCACAGTGTCTGACAACAAGCTCGTGCACGCCATTGGCCGGTGGAGTTTGACCGCGCTGACGGTAAACATGGTCATCGGCAGCGGCATTTTTGGACTGCCTGCAATCGTCACCCGGCTTCTTGGGCCGCTGAGCCCCTGGGCCTACTTGGTGGCCGCTGTGGGAATTGGGGCCATCACAGCTTGTCTTGCCGAGGTAGGGTCGCAGTTCGCCGAGGCTGGCGGACCGTATCTCTACGCCCGAGTGGCGTACGGACAATTTGCGGGAATCCAGATCGCATGGCTGGCGTGGCTAGTGAGGCTGACCTCCGGTGCGGCGAATGCCAACATCTTCGTCGAGTACCTCGGGGGGTTCCTGCCCGGCGCACAGGGACGAGTGGCCCGCGGTGTCGTTCTCATGCTACTGATCGGCGGGCTAGCTGCGATCAATATTCTCGGAGTAAAGGCCGGAGTTGGTATCAGCAGCTTTCTTGCAGCGGCAAAGATGGTGCCGCTGCTGATTTTCATCGTGGCTGGGCTGGTGCTGTTGGGCGGCACGGGCGCGGCGCCGGCGGCTGCTACAACGATGGCCGGACCCGGACCCAAAGAATGGTTAAGCGCGATCTTGCTCATCATTTTTGCTCTGTCGGGATTTGAAGCCGCACTGATTCCCATGGGCGAGGCGCACGATGCGCGCCACGATGTGCCCTTCGCGCTTTTTTTCTCTCTGATCATCTGCGCCGGCCTCTATACGCTGATTCAGGTGGTGGTCCTGCGAGCTCTCGGTGTGGCTCCCGCTGGCGACCGGCCGCTAGCAGAGGCGGCGCGTGTGTTTCTAGGCCGAGGCGGAGCCGTGCTGATGCAGGCGGGCGCCCTGCTCTCCGTCTACGGCAACCTGAGCTCGCAGATGCTGAACGTGCCGCGGCTCACGTTCGCGCTTGCTGAGCGCGGTGACTTCCCTTCCGTGTTCGGAGCCGTCAGCCGGAAGTTCCGCACGCCTTATGTTTCGATCGCAACGTTTGCTGTGATTATGTTTTTTCTCGCGCTGCTGGGGACCTTTCAGGGTAACGCGGTGCTGTCTGTGGTGGCCCGGCTCTTTACTTACGGCGTGGTCTGCGCGGCCGTAATGACGCTGCGGCGGCAGCAGCCGCACGCCAACGCTTTTCGTCTTCCTGCCGGGCCGCTGGTGAGCGGCCTGGGCCTGGCGTTTGTGCTGGCATTGGTAACGCAAATGGGACTCAAGGAGGTCATGGCAATCGCCGGAGCGATGGCGGTGGCGCTGCTAAACTGGATGTGGGCGCGGCGGAAGACCGTGTAGTACGACCTCGCCAAGCTGAAGAACCCGGGCAGCAGCCCTGTGCCACGAGCTTGTGCCCGGCCTGCGTTCTCAGCTTATCCTCATTTAGCTTCGACTCGACGTCAGTGATTGCTTTCCTCGGAAATATGGTCTCGCACCTTCAATAGCCAGTATTATTGTATATAGCCTCCCACACTCGCTAGCGTGGCGGTTCGGGATCGATGGTCTGGTCAAGATAGATCCAGAGAACACGGGCAAAGAGTGTGATCGTCGGCGCGAGCGGCAAGAACAACACGACTGTCCAGATTGCAACTTTCGTGATCCACCATCCAGTCATGGCCCATAAAAGCACCGCGATTGAGGCGCCGGTAAATAGTGCTAAGCCGTAACTGATGTACATGGCACCCAGGAAGTAGCCTTGTTCCCGCTCAAACTTGAGGTCACAGACGGAACAGCGCTCGTACATCTTCGGGAAACCCCGGAAGATGGAAGATCGAAAGATTCTTCCTGTGCGGCAGCGGGGACAGCGCTGTCGAAAAATACTTCCCAGCGTCGACGACTTTGTGGCGGTTTCCATCAGCAGAGGCTTCTTCAACAGCAACCAAGGAGTGGCGCTCTTACTATTGGCATGTCCATTTCCATACGGCGTTATACTTAAAACCTGACACTGGTCAATCTTATTGAAAATGCTGAACCGTCCGAGAAAAGGCCAACCTACTACGTTCTTCCTACGATTCGGCTGACATGAAGAGAAGCCGGCGTGAGACTTGTCTCAAATGATGAAAGAAAAGGAGATGTGGGATGCCGAAGTGCTCCCCGATCTACAACCCTTCGGGAGCAACCCGAATGCTCGGTCATTTCCCAACTTATTCAAAAATCTAGAGTTGGCTCCCCGGGCTAGATTCGAACTAGCAACCCTTCGGTTAACAGCCTCGAAACCAAACTAATCACAATTTGCCGGAGCCGAGACAAATCGAAGGGAATCAGCAAGTTCTGACAAAACGGGACAAGTCAGATTCACCTTCTCTTTTCGGTTTTTGTTCGCAGTTTGCCGCGATTCATCACAATTCGCATGACACTGGCATGACACTCGGGTTTACGTGTGAATTGTGAAGATTGGATCTCTTCACGGCTCGAAGAGGGCTACCAAATTCTGAGGTCCAGCCTGCCGTGCTACAGTTAGCCCGTGCGACCCGAGATCGAGCAAGTCGTTCAACTGATCCAGCGCAAGGACTCTAAATCTTTGGAAGAAGCGCTGGCATTGCTACAGAAAACAGTTTTTTCTTTCAGCATGAAAGTGTGCGGGCAGCGGCAAGATGCCGAAGACACCATGCAGGAAGTGCTTCTCAAATCGGTTCCCAACCTGCCGAAGTTCGACAACCCCAAGGCTCTCCTGGTGTGGCTTTATAAGGTTGCTAAGAACCATTGTCTGATGAGCCGGCGCAGGAGCAAATTTGCTCCCAAGGAAGACCTCTCCCTCGAAGAATTGATGCCCGACCGTCGGGAATTGCAAAAGCTATCGGGCAGTTCCGATGGAACGCCAGAAACCTCTTTGTTGCGTCGCGAGAATGCGAAGCGTCTCCGGGAAGCAGTGCAGAAACTGCCTACGGAATATCGGCTCATTCTTGTACTGCACGACATGGAGGAGCTGTCCGACGAGGACATCGCCGAAATCACAGGCCTCCGCCAAGGGGCAATCCGAGTGCGGCTGCACCGGGCGCGACTCTTCGTGCGAAAGGAACTTGCCAAACAGGATCAGCATCGTCTGCGGCGGCAGACGGCGAAACCCTCTGGGGAGGCACGACTCTCCGCACAACCACACAGTCGGCGCTGCAAAGAAATGTTCGCCGAACTCTCAAACTATCTTGATGACGAGCTTGATGATTCACTTTGTGAAGAACTGGAAAAACACATGGACGGCTGCGAGCCCTGCAAGGCGTTCCTATCGAGCCTGGAGAAGTCGATCCAGCAGTGCCGAATAGCTCCAGATGAGTCACCCGACCCGCGCGTCGCAGCGAGACTTAGGCGCGAATTGATGGCGGAGTATCAAAGATTAATGAGAAAGCAAGCGGCCCGGCGGCCAGCGGCCGGAACCGCCCCTCAATGAATACCGCTTCGGAACACTCACCCTCCAGCGGCCCGGAGAAGGGCCCGGAGCCCAAGCTGAGTCAAGAGCCGCCGTCCGGTCTCTTGCACCGCAAGTCCACGGTCATCGCGGCGTTTTCCATCGTGGCCATCCTTTTGCATCTGCTGCTTCGCTTCGGCTTCCACACCACACCGGGCACTTACCAAATTTCCTTGCAGGCCACTCTCGTTTTCGGCGGCCTGCCGCTTCTCTATGACCTGCTTCGGAAGCTCCTGAAGCGGGAATTTGGTTCCGATCTACTGGGTGGTATTTCCATCATTACGTCCATCCTGCTGGGCGAATACCTGGCTGGCTCGATTATCGTCTTAATGCTCTCTGGAGGTGAAGCGTTGGAGAGTTACGCGTTGCGCAGCGCCTCTTCGGTGCTGGCCGCGCTGGCCAAACGGATGCCTTCGATTGCCCACCGGAAACGCGCGACGGAAATGCTGGATGTGGCACTGGCGGAGATTGCGGTGGGTGATACCCTCGTAATTTATCCGTATGAGATTTGTCCGGCGGATGGCGTGGTGATCGAGGGACACGGGGTGATGGATGAATCCTATCTCACGGGCGAGCCGTTCAAGATTACCAAGACCTGTGGCTCAACGGTGATCTCGGGCGCGATCAACGGCGAGTCGGCCCTGACCATTCACACGACACAGCGCGCGGCCGATTCGCGTTACGCGAAGATCATGGAAGTCATGCGCGAGTCCGAGGCCAAGCGCCCGCAGTTGCGGCGGCTGGGCGATCAACTTGGGGCCATTTACACTCCGGTGGCCCTGACCGTGGCCCTTTTAGCCTGGGTGATCAGTGGTGAATCGATTCGTTTCCTCGCGGTGTTGGTCATCGCCACGCCTTGCCCTTTGCTTCTCGCCATCCCAATCGCCATCATCGGTTCGATTTCCCTCTGCGCCCGCCGGGCGATTATCGTCAAGAGTCCCATCGTGCTCGAGCAAATCGCCGAGTGTCAGACCGCGATTTTCGACAAGACCGGGACGCTCACTTATGGCGAGCCAAAGTTGACGGAGCAGCTCATCGCCCCTGGCTTTGCGCAACGGGAGGTGCTGACCCTCGTGGCGAGTCTGGAGCGCTACTCCAAGCATCCGCTGGCCCGAGCCATCCTCGTGGCGGCGAAGGAGAATGCGCTGCAGCTCCCGGAGGCCACGGAGGTGAGCGAACAGCCCGGCCAGGGGCTACGCGGAACCGTTTCCGGCCATCAATTGCAGATCACGAGCCGTGGCAAACTCACGGCGCAAAAGCTCGCTGGCGTCGATCAGCTCCCGCCGGTCGGCGGCGGACTGGAGTGCGTGGTGGCGATCGACCATCGCTACGCGGCGGCCTTGCGCTTTCGTGATGCGCCCCGAGCGGAGAGCCTTTCCTTCGTGAAGCATCTGGGTCCAAAGCACCACTTCCGGCGGGTCATGATCGTGTCGGGAGATCGCGAGTCGGAGGCCCGTTACCTGGCCGAGCAAGTAGGTATCACCGAAATCTACGCCCAGAAGAGTCCTGAAGATAAACTCGCCATCGTCCGCAAGGAAACAGCCGCCGCCAAAACGCTTTACGTGGGGGACGGCATCAATGACGCCCCGGCCATGATGGCCGCCACCGTCGGCATGGCAATCGGACAGAACAGCGACGTGACCGCGGAAGCGGCTGGCGTCGTGGTCATGGATAACTCCCTCAAGAAGGTGGACGAGTTCATGCACATCAGCCGACGCATGCGATTCATCGCCCTCCAGAGCGCGGTGGGTGGCATGGCATTGAGCGTCATCGGCATGGTCTTCGCAGCAACCGGTCATTTAAGTCCCGTGAGCGGCGCCATCACCCAGGAAGTCATCGATATTCTGGCCGTGCTGAACGCCTTGCGGGCCGCCTTTCCACCCAAAGTGATTCATGATGACCTGTGACGGCACCTTGAAGATGGCCCGAGAAGCTATGGCCCCCGCACGACCCAGCGTTGTTCGAAAGAGTACAGCCAGCCCTCCTCGTCTCTCTTACTATGCTGCCTCAGGGAAAGCGGAAGGATGGTTGTGCCCGACCGGTCCGCCGGCTTCAGCCTGATCGCCCGAATGCAGGATCTTCGAATCTCTTCGCGATTGGACCATTGGTAACTTGAAACTGGAAAAGGAGCAAAGAAATGATAAAGACTCGGCATTACACACTGATTCTGGCGGTCCTCAGCTTGACGATTCTAATCGCTGGCGGGGGAGCGGCAGCCAGTCAGCAAGAGCAGAGCGAAATGCCGAAAGGCAAAATGTCCATGAATCAGAACGGCATGATGGATATGTCCGCGATGATGCAAGAGCCCCACCATCAGCTGGCGATGGCCTACAAAGCTAACCTAGTGAATTTCGCCAAAGCCTTGCAATATGAAGCAAACCAGACGAAACCCATTGACCCCGAATTTGCGCGCGCGGCGGTTGCGGAGATGAAGCGGAACTTCGATCAAATGCAACACCACCATCAGGATCACATGAAGGCGATGGACGAAAAGATGAAGCCGCAAATGGCCGACATGATGAAGGAGATGGACACGCGCGACTTGGCCATCAAGGATGATCTCAACGCACTGGATAAGGAAGCACAAACCAGTGCTCCGGACCCCAAGAGTATTTCAAAATTCGTCGACGAAATTCTCAAGAATTGCGGCAGCATGTCGAAGATGCATGGTGAAATGATGAAGGATAAGACGGCCGTACCCACAGACCACAAAATGAACTAAGACCGTATCCTTCAAGCGCCACTCCTAAAAAAGACCGCCAGGAAACTCGCGATGCCTGTGTCCCTAGTGTGATTGACATCACATCAAGAGCCCATTGTGCCGGGGGGTGGCTTGCATCCCGGGATCAGTGAGGCAGGAGAATACCTCCCTCCACAATCCATCCAGGGACGAGATGCAGAGGCACTTACAGCCGCATTCCGCCCTACTACGCAACAATTTCTCTGTAACAGATCTGGATCTCCTGCATTTATTAGTGTGGCTCCGAGAGACCGGGGCCAGCGAGAGGCACAAATGATCACCTCTAAGGTTGTACTTACTCAACCATTTAGGCCAGAGCGACAATTCACGGCGACGACCGGCAGCGAACACCACATGCTGCTCGACGACGCGGCGGGGGGCACCGGTCCCAAGCCCATTGAGTTAGTCGCAGCGGGGCTGGCGGGCTGCACAGCATTCGATGTCATCACGGTTCTTCGGCAGAAGTACCACCAAAAGGTGACAGGCTACGAGGTGCGAGTGGAAGCCGACCAGGCGGAACGCCCGCCCCAAGTGTTTACCTCGGTTCGCATCCACCATGTGGTCACGGGCTTCGAAATAGATCCCGCCGCAATCGAGGAAGCAATCCGGCTCTCCGAGGAGAAGTATTGCTCAGTGGGCGCGATGGTGAAGCAAACGGCCAGCCTGCACACCACCTACGAGATCGTCGAAGAGAAATCGCAATGGCTCGCGGCGACTCCTGCAACGGTACAAGGGTGAAAACCTCCAATGGGAATCTGTGGACGACAGGCAGGTGAAAGGAGCCAAAGGCTGCCAAAAACTTTTGGCCGGCTCAGAGGAGTTTCTCGCTCGGGGGCGCACGCTTTACTGGTGGCACTCCTCGCATTGTCGTTCTCTGGGCAACTCCACGCGCAGCAAGCACAACATCCTTCTCCGATTACGCTTCAGCAGGCGGTAAATATTGCCCTTGAGAAGAACCCGGAACGCAAAGCGGCGCTCGCCGACACAATAGCCGCCTCAGCTGAGGTGAAAGAAGCTCGGTCTTTTCTCCTGCCGCACGTCACTTTTTCCGAGACGGCCACCCGTGGCAACGACCCTGTGTACGTATTTGGAAGCAAATTGCGACAGCAGCGGTTCACGACGGCTGACTTCGCGCTGAGCGTCCTGAACAAGCCAACTCCCTTCGGCAACTTCGCGACACGCTTTGGCGGAACGTGGAATCTCTTTGATTCCTTCGGTAGTTGGCGCGCGGTCAACCGCGCGGAGCGCGTGAAGGACGCCGCTGGGCACCAGCTTGAACGTACCGACCAGGAAATCATATTCCGCGTTGTGGACTCCTACTACGGTGTGCTGCTCGCGAAGAAGCAACTGGAGGTCGCCGAGCAAAGCATGAAGACGGCGCAGGCCATCCTCGACCGAAGCAAGGATCGCTTCGAGAGCGGCGTGGTAGTGGAATCTGATTTACTGAGCGCCCGAGTACGGCTGGCGACGCGGAAGCAGGAACTCATTCGCGCCCAAAATAACTTGGCATTGGCACGGACACAGTTGAGCACCTCCATGGGCGTCTCCGTGGAGAATGAATTCGAGCCAGCCGCGGCCCTCGCAGAAAGAAACCTTCCAGCAACAGTGCTTGAAGAAGTAGAGAAAAAGGCAGTCGAATTGCGTCCCGACCTGAAACGCACCAGCGTTGGCGACCGCAAGTGTAGGAATTGCAATAGGTGCGGGAACCGACGTAGCGATTGAATCCGCCGGAATCGTACTCGTGCGTAGTGATCCCCGCGACGTTGTTGGGGCAATCGAGCTTTCACGCGCTACCTATAGAAAGATGATCCAAAATCTCGTTTGGGCGACCGCTTATAACTTGGTCGCCATTCCAATCGCGGGAGGTCTTCTCGTCCGCTGGGGATTTGATCTCCCCATGAGTGGGGGCGCAGTCGCGATGAGCGTTTCTACCATCGTCGTGGCTGCAAACGCGCAACTGCTTCGCCGACTGAAGCTGCGGCGCGAGACCCTCTAATTGGACGATCTAGGCACGGATAAGATCCTCGCGGCCCGTGCAAAGTAGAGACTGGCTGAAATAATTGAGCCATTCATTCTTCCACGAAGCAGAACTGAACAAGTACGCGGCACAAAAAGTCACGGTGAAAGGCGAGACCCACACTGTGCAGTCCATATCCCCAGCCAGGTAGACAAGCAGCCGGGCTTCATGGCGGATTCTTGGTAGTGGGCCAGTTTGAATCTCAGGCCGCTCTGTCAATTTCATCTTTGGCATCCAACGTGTTTAGCAATTCCTCGATAGACCACACATGATCGGTTAATCCTGCTTCCATCGCAGGGGTGACGCGCAATGTCTGATGAACCCGGCAGAAATTATATTGCATGTAGTGAAGCGCAACAGCGGCCATTAGATTTTCGACTTTCTTGCTGAAAGCATTCGTTAAACGCGTGAAGCGGCGCATCTGCATTCGCATCGTAAGATTCTGCCGCTCCACATAACTCGTGGAGATGTGCTTGGGGTTTGGCAGGCCACTAATCGCAGCGGTCTGACAGCCGATACATTCTGCAGGGCTGTAGCGTGTCTCGGCATCAGCATCATTGCCGTAGAGCTTCACCAGCATGGCGTAGTCCACGTCGCATCCGAAAGCACCTTCCACCGCGTTCAAGTAGACTCGCAGACCGTCTGTTGTTAGCTGCACACGATTAGCGAGACGGGCAGCGAGATCATCAATAAATATTTTGGCAGACTGCAAGTCACGCCTGCCAACCATGAAGGAAGGCACCAGTTTAGTATCTGCGTCAATTGCTACCCAGGTCCACACATCGCCATACCCGAATTGACCTTGCTTTTCAGTGGGCACGTTTTTTTGCTTGGAATAGCAAAACTGCCAGATTTCATCACATTGAATCCGCCTAGCCGTAATGTGCTGCACTTTCCGATCATGATATTCAGCGCATGCGCTACCAACAGATACCAATAGCTTTGTCACAGTATCCTTTGCTACGCCCGTCATGCGGACAGTCGCCCGAATAGAGTTACCCTCTATAAGTGCTGCAATTACTTGTACTTGCTTGGTTCGGCTTAGTTTGTTCATGGGCGTAACTATGCCACAGCGCTTTAGCATTGTCAAGAGAAAAAAGCATGTCGTATACCGTAATCGGCGGCGGGCGCTAATAGTCCACAACGCCATGATTCGGGAATGCTAAAATACTTGTTGATTTTGATGAGGGCTGGTGCTTTACTGGGGGAGTAGTCGGAGGACCTGAGGCAATTCCGCTAAGAAGTACTCAGGTCCTCCATCAGAGGGGGTGGCCTAATGAGACCGGCACGGAGCGGTCAATAACGGGCCGCAGGCCGTGGGGAATGGGGGCCGAAAGGTCCCCGCTCCACGAAACCCTTCTGTGCGTACGATAGCACGAGTGTAAGAAAAAGTGGAGGAAAACGTCATGGGCACGGAATCTATTGATTACGCGGCGATTATAGCTGACCTAGAGGCGAAGAGGGCCGCGCTCGACGCTACGATCACGGCATTTCGTTCTGCTCACGCCGCTGGTGCTCTCGGTGTCGGTGTCGGTGACTCAATGCCTGGGATGGCTGGTAGCGTGTCTGTCGCGCTTCATGGTGGCGAAGTCCCTGCTGGTGCGTTTAACGGCTTGAGCATTCCTGCGGCTGCAAAGCTCTATCTATCCATCGTGAAAAAGAAACAGACCACTAAGGAGATTGCTGACGCATTGCGACAAGGGGGAATGGAGACAGCCGGGAAAAACTTTGAAGTTATTGTAGGCTCGGCCTTGTACCGCATTTCCGATCCCAAAAACTCCAACCGAGAGGTTGTGAGGGTAAAGGGTGCCTGGGGACTCGCACAATGGTGGCCTGCTGGAGTACGTGCGTCACAAGGGAAGCCCAATAGTCGCAAGGCTAAGAAGGCGCGCAAGCAAAAATCAGCATCGGCCGCTGCTACCACAGCCACTCCGCATGCCGCCGGAAAGGATGGACACTTGCGCTTCCCACGGGAAAAGCCACAAGAACGAATCGCCCAGTTTTTGCGAAACAATCCAGCGAAGATTTACACTCCGCAAGAAGTCTCGCAGGAGTTGGGTATTGATACGCGCACTGTGGCTCCAACCTTAGGGAGGCTCGTATCAGGTAAACTGGCCGAAAAGGTGGAATTGGGCAAATACCGCGCGGCACAAAACCATAAGGCTGCTGCTACGGCGTAGGGGTAGCCTTATTCCATCTTGCTTGAGCTGCCTTGAGAGCGATTTCCCTGCGGCGCTCTGGAGAAATATTGGTCATTCTTCTCTTGCCGCTGACCTTGCCGCCTTTCTTGCCCATTTGGGACATGATGCGGGAGATAAGCGAGCGGCTGACCTTTTGTTCCTGAGGCTCTTGTGTAGTCAGTTCGACGTTATGGAAGGCAATCTGATTTACGTCTTTTGGCATCTTCCTTCTACGGCGCTTTAGCATGTTCCTAGTATGACATGCCCGCGAGTGGCGTCAAGGACCATATCGAAAGGAGAATCTGAAAAATGGACCATTGGATAGGTATCGGATATTTCGCTATCGCACTTTCCTGTGTCGGAGGAATCGTTTGGCTATCAGGGGTGAAGGATAAGCTCACCGGCCCCGTGCTACTGACAGCGGTTTTTGTGGTCGTTTCAATTATGGCACTCGCAACTTGGAAGCAGCCAGTGCCCGAGGGCGTTCTGCCGGTTCTTGCGGGCGTTATTGGGTACGCTTTCGGGATCGTCACAAAAAAGGAACCATAGATTCAAACTGGCCCACTACCGGATTCTTGATCTCGCTCGCCTGCAACGAAAGAGTAAGATAAACATGGACATTACGAATCACCGGTTGCGGCCAGGAGTGGCATGGACCCAAGGAGACATTGGGAGAGGGTTTACGGCACAAAGGCACCGGAAGCGGTCAGTTGGTATCGTCCGCACCTCGAAACCTCACTTGCTCTGATAGAGCGGGCGGCTGGTGAATATTCAGCACCCATCATTGACGTTGGTGGCGGCGAATCTACCCTCGTTGATGACCTCCTTGCACAGGGCTATGAAAACATCACTGTCCTTGATATTTCGCAAACAGCCATAGACGTGACCCAGAAGCGATTGGGTTTGGCCGCAGAACAGATCCATTGGCTGGTCGCCGATATCACGGAAGCACAGCTGGAACCCGGAGCTTATGACGTGTGGCACGACCGTGCGGTGTTTCATTTTCTTACTGCAAGCGGGCACCGTGCTGCGTATGTTCGACAGGTCGGCCACGCCGTCAAGCCTGGTGGTCAC
Source organism: Candidatus Acidiferrum sp. (assembly GCA_035544995.1). Lineage (GTDB taxonomy): Bacteria > Acidobacteriota > Terriglobia > Acidiferrales > UBA7541 > Acidiferrum. The sequence goes on from DASZZI010000082.1 coordinate 23,115, forward strand.
GTAATCGTCAGCACGTTCGGACCAGAGGGTCCCACAAAATGCAGCGGGCTCGACGTTATTCGCTATGACGCCGACTCACTGCACGACCAGTTTGGCGTGCGCTTCCGTTTGGTGGAGAGCTCCAAAGAACTGCATCGCACACCATTTGGCACTACTCAGCAGTTTCTGTTTTGCTACTGCAAGGTCGAATGAGCAGAATCACCCGGAACGCCCCATGACCGCAGCCACATCATCCGAGCTGCCGGATGTCTCTCGGCGCGTTCTTCAACTTCAAGTTCTCACCATTGTCTGGATGACCGTTGAGGCCACTGTTTCTCTCGGGACAGCCTGGAGTTCCCACAGCCCGGCGCTACTCGCTTTCGGAGGAGACAGCTTGATCGAGCTGCTTTCGGCAGCCGTCGTGTTCTGGCGTTTTCGGTTCGAACTCAACGAGGCACGTGCCGCTCGGATTGCCGGAGTCTTGCTCTTCACGCTGGCGGGGCTCGTGGTGCTCACTTCCGTTTTGAACTTTCTTGGATATCGCGAAGCTCAGCGGAGTCTAGTAGGAATCGGAATCTTGTTGGCCGCTGCAGTTGCAATGCCCTGGCTCGCAAGCCGGAAACGGCAGTTGGCAGCCGTCACTTCGAGTGCTGCCTTGAGGGCCGATGCTGCGGAATCCGCCCTGTGCGGTCATATGGCTTGGATCGCGCTCGCGGGTTTGAGCATTAACGCCATCTGGCACAGATCGTGGGCCGATCCCGTAGCTGCCTTGGCTCTTGTGCCGCTCATAGTCAGGGAGGCATGGGAAGCTGTGAGCTCCTCACGGCTTGGATGCCAGTGTCCTCCGATTTGATGAATCGTGCACCGTCTCTCCTCCAGGTCTGAGATTGGCTCGCCCACCGTATAGACAAAAAAGTCTCCGATATCTAGCACAACAACTCCCTGAAGCCGCTCCAGCAAAACTCGACTCTCCTTAGCACCGCTCGCCCCTTTCGACTCCCCGCCTCGCCAGGTTAGGTCAATGTCCTTCGTTGTCCGTGCGGACTTGATTCGCAGCTCCATCGCGTAGCCGCCTTTCAATATCCACGGAAGGGTGCGTGGCTGGCGCGCCTTGAATAGTCGAGCCAAGAATCTATCGAAGCCCACTTGTCGCCGGAGGCGCTGCAGATCGACAGCTTCCTTCTTCGCAATGTCCTGAAGTCTGGTTTCCAGCGCCCTTCGGAAAGCAGCGGCAGTGGCATAGCTCTTAGGTGCCATCAGGCGGCCACTTTCTGAAGAAACACGCGCGCCTGCTTGCTGCCACGAAGATGTCTCTTAGCTTCTGACACTTCGCTCCGGCGAATCAAACCCCGCCGCAGCCCTTCACGAAGCGCCTGCCGGAGAGTTGAAAGCGGTACTTCTCCCTGAGCCAGCAGATCGAGAATTGCTCGCAGAGGTTTTGTCACGCGCACTCCGTGCACCGTTTCGATGTCATGCTGTCGCAGATCACCGCAATGGAGAATAAGTATGCGCGGGATCTCACTATTTCGACGGAACTTCATCGGAACGGTCATGTGGAGCTTCGCGGGCATCACATCCGACAGATCGTAAAGGCTGAGGGCCGTTTGATGGCTGTAAACACCCTGAATAGCTTCTGCTCGGTTCCTCGACCAAAGAGACCAAACCATCAGGTCGGGCCGCTCACTCTCCGGAAAGCTGCCCAGCCGATAGATTCCCCGATGCTCACGAATCCAGTTTCCCGCATGAACGTGGTACGGGTGAGTATTCTCCGCGAACCCCGCAGCTTTAGCCTGCTTCGTCGTGAAGAAACCCTGCTGCCCTTCCGCTATCTCGTAGAGCCGCTTGGCGGCTTCTCTGCGTGCTTTTCTCATGGCACAATACTACAACTTATTTGAGGTATTGTGCAAAGCCACACCACCAGCTATGCCTCACTCACTAGCTAGCGAGTTCGTTCTCCACCGCCTCGATCGCCGGCACAAAGAAATAGCCCGCCGCGGTCGGAACCACGAAGTCCTGGGGCTCGTTAAGGGTGCTGCGAGCGTTGCCAGTCGGATAGTTTGACACCGGTTCGTCTGTTGTCCGCGCACGATTTGGCGCATTGCTCTGGCCGATAATTGGATCGATACCTACGGTTACCGGTGTGCCGTCAGGATGCTTCTTGCCAAAGATGAAACCTGGATTGTTTGCCCACTTGCTCTGAACAAATTCGAATTGATTAGGAATCGAAATCTGATAACACACAAACATCAGGCCGCGATCCTGCTGGGTAACGCCAGCGGTCTCCTCTACCGAGGTCACCTCAGGCCCGAAAGGTATCCCGGCGCGAATGATCCGATGGGGGTCAACGCCCTTCTCCTGGGGAACTAGATCCTCACGCGGGTTTGTCTTCCGAATATGCGCGCCGAACGGGCAACGCCGCTGAGCTTGATCGTCAGCGAAGTCGAAGTTGTTGTTACGCTGCGGGTCGGGCCCCATCGTGCTGTCGTCCTGGGCCGGCGTCAACGCAACTGGCGCGCCGCTCTTCCATCGGCCAACCAACCGCGCTGCGAGCAGCACTGGATCCATCCCCAGCGTCTGGCCCTGATTCAAACTGAACGCACCGAACTCCGGCACCAACTGCTTCAACCGCCGAAACACCATGAACGAACCGTTCTTCATCCACGCGAGCGGCGGATTCGCGGTCGTCCCGTAGCCAAAAACAAACAGTCCTGGGTCGAGCAGCCGCTGTCCCGGAAAGGGATTCGACAGTCCGTTGATTCCAGGCTGCGAAACACCGTCCAACCAGCCGAAATGCTCATGCCCTTTCTCTAACCCAGGCCGGACATTCCCCGTCTCATCGAACGAAACGACCACACTTGCGCCGAGAAAAGCGAGCACCGTCGCCGCTTCCTTATCCACTGCGGCCTGCGTACCGCCGGTGATCAGAAAAACTCCATCGATATTCGCATTCAAGAATTGTGGAAGCCAGGTGCTTGGGTTCTTTTGTGCATCAACAGGATCATTGAGCGATGCCGCCTGGGCCTTCGCGCCTGCCGCATACGACGGATCTTTCAGGTCCGCGCCCGGCACGAGTTTCAGAATCCCGCTGTTCGTAAAGCCTAGATTCAAGCCAACATTTGGCAAGATCGTCTTATTTCCCTGGTTTTTGTGGTCGCGTAGTTGAAATTCACGCAACTGCGCCGTTCGGGTGGTCGTAATGCGGTGCGCCACCTTGTGCCGGAGTGCCGCCTTGAACGTCTTCACGTCTTTGATTTCAAAAAACACGAAGCGTTCGAAGAGTTTCTGAAGTCCAAGCAGAACGTCTCCTTGGATTTCATCCAATTCGAGTACTGGACCACCGGCTACGACCTCTGGAGCTTCCTTTATGTTCTGTGGTGTGAGTTCATTCGACATGAGTACCTCCCCGATATTTTGATTGACTTAGGTTGCGCCGACGAAGACGTTGCAACCCAAACCATCGGCTACGCACACATCAAACAACGACGAATGGCTCGCCGAGTTCCGATCGCTCCGAATGGCACCCAGGGAAACAGATTTGCTCACGAAACCCTAGAGCAATGGAAAATCTCGAGCGCCGCCGGAAGTCTCGACATGAAGAATTCTCTTCCCTTGATCCTGCCTCAACTGAATCTGTTTGATGTCGAACCAGAACAATTTATGAACTGCGACCCCTTGGATGTTGTTGATCGTGGGAAATCCCCCGTCCGTTCCAACATCAAACGTCACTAGCCGGTTGAACTTGATGGGAGTTCCACTGATCTCTGTCTTAATCTCGCCTGTGTTGCTTGCTTCGTTCTCCCTCCCGAGCGGGTAGAAAACCTCATCTCTATGCTTCAGGGCATCGCGGCTAATCCGGCAAGTGCCACTATTCCCTTGAGTTCTTCGGCCGGGGCAATCGCATCGACGCAGGAATCAAATGCCGTCTGGCTCACTCATTTCGAAGCCGCAAGATACCTTGGCGTCTCAATCAGCACGCTTTATCGGTACGCAGAGCAGGAGAGAATTGAGTGCCGAAAAATTGGAAATCGTCTCGAATATCGTCGTTCGGCTCTCGATCGGTTCAAAGAAAAACAGATCCGTCCCGCTCGCCGCTCACGGCCTCGGGGTATAATCACTCCGACGCTCGGCTCCGGCAACTGCGAGGAGCGTCAATGGGACTCTACAAGAAAAGTAAGTCACCGTATTGGTGGATGTCGTACATGGTGAATGATGAGCAGTTCTGGGAATCGATCAAGACAACCTCGAGGCCAGCGGCCGTGCAGATTTGGAAGAGACGCGAGGCCGAAATCGCTTTGGGGAAGTTCAAAGTGGGTTGGCCCGGCAAACGGATCGAGTTCGAGGAAATCTGCAACGAGTTCGAACAATCTTACTTTGCAGCGATTTCCGAAGGCACGATCAAGGGCTATCGGGCCTATCTCAAAAGCCTGAAGGCATTCTTCGAGGGACTTGTGCTGACAAGAATCACCACCAAATTGGTCGAAGAGTATCGCGACCATCGTCGGCAACAGCTCTCGATTCGCTACAAGGGCCGTACCCTCAAAGGTGCGACCGTCAATCGCGAACTCGAATGCCTTACATGCGTGCTCGACCTCGCTGTTCGCCGTCAGTACATCTCTGAAAACCCCGCTCGCGCAGTTAAGCATTTCAACGAACTCCGCGAACGGCCAGACAAACAAATGCTCACGCTGGACCAAGAGAACCGCATTTTGAAAGCGGCGTCTCCCCACCTCCGCGTGGGCATTATTCTGCTCGTCCAAACGGGAGGAAGGACCTACACCGAAGGATTCCGGTTGCGTTGGGACCAAGTGGATTGGGAGCAACGTCTCATTCGCTTCGGTAACGACGTAAAGACACCGGGTTCCTCCGAACCCCTTCCGCTTACGGACCTGGCTTATCGTGTTTTGCGCGAGTGGAAAGAAGAGTTAGGTTCTGATTCGCCTTACATCTTCCCAAGTCCGCGCCAAGCCGGACAGCCAATCCGCAGTGTGAAGACCGCCTGGAGGGCCACACTGAGGCGAGCAGGCGTGCCGCATTTCCCAATTTACAACTTGCGGCATGCTTTTTGTACGCGGCTAAGTTGGGTAGCGCCGGACGCTGTGATCCAACGGGCGATGCGTCACACCAGCCCTGAGACGAAGCGCCGATATCAACTCGGCATGGTCGAACAAGTCCGTGAAGCGATGGAAAGGGCAAATCAGCGAATGTATGGCGAGCGCGTCACGATACAGTGAGCGTTTTACATGACACTGCGATTTCCAGAGATGAATCGTGAGAATGAGATTTTGTAACTAATTGAAAGAGAAGGAGAATTTGGCTCCCCGGGCTAGATTCGAACTAGCAACCCTTCGGTTAACAGCCGAATGCTCTACCGTTGAGCTACCGGGGAACTGTACAGGCAGGAACACTCCAATCGATTACGAGTTTTAGTCTAACGAACCAAACACGACCATGTCAACGAAGCCCAGCCACGAACCGCTTTTTACCTGCTGCGAAGAATTTCGCTTGCGGCGCGTGGTTACGCGTGGCGCGATCTAGAAGTGGAAAACTACGCCCGTGACAAGCTGGAAGTTGTTCTGCGATTGCGAATAGAGCTGCGTGCGCACCCAATCTCCCTCCACGCGTACGGAAATTGG
>DASZZI010000083.1:0-217163 GCA_035544995.1 Candidatus Acidiferrum sp.
CGTAGTCACACGTCAATTACACAGCTTTTCTCACCCTGATGGCCTGCAACCCAAAGGCATCAGCTACTACATTGAACAAGTCCTGAAGGTTTATTCGCTTCACATTCTGGCCCTGGCCTTCCGGATAGCGGTCGCGGTAGGCATGCCGGTCGCCCGGCACCCCCCGCACAAAACCGTACGTGCGCTTTTACGCATGCGGCTTCCACCTCGGAGGACTGGCGAGGAATCGCTCCGTGGGATAAGGATGCACATTTCGGGCGTATCGTCGCCAACTCGGAAACTATGCCAGCGCCTTGCGGTTCCTCTTCTGAAAGTAGCGGTCACTTGGCTGATTAGTAGGGTAATCGGAAACTGACCCGCTACTCACCCCCGTGTTTTTCGTAAGAGCGACAACTAAAGGACTTACAGGAAAGGAGTGCGCAAGAGTATCAAACGACGGGGTTTTAAGGGTGATTATGCATTTCACACAGATGCGATACCTTTAAGGCTAGAAACCCTTGGAACAGTGTGGCCCGTTGAGATCGGCTTGGCTGTACTTCCGACTCTTAGTGGGCCGTCTATTCAATCTAGTAGGCGTGCCAGGATTGGTGCGCCCATGCGATTATGAGGGGTCGATCTGCAAAGCAAACGTATCGGTAAAGATTGGACCGCTATTTACGGTGGTCAGCGTAAATGGCCTAGACGTGTACTTCCATCGTCTGAAAGGGACTATTGATGGAGTGGGTTTCAGCCAAATCGAACATTGCAGAGACTTCCGAACCTCGCGATTAGCTGATCTTGGCGTTCCACCAGTTGATGCGCAGCCCAAAGTTCAAACTGAAATCCAGTCGGACCACACCGAGTAATACATGTATTGTCGCCATTGAGGTGCGCCAGCAACCTAGCTTGAATATCTTGCCCCTCGCCGAAGTAAATCCAAGCATGCTGACTGTAGATTGCATAGACGCCAGATTGATTCGGTGCATAGGAAACGATGGTGCCATAGTCGAAGGTATGACCACTCTGCCCGGGTCCGATAGGCATAGGCAAACTCCTATCCGCGGGGACGCTCCGAGAGGGACTGCAAAGAGGCTATAACACAATTAAGTACCGCACAAGTTACGGGAGCTACTCACCCCCGTGTTTTCGTAAGAGCGACAACTAAAGGACTTACAGGAAAGGAGTGCGCAAGAGTATCAAACGAACGGATTTTGAGCGGGATTGTACCTTTCACGCAACAAGATGGTATCTTTGCGTTCATGCCATTGGGAGCCATAGGAAAAATTACAAAAGTACTCATCGGAAGTGCGGCGGTTAGCTTGGCTACAACACTCATCACCGCTGCGCTCACCACGTACGGAGTTATCAGTATTCCTGCTGCGCGACTCTTGTTGGCTTTAGCAGGGATAGTATTAATTGCCGGAATAACAACCTCTGATTATCTTTGCGACAGGTCATGGAAGCATGTTTGGTCCGTAGGGCTCATAGCGATGCTCGTCATAGGGAGCGGTCTGATTTGGTTAGACCGTTGGGCCGTGGCTAAGAAGACAGAACTGGACGCTCATTCAACGCCTCCACCGCTCTCAAAAGCGATAGCCAATCCCCCAGCTCCTCCCGCGATTGCGTTTGTAAAAACTCCTAAGCGACTTCCTAAACCGCTCGCCCCATCGAACACGGTCAAAGGTAATCAGAATGTGACGGGGAATACGGTTACTGGCAACAGTAACGTCCTAGGCGGACAAGTGTGCCCCAATGGAATTTGCATCGGTGGGGATAATAATGGCACAGCGATTGTAAATCCGCAGCCACCGGAGAGGAATTGGGTTATCACCGAAGGTATTTGCACGAAGCTGCTTGCCCCAATCAGAAGCACGGGTTCAATTAAGGTTTCAGTTGGCGCGTTTATTTCTGATCCAGACGGAGCCAATGTAGTGAGTCAGTTAAATAGGTGCCTTCCATTAGTCCCAGGGTGGAGTGTTACAGGGGCAGTTCTACCACCTGTTCCAGAAGCGGTGACCGTGGTTACATCTGCTGAAAATGAACCCGTCGCTAGAACTTTGCGAGATGGGCTGCAATCCATTGGATTTGACGCTAATCTCCGACTTATTCTCGACACTCCAGACATAGAGGTTTGGATTGGGAAGCATGCCTTTAAGCAGCAGCCGTAGTTTTTGTCAGTTCTTTGTATTCGAGATTCGGAGACAGGATTAGCTTGATGAGCGTATCGCGGAAAAGAAACTATTTCTTGCGATTGTTGAACCGGAAGCACATTTCGTCCAGGTAGGCCGGAAGATGTTTAGCTCTGACTTTATGCTACGTCCCCACAATGCCGCGCTTGAGCCGCCGGGTGCCGAAGGATAGTGGCTCTCGCCTTGCGCTTACTTGTCGTCCCATTCTCGAACCGGGCGGGTGGCCCAGCCTTATCGCATTAGAAAGAATCTCGGTGGCCCATCCTTGCGTTCTTTGCAAGGGTGCGGTCTTTTCCCCGGTGTTCGAGTCGCGGCTTTTTCGAGTGCGTTCATTCGAACGATCCGAACCTTTTTGGGTCTCCTGCGCCTCTCCGTTAACTCTTTCTTTTCTTCCTCTTGCGGCTGCCCCACCCTTGGTTTCTAAGGGTGGGTTCGTTTGAACGTTTTACTCATCTTTTTCCGCTAAGCGTCGCCCTAACCCTTTCTCCTAAATTTTCCATTTTCACTTTCCGATTTTCTCCCTCCTGTCCCCCTATCCCCCATCTTCTCAATCACTTCCAAATATTCCTTGACAGGGACGGTACTGATATGGTAATCTCAGTCTTGATACTCAGCCACCATCCCCGCCTCGCCGCCCTCCGTCCACTTCCTCCCCACTTTCTGTTTCCACCGAAGTCTTTTAGAATGAACACTTGCAAAAGTGTGTCAAAACAAAGGACTTTAACCCTCTTTAGAATGAACACTTATGAAAAACATAGGGGGGAGGGGGGTGTTATTGTTAACCAGATTGCCGATGAGGGAATCTGTCCTGAGGAGCATCGTGACGATGGAACATTCCGACCCTGTCGGAAAGGATCTCTCTTCAAATCCCAAGAAGGTGCGGGGTTGCGGCGAACTTATCTCGCCACGGGGGGCGGCGTTTATCTTTGTCGCTGATGGTAAAGTTGAGAAGATATTCGCGCATACCACGGAGTGACCGCGACGGTTCCGGGAGTGCAGACATAGATGGCTAGCGAAACAAACGTGACCGCGATTCGAGCAGAGGCTCAAACAGAGGCAGGTGAAAAGACCGTCTTTAAAATCTTGCTGGCGATCAGCTTTTGCCACCTCTTGAATGATAGCGTTCAATCGCTGCTTCCAGCCATTTATCCGCTCCTGAAGAACTCCTTCCATCTTGATTTTGGAGAAGTGGGTCTCATTGCGCTCACCTCGCAGGTGACCGCATCTCTTCTCCAGCCTCTCGTGGGGCTCTATACCGACTGGAGGCCCCAACCGTATTCACTGGCGGTGGGGATGGGAATTACACTCGTTGGGCTGCTGATTTTGTCGAGGGCTCCGAGTTACGGCACAGTTCTGGTAGCCGCGGCACTCGTGGGCATAGGGGCCTCGGTGTTTCATCCTGAGTCGTCTCGCGTAGCCCGGATGGCATCGGGGGGACAACACGGTTTGGCGCAGTCGCTGTTCCAGGTCGGCGGCAATGCCGGAACCGCGCTGGGCCCTTTGCTGGCAGCGTTCGTATTGCCGAGAGGGCAATCCAGCATCGCTTGGTTTTCGTTAGTGGCGCTTCTCGGCATGGTCCTGCTTGCTGATATAGGGGCATGGGCCAAGAGAAGCAGGTCGAACAAACCGAATTTCCAAGCCGTGAGTATCAGTCAGCACGAGGTTCCGCCGGTTACCGAGCTGCGCCCAGTTTTGCCGGCCCGAAAGGTTGCGTTCTCCCTTGCGATTTTGATTGCTCTTATGTTTTCGAAATTCTTCTATCTGGCCAGTCTAAACAGCTACTATATGTTTTATTTGATCAGCAAGTTTCATCTGACTCTGCGAAGCGCGCAGATCCACCTTTTTGTCTTTCTCGGCGCCGTCGCGGCAGGAACATTCATTGGCGGTCCCGTGGGTGATCGGATCGGCCGCAAGTATGTGATCTGGTGCTCGATTCTAGGCGTCCTCCCGTTTACCTTGCTTTTGCCCTACGCCAGTCTGTTCTGGACGAGTATTCTCAGTGTCGTGATTGGACTGATCCTGGCATCCGCTTTTTCGGCGATTCTGGTCTATGCGCAGGAATTGCTTCCCGGAAAGGTGGGGACGATATCGGGACTTTTCTTTGGGTTTGCCTTCGGATTGGGCGGGGTGGGCGCGGCATTGCTGGGTAAGCTGGCCGACTTTACGAGCATTGACTTCGTTTATCGCGTGTGCGCGTTCCTTCCCGTCATCGGTCTGTTGACGGCGTTGCTGCCGAATCTCGAGCCGAACAAAATAGCTGCCGCGCAGAAATCGACGGCGTAAAGTCTGGCATGCCAAAAAACTACCTGGAAGCAGCGGTCGAAATCGCGCAAGAAGCCGGAAAAATCCTGCGCGAAGAGTTCGACCGCCCCGCGCATATTACTTACAAGGGCGATGTCGACCTCGTGACGCAGGCCGACAAGCGATCCGAACAAGCCATCGTCGGGCGTCTCACGAAATACTTTCCCGACCATTCCGTCGCCGCCGAGGAAGGCACTGGCCACGAAAGGGCCTCCGAATTCCGCTGGCACGTCGATCCGCTTGACGGCACCACGAACTTTGCCCACGGTTATCCCTGTTTCTGCGTCTCCATCGCCCTCGCGCACAAAGACACGGTCCTCGCGGGCGTCATCTACAATCCGATTTACAACGAACTCTACGCGGCCGCGCGCGGTGAAGGCGCCACACTCAATGGCAACAAAATTAGTGTCTCCAAAATTGAAACTTTGGCCACCAGTCTTCTCTGCACCGGCTTTCCCGTTCATAAGCGCCTGGCCAATCCCAACATTCACTACTACTGGGATTTTACGTTGTGCTCTCACGGGGTCCGCCGCGATGGCTCGGCCGCGCTCGATCTCGCGTGCGTCGCTGCAGGCCGCTTCGATGGCTTCTGGGAATTCGGCCTCCAAAAATGGGACACCGCCGCGGGCATGCTGCTCGTTGAAGAAGCCGGGGGCAAAGTCAGCGACTTCACCGATCAGCGCTACGCGCTCGGCGGTCCGGTAATCCTCGCCACGAACGGCCATATCCACGAAGAGATGCGCCGCATCGGCTTGGAGATTTCGAAACGCGATCCCGCCGCGCCCCTGCGACGTTAACCTCAGATAACCCTGTTTCCTCTTACGAAATGCTCTTGCCGGGCTTATGACTTTTTTATGCCGGCCGGGATAGTTTTTATAGGCAACGACGAAGCGTTCTGCGTCTGCCAAAGACGCACGTAAGATCCGAAAATAACAATTCCGTTGCGATGCTCGACTTAGGAGAGAACCATGCGCGCGTTTGGACAGAAGACAAGTCTTATCTGGTTCACGTCGGCTGCATTGCTCTGTACCGGCTCAGCTCCCAGCCGACTACTCGCGGACGATAAGGACGATAGCAATCCAGCGGCGAAAGCCGCTCCTCTAAAGATCGATGCTCCAGCTCCGGGGTTGACCGAACGCGAACGATGGCTCCTCGACCGCGTCGAGCAGCTCGAAAAGCGCGTTGCGGATCTCGAATCCAGGGGCAATCCGTCCGCAGCGGCCGCCTCGCAGCCGGCTTCGCCGAACCCAGCCACGTCGTCTGCGTTGGGGAACGCAGCAAGCCCTGCAATCGGAGAGACAACGGGGGAGGTTGCTTCGAATGTCATCCCCAAGACCGAGGCCGTCACTTCGATCGGTTCGCAGGGAAAGCCGGTCGCAGCCAAGGCGCCTAAAGCTGAACCCTTTGCGTTCGCGGACTTCACCTGGCTCACCGGCAACGCCCGCACAAAAGAGTCGCCGATGGATACAAAATTCTTTACGCCAGAGATTAGAGCTGACGTTGACTATATCTACGATTTCAACCATCCCAAAGACGACACGATTGGTGGGTCGAGCGAGGCCTTTCGCTCGAACGAAGTACATGTGACGCAACTCGGCGTCGGCGGCGATTTTCACTATGATAACGTTCGCGCCCGCTTGATGACGCAGTTTGGCTTGTATTCGCAGACGACACCGCGCAATGACGCCAGCCCCTCGCGTGGACAATGGAACCTTGATAACGCTTACCGGTATATCTCCGAAGCTTATGGTGGCTACCACTTCAACGCTCTGCATGGAGTGAACGTCGACGCAGGAATCTTCATGTCATACATCGGCCTCTTCAGCTACTACAACTTTGACAATTGGGCCTATCAACCATCGTATGTGTCGTCCAATACGCCGTGGTTCTTCAACGGTGTGCGTGTTCAAATTTTCCCCACCGAACACCTGAAAATCGAGCCGTGGTTCACCAACGGATGGCAATCGTATGGGCGGTTCAACAACCGGCCGGGTTTCGGTATGCAGATCCTGTGGCGTCCGAACGGATGGCTTTCGGTACTGGGCAATCAATACGCTTTTGGGGAGGAGACGGCAGGCGTCCCAGGCCGTGTGCGCTATCACACCGACGACAGCATCGAGGTGAAATGCTACGACCATCCGGAACGAACCCTCGACAAGATGGCCTTCTCGTTCACCGGCGATATGGGATGTGAGCACGGCGGCGGGGTAAGCTGCTTCGGCGGCGGTAAAGGAGGTCCGAAGCAGAGCTTCCTAGGTTACATGTTCTATAATCGTTTCTGGTTCCACAAGGATCTCTTCGGTCTCACGCTAGGCGGGGGGAAGATCAACAATCCCGGACGCTATTTGGTACTGCTGCCGCCGATCAATGGCGCGACCGCCACCTCAGGAACACCATACTTTACGGAAAATCCCGGGGACCCGTACAAAGCCTGGGATGCTTCTGGCACCTTTGATTATATGCCCAGCCAGTACATCACTTTCCGCTGGGAGTTCAATCATCGAGCGGCGAATGTGCCGTATTGGACCGGGCCAGGTGGCATTACGCCGCCAGGCGGCAATACTTTTGGTGCGCCTGGCTCATTCGTGACGGGCTTCACGCCGGATCTCAAGAAGATAGAGAATCGCTTCAATCTGGCGATTCTCGTCAAATTCTGATTCTGGCGCGCTAAATCGCGAACGCGTTTCCGGTGACCTTGCGGAATTAAACCTACAAGAAAGAGCCGGCCAAAGAGCCGGCTCTTTCTGCCTAGGCAGGAGACTCTAACCTCATCGGATGGTTACTTCGCGAGCCATTCCGCATATAGCTTGGTAATCGCCGGCCCGATGGTGAACCCCCACGCGAAGATCGGGAAATTTTTGAATTTGTCCGGCACAACATAGCGGTCCGCCGCTTCTGCCACTGGAACGCCCGCCTTATACATCTTTTCCGCCTGCCCCGCGATGTCGTCAAACACTTCTCGGATGCTGGCGATGCCTTCCTGCCCGCAGATTTGCCCGTGCCCTGGCACGAAAAGCGTATCTTTGCCGAACGCCGCGAATTTCGCCAGCGTCGCCCGCCATCCCGAAACTGTTGCCTTTTCGTCGAAGCACACTGGATACCACCCGCTGAACAGCAGGTCGCCCGTGTACACCACATTTTGTTCCGGCACGCGCACGATCATGTCCGTTCCCGAGTGCCCGGGATGCGATTCGATCACAGCCGACAGCCCGCCCAGATCAATCGTCAGCGGCGACTTCGCCGGATCGATCGGATGATTTGGCAGCGCCAAAATGCTGGCGTTGGCGATCTGGAAGATCCCTGTTATTGCATTCAAGTCGCTCTGCGTGTGTTGCCGCTCGGTCTCCGATTTCGCATCCTTCACGCGCTTTTCGAACGGCCCGAGCACTGCCTCTTTATCGGCGCCCTGTAGCGGGCTGTATCTCTCCACAATCCTCTTCGCCGCCGCGGCATGCGCCCAAAGCGCTATACCATTGGCGCCGTAAAATGAATTGCCCATCGAATGGTCGTAGTGATAGTGCGTGTCCAGAGCGCTCTCTACCGGCACCTGGCTGACCATGCGCAGCGCATCCATCTGGAACGATGCGCCCGCCGGAGTCGTAAAACCTTCGATCAGCAGCGCCGCATCCTTCCCCGCGAGGAACCCGCCATTGCAGACCGTCGTGTAGCCCTTCGAGGGGTCAGAAATCGTCGCGTACAATCCATTGCCAATTTTCCGCACCGAGGCAAAACCTTTATCCACGATCGGCGTATCGGCAACGCGTGAATCGCGTGCCAGTTCTGCGGCGAGCGCCGGCAGCGGTATCAGCTTCGCTATCGCGTAAAATGCGCCAAAGCACGAGGTGTGCGCGAGAAACTTCCGGCGGGAAAAACCACGAGAGTTGACCGGTTCAGGGCCACTGAGAAAAAGGTCAATCATGATTCCTCCGTTTGATGAACGACGACAGGTTGGATGACAGCCATTCGCGAAAAGGTATTCTAGCAGAGCCCTCACCTGGGGACTAAGATTCCCGTCAGCTTTCCTCTCAGACGACCCGAGAGGGATTCGTCGCCTCTTAGGTGCCTCTTCCCTAAGTACAGCTTGCACCTCTCTCAAGCCTGCTTTTCGGGTTCCCGGATTATCCTCCCAGAAACGCCATCGTTTCCTTCAGGAACAGTTCCAGCTGGTCATGATGGACCCAGTGTCCCGCGTTCGGAACCGCCACCAGCCGGCAATTCCGGAGCGCTTTCAATCGAGGATCCTCATGCGGCACGGCGAAAAAACTTTCCAGCCCCCAGAACATCAGCATTGGGGAAGTAATCTGCCCAAATAGCTCAACGGCATCCTCCATGTGGTGCCCATACGGCGATATCACCCGGGCATAGTTGTCGAATTTCCAAATCAGCGATCCGTCGGAATCCCAATTCGTGCCATGCAATGTCAAGTGCCGCGCCACTTCATCGGACAGCCGCGGATTCGCTTCTTTCATCCTCGCCATCGCCGCATTCAGATTGGGATAGTTTCTCGGCTGCCGCTTTTCCAGCTTCCGCACCGCTTCAATCCAATACCGCAGCCGTTGCGAAGCCGGCCCGTGCACGCGGTGCTCCTCGGGGAATCCCAGACCTTCAATGGACACTGCCTTGCCGACACGGTCGGGGTACACTCCCGCATAATTCAGGACGATTCCTCCTCCCAGGGAATGACCAATCAGCCGGATCGGGAAATCATCAATGATGTCCAGCAGCGCCGAGAGATCGAGCACGTGTTCCGCAACACCGTACATCGCACCGGGCGCCCATGCGCTATTTCCGTGGCCGCGCAAATCCAGCGCGTACACGTGATAATGCTCGCGTAGCGCTCGGGCGACCCAATCCCAGTTCCGAGCATGATCGAGGCCGCCGTGCACCAGGACAAGCGAAGGCTTTGCATCCTGTCCGTAGTCCCAGAACTGTAACTTTAATCTGTCCGAATAGAAAAAGTGTGATATCGGTTCCAAGCGTCGCCCGCCAGTCGAGCAATCATTATAGTCCACGAGCGTCCAGCGGCTAAAACGTACTTCTTTTGCTGCGCGACCTTTGCCCGCGTCTCCTGTCTTCGTGGCTCGTTGCGTCTTAGCTCATGAAGTTGCGGCTTGGCTAATACCAGACAATGGGGTTGATGTTTGGGAAAAAATGAATCAATTGCTGTCGATTTGATTCGGACAGCCGTATACTTTTTGTGACGGGCTCCGGATGATTGTCATGGGTTTCTGAGGGAGGCTTATTCGCATGAACAAGATCGCAGCGCTGCTGACCATCGGGCTGGCTCTTGCTCCTGCCTGGCCGGGGCAAGAGCCCGAGGCGCCTCCCAATCCTGAAATGCAGCGGCAGGAAATCGTCAACCTCGAGAACGAGACGGCGCGCGCCATTCAGCTAAACAATGGAACTTTCTTCAGACGCGTTTATAGCGATGATTTCATCGGCACCCTATCGCACGGCCAACCCGTGAACAAAGCCCAGCTAATTGATGTGGTGCAGCAACCCGGGGTCAAGTATGAGTCATTTATTTCTTCGGATATTAAGGTCCGTTTCTTTCGGGATGTGGCGATCGCAACTTGCTTGTGGTCATCGAGGACCATTCTCAACGGCCAGCGGGTGGGCAGCCAGTTGCGCGTCGTGCACGTTTATGTAAACGGCCCCAGGGGTTGGCAGGCTGTGGCCAGTCAGGCGACGCCCCTCCCGCCCGACGTGCATCTCCCGCTATAACTCCTCTTGAATATCCCGTCCGGGGTTGGGAAGCGTTTTGATCTGCCCGGAAAATACGATGATTGCCGAGTGATTGGAACCTGCTCGTATTGTTTTCTGCCGAAGGAGAAAAAGGACGCACTTTATTTTGCGTTGACGTTGCCACCCGCGAAGGCGACGCCCCCTCGATACTCTTCGGTTTACTTGACTGCGAGGATACCTGTCCTTTCCTTTCCTTGCTTGGAGTACCGGCACGCTAGTACTCTTGGACCATTCACGTCTCTCGAATCCGGATGCTACTTTTGCGAATTCATCAAGCTAAGAGGAAGGCTGGACCGGGCTAAGCTCAGCCGCTCTGCCCCGAACATATGGGCCAGACCATACTCAGAACACACATCGCCAAAGCCAATCCCGTGATTCAAGAGGGGATTAACCATTCATTGGGGTACGTCCGCAACTTTCTGGCAAAACTGCACTTACGCACTAAGTTCCTGCTGTCACTCGTGCTGGTTACCGCGGGCCTCACCTGCGCCACCCTCCTTGTCGTGCGCCACTCCGCTCAGCTCGAGGTACAGAAGCATATTGAGGAAGATACCCGCAACGCCGTTCTGACGTTCCAGGTCGTTCAGCACCAACGGCAGCTGGCTCTGAGCCGGAAAGCGGACTTGCTGGCAACTCTGGCACTCATGAGAAACGGAGACGCCACAACGATTGACGATGCCAGCGAAGATCCATGGCGATCAGACGATTCTGACCTCTTTCTGGTCGCTGATCGTAGCGGCAAAGTTGTCGCCCTGCACACGACCATTTCGGGGTTCCAGGTGGCTACCGCGCAGGAGTTGCTTCACCGCTATCTCAACCAGGGTAGTACTGCAGGATGGTGGTACAGCGGGAGACGTCTTTATCAGGTAGTGCTGCAACATTTTTACGAACGCTCGGCGCGGAAAAGCACTCTCCTGGGCACAGTGGTTGTTGGTCGTGAGATTGATGCCTTAGGTGCCAAGGACCTGGGCCGGATTTCATCGAGTCGCGTGGCCTTCCGCTATGGCGATGAGATTGCCGTGAGCACGTTTCCGCCTATCGAAGAGCATGAGTTGGAGCAGCAGATTCAGGAGCGGCCTGCACCGAAGCTGGTTCGGATAGGCAATGCACGGTTTTTGGCAAGTTCGCTCGATCTAACCCCGGGCAGCCGTCCGGGCGTAAGCCTCATTGTTCTTAAATCCTACGATGAGGCCATGGCCTTCCTCCAGAGACTCAACCATCTCCTTCTCGGGCTTGGCCTGGTTGCCGTGCTGGCCGGAGGGGCGCTGGTGTTTCTTATTTCGGACACATTCACCCGCCCGCTGGCTGCACTCGTGGAAGGAGTTCGCGCGCTCGAAGACGGCAATTTCACATATCCCCTGGAAGCGTACGGCGAAGATGAAGTGGCGCACGTGACACGCGCCTTCGATCGAATGCGCGGTACTTTGCTGAAGAATGAAGCGCAGAAACAGCAGCTCGAGGATCAACTCCGTCAATCCCAGAAGATGGAGGCACTTGGACGCCTCGCGGGCGGTATTGCTCACGATTTCAACAATTTGCTGACGGTCATCAAGGGTCACAGCGACATGCTGCTTGATCGGCTCAAACCTGAGGATCCTCCTTACCGGAGCAGTGAACAGGTCCGCAAAGCCGCCGACCGTGCCGCGTCATTGACTCGGCAATTGCTGGCCTTCAGTCGGAGACAATTGCTGCAGTCAAAAGTCCTGGACTTAAATGCTCTCATCGCGGAAATGGGCACGTTGCTGAAACGCCTGGTCCGCGAAGACATCGAGTTCGTTCTTCAGCTGGGCGACTCGCTTGGACGAGTGAAGGGCGACCCGGGTCAGATCGAGCAGGTGCTCCTGAATCTGACTGTCAACGCATGCGACGCTATGCCGCGGGGCGGAAAGTTAACGATTAAGACGAGGAACGTCACAGTGGACGCGGATTACGCCCGCACTCACCCATCCATCGATCCCGGCAGATACGTGTTGCTCGCTGTCACTGATATAGGTCACGGCATGGACACAGATACCATGGGGCGCATCTTTGAGCCATTCTTCACTACCAAAGAGCAAGGTAAAGGAACCGGGCTTGGCCTCGCCACTGTCTACGGTGTTGTGAAACAGAGTGGTGGATTCATTTGGGTGGATTCGGCTCCAGGGAAAGGAGCTCGTTTTGAGATTTACTGGCCTTATGTGACCGAGCATGCGGATCTCGCTTCGGCGAAGAGAATTGCCACCCCATCTCGCCGCGCATTCGAGACGGTGCTTGTCGTGGAAGATGAGGCAGAGGTTCGAGAACTTGCCGCCGAATTCTTAAGTTCGGTTGGCTACAACGTGCTCACGGCTCAGGACGGAGCAGAAGCGCTGGAGATTGCCAAGCGCCTGGGCACGAAAATCCATCTCCTCTTAACCGATGTCGTGATGCCCCGGATGCGAGGGCCGGAGCTCGCTCAGCGGCTCAAGCGCCTCCGCCCAAATTTGAAGGTCATTTTCATGTCGGGTTACCTCGAAGCAAACGATGGCGACGCTGAACTTCTGAAGGGAGCCATCTTCCTCGAGAAGCCCTTTTCATGCGACATGCTCCTGCGTCATGCCGCGGACGCGTTGCGAAGTTCCCCTTCCAGGCCATTGATCCCGCAAACGGCCGATCGCTAGTCTTTAAGCTTCGTTCCATCCGTTGCAGCGCAGCCGTAACCCACGCCGATGCGTTGACGTTGCCACCCGCCAATGCTACGCTCCCGCGACGCCCTTCGCACACGCATGCGCGCCGTTGACCTGATCCGCAAGAAACGCGACTCCGGAGAACACTCTCGCGAGGAGATTGACTTCCTCATCTCCGGCTACACCCGCGGTGAAATTCCCGATTACCAGATTGCGGCCTGGCTCATGGCCGCCTGGCTCCGCGGTTTGAATCATGCCGAACTCACCGCCCTCACTGAATCCATGCTTTATTCCGGCGAGGTTCTAAATCTCGCCGATCTCCCCGGCAAGAAGGTGGACAAGCATTCCACCGGCGGCGTCGGCGACAAGACTTCGCTCATTCTCGCACCCATAGTGGCCGCGGGTGGCCTCACGGTCCCAATGATCAGCGGCCGCGGCCTTGGCCATACCGGCGGCACGCTCGACAAGCTCGAATCCATTCCAGGCTTCAATGTGAATCTGTCGCTTGAAGAATTCCGCCGCGTCCTGCGCGAATGTGGTATGGGCCTTATCGGTCAGACCGCCGAAATCGCTCCTGCGGACAAGAAAATCTACGCGCTGCGCGACGTCACCGCCACCATCGAGAATGTCGGCCTGATCTGCGCTTCCATCATGAGCAAAAAACTTGCCGAAGGAATCGACGCTCTCGTCCTCGATGTGAAAACCGGCTCCGGCGCTTTCATGAAGCGCGAAGAAGATGCCGTTCACCTTGCCGAAGTCATGGTCGAAACCGGTAAGCGCATGGGCAAGAAAACCGTGGCCCTAATCACCGATATGGATCAGCCGCTCGGCCGCGCCGCCGGCCATTCCAACGAAATCATCGAGTGCATCGAAGTCCTCAGCGGGCGCGGGCCCGCAGATCTCCGCGAGCTCAGCATCGAGCTATCCGCCTGGATGTTTTATCTCGGCGAGCGCACTCGAAGCGTCGAGGAAGGCTGCCGACTCGCCGAAAACATGATCGCCAGCGGGCAAGCCAAAAATAAGTTCAAGCAGGGCATCAAGCTGCAAGGCGGGGACGAGCGTGTAATCGACGAGCCGCAGCGGCTCCCTAGGGCGCGCTTCCACGTTGATGTCCCGAGCCTAACAAGCGGATTCGTGTGCGGAACCAATTGCGAGCAATTCGGCGTCGCTCTCGCCATGCTCGGCGGCGGGCGAGAGAAAAAGGAAGACGCCATCGATCACGCCGTCGGACTCGAATTTCGCAAGCGAATCGGCGACCGCGTGGAAAAAGGTGAGCCGCTCGCAACTATCCATTACAATTCCGATGCCAAGCTCGCGGAAGCCAAGAGTCTGATCGCGGGCAGTTACCAGATCGGAGACGCGGCGCCCATCCAGCCACGCCCGCTGGTCCGTCGTATTCTAGGGGCTTAACTCAAGGTGACAGAATTAAACGAGCGTTGCCATCTTGATGGTCCCGGCTCCCGTCGGGACTCGAAGGATTTCAACTGCTGCCAAGCGCAGCCCGCTACGAAGCAGTAGGGAGTAATCGGGAAAAGGAGAACGCATGGGACGATACGCAGGAGTGCTCGGCCTGGCCACGATGCTCGGACTCGCGTATCTTTTCTCCACCGACCGCAAGGCCATCCGTCTAAAGACAGTCGTGTGGGGGCTTGGCCTCCAGTTGTCGTTTGCCTTTTTTGTGCTGCGCTTTGAAATTGGCCGGAGAATCTTTCAGACTGCCGGCTATTACGTCAACAAACTGCTTAGCTATTCCTACGTCGGCTCCGAATTTGTCTTCGGTGAAATCGGCAAGAAAGTGTCCTCGCTCGGGTTTTCGTTTGCGTTTCAAGTGCTGCCGACCATTATCTTCATCGCCGCTTTTTTTGCGTTGCTGTATCACCTCGGCGTAATGCAGCTGATTATTCGCGTCGCCGCCTGGATTATGACGCGCGTCATGGGCGCGAGCGGCGCGGAATCGCTCAATGTTGCCGCCAGCATCTTCATGGGACAAACCGAAGCGCCTCTGACCATCCGGCCGTTTCTGAATAAGCTAACCAAATCCGAGTTGATGTGCGTGATGACCAGCGGCATGGCGCACGTTTCCGGCGGCATCATGGCCGCCTACATCGCCTTCGGTATCGAGGCTTCGCATCTGCTCACCGCCGTAATCATGACCGCCCCGGGAACGTTGCTTATGGCAAAAATGCTGGTGCCGGAGACCGAGAAGCCGCTCACCGCGGGCCTCGTCGAAATGCCGGAGATGGAGAAAGAAGCGAATTTTCTTGGCGCCATTTCCCGCGGAACCGTGGACGGGCTGCATCTCGCCCTCAACGTGGGCGCGATGTTGATTTCTTTTCTAGCTATGCTTGCCCTTATCAACGCGATTATGGGAGGCGCACACAACTGGCTTTTCGCGCACGGCATCACCAGGTTCCCCTCAAGTCTCCAACAGATTTTTGGCTGGGTCTTCGCGCCGGTCGCCTGGGTGATCGGAATTCCGTGGCACGATTGTTTGAACATTGGCAATTTGCTTGGCACGCGTATGGTGGTGAACGAGGTAGTGGCGTTTCAGCAGCTTGGCGCGCTTAAGGGAGCGCTTGATCCGCGCTCGTTCACGATTGCGACGTTTGCGCTCTGCGGCTTTGCGAATTTCAGCTCCATCGGAATTCAAATCGGCGGCATCGGCGCCCTTGCGCCGGACCAGCGAGGCCAGCTCGCTAAATTCGGTATCCGCGCGATGCTCGCGGGAACCATGGCGAACTTAATGTCCGCTTCCATCGTGGGAATTTTGACGTGAGCCCCGGAAAGAAAACAAGAATTGCTCGGGAAAAAGTGCCGCACGCTATGCAGCCTGCCATCGCAGCGGCAGGTCCGAGAACGCCTGCCAGCGAGTTCGATCGCGCGGAAGTTGCAGCACAATATATTTTTTCCCAGACTTCGCTGCGTCCAAGGATTGCTCTCGTGCTGGGCTCTGGACTCGGAGCGTTTGCCGATGAATTCAGCCACGCTACAAGAATTCCTTATGCGAAAATTCCGCACTTTCCGCGGTCCACCGCGATTGGCCATGCGGGACAACTGGTCATTGGCCAGGTGGGACAAGTAGCGGTGGCGGGGATGCAGGGGCGAGTGCACCTGTATGAGGGATATTCGGTGAAGGAAGTGACTTTTCCGGTGCGTGTGTTCGCGCGCATGGGCGTGGAGGTGGTGATCCTCACAAACGCAGCAGGCGGGATCAAGCGGGAGTTCGTGCAGGGGCGTTTGGTGGTGATCAAGGACCATATCAACCTCCAAGGAGTGAATCCGCTTTCTGGGCCGAATGATGAGCGATTCGGCGAGCGCTTTCCGGATATGAGCGTTGCCTACGACAGGAGATTTCGAGAGATTGCCGTGGGAGAAGGGAACCGTCTGGGGATGGGAATGTACGAAGGCGTTTATGGGGCATTGAGTGGACCAAGCTACGAAACTCCGGCGGAAATACGGTATCTCCGCTCGATTGGCGCGGATCTGGTAGGGATGTCAACGGTGCCGGAGGTGATCGCCGCGCGGCACAGCGGCATGCGCGTCCTGGGAATCTCCTGCGTGACGAATGCCGCAGCTGGAATTCTCGACAAGCCTCTGGACCACAAAGAAGTGCTGGAAACCGCCGAGCGCGTAAAGGGACAATTCATCGCGCTGTTGAAAGCAGTGATTCCGAAAATTGCGGAAGCGACCGCGTGAGCGTTTTTGTTGCTGGGGTGCGAGGAGCGTGACGTGAGTGAATTCGATGCTTTAATTGCGGCGGCGAAGCAAGCACGGGAAAACGCACACG
The DNA here is from genome assembly GCA_035544995.1 of Candidatus Acidiferrum sp. GTDB lineage: Bacteria > Acidobacteriota > Terriglobia > Acidiferrales > UBA7541 > Acidiferrum. The sequence goes on from DASZZI010000083.1 coordinate 16,647, forward strand.
CGGCGTACTCGAATTTTCGCGTGGGTGCCGCGTTGCGCGCGACTTCGGGAAGAATCTTCGGCGGCTGCAACGTCGAGAATGCGACTTACGGGCTGACGGTCTGTGCTGAGCGCATTGCAATTTTCAAAGCCATCAGCGAGGGCGAGCGCGGTTTCGACGCGATCGCGGTGGTGACGGACACGGATTCGCTGACGCCACCCTGCGGAGCGTGCCGGCAACTGATCTGGGAATTTTGCGGCGACGTTCCGGTGATTTTGTCAAATTTGAAGGGCAAGAGCGAAATGCTGCGGATGCGTGAATTATTTCCCAAGCCGTTTGACTCTTCCAACCTGTGAAAAGAGGAACCTCGAAAATGGAAAATCGAAACCCGGCCCGCCGAAGCGTGGCGGCCCTTGCCCTTGTAGCATTGGTCCTGTTCTCTTTACCATCGGTGACTTTCGCGCAGGCGGCGAAGAAAGAAAAAGTGGACCTGCTGGTAGCGGGCGGCATGGTCGTCACGATGGATGGGGAGCGGCGCGTTCTGGAGGATGGCACGATTGCGGTCAAGGGCGATGCGATCTTGGCGGTAGGACCGCGCGCGGAGATTGAAGGGAAGTACGCTGGCGCGCAGAGGATCGATGCGCGGGGGAAATTGGTTTTGCCGGGACTGATCAACGGGCATACCCACGTTCCGATGACGCTGCTCCGAGGCCTTAAGGATGATGTGACACTGGACGTGTGGCTGACGAAATTCATTTTTCCGGCAGAAGCGAAGAATGTGAACGAAGATTTCGTGCGCTGGGGAACACGGCTGGCAGCGCTGGAGATGATTCGCGGCGGCACCACGACGTTTGCGGACATGTACTACTTCGAGGATGCCATCGCCGAGGAAACCAAGGCTGCGGGAATGCGCGGCGTTTTGGGAGAGACAGTAATTGACTTTCCGACACCCGACAGCAAGACGCCGGGGCAAACGCTGGCGTACACGGAAAACTTTTTGCAGCGGTGGAAGGGCGATGCGCTGATCCACGCGGCGGTAGCGCCGCATTCGATTTATACGGATTCGGAGAAGACATTGAAGGACGCCGCGGCGCTGGCAAGGAAATATGGCGCGCCGATTTTGATCCACGTAGCGGAGATAAGAAAAGAGCTGAACGACAGCCGGGAGAAAAATGGAGCGACGCCCGTGCAGTATCTGGATCGGGTGGGTTTGTTGGGACCGGACGTAGTGGCGGCGCACTGCGTTTGGGTGGACGAAGCGGACCGCAAGATTCTTGCCGAGCGGCAAGTGGGCTGTGTACACAATCCTGCGAGCAATATGATGCTGGCGAGCGGGGTGGCGCCGGTGATTGAAGAACGTGCGGCGGGCGTGCATGTGGGCCTGGGCACAGACGGCCCGGCTGGGAGCAACAACGATTTGGACTTGATGGAAGAAATGGACCTGGCGGCGAAGCTGCAAAAAGTGACCAAGATGGATCCGCAGGCACTGGGGGCCAAGGCTGCGGTGGAAATGGCAACGATTGAAGGCGCGCATGCGCTGCACATGGAGAAAGAGATTGGTTCGCTGGAGGCAGGGAAAAAGGCGGACTTGATTTTGATCAGGCTGGATGCGCCGAACGCGGTGCCGATGTACGAAGTGTACGCGCAGATCGTGTACGCGCTAAAGGCGAGCGACGTGGAGACGGTGGTGATTGGCGGACGCGTGGTGATGCGCGACCGCAAGGTGCTGACAGTGAAAGAATCTGAAGTGATTGCGAAGGCGCGGGAATATGGGAAGAAAGTGGAAGCGTCGTTGAAGTGACAGAGAAAAAAGTCTGCCATGGAGAGACAGAAGCACGGTGAGATGAGTCCAAGAGCCGGAGATTCTGCCACTCGGCCCTCCGGCCTTCTATTCGTGGTTTAGGCTTCGCCGTCCCTCAACAAATCAGCCAAGAGTTGGTGGACTCGCCCGACGGCTTGGAAGAGGTCGCGAACCCCTGAAGTTTCGCGGGTTACTTCTTGCGCGGCCAGGTCGGCGGCGATGGCGTCGTTGAGCTGGGCGGCGCGGCGGATGCGTTCGGTGGTAAGTAAGGGGAGCACCGTCCGGGGATCGTGATCTTGAAGTTGGCGTTCCTGCCACTCTTGAACGGCCCAGGCTGTTTTGCGCACGTGATCCACAGCGTCGCGGAAGTCTGTCAATATGCGCGCGTCAATTCCGCCAGAGCGGATCTCCTGCTCGAGCCGGAAAAGCTCGGCGCTGGTTTTCCTGAGTTGAAAATTTACCCCCCAAAAAGTCTCACTGGGGATGAGCAGCTCGACAGCAACGCCCAGCGACTGGCCGTCTTTGGAACGGCGAGGGGCGACCACACGTGCCCGGTAGGTTTCGCTGGTAAGGAGATTCGTTAGCTCGAGCTGGCTACCTACGCTCGGGTAATTTTTCATTTCCAACAAACCACCGTGAGCGTTCACTTCCTTTGCCTGGGCGGTTACCTGGATGCCCTTTCCGCTGGCGTCTTGCCAGCGGGCTTGTACGGGAACGACAACAGGAAAACGGTGGCCCCTGCGTTTCTCCGTTCTCGTGGGCGGGCCATTCGGGGTTTGTTCGTCCATCGCTTTTGTCTGCGTCCGCTTGACTGGTTGTCTTTATACCACGTTACGGCGCAGGGAAGCGGCGGAAAGCTGCCACGCTCCATAACGTGTGGGGGTGGAGCGGAGAATAGAAATATTAACGGAAGTTGCTGATGAGGATGACGTCGCTGGTGTTTTCACCTTTGGCCAAGAGCAACTGCTTGCCCTCGCGCGTCCAAGCAAAATCGAAGACAAGTCCCGAAGGGAAGTAAGCGTTCAGTGTGAAGCGGTCGAAGCGAGGCGGCGCGAGACGTAGTCGGTGACGTACGCGGCGAAGACGTCTTCGAGGCGGTGCGTAAGAGGCCCGGGGGCGGCAGCGATTTTGTGGCCAGCGATTTCGCCGACACCGATGAGACTGCGATTGGTGGAGGTGATGAAGACTTCGTCGGCGGAGTAGAGATCCTCGGGGCGGAAAGTTTGCTCGACGAGCGAGAAGCCAGCTTCGGGCGCGATCTCGAACAGAATGCCGCGGGTAACGCCCTCGAGGCAGCCGGAACTGAGCGGAGGGGTGAAGACTTTGCCGTTTTTCACGGTGAAGATGTTGGCGGCGGTGCATTCTGCAACTTCGCCGCGCTCATTGAGGAGGACAACTTCGTCGAAGCCTTCTTTTTGGGCTTCGGCGAAGGCCCAGACATTGGGCAGCCAGGAAATGGATTTTACGCGCGCAAGCGGGGAGGCGGCGTGCCGGCCGTGTTCGCGAAGGGCGAGGCGCACGGGTTCGCGATATTCCGGGAGGTCTGCGGTACAAATAATAAGGTCGACCTGGGGCTGCGCTTCGTCGCTCCGCCAGTAGCCGACCTGGTTGTTGACGAGGTAGATGCGCGCCGCGCCTTCGGAGACTTTGTTGGCGCGAATGACTTCGTGAAGATGGACGCGGATTTTGGCCGCGGTGTGGGGGACTGGCATGCGGGTGGTGGCGGCGTCTCTTTCGAGGCGGCGCCAGTGGCGTTCGTAGGCGAAGGCTTCGCCGCGGGAGATGCGCAACGTGGTGAAGATGCCCCAGCCGCAAATAATGCCGGCTTGGCCGGGCGAAAGGCGAACCTTTTCGATCGGCAGCAGGCTCTCGTTATGGAAGATGTTGCGGTGAATCACGCGCTCTCCTCAATTCTTATTGTAACGGAAAATGCAGTAACGGAATGGCGAGCATGGGCGAATAGGACACGGGGCATACCGGCAAAGGTCACGAAAACGAAACTTTCCACTCCACGGTGGGTTTGGCGTACACTCTTTGCGCTTTATTTTCCGATCACGAATAGCGGGAGACCTTAGTAATGAAAAAAGAGGAGAAGCGCAATCCTGAGATGTCTGCTGGCGATGCCATAAATGGCAAGGAAGCCCGAGCCGATAAGAAAAACGCTGAAGTTCCTTCTCGGCGAAAATTTCTTCAGGCCAGCCTGATTGGTGGAGTGACGGCCGCGGCTGTTCCAGCACTGCGACCGCTAATCGGTGTGGCCCGGGAAAATTCGCCGGCGAGCATGGCAGTTGAGGTCGAAGCGTTCGAATTCGACGAGATCACCATTGCCGATTTGCAGGAGGGGATGAAGTCCGGGAAGTACAGCGCTCGCTCCATCGCGGAGAAGTACCTTGAGCGGATCGAGGCCATCGACAAGCATGGCCCGGCGATCAACAGCGTGATCGAAACGAATCCCGACGCCCTCGCCATCGCGGAAGCGTTGGACAGGGAGCGGAAAGAGAAAGGACCGCGCGGGCCGCTGCACGGCATTCCTATTCTCATCAAAGACAACATCGATACGGGCGACCGCATGATGACAACGGCGGGATCGCTGGCGCTGCTGGGGTCGAGAGCTTCCAAGGATTCGTACGTGGCCCGAAAGCTGCGCGAGGCGGGCGCGGTCATCCTGGGGAAGACGAATCTGAGCGAGTGGGCCAACATTCGTTCGAGCCATTCGATCAGCGGATGGAGCGGGCGCGGGGGACAGACCAAGAATCCGTTTGCGCTCGACCGGAACCCCTGCGGCTCCAGCTCGGGATCCGGCGCAGGCACTTCGGCAAATTTGTGCGCGGGAGCGATAGGCACGGAGACGGACGGCTCGATTGTGTGTCCGTCGTCGGCAAACGGCCTTGCGGGCATCAAGCCGACGGTCGGGCTGGTCAGTCGCGGCGGCATCATTCCGATTTCACACAGCCAGGATGGCGCGGGACCCATGTGCCGCACGATGCGCGATGCCGCGACCATCCTCGGTGCGCTGACAGGTGTGGACCCGGAGGACACCGCGACGACAGCAAGCCGCGCCAAATCCTATTCGGATTACACGCAGTTTTTGAATGCCGACGGGCTGCGAGGAGCGCGCATCGGAGTATTGCGGAAAACCTTTGGCTTCAGTCCGGCCGTGGATAAATTGATGGAGTCCGCTTTGGACGCCATGAAAAAGCAGGGCGCGACGCTGGTGGATCCGGTGGAGATCGCTACGCTGGGCAAATTCGGTGACTCTGAGTTCACGGTATTCATGTACGAGCTGAAGGCGGACCTGAATGCCTACCTCACGCGCCTCGGGGCGAGTGCGCCGGTGAAAACGCTGAAGGAGATAATCGACTTTAATGAGCGGAATCGAGAGAAGGAGATGCCGTATTTCGGGCAGGAGAATTTTCTGAAGGCCGAAGCAAAGGGACCGTTGACGAGCAAGGAATATCTGGACGCACTCAAGAAGAATCATAAACTTGCACGCAAAGAGGGCGTTGATATGGTGATGGATAAGTTCAAGCTCGATGCAATCGTCGCACCGACTGGCGGCCCGGCGTGGCTTACCGATCCGGTCAATGGCGATTCCTTTGGCGGCGGAAGCTCCGATTCGGCGGCGGTGGCGGGATACCCCAACATCAATGTGCCGGCGGGATTCGTGTTCGGTTTGCCCGTGGGGATCTCGTTTTTCGGGCGCGCGTGGAGTGAGCCTGTGCTGATCAAGCTAGCTTATGCCTTTGAGCAAGCGACCAAGGCGAGGAAGGCGCCGAGGTTTTTGCCCAGTGTGGAAATTAAGGGGTAGCTGAAAGCGAGCTGACGCTCGCAAAATATGCCGACAGAAGTCTCGCGGCCGCGGTAGAGCAGGGCTAGGTGGCTTTTTGCTGTGATTGCCCGACGGAAAACTCAGGAGTTCTGGCCTGGCCGGAAAAGGGAATTTCCGTTATGGCAAGGGTTTACATCGACCAGGCAAGGTCAACTCCTGACCCACGTAGATTTGGTTTGCGTCATGGATGAGCGGGTTTGCCTGAGCAATACACGGCCAAAATGCACCACGGCCGAATGTCGTTTGCGCGATCTTCCACAGCGTGTCGCCCCTTCGAACGCTAATTTGGGATGCCACTCCCGGAACTGAAGAACGAGCGGGAACGTAAATTTGCGCGCCCGCCTCGATTTGGCTGGGATTTACGATTCCCGGATTTATGACCAACAGTTCACGCCACCGGGAACCCTTTCCTAAATTTTGTTGCGCCAGCTTCCAAAGTGAATCGCCGCGTTGCAGCGTGACGGCATGCAGGATTGGACTGGATGGATGTGAAATTTGTGCAGGCGGCCGAGAAGGAACGATAACCGATGGCGCGGCTGTGGAAATTGATGGTCGATTCACGGAAGGCCGTAGGAACGGATCCTTGCGAATCGGGGAATGGCCAATCGGTTGGAGTGGCTTGATTGGAGTGGCGAGAGGAGGATTGCTGAACGGGAGGTGGAATTCCGCAGACTGTTGTGGTTGTCGCGCTTGCTTCTGCTTTCGGTACTGGCGGGCGATATCGCCGAGAGGAAGTTGCGCAGGAGCTGATTGAGCGTCGATGGCTTCCGGCTGCTTCTCTAGAGCAGGGAGCGTTCGCTCCTTACGTTTGGCTTCCAATCGCTCGCTATCTTCAGGAGTCAGGATGTGCGGACGACGCAAGTCATCCGCGGTGTAGACGTGCTTAGGATGCTTTTGCTGGCTCTCTTTGCGCGCGCGTTCCTGTTTCGCGGCTTCGGCGACATCCTGCGCGTTGCAATTCGTTATGCCGAAGAGAATGCAGGAGAGAAACAATATGCCAGGCACGAAGAGACGATGACAGCGCAACAGTTCCCCTGGGTCTGCGAAGCGCGGCCCCATCGACTTCGAATTTTCGAGGTCCGTTGTTGCCATGGCAATCAGCTAAGGTGACATCGTTAGCGCCCATTCTATCGGTAGCTGTGTCCCGGTCAATGAGATTCTTGCAGATGTTCTTCTCCGTAACGCCCCATCAAGGGCCCTGACCATGCCTTATTTTGTGTGTGGTACAACGCAAGAATGCGGACGTTGCGGAAACGTGGATGTTGATGATGTGGAGCGGCTGAACTAAATTCCCGTACTCGCTTGAAGAGAATGCACGGACCGCGGGATTGCGTAATTGACAAGGAACATGAAGTGCCATATTGTCTAGCCGGTTAGAGAGCTGATAAACGCGTTTAAGGAGCAATCTTTTCCGCGCAAGATTCCACAGAGCCGATTAGACAGTGCTGGATACTGCTGCGGAAGAAAAACTCGCGGCTTCGAGCTTGGAGCTGCAATCCATGGAATCGCGCGCCCCGCTCACCGCCTTGGGCACATTCCTACGCACCCAGGGAAGGAGAATCTGAAACCCCGTGGACCAGATGAACATGAATGGCAAGGAATCCATCGTCCATTCAAAAAAAGTTCCCGCAGGTCAGTCGGGTGAAATGTTGAAATTGGCCCGTGAAGATGCCGGATGGGAGTGGATGAGCTTTTCGGTCAGGCGGCTTAATTCTGGTGAAAGCTATCAAACCAGCACGGGAAAAGACGAGGCGGTTTTCGTCATTCTGGGAGGGAGATGCTTGGCCGATTGGGGTGAGGGCCAAAGATCCATCGGGAAGCGCAAGAACGTTTTTGATGGCTTTCCTTATGCGCTCTATCTACCTGCCGGCAGCCAAGTAAATTTCAAGGGCGAAACCGTTTGTGAGTTTGCCGAATGCAGGGTTCCTTCCGAAGCCAAGCTAGCGCCCAAGCTCATTACACCAAGTGACGTCGTCAGCAGTCTGCGCGGAGGTGGAAATGTTTCCCGGCAGATTGTCGATGTCATCCGCCCCGACTTTCCGGCGGATAAACTGGTCGTGGTCGAGGTCTACACTCCGGGTGGAAACTGGTCTAGCTATCCCCCTCATAAGCACGATCTGCACAACCCCCCCAAGGAAGTGGATCTGGATGAGATTTACTATTACCGAATTGAACAGCCGGAAGGATTCGCATTTCAGCACCTCTATTCGCCGGGCCGATCGAGTGAATTGACATTGAGGCCCAAAGATGGCGATGTTGTACTCGTCCGCAGCGGATATCATCCCGTGGTCGCAGGGCCGGGCTACGACGTTTACTACCTTAACTGCCTGGCTGGAAGTTCCCGCACTCTGGCGGTAACGGAAGATGCCAGCCACGTGTGGATTCGGGATACATGGAAGGAAACCGATCCACGCCTGCCGCTGGTCAAAGGGTGATAGGTGCCCCAGGAATTCCCTCTGTGTCGATCTGCTGTCGGATAAACGAAGGGGTTATCCTTGAAAGCAGTCTCCGGTTCCCGCAGGGTTTGGATTTTCTGTTGTCTCTATAAGCGCTTAGAGGAAGTTACGAAGTCCACTTGGCTTTTCTTTCTCTCCGAGGTATTGTCAGCTCAGGTTCTAAGGCGGAGAAGTTTTAATTTCCACCTGCATTTCGTTCTGCCCAGGAGAGCCTCTCCATGAAGAGACGACTCACGATGGCCCAAGCCATCATCGCTTTCCTCAAGAATCAGTATTCGTGCCGCGACGGAAAGGAGTATCGCTTTTTTGAAGGTTGTTTCGGGATCTTCGGTCACGGCAACGTCGCGGGGATCGGCCAAGCGCTCGAGCAGGATTCAGAGTTTCATTACTATCTGTGCCGGAACGAACAGGCCATGGTTCATACGGCGGCGGCCTTCGCAAAGATGAGCAACCGTTTGCGCACGATGGTCTGTACTACGTCGATCGGTCCGGGCGCTACTAACATGGTTACGGGAGCAGCTGTTGCCACGATTAGCCGGCTGCCCGTGCTTCTTTTGCCTGGAGATATTTTTGCCCGGCGCAACGTTGCTCCGGTTCTCCAGCAACTGGAATCGCCGCCATCCCAGGACATTTCGGTCAATGATTGCTTTAAGCCAGTGAGCCGTTATTGGGACCGGATCAATCGGCCGGAGCAAATTCTGACTGCTCTGCCCGAGGCGATGCGTGTCCTGACGTCGCAGGCCGAAACGGGCGCAGTTACCCTGGCCTTGCCGCAGGACGTTCAGGCGGAGGCCTTCGATTACCCTGCGGACTTTTTTGATAAACGCGTATGGACGATTCCGCGGCCACGATGCGATCGCGAGCTGCTGAACCGTGGCGCAGAATGGATTCGCGCATCGCGCCAACCCCTGATTATTTCTGGCGGCGGAGTTCTCTATTCCGAGGCGACCAAGGCACTCGCGGAGTTCGCGGCGCGAACCGGAATCCCCGTCGCGGAGACGCAAGCCGGCAAAGGCGCACTGTCTTACGACCATCCGCAGGAACTAGGGGCGATCGGTGTAACCGGCACACCGGGAGCAAATATCGTCGCTCGAGAAGCTGATCTGGTTATTGGCGTGGGCACTCGCTACAGTGACTTCACGACGGCATCGAAGACTGCTTTCCAAAATGCGTCGGTGCGCTTTATCAATATCAATGTCGCAGAGTTTGACGCTTTCAAACACGCAGCACTGCCGCTTGTCGGTGACGCTCGAGTGACCCTCGAGGAACTGGCGCAGGCGGTTGCGGGATACCACACGGAAGATTCTTATGTCGCGCGAGTGAATTCGTTCCGGGCGGAATGGGAAAAAGAAGTAGACCGTATTTACAACCTGCGCCATGGCCCACCCATCAGCCAGGGTGAAGTCATCGGCGTTGTTAACAATTTCTCCAGTCCAAGGGATGTCGTGGTCTGCGCCGCGGGCAGTCTTCCGGGCGATTTGCACAAACTTTGGCGGACGCGCGACGCTAAAGGCTATCACCTCGAATACGGCTACTCGTGTATGGGGTACGAAATTGCCGGAGGGCTCGGCGTTAAGATGGCCGCTCCGGATCGGGAGGTGTATGTATTGGTGGGAGATGGTTCGTACCTGATGATGGCGCAGGAGATCGTCACTTCCTTGCAGGAAGGGTTCAAGCTCAACATCGTGGTGCTGGACAACCACGGTTTTTCGAGCATTGGCGGTTTGAGCCGCGCCTGTGGTAATCGTGGAATGGGTACGGACTACAGGTACCGCCGCGGAGCTGCCTATGAGGGAGATTTGATCCCCGTGGACTTCGCAGCGAATGCCTCAAGCCTGGGAGCGTATGCCGTCCCCGCAAGAACGCGTGAAGAGTTTGCCCAGGCACTGGCGGAGGGCCGCAAGCAGACCAAGACCTCAGTGGTTGTCGTCGAGACCGCCATAGACCAGCGCGTTCCTGGCTACGAGTCGTGGTGGGATGTTCCCATCGCTGAGGTTTCCGAGATCGAATCGGTGCGGGCTGCGCGCCAGAACTATGAACAGAACCGCCGCAAAGAGAAGTTCTTTTTCTGATCGCTCCGTGCCGTTGGAGAGATGACTTGAGCGCGAGTCAAGTGGGCCCACGCCGTTCCGAGTTGCTGGGAAAAAGGGGATAGGGTGCAAGAAACTGCCGCCGGGGTACAGACCGCCTCCACGCCACACCTGCGAAGAGTTTTAAGTTTGTGGGATCTAATCTACTACGGAATCATCCTGACCTCGCCCATTGCAGCCGTTCCTCTGTTTGGCGAAGCACAAGTCCTTTCGCACGGGCACGCCGTCAGCACACTCCTCATCGCGATGGTCGCCATGTCCGTCACGGCTATCAGCTTTGGCCGCATGGCTAATGTCTATCCCTCCTCAGGCTCCGTCTATACCTACATCAGCCGCGGTCTGAATCCGCATTTGGGATTCATCGTCGGCTGGGCGATGTTTCTCGAATATCTGTTTCAGCCGATCCAGAATGCTCTCTACGCCGCGCTCGCCATTCAGCGCATGGCTCCACGCGTCCCTTTTGCCCTGCTCGCGGCGGTTGCCGTCGGATTAATCACCGTGATGACGGTTCAGGGAATCAGGTTTACTGCTCGTACTAACGAGATTCTGCTCGGCTTCATGGTGCTGGTCACGGCTGTATTTCTCGTGCAAGCCTTCCGCTACATCGTATTGCACGAACGGTGGTCGGGCCTGCTCTCCATGCAGCCGATCTACAATCCAGCGACGTTCAACCTGCGTGCTCTCGCTGCGGGTACGTCACTGGCTGCGCTGGTTTTTATCGGATTCGACGGCGTCTCGATCCTTGCGGAGGAAGTGAAAAACCCGAAACGAAACGTTCTGCTTGCCTCGGTACTCGTTTGCGTCTTCACAGGCCTTTTCAGCGGCTTCCAGGTCTATCTAGCGCAGCGGGTTTGGCCGGACTACACGACGCTACAGAATCCGGAGACCGCCTTCATGGACGTGGCGCGGGTAGCCAGTGGCGGTCTGCTGTTTGCGGCCTATGGAATCATGCTTCTGGTTTCCAGCATTGCCTGCGGCCTTGCGGGTCACGTCGGTGCGGCACGTCTCCTCTACAGCATGGGACGCGACGACGTCCTGCCCAAGAAAATCTTCGGCTATCTGAACCCGAAGAGCAGCAACCCCACCTACAACGTTTGGATTGTGGGGATTCTCGCCTACATCGGCACGATCTCGATTCCCTGGGAGCGGTCTGCTGAAGTCGTGACCTTCGGCGCACTGCTCGCTTTCATGGGAGTGAATCTCTCGGCCATGCGCCACTTCTGGTTTTCCGCGGAAGCCGTGGGCCGGAGAAACTTCTTCGTTGACGCTGTGGTTCCTGGCTTTGGTTTCGTTTTCTGCGCTGTCTTGCTCATCAGCCTGCAGACGTGGACAAAGTACGCAGGCCTCGTCTGGCTCGGGGTTGGCATCCTTTATGCCGCTTTCAAGACCCGCGGCTTCCGCCTCCGCCCCAAACTCTTCGATTTCAGTGAATCGTAGTTCGCCATCGGCAAGTCAAAGGTGACGCAGCTCTTGCAGTTCTGCTAAACATTCTTACGCCTTCGCCGCAGTTCCGAGCTGATGGATTACACCCTTCAAATACTTCAGGCTGGCTGCAACACTGACTTTTGGCGGAATCTCCGTCGCACCGAACTTCACATCTTGCTCCACAACTGACCACCCGGAATACCCGTTCTTCAGCAGGGTCCGGAAGAAGGGCAGAAAATCGATGCTGCCCTGCCCGATGATCGTGAAGACCTTGTGTTCGATGGCTTCTTCGAACGTCCATTTCTTCTTGCGAGCTTCCTGAAGCACCGTTACATTGCAGTCTTTGATGTGCACGAAGCGCAATTTGCTTTTGTATTTTTCTGCTTCCTTCACTGCGTCTCCATAGCCATACACGCAGTGGCCTGTGTCCAGACATAGCCCGATGTTCGTATGGGAGGTCGCATCGAAAAATCGTTCACACTCCTCCGGCGTCTCCACATAGGTCGCGACGTGTGGATGAAACACCAAATCCAGCCCAAACTCTTTCGCCACTTTCTCCGCATCGGCAACAATCTTCCCAACGTGCTTCCACTGCTCCGCAGTCAGGGTGGGGCAGCCCGGATCGTAGACACGTCCGGAGTAGGCATTCCGCTCCGTTGACTGGTCGTCCGCCATCACCAAGAACGGCGCCTTGAGCGTCGCCAGCAGGTTACCGACTTTGCGGATTCGTTCCATCACGGCAGCGCCAGCGGCCGGGTCTGTCATTTTCACGGGCACGAACGACGCCAGCAGCTTCAGCTTTCGCTTCTCAAGTTGCGGCTGGAGCACTTTCGGATCGGTCGGGAAGAAGCCATACGGGCCAAGCTCGGTCCCGGTGTAGCCAGCTTCCACCATCTCATCGAGCATTTTTTCGTAAGACTGCTCCCAGGACGGGCCGGGGTAGTCCAGAACGCCCCAGCTATCCGGAGCGCAAGCAAACAGAAATCGTTCGGTAATGCCTCCCATCGTCTTCCTCTTTCCCCGCGAATTAGAGTGAGTAACAATTCTTCCCGACTTAACTCCACGGCTCCAGCACAACCTTCATCGAATCCGCTTCGATCGACTTTTGCATCGCTGCCTCAACCTCGCTCAGCCGATAGCGATGCGTCACAAACTCACGCAGCGGATAGTGTTTCATGTAACGCGCCATCTGCCGCATGCTCGGCCCGTACGCGGCCGGCTCCTCTCCGCCCACGCCAAGGATGCGAACATTCTTCGCGCAAAGATGCCGGTGCGGGCTGATGCCGATCTCTCCAAGGTCGGAAAAGTTTCCGGCCTCGACCAGCAGGCCTCCGAGCCGAAGCATCTCAAGCCCCTCGGGAACGGCCTGGGGAACGCCCGCGCATTCGATCACCATGTCGGCGCCGCGCCCGCGTGTGAGGCCGCGAATAAACGCGAGCCTCTCCGCGGCGCTCGTTGTTTTCGCGTTCAACGCAAAATCCGCGCCCAGCCGTTTCGCAAAATTCAGCCGAAAGTCGGAGAGATCCACGGCGACTATCGTTCCGGCCCCGAGCATCCTTGCTTTCATCAGGAAACACATCCCCAGCGGGCCAACGCCGAGCACGACAACGGTGTCGTCAAACCGGAAGGATTCATTAGGGAATGCGGAAATCTGTTTAGCTCTGTCCAAGCCCACCGATACGGCCATGATTTCCGTCAGCACCGCAATTTCCGACGGCAACTCGTCTGGTACTCGAACCAGAAAGCTTCCCGGGATAATGTAGATGTACTGCGACCAGCCGCCGAAAAGATGCGGAGGATTTTTCGCACTGAGAAGATTGCCGTAATCGAGCGTGTTCTCGCAGCAGTAGTAGGGAAAATCGTGACGGCAGTAGTAACACTGCCCACAGGAGACGTTTGCACCGACGACCACGCGATCGCCAACATGGAGTGGAATGCCTTCAAAATCGGTGTATTTGCCGTTGCCGCCGATGGCCGCGACGGTGCCGACGTTTTCGTGGCCTTGAATCAGGGGAAATTCGAGTTTGCGTTCCCCGTATTGAGTGATGAAGCCCTGATAGGTGTGCTTGTCTGTTCCGCAGATACCCGACATTTCCATTTTGATGAGGACGCAACCCGGGGCTGGCTCCGGCAAAGGAAATTCGCGAAGTTCGTAGCGGCCCGGCTCGACGAGCGTTGCGGCTAGCACAGACTTGGAACCATGGCTGGCAGGCCTGGGAGAGTCGATTTTTCTCGTGTTGGACATAAGCTTGTTCGCGGCTCTCAGTATTTTATGGCCGCTGGCAGTCCGTTTCTTGCAGACTCGTAGATCGCCTGGAGAATGATCATGTCGCGGTGCCCTTGAATCCCGTCGGGCTCGACGGCCTTTTTCTTCTGAATCGCGAAAGCGAAGGCATCAATCTCCAGAGCAAACTCGTCCAACGCTTTGAAACGCCGGTCCACCGAGCGGCCCGCGATTTTTCCCGTGACCCGCCGCTCGTCTTCAAATGGATACGCGGGAGAAAGAGAAACCCAGCCTTTGGTTCCCTGCACAAAAATAAAGGAAGACATCGCGGCGCCGTATGTTGAGCTGCCCTGAACGACGAGACCGCTTGGAAACTTCAGGCGAAACGTCACGCCTTCCTCCACGTCTTTAAATCGCTGAGTGTCGTGACGCCAGGACTGTGCGACGGCTTCGACCGGATCCTCGCCGGCAAGCCATCGGCTGGTGTTCACGCAATAGACGCCAAGGTCCATCATCGGTCCGCCGCCCGCAAGCGCCGGGTCCAAAAGCCAGGCTGGCGAAACGCCTGGTGTGAAGAGTTCACTAAAAGACGTGTGGATCATGTCGATCCGGCCGAGCAAATCGTTGCTCACCAGGGACTTCAGGTACAGGGCAGCGGGTTCGAAATATTTGCGGTAGGCGGTCATCAGAAGGACTCCCTGCCGCCGACAGGCCTCGACCATTCGTGCGGACTGCGCAACCGTGGCCGCCAGCGGCTTTTCGCAGAGGACGTGCTTCCCCGCTTCTGCAGCGCGAACGGTGAACTCCTCATGTTCACCCGGCGGTGTTGCGATATACACGGCGGAAATTTCTGGATTCGCCAGGCAGTCTTCGTAATCTTTCGTGGTGTAGGAAATCGCGGCCTTAAATTTCGCCCGCGCCGCAGCGGCCTTTTTCTTGTCGCGGCTCACCAATGCGATGAGTTTCGCCCTTCTGCAATTCGCAAATGCTGGCAGGATGGAGTTCCGGGCAATGTTGCCGAGGCCCACGACGGCATACCCGATCTTTCTTGTCACCGCCATGAATCAGACACCTCCTGTGCTGTTCCTGGGCTCCTTCGCGCTAGATTCGAGGGCCTGAGGAAAAATGGTCAAAGAAATAGCAGTTCTAACTCTCGCGATCCGCGCGGCCCAGTTTCTGGTTACGGATTGCCTTGTGATCTAGTCCACGCAGTTCTTCAATGCTGCCGAGTACTTTGTGTATCGCGTTGGCGATCGCGTCCACGTCTTCGGTAGTTCCGAGGAATAGCTGATGGGGAAACCACACCGCTTCATGATAGGCGGCGCGGTCCGATTCGGGGCACGAATACATGTTTCGGAGATCGAGCGGTTTTTCGCGTCCCCAACTCAAAGCCGGGAAATCAGCTGGATCCAAGGGGAAGAGCGAGCTCTTGTACACCGGCTCATAGAAGAGGCCATCGCAGGGGATCCCTTCCAGTTGCAGTGCGGCAACAAACGCGGCGCGCGGAATCTCTTTCGCCTTTTCGGAAAAATACTTCATTACGTAGCCGTAGGGAGCTTGGCGCGTAATGCGGGGCTCGGGCTTCAGAAAGCCGATGCCTGGCGTATTTTGCAGCCGCGTTTCGAAGTGTTTCATGTTTTTTTCTCGAATGGCGGCCTGCTGCGGAAGCCGGTCGAGCTGCGGACCGAGGACGGCCGCCTGAAATTCACCCAGGCGGTAATTGAATCCTATGATCCGGTGGTGATACTTATCCGTAAGGCTGGCGCGGCCCGCGTTGATATAGCTTTGGACGCGCTCCATGTATTCCAGGTTGTTGGTTATGACCGCGCCGCCTTCTCCAGAAGTGATGAGCTTGCTCGATTGGAAGCTGAAGGCTCCCAGATCTCCCATCGAGCCCGCGCCTTTGCCTTTCCACATCCCGCCATGAGCGTGAGCGCAATCTTCGATGACTTTCAGATTGTGTTTTGCGGCAATGCGCAGGATTTCGTCCATATCCGCAAAGCGCATTCCCAGATGGACAGGGAGGATCGCCTTCGTCTTCGGGGTAATGGCCTTTTCGATCAGCTTCGCGTCGAGACAGTAGGTGTCCGGATCGATGTCTACGAATACCGGAACTGCATTGACCAGGAGCACCGGCCCGACGGTTCCCTCCCAGGTGTAGGCCGGGGCAATGACTTCGTCCCCGGGTCGTATATCGATCGCTTTCAAGGCCGCCTGGATGGCAACCGTTCCCGTGTTCACGCACTGGGCATACTTGGCGGTGTGGACCTTGGCGAATTTCTTGGCGAAGGCCAATGCGTGCTTGCCGGGGAAAGGCTGGCCGCCCCACTTCGAACTCGTAAGGACATCTTTTAACGCAGCAGCCTCTTTCTTGGTTCCCATCGGCCACGTCGTGAAGGGAGTCTTTCGTACGGCTTTGCCACCGGTGATCGCGAGTTTTCCCACGTGGGCCTTCCCTCCGAGCTACTGTACAGAAAAATTCCGGGAGAACCCTGCAGTCCTCCCGGAGTTGATGTTTAAGATTTGTTGTCCTAAGCGCCGTTAGAAGTTCAGCTTCAGCGAAAGCTGAGCGATGCGCGGGTCGTGGGCCAGATTGACGGAGCCAAAAGAACCTGGGTTTGACAAATGGCTCAGCGGATTAAAGCTGCTGAGCCCAATCGAACTCGGCGCTATGAACTGGGCATGATTGAAAATATTGAAAAGTTCGGCCCGGAATTGCAGGCTGAAACGCTCTGTGAGCTGGGTGTTCTTCAAGACGGCAAAATCCCAATTGTTCACACCTGGCCCGTGGAAGAACCGCCGGTTTGCGTTGCCTTCCTGACCCAGCGCAGAGCCCTGGAACGAACTGGGATCAAAAAAGAGACACGTCGGTCCCGGGCACGCGGATTTCCGCGGATCCAGGGTATGGACCGGAGCGACTAGGTTGGGAGTGTCCACGCTAAGGGGAATCGGCCCGCCAAAGCTGGTGCCCAGCAAAGATTGGTCATCGGTCTCGACCAGTGTGATGGGAAGGCCCGTGGCGAACCGCGTGATCCCGCTGATCGCCCAGCCGTTTGTCAGGCGCTTGGGCCCTCCCAACATGTCAAATGGCAATGAGTAGTTATAGCTGAGCACAAAATTGTGAGTGGAATCGAACCCAGAAAGTCCGCGGCTCAATTTCGGATTGACGGGGTTAACCTGCTCGCCGAAGCCGGAAGCCAAGTCCAAGGCCTTACTGAACGTATAGCCGAGGAGCGTCTGCAACCGGCCGCTGGTGTGCCGCCAGTTGACCTGCGCGGAATTGTACGCGGAATTGCCGATAGTGCTGAAATAGGAGTTGTTTCCGAAGGGAAGGACATTCCCGGCCAGCGGGGTCACCACAACGCCATTGGGGGTGACCTGAAAATTGAGCGGTTCCCGCGAGCCGCCCATCAGAGCTCCGCCGGGCAGCGTGTACACATTGTTTTCGCCCCCGGGCCCGCAAGTCGGGGTTGCATTCTGGGCTATCAGTTGGAGGCAAAGCGCGGGACTTCCCGGGTTCGCCGAAATGGCAAGAAGGAGATGATGTCCCTGCGTGCCCACGTAACTCAGGGTCAACAAGTCCGTTGACGTGATCTGGCGCTGGAGGGAAAGCTCGTAGTTCTCTGCGTAAGGCAGCTTGTTCTTGTTGTTGAACGCGGGCGAACTGCCGATCGTGCCAAACGCAGTCAGGAAGTTGGCCACCGTGTCATACGGGGGACCACTGGCCGGATTGCGAGCCGAGAAGTTTTGCGGCGGAATCTGAACCGGAAAGAAGTTTGGAATGAAGTTGCCCGTCGCCCGGTTTGTGAAAGGAGCAGCAAAGTCAGGAGAAGGCTGGCCCGTAAAGTCTCCGAACGGAGCGTCTCCGATTTCAACAAAATTCGTGGCGCCCTCGAGGGCCGTAAAGAAAATGCCATAGCCAACCCGGATGCTTGTGGAGCCAGGTTTCCCGAGAATCTTACCCAGAGTGCCCTGGTGGTCGCCGAACGAATAGGCGAGTCCCAGGCGCGGACCAAAGTTGTTCCAACGGGTGGGGGCCAAAGAACTGGGAACGCCAGGATCACCGGGGAAAACCCATCCCTTGGGGGAGCCTGGAAATACGACGGATTGCTCGCCGGGTATGATCGTTTGTATCTGGTTATGCATTTCGTGCCAGGGAGAGCTCACGTCGTAGCGCAGTCCGTAGTTAAATGTGAGATTCGATTTTATCCGCCAACTGTCTTGCGCAAACAGTCCGAGATAAAAACTCCGGCCGCGGGAAGGAAAGGCCAGCCCCTGGACAAAGGCGCTTGGCGCGCCGATGAGAAAATCAACGATGTCGCTGCCTGTTTCGCTGGTCCCGCCGTTGACTGCCGTGCCGAAGAAAAACAGGCCATTTGCGGCGTTGGAGAGATTCTCTTCCAGCTGATTGTAGTGGTATTGGGCTCCGAATTTCAGGGTGTGCGTGCCGATGACTTTGCTGAAGTTGTCGAGGGCCTGGTAGCTGTTCTGGGTGACGCGGATCGGTTTGCTCGGCACTCCAATCGAGAAGTTATTGAAGTCCATTTCGGGGATGCCTTCCACGCTCGGTGTGCCAACAAAAATACCCGGAGGCCGGTTCGCGCCGGATCCGGATGCGAATCCCAGACTGGACAGCTTTGTCCCTACTCCACCCTTCGGCTGATTGAAGGGGGTATCCAGGCGGAAGAACCCCAGACGGAATTCATTCACCGTGGCCGATCCGAAAGTCTTGGTATCCCCAAGACTAACATTGTGAGTCCACCCCTTGGACGCAATGCCAAATCCTGGATACAGAGGATTGGGGGATGCCCAATAGGGATCGATCCGAGTGAATTTGTCGAAATAATAGTAGCCCGAGAGCAGCCCAAATCTTGAATTTGCGTCCACTCGCCCGCTGAACTTGTTGTCGTGCACATCTATCTTGCCCGAGCTCGTTGAAAAGGCATTTTGCGCCGCATTATTTGCGGGCTGAATAAACTGCAGAATGTTTTTGGAGATTGGATTGAAATGGCTTGGGTCGAGGTGGGCATTTGGGAAAACGCAACCTAACACCGGATCAGTTGAGGTGCAACCATTGAAATAGTACCTTTCGCCGTTCGCAATAGGCTGGCCGCCTAATAGCGTCTGCAGTTGGTTCGCCCAGCTATTTGGATTTGCCGCGTTTGGATCGCTGACGACTGTTTTGGTAAGAAGGCTCGGGATGACGGATGTCAAGTCTCCCTGCTGTAACAGAGCCGCGCTTGGTGCCGGGTTAATCACTTGGGGAACTGCTTGAATTACGCGGTTCCCCTGATAGTCCGCAAAGAAAAAGAGCTTGTCTTTCTTAATCGGGCCGCCAAACGTTCCGCCGAACTGATTCTGGTGATAGGAGCCCCTTTTCCCCGATTCGAAGAAATTGGCAGCGTCCAGTTTGGTGTTCCGCAGAAACTCGAAGACGTTTCCATGAAACTCTTTTGTGCCCGACTTGGTGATGACGTTGATCTGCCCGCCGCTGTAATTGCCGTATTCCGCGTCGAAGTTGTTGGTCAATATCCGGAACTCCGCGATCGAATCGAGATTGGGAACCGCTCCGGCGCCCGAGAAACTCGTCTCCTGCACCGTCACCCCGTTCAGGATGAAGCCATTCGCCGCTTCGCGCTGCCCGTTGACGGAAAACGCGCCCGCACCCAAGTCCCCCGACACTTGGGGTAGCGCCCACGTGGCCGCGAGGAACGAACCCGCGTACGCTCCGTTCAGCCCCGAAGTCTGCGAAACCACCCCGGGCTGCAGCGCGAGCAAATCGGTATAGCTGCGGGTCACCAGCGGCACAGCGGTCATCTGCTGCCCCTCGATTACTTCGCCCATCTGCGTATTGGCCGTTTCGACGTGGAGCGTGCTGCTCGATACTTCCACCTTTTCGCTGACTTGACCGACCTGTAGAGTAACGTCCACGACCAGCGCCGCATTCACATCCAGCACAAGTCCTGTCTGACGGTAGAGCTTGAATCCCGTTTGCTGTACTTCGATGTCGTAATGTCCCAGTGGAAGAGACTGGAAGGAATAAAAGCCTTGCCCATTTGTCGGCTGCGTCGAGGCAATGCTGGTTTCCGTATTCGTCGCCGTGACCTTCGCTCCGACAACAGCAGCTCCGGTGGTATCCTTTACCGTTCCGGAGATGCTGGCCGTAACTCCGGCGAACGCGCGCCCACCCATTAGAAGTGCTATGGCGAGAACCGCGATGGCTCTCATCAGCCGTGAAACGCCCGAGCTCGCATCAAATTGAAAATATTCACTTCCGAACCAACGTGAGGTCATCTTCTTTTCCCCCTTACCCAATCAGTCTGAGTTCCCCCACCCTACTCTTGAGCCCTTCCCGGCCGAGTGGACTACCTCCGGGATGACTGCACTTCCATTCGTCAGTTTTCTTCCAGTGCGGAATGCGGTTGGGATATGCTTCCGCCCCCAAAACTTCCCCGTAGTTCTGCTCTAAGCGCTTTTAATCAAGGAATCGCTCTTTGTCAAGCACTTTTCTCTTTTCGCCTCTAAGCGTTTGTATTATCGCTTTGCAGATTGTCGGCATTCGTTCCGGCAATACTTAAACGATTCAATAAAACCGAACAGCACACGGCCGAATTACAACGCTGTCCACCCGCCGTCGATGAGAATCGTATGGCCGGTTATGAGGGACGCCGCCGGTGAAGCCAGGAAGACAACCGCCCCCGCGACGTCCATGGGCTCGCCGATGCGATGCAACCCCGCGATCTGCTCGATCACCTCGGCGCGGAACTTCGGGTCGGCCAGCGCCTCTTCCGTTCCCGGGGTGATAATAAACGTGGGCGCCACGGCATTCACCGTGATGTTGTATTTGCCCCACTCGATGGCGAGACATTTCGTGAGGTGCGAAATGCCGGCTTTGGTCATGCAGTACACCGATTCCGCCGGCAAGGCCACAAATCCCGCCTGAGAACTCAAATTGACGATGCGGCCCGCATTTTGCCGAATCATGACGCGTCCCGCAGCCTGGCTGGCGAAGAATGTTCCCTTCAAATTCACAGCCAGCGTCAGATCGAAGTCTTCTTCGCGCACATCTCGTGCGAGATTGCTAGGCCCCAAACCCGCGTTGTTGACGAGGATGTCGAGCCGCCCAAAACGCGCGACTGTGTCATCGACGGCGCGAGAGATCTGATCAAGATGCAGCACGTCCATCTGCAACGGCAATGCCTCTCGACCCAGGTTTTCAATCTCTCGGGCCAGGCCGCTTCCTGTGTTCACGTCACGCAGACCAAGAGCCACTTTGGCGCCCGCGTTTGCCAGCGCCAGCGAAATGGCACGCCCCAGGCCGCGCGCCGCGCCTGTCACCAGGGCCACTTGGCCGGTCAGATCGAATCGAGGGAATCCATTCATGAATGCTCCGAGTGAATGTAAGCCGCGTAACTCACTGGCTTCTACGGGCCGCCGGTTTGTATCAGTTTGCTTTCCTGCGCTCGGACAGCGCGAAGTCCGAACCCGCAGGACTCACGGACTCGCAGTTCCGGTTGCAGCTTTCGAACGACGCCCTTGCCGCGCTTGCCGGCAATTCTCTCCAGCAGCAATTCAGCGGCTTGATAGCCCACCTGGTACTTCGGCAACTCAACCGTGGTTAACTTGGGCCGAAAGATACCCAGCCACGGATAGTCATCGAAACTGACCAGTCCGAAGTCCTCCGGGCATCGTAGCCCCATCTCTTCAGCGGCTTTAAGCAATCCAACAGTCATCAGGTAATTCGCGACGTATACGCCGTCAGGTCGGTGCGAGAGGAGCAAATGTCCCCCGCGATAGCCGGATTCCATTCGGTAGTCGCCCTCGATCACCAATTCCGGATCATAGGTCAATCCACTGGCCAACAAAGCATCGTTAAATCCCTGCCATCGCGCCTTGCCGTTGCTCACTTTCATAGGGCCGCCCATCAATCCGATCCGGCGGCGCCCCGATCGCGCCAGGTGGCAGACGGCTTCATACGCTCCCCGATAGTCATCTGTGATCACCGCGTCCTGCGACACTTTGGGAGAGGTGCGCATCACTAGCACGATGGGAACGTTTATTTCCTTGATCATCTGGTGTAGCGAGGGGCGGAAATCCTTCACGGCTTTCGTCAACAGAATGCCGTCCACGCGCTTGGATAAGAGTAATTCCAGAGCGCTCTCTTCCTTTTCGAGATTGTCATCGCTATTACAGAGGAGCAAGTTGTAGCCGTTCTTCTGAGCGGCGTCTTCTGCGCCACGCACGACCATCGGAAAGAATGGATTTGCGATGTCAGGGACGATCATACCGATCGTATGTGTCTTATGCTTGGCAAGGCTTCGCGCCAAGAGGTTAGGGCGGTAGTTCAGTTTTTGGATCGCTGCCTCGACGCGTTCTCGCAGTTTCTTGCTGACGTGACTTTTATTGTTGATCACAGCGGAGACAGTAAACGCCGAAACACCCGATTCGCGAGCTACATCGTAGATGCTTGCCGCTTTTCCCGCGTTCGGTTGGCTGTTTCGTTTTTTGGGAGACATTTACGTGATGGCGAGTGTAACTCAGCTTCGGATTGCCTTAAAACCGGTTGTTTGCAGAGCACTTTCCAGTTCGGAAAGATACGGCATAGCGTCCGAGCAGCTCACCCGGCTGACGACAATGCTCGCAACCGCGTTTCCGAACAGCAAACATTGCGGCAATGGCAGATTCTTGAGCAAGGCAAAGAGAAAACCAGCGGCAAATCCGTCGCCGGCGCCAATCGTGCAGACAACCTGTGCGGGCTGGGGATCGGCAACATCGTGTCCGTCTCTTGTGTGGGCCTCCACGCCTCTTGATCCCAGTTTCCGAACCAGAATTCGAACGCCGCTTTCCAGTGCCTTTTCGACCTGACGCGAAGAACTTTCCTCCCCTGTCAGAAGATGGCATTCCTCTTCATTTCCGATGACAACATCGACCCAGGGCAGTGCGCGAAATGCTTCTTCTCCCGCTGCTTCGGGAGAAGCCCAGGAACTTGCGCGATAGTCAATATCGAAGGCGGTCGTGACACCTGCTTCGCGCGCCGTTTGTAAGGCGAAACGCGTCGCTTCCCTTGCCGGTGAGGCGGAAAGACTCGTCCCATTGGTGACAAACAGCCTCGTATTTCTAATAAATCTTAGCTCTTCGTCACCCACAACGACTTGCGTGTCGGCTGGACGATGCCGGTAAAACACTTGCGGAAATTGATCGGGAGGCGAGACCTGACTAAGAGAAAGGGAAGTAGAATAGCCCTCAACCAATCTCACAAACTCGGTGTAGACACCTTCCTGACGCAAAAAATTCAGCAAGTAATCTGCGAGCAGATCTTTGCCCAGTCGGCTGATGATCCCCACGGACAGCCCCAGACGGGCCAGTCCCACGGCGATGTTTGCGCTGGAACCGCCGAGGTGCCGCGAAAAGTGCTCCACTTTCGCGAGCGGCCGCCCGTGCTCGACCGCGAACAAGTCGTAGCCGATTCTTCCGAGGACGCTGACCTCGATCGATCTTGGCGCCATTGCTCTTTTGCCGTCGCGACAGTCTATTGCGGCAGGTTGTTGGCTTCCGCTACTTTTTCTTCATCTTGCCGTGCACCAGTTCCGTCAGCGCTGTGCACATCGGCAGCGGGTCTCCCTCCACGGGGAAGAGCAGATTCCGCCCGATGATGGCGCCGCGCACTCGCGGGCTCGAAGCCATCCCTGCGGAAAAATCGGCGAGAGTTTCGCTCTGGCTTTCCCGAGCAGGCCCGCCGAGCAGGAGAATCGGCAATGTTGTGGCCATGCCGACTTTGTCAAAATCCTGGCAATACGGGAGTTTCAGCCAGACGTGCGCCGACGATTCGCTCAATCCTGCGGCGATTCCGCAATTTCGGATCAACATTGCCGCATTGTTCAGTGTGTGATAGCCGCCCCCCGTCTCCTTCTCCATGGTTAACGCTTCCACAAAAGCGGGGAGCCGGTATTTCCTGAGCTCGTTGATCGTATCGGCGCAGGCTTTAACGGTTTTCCCGGATCCCGCGTCAGTTGGATCGAGCCGGAACATCATCTTGCCGCCATCCAATCGCAACTCAGCGATCCGTTTTGCAGTCATTCCCGTGAAAGTGTCGTCCATCTCGAATGCTGTGCCCGCAAGACCCCCCCGGTTCATCGTTCCCACCAGGACGCGCCCATCCAGGAAACTCTTGCCACCCTTCTTGCGCTCGAGATGACTCAGAAAAAGCAGTTCTTCGAGAATGTCTGCGGTCGCAACGATGCCGTCCATCTGTGGATCGTCGAAGACGCGCCGAGTGCGCGACAGAAGCTGGTAACGGTCTCCCATTGCCAGCTCATCCCTCCGAATTTGCGTAACACCCCGTGCAGGATGATCGACGGCCACAAGTACGAGCTTGCCATCCGGAGCAATGTGCGTGCGCCGCTTGCGCCGCTTAGCCTCTTGCTCCACGATATTTGGCTGCCGGACGCGGAGCTCGGTGATTTCATCAAAGATTCTTACCGGAAGCGTTTTTCCCGCTTCAAAATTCACCGCTGCCGTCGCCTGGGCTGTCGCCTCTCCGTGTGTCATGCCCTGCGCTCTCCTCTCGGAATCCTGACTCCATGTCGTCTGAGCATACTCTGCGAATGTGAAATTATGCTAATCGGTTATAGGGAACATCGTATTTCCCGCCCGCGCCGGCTTCTCCAAACAAGTTGGGGATGCTAACTGAGAAGCTGTTATTCCGCAAGTATTTGCTTAGTTTTTCGCGGTCTTTCCCGGGAATCCATTCTCGAGTGCCGCATTTTCCAGGCGATATTGTGCCTTTTTCTCGCAGACCCAAGCACAGGAAACAACATTTTTGGTACAATCACGCCCCCGCGCCAGAAGGCGCAAGGCCCATGTTCACTGGTCGGGCGGAAGTTCAAAGCGCTAAGAAGTTTCATTCCCTGGGAGATGAGTATGCGTAAGCTCGGTGTGGGAGTGCTCGGCGTCGGCGAGATGGGTAAACGCCATGCGGAAAATCTGCGACGTCTGGTACCGGAAGCCCACCTGGTCGGTGTCGCGGATGTCGATGCCCCCCGTGCGAGCAAGGTGGCTGCAGAGCTTGAAATCGAACATTCCTTCGGCAGTTTCGAAGCGTTGCTCGATCGAAAGGAAATTCATGCCGTTGTGATCGCCGCGCCGGACAAATTCCATGCACACGCAATTCGCACAGCCGCTGCCGCAAAAAAAGACATCCTGTGCGAGAAGCCGATGGCCCTCCATCTGGACGATGCTCGCTCCGCCCTGAAAGCCGTGTCAGACGCCGGCGTACGGCTGCAGATCGGTTTCATGCGCCGCTATGATCCCGCCTATGCCGCCGCGAAAACGCAGATCGAAGCGGGTGAGATTGGCGATCCGGTCATCTTCAAATCCATTGGACGCGATAAGGACATGCCGCCTCTCGCGGCATATCAGTCGGGCATGAATGGCATGCTCTTCTATAATTCGAGCATCCATGATTTCGACTTGGCTCGCTGGATGATGAACGACGAAGTAACCGAAGTGCATTCCTATACCACCGTGGCCATTCGCCCCGAAGTCGCGCAATATGGAGACATTGTCGCTGGCGTCGTCAACCTAAAATATCTGCACGGCGCGATCGGGAACGTCGAATCCTACGTGCAATCGCAGTACGGCTACGACGTGCGGACAGAGGTCATCGGCTCCAAAGGCTCAATCCTGATCGGGGGTCTGCAGCATCCTTCCGCGCTGTTCCTGAAGCCTAGGGGGGGCAGCCACGACATCGTTGACCACTTCCTCGTTCGATTTGCGGACGCCTATGTCATGGAGATGCGGGATTTCGTGCAGACCATCCTGAACGACAAGCCAGTTAAGGTTACCGGCGAAGATGGACTGCGCTCGCTCCAAATTGCGGTTGCGGCGCAGAAATCGTATTTGGAATCGCGACCGGTGAAGGTCGCATAAGTCATAATGAAAAATGTGATGAGTCGATTCAGCGATCACTGCCTTCCGTCTCTCAAGTTCGATTCGGCACGCTCCGCGAAAGATTCCGCCTTACAGACGTGCCTCTTTTTATAAACTTCTTCGACTGGTCGCGCGTCGCGTCCTGGCAGCCCGGGCAATCTTGGGGCCACATGCTCAGCGAGGGGTAGCCTCTCTCATCGCGTTCTGGCATTCTGGTCGCTGGCATCACCATGAAATTTATTCCTGTTCCACATTTTGTCGTAGCTCTCGCGGCCGCTGCGTTTCTCGTCGCCTTCGGAGCGCATCGGCAAGCCATTTCCCGCTCCGATGAAATTCCCCACACTTACTTGGGTTTCGACCGCAACATCTATCCCGGTGACTCCGCCCTCCCCGTTTTGTGCAAGACCTTCAGATTCACAAGCTACTGGCTCAGCCCACCTCCCGGAGAAAAAACCAATACCTGGCTCGGCAAGCACAAGCTGCTTCATTCGCAGGGTTTCGGTTTCGTAGTGTTGTATCGCGGCCGCGAAAGCGGCAAGTTCAAGAAGACAGCCGACGCCACCCAGAAAGGGACTATCGACGCGAGCAACGCCGCAACCGCTGCGAAGAACGAAGGCTTCGCCCGCGGCACCATCATCTTTCTCGATATCGAAGAAGGCGGTCGCTTGCCTGACCTCTATCATGCTTATTTGCATGCCTGGGCCGATGCTCTTGTTGAAAACGGTTATCGCCCCGGAGTGTATTGCTCAGGAATGCCCGTTGATGAGGGTGGCGGAGTCTCCATCATCACCGCAGACGATATTCGCAATCACATCGGTGCGCGTGAAATCGTCTATTGGGTCTACAACGACGCCTGCCCGCCGTCGCCCGGCTGCAGCGTGTTCAAGAATCCACCGCATCCATCTGCAAGCGGTGTACCCTACGCCGCTATGTGGCAATTCTCACAATCGCCGCGCCGCAAACAGTTCACCGCACACTGTGCCGCCACATACCACACCGATGGCAACTGTTACGCCCCCGGCGACACCACCCACGCCTGGCACCTCGACATAAACACGGCTTCTTCGCCCGACCCATCCGCTGGCGTGCGCTGATTCTTTCTGTTTTCTATATTCTTAGAGTCTGGGTGCCTCTGTGGCCAATCTATCTTTCTTTTTTAGTGCGTCGGATTTCTCGGGAACTTCAGATACGGCAATCTCACTCCGTTAATCACAATCTGATCTGCGCGGATATTTGCCGACGGCTCAAATCCCGCCGCGCCGCCAGCCGTTTGCTGGGTCATTATTTACACGATAAGAAAGCTTGAAGCATTTTCCATGTAGCGCCCCTGCTTCGCCGGATTCACCATTTCTTTGCTATGCTTCTTCTCTTGGTTTCCCGGAGGCCCCACATGTCCAAGAAAACCATTCTCATGCTGGTTGGCGACTACGTGGAAGACTATGAAGTGATGGTTCCATTCCAGGCGCTGCTCATGGTCGGTCACACTGTCCATGCCGTTTGCCCCGGCAAAAAATCGGGCGAAGTCGTCCGCACTGCCATACACGATTTCGAAGGCGACCAGACCTACTCCGAAAAACGCGGCCACAATTTTTCTTTGAACGCCACCTTCGATCAAATCAAGCCGGAAAATTACGACGTCCTGGTCATCCCGGGCGGCCGCGCTCCCGAATACATTCGCCTCAACCCGCGTGTCATCGAAATCGTCCACCATTTCTCAAAAACGAACAAACCCATTGCTGCCATCTGCCATGCCGCGCAAATCCTCGCCGCCGCTGGAGTCCTCGAAGGAAAGAAATGCAGCGCTTATCCCGCTGTCGGCCCCGACGTCACACGCGCTGGCGGCACCTACGTCAATCTCGCCATGACCGAAGCGGTCACGGACGGCAACCTTGTCACCGCGCCGGCCTGGCCCGCGCATCCCGCGTGGCTCGCCCAATTCCTTGCCGTCCTCGGCACCCGCATTACTCTTTGATTTGGCGTCGGACTCCGCTCTTGCGCGAAATCTGCTGGTACGCTGTTAGCGCTTATTAATTCGATTTAATAGAAGAGAGATTGCGTCATGGCCAACATCAACACCAAGAGGGGCGTCATCGGCATCCTCACCGGAGGCGGCGATGTCCCGGGTCTGAATCCCGCTATCCGCGCCGTTACTTTCCGCGCGCTCCGTGAAGGTTACGAAGTCATCGGCATTCGCCACGGATGGGCTGGGCTGGTCGAAATGGTTCGCGACAAGAACTACGACAACAGCGACAATTTCCTGGCGCTCTCTGAAGAAGTCGTCAATCGCGCCGGGCGCACCGGGGGTACTTTTCTCCACTCCTCGCGCACCAATCCGAGCCGCGTTGGCAAGTCCAGCATCCCCGCTCATCTCAAAGACGCCTACGACGCCGACAGAAATGACCTCACTCCCGAAGTCCTGAAAAATCTCGCCTGGCTCGGCATTGATTACCTCATCCCCATCGGCGGCGATGACACCCTCAGCTACGCCGTCCGCCTCTACCAGGAAGGCTTCAAGGTGGTCGGCATCCCCAAGACCATGGACAACGACGTTCCGGGCACCGATTACTGCATTGGCTTCAGCACTTGCGTGACACGCACCATCCATCTGGCCAACGGCCTGCGCACCACCGCGGGTTCTCACGAACGCTTCATGGTCCTTGAAGTCTTCGGCCGTTACGCCGGCTTCACTGCCATGCTCCCCACCATGGCCGGCGCTGCCAACCGCTGCGTCATTCCCGAGCACAAATTCAATATCGAACAGCTCACCGAACTCCTCGTCGCCGATCGCCGCAAGAATCCCAGCCGCTATTCCACGGTCATCGTCTCCGAAGGCGCCATGTTCGAAGGCGGCGAAATGGTCTTCGAGCGCGACACTACGGACGCCTTCGGCCACAAGAAACTCGGCGGCATCGGCGATCTGGTCTGCGAAAAATTGAAAGAGCTCTCACCCAAATACAACAACGGTAAGTCCATCGACGTCATCAACCAGAAACTTGGCTACCTCGTCCGCTGCGGCGATCCCGACGCCATCGATTCCATCGCTCCAATGGCCTTTGGCAATCTCGCCTTGGATCTGATTCTCAACAAAATACACGGCCGCTTGGTCGTGCTCAAGAATGGCCGCTACGACAACACGCCCATCGATGCCGTTATCGCTACGAAAAAAGTCGTCGACGTCAAAGAGCACTACAACACGGCGCGCCTCCGGCCGCACTACGCCAGTTTCGAAATGAAGCCCCTCTTCATCATGACGAGCGAGAAGGGTTAGCTCGGCTCTGATTACTCGCGGTGCTGATTGCGCCAAGAAAAATGGAAAACGAGTTTTGTCGCCGCCTCTTCTTTATCCCTTGGCCTTGTTTTTGATCTGCTTCGCCAGCTTCTCGATTTCTTGCGCCTTCTTGTACATCCTTACGGATAGCACGTCCGTCGTCGCCGTTTTATCCACCTCTTCTCTCAGTTCATTCACCAGCATAGACAGATGCTCTACGCCTTCCCGGAACTCCTTCTTGTTCTGCAGCAGCATTGCTGCCTTCGCCACCTTCGGATCTCGCGTCGCGGGATCCGCATTTTCACTTGCATCCACCGGAAATTTCCGCTGCTGCCTCATCGGCTTGGGTGCGTGCCGCTGCCCAAACAGCAATTCCGCTCCTGCCGCAAGAAAGCTTCCCGCCGCTAGTCCGATGACAAACTTTCTCCTCGTCTCGCGCATAGGAACCTCCCCAAACTATCCTCAATTCCCAAACTCTCGCGCGCGCTCCGTCTGCGGTTAACGCGCTTGTCCCCACCCGGATTTCCGCCCTAGCAGGGCGATTGTACACCCCCGGTGGCCAAACTTTTATGGGCAGCGGGAGTCATGCGGGTTTGGGGGGGGTCATCTCGGTTGGGCCGCGGAATATCCCAGATGATGGCGGTCGCGGCCTCTTCGCCGGATCGGTTTTCGCGGTCCATGGCGGCGAGAGTGCGGAGATGCTTGGCGGAATGGTTCTGAGAAGTTTTGTAGCGCCCGGGTGGCGCACCCCGCGCCTTCCCGGCTGAGCCGGGGTCTATTCCTTGTAGAGCCCGGCGCCCGCGACATCTCCAGGATGCGCATCGGCGGCTAGAGCGTGAGCAGCGGCTCGAGCAGATTCTCAGTGTGCGTGAGGCGCGTTCGGTGAGTTCGGATCACACCGTCAGCTGGCATGGGCAGCGTTGGGGTGTTCGGCGCGAGCAGGTCTGTGCCGGACTGCGCGGCGCTCGCGTCCAGATCGAACGTCGGCTGGATGGCTCGCACTGGCTACGCTTCCGCGGCCGTTACTTGCCGCTGGTTGCCTGTCCAGCCACGCTCTCGGCCGCGGCAACTCCTTCCGGCCTACGGCCTCCAGGACTTGCCGCGAAGCAAAAGAAACAAGCAAAGCCAAAATACATCCCGCCTCCCGATCACCCTTGGCGGACATTTCTACTTGGCAGAAAACCGGACATTTCTACTTTGCGTTGAAACGGAGACGATAACGCAACCTCTAAAAGCTAAGTTTTCTACCGTACGCCGGAACTGTTTCTTTCTGGAATCAAACCGGGCTCAGGGAGCCTTGAGACTTGGATCAGGAGAGTTGAGGCCCAGAACGATTTCTTTTCCGGAAACTATGCAGTTGCTGAACCCAGGTAGTGTCCATGCACGGAGACGGCCTTTGCTAAAACGTGCGAAGAGATTTCTGGTACAGCGCCCAATTTCACAGTGGCGGTTGTCCGAATCTCTCCACCAGTCAGGTGGATTACTCGCCAGAAATCGCCAGTGTCGATGCAACTGGAGCAAGTCCGCTTTTCAGCCAGATCCTGATACGCCGGCTTCCCGAAAATTGGTGTAGTAGTGTGAGTCAATGGGTATCGCAGCCAAGAGCCAACGAGACTAGCTGGCGGGATCGGGGGAGGAAGCGACGGCGGGAGGGGCGTGGCGGCGGAAGCGGAACCTGAGCCACACCACAACGATCCCGAAGAAAGCACCAGTAGAGTCGATCATAGAATCGTAGGGCGAGGCATGACGGCTCGCAACGAAGGCCTGATGGATTTCGTCCAGCGCGGAATATCCCGCCGCGACAGAAAGCGCAGCCAGGCCCCAGGTCCATCGCCAGCCAGTGCGACCGCCGCATACTCCGCGATAGAGAAGCAGGCAGAACAAGAAGTACTCGATAAAGTGCGCGCTCTTTCGGATGCAGTAATGGATGACTTCGAATTGATGCGCCGTCAGAGAGGGGATGATCCAGCGAAGTATCGGCTCAAAGATGGAAGCCGTATGTTTCGAGGAAAAAGTGTCCGTGGACATCACAAAGATGACGCACGCCCATACGATCGCCGGCCACCAAGCACGCAGCCAGCCAAATGGCTTCGTCTCCCGCAGGCGGGACTGTATCTCCGCTAATTGAGGCGCTGGGCGTGGATTGCGCCAGGGTTCAGGCACGAGTAGGCTCTCCCAATGCAGATTGCTTCTGTCCCATATCCAACGGTCTCTATTCCATCTGGTAGTTGGGGGCTTCCCGGGTGATGATCACATCATGGACGTGTGATTCGCGCAGACCTGCGGCCGTGACGCGCACGAACTTGCTCCGCTCCATCAACTCTTTCAACGTGCCCGCGCCGACGTATCCCATCCCGCTCTTCAAGCCACCCACGAGTTGATCGGTCAGCGCCCCGAGCGTGCCCTTGTAGGGGACGCGGCCCTCGACGCCTTCCGGTATGGACTTGCCGCGCTCCGCGGTCTCTTGCGCATAACGATCGGCGGAGCCACCTTCCATAGCACCGGTGGAACCCATGCCGCGATAAGACTTGAACGTGCGGCCCTGATAAAGGATCGTCTCACCGGGGGATTCTTCCGTACCCGCGAACAGGCTGCCGATCATGACGCAGGATGCGCCCGCGGCGATGGCTTTGGTGATGTCGCCGGAATACTTGATGCCGCCATCGGCAATGATTGGAACGCCCGTGCCCTTTGCCGCGCGTGACGCTTCCATGATGGCGGTAAGCTGGGGGACGCCTGCGCCGGTGACGACGCGAGTGGTGCAAATCGAGCCTGGGCCGATGCCGACTTTCAGGCCGTCAATGCCAAGCGCTATCAAATCTCTCGCACCTTCGTAGGTCGCAACGTTTCCGGCGACGAGCTGCATCTCGGGCAGGCGCTGACGGATCGCCTTGATCGCTTCCATAACCCGTTGGGCGTGGCCGTGCGCGGTGTCGATGGCCAGGACGTCTGCTTTGGCCTTGGACATCTCGACAGCGCGTTCGAGGAAATCGCCGATTGCGCCAACGGCCGCGCCAACGCGCAAACGGCCTTGTTCGTCTTTTGCGG
The DNA here is from genome assembly GCA_035544995.1 of Candidatus Acidiferrum sp. GTDB lineage: Bacteria > Acidobacteriota > Terriglobia > Acidiferrales > UBA7541 > Acidiferrum. Next base: position 48,695 of record DASZZI010000083.1, read on the forward strand.
CATGCGGGTATTCGAGTTTTTTCTGAATATCCTTAACGGTGATGAGACCCTTGAGGTTGAAGTCCTGATCGACCACAAGAAGTTTTTCGATGCGATGCTTTTGCAGGATGCGCTCGGCTTCTTCTAGCGTGGTGCCGACGGGCACGGTGACGAGGTTTTCCTTGGTCATCACCGAGCTGACCAGTTGGGAATGATTCTTTTCGAAGCGCAAGTCGCGGTTGGTCAGAATTCCCGTTAGCCGGGAGCCGCGAGTGACTGGCAGCCCGGAAATCCGGTACTTGGTCATGATTTCGAGGGCTTGTCGCAGAGTGATGTCGGGAGAGATGGTCACGGGATCGACGATCATGCCGCTTTCCGAGCGTTTGACGCGATCTACCTCTTCGCCCTGCCGGTCGATGGGCATGTTCCGGTGGACTATGCCGATGCCGCCCTGGCGCGCGATGGCGATGGCCAGACGCGACTCCGTGACCGTGTCCATGGCCGCGGACGCCAGAGGGATATCCAGCGGCAGCTTGCGCGCGAAGCACGTGCGTGTATCGGCCTCGGTGGGCAGAACGGAGGACTTGCCGGGCAAAAGCAGCACGTCGTCAAAAGTAAGACCTTCGGGAATCGGACCGTCGATCATCCCAGCCTCGTTTCGGAGAAATCGGCGCCAGAAAATCCGCGCCCTAAAACAGCGCAGCCCAGCGAGTGGCCGCTGGGCCGGTAGAACAATTCATCAAATCGAAAAAATAAATCACTGTGAATGTTCCATTGTAGAGGCCGGGAGAGGTCCGGTCAAGCAGGCTGGTAGGTCGTTGCGGTTTGCACGTAAAATAGATTTCTGAGATGGACACGGCAAACAAACCATTCGAACCACACACGCTCCTGAAGAACGGTCATGCGATGACGATCGCGGCGGCATTCTGGCCGCGAAGATTCCAGCTGCCTCGGGCCGAGGACCGGCTCTTCCAGCTGGATGCCGAATCGCGGCTGCTTGCGCGTTGCCACTGGCAGGCAGGAAAGCGGCGGGACGTTCCGGTTTTGGTGATTGTGCACGGTTTAGAAGGATCGAGCGATTCCAATTACGTGCTCGGGATCACGGGGAACGCGTTCCATCGCGGCTATCACGTCGTGCGAATGAATCAGCGCAATTGCGGCGGGACCGAAGCGTTGACGCCCACGTTGTATAACTCCGGAATGAGTGGGGATTACCGCGCGGTATTCGAAGAGCTCTGCAACAGCGACGGCTTCCGACAGATTTTCTTTGCGGGCTATTCGATGGGCGGGAACCTGGTTACGAAAATGGCCGGCGAATACGGCGATGCCGTGCCGAACACACTGAAGGGTGTCTGCGCCGTTTGCCCTGCGCTCGACCTCGCGGCGTGCGCGGACGCGCTCGAGCGTAGGGACAACTTCTTCTATCAGCGACATTTTGTGAGGGGATTGATGTCGCGGTACGCGCGTAAGGCCAAATTATTTCCGGAGAGGTACGTGCAAAATGGCTTCGGCCCCATTCGAACGGTACGGGAATTCGACGATGAGATCACCGCGCCGCAGTTTGGGTACCGCGATGCGCAAGACTACTACGAGGCGGTGGGTGCTAAGAAGGTCGTCTCTCGAGTACGTGTGCCGATGCTGATGATTACGGCCCAGGACGATCCTTTTGTGCCCTATGCATCTTTTCTTCGCGCAAATATCACCCAGAGTTCAACGATCCGCTTTTTCGCAACGGAACATGGCGGCCACTGTGGATTCATTTCGAAATATGGTGGCGCAGAGCGCTTCTGGGCCGAGCAGCGCATTGTGGACTTCTGTGATGAAATCCGCGGCGCACGGCCTTAGCCAAACGGTTTCTCCAGCGAAACCGCGAATCCTTGCGTCAATAGCTGCGCGGCGCCTTCGGCCCCGATGACCATGTCATCCTCGCAGCGCATGCCGAATTCCCCCGGAATGTAGATCCCCGGCTCATTCGAAAAGGTCATGCTCGGCTCAAGAACGGTCTTGCTCCCGCGAACCAGGTAGGGATGCTCGTGGCCGTCCAAGCCGATTCCGTGTCCCAGGCGGTGGGTGAAGAACTTATAATCCGGGCCGTAGCCGGCATCGGTGATAACAGCACGCGCGGCATCGTCGACCGTACCGGATAGACGCCCAGCGCGGGCAGCATCGAGCGCGGCGTCCTGCGCTTTGCGCCCGATTTCGAACGCGCGAGATACTTTTTCCGATGGCTTACCTAACACACCCGTCCGCGTGACGTCCGATTCATATCCCTCGACCGTGCAGCCACCGTCGATCAAAACCACGTCGCCCTCCTTCAGGTTTTGCGGCTTCAGCGTGCCGTGTGGCAGCGCAGCCGACGCTCCGAGTAGTACGAGCGCGCCTCCGTGCAGCCCCATCTTCGAAAAGCCCGCTTCCACAAGGTGGGCTATAGCATCCTGGGACATACCCGTTTTCAGGGATGCGAAGACGGCACGGAAAACATCGAACGTTGCCTCGCACGCTAGGCGCATCAGTTCGAGTTCATGCGGCGATTTATGCGCCCGGCAGGCGATGGTTACCGGATCGGCAGAGACGCATTCGAGCGTCGCCGCCGCATCCCGTAGATGATCGAAGAAGGTGAAGGCCGTTGCTTCTTCAATGCCGATGCGGCCCGAGCGAATTCCGCGGTCGGCTAGCGCGACGGCTGCAAGCTTGGTGGGGCTCTCGTCTTCTTGCCATACGCGAACCTCGATGGGGAAGCGCAGTTTCTCCCGCAGGCGTCCTTCTTCGAACGCTGGCACGATGAGGATGGGCTGGCCGGTACGTGGCAGGACGAGGCCCAAGAGGCGCTCGCTGAGTCCCCAGCGAATGCCGGTGAAGTAATAGAGCGAGGTGCCGGGCGCGAGAAAAAGCCCGTCGTATTTCGGCACGGGTGACTGCGAAGCAGCCAACGCTGGTGGCTCGGACATGAGCTGCTGCGCATGCTGAAGGCGCCCCTGGAACTCCTCGGCCAGAATCGGGTGCACGCGCGAGCCGAGCGGCTTCAGGCTCGAGAACGCGGGCGGGAGCGAATCTTCTCCCGGAACGCCAGCGAAGGAAGCGTGTGGGTTGAATAGGATTGCAGAGGCGGCAGCCGTGCCCTGGAGAAACCGCCGTCTTGATGAGTGTGAAAGAGGGTTCGACGGGTGTTTGTACATGACCGCAAAGAGGTTTATCCGGCCACGGTGCAGTTTGTCAAGGAGAGCAAACTATTAATTGTTTCTGGCACGGGCAGGGATGAGTTGTGAGCGGCTCCACTGCTATTCCATCCTGATGGCTTGAATCTCCTTGCCCTGAATCTGTACTTCGATGCCCAGCGGCGGGCGTAGATCCGAGCCCTGCACAATCGCCCCGCGTACCCAGACATTTCCCGGCAGATTGCTCAGCTTGAGGGGGTCAAACACCGTGCGACTGCAGGGGTTTCCGACCATGGGGTGCTTCGCACCGCGAAAGCCATACTCATTGACAAGCTTCGCGGGATCCGTGATGTATTCGAGCTGACAGTTGTTGCCATACGGCGAATTCATTCCAAGGGCCCAGTAGCCGCCCGGCTGCGTTGCCGGACCAGCAGGCAAACGAATCAGCAGTGCCGGAACATTTTCTCCCGTCAGGCGATTCTTGATGAAAAAATTCTTGGTAGACCAGAGCTTGGCCATTTCGGCAGTGGTTGCAACACCCGGCTCCGCTTCGGTTGCATGAGGCAAAGCCGCATTTGGATCGGGCGCTGGTGCGGGCACCTCAATCTGGGGCGGTGGCGCAACAACTGTTTCCACATGCTTTGGCCGTAAGACCCAGCGGGTACCCAGGACGAGGACGATCAGCACCGCCAGCAGCCCGGCCACGAGCCGAACCGCAGTGTTCGTCCCCGACGTGCGGCGTGAACCAGGCCCGGGAACGCCGGGAATTTGCGGCATATCCGTCTTGAAGCGCTCGGCTGAAGGCTGGTCCGGCATATGTTTTCGTGATGCGTGCAGACTGTTATTGTATCGGGTGACCACCCGGCACGCCACAGTTTGCGCGGGCAAAAGGGCAACACACCTTTACTGGCGTATTGTAAAGCCAGTGCGAGAGAGGGGCAACAAAATCAACACGAGACTTGCCAATTCACCATTGCTGGCCGTAGCGCCCCGGGGGAAGGCATGGTTCGAGCTGAATCTGTTACTGAGATGGGTACATCAAGTTTCGCGAGGCTTGTCTCCAGCGAGAGAGGAATCTAGTGTAGAAGGACGGAACGTACACGACGGGAGGAGAAGGCTACCTCGCCGCACAGTATGAGCGCCGAATTACGTGGGGGAGCGCGGACGTTTGTCCGCAGCCTGAACATTCTTCTGAAGTTCGCACGGCTCTATGAATTTGGCCACGTGCGGACGGCGGCGCAGTTTGAGACCACGTGGAAAGAGCTGCGCGGCGCGCTTGACGAAAGCGGAGGCAGCGGCGTTCTGCTCGGCGCCTCCGGAAGCCAGATATTGTTGGACGGCGTGCCACTGGGCACCGCCGCGGGCGAACGCAGCTTCGCGCAGTTGCTGATTTCCTCAGGCATCGCCAGCATCCACTTTGCACCCAATCTGACGCAGGCCCAATTCGCGCGCTTTGTGCGCGCCTTTCCCAGTGGCAACGCAAGACCTTCTTCTCTTGCGGAACAGTTAAAAGCCGCCCTCGCCGGCGAAACGGGCATCAAGGTCAATGAAATTCGTTACGTGGCTGAAGATTCTTCTGTAGCGGGCATCAAAGTGGCTGCTCAACTCACGATAAAGGCCCTTGGAGCGAATAGCGACAAATTCAGAGATTTCTTCGACGATCCGAACAAGCTGCTGCAAATGATCCTTGCGGCAGAGGGTTCGCGCGGCGGATCGGGCGGAGGAGGCGGAAGCGGTCCGGGTTTCGGAACGGGCGGCGTGCCAGGCGGCGGTGGAGGTTCAGGCGGGGGTTCCGGCGGCGGTGGTGCCGGTTCTCCAGCCACGGGCGGAGCTTCGGGTAAGGGTGGCGCAGGGAATTTGTGGGAAACGGGCGGCGGCCGAGCTCTCGGCGGCTCCGGTGGAGGCAGTGGGGGAGGATCCGGTACAGGCACCGGCGGCGGACCAGGCGGCGGCACTGGAACCTCCGGTAGCGGAGGAACAGCCGCCCCCCCGGGTGGAGGTCAAGCGGGCCCGCCGGGAAAGTGGCTCACTGCTTCAGCATTGCTGCGTGGCTCAGGCGGTGGGGGGACTTCGGGCATCGGCGCCTTTGGGGGCGGTCTTACGGGTGAGGCCGGCGGTTCCACAGGCGGCTTTGCAGTTGAAGAAGAAGATGTGCGTTCCATGCTCGGGCTTTTTGCGCAGCTCGGCAAATCGCGGAAAGATCCCGAATCGCGGCTGGATGTGCCGACCTTTCAATCGCGACTGAGCGCGATGCCTGTCCGCGCACAATACACGCTGCAGCAGGCGTTAGCGGGTCTTGCAGCGCAGGCGCCCACCGAAAAAGCGGATAAGCCGATGCTGCTGAAGCTGGCGGAGCACGTGGCCATCCGCTTTGCGCTGGACAGCTACGAGCGTGGCGAGTTGCGCGTGAATGCTGTAAAGCAGTTGCTGGACCGTATGAATTCGGAAATTGAAGCGCTCCGCAAAATTCTGGGATCCCAGGAACAGATGATGGCGCAGGCCGGACTGCAGGTGGAGTCCTTCACCGAACTGCTCGACCAGGAATTCTGGGAGCAGGTGCCGGAAGAAAATAAGAAGGAAGTGCTGGTATCGGACGAGGCCTGGTGCGTCCCGCCAAGAAATGTGCGGGCGTTTCTCGAAGACATGCTCAGGCGCGGCGAGCTGAAGACGGTCAATGAAATCCTCCTGAAGTATGCCTCGTGCATCGGGTTGGAAGCGCCGGAAGCGCGGCGCACCACCGCGATCGGGCTCTCGGATCTTGCCGAGCTATATGGGAGCGGAGACGGTAGCGCCCTGATGGAGGCCATTCGACGGCTGGGGAACCAGTTGGCCGTTGAGCGCGAGCCAGAGTTACAGACGCTGGTGAGCGCGGCATTCGTGAGGTTGAGCCAGGAAGCGGCCTCCAAGCGTTGTTACCCCGCAATGCAGCAGGCCTTGGCATCACTTGATAGCGTGGAAGCCCATCGGCCGGGTTCGACACAGAGCCTGCGGCCTCGCATCGGCGCCGAAGAGCGCATGCCTGAATTTATCGAGGAAGCTCTGCGCGGCGGACAGATTGCGGACGGCATGCTGGATATCCTGACGCTGATGCCCAAGGCCACGCTGCACTACATCACGAACCGGTTCGGCAATTGCGGATTCCGCGAAGATTGCGAGCTGCTGTGCGAAATTGTACGCGGGCTCGGCGAACAATCCACGCAGAGCCTGATCGAGACTCTGCAAACAGCGTCGGCGGCGGAAGCTGCCGAAGTGGTGGGTTTGTTGAGCCAGCTTTCTCCGGAAAGCGTCGAAAAGATTTTACCCGTGCGACTCTCGCAATGGCCGCGCTCCGCGCACGACCGGACAGTCCGGCAACTTTCTTCCGTGCCCGTGGATCATCGGGCGCGCCTGCTGGTATCGCTCTATGCTTCACTCGATGTGATGATTCGCCCGTTGGCGATCGACGAGATGGGAATGAGCGGCCATCCGGATTGTATTCCCCAACTGGTGGAGCTGGCCCAGGATGAAGGGACGTCGGGTTTCGTGCGAGTGAAAGCGATCGAAGCACTGGGCCGCTTGCGCGCCAGCGCCGCTACCCCGGTGCTACAACATATTCTCGATGCTCGGCAGGTGTGGCGCTGGGTGTATCCGAGCGAATTGCGAATCGCCGCGGCGCAATCGCTGCAAAGGATTGATCCGGCCCTGGCGATGGACAAAATTGCGGCCAGCGGCCTGGACCGGAGAGAACTTACGCTGGAACCGACGGATCCCGAGCCGAACTCATCGGTAATCCGGCAGCGGCGCTATGCGCGGCTGAAGCTTTCGCGCAACCTCGTGGCGGCGACGACCAATCTTAGAGAGAACTTCAAATTGTCCATCCCTGAACTGAACCTCGGCGGCGGCATCGGAGCGGGCGAGCGGCACCTGGCGCCAGGTACTCTCTTGACGCTGAAGCTGTCCCAGGGAGTACGCTCAATTAAGGCGCAAGCAATTGTGCGCGGGGCGCGGCCGCAGGCGATGGCCTTTGAATTTGTCGATATGGACCTGGAGGAACGCGGACGTTTGCGGAGATTGCTGATGGAATTCGGTGGCCTGCCACTGCCTGCGGTAGTCAGCAATCGCACCCGGCGCCGTGGTCGGGTAGCGCTCACGCGGAATTAAGCGATTACGAGATTCTCGGAGACGAATCTCGCGTTGTTGCAAGCAGTACTCCCCCCGCCTCCTGTCCTCCTCGGGCTGACGCCTGTCCCGCCGTGCAGGTTGCGCGCCCGTCCCTAAGGTGGCTTGACCGCAGGGACACATGGAACCTCTGTACCATTGCTGGGGGGAGTTGCTGCGCCTATGGTACTAGTGAGGAAGTCCTATCCGGGACTCCAACGGCGCGGGATGAAGACGGATCCAAAATCGACGGCGGGACGGGCGTTCGTCCGAAGCTTGAACATCCTCCTGAAATTTGCCCGCCTGTACGGTTTCGAGCACGCACGCACTTCGGAACATCTCGAGATCGCTTTCCATGAGCTTCGCACGGCCATTCCCCTCGGGACCGACACAGGTTTGCTGCTCGGTGCGACCGGCGCGCAGCTGCTCTTGGATGGCGTGCCCCTCGAGGGGGCGCCCGCCGAAAAGCAGTTCGCCCTGTTGCTTTCTTCCGCGGGTCTCGCCAGCGTGCAATTTTTCCCATCCGTCACGCAGGAAGAACTGGGCCGCTTCGCGCGTGCGTTCCCGACCAGCAAAGCCAAGCCTTCTGAACTCGCTGAGCAATTAAAAGCAGCGCTAGCCGGCATGCAGGGGATCCGCGCCAACGAAATTTGCTTCGTGGCGACCGACTCCCGGTTGAAAGATGCGAGCATGGCGGCACAGCTCGCGGCAGCCTCGTTCGGTGACGATCAAGACCAATTCCGGCAGTTGCTGAATGATCCGCAAAAACTTCTTGAGCTGATTGCTGCCGCGCAAGGATCGAAAGGCGGGGGTACCTCCATCGCCGCGGGGCCGGGTGGCGTGGGTGTCGGGGGGACGGGGCCGTATGGCGTGGGAGCGGCAGTTGAAGCAAGCGGCGGTGGCGTGGCTTCGACCGCATCGGCATTTGGCAGTGGCTCAACCTTGGCCAGAGCAGCCGGCCGGGCGGCCGAGCCCAGCGAAGAAGAAATCTACGGGATCCTCAGCGCGCTGACAAGTTTCGGACATATTGGTGCCGGCGGAAGCGGCGTGGCTGCAGCGGGGGCATTCCAGGAACAAATGGCCCAATTGCCGGGTCGTGCGCAGGACACTTTGAAGCAAGCGATTGCGGGCCTGGCCGCGCAGGCGCCGAGCAACAAGCCTGACGAAGCAGTGCTGGTACAGCTCGCGGAGCACTTGGCGATTCGCTTCGCCCTCGAACGCTTCGAGCGCGGCGAGGTAAAGGTCAACGCCGTGCGGCAGATGCTCGACCGCATGAATCAAGAGATTGAGAACCTGAGAAAGATTCTCGGCGCTCATGAAGACCAGATGAGCGAAGCCGGGATACTGGTCGAAAGGCACCGCGAGATTCTCGACCGGCAGTTTTGGGCGGCGGTCCCGGAGAGCGGTAAACAAGCCGTGTTGCTTTCCGACGAGGCCTGGTGCATTCCGCCGCGCAACGTGCAGTCTTATGTCGGCGGGTTGATCGAAAAAGGAAATATCGCCGAGGCCATCAGCATTCTTCAGAACTATGCCGCCTGTACCGATAGCGAAGAGACGGACGCGCGGAAAAAGACGGCCGTCGGCCTCTCGGAAATGGCCGAGCTCTACGCCAAAGCCGACCCCAAGCTGCTGAGCGAAGCGTTGCGGCATCTCGGCTTGCGCTTAAGTCTCGAGCAGGATGCCGATCTGCAGGCGCTGGTAAGCGCCGCATTTGTGAGGTTGAGCCAGGAAGCCGCCACCAGCCGCTATTTTCCTGCGATGGAGCAGGCCCTGGATCTCATCGCTGGTGTGGAATCCCAGCGGCCCGGTATCGCGCGCAACCTGCGGCCGAAGATGGGTATCGAGGAACGCGTGCCGGAATTCGTGGAAGAGGCGCTGCGTGCGCGGCAAGCGGCCGCCGGACTCACTAATGTTTTGAAGTTGCTGCCGCAAGCCGCCATGGAGCAGTTGTCGGCGCGCTTCAATCGCTGCACCTTGCGAGAGGATGCGGAGCACGTGGCCAATCTGGCCTCCGACCTTGGTGAGGAGGGCCTTCAATACTTGCGCAGTACGGTGCGCGCGGCACCCATCGCCGAAGCCGTGGATATGGTCGGCTTACTCTGCAAGCTCGACTCGCAGGCCGCTGAAGTTTTTCTCCCGGGGCGCATGAAAGATTTTTCGCGCACGGCGCAAGACCGGATCATTCGCCAGGTCAGCTCGAGCGCTGCGCCGGGGCGTTGCCGCATTCTGCTGGCTTTGCTCGACCATGTCGATCCTTTGGTGATGCCTCTGCTCGTCGACGAAATCGGCGTGACCTCTGACCGCGAAGCGCTGGGACGATTGCTCACCATAGCCGACGGGGACTTGCCCGTGGGCGGAGGGCCGTACCTGCGCGTGAAGGCCATCGAGGCGCTTGGCCGCATTCCTGCGCAGGAGTCCGTGGCCACCCTGAAGCGAATTGTGGAAGCGAAAAAAATGTTTGGGTGGGTTCACGCGCAAGAGTTGCGCATCGCTGCGTTGCAGGCGCTTGAACAACTCGACCCCGAATGGGCCCGCGAATTCTTGCCTAAGAGCGGCCTGGAAAAGGAAGACCTCGCGCTTGCGCCGCTCGAGGTTGTTCCCAACTGCAAATTTGTGCGCCAGCGCCGCCACACGCGCGTGCGTTTGCACAAGCCGGTAACCGCACTCAGCATGAATCTCAAAGAGAATTGCCGGATGGAGATTAAGACTGCCAGCCTTGCCGGAGGCGTCGCCACCATCGACCGCCACCTCGCGCCGGGAACCCAGGTTCAACTTAAGTTGCAGCTCGGGCTGCGCAACCTCCAGGCTACCGCTTTACTGCGCGATTACCGCGCCCAGGACATGGCCTTTGAAATTATCGATATGAACCTCGAGGAGCGCGGCAAGTACCGCCGCTTGCTCGCCGACCATCTTTCTCAGAGCGCAGGATCTGCCGAAGCAGATCCTACAGCCACCCCTGCAGAAACCGTCGTCTCCCGCCGGTAGCGCTCTTTCCCGGGCGCAGACTTTCCAGAATGCTCCTGGCCTTTCACTGCGGCCCTGTCGCGTTTCTTGGCGCTCGCGCATCCAACCAGCTAGAATAAGATGTTTGCGTTGGCCTTCTTGTTTCGGCCCGCGCGGGCAGTCACGCAGAGCATCGTTAGGAAACGGCGAAACCATCCATGGAAGCAGTTCAGATACTTGACCGTGTCGTTGCACGATTTATCGGCACCAAGCACGAACGCGATGTCAAGAAATTGCAACCGCTCGTCGCTGCCATCAACGCTCGCGAAGCCGAAGTTAAAGCCCTGAGCGACGAACAGCTCAAGACACGCTTTTCTGAACTGAAAGCGCAGGTGCAGGAGCGGCTGAAAGACGCCGACCCTGGCGATCCTGCCTTCCGGGAGCTGATGCAACGGGCGTTCGAGCCGGCGATCGTGCCGGCCTTTGCCTTGGTGCGCGAGGCAGGCCGCCGGTTCCTGAACATGCGCCACTTTGATGTGCAGCTCATCGGCGGAATGGTCCTGCACGAAGGCAAGATCGCGGAAATGAAAACGGGCGAGGGCAAGACCCTCGTGGCGACGCTGCCCGCGGCGCTGAATGCTCTTGCAGGGCGCGGCGTGCACATCATCACTGTCAACGATTATCTGGCGCGCCGCGACGCGGAATGGATGAGCCCGCTCTTTCGCGCGCTGGGCCTCAGTGTTGGCGTGATCGTGCACGATCTGGATGACGAGCAGCGCCGCGCCGCCTATGGCGCGGACATCACCTACGGCACTAACAACGAGTTTGGCTTCGACTACCTGCGCGATAACATGAAGTACGACCTGGCGAATTGCGTGCAGCGTGGCCACCACTTCGCCATCGTCGACGAAGTAGACTCGATCCTGATCGACGAGGCTCGCACCCCGCTGATTATTTCCGGTCCCGCGGAAGAATCCACCGACAAGTACTACCGCATCGACAAGATCATTCCGAAGCTCATTAAGGAGATTGATTACACGCTGGATGAGAAGCATCGCACCGCGACGCTCACCGAAGAGGGCGTCAGCAAGTGCGAGCGCATGCTGAGTCTCGGCAATCTCTATGATCCGGCGCACATGGAGGTCATTCACCACGTTTATCAGGGGTTGCGTGCGCACACCCTTTACAAGCGCGACGTCGATTACGTAGTGAAGGACGGCGAGGTCATCATCGTCGATGAATTCACAGGCCGCCAAATGCCCGGCCGCCGCTGGTCGGATGGATTGCACCAGGCCGTGGAGGCCAAAGAAGCCGTCAAGATCGAGCGCGAGAACCAGACGCTGGCGACGATCACCTTTCAGAATTATTTCCGCATGTACAAAAAGCTGTCCGGCATGACCGGCACCGCGGAAACGGAAGCGGCTGAGTTCGGCAAGATTTACAACCTCGATGTCGTGGTGATCCCCACCAACCGCACGCTGATCCGCGAAGAGCACCGCGACGTCGTCTACCGCACGGAGAAAGAAAAGTTTGGGGCCGTCGTGGACGGAATCCTGCAAGAGGACAATTCGTTCGCAAATGGCATCCGGCATTATTACGAACGCGGCCAGCCGGTGCTGGTCGGCACGATTTCGATCGAAAAATCCGAAACGATCGCGGAGTCGCTGAAAAAAGTCGGCATTCCACATCAGGTGCTGAACGCCAAGCAGCACGAACGCGAATCGCGCGTCGTGGCGCAAGCGGGACGCAAAGGCGCGGTCACCGTCGCCACGAACATGGCCGGCCGCGGCACGGACATTCTTCTCGGCGGCAATCCCGAGCAGATGACGCGCGACCATTTCCTGAAAAACAAGCTGGCCATGCCCTATGCCGCAGCCCCCGCAGTCATCGCCGCGGATAGCGCAAACGGTGATGCGGCGCAGCCCGCTGTGCAGATGGTTCTCTTCCAGCACGAAGGCAAAATCTTCCAGGTCCCTGCCGACCAGTGGAAACCGGTCTACAGCCAGTTTGCGGAGCAGTGCAAAGCAGAGCACGATGAAGTCGTCGCCCTCGGCGGCCTGCACATCCTCGGCACGGAGCGCCACGAAGCGCGGCGCATTGATAATCAGCTCCGTGGCCGCTCCGGCCGCCAGGGCGATCCCGGTTCGTCGCGTTTTTTCCTCTCCCTTGAAGATGATCTGATGCGCATTTTCGGCGGCGAGCGCGTCAAGCAGTTGATGTACCGCCTCGGGATGACCGAAGGCGTGCCTATCGAATCGGGTTTGATCTCCCGGCGCATCGAGAACGCGCAGAAGTCCGTCGAGGCGCAGAACTTCGATGCGCGCAAACACCTGCTCGAATACGACGACGTAATGAACAAGCAGCGCGAGACGATTTACTCCATCCGCCGCTCGGCGCTGGAAGGCAAGGACCAGCGGGATTACGTGCTCGGCATCGCAGAAGACGTCGCACGCGAGCTGGTTGACACCTACTGTCCGCGCGAACAGCATCCCGATCAATGGAATGCCACGCAACTCCTCGCGGAAGTGAACAGCCAGTTCGGCGTGGATGCAAAAGCTGCCGGCGCCGATCCTGCTTCTGTGAATCACGACCAGCTCTCCGATGCCCTGGCCGAAGCGGTGCACAAGCGCTACGAAGAGAAAGAAAAACAGTTTGGCGCAGACCTGATGCGCTGGCTCGAGCGCCGCATCATTCTCGATGTGGTCGACTCGCAGTGGAAAGACCACCTGCTCTCGCTCGATCACTTAAAAGAAGGCATCGGACTGCGCGGCTACGGGCAGAAAGATCCGCTCGTGGAGTTCAAGAAGGAAGCGTTCATCCTCTTCGAAGACATGATGGCGCGCATCGACAACGAAACGATCCGCTATCTCTTCCACATTCAAATCCAGCAAGGTGAGCAGCCGCCCGCACCAGGCCAGCCGCAGCCTTCTTCGCCACAGCTTCAGAGGCCGCGCGCGGATGCTGCCGTCGCCAGCGCCGCTGCCCGCGCGAGCGAGCAGCCGCAACATTTGCCCGCCGTCGCGCGTGAAATCGAGCGCCGTCAGCAGCGCCAGCAGCGCGACTTGCAATATCAGACTGGTCCCGCGCAGGCCGAAGCACCCAAACCGGTTCGCGCCGCCGCCAAGGTTGGCCGCAACGACCCTTGCCCTTGCGGTTCAGGGAAGAAGTACAAGAAGTGCCACGGCGCTAGCACATGACCAATGCCAACTTCGCAAGCTTGTCATTGCGAGCGGAGGGCCGCTGCAGTTGCGGCCCGGAGTCGAGGAATCTCTCTTCACTTTTGGTAGCACAGGCTTTAGCCTGTGCCCACGTCAACTCTGCTACGCTGTATCCGTTCGACGAAAATCCTCGCGCTGGAATTCATTCTTCACGGAGAATAAAAAACTAATGCCCCCACCACCCATGCCGATGCCGGAACGCACACCGATCCCCGGCGTAAAGAATCTCGTGGCCGTTGCCAGCGGAAAGGGCGGCGTCGGTAAAACGACCGTCGCCGTGAATCTCGCGCTGGCCCTCGCGAAACTCGGTCATAAAGTCGGCCTGATGGACGCCGACGTCTACGGCCCCAACGTGCCCATCATGCTGGGCACGACCCAAGAGCCGCAAGCCACGCAAGACAAGCACATCATCCCCGTACAGGTCATGGGCTTGAAGATGATCTCCATGGGCCTGCTCAATCCCGGTGACAAACCGATGATCTGGCGCGGCCCGATGTTGCACAGCGTCATCACACAGTTTTTGCGCAGCGTCGAGTGGGGCCAACTGGATTACCTCATCATCGATCTGCCGCCTGGCACCGGCGACGTGCAATTGACTCTGATCCAGACGGTAGCCGTGACCGGCGCCGTTGTCGTGACAACGCCATCGACGGTGGCGCTCGCAGATGTGCGCAAGGCCATTGAAATGTTTCGCCAGGTGAATGTCGAAGTCCTCGGCGTCGTGGAAAACATGAGCACCTTCACATGCCCGCACTGCGGAAAGCCGCTGGATATTTTCGGCCACGGCGAAGGCGCAAAAACCGCAAAAGAATACGGCGTGCCCGTCCTCGGCGAAATCGAACTCGATCCCGTCATCCGCATCGGCGGCGACACCGGAAAGCCCGTAGCTCTGCTCGGCGAAAATGCCCCCGGCGCAAAAAGTCTCTACAATATGGCGCGTGCCGTAACGGCGCGGCTGGCCGAAGTCGGCGCCACGGCCGCCGGGCCCTCCGTGCAGATCGATTGATCGATAGCGTCCTGCTTCTTCGTGGCACAGCCACTCTTGGCTGTGCTCCGGCCAGATTACTCCCCGCGCAGCACCGCCTTTCCTTGTCAGTTCGGTAGTCGAATGTTATCTTGACGTGCTGAGTCGTGTGGGCTTCTCTGGTAGGGGCACGGCATGTTTGCGCTGAGCTTCGAAGAGCCGCGCCCGCGGTTATGTGTCGGCAAATCAAAGGGATAGCATGATTCGACCCTATCGCGGCAAGCGGCCCGAAATCGCCGCATCGGCCTATATCGACCCCGCCGCCGTCATCATCGGCGATGTGGTTATCGGCGACGACTCCAGCGTCTGGCCGTGCGCGGTGATTCGCGGCGACGTGCACCACATCCGCATCGGCGCGCGCACCAACATTCAGGACGGCTCCGTGCTCCACGTCATGCGCGATGAGTACCCGCTGATTCTCGGCGATGACGTAACCATCGGGCATTCCGTCACTCTGCATGGCTGCACCGTCGAGTCGCGTTGCCTCATCGGCATCGGCGCGATCCTTCTGAATGGCGTCACCATCGGCGCCGGCAGCATCGTCGCGGCGGGCACGCTGCTCACCGAACGCACCGTCATTCCTCCGGGCAGCCTCGTTGTGGGCCAGCCCGGCAAAGTAAAGCGCATGCTGACGGGCATCGATCAGGCCGCCATCGACGCCTACGCCAAGCGCTACGTGGAGTACAAGAATATCTATCGCGAGGAATCAGCCAAGTGAGTGAAGGACCAGCCAAGAGCCAAGAGAAGCCGCGCAAGTTTCAGGCCATTCGCGGCACGCGCGACCTTCTCCCTCCGGAAACCGCCCTCTGGAATCGCGTCGAGCAAACCGCCCACGAAGTCTTCGCCACCTTCGGCTTCGGCGAAATCCGCGTACCCATTTTCGAGCCAACCGAATTGTTCGCTCGTTCGATTGGCGTCGACACTGATGTTGTTTCCAAGGAAATGTACGAGTTTGAGGATCATGCATCGAGAGAGTTAGCGGCTCTGAGGACTCTTTTGCTCGAGAAGGAGCCTAAAATCGACGATCCGAAGTTCTTTTTGTCCTATGAACTCAAAGTCGAGGAGTTCCTGAATCGCCTTCAATTTGGCATGAACGATGGAACTGTCCCTGGGACACGAGAAAACGAGCGTGTTTGCGATGAGATTCGGCCATTACTAAATTCGATTGGTTTCGCGCGCCAGGAATATGAGAAGGACCAAGGCCAAGTTCATGCGAATCGCTTTGACTTGTATATTTCGCACATCAGGAACGATCTCAAGGCGGTTCGCACCCAAGCTACGCGGACGTTTTTGGGTGATGACGTAACACTCCGTCCCGAAGCCACCGCCTCGGTCTGCCGGGCCTACATCGAGCACAACATGCAACAACTTCCCCAGCCCGTGAAGCTCTACTACATGGGCCCGATGTTTCGCCGCGAACGCCCGCAAAAAGGCCGTTACCGCCAGTTCTATCAAATCGGCGCAGAAATTCTCGGCGGCACCGACGCCCCCGCCATCGACGCCGAAGTCATCGAAATGGTGATGGTGTTTTTCGCCAAGCTGGAGCTGCAGGGCGTCCAGCTTGATATTAACTCCATTGGGTGCCGCGATTGCCGTCCAAAATACGTCGAGCTGTTACGCGCAGAGCTTTTGAAAGTGAAAGACGAGCTCGGCGCGGACAGCCAGCGCCGCATCGAAACCAATCCGCTGCGTGTGCTCGATTCCAAACTCGAAAGCGAGCAGGCCATCATCGAGAAATTGCCGCGCATCGCTGACCATCTATGCCAAGACTGCGCGACGCATTACGCCGCTGTGAAACGCCAGCTCGAATTGCGCGGCGTGATCTATCGCGAGAACTGGCGGCTCGTTCGCGGCCTCGACTACTACATGCGCACGACGTTCGAAATCACTGCCGTGGGCCTCGGCTCGCAAGACGCCGTCTGCGGCGGCGGCCGCTACGACGGTCTTGTCGAATTGCTCGGCGGGCCACCCACGAAAGGCATCGGCTTCGCCATCGGCGAAGATCGCCTGATCTTGTCCTTGCAAGAAAGCGGCGTCGACCGCTCAGCGGTCGCACATAAAAAGGCCCAGCCGCCGCAAGGCCGCGATGTCTACATCGCTTGGATGGGCGAAAAGGCCCACGCAACAGCCATCCGCGCTGCGAAAGATTTGCGCGCCGCCGGTTTCAGCGTGGAGCTGCCGCCCACCGAGCAGAAATTCGGCAAGGCCCTTGGCCACGCCGACAAGCTGGGCGCGCGCTATGCGTTGATCCTCGGCGACGACGAAGTTGCCGAAGGCCTCTGGACCCTGAAAACTCTGGCAGATGGCAAGCAGGATAAGTTTACTGAGCAACAGTTGTTGGAGCACTTGAGAAAAACTAGAGCGCTGTCATCCTGAGGCTATCCGATGAGGATAGCCGAAGGATCTCAACGTCGGAGACATTCGGGCTTCCGAGTCAGTTGAGCTGCCTTGTTCAGCAACAGTAGCACAGGCTTCAGCCTGTGCAGGCACAATGAATTGGAAGAGCAGAGAGTAAAGCCCGTGTTACTCGAAGGAGAGAAGGACTTGCTGGATTTTCTAGGGAACCTGAAACGCACACACTATTGCGGCGCACTGCGCGCCACCGACGACGGCCGCGACGCCCTCGTCATGGGCTGGGTTCATCGCCGCCGCGACCTCGGCAATTTGCTCTTCCTCGACGTGCGCGACCGCACCGGCATCGTCCAGGTCGTCTTCAACAAAGTGACGCAGCCTGCGGCGCACGCCAAGGCAGAGCAAGCCCGCAGCGAGTTCGTCGTCGCCGTCGAAGGCAAAGTCATCAAGCGGCAAAAACCGAATCCCGAACTTGCCACCGGTGAAGTGGAGCTGGTGGCAACCAAGCTGCACATTTTGAACAACGCCAAGACGCCGCCGTTCCCGATCGAAGACGAAATCAACGCCGCCGAAGAGACCCGGCTGCGTTACCGCTATCTCGATCTGCGCCGCCCGAAGCCGCACCGCAACCTCGCGCTGCGCCACAAGATCATCCTCGAAATTCGCAAGGTGATGGACGAGATGGGCTTCCTCGAAGTGGAAACGCCCATGTTGACGCGCTCCACGCCCGAGGGCGCGCGCGACTACCTCGTCCCCAGCCGCGTCCATCACGGGCAGTTCTATGCGCTGCCGCAATCGCCGCAGATATTCAAGCAGATCCTGATGATCGGCGGGCTGGACCGCTACTTCCAGATCGTGAAGTGCTTTCGCGACGAAGACCTGCGCGCCGACCGCCAGCCAGAATTCACTCAGCTCGACCTCGAAATGTCATTTCCGCGTCAGGAAGACATTTTCCAGGTCATCGAGAACGTCATGGTGCGCGCTTGCGCCGTTGCGGGAATCAAGGCCGGGGCGCCTTTCCCGCACATGCTCTACAAGGACGCCATTCGAAAATACGGCAGCGACAAGCCGGACATGCGCTTCGCTATGGAATTGCACGAAGTCACCAACTGCTTCCCAGGAGAGGCGAAACAGAAGTTGCAGATCGAAGGCAACGTCTTCGCGCTGGCCGCGCCGGGTGCCGCAAGCTATTCGCGGAAGCAGCTCGACGAATTGACGGAAAAAGCCAAATCAATCGGCGCGCGCGGCGCGTACTTCGTGAAAGTTGCAGCCGATGGCACAACGTCCTCCGTTGAAAAACTGATCGGTGCAGAGAACGTGAAGAAGTTGGCGGACGCTTGCGGCGCGAAAACGGGCGATCTCGTTGTGGCCGTCTCCGCGAAAGAGCAGATCAAAGGCACCGAAGCTGCCGCGCTCATTGCGGGACAGTTGCGTTTGCAGCTTGGCGAAGTGCTCGGCCTGATCGACAAATCGCAGTGGAAATTTCTGTGGCTCACGGGATTTCCGCTATTCGAATGGAGCGAATCGGATAAGCAATGGGTCAGCGCGCAGCATCCCTTCACAGGCATCGTCGACGAAGACCTGGAAAAACTCGAGTCCGCGCCCTGGGAAGTGCGTTCCAAAGGCTACGACCTCGTGCTGAATGGCAACGAGCTCGGCTCCGGCAGCATTCGAATCCACCGCCAGGACATTCAGGAGCGCCTCTTCAAAGCGCTCGGCCTGACAGAAGAACAGTTGCGCCACCGCTTCGGTTTTTTCCTGGATGCGCTGACCTACGGCACACCGCCGCATGGCGGCATCGCCCTCGGAATCGACCGCGTGGTGATGCTCCTCGCCGGCGAAAAATCGATCCGCGAAGTCATCGCCTTCGCCAAGACCACTGCCGCCCAGGATCTCATGGCCGAATCGCCGAGTGCTGTTGATGCTCCGCAAGAAGAAGAACTTGAAATCATGGCGGCCTATCCAGGTTTGATCAGTCAGAACTGGGCGTTGGCCGAGTTCTGCGACCAGCTTACTTCTCTGGTAGACGGAAAACTATTTCGCTCCATTCTGCCGAAAGAGAACCATTTTCAAGAATCAATGAGCCTCGTCGCTTCCAAGGCATTCGACGATGCGAGGGCGGTTGCAAGGCTGAGTAAGTCAGGGTATGGACTACAAGCGGCAGGGCTCTCCAGGTCTCTCGTTGAATCGGCCATCAACAGCCTTTACATAGGCTTAGAGCCAGAAAAGCACGGCGGCGCCTACCTCAGATCCATCAGGGAAAGCAATCGACGGCTCGTTCGCGGTCTTACTCCCCATGCCGACACTCCGGAAATGCAGGAGGTTCTCAAAAAAGCGGAAACGATCGATACAGAGTCTGGATGGCCAAGACGACTGATCGAGCGGGCAGATGCTGTCGGAAGACCGATGTATCTGTATGATGTGGTTTATCTGATGCTGTCCCAAATACTTCATGGCGATGTGGCATCAGTCGCGGGAAGGCTTAAAGAAGACTCGGTCGGGGATTTCAGTATTCAGATCGGGCCGAGCAACCATTGGGTTCCACAGGCGCTTGCTACATGCTTTATTGGTTTTCACCAAATCGCGCAGGTTGCGTTTAAGGCTTTCCGCATCGATGAAGCTGAATTGGATCAGGTCGGCAATAAATTCAGCGAATTCACTCAGAAAGTTCAGAAAGCCGCGTTGTAGATATGAGCCGTATCCGCATATTGCCGGAGGCGGTGGCGAACAAGATCGCCGCGGGCGAAGTTGTCGAACGTCCGGCATCGGTGGTCAAAGAGCTGCTCGAAAACGCATTGGACGCTGGTGCCAAGACGATTCGCGTTGAAGTTGAGGCTGGCGGCAAGCGCATGATCCGCGTGATTGACAACGGCAACGGCATGGCACACGACGACGCGCTCCTTGCCTTCGAACGCCACGCGACGAGCAAGCTGCGCACGGTCGACGACCTGCTCTCCATCACCACCCTCGGCTTCCGCGGCGAAGCCCTGCCCACGATTGCGGCGGTGTCCCGGCTTCTGCTGGAAACGCGCACAGAAGATGAGGCCGAAGGAACGCGCGTCGAATTTGCCGGTGGAAAACTTGTCGGCGTGAAGCCCGCGGGTCTGCCAGGAGGAACCACCGTCAGCGTCGCCGATCTTTTCTATTGCCTGCCCGCGCGCCGCAAATTCCTGAAATCGGAAACGACGGAACTCGGCCACATTGCCTCGCTCGTCACTCACTACGCGCTGGCCAATCCCGAAAGACAATTTATCCTGAAAACGCCGACGCAGGAGATCGTCAACTGCTCACCCGCCGAACGCCTCGCCGACCGCGTCTATCAGCTTTTCGGCCGTCAAGCACTCGATGAATTGGTCGAAATTCCAGCGGTCTCTGCTCCCTTTCGCGCGGCTATCACCGAACCGGAACTCGAGCCCGGGGAAGAGAAGTCCACGCTGTCGGTGACGGGTTTCACTTCCCGCCCGGAAGTCCAGCGGCCGAACCGCAACGGCATCTACGTCTTCGTGAATCGCCGCCTCGTGCGCGACCGCTTGATCCTTCATGCGATTCACGAAGCGTATCGCAACATCCTGCCGCCAACGGTTTTTCCCGCAACGCTGCTTTTTCTCGAGATGCCATACGACGAAGTCGACGTCAACGTGCATCCCGCGAAAATCGAAGTACGCTTCCGCCGGTCGCAATTCGTCCACGATTTAACGCGCGATGCCATCCGCCAGGCGCTCATGGGCGCGCGGCCCATCGCAAGTTTTGCCGCGGCCGCCACGGCAGCTTCGCAAATGCCTGCGCCCGCGGCCCCAGCGTTTTCCGGCGGAGTATCGCCCGCGCCAGCAGACTCAGGCGTGCCGCGCGCGATTATTCCTCCGATCTCTGAGCTCGGCGTGGGTTCCGGCGTTGGCTCAGATGCCGGCTTCGATCTCACCACCGCCCCGTTGCGGCCCGTCGAGCAGCGATTCCCCTTTGAACCGGGCACAGCCTTCGGCGCCGCTGTCGCTCCATCGCAGGATTCCGCGGTCGCCTGGGCCGCGAATCTTGCTGCGCCGAATAGCGATGCCCCCGCCACGCTCCCGCGGCCCGATCAAATCATGGATTTGAAGCCGCTGGGACAGGTGAGTTCGAGTTTCATCGTTGCGGTGAACGGCGAAGGCCTCTGGATCGTCGACCAGCACGTCGCCCACGAGCGCGTGCTCTTCGAACAACATTTGGAGGCGCGTCACGCCGGCAAAGTCGAATCCCAGCGCATGCTCATGCCGATCGTCATCGAGCTTTCGCCGCGCCAGTTCGTCATCTACGAAAAAATCGCCGAAGAACTCGCCGCGAATGGTTTCGAGGTCGAGCCGATGGGGCCGCGCAGCGTGGCGATTCAAGCGATGCCTGCAGGCGTCGCTTCCGGCGACGCAGAAAGATTACTCACTGAAATCCTCGACGGAATCGAGCGCGAAAACGCGGCCATTTCCATCGATACGCTGCAGGCAAAAATCGCCGCGTCGACCGCGTGCCACGCCGCGATCAAAATAAACATGCCGCTCGACCAGACGAAAATGGAATGGCTGCTCGGGGCGCTCGCGAAAACGGATTGCCCGATGAGCTGTCCGCACGGGCGGCCGGTTGTGCTGCGCTATTCCGTGAAAGAGATTGAGAAGGCGTTCCACAGAATTTGACGTTGTATCACCGGCCGGAATTTGTCCCGACCCTGCCGGGAGGCCGACATCTTGGAGACTGATCGAATGAGCGAGACACACAGCACGGCGGTGATTTTCGGCCTTGCGAATAAGCGCAGCATCGCCTGGGCCATCGCGCAGAAACTGCAGCAGGCGGGCTGGCGCCTGGCTATCACCTATCAAAACGAACGTCTCGGGCTCGAAGCAAAAGATCTCATTGCAGAACTTCCTGGGGCCGCGGGTTTCATGTGCGATGTCACGAAGGACGATGAGATCGCGCGATTGTTCGAGGAGTTGAGGTCGAACTACGGCGTCCTGCACGGACTGGTGCACAGCATCGGCTTTGCTCCTGAGAGTGACTTGAAAGGCGACTTCATCAACACCACGCGCGAAGGATTTCGCGTCGCGCATGATATCAGCGTCTATTCGCTCATCGCAGTGGCTCGCGGGGCGCTGCCTCTGATGACCTCGGGCGGTGGCATCGTGACGCTCACCTATTATGGCGCGGAAAAAGTTGTGCCGCGCTACAACGTGATGGGCGTGGCCAAGGCCGCTCTCGAAGCCACGGTCCGCTACTTGGCCAACGATCTGGGTCCCAAAGCCATTCGCGTGAACGCTATTTCCGCGGGGCCGATCAAGACGCTGGCCTCGCGCGGCATCTCGGGATTTGGTGACATGCTCAAGGTTCAGGCGGAGCGTTCGCCGCTGAAGCGCAACGTGGACCCGGGCGAAGTTGGCGGGACCGCTGTGTTCCTGCTTTCGGAAGCGGGGTCGGGGATCACCGGCGAAACGATTTACGTCGATTGCGGCTACAACATCATGGGCTTCTGAGTAGTTCAGTTGCTCTCGCTGGCGCTGTTTTCGGTGACGTTCTGCGGCGAAAAGCGCACCGCCAAGATTGGCTGTGCCACCACAGATGCAAAAACTCACCATCACCATTGACGGTCCCGCAGGCTCGGGGAAGAGCACGGTGGCGCGGCGCGTGGCAGCGCTGCTCGGGTACATATATCTCGACAGCGGCGCGATGTATCGCGCGCTGGCACTGAAAGCGCTGAAACAAAATGTTGCCCTCGATAACGACCCCGGATTGGAAGCTCTCGCCCAAAGAACCCACATCGAACTCAAACCGCCGACTCCAGAGCAGGAAGCATCCGGCTCAAAGAATCGCGTTTTTCTGGACGGCGACGAAGTAACGCAAGCCATCCGCACGGCCGAAGTTGCCAAGGCAGCTTCGCTGCTGGCGACAATCGCAAGCGTGCGCAAAGTGCTTGTCGCCGAGCAGCAGCGTGCCGGTGGCGGTGGCGGAGTCGTCATGGAAGGGCGCGACATCGGCACCGTCGTTTTTCCCAACGCTGACCTGAAAATTTTCTTGGACGCTTCGCCCGAATTGCGCGCGGAACGCCGCTGGAAAGAGCACCAGGAGAAGGGCGACAAATTCACACTCGCGGAGGTTCTCGTGGAGGTGCGTGAGCGCGACCGGCGCGACCGCGAGCGCAAAGTTTCGCCGCTGGTGCGCGCCACGGATGCGGTGCTGGTGGACAACACGGCGATGGACGCGGAAGAGACGGGGCGGCTCATCGTCATGCTGGCGGGGGACCGCGAAAGGGAATTGGCAAAAGCAGCGGGGAGGAAATCGTGATGCGCATACTGATCATGCTGGCGCTGGGAATTGGCGGCGGCTTGCTTGTGATTCCGATGATCGTCGCCGCGCGCAGCAGCGATGATTCCAGCAGCGCGCAATCCGAAGCCGCGCGAAAATTCCGCGCTTACCTCGACGAAGACTGGAAGCGCTGGATGGTCGACTACCCGGAGATGGCGACCGAGGTGGGATTTCCGGGGCAGAACCGCCGCTGGTCGGACGATTCTCCGGAGGGAATCGAGCAGCGGAGGAAACATCTGCATGACAGCCTTGCGACACTCGAAAAAATCTCCCGTGACGCGCTGCCCGCGGAGGAAGAGCTGAATTACGACTTGTACCGCGAACTGCTCGAAACGGCGGAAGAGGGCCTGCAGTACGGCGATGACCCGCTGCCGTTCCGGAATGTAGTGCCAGGCAACTCGTGGATGCCGTTGACGCAAATGGATGGCATCCAACAAGGCGCCGCGGCAATCCTTGCGAACATGCCGCGCCGGACGGTTGCGGATTACGAAAATATTCTGGCGCGGCTGGAAGGATTGCCGAAATCGGTCGAACAGAATCTCGCGCTCTTGCAGGAAGGGCTGAAGCGCGGTTACACGCCGCCGAAGTTGATGTTGCGCGACGTGCCGAAGCAGATTGCGGATTTGGTTCCCGCCGATCCGCTCGCCAGCGCGCTCCTGGAGCCGTTTACGGAGTTTCCAGCGGGATTCCCCGAAGCCGATCGAATCCGATTGACGGACCGCGCCAAGAGCGTCTATACAAACACGGTTGCGCCGACGTTTAAGAAGTTCCACGACTACGTAGCTTCCACGTATTTGCCCGCATGCCGCGATTCGATCGCCGCAACCGCTTTGCCCAACGGCGCGGCGGCGTATGCATTTCACGTGCGCTGGCAAACGACGACCAACCTGACGCCGCAGCAGATCCATGAAATCGGCCTTTCCGAGGTGAAGCGCATCCGCGCGGAGATGGACAAAGTCATCGCCTCGGCCGGATTCAAGGGCAGCTTCCACGAATTCACGGAATTTCTGCGCACGGATCCACGTTTTTATTATGACAAGCCCGACGATCTTGTGAATGGCTACCGCGTTATCGCGAAGAGAATCGATCCCGAACTCGCACACCTCTTCGGGAAATTGCCGCGCCTGACGTATGGCGTGTGCCAGATTCCGGATTTCAAGGCGCCTTCGCAGACTACCGCGTATTACCAGCCGGGCGCGCCGCAAGCGGGCAGGCCGGGCTGTTATTTCGTGAACACTTACAACTTGCACGCGCGGCCGAAGTGGGAGATGGAAGCACTGTCTCTGCATGAGTCCGTGCCGGGTCACCACCTGCAGATTTCGCTGGCGCAGGAAATGGAAGACACGCCGGAATTCCGGAAGCACGTGGGCTATTCGGCTTTCGTGGAAGGCTGGGCGCTGTATTCGGAAAGCCTGGGCGAAGAGATCGGCCTGTACAAAGATCCGTACTCGAAATTCGGGCAGCTCAGTTATGAGATGTGGCGGGCGGTGCGGCTGGTCGTCGATACCGGAATGCACGCGATGGGTTGGACGCGCGAGCAGGCCATTCAGTTCTTCAAGGACAACACAGGAAAGACCGATCAGGACATCACGGTGGAGGTCGACCGGTACATTGTTTGGCCTGGGCAGGCGCTGGCGTACAAGCTGGGACAACTCAAGATTCGCGAGCTGCGCGCGGAAGCAGAGAAGAGGCTTGGCGCGAAATTTGATGAGCGCAAGTTTCACGATGCGGTGCTCGAGAATGGCGCCGTGCCGCTGAACGTTCTGGAAGCGCACATGAAGCAGTGGATGAGCGAGCAGGCGGCGCGGTGAATCGAGCGAAGAGGCCGATCGCCGACACCAAGAGTAGGAATTAACGCAGAGCGCGCAGAGAGCACCCCGACCGGGTCGGGGCAGGCGCCGTTCACGGAGACGAAGAGACGACTCACCAAGCCCCCCTCCCCCCACTTTTTTGTAAGTGCGGATTCTAAGGGAGTTGCAGGCGCATTTTTTGTAAGTGCGGATTCTAAAATGGTTATAAGCCCTTTAGATAGAACACTTGCGAGGAGGTCGCGTAAGTGTTGCAAACAAAGGAGTTGAGAGAGGGATTTTGTGGCTGTAAGTCCTTTGTTTTCCGCACTTATGAGGGGTCTTGAAAGTGCGAGTTCTAAAGGAGTTACAGGCGCGATTTGTTTGCAAGAAGGTAAACAGCCTGTATGAGCGGATTCTAAAGAGTTTAGAGGAACAACATAGCGGCGGCCCATGGCCTGCATCACGGCGGAGAATCCTGCCAGAATCAAAGCATATTATAGCATATACGTACTGTTTGTCAATTAATTACTATTAAGTAGTGTGTTTGCTAATGGATAGCTGGGTGTCTGTTCGAATTGGCACCCGGGAAAAATGGAAGAGTGCGGCCTTTCTATCCCAAGAGGCGGGACACCCAATTCAGAATCCTGTCCCACCCGACGGTCTGGGCCTAGCCACTAAGGGTTCGCCACCTGCCCGTGCCACGAGCAGCTGTCCCACATCACGGGGTTGCTCACCTGGCGGAGAAACGTGGGGGCTGCTAGTCCATTTTAATGGCGAGGGCGTTCAATATAGCTTTCAACGATGCAAGCCAGTGTTCGGCAATTGAAGATGCATGGTCCCTATCTTCCGACAACAAAGTTGCTATATCTGGCGATGCGAGTTCCGTCGTGAGCCAATCCAATGGTCCGGGAAAAAGACTTACGAGATAAATGAGAGCGCAAGCCGCTTTAGCGGAACGCTCGAGTGCTCCTGCAGGCCCGGCCGCGACAAGGCGTTCGAGAGGGGTCATCGAACTGAAGCGAGAAGTATCTACGGGACAGCGAGACTGGACTCGCACCCTAGCACGGTCTGAGAAATCAGGGTCACGAAGAGATGCCACGACGGCGAGTTGAGGCGTCACCCAGCTTCCAGCGTCAAATGCACTCCAAAGTTTGTTGAAGGCTGTGCAGTCATAGCCAATCGCGGATAGTGCAACTGCCGCGACGAGGTGAAGGCGCCAGTCCCTTTCGTCGAGCAAGCGACCTATATCTTGAAACGGGTCGGAAGACAACCGACAGCACTCTATGACTCTAGAAACTGAGTGATTGGCTTCCGCTGAGTGCAGATCCAAAAAGTGGAGATATCCCGGGTTTGAATCAAAAAAAGATGAGAAAATTCCAAAGCGCTGTTGCATTTACGCCTCTTGGAAGCAGGCTTCTCTTTTGAGCTGGGGGGACCACCGTTTTTTGATTCCGGTTTTTGGGCTCTGCTTCCAACCCCAGAGAAAGAATACCTCAGTAAGCCGGGATCTCTCGACTTTGTCCAGGTCCGCGACCGGGACTCCGCTCGGGATGACAGATAGAGAGGAAGCGCTCAGGCGGGTGCGGACATGGAGCCGAGGAATTCGGCGTTGGACTTCGTTTTGGTGAGGCGGCTGAGCAGAAGCTCCATGGCCTCGACGGTCGAGAGCGGGCTCAAAACCTTGCGCAGCACCCAGACGCGGCTGAGCTCGTCGGGGGGGAGCAGCAACTCGTCCTTACGGGTGCCGGAACGCTGGATATCGATGGCAGGGAAGACGCGCTTATCGGCGAGGCGCCGGTCGAGGTAGATTTCCATGTTGCCGGTGCCCTTGAACTCTTCGAAGATGACGTCGTCCATGCGGCTGCCTGTGTCAATGAGCGCGGTGGCGATGATGGTGAGCGAACCCCCTTCCTCGACGTTGCGCGCGGCGGCAAAGAAGCGGCGCGGGCGCTGCAGAGCGTTGGCGTCGATACCGCCCGAGAGAACTTTGCCGGAGGGCGGCGTAACCGCGTTGTACGCACGGGCTAGGCGCGTGATCGAATCGAGCAGGACGACGACGTCGCGCTTGTGCTCGACCAGGCGCTTGGCCTTCTCGAGGACCATTTCCGCAACTTGAATGTGACGCTGCGGCGCTTCATCGAAAGTCGAGCTGATGACCTCGCCCTTCACGGTGCGCTGCATGTCCGTGACTTCTTCCGGGCGCTCGTCGATGAGCAGCACGATGAGCGCGACTTCCGGATGATTGGTGGCGACGGCATTGGCCATGGACTGCAGAATCATGGTCTTTCCGGTGCGCGGGGACGCATTGACCAGGCCGCGCTGGCCCTTGCCGACGGGGCAGAGAAGATCCAGCACGCGGCCGGTCATATTTTCCTTGGTGGTTTCCATCTTCAGGCGGCCCTGGGGATAGAGCGGCGTCAGGTTATCGAAGAAAATTTTGCTGCGTGCGACTTCGGGGTCCTCGAAATTAACGGCCTCGACTTTGATCAGCGCGAAATAGCGCTCGCCATCTTTAGGAGGACGCACCTGACCGGAGACGGTGTCACCGGTGCGAAGGTCAAACTTGCGGATCTGCGACGGCGAAACGTAAATGTCATCCGGGCCGGGGAGGTAGTTGTATTCCGGCGCGCGGAGGAAGCCGAAGCCGTCGGGCAGGCACTCCAGGACGCCCTCCGAGAAGATCAGCCCGTTCTTTTCCGTCTGCGCGCGGAGGATCTGGAAGATCAACTCCTGCTTGCGCATGCCGCTGCCGCCGGCAATGTTGAGTTCCTTGGCGATCTTGGCGAGGTCGGTGATGTTTTTTTCCTTCAACTCGGCAAGGCTAATGCTCATCTGATTGTTTCCTTCAACGGTTGTTTCTTTCATATGTCCTTAACTTTGATTGTGAAAATTGACCCTGTTTTGTGTGACCGCGGAGCGGTCAACGAAATTCCGGATTGTTTACGGGGCAGCACACCGCTCTGGCGGAGAACCGAAAACCTGCCAGGGTGGGGCAAACCAGACTTTTTGCAACCGGCGGCAGCGCCAAACCTAGATTGACGACAGCCCGCAGGGCGGGCCGGGTCCGAAAAAACGCTGCTTAGTACCGTTCCAGCTTCATTCCCCTACACGTTCATCGGGCCTGCGTGTTAGCGACCCTGGTAGACGCTCGGCTTGCTCTCAGCTTAGAGGCTGGAACGGCACTAGTTGGTCAAACTTTTGTCTTTCTCGGCGCCGGCCACGAAAGGTTCCGCGACGGGCGCAACCGCGGCAGGCTCCAGCGGCACGATAGGCCGCTCGAGCGCAACCTGCAGCACTTCATCCATGATCTCAACACTGTGAACAACGAGACTAGAGAGGATCTCCTGCGGGATATCCGCCAGGTCCTTCTCATTGTCCTTCGGAATGAGTACCGTGCGCAAGCCCATTCGGTGGGCGGCCAGAAGCTTTTCTTTGAGCCCGCCGATGGGGAGAACCTTGCCGCGCAGGGTAATTTCGCCGGTCATGGCCACGTCGCAGCGCACCGGAATCTTCGTGAGCGCGCTGATGATCGAGGTGCAGATGGTGATGCCAGCGGAGGGGCCGTCCTTGGGGATCGCGCCTTCGGGAACATGCACGTGAATATCGATGTTGCGATAGAAATCTCTTGGCAGGCCGAGCTGCGCAGAGCGCGAGCGCGCGTAGCTCATGGCCGCCTGCGCGGATTCCTGCATGACGTCGCCGAGCTTTCCGGTGAGCGTCAAGCGACCTTTTCCTTCCATCAATGTGGATTCCGTCGAGAGCACCGAGCCGCCCACTTCGGTCCAGGCCAGGCCGGTGGCCAGGCCGATCTCGTTGTGTTTTTCCAGCCAGATTTCACGGAACTTGATGACGCCGAGAAAGTCGTTGATGTTTACGAGCGTGATATCCGCTTTTACGGCAGTGCCTTCGGTTACGACCTTGCGCGCCATCTTGCGCGCGATGTTCTGAATCTCGCGCTCTAGGTTGCGCACGCCGGCCTCGTGCGTGTAGTGCCGGATGATTTGCAGCAGCCCCTCATCGGTGAAGGTGAGATTCTGATCGGTCACGCCAGTGGCCTCGCGCGCCTTTTTCACGAGGAAACGCTTGGCGATTTCGAGCTTCTCCTGCTCCGTGTAGCCAGGGAGGCGCAGAATTTCCATGCGATCCTGCAAAGCCTGCGGAATGGTGTGCAGGACATTGGCGGTGCAGACGAACATCACTCTCGAAAGGTCGTACTCGACGTCCAGATAGTGGTCGGTAAAAGAGTGGTTCAGCTCGGGGTCGAGAACTTCCATCAGCGCGGCCGACGGGTCGCCGCGGAAATCCATGGACATCTTGTCGACTTCGTCGAGGACGAAGATGGGATTCACCGTGCCGGCCTTTTTCATCATCTGGATAATCTGGCCGGGCAGCGCGCCGATGTACGTGCGGCGGTGGCCGCGAATTTCGGCTTCATCGCGCACGCCGCCCAGAGAAACGCGGACGAACTTGCGTCCCGTGGCATGGCCGATGGACATCGCCAGCGAAGTCTTGCCCACGCCCGGAGGGCCGACAAAACAGAGAATCGATCCCTTGGGATTCTTTACGAGCTGGCGGACGGCAAGAAATTCAAGGATGCGCTCCTTGATTTTCTCAAGCCCGTAATGCTCGTCGTTGAGAATCTTTTCGGCCGCGCGGATGTCGCGAATCTCTTTGGACCTTTTCTTCCAGGGCACGGCCAGCAGCCAATCGAGATAATTGCGGCTAACGGTCGATTCGGCGGACATCGGCGGCATAAGTTCGAGCCGCTTGAGCTCTTGGACGGCTTTTTCGTGCACTTCCTTGCTCATTCCCGCGGCGTCGATCTTTTTCTTGAGCTCGTCAATCTCGTTCTTTTCGCCGCGGCCGAGTTCCTTCTGAATGGCTTTCAGCTTTTCGTTGAGGTAGTACTCTTTTTGCGCGCGCTCCATCTGGCGCTTCACGCGGCTATTGATGTTGCGGTCGACGTTGAGCTTTTCGAGCTCGATCTCGAGGATATCGGCGATGCGGTTCAGCCGCTCGATGGGGTCGACGGTCTCGAGCAGATCCTGCTTTTCATCCACCGGGAGCTGAAGATTTGCGGCGATGGTGTCCGAGAGCCGGCCCGGATCGTCAACCCGCGCTGCAGCGATCATCGTGTCGTAATTCAGGCTCTGCGAGAGCTTGATGAACTGTTCGTACAAGCTCGTAACTTTCTGCACCGTCTGCTCGGCCTGAGGAGAAGGCTCGACGCGCGCCGTGAGCAGCCGAAGGGAGGCGCGGAAAAATCCCTCTTCCGCGGCGATCGATACTGCCCGGGCGCGTTCCACACCTTCCACCAAAACTTTGATATTGCCGTCAGGGAGCTTCACGCTCTGCACGATGTTCGCGAGCGTGCCCACCGCGTAGATTTCTTCCGGCTTGGGGTCATCCACCGAGGCGTCGTGTTGCGTCGAAAGGAAAATCTTCTTGTCGCCAGCAAGCGCTTCTTCCAGCGCGCGGACGCTGGCTTCGCGGCCAACGATGAACGGGGTCATCTGCTGCGGGAAGATGACCATATCGCGCACCGGCATCATCGGAACGCGCTTCAATTCCTGTTTTTCGCGATTGAACATTAAGGCCCCTGGACTTCTTTCGAATGCGCGAAGCGGCCTCAGCCGGCCTTTTCGAGCAAGCTCCAGTTAATTTCGCGCGTGCGGACCATGTCCGCGGTAACCACAAAGTCGCGCACTTTTCGCTGCATCGGCAGGTGATACATCAGTTCCAGCATGAGGTCTTCGAGGATCATACGCAAGCCTCGCGCGCCGACCTTGCGCTGCATTGCTAACTCCGCTACGGTTTCCAGCGCATCGTCGGTGAAGCGCAAGCGCACGTTTTCGAATTCGAACAGCCGCTGGTACTGTTTCAGCAGCGCATTCTTGGGCTCGGTCAGAATGCGTACCAGCGCCGGCTTGTCGAGATCGCTCATCACACCAGCGACGGGCAGGCGGCCCACAAACTCCGGGATCAAGCCGTAGCGGATCAGATCACTGGGCTGCACCTGTTCGAGCAACTCGGTATCGCGTTTCTGCGGCGTGGCAGGAGCTGCATCGGTGTGGAAACCCAGCGAACGGCGGCCGGCGCGTCTTTCAATGATTTTTTCGAGACCTACAAACGCTCCGCCGCAGATAAACAGAATGTTGGTGGTATCCACCGGCGTAAATTCCTGGTGCGGATGCTTGCGGCCTCCCTGTGGGGGAACGTTGGCCAGCGTCCCTTCCAGAATTTTGAGCAACGCTTGCTGCACGCCTTCGCCGGAGACGTCGCGAGTGATGGAAGGATTTTCGTCCTTCTTCGCGATTTTATCGATCTCGTCGATATAAATGATGCCCTGCTGGGCTTTTTGTACGTCGCCGTCTGCGGCCTGAAGCAGCTTTAAAATAATGTTCTCTACGTCTTCACCGACGTAGCCTGCTTCGGTCAGCGTTGTGGCATCCACGATCGCAAAGGGCACCTCGAGCATGCGCGACAGGGTTTGCGCCAGAAGTGTCTTGCCCGTACCCGTCGGGCCAATCAGAAGAATGTTGGACTTGCTCAACTCGACGTCGCCGGGCTGCTTGTTCAGAAAAATGCGCTTGTAATGGTTGTAGACCGCCACGGACAGTTTCTTCTTTGTGCGGTCCTGCCCGATCACGTAGCCGTCGAGAAACTGCTTGATCTCCGGCGGGCGGGGAAGCCTCTTCGCCGGCGCCGCGGTCTGCTCGCGCTTTTCATCTTCAAGAATGGTCTGGCAAACACTGACGCATTCGTTGCAGATGTAGGCGCGCGGATAGTCCGAAGGCGAACTGATCAGCTTTTCGACCTGTTCCTGCGTCTTATGGCAGAAGGAACAGCGCAACGGCTCGTCGGGGTTGAACTTTTTCACTGGTGTGAAGGCCTCGTCTCCGCTGGGCTTCGACGGAGTCTATAACCATCATTCTAGGCTGATTTTTCCCCTGAAATAAATGGAAACCTGATTGGCTACTAACTTTTTGGAACATGCTCTTCATCAGCCAAATTTAGCGCAGCGCGACCCAAGGCCGCACGCAGCTAGCGATGCTTGAAAATAATCTCGTCGATCATCCCGTATTCTTTGGCCTGTTCGGGATTCATGATGAAATCGCGCTCGACGTCTTTCTCGATGCGGTCCATTGATTGCCCGCTGTGCTTAGACAGAAGCTTGTTGATCGTGGTGCGCATGCGCAGGATCTCTTTCGCATGGAGGTCGATGTCCGTGGCCTGCCCGCCGAGTCCTGACATCCACGGCTGGTGAATAAGGACCCGCGCATTCGGGAGCGCAAAGCGCTTCTTCGGCGCGCCGCCCGCGAGGAGCAGCGCCGCAATGGACGCCGCTTGACCCACGCAAGTGGTGACGACGTCCGGCTTCACGAACTGCATGGTGTCGTAAATCGCGAACCCCGCCGTAATCGAACCGCCCGGAGAATTGATGTACAGCTGAATGTCCTTCTCCGGATCC
The DNA here is from genome assembly GCA_035544995.1 of Candidatus Acidiferrum sp. Classification (GTDB taxonomy): domain Bacteria; phylum Acidobacteriota; class Terriglobia; order Acidiferrales; family UBA7541; genus Acidiferrum. The sequence continues at coordinate 81,082 of DASZZI010000083.1, forward strand.
TCGGCCTGGAGGAAGAGCATCTGGGCGGTCGCCAGATTGGCGACATGGTCGTCAATCGGCGTTCCAATAAAAATGATGTGCTCCTTGAGGAGCCGGGAGTAGATGTCGTAGGCGCGTTCTCCGCGGCTGGTCTGTTCGACCACCATGGGTATAAGCGTTGTCCCGCGGTATTCTGGTTCGTCGAAGTTTTTCATTTGGGTGTTCGACCGCTTCGCGGCCGCAAAGTGCGCTGACCGCTTCGAGGCCACGAGATCTGCCGTTGCGCGCGCCGGAGCCGGATCTGGTTCACTTTGCGTTTGCTGCGGCTACCGTTTTGATCCGTGAATTCTGCGCGAGCCAGTCGAGAGTTTTGTCACTCCGCAGCTTAGCTTTCATCCTATCGAGCGCACCTTGCTTTGTCAAACGAGCACGCATCGCTTCCGCCGATTCGCCGCCAGGCCCGGCAAGGTGCTGGAGCTCCTGGTCAACCTCTTGTTCGGTGACGTCGATGTTCTCCGCCGTGGCGATGCGGTCCACGATCAATTCCGCCTTCACGTCATCCGCGGCACGCTCCTGCTGCCGCCGACGCAGAGTCACCCAGTCGACGTTGACCGCGCGCGGGTCGACGCCCTGCGCAGCCAGCGAGCGCACCACCCGCTCCAGCCGCACATCCATCTGATGCTCGACCAGCGCCTCGGGAACAGGGAAGTCGTGGAGTTTCACGATCGCAGCGAGAACTTTCTCGTGCAACAGCTCTTTGTGTTTGTGATCGCGCTGATGTTCCAGGTCTTCGCGAACCTTTTTCTTTAGTTCGTCGAGCGTCGCCGCATCGCTGACGTCTTTCGCAAATTCGTCATTGAGCTCGGGCAGCTTCTTCGTTTTGATGCCCAGCACTTCCGCTGCATAGTGGTAGGTCTTTCCGGCGAGCTTGGCGTCCGGATAATCGGCGGGGTAGACGACGTCAAAATTCTTGTGCTCGCCGACCTTTGCGCCGCGCAGATTTTCGTTAAACGCTTCCATCGTCTCTTCCGCGCCGATGTGGCAGAGCACGCTGTCCGCTTGCAGGGGGTCTCCGCCGGCGGCGGGCGTTCCCAGGAGCTTCAATTGCACAAAATCGTTGTTTTCAACTGCGCGCCCTTCCACCGGGGCAAAGGCCGCGGCGCGCTCGCGCATCTCTTCGAGTGTCTTCGCGATGTCCTCGTCCGTTACGTCGATCGCAGGTATTTCAATTTCGAGGCCCTTGTAATTTCCCAGCTCGAAATCCGGCAGCACCTCGAACACCGCGCGGAACTTCAGCGGCTGGCCTTCGGCGTAATCCAGCTTGTCCACGTGCGGCTGCGAAACGGGCGTCAATTTCTGTTCGGCGACAGCCTTCTCCACGCGCTCCGGCACCAGTGACTGCAGCACCTCGCCCTTGATGTCATCCGCGAATCTGCGGCGGATCAGGGAAATCGGCGCCTTTCCGCGGCGAAATCCCGGCACGTTCGCAATCCGCGCGAATTCCTTCGCGACGCGCTCCATCGCCTTTGATACTTCATCCGCGGGAATCTCCAGGTCCAGCTCGCGGCGGCAAGTAGCTTCGGCCATACTACGTTCCTTTCCTCAAACACAAACAGGTGAGAGTGGCCGTGTTCGCTGGCCTCGACAGCATGTGCCCCGGTCAGCGGCGAGGGACAACGCAAGCTTTCAGAAGAGGCCAGAGAGGTGAGAATTCACCTTCAAACTCAATGTGCCAGTATAGGGGACGCGGCAAACAGCGTCAATTGAGCTGGGCGGATGACCAGGTGAGTCGAGTAAAATACGGAGGCTCTCAGGAGACATTCATTGAAAAACAGCGCCATCCTTTTAGTGCAGTGCCCCGACCGGAAGGGTATCGATGCAACGGTTGCCGATTTCATCTATCGCCACGACGGGAACATTCTTCATTTCGAACAGCACCAGGCCGGTGAAGAACGATTTTATCTCGCGCGAATCGAATGGGACCTCCAAGGTTTCCAGCTCGACTTGAACGAGTTTCCGCGGAAGTTTGCTCCCATCGCCGGAAAATTTTCGATGGATTAGCGCCTGGCGCTTTCGAACCATCGCCTGCGCGTTGCCATCTTCGTTTTAAAATACGACCACTGCCTGGTCGATTTGCTTTACCGCCAGCGAAACGGAGAGCTTGCTTGCGATATTCCGCTGATCATCAGCAATCACCCCGACGCCAATCGTCACGCCGATTTCCACGGGATTCCCTATCAGGTTATTCCAGTGACCAAAGAGAACAAGCCGGACGCGGAGCGCCAGCAGATGGAACTGCTGCGCAAGAACAACATTGACCTCATCGTCCTTGCGCGCTACATGCAGGTGCTTTCTTCCGATTTCATCCGCCACTATCCGCAGCAGATGATCAACATTCACCACCCTTTTTTGCCGGCGTTCGTCGGCGCGAAGCCGCACCAGCAGGCCTATGATCGCGGAGTCAAGCTCATCGGCGCGACCGCGCATTACGTCACGGAAGTCCTCGACGACGGCCCGATCATTGAGCAGGGCGTGGCGAGAATTTCACATCGCGACGCGCTCGAGGACCTGGTGGAAAAAGGCCGCGACCTCGAGAATGTGGTGCTTTCCCGCGCCGTTCGCTGGCACATCGAGAATCGCATCCTTCTTCATGGCAACAAGACGGTGATTTTCGAGTAGAAACCCAGCGAGAGTGAAAAATACTGCGGATGGGGCGGGAGGCATGGAGGAGGTGCACGGCGCGCGCGACATTGGCCTCGACTGCAGCGTCGCGCCATCAAGGGTTTGCCGCAGCAGCTTTCCAACGATCGGCGCCGGTTGCCGCCGGCCGCTGCCGCTTACCGTGGCCGGCCTGCGAGCAGCGCTCCTCGTCAGGGCGGTGTGAGGAGAGGTCGTAATTTTCTGTACGAACTCCGCTTCATCGAGCTTCTGTGCTTGTTCAGCCATGGATTGCTTTTTCGTTTTTCGATTTAGCGGAGCGCGTTGAGTTGGCGGATGTGCTCCGGGGTGGTACCGCAGCACCCGCCTAGAATTGTCGCGCCCATTTTCTTCCACCGGGCGGACTCCTCCGTATACTTGCTCGGTGGATACTCTTCGCTGAAGAGCCACTCCGGCGGATCGAAGCGGCCGATGTGCGCGTAAGTTCCGATGGGCAATTTCGTCAGCCGGGCGAGCTGCTTCATGCCCGCGGAGATATCGTCCGGCGGGGCACAGTTCAACAGTATGGCATCGGCGCCGTCCTTCTCCATTGCTGCCGCAGCGTCTTTCAGCGTTTCACCGGTGAAGAGCTTTCCCTTTTCGGTGGGTACGAAGCTTATCCAGAAGGGCAGACCGATCTCCTTGGCTACCTCAAGGGCGGTGGCCGCTTCGTGGATGCTGTTCACAGTTTCGAGGAGCACTAGGTCCGCGCCAGCGTCCTTCACCACCTGAAAGATTTCGCCATACTCGGTCCTGGCCTGCGCATCGGAAGGTGCCAGGTCCGGCCGGAAGCACCATTCAAGCGTAGTTACCGCCGCGGCCACGGCTACGGGCTGCTTTGCTTTCGTCTGTTCGCGCGCCTCGACGGCAAGTTTCACCGATTGCGCGAGCAGCGTGTTGGCACGGGTATCCAGATCACCTGCGCCGATGTGCCTGCGGTGCGTCTCATCGCGAAAGTGGTTGAAGAGGGCACGCCTGCAGAGCTGAAAGCTGTTGGTGGAGATGACTTCCGCCCCAGCGTTGATATAGTCGGCGTGTATGGTGCGGACGAATTCCGGGCGGCTCATCAACTGATGATCGGCCCAGGTCACCTCGCGGCGAAGGATTTCGGTGCCGATGGCGCCGTCGAGAATGACGGTCTCGCGTCGCGCCAGTTTTTCCTTGATGGGTTGATAGCTCACGTTAGCGTCCTCCGGCAGCGGCCGCGCCAGCGGAAGCAGCTACGCGCAGTGCGGCGATGTGCGCGGGGCCGGTGCCGCAGTCACCGCCGACGATCGTTGCGCCTCCGGTGATCCACTTGCGCGCTTCGCCCGCGTAGCGCTCCGGCGGCCAGGATTCGGTTTCGAGGAATTGGGGAAAGAAGTCGAACTTCCAGCTCGGGGGCGAAAACTTGCCGATATGGGCGCAGCCGCCGCAGGGAAGGTGAGTCATGGCCTTCAGGCGCGGTACCGTTCTTGACATGTCCTCGGGCGGCGCGTTGCATACCAGCACAGCGTCCGCGCCGCCCCGCTTCATCGCTTTCACGGCGTCGGCCAGCGGCTCGCGGCTGAGCAGTTCGCCCTCGGGCCCAAGCACAAAGCTCACCCAGACGGGCAGGCCGGCGGCCCGGCCCGCTGCGAGCGCGCCCTTGGCCTCGCGGATGGTGTTCATGCTGTCGGCGATAAGTAAGTCCGCTTTCTCTTCTTTAAAGATGCGGGCCATAAATGCGTGCTCGCGGCGCGCCACTTCCTCGGTCGGGGCGAGGTCCGGCCGGAAGCAGTGCTGCATGGGAGAAAGGACTCCGGCGATAGCTACGCTGTCGGACTTCATGGCCTTGATGCGGGCCTGCCGGATGAGGCGCATCGCCGTCTTCAGGAGCTGCGGCACCAGGTCGGCCAGGCCCGGGGCGCCGATGTGCGCCTGATGCTCGCGGCTGCGGAAGACGTTGAGGTAGGTGAGCCGGTTGAGCTGAAACGTATTCGTGCGGATGACGTCGGCCCCGGCGTTCAAGTACTCACGGTGGAGTTGCTCGACAGCCACGGTATCGGTCAGCAGGCCATGCTTGCGCCACCGGATCCCGCGGCGGACCAGCTCCGTGTTCATCGGGCCGTCGAGGACGACCACCTTTCCTGCTTTCAATTTTTCGTGAATAACGTTGTATGCCACGTTTCGCCTCGGACGCATTCTACCGCGGGGCGGTTCGCTTGTCTCTTCGCCTTAGAGCAGGACCCACTTCCACCTCACGGTCATCATGCCGGTGATCCTTGCAACATCCGCTGCTTCATGTCCAGTGGACGCTGATCGCCCTGCTCCTGGTTCTTGTGAATTTGCAGGCGCAAACACCCTCGCTCCGCATGCCTTCCGGAATCGCACTGATCCCGCTCTACGGGGGCGCTGTACAGCGGCACCAGGATTTAATCATCGCACTGGCAATTGAGCACGAGGCACCAGACGTTGCCCCTAGGATAAATTCCGCCAGCCATGTGTACAATCTTGAACAAATTATTAACAGGGACGGATTTACGGTCCGGGTACTTGTGTTCGCGTGCCGGTCAATCAGTTCCTCGTACACCTCGCAGCAGGCGACGAGAAAGTCTTCGGTGACGGAAAAAAATTTGTCCGGTTACATTTCTGGTTACAGTGGACCAACGAAACACGCAGCCCGAGTCGGGCAAATCAGCACAATCACCAATAAATCCGCTGGTGCGGGAGAGAGGAGTTGAACCTCCACAGCCTCACGGCCACAGGATCCTAAGTCCTGCGCGTCTGCCAGTTTCGCCACTCCCGCAACGGTATTACCACTATACCGGGATTCAGGGCGGAATCTCCAGGCACACAGCAAGGACGCCCTGTTGTAGCCGATCCGTCTCTTGCTCGATTTGTGTTAAGCTCCCCGCTTCAGCCCCGCAGCTTCAGCGGCCTCCGGCAGAACCCGCTGGATTGCTCCGTGCTCAAGGAGCATAATATGGAAGTTCATCAAGTCGAGCTCGGCCACCCCGCCCGCTGAGCTGCAGCGCCTAATCGCCGAAGGCGCGTTCTAACTCGAACGCTGCACGCGAGGGCAGCGCCATGATCATTCAGGAACAAGGTGATCAGCTCGTTCTGATCCGCCAGACCGATCACGCGATATTGTCAGGTTTCTTCGCCCGAGAATGGGGGAACGAGCAATTCACGCGCCCCGAGCCGTTCGCATCCTTCTGCCTTGCTGCAGCGGAGCACGACAATGGCTGGCGCGAATGGGAGTTGCTCCCCGGGCTGGACCTCAAGACCCGCCTGCCCTATAGCTTCATGTCCATTCCCACAGAGGAGCACATCGCGCTTTATGAACGCGGCATCGAGCGTCTGGTCAAGACGGACCACTATGCCGGTCTTCTTGTCAGCATGCACTGCGCCGAGCTTTATGACCGCCCGCGTGCCACGATTCCCGGTTTCTCGGCCAAATACGTAAAAGCCAACGAATCGCAAATGGCCAACGAATTCGTGCAGCGGTTGAAGCTTCAACAACTGCGGCTGAAGGTGGACCTGGGCGCGAATCCCGAGGCAAAAAATTTCGCCGAGGGAAAAACGCTTCAAGCCAATTATGAGCGCCTCGAAGCCCTCGACCGTCTCTCGCTCTATTTCTGCCTCGCGCCGCTCGAAGCCGCAACCGTCGATCAGGTCCCAGTCGATGACGAAGGCGGCGAAACGGATTGGGATCTGCGGCCGGAAGGACGCAACATTTTCACGCTTGCGCCGTACCCGTTCCGCAGAGACCCGCTCGATTTCAGCATCATGGCGCGGCGTGTTCCGAAACGTTTCTATGGGGACGATCTCGATTTGCAGAAAACTGTCGCTCGCGCTCCCTATTTCGCAATGAAATTTACCCTGCGTGCCGCCGGAGCGCGCGCGCAGTCACGCGCTGGCGCAGCGTAATCATTCGAGTTGCCGCCCGCGCGTTTCGGGCAAGGCCAGCGCAAGCATTGCCGCCGCGAAGAAGGCCGCCGCCTGTAAAAAAAATGCCGGTCCGATTCCGTAGCGTATCGCCAGAGCACCCACGGCATAGGGCGCCGCTGCGGAGAGCCCGCGGCCGACGTTGTAACTGAGCCCCATAGCGGCAGCGCGAATTTCTCCCGGAAAAATCTCGCTGGCGATCGCCGCGTAGCCCGAGAAGAATCCCGTTCCAAAAAACGCCACGAACGGCCCAAGCACCAGCAGCCAGAATGGACTCCGCGCTATCCCGTACAGCGGCACTAGCGCCGCGGCAATCACCAAGTAGATGAAGTACGGCCTTCGCCGGCCGAAGGCATCAGCAAAAAACCCAAACAGTGCGTAACCCAGCCACTTCCCGCCGCACAGCACCAGAAAAAACGTAGTTGTCTCGACCAGGCTCAGGCCACGTCCTCCCTGCGAAGCAGGAAGCGACAGGTACGCCGGGACCCACGTGAACAAACCCCAATAGCCAAACATGCCGCACGCGTTCATCGTCGTGGCGAGCAGGCCGTTGCGAAACACGTCCTTTTGCAGAAGCCGCTTTAGCCATACGCCGTGGGCGCTTCGTGCACGCTGCGTCCAAATGGGTGGTTCCGGGACGCTCTTCTGGATCCAGAACACCAGCAGAGCGGGCAAGACTCCCACGAAAAATACGGCACGCCAGCCGAAGCGCGGCAAAACGACAGCGACCACGAGCGCGGCGATCGCCTCACCGATGGCGTAGGCCGACTGCATCAGACCAAGGGCCTTGCCTCGGTGTTGTGCTCGCCAAGTTTCCGCGATCAGCGCAGCCGCGGTTGTCCATTCGCCGCCCATGCCCAATCCGAGCACGAAGCGGAACACGGCGAGCTGTGGTATCGTTCGCGACAACCCACACGCGGCCGTCGCGATGGAATAAACGAGGATGGAGGCCATCAGCGCGCGTGTTCTCCCGATGCGATCCGCGAGCACGCCAAAGAAAAGCCCACCGATAGCGGAAGCGATCAACGTCAGCGAAATCAGGAAGCCCGCCGTGCTCTTATCCATCGAGAATTCGCGGATCAGGTAGCCGAGGACGAGCGAGTACAGCATTACGTCCATGGCATCGAGCATCCAACCCAGGCCGCCAGCCACGAGCGATTTTCGCTCGGCCGGTGTCACATCACGGGGCCATTCGATACCCAAGATGCGGTAGGGAATCGCCGCCTCGGGAGGCGCGGCTGAATCTGCGGCAGGGAATTGAGGCGTGGACGGATTTGCCACGCCCCGATTGTAAAGGAATGCGCGCTGCAGCGGGCCAGGAAACGGCGATGGCGAAATTGCGAAACAAAGTACGCGCTGAAAAAACATTGCACGCCGAGCGCTCTTTTGTTACGCTCCGCGCAATTTAAGCCTTGTGGGAGGTGCTCTCATGGCATTCTGCAAATCGTGCGGCCAGGAGATTGGCAGCGCAGCCTTTTGCCCGAAATGCGGCGCCAGTCAAGGAGCGGCGCCTGCTCCTGCTAAATCAGCGCCCACCGAAGGACTCGCGGAAAACGCCGCTGGCGCTCTCTGCTATGCACTGGGCTGGCTCACGGGCATTATCTTTCTTCTCATCGACAAACGGCCTTTCGTCAAATTCCATGCCGCGCAATCCATCGTTGTCTTCGGGGGTCTCCATATCATCAGCATCGCCCTGGGAATGTTTCTCGGGGTCAGCTTGTTTTCAGGCGGGTTTCACTTTTTCGCTCCTGGGGTTTTGCTTCTTCACTTGGTCAACCTGGCCTCGTTTATCCTCTGGATTTTCCTTATGATCAAAGCTTATCAGGGCGAACGATTTAAACTGCCGGTTGTCTCTGACCTGGCGGAGGGAATCGCAGGGAAATAGTGCCTCGATCGCTCGCTGCTGGGCAAAGACCGGGAAGGGAGTCTCTTCCTGCGCGACTTTTTTTCATTCAAGGCACGTTTTTTCGCTCTGGGTTTCCGCTTGACTTTCTGGATACGCCCCTCCATTGTAAAAGGCTTTGTCCCTGCTGGTCTGGGACAATCGAAGGGGAGAAAGGCGCGATCATTTCATCATGACCCGGGTCCGGCTCTGTTTCCACGACCGCTGCTTTGACGGCACCGCCTCCGCAGCTCTTTTTTACCGTTTTTACCGCGAGCGATTCGACCCCGCCACGCAATTCAGCTTCACCGGCATGGCACACCGCGCCGCGCAGACCTGGGAAGACGGCCTCTTCGACGGTGACGAAAATGTAATCGTCGACTTCAAGTACTCGAATTCCCCGAAAATTACCTGGTGGTTCGATCATCACCAGAGCGCTTTCCTCACACCCGCCGACGCCGAGAAGTTCCGCAAACACCCCGGCCCGCACATGTATTACGAGCCGGACTATAAGTCGTGCACAAAGCTCATCGCCACGGTGGCGCGGGATAAATTTGGCTTCGATACGAAGCCCCTTGAAGAGCTTATCCGTTGGGGAGAGATCATCGACGGCGCGCAGTACCCCACTCCGCAGTCGGCGGTGGAAATGGCCGACCCTGCCACGCAGCTCGCGCTGGTCATCGAAGCCGCTCCGGAAAACGGTCTCCCCGCCCAGATCATCCCTGAACTTGCGTATCGCCCACTCGCGGAAATGGTGAAGCTGCCGATTGTCGCGCAGCATCTCGGCCCGCTCCTGGAACGCCACCGCAAATCAATCGAAATTCTCGAGCAACGGTCCGAGGCGCGCGATGGGGTGATCTTTTTCGACGTGGGCGACCTCGACCTTGAGGGTTACAACAAGTTCATTCCTTACCTACTCCATCCGGAGTGCATTTATTCCGTCAGCGTCAGTGCGTCCGCCGTCCGCGCCAAAGTTTCTCTCGGCACCAACCCCTGGAACCAGGCCACCGCCAATAAAAATCTCGCCTCGCTCGCGGAGAAATTCGGCGGCGGCGGTCATCCCCGTGTCTCCGCTATTTCCTTCGAACCGGGTGATTTGCCGCGCGCCCGCGAAGTCGCCCGCGAATTGGCGGCTGTCCTTCGCGCGAAATAATTCCTCAGAGCTTTTTCTTGACCGTACTCGAAAACAGCGGCAGTATCGTGCTACTAACCGTCCCAGTCGAGAAATCTTCACCGCGGGTTTGGTGTTGAATACTTGATATGAGGATGGGCTTTTCATCCTCTTGAGCGAGGTGTCGTTCATGTCCGCAGGGAATGGTTTTCTTGATCATGCACGCGCGGTGAAGTCAGCGCTCGTCACCGGTGTGTTCTCCTTTGTGCTGGTGGTCATACTCGCGACTTCTGTTTCGGCGCAGTCCGCTCAGCATCCTCTCGACGGGCTGACGGGACCGGAGTATTGGGTGATCCTCGATGCGTTGCGGGCCTCGGGACATCCCGATGCGGATACACGCTATCCGCTCATCACGCTTCGAGAGCCCCCGAAGGACGAAGTGCTTCAGTGGAAGCCTGGCAATCCCTTCCGCCGCGAAGCGTTCGTCATGGTCAAGCAAGGCCCAAAGACGTTTGAAGCCACTGTGGATATCGTGAGCAAGAAAGTAATTTCCTGGAAAGAAATCCCAGGAGTCCAGCCAAGCTTGATCGAAGAAGAAGCCAATAGCATGACTGATGCGGTCAAAGAAAATCCGGATTGGCAAGCGGCCATGCGCCGCCGGGGGATCACGGATTATTCCTCAGTCTTCTGTCCCGGCAATTCGCCGGGCTATTTTGGGACGCGCGAGGAACAAGGGCGCCGGCTGCTCCGGATCATCTGCATGGATCACCGCGGCGCTTGGGAGATTGACAGCCGCCCGATCGAGGGCGTGGTGGTCGTGTGGGACGCCAACGAGCGGAAGGTGTTGCGCGTCATCGATACGGGGGTCGTCCCCATCCCGCGGACGCAAGGGAACTACGATATTGCTTCGGTCGGCAAACTCCGCGATGTCCCTACGCCAATCACGGTCCAGCAACCGCTGGGCCCCAGCTTCCGCGTCGACGGTCAGGGCATAAGCTGGCAGAAATGGAATTTCCATTTCCGCATCGATCGGCGTGTCGGGTTGGTCGTTTCGAACGTGCGCTATGCCGATGGAGACAAGCTGCGCTCCATTCTGTATGAAGGATCGCTTTCCGAGATTTTTGTGCCGTACATGGACCCGTCTGAAAGTTGGTACTGGGCGACCTATTTCGACGCCGGTGAGTTTGCCAACGGATTCTCATCGCCGCTCGAACTGGGCGCCGATTGCCCGGAGAACGCCGTGTACTTCGATCAGATTTTTGCCGACAACAAGGGGATACCTCAACTCGGCCAGCGAGCCGCGTGCCTATTCGAGCGCTACAGCGGCGACATGGCTTGGCGCCACACGGGACGTTCCGATCCCGTCGAGAGCAGGAAGCGGCGCGACCTGGTTCTGCGCACCATCGGCACTTTCGGAAACTATGACTACGCGTTTGATTGGGTTTTCCGGCAGGACGGCACGATCCAGATCGCGGTCGGCGCAACGGGTATCGATGAACTCAAAGGCGTGATTCCGCGGAACGTGGAGGAGGACCGCGATGGCCGCGCGGAAACTTATGGCCGCTTCGTTGCCGAAAACACCGTCGCCCCCGACCACGATCATTACTTTTCATTCCGTTTGGATTTCGATCTCGATGGTACCGCGAACAGTTTCGTCAGGGACCAGCTCAAGGTCGAGCGCCTTCCGGCCGAAAGTCCGAGGAAGAGCGTATGGGTGGCCAGGGCGGAGGTCGCCAAAACGGAGAATCAGGCAAAACTGAAGATGAGCATGGAGCAGCCGGAAATTTGGCGAGTGATCAACCCCAATGTGAAGAACTCCGTGGGGCATCCGGTCGGATATGAAATTATGCCCGGCGATAACGCGATGTCACTCCTGCTCGCCGAAGATTACCCGCAGCGCCGTGCCGGATTCACCGACTACCAGCTCTGGGTTACGCCCTTCCGCGAAAATGAGCGCTACGCGGCGGGCGATTATCCGGTGCAAAGTAAAGGAGGCGATGGGTTGCCGTCGTGGACCGGCGCAAATCGCCCGATCGAAAATACCGATATTGTCCTCTGGTACACCATGGGATTTCATCATGTGCCGCATGCAGAGGATTTTCCCGTCATGCCAACGATCTGGCATGAGTTCGAGCTGCGCCCTTACAACTTCTTCTCCCAAAACCCTGCGCTCGATTTGCCGAAGCAACCCTGACCGGGCACGGGCAGTGCAGAGGCGGCCATTCTCCCGACGCGATCGGAATGTCCGTCAAGCTCGCTGCGGTTCTTCGGGCGAAGCAATCGTTCAAAACGGCTCGCGGGGCTTCTTGCTCCCATTCAAGTGAAAACGGAGCCCGCGAATGTCTCTCGACCCACCGGTGATGTAGAATCCGGGGGGCGAAACCTTTATGCGCATCTCGGCTGGGATGCATCTGGGACGGTACGAGATCCTCGCGCCGATCGGCGGCGATTTATCCTTAACATCGATCAGGAGGAAATGGCCTCGATTCCGATCACCGTGCAGCTGAACTGGACTGCGACATTGAACAAATGACATTTGCCTAACGAAAAAAATGGCCGCTTTAGGAGAATTGCGCATAACAGTTCATTCATTGGGGTATCGGTGGCCCCGATGAGGGTCGGAGTGTTTGGGTGGGGCATCGTTGCGCCGAAGTCTCCAAACATCGACGCTTTCCGGCGGAACTTGGCATCTTCTGATTCGTGGCTTGCACCCTTCAACGGTTTTGGGCCTGACAATTTTCTCGTCGGCACTCCTGAATTTCAGTTCTCCGATTACCGGCCCTGGGTCGAAGCGCGGTTTCCTCCCCGCCGCTTTCAGCAATTGGAAGAGAAGATGGATTTGCCCGCGCTTTACGCGATAGGTGCATTCCTTCAAGCGCTCGAACAAAACCCGGGAATCGAGAGCGAGCTCCGGAATCTTGGCACTCGGGCTCATGTATACGTGGGAACCGGGATTGGCAGCCTTGGTCTGACGTACGAGGCAAGCATCAAGCTTTATCATTCGCAACGCCGCTGGGATTGGTTCTGGGCTCAACCGGAGCGAAATTCACAACTGCGCGAATACTTGGCGACGCCCAAAGAGCACCGCCGAGTTGAGATGCCTGCGGAGCCAGAAAAAGCTAGTGCGGAAAATCGTGAAGCCGCCGAAGAGGCTTGGTGCCGGTATTGGGCTGCCCGATCACCCGAACTGAGCAGCTATCTTGGGGAGCTTGCCCGAATCGATGGCTTGTGCATCGAGGGAGAAATTGAGAAGGGGAAGCTTCGGCTGCTTCGCGAAAAAGAAAGACTTTATTCTCAAATGCAGAAGAAATGGCGCGCGCCAGAGCCTCCGTGGATGGTTTCTCCAAATCTTATTTGGAATATCCACAATGGTCCCGCGGCGCAGATTTCGATTTTGGGAAAGATCACCGGCCTTGCCTTTGCGCCGGTGGCAGCTTGCTCGACGTTTGGAGTCGCACTCAAACTGGCGATGAACGCGATACGTTCCGGAGAGGCCAAGGCAGTCGTGGTCGGAGCAACGGACCCGCCGCCCCATCCCCTTACGGTAGGGGCCTTCTATAGTGCGCGAGTGCTCTCGGCGGACCGAACCGTGTCCGTTCCATTGACTCGGCTGCAGGGCACCCACGTTTCCGGCGGCTCGGTGATATGGATCGTGGGCGACTTTGATTACATGAGAACCAAGGGTTTCAAGCCGCTCGGCATGGAACCTCTCGCCGTGGGAGTCAGCTCCGACGCTCATCACATCATTACACCCACAGTGGAAGGACCTAGAACCGCGATTCTGCAAACATTGGCGGAAGCTGGCGTCAGCGCGGACGCGATTGGAACCTGGGACCTCCATGCTACGGCCACGCCTGGCGACTATAGCGAGATTGCTTCCTTTCGTTCCGTTTTTCCCGATTCCGTGCTCGTCACGGCCAGGAAAGGTACATTCGGCCACGGCATGGGAGCGGGCGGAGGCTGGGAATTAACGGCGCAATATCTTGGATATGAACAGGGGCAGCTCTTTCCCACACCGCTCACTCGGGAGGCGGTCAACCAGTCCATCCAAGATGTTCACAGCCGTTATGTCTTCGATTCCGCCTGTAAAGCGCCTTCCGGTTTGGGTGGCAAGCTTTCGATGGGCATCGGCGGCATCAACGCGTGTGTCATCTCGAGGCCGTTAACATGAACGTTTTCGAACTCACACGCGCACTCGTCGACATCGAGTCTGTGACCGGAAACGAAAAGCAGGCCGGCGACTATCTGTTCGCGCACCTTTCCTCCCTGGCCGCCAATCATGCTGGGAAAGTCGAGCGGCAGGACGTCGAGCCGGGACGTTTCAACGTCCTGGCCTATTGGGGAAAGCCTCTCGTCACGCTTTCGACCCACATGGATACCGTGCCCCCATTTTTTTCGTCCCGTGAGAACGAAGAGGTCATCAGGGGGCGCGGCGCCTGCGATGCCAAGGGCATTATCGCGGCCATGGTCACTGCCGCACAGGCTCTCCTCGAGAAGGGCGTGAAAAATTTTGCATTGCTCTTCGTCGTCGGAGAAGAGCGCAACGGCGCCGGCGCGATCACCGCCTCTAAGGCGCCGCGCGGTTCCCGCTACCTTGTTAACGGCGAACCCACCGGAAATCTGTTGGCGCTCGGTTCAAAAGGTGCGTTGCGCTATGAGCTCATCGCGCAAGGCCGCCTCGCGCATTCTGCTTATCCTGAGCTTGGCCATTCCGCCATCGAGACGCTCCTCGATGTGCTCCAGGACATTCGCCGCATTCCGCTCCCGGAGGACGCGCTGCTCGGCCGCAGCACTCTCAATATCGGAACGCTCACTGGCGGCCGCGCCCCCAATGTGATTGCGGATCACGCTCAGGCCGACCTGATGTTCCGTCTCGTCGGCGATGCCGCCCCGATCCGCGAAGCTGTTGCCGCCGCGGTCGCTGGCCGCGCCGAAGCGCGCGAAGTTGTGCACACCCCCGCCCTCCGCCTCGAGCCCTTCGATGGCTTCCACACCACCGTCGTTTCCTTTACGACGGATATCCCGAGTTTTGCCGGAGCTTGGGGCAGGCCTTTTCTTATCGGTCCGGGAAGCATCCACCTCGCGCACACCGCCGAGGAGTACATTCCCAAGAAGCAACTGCTGGAAGCCGTTGAGATTTACGCCCGCTTAGTGAAGGGCTTGCTTGCGGCCGAGGAAGGGAACTAAGTCAATTCGCTACCTGCGGCAGTCGCCCTCGTGGGCGCACAAAGATGCGGGCCCCCTGCGCGAATTCCCCCGCCCGCCGCCGCGTTCGACAAATTCTCGCGTCCACTGTAAAATTCTAAAGTTGTCTGTGGGCCGGTAGCTCAATGGTAGAGCAGCTGACTCTTAATCAGCGGGTTGCAGGTTCGAGTCCTGCCCGGCTCACCACATTCTAAAAGAGTTCCGCTAGTTTCTTCCTTTTGTGTTTTTCTCCAACGTGGTGAAAAACGTGGGGACTCCGCGCATGGATAGAGCCTTCACGATGAACGAGCGCTTGCCGACGCCGGATGAGAAGAAAGAACCTGCCCCCTCTTGGGTGTGGCTCGCTCTTGCCGTGATCGTGGCCCTGATTTTTTACGGGTATTGGACGGGCGTTATCCGGCATGAGTGGGGGGGTGCGTCGAGTCCGGGCGGTGACGGGAGCGGGCGGTCGTGGAAGGAATGGAATCCTCATGCGTAACAAAATCGTGGTAGTGAGCGGGTTTCGTGGGAGCGGCAAGTCTACCGTGGCCGCTGGCATCTTGCGCTCTCAGCCGGGAATCATTTTGCGGGACCCGAACGAGGACGATGCTTACACATTTATGCCCAACACGGTGTACTCGCTCGAAGATGTGAAGAAATATCTGAACGACATGCTGATAGCGCAGAGAGCCGGGGGGGCGGAAACGATGGCGATTCGCTACGTGCCTGACTTGCCGGAGGACGATCACGCGGACCTGAACGAGTTTTGCGCTATCGTGTGGAACAGACTTAAAAATGTGTGGGTAGGCTTCGAGGAAATTTCTGAAGCGGTCCAGAATCCGAGCGCGGCAGCGATGCCCGCGCAGTTGCGGCGCATCGTGAACAGAGGAAGGCATCGCGGGTTGAATCAGATTTATTGCGGACTGCGGTACGCGGAGATTCCTCGGCCAGTGACGGCAGGAGCGGACGTGCAGGTTATTTTCCAGACGCAAGAGCCGGGAGACCTGGACTCTCTCCACGCGCGCATTGGAGACGAAGCGACAGAAAAAGTGCAGCACCTTGGCGAGCATGAGGCTCTTGTGTTTCTACGAAACCGGACGTTCGAGACGGTGAGCAGCCGGGACGCGAAAGAGATAGCGCGTTTGCTTTCTTCCCGGCCCGAGCCGCTGACGGAAGAGGGTATAGTCGAACGCGCAGCGGCAAGAGGCCGATGATGATTTACAGGCGCACGCATCGGTACAACGCGAGGAAACTAGCGATTCTGAGCGCGATGGCGAAGGCAGACCGTCCCGTGAGCTACAGGGAAGTGGCGATTGCTGTGGGGATTTTCCCCATCCGGCAGGTAGCGCGGGACTTGCAGCGGTACGTGAGTTTCGGGATTGTGCAAAGGCGAAAAATGGGCCGAAGATCAGCCTACAGCTACAGCCTCACGCAAAAAGGAAAAGAGAGAACGGCATGGCTGAAACGAACGGTAAAATAAAGCGTGATGCTGCTCTGGCGTTGCTCCGGAGCGAAGCAATTTCAGTTTTGTTTTGTGTGCAAGTGAGATCGTCTAGTTTCTGAAGGGACAGTTATGCTACTCCGGAGCGGTGCGGAGCGTCGGAGCAGCGAAAAGTAAGCTAAAATGGAGAGAGCATGGAACGCTGCCAGCATTGCGGTGATGATCTTTCCACGGCGTTCAATCTGCGGCGTCACATCCGACGGAAACACAGCGGGCAGGCGTGGCAGGCTCAGGCACAGCCGAGGCGGGCCGAGATCGTGCGCCGGGAGCCGTTTCCGGCGCTGGCAATGGCAACCAGGGAGGCAATCCAGCGCAGCGCAGAGCCGATCACATCGGGGAAGCCGATGCCGGAAAAAGCGCGGCTGTGGTTGCAGTATGGATGGCTCAAGGCCATGCAGGTGAAGATCGAGAACGGTTTGGCGTCAGAGTCAGAGTGCGAGCAGTACGTGCGGGGTGAGGCCGAATATCTGAGCGTGGTGAATGGCCGTAGAATTGCGCCGAAAATCACCAACGGAAACGGAAGCGTTTCGTATTCGCCCACAGCGAAACAAGCGGAAGCGGAAGATCGTAGCCTCTGGTTTTTCCTTCCGGGCTGAGATTGCTGGCCGGGCGCGGCTGGCATGGCTCAGGCGTCGCGCACGATAGCGTTTAGGTCCGTGATTGCAAGTAACTTCGTTGGTTTGAAGAGAGGCCATCCTTCCGGGTCTGTTCCTGCCGATTCCCCCTCGAAGAGTGCAACGATGCCCCCTCCGTAGCAGTTTTTCCCATCTGGGCTATAGAAGTAGCCGTCTTTGTAGGACACCCAGATTTTTCTAGCTAGTTCGTGGAAGGAAGAAGCCGAACAGACCGCGCATAACCCCGATAAGCGAGAATCTATTTGGGCCGTGACATTCGGATCGGCGGCCAAAATGCTCTCGGCCTCTCTTAAGAACATTTGGCGTCTGGTCTCTTCGGGAATTTCGGGCCAGCGGTCGCGCTCGCTATAGCCTCTCCGCTTGTCCTCTTCCGTCCTCTGTAAAATGTGCTGCGCGCTGCCAGTTTTGCGAGATTCGAGATAGCTGCGAGCGAAGAGCATTCGTGACCTGCGCGGCGCTTTACCCTACGTAGAGGCTTTGCCGCTCTTCCCAGGCCCTCTTAATCGTTCGAGAGCTGATTGATTTTCCCTTTGCCTTGAACGCTTCGGCCACAAGCTGGAAGGTGTCAGGTAATCTCGTAGCCCCCATTTTGACTAGAGTGGAGACGTGTTCGCATGCCTCGCGTTTCTCGGTAGTGCTTAGTATTTCCTTGCGCCCCGGTCCACCGTGTCGTGGAAGTATTTTTTTCATTCCGTCTATCGCCTTCCTGAGAGCTGTGGGAAGCTCCCTTTTATAGGACTTGATTTTCGTGAGAACGAGCGAGAGTTGATCCTTGGTCCATCTTTGTTTTTTAACACGTTTGAGTTGCCGTTGGAAGTGTTCGCGGATTATATCGGCTGCGATTGCTCCTAGTGCCTTTTCCGCATTCTTCACTGACGGATTTCTGAAAAGACTTTTGTAAATCTTTCGTTCTTGAGCCGCACGAGGCAAGCCACACTCTGATACAAGATCATCAATAGCCTGATTCAGAGCCTTTTCTACTTCCTGCCATGTCAGCATTTCTTTTGTCACGGGCCTTGGTTTCTCCTTTAGGGCCAAAATGAGTATGCGATCATTGTGGCACTAATCAGGCCATTTATCAAGTTGAGGTTCTAAACAGGCCAAATGTAAAAACAGTTGCGTCCAAGATTTGCTTTACTAAACTTATCTCGTAGTAAGGGAGACTGGTGATGGCGAGACACAAGCTGACGTTGCGCGAGCGGATTAAGGGTATTGAATCGGCGATGCGTTCGCCGCATGTGCCTAAACAGCTAGTTCCTGGGCTTCGCCGTTATGCCCGAAAACTGCGGAAGAAATTGCGGAAGTGAAAGAAAAAGCCCCGCATCGGAAGTGCGGGGCCGAAAGGCAAACATGAAATCAGCAAGCGAAGTATCGGTAAAAACTCCCAAAAAGTCAACTACCCGCCATCCTTTCGCGTCGCCCTTTTCGCGGAAGCGGATCGAGGCCATGAGTGACGCGGAGCGGCGCGGGTCTGTCCCGCCCCGCGTGAGCACACTTTCCTTCACGCAGCCGAGGTTTTCAAAAGAGTCGTATGACGTGCTGCGCGGCTCTGCGAGGTGTCCCGCTTGTGGGAAGCGATGCGGTGACAACTGTTTCATGTGCGAAGGCCCGGCGTGTGATCCGTGCGACACGCGCATATGTGCTGGATTCCCCTTTCTGCTTTGCGCGGGTTGCCAGAAAAAATATCCTCAGCGAAACGGGAGTCCGAGAAAGGCGACGGCATGAGGCGACTCGCGGCAATTATTTGTCTAGTTGGAATGGCGGTGGCGCTCTTCGTTTTTTCCGAACGTGGGAGCGTCGAGGCGCAGTTGCCATCGCAGATCGAGTTAGCCTGTCCAGCGGGGACTTGGCCTATGTCGAGCGGCGGCCAGACGGTCAACGCGAGCACGGGAAAATATCGGCAATGGGCCTGCGTGGATGCGAATGGAAACGTGACTCACGCCCTGGCCGCTGGCTCGACAATCGGCGGGTTGACTCCCGCAACCTTGGCGGTTTGCACGAATTTCACTCCGGTTACGGCGACAAACACTATCGCCGCAACGAACCTGCAATCGTGCACAGTCCCGGCGAACACCCTTGCAACGGGAAGCCTGCTCGAAATTAATGAAACAGGAATCAACGGCACTGGCAGCGCGCAGACGATCACGATCACGACGAATCTAGGAGGCGGGACTTCTTGCAGCACGGTCAGCGGGACTACCTCAGTCGCAAATCAGCAGCCGTGGAATGTAGTCGTGAAATTCTTCGTCCTCATTGCGGGTGTAGGTGGGACGGCAAACATGTCTTGCGAGTTGTTTTCTTCGGCTGCTGGCGGTGGCGTTGTCGGCCCCGCCGGAACCGTGGGCAACCCCACGATCTCAGTGAACACAACAATCTCGAATACCCTGCAAGTCACGGTGACGATGAGCGTCGCTAACGCCAGCAACACGGTGACGGAGCAAGGACTCAAGGTGGCGGTTTTCTAAACATGGTTACGATTCCAGCTCCACTCATCGCCCGCGAATTGAAAGCGCGTGTTGACCTGGCCGCGATTGCCGGCAAATTCACGCGGCTGCGCCGGGCCGGGCGTCAGTTCTTTGGCCTTTGCCCGCTGCATTCTGAGCGACACCCATCTTTCTACGTCCACCCAGAGAAACAAGTTTTCAAATGCTTCGGCTGTGGCGCTGGCGGGGATATTTTTGTTTTTGTGATGCTCGCGACAGGCTGCGACTTCCGCCGTGCGCTGAAAACCATCGCCGAATTTTCCTCGGGGGTAGCCCGCGAGAGCGAGCCGCGAAGCGGCGAGCGAATTCGAGCGGGCGTAGGGGCTTCCCCTGCTGCCGCGAAGCGGCAGCACTCCTATAGCCAGTTCAATCAGGAGCCTCGCGCTCGAATCCTCGCAGCGCTGGACGCTACGAACCGTCGCCAGCGTGCGATTGAGGCGACGAATCGCAAGGCATCGGCTTCGCTGGCAACTGCGTGCGAGCCGGAGCGCGGCGGCTCTTCCTATTTACTTGAGGAAACAGAATAACTGTGGCCGACAGTCTCCAATTCGGCGGTGGCCAGCGGGCAGAACCGGAGCCCGGCGCGCTAGTGCCGGATGCTGCCTGGCATGATGTTTCTTTTGTGACGAAACGCCAGCGGGAGCGAAACCTTCGCTTCGCCCGCAAGCGGCGTCGAGGGGGTGACGATAGCTCGCAGTTTTGCTCGCCGGAGCGCAAGAGTGATCTGGAATGTGAGCGGCCTGCGTTGCGCCGTCAGGTGCGAAACCGAAAACCTGGCGATCCGTCTCGCGCGGTGCCGCTGGCTTTCGATGAACGCGGAGATTTTGTTGAGCCTCTGCGTGGCCGGATTCCAGAACGGCAGGCGAATCAAGCGCGGCTGCTTCTCGAACAGGGACTCACTGGTAAGGCGCGTCGGCAGGCATGGTGCAGCCTCATCGGTCGGCGGCGAGACTGCTTCTCCGGCAATTCGGAACATAGATTTTACACGCCTTGTCTTTGCGGGAATCGTTACTGCCCGCTGTGTGGGCCGAAGTCTTTCCGCGACTTGTTTACGCGGCATTCGCGGTTGCGTCCGCTAGTGGAGTCTCTGTTAAGTCATCGGCCTGCGGATCATCGGCCTCGCGTTCTGGCGAAGCTGGACATTACAACGCGAAACGTGGGAGAGATGCCGACTGCCGAAGAAGTTCGACAGTTCAACAAGGATATTCGCAGGTTCTTCCGCGCAATCGAAAGAGAATTTGGAGTTTCGCGGCGTGAGTATGGAGTTCTGTGGTGCTGCGAATTTGGAAGCGGAAACACAAACCTTCACGCGCACGGAGTCTATGCCGGGCCGGTGCTTCCTCAGAGGGAATTGTCGCGGCTTTGGTCTGAAATTCGCTCGGATGGTTCTTTTATCATCTCGATTAAGCAGGCGCGTTCGTTCGAGGCTGCGCTCGGCCACGCTTTGAAGTACCCCTCTAAATTTTTCGAGGCTTCTCCGGCTCGGCTCGTTGAGTTGGAAGTCGCATTTGATCGCGTTCGCCGTGTCCATGCTCTTGCGGCCTTTCACAATCCGAAAATCGAGCGTGAGCCGGGCGAAGAGGGGCCTGCTCAAGCTGGTCATTGTCCGATTTGCGGTGATCTGCTACTCGATGCGCCGGGCTATCACTTTATCTCTGATCTACAGCGTGAGGGTCGCCGCGATGCGGACGCAGTTCGCGTTGACGTTGCCCGCGCGAGAGTTCTTGCGGAGTCGCCACCGTGACGCGAAAGCTGAAACAATTCGCGGGTGGCGCGCCTCTTGGTAACGCAGGCCGCGCAGACGTGTGCGCGGAGCATCGTTTTCGGAGCGTCCGGGCAATGCACGGTTTGGTTTTTGTTAATTCGCAACGCTGTGTTGCTCGTTTTGGTTCGTCGTGCGCTCCGAATCGGGCCTTTTCTGGCTCTCTCTATACATCTAACTGTGATCTGTCTCGCGTGGAGAGGGTGCTGTTTTGAGCAACGCCTTACTCACACCGAAAGAAGCAGCCGAGTTTCTCGGCATTCCCGAAGGTACGCTCGCTCAGTGGCGCTCGCAGCGGCGCGGTCCGCTGTACGTTAAGCTCGAATCGCGCCTTGTGCGGTACAGGCGCTCCGATCTGGATGCTTATATCGGCCAGCACCTTGTAGAAACGGAGGTTGACAAATCTCATGCCTAGCGCTAAGGTATCGCGCATGTCAAAGAGAAAGAATCCGGCAGCGGTCACACTTGGCACTCTTGGCGGGAAGGCTCGCGCACGCAAGGCGACAAAGAAGCGGCTTTCCGAAATTGGCCGGAAGGGTGCGGCTGCGCGTTGGAAGAAAACGAGAAAGCGATGAGTCTCTACAAGCGGCCAGATTCCGGCGTCTACTGGTACGAGTTTCTTTTCGGTGGGCGTCGCTACCGGGGTTCCACCAAGCACACGAATCTCCGCGCGGCAGAGCGCGTAGAAAATACGCTCAAGACAAAACTGGTAAACTCGCGGTTTGGAATTGAGGAATTGAAATCCGCTCCTGTGTTCCGCGACTTCGCTCCGCGCTTTCTCGAAATGGTGAAGCCTGAATTGCGGCCAAGTGGCTACCGCACATATGCGGTTTCCGTTCGAAATCTTCTCCCTGTTTTCAAAGCAAAAAGTCTCGACGAAATAACTCCGGCGATGATTCAGGAGTTCAAAGAAGCGCGGTTGCGG
Organism: Candidatus Acidiferrum sp.; assembly: GCA_035544995.1. Taxonomy (GTDB): domain Bacteria; phylum Acidobacteriota; class Terriglobia; order Acidiferrales; family UBA7541; genus Acidiferrum. The sequence continues at coordinate 103,150 of DASZZI010000083.1, forward strand.
AAGGGCCGGGCAGGGGCGACAGTGAATCGTGATCTTGCGACGTTGCGCCGGATTTTCTCTATCGCGCTGAGGGTGGACATTGTGCGGGGTACTCCCTTCGCGGCTCGGCGCGTGGAGTTCTGTAAGGAATCGGGCCGTGAGCGGGTGCTGACTTTCACCGAAGAGTTGACCTATCTGGCTAAGGCTACACAGCCGCTCTGCGATGTGGCAACGCTCATTGTGGAAACAGGATTGCGGCCCGGCGAGGCGTGCTCCGTCCGGCGCGAGGACGTGCATCTCTTCACGGCGACGCCATTTCTTCATGTGCCGGAAGGAAAGACGGAGAATGCCGTCCGAGATGTGCCGCTGACAGCGAAGGCGGTAGAAGTTCTCAAGCAACGCCTGGCCGAAACGCGGCGGGTGGAACGAGAGAAAAAGATGAAGGCGGACTTCCTTTTTCCGGCCCGCATCGGACAGGGCCATGACTGGCAGCGTCCGATGAATGAATTGGAGCCAGCACATCGGAAGGCGCTCAAACTTTCCGGCGTGAAGCCTTTTCGTCTTTACGATCTGCGGCATACGTTTGCAAGCCGCGCTGTCGAGGCGGGAATGGATTCGCTGACCCTCAAGGCTGTGATGGGTCATGCCGATCTGAAAACGACTTCGCGGTATGTGCATCCGACGTTCCGGCATCTTGCTGAGGCACGGGCAAAGGTGGAGCAGTTTCGGGCCGTGCGAGAGATTGCCGAGGCCGAGGCAGCGAAAAGCGCTCCGGCGCTACTCCAATGAACGTGGGGGAAAACGTGGGGACTGCGGGGGCACGTTGGCGAAAGTCGAGAGAAGCTGGTATATCTCGCGAGAAGTGGCGAAGATTTGAGGATTCAGGCGGTTGCGATGCAAGTGCTGAGAATGGAACGTGTTATGCGTAGCGCTAGGCAATCACTCTTAATCAGCGGGTTGCAGGTTCGAGTCCTGCCCGGCTCACCACCTATCTCTAACCAAAGCGGTTGTTGGCGATTCTTCGCCGGATGCCAAGGTGCGTGATTCCTCACTGTGCCCAGAATTGTGCCCACCTAGCTTAGAAAATGCCCGCTCGATGGCGTTCGCTTGCGGATGGACGTACCGCTGAGTGATCGTGTTAGAACTCCGCTCGTCTTCGCAGACGGAATCCGGCCGAGCTGGTGAAGATCTGTAACCTTCGCGTGTTTTGGGGAACTTCTCAACCGGTAAGCTTGTCGGATGTCAGTTCACTGAATGACGTCATTCCGGTATACTTGCCGTCCGTTTCGACCGAACCGTAGGCGCCGGAGGCATTCGCATGGCCCTAGCTCCACGTGCCTCAAGTGCGATCGCGCCCGCCGCCGTGGGGGTAGCGGACCACACGCGTCACGACATCGCCGTGCGGCTGCTTCCATTTCTTTTCATCCTCTATATCACCAATTATCTTGACCGCACCAGCGTGGCTTATGCCGCCCTCGGGATGTCACGGGATCTGGGCTTCAGCGACCGGGTGTTTGGTTTGGGAGCGGGTATTTTCTTCATCAGCTATGTGGCATTGCAGATCCCCGGTGCCCTGCTGGTCGAGCGCTGGAGCGCGCGCCGTTCGATTGCTGCAATCATGATCGCGTGGGGGTCGCTGACGGTGCTGACTGCACTGGTGCACACCCCAGGTCAACTCTACCTGGCGCGCTTCGTGTTGGGCGCGGCGGAAGCCGGCTTTTTCCCGGGTGTCATCGTCTACCTGAGCCACTGGTTTATTCACGAGGACCGCGCCAAGGCGACCAGTAACTTTATGGCCGCCATTCCGCTGTCATTTGTTCTTGGATCGCCGCTCGCCGGCTGGATTCTCGGTCACAAGTGGCTGGGCGTGGGCGGTTGGCGTTGGCTGTTCGTCCTGGAGGGCCTGCCGGCAATCCTGCTGGGCTCTGCTGCGTTCTTCTACCTGACGGATTGGCCGGGCCAAGCGGCATGGCTCGCTCCCGAGCAGCGGCGGTGGATTGAACAAAAGCTGGAGGAAGAAAAACCGGCCAACGTACGGTCGATCACGGTGTGGCAGGCGATGCGCTCTCGCACCGTCCTGCTGCTGGCCTCCGTAACTTTTCTCAATTACTTTGTGTTTTACAGTTTTGCTTTCTGGTTCCCGACAGTTCTGAAACGTCAGTCGGGATTATCGGATGTGCGGGTCGGCCTGCTCGGCGCCGTGCCGTACGTAGCGGCACTCATCGGCATGCTGATCAACGGATGGCATTCCGACAGGAGCCGCGAAAGACGCTGGCACTCCGCGCTTCCGCTGTTCATCGCGGCAACCGGATTACTGGGTCTCATCCGTCAACCTGGCTCAATTCCGCTCACGGTCGTACTGTTTACCATGGTGTGTCTATGCGCAGCGTATCTCCCGGCATTCTGGGCGATGCCGACGGAAATCCTGAGCGAGTCGGCCGCCGCGGCAGGAGTGGGAATGATTAACGCCGTCGGTAGCGTCGCAGGCTTTGCCGGTCCTTACGCGTTCGGGTACCTGCACAGTCGAACGGGATCTTTCTCGTATGGGTGGGCACTGATGATGGTATCCGCATTTGCGGGTGGGATGCTGATCCTGCGCGCTCCAGCAGCGCGTCAGCGCGTATCTCCTGAACCGCCCGGCCCCTGAACCGCAGAATGGGATTGCGTAGCCCGGGATCCCAATCCAGCCTGCCTATATAGCGACGCCAAGTTGCACCAACTCGTCGAGCATGGTTAGGAGAGGTAACTGATCTTACTGACGAACACCCCAGTGTCGATGAACTCCACGCGTCATTGCCCGACGAGTCGCCCTCCCGTCAAATGAGTGCCGCTCAGCAAGAATTGCACGGTTAAATCCAGTCCTAAGTGCCGTCCAGTCTGAGCCTCTTCCTCTCAGTTAGATAGAAAGCGCGCTATCTGTTTTGCGCGTCCGTCATCCACTTTTGCAGGAGCTTGAGGTATCGCTCTTCCACGTCCCGGAACGCCACTCCCATGCCCATGTTAACTTGTGAATACACGACCGTCGCGTGCGCCTCGAAGGTGACCTGGCCTTCCGTGATTTTGATCAGCACCGATGTTCCTGTGGGGAAGGGATTCATCATATCCAGGTAACACCCATACAGTCCTAGCTCGCTCAGGCGAGTCGTTATACGCACGTCCGACTTATCCTCTATGAGTTCCGCGGAAGCAAAAAACGGGTATCTCGGTGAGCGTCGTCGTTCTTGTGCCATAGGATCGCCTTCGGATAGGATGCTTTTCAAAATAGTATCCTAGAATTCCACCAAAACCCTTCCTCAGTAGTCTTATTGATAACCGCTCCACCCGCTCCTCGCTGCCACGACTCACCGCTACCCTGTTTACTACCTCTCGCGTCATCGCTCCGCCCAACCTCCTTCTCTGATATCTTTTATTCTTTGGGGTCAGCCATCTCTTGACAACCGCGTTGATATTTTCTTGCCTATTCTCGCGCCCAGCCGCTCGATTCGCGGCTTCTGGCGCTCGCCCTTTTTTTATCGTAAACGCATGGCTTCAGACCGGGTCTCGCAGCGAGTGGACGATGCAACTGACAGCAACTAATCCTGTCGTCGCCTGCACCATCGCGGCACTGAGCGTTGAGGGGAGGAGAATTTAAGTGAGCCTGGCCTCGGATCGGATTGCGATTCACGGCGAGAACCTCGGCAAACGCTATCACCGCGGCTTGCACGCTGAGAGAGGTCTCTTGCGAGACTCGCTCAGTCGCATGCTGCGTTCGCCCCTTTCCGTGTTCCGCCGCGCCCGCGAAGAGTCCTTCTGGGCACTCAAGGATGTCTCCCTCGAAGTCCGCGAAGGCGAAGTCCTCGGCCTCATCGGCCGCAACGGCGCCGGCAAAACCACCCTGCTGAAAATCCTCTCGCGCATTACGCGCCCGACCACCGGCTGGGCGGAAATCCATGGCTGCGTCGGCAGCCTTCTCGAAGTCGGGACCGGCTTCCACCCCGAGCTTACCGGCCGTGAGAATACTTTTCTCAGCGGCGCCATCCTCGGCATGGGCAAGCGCGAGATCGAGCGCAAGTTCGACGAAATCGTTGCCTTTGCCGAGCTCGAAAAATTCATTGATACGCCGGTGAAGCACTATTCCAGCGGGATGTACGTCCGTCTTGCGTTTGCCGTCGCCGCGCACCTCGAGCCGGAGATCCTGCTTGTCGATGAAGTTCTGGCCGTCGGCGACATCAACTTCCAGAAAAAATGCCTCGGCAAAATGGGTGACGTGGCCCACGCAGGACGCACCGTCGTCCTCGTCACTCATCAGCTCAACCAGATTCGCCGCCTCTGCCATCGCGTCCTGTGGATCGACTCCGGCCAAGTCCGCCTCAACGGCAACACCCACGAAGTCGTCGCGGCCTACGAATCCGCCATGACCCGCGGCGAACGCAACGGCTCTCAGTCCACCCGCAACGCCAACACCAAAGGCCGCTTCTTGAAGTGGGAAATCGCCGAATCACCTATCGGCGAGCGCAACGTTCTTTCTACCCTTGGCCCTGTCACGATCAAGTTCACGATAGAACTTCAGCAGGCAGTCACCGCAGGCCATCATGGAATCGCTCTCTACGACCAAGATCGCCGCCTCATTTGGGCATCTTCGATGGACAATGTCGAACTAGCACCGGGAACGCACGACCTATCTCACGCCTTTCCCATGCTTCCGGTGCGCCCCGGGCCCTACAGCTGGCTCGTCAGCCTCTATGATGACGGTCACGAGGTTGACTGCTGGGAGTGCATTCCGGACATGATCGTGGCTACGAACGGCTATCAGCACCAGGACGACCGTTGGAATGGCATACTGAATGTGCCGTCCAGCTTTGAAGTGCGTGGAGAGAAATAGGCGTGGCCAAGACGTGGTCATTTGATAGCGAATTGACGCGAAATTACACTCGCGTCCGCCAAGCATTCATTTCCGATTTCCTAGATGGGATTCGCACCCAAGTGCCCTTGCAATCGGCGCTCGATGTCGGTTGCGGCCTTGGCTACTTTTCTAAGTTTCTTTTGGAGCGAGGTCTAAACGTGGTTGCGGTCGATGGCCGCGACGAAAACGCTGAGGAAGGTCAGCGCCGCTACCCGGAAATCACATTCCTCACAAGAAACGCCGAAGACCCGGCTCTCCCGCAGATCGGAGTCTTTGACTTCGTCTTGTGCGTCGGTCTTCTCTACCATCTCGAGAATCCGTTCCAGGCTATCCGCAACCTTCACGCGCTGACCGGAAAAGTCCTGATTGTCGAATCAATGTGCGCGCCCGGTCCGGAGCCGGCTCTTCTCTTGTTGGACGAATGTGAAGACGACAACCAGGGTCTCAACTACGTCGCGTTCTACCCGACCGAGTCCTGTCTGGTGAAAATGCTATGCCGCGCGGGTTTTCCATTCGTCTATTCATTCAAGACACTTCCAGATGATCCAGCATTTCGAGACACGAAATCGCGAACTAGGGAGCGAGTAATGATGGTTGCCAGCAAGGCACCCCTAGACACGCCCAAACTCGTAATGGCCAAAGAACCGATGCGCGACTGGGACATTTGGGCAGCACCGCCAAGCTGGCTACGTAGTCAGATCCGCCGCGTTAGGAGGGAGCTCCGCCAAATTGCGTCACAACCTGCATCGAAGAGCTCAGAAACGAATAAAACACCGGCGCCCGTGGGGAAATAGAGGTGATCGCTAAGACCGTCGAGCTAGCTGGCCGCGCACTTCGTCGCGCCGGGACCGCTTTGCTAAGACGAAATGGCATGTCGGGGGTCTGGATCGACGTGGGTGCACACCACGGTGAGACGACCCTCGGCTACGCTAACCACAATCCCGGCCTCACTATCTTCGCCTTCGAACCGAATCTCCGCGCCGCCGTGTCACTTATCGGGCGCGCCCCAAACTACATCGTCGTTCCGATGGCTGTTGCTGAAACCGACGGCCACGCCGACTTTCACATCAACGCATTTGATGCCGCCAGCTCACTACTTCCGATAGACGAAAGCACAAGACGATCTTGGACGGGCGGTGATGCACTTCAGGTGGAATCCACGGTATCAGTGCCTACGATCCGATTGGACACGTTTATGCGGCTAGCGGAGATAGGCCGCGTGGGATTTTTGAAAATCGACGCGCAAGGCGCGGATCTGGCAGTCTTGCGCTCGGCCGGCTCACGCCTCGCTAACGTTGCGAAGATTACCCTTGAGGTTGACGTCACAACACGCCGTCTTTACCAAGGCTCCGCCTCAAAGGCAGAAGTGGTTACATTCCTCGACGCCGCCGGGTTTAGACTGATAGGTGAAGAAACACAGTCTCATGGGCACGAAGAAAACCTGACCTTTGCCAGGTCATCTTCTGCGCACGATTTGGAATCGGAATGACGGCCACGCAAAAGACGGAAAGATACGGCCTGGTGCCCCGTGCGTGGCGCTTTATCCAGAAGCCTTGGCATGAAAAAGCAAATCACCTCGAGCATCGATGGAACCGGTTTGTATCTGCGATCCCCGTTCCGTTCCGCTTGCCTTTCGGCGCATGGTGGATCCGCGAGAACGATAATCTGAGCGAGCCGCTCCGGACAAAGAACTTTGAGCACGACGAACTCTCGTTTGTTCAGCGTTATCTGCGCCCTGGTATGACAGTGCTCGATGTTGGTGCGCACCATGGCCTCTACACACTCCTTGCTTCAAAGCTTGTGGGTTCTTCGGGTCGAGTTTTCTCCTTTGAGCCTTCCCCACGTGAGCGTCGCAAGCTGCGCCTTCACATCGCGTTCAATCTTTGTCGCAATGTCACCGTTCAGGCCCTGGCTCTGGGAAGTCAGGAAGCCAGCGCGGACCTGTTCGTTGTCCAAGGTGCCCAAACCGGCTGCAATAGCCTGCGGCCTCCGGATGTTGTTAGCGGCACCGCTCCCCTCCCCGTCCGCGTCAGCACCCTCGACGGGTGGCTCCAAACCGCGGGACTGAATCGCGTCGACTTTGTCAAGCTGGACGTCGAAGGCGCAGAGCTTGAAGTGTTGAAGGGCGCCGCAAAACTCCTCGACCAGAGCGCTCGTCCCGTTATCCTCGCCGAAGTGCAGGATGTGCGCACGGCTCCGTGGGGCTATCGCGCGAAAGAAATCCTGAAGCACCTCAACGACGCAGGCTATGTTTGGTTTCGCTTGCTGCCCGGTGGCTCATTGCAAGAGCTAGATCTAAGCCCGGGCTCGTTTGACGGCAATTTTGTCGCCTGCCCGCGCGAATCCACTGCTGCCTTACGCAGCTTCCTTTCTCCCTGCCCATGAAGTCTATTCAACGTTCAGACGTTCAGACGTTCGGACATTCGGACGCTCCGTTGCCCCGCATCTCCCTCATCACTCCCGTTCGCAATTCCGCCAAGTACATCGAGCAAACCATCCAATCCGTCCTCGCCCAGGACTACCCCAACCTCCAATACTTCATCATCGACGGCGCTTCGACCGACGGCACCCTCGACGTCATCCGCAAATACCAATCCCAAATCTTCGGTTGGCTCTCCGAGCCCGACAACGGCATGTACGACGCCCTCAACAAAGGCTTCTCCCGCACCTCCGGCGATATCATGGGCTGGATCTCCGCGACCGATAAGCTCCACCCTGGCGGCCTCGCTGCCGTCGGCGCCATTTTCCGCGACCTCCCCCAAGTCGAATGGATCACCGGCAAACCCACTTGGTTCGACGAACAAGGGACCCTTCGCGGCGTGGATTCACCCCCGCGCTGGTCCCGCTTCCGCTTTCTCGCCGGCGCCAATCGCTACATTCAGCAGGAATCCACCTTCTGGCGCCGCTCCCTCTGGGAACGTGCTGGCGCTCGCGTCGATTCCGAGCGCCGCAATGCCGCCGACTTCGAACTCTGGGTCCGCTTCTTCCGCCGTGCCCGCCTCTATCCCGCCGACGCCCTCATCGGTGGCTTCCGCATGCACGGCGATTCCCTCGGCTTGCAGGACCTGGACGCCTGCCACCGCGCCCACGACGAATTCATCCGGGCCGAACTAAACCAAATCCCCTACGGCACAGTTCTCAAGCTTTTCCGCGCCACCGCCCGCCTCGCCGAAGCCACGCCCCTCCTCCGCCGCCTCTGGTTGCGCTTCGTCACCAACCCTCTCCACGGTTACCCCGCCCCCGACTGGCCTCCCGTCATCCGCCTCTCTCCCAACGGCACCTGGTCCCTCGATGAGTAGGCGGGTGGCCAACACATTTTTTCTTTTTTTCGTACCACCACGCGCCGAGCGCCGTCACACCATTAAACCCAATCTAAGCTTACTGCCGAGTTATGAACTTTTCGGAACGACTTTCACGAATTTCGAGAGAATCTTTCCGCGCTCCACGGTATTCTCTCCTTTAAATTAATTTAGGGGCATTGACAACGAATAGGAAGCTAGCTTTGTCGAGGAACACACCTAACCTCTGCCCGAGGTGCGGAAGCCAGGAGGTCCACAGGTCAAGGAGGAGGGGCCTGTTGGACAATCTTCTTTCCTCTTTCTTTTTTCTACTCCCGTTCCGCTGCGGCCGCTGCGACCTCCGCCACTTCCGCCCCAAACCGCAATTTGCGTCGCCTCCTAGCGAAACCCCAATCCAGACTACCGATTGAATCTCAATCGCGTCGCGCACGGCATCCCCTCACCGCGCGTCTCTCAATCTTCTCGGTAATGAGCATCCAGACAATAAGATATATTCGAACACGACACTCTGCATTTAGTGACCAGGGAGGGCCAAAAGGGCATCGAATCCTTGACTCCCGCGTCTAATACCCCTAGAGTCGAGACAGGATGACAGTTAAGAGACTATTCCTAGTGCTGGCAGCAGGTGCTTTGTTGCTCCTGCAATTTGCAGACTGCATGTCTGCCAAGACGCCTGACCAGCAAAGCATGCAATGCTGTGGCTCTATGTCATGCACGCCAGCGAATCGCAGTCACGATTGCTGCAAGACGATGGTTTCCGCGACAGCGCCCAGCATGCTTCCCTCGGCTCGCGTGTCGCTGAACGCACAGGCGGTTGTAGCTATCGAGCACACCCCAACGCTTGAAATTGCTCGGTCATCTCCTGTACCTCCGGTGACGGTTGAAGCTCAGCAACATTCGCCTCCAGATCTCTACACGCTTCACGCCTCCCTCCTGATTTAGACCCACCCATTTGTGTGCATCCAGCACACCACGTCCCTATTTGTGTCCCTAGTTAGGTTCTGCGCTGCTGAGTTAAGCCGCCAGACCGTGAATCACATTTCCACTGAGGCTTGGTGGAACTCTCGCGCCTTTTCAGGAGGCAAATAAAATGTCGGCATTACGCGGCGAAACACCGCAAAACGAATTCTTTGTAGTCCGCATTCTCTGCTTTAGCGTACTTCTCGGTTTTTTCGCGCAAGCGCCGGGAGGCTTCGGCCAAGAGCAAACCGGCGGGTCGGTTCAAGTTGCCTCGCCGCTGCAAGAACATGCGCAGTCTGGAACGGTCACTTCGCTACAGGATTTGTTGACCGAGGCCGAGCAGAACAATCCACAGATTCAGGCCGCGCGCCAAACCTGGCAGGCCGCGAAGCAGGTTCCTTCACAAGTCTCAACGCTTCCCGATCCGCAATTCAACCTGCAACAGGTCAACGTTGGAAGCCTGAGACCTTTCGCTGGGTACACAAACAGCGACTTTGCCTACTTCGGTCTCGGTATCTCACAGGATTTTCCTTACCCAGGAAAACTGCGCCTAAAAGGGGAGATCGCAAAACGAGGTGCTGACGTTGTGCAGCAGCAGTTCGAGTCGTTGCGCCGCTCGGTCCTCGCCGCAATCAAATCGGTCTACTTCCAGCTTGCCTATCTGTCCAAAACGCTGGGAATCCTTGAGAGCGACGGACAACTGCTTCAGCAAGTTGAGAAGTCGGCGGACGCACGCTACCGCTCTGGCATGGGGAATCAACAGGACCTGCTACGGGCGCAACTCGAACAAACCAAACTGCTCCGCGAAATCACCATGCACCATCTTGAAGTGGCTAAGTTGCAGGCGCAGATCAAGCAGTTCCTCAACCGCCCGCAGTCTTCGCCCGACATAGAACTAACCGAACTGCCCGAGACACCGCTTCCCTTGACCTTCGAGGAACTCCTGTCCGCCGGGAAAGCCGAAAACCCAGGGATTTCTGGCGCGGAGAAGATGGTTGAGAAGCAGAAACTGCAAGTCGACCTTGCACGCAAGGATTTCTACCCGGACTTCAATGTCCAATACATGTGGCAGCGCACAGACCCGACTCAATTCCGTGCCTACTACATGCTCACCGTGGGAGTTCGCGTTCCGATCTATAGAGCCCGCAAGCAGCGCCCCGAACTGGCCCAGGCGGAAGCTGAGCTGAACCGCTCCCGCAGCGAGTCGGAAGTTCAATCGCAACAGGTGGCCTTTGAACTTCGAAGCGAATACGAAACCGAGCAGAAAACCGCCGAGTTGCTGAAAATCTATCGCGAAGGGCTTCTGCCGCAGGCACGTGCGGGATTCCAGGCGGGCATTGCAGCCTACCAAAACAATCGTCAGGACTTTCAGGCACTGCTGGCTTCGTTTCTCGATGTCCTGCATCTTGACGAGGAGTACTGGAAGAGTATTGCTGAACGCGAGATGGCATTGGCGCGGCTCGAACAACTCACTGGACTGTCATTGCGCGTTGAAGGGGCGAAGAGATGAAAACCTATCGCACAGGATTCTTGCTGGCTTTGATTGGAAACATCTTGCTCGCCGTCGTCCTCGTTGGACTTTGGCTGCACTATCGCGCTGCGAAGCCGATGGCGGATGCGGAAACCAAACAGGCGAATTCCTCCGCGCAGGATTCTATGGCCACCTCGATGGCCACACCTCCTGCATCAACAGAAGCCCCCTTGGTTCCGGTGCAGATCTCTCCGCAACGATTGCAGAGCATCGGCGTGAAGATCGCAGAGGTCCAAAGAAAATCGGTCGAAGACGAAATTCGCACTACGGGCAATGTCACTGTAGACGAAAGGCGACTGGCCTACGTCCAAGTGCGTTTCTCCGGCTACATCCAGAAAGTCTTTGCCGATGCCACGTATCAATACGTTCGCAAAGCACAGCCGCTGTTCACAATTTACAGCCCCGATCTAGTGGCAACCGAACGCGAGTATTTAGTGGCCAAGCAGAATCAGCAACAGGTGGCGCAGAGCACGGTGCCGGGTGTCACTGCGAGCGCAGCATCGCTGCTCGACGCGGCTGCGGAACGTCTCAAGCAGTGGGGCGTTCCGCAAAAAGAAATCGCCAGGCTGGAATCCACCGGCCAAGTGCAGCAGGAGCTTGAAGTCGATTCGCCGGCCTCCGGCTACATCACCGAACGCAATGCTCTGCCCAGCGTCGCCGTTCAGCCGGAAATGCGCCTCTACACCATCGCCGATCTTTCGACCGTTTGGGTTCAAGCCCAGGTCTTCCAGAACGATCTCGAACGTATAAAGGTCGGCGCTCCTGCAACGCTCACCGTGAATACCTATCCGGGCCGGACGTTCACTGGCCGTGTGGACTTTATCTACCCGCAGGTGGATATGGACACGCGGACGGCCAAAGTGCGCGTTGTCTTTTCCAACCCTGGACTGCAACTCAAACCAGGCATGTTCGTCAACGTGAGTCTGAAGGTCCCGATGGGGCGCCAACTTGTTATCCCTGCAACCGGCGTCCTACAGTCCGGCACTCGCGAGATTGCTTTTGTGGAGCGTAGTGACGGTTACATTGAGCCGCGCGAGGTGCACTTGGGCTCCCGCGTGGGTGACGATTTTATCGTGCTGAAGGGGTTGAAAGCAGGCGAGCAAATTGTCACCTCCGCAAACTTCCTGATCGACTCCGAGAGTCAGCTTCAGGCCGCGCTCGGTTCGTTCGTTCCACCTCCGCCCGGCGCGGGTGCGGCGTCTGCTATAAACGCTCCGCAGGGAAATGTCGAATTGAGTTCAGATCCGAACCCGCCTCACAGGGGCAGCAACGAATTCCGCGTGAAACTCACAGACGCAAATGGAGCGCCCATTCCTGGGGCGGAAGTCAGCATGATGTTTTTTATGCCGGCGATGCCTGCAATGGGCATGGCAGCAATGCGCACACCTGTGACTCTCAGCGACAAGAGCAACGGCCTCTATGAAGGTTCTGGACAGCTTGAGAGCGGCGGAACCTGGCAAGTCACAATCCTCGCAAAAAAGAATGGGCAACTCATCGCGAGCAAGCAACTGAGCGTGAACGCCACGGGAGGGATGTGACGTGATCTTCCGATGGATTGATTGGTGCGCGCGAAATCGTTTCCTCGTATTCATGGGAACGATCCTACTTGTGCTCTCAGGAATTTGGGCCCTGCGTCACATTCCGCTCGACGCGTTGCCAGACATTTCCGATGTGGAAGTGATTATCCACACCCCTTGGGCGGGTCAGCCCCCTAGCATCATCGAAGACCAGGTCACTTACCCCATCGTCACGACCCTTCTCGCAGCACCGCATGTAAAGGCCGTGCGAGCACAGACCATGTTTGGGGACTCCTATGTCTTTGTCGTGTTTGAAGACACTACAGACTTGTACTGGGCGCGGTCGCGTGTCTTGGAATACATGCAACAGATCACGGGACGTTTGCCAGCAGGAGTCCATCCTGCAATCGGGCCGGACGCGACTGGCGCAGGATGGGTCTATGAATACGCGCTTGTGGATCACAGTCATCAACGCAGTTTGGCCGACTTGCGCAGCCTTCAAGATTGGTATCTGCGCTACCAGCTCGAAACTGTTCCAGGAGTGGCCGAGGTAGCTACCATTGGCGGATTCGTGCGCCAGTACCAGGTCAATCTCGACCCCGACAAACTTCGCGCTTACGGAATCCCTCTCTCTACCGTCATCGAAAAAGTCCGCGCCAGCACGAACGAAGTTGGTGGACGCCTACTTGAAATGGGCGGGGCCGAATACATGATTCGCGGCCTCGGCTATCTGCGTTCGCTGAGCGATTTAGAAACAGTTCCTGTTGCAACCAAGAACGGCACGCCGGTGCTCGTCCAGGATTTAGGGACAGTTACCTTTGGCCCGGACATCCGCGAAGGTGTTGCTGAGTGGCAAGGCGAAGGGGAAACGGTTGGCGGGATTGTCGTGATGCGCGACGGGATGAATGCCCTCAATGTTATCAATGGCATCAAGCAGAAACTCTTGGAAATCAAACCCTCGCTGCCACCGGGTGTGGAAGTGGTCGCGGGATACGACCGTTCTGGATTGATTCACGCAGCCATCGAAACGCTGCAACGCGACTTGCTCGAAGAAGCGATCATCGTCAGCATCGTGATTATCATCTTCTTGTTCCACTTCCGTTCGGCGTTGATTCCGATTCTGACGTTGCCTATCGCAGTAGTCGCATCCTTCATCCCGATGTATTACCTGCATGTGACCTCGAACATCATGTCGCTCAGTGGTTTGGCCCTAGCCATTGGCGTCCTCGTGGACGCAGCTATCGTCATGGTCGAAAATGGGTATCGGCAGCTTTCTGAGCGCCAATCTGCCGAATCCGACTCTCTTCCCGACGCACAGAGACGGAGAATCCTGCTGGATGCTGCTAAACAAGTCGGTCCCGCTATTTTCTTCTCGTTGGTGATCATCGTGGTTTCCTTCCTGCCCGTCTTCTTACTGGAAGCACAGGAAGGACGCATGTTTCGCCCCCTGGCGTGGACGAAAACGCTCGCTGTCGGCTTCTCCTCCGTCCTGGCTATCACGCTTGTGCCCGTGCTCATGGTGCTATTCATCCGTGGACGATTGACACCTGAATCGCGGAATCCCATTTCAAGAATCACCCAGGCTCTTTATTTGCCCGTTTTGCGCCTGTGCTTGCGTTTTCGCAAAACCACCTTGCTGCTAAATCTGCTCTTTCTGATCGTCACGCTTCCGCTCGCACTACACATCGGCAGTCAATTTATGCCGCCCCTCTTTGAAGGTTCGGCTCTCTACATGCCGACTGCCTTGCCCGGAATTTCCATCGGACAGGCGTCCCAATTGTTACAAGAACAAGACAGAATGATTCGCACATTCCCCGAGGTCGATACTGTCTTCGGTTCCATCGGGCGATCTGACAGCGCGACAGATAACGCTCCCCTCGATATGTACGACACGACAATCATGCTCAAGCCGCGCAGTCAGTGGCGACCGGGAATGACCTACGAAAAACTCATTCAGGAAATGGACGAGAAACTTCAGTTTCCTGGCCTGTCCAACACCTGGACCATGCCCGTCGAAAACCGCCTCGATATGGAATTGACGGGCATAAAGACGCCTGTCGGTTTGAAGATTCAGGGGCCGAATCTTGAGGGCATCCAGCAAGTTGGCGAGCAGGTACAGCAAATCCTCTCTGCGGTTCCGGAGATGCGCTCGATTTTTGCTGAACGCGTTTCGCAGGGTTTTTATCTCAACGTGGAAGTGAATCGGACACAGGCGGCGCGTTACGGTCTGACCATCGCCGATGTGCAACAGGCGGTTACTTCGGGAATCGGCGGCGCAATGGTCGCCGAAAACGTCGAGGGCCGCGAGCGGTATCCAGTGAATGTCCGGTATAGCCGCGACTTCAGGGACAACGTTGAGGAACTGCGACGCGTTCTCATCGGTACGCCCTCTGGCCCACAGATTCCGATCTCAGAAGTCGCCACAATCTCGTTTTCCCGGGGACCATCGATGATTCGCGATGAAAACGGCGCGCTGACTGGGTACGTTTACATCGATCTGAACACGAAAGACTACGGCGGCTTCGTAACGAAAGCGAGCAATTTACTCAAGCAAAAGCTAGCTCTCCCTGCTGGCTTTACCTACAAATGGTCAGGCGAATACGAGTTTGAGTTGCGGGCGAAGCAGCGCCTACAACTAGTTCTGCCGGTCGTGTTTTTCGTCATTTTCTTGCTGCTGTATATGATATTTCACTCCGTCACTGAGGCCGCTGTCCTCATTTTCCCCACCATCTACGCGCTGACCGGCGGCCTCATTCTGCAGAAGCTGCTTGGATACAACTTCAGCGTAGCGGTCTGGGTCGGATACATCGCTTTGTTTGGCATCGCGGTCGAGACGGGCGTGGTTATGGTCATCTATCTACACGAGGCGCTGGATCATCGCTTGGCAACCGGCGTGCCTCTGAAGCATGAAGACATTGAATCAGCGGTGATCGAGGGAGCTGTCCATCGCCTGCGTCCGAAACTCATGACTGTGAGTGTAGTCTTGGCAAGTCTGATCCCCATCATGTGGGAGACCGGCATCGGCTCGGATGTGATGAAACCAATCGCTGCACCGATCGTCGGCGGCATGATCACCTCAACGATTCACGTTTTGATTCTGGTGCCGGTGTTTTTTGCCTTGATGAAGGAGCGTGCCCTGCGTCGCGGTACGTTGCAATCAACGGAGCCACCGTCGGGCGGATAGCTTAATCAACGCTTTGCTTTGGTTTAGGCTCACAGTTGGAGGAAGGTGGGTGGGCCATGCTCTGTCGTGTTCTTTATTGTTAACGGCAACGTGCGACCGGACGGCGCCGCGCTGGTGTTTTATTGCACGCCGATGCCACGAGGGTGGCCTCCCCTTTGCGGTCTTGGCTCTTGCAAAAGGTGGGAGGCTCGCGGCAAGCATCTTTCTTTTCATACCGTTCCACACTTTTCCACATCTCATTCGAACGGTACCAATAAAGTAATTGACACGCAGGGTACTTTCTGCTATTCTTTCCCGTGTTTGCCACTCACCAGCCCCGCCTTGCTGCCCCTTCAGCTCTTCCTTTCTCTCTCTCTTCGTCAGCAACTCTTTTCTTTACTGATCGTTACGCACTCTTTTCTCTAACGGCGCCCTCGCAACCCTTTCCTTTTCAATCCCTTCCGCACTCTTTCCATCGCAACGGGGGTGTACCCCCTCTCGCTCCATTTTCATCCTCTCATCCGCACTCCTGCCCTGTTTGGCCCGAGCTTCAAGGGAATCAGTCAGAGACTTTGCTCTTCCCCGCAAAACACGAATTTGCAAGCCTTTTGTTTTCCACTCACTACACACTCTTCCAAGTTCCGTATCCTGTAACCCCTTTATTTGCCACTCTTACGAAAACAACCGGGGTGGGTATCAACTCTTCCCAAAAAGGAACAACCATGAATCACAAAGCCCCGAATTTCAGCTGTATCGGCCGCCCTGCCCGGCCCAAAACCAATCTCTCGCCGCCCCCGCCGCCGTGTCCCATTCTGAAAATCCGCGTTTTTCAGGGCTGCTGCGCCTCGTTGCCAAACCCTCCTTTCTCCGTCGCCCGCTACCTCGTCCTAGTACATTCGTACTTTTCCGCCGCGAATCATTTTTGTACCCGAAGTTCTATTGTCCTCCCACCCCCTCCCGGCTACACTTTCCTTCAGCCAGGAGGTTTCCCTTTGAGCGGCTCCGAACGCCGTACCACCCAGCGCTTTCAAATGCGCCTGCCCCTCACCGTGCGCTGGACCACCGGTGCGGCGGTTGGCGAAACTGCCACCGAGTCCCGCGACGTGAGTTCCCGTGGTGTGTACTTCTTCCTTTCCAAGGACGTCAGGGAAGGCTCTCCCGTCGAAATCCTTTTGACTCTGCCCAACGAGATCACCCTCGCAGGTCCCGTCCGCGTCCGTTGCCTCGGCCGCGTTCAGCGGACCGAGCCGCGCGACGAGGGCTCCATCGGCGTAGTTGCCGCCATCGAGCGCTACGAATTTCTCCGCGGCAACGAGGACATCAGGCAGTAGCTTTTTTGCGAACAGAATTTTTGAGCAGGCCGTTCCCGCCGGCCCGCTGGTTTAGTCGGCGCGCTGTTCTAGAAAATTTCCGATGCTTTTGTGAAAAGTTTCTCCGTCTGCGGATTTGTTACGCACGCTCTTTTGCAATGTGACTTCACATTTTCTGAGGTGCACTCTCTTTCGCAAAGTGCATCGAGATTTTTTTAAAAAGTTCCTTGCTCGCTCACTGCGGAGGCGGGCGGGATAAGCCGGGGTGCCTCGGCCCCTCAGCGGAGCCCCCGGCTATTTTTTTCCGAACTATTTTCTCCTGACTATTTTTGCTATACCGCAATTCACTCTACCGAACGATAATCTCCCCATCCCGCAGTTCGCCCCTTTTTATAAACGGCGCGCGCGGCGACGTTACCACTGCGCCGCCTGTACTTCCGGTCAGGCGACTTCCACGGCCCTCCTGCGGGATGATGGCCCCAGCCCAGCAGCCGATCGACCAGGGTACGCCGCAGGGAGAGTTCGCTCTGCGCCAGGTGGGGTGAAATTTCCGCAACCGCTGGCCCTGTTGCGGATCGCGGGGGAATGACGCCGCGGCGAGCGCAAATTTTTGCGGGAGATTTTTGGGGGAAAAGTTTGGGGATGGCTTCGGAAATTCAACAAGAACTTCACGCAGACAACTACGCGGAAAATAGTTCGGGAGCTCAATCGCTTCTCGAGCTTGCGGAAATACTGGACCAGCACAAGATCTGGGTCGAGTCCGGAGGGGAATCCGGAACGAAAGCGGATTTCTGCGGCGTCGATCTCGCGAATGCCGATCTCACCGGCGTGAATCTGCAGGGAGCGCATCTGCACAAGGCGAATCTTCGCGGTGCGGATCTATCTTTGGCGAATTTGCGCGGCGCGAGTCTGGTGCGAGCCGATCTGCGCGACGCAAATCTTCTCGGAACGGAACTGCGCGGCGCGAATTTAATGGGCGCGAATCTTTATGGTACAGAGGGCTTGTGGGTCGGGCGTCTCGGCGGAACAAATTTGTTTGATGCGATCCTGCCGGAATCCATCTCCACCTTCGATAGTTCCACAGCGATCGCGCAAACAACGAAAATCGCGCGATGGTTCTATTTTTCCCTGCTCCTGATCAGCGTTGCGTGCTGGATTCTCATTTCCATGACCACGGATCCTCGGCTCATGCTAAACGCTTCCGCGATTCCACTTCCGCGCATCGGCAATGTGCTGCCGATGACGGGTTTTTATTTAGGCGGCCCGCTGCTTCTGCTTTTGTTCTATCTACGTTTTCATTTTCTGCTTTTGCGATTGTGGGGAAACATGGCCGCACTTCCGGCGGTATTTCCCGATGGGCAGACACTGGAGAAAGATGGCGCGTGGTTTTTGATGGCGCTGGTGCGCCGTCATTATCGGTGGTCGCGGGACAGCCGGTCGCCGCTCTCTTTGCTGGAAACTACGCTTTCTGCGCTGCTGGCCTACTGGGTTGTACCGGCAACGCTGATCTTTTTCTGGGCGCGCTATCTGGTGCGGCAAGATCTTCGCGGGACAATGCTACAGGTGCTGCTAGTCACGATCGCGATTGCGGCGGCCACGTGTCTTCCCTCGATTGTTTCGCGCGTGCTGCGCCAGGGAGATTTGCATCGCGGGAGATCGAAGAGCACACTCCGAATTGTGGCTTCGACGCTGCGCTCCACGTTGGCCATAGGTTTGGTCCTTTCGTTGCTCTCTTATGGCGTGATTCGAGGGATTCCTTCCGAAAGAAGCATTGCTCCGGAAATCCCAGCCACCGATATCCGCCGGTGGGCTTCCCAAGCGCTGCAGCTAGCGGGATGCCGTCCGTATGCAGAACTTGCGGAAGCCGCTCTTTCACCGCTGCCTGCGCGCGGAAGTTTGTCCGAGGAAGCGCTGGCGGCAGTGCCCGGAGCGCGGCTCAATCAAATGAACCTGAGGTACGCGCGGGCGTACCGCGCGATTCTTGCGAATGCGCGGCTGTGGCGGGCTGACCTTGAGGGCGCTTATCTTTCCGAAGCGGATTTGCGTGGAGCGAACCTGCGCGAAGCCGTGCTGCATTCCGCGTCGCTGGACCGGGTGCAGGCAAGCCACGCCGTTATGGTTTCCGCGAATGGCAGCGACGCAAATTTCTCGGCGGCGGATCTGCGCGGCGCGGATCTTTCCTACGGAATTTTTGAGAATGCTATTTTTTCGAACGCCAAGCTCAGTGGCGCTTCCCTTTATGCCGCAAATCTCCGGAACACGCATCTCCTGCGGACAGATCTTTCGCGAGCGGATCTCCGCGACACAAAATTAGAAAGAGCCGTGCTCACGAGGGCGGTATTGGAACAGACGGATTTGTCGTCTGCGAAACTTACGGAAGCCAATCTTACCGGCGCGCAACTCAAGGGCACGATCCTGCTGGATGCCGATCTGAAGAAAGCAGATTTGCGCGGCGCGTTCCTGGCGGGGGCAATTCTGCGTGGTGCGGAACTCGATAAAGCAAACGTAGATGGCGCCGATCTGCGCGGGGCGCTGGGGTTGACAGCGGAGCAAGTGTGTTCCGCGACAAACTGGCGCGGCGCACTGATGGATCCCCAATTCCGCCAGGAAGTCGAAACCCGCTGCGGTCTCAGCCGTTAATCTCCACCGCAAACATTTGCGGGAGTTTTTCCCTTGCACTTCGACAAGAGAAGCAATAGTGTCTCTTGTAGAAGCATAAGGGGAACGCGTGGCCGGCCGACGAATCGATCTTCCGCAAGGCACCCTGGACTTGCTTATTCTCAGAACCCTCGCGCTTGGACCCCAGTACGGCTGGGCCATTTCCGAACGAATCCAGCAGATCTCCAGCGATGTGCTCCGCGTCCAGCAGGGTTCGTTGTACCCGGCGCTGCACCGGCTGGAGCGCCGCGGCTGGATCAAGGCGCAGTTGGGAACCTCCGAGAACAACCGCCGCGCGAAATACTATGACCTTACTTCCAGCGGGCGGAAACAGCTCGGAGCGGAGAAGCGCGCCTGGGGAAAATTGACGGCTGCGGTCGCTCAGGTTTTGAAGACGGCGTAGGGGGGCGTAATGTTTACCGATCTCTTCTTTCGACTTCGCGCCCTTTTTCGACGGCAGGAAGTCGAATCCGAACTCGATGACGAACTGCGCTTCCATTTCGAACAGCAGGTCGAAAAGTACGTCAGTGCGGGCGTCAAGCGCGAAGAAGCGGTGCGGCGCGCACGGCTGGCGTTTGGCGGAACCGAACAAGTCAAGGAGGAATGCCGCGACGCCCGCGGCGTGAGCCTTGTCGAAACGCTAATGCAGGATTTGCGTTACGGCCTGCGCATGCTGCGCAAGAATCCCGGATTTACATTCGTCGCTGTTCTTACCCTCGCCCTCGGCATTGGAGCGAATACTGCAATTTTCTCAGTCATCGATTCCGTTCTCCTGCGCCCGCTGCCATACAAGGATTCCAGCAGCCTGGTGATCGTCTGGGAAAGCAATACGCGGGAATCTAGCTCGCACAACACCGTGGCTCCGCCGGACTTCCTCGACTGGCAGAGCCAATGCGATGTTTTCGCTGGAATGACCGCCATAATAGACGAGCGTGACAATCTCACGGGAAATGACGACCCAGAGCAAGTGATTGTCCAGTTTGTCTCCGTGAATTTCTTCTCCTTACTGGGAGTGAATCCGGCGATCGGCCCCGGGTTCAGCGCCGAAAACGGCCAGCCTGGGAAGCGTAACGTTGTCGTCCTGAGTTACACACTTTGGAAGGAACGCTTCGGCGGCGATCCGGGACTCATTGGCAAGACACTCTTGCTAAATGGTCACAGCCAAACCGTGGTCGGTGTCGCGCCCCAGAGCTTCAATTGGTTCATCAAAGATGGCTCACTCACTGGCGCGAAACCTCAAATGTGGTCTCCGTTCGTCTTTCCAGAAAGATTCCGCGATCGCAAAGAGATCGGCCGCTTCATGACGGTGGTGGCGCGCCTGAAGCCGGGTGTAAGCCATTCACAAGCGCAAACGCAGATGGACACGATCGCCGCCCGGCTTGAACAGGAATATCCCGATTTCAACGGACATTGGGGCGTCAACGTGGTGCCTTTGCGCGAACAGATCTCCGGTGGTCTGCGTCCCGCGTTGTTAATCTTGCTTGGCGCGGTCGCCTTTGTATTGCTGATTGCCTGCGCCAACGTCTCAAGCCTGCTGTTAGCACGAGCGGCGAGTCGCGAGAGGGAAATAGCCATCCGAACCGCGATCGGTGCGAGCCGCTGGCGAATTGCGCGGCAGCTCTTGACAGAGAGCGTACTGCTCGCGGTGACTGGCGGCGGAATCGGCGTGACGCTCGCCGTTTTTGGTACGAACGCTCTGATCGCCGCAAGTCCGGAAAATCTCCTCGACTTGCGTGCGATTTCAATTGACCTGCGCGTGCTGGCGTTCGCCGCCGGCGCTACCTTTCTGGCGGGTTTGCTCTTCGGCTTCCTGCCTTCTTACATCTCGGCGCATTCGAGTATCTCGGAAACACTCAAGGAGGGAGGCCGCGGCTCCCCGGCCGGAAAACACAGCGGCATCGCGCGAAGCACATTCGTGGTCGCGCAAATGGGCCTCGCGCTTGTTTTGCTTGCGGGCTCCGGCTTGTTGATTCGCAGCTTCATTCGCTTGATTGGTGTCGATCCCGGATTTGACGCGGGCCATCTGCTGACTTTTAAGGTCACGCTTCCTCAATCGAAATACGGCACGGATGAGGCGTGCATGGCCTTCTTCCAGCAGCTTCTCGCGCGAATTTCACGGCTTCCAGGCGTTCGTTCCGCCAGCATGAACAGCTTTCCCCCGCTCTCCGGGCTGGGTGCGGCGACCGGCGTTCATCTTCTTAGCCAGCCGGAACGCCAGCTTTCGGATCTTCCCGTGGCCGCAGTCCGCGTTGTCGGGCCGAACTATTTCGGCACGATGAGCATTCCCCTGCGCGCGGGCCGCAGGTTCAGCGAGCTGGAGATGGCGGAAGAGAAGCACGTGGCGATCATCAACCAGGCGTTCGCGGACAAATATTTATCGGGCGTGAATCCCATCGGCCAGAAAGCCGCCATCTACATGAAGAGCCTTGTGGAGAATGAGAACCAGCCGTCTAAAATCATCGGCGTGGTCGGCGACGTCCGCCAGATGGGGCTCGACACCGCTGCTGAACCTACGGTCTATTGGCCTTACCCCGAACTCGTCTATTCAGGAATGACGATTCTGGTGCGCACGTCGAATGATCCTCGGGGCCTGGTCTCCGCCGTCGGCAGTGAGCTACACCAGATGGACCCAGAGCAGCCGATGGCCAGCGTCGCAACAATGGAGCAGCTTCTCTCGGATTCTCTTTCCCGCTCGCGTTTCACGATGCTGGTACTCGGCGTGTTCGCTGCCATCGCTCTTCTGCTGGCAGCGGTTGGCATTTACGGGGTAATTGCCTACAGCGTCACGCAGCGCACGCAGGAGATAGGCATCCGCCTCGCGCTTGGCGCGCAAAGACAAGATATCCTGCGCCTCGTGCTCGGGCAGGGAACGCGGTTCACGTTATTAGGCGTCGGCATAGGGATTGTCGCTGCGCTCATTTTCACTCGGCTCATGGCAATTCTGCTTTTCAGCATCAGCGCGACGGACCCGCTCACATTTACAGTGGTGTCGTTGCTACTCGTCGGAGTGGCGCTCCTTGCTTGTTATCTGCCCGCGCGCCGCGCCATGCGCGTCGATCCGCTGATCGCCCTACGGTATGAGTAGTTCCTTGCGCTGTCGATAAACGCTGAATAATTTGCGTGAACGGGCTGCCGAGACCCGAGGGCGGTGCTCGGCGAGAAGAATCATCCGTCTCGCTAATTATTTTGATATCTTAACCCGAAAGTAGTACGTCTATACGGTAAAGAGGGCGCGATTCCCGGCCGGAAGGTTATGGGGGTGAGGGACATGGAAACCCTGTGGCAAGACATTCGCTACGCACTCCGCATGATCCTGAAGAACCCAGCGTTCAGCGCGATTGCGGTGCTTTCTCTCGCACTGGGAATCGGCGCGAACACCACCATCTTCACGGTCGTGAACGCCGTTCTTCTGAACCCGCTTCCCGTGAAAGATATTTCGCGGCTCGTGGAGATGGACACCATCGATACGAAGACGATGGTGACCCAGGCAAACTCCACGAAACTGGGAATGTCTTATCCGAATTTTCAGGATTACGAGAGGCAGAACCAGGTCTTCACGGGACTGACATGCATCTCCGGAGGCCCGCTCACGTGGAGCGGGGGAGCAGAACCCAAGCAAATAATTGGACTACTCGTGAGCGCGAATTATTTCGACGTTCTGGGTGTGCGTCCGACCGTCGGCCGTTTTTTCTTCCCCGATGAGGACAAGAAGCCGGGCGGGAATAACGTCGCGGTACTGAGCTACAGCCTGTGGAGCAATAAATTCGGCTCCGATGCAAACCTCATCGGCAAGACGATAACGCTGAACGCTACACCCTACACGGTGATCGGTGTCGCACCGCGCGGTTTCAAAGGCACGTTTACGCTCGGCAGCGCGGAGCTGGTTTGGATCCCCGTCAGCATGTACACGCAGGCACTCGCTGGTTTTTTCAGAGACAATTTCAACGATCGCCGCCTGCTGGGGACCGCAATTTTCGGCCGCTTGAGAACCGGAGTGAGCTTGCGTCAAGCTGAGGCATCGCTCAAGACCATTGCGCTGCATCTGGAGAGCGAATATCCAAAGGATAATGGCGGCCGCAGCGTGGCCTTGACTCCGCTGGCAAATGCGGCGGTGGGGGCCAACAATTTTGCCCAAGTCAATCTCGCTGGTGGACTGATGATGGGGATCGTTGGTCTGGTGCTTTTGATCGCCTGTGTGAACCTGGCTAATTTGCTGCTTGCCCAGGCTGCACGCCGCGAAAAGGAAATCGGTGTGCGCGCGGCGCTGGGAGCCAGCCGGAGCCGCCTGCTGCGTCAAATGCTCACGGAAAGTTTAGTGCTTTCACTGCTCGCCGGAATTGCCGGCCTGGCGATCGCTTATGGGGGCCGCACTGCGCTCTGGTCGTTCCGGCCACCTTTCATCGAGAAAAATGATATCGATCTCACTCTCGATTCCCATGTGCTGTTATTTACGCTGAGCATCGCACTTCTTACCGCCTTGCTCATCGGCATAGCGCCAGCGATCAAGGCAGCCAAACCCAACCTGAGCGAAGTACTGAAGGTTGGCGGGCGTGGAGGAACCGTCAGCTGGAGACGGAACCCGCTGCGCAGCATGCTCGTGGTGTCCGAAATTGCGCTAGCGCTAGTCGCCCTGATAGGAGCGGGTCTCTTCATCCGCAGCATGCAAAACGCGCAACGAATCGATCCCGGGTTCGAATCGGAAAAGCTCTTCATGATGGCATTTGATTTGGGGGCTTTGCATTATGAAGAAGGCCGCGCGCAGCAGTTTTTCCGAGCCGCCGTAGAACGCGCGAAAGCGTCCCCAGGCGTGGAAACAGCGACCATTGCTTCCGACTTTCCTCTCGGCGGAGGTTTTGAGCGCACCGTTTTCCCCGAGGGCCAGGATGAAGCTTCGGGTTATCGCGGGACACTGACACAGCTCGATGACATCACGCCGAGTTTCTTTGAGACGCTGCGCATCCCGCTGCTTCGGGGCCGCGTGTTCAATGACTCCGACCGTCAAAACACGGTGCAGGTTGCGGTCATTAATGAGGCGATGGTCAAACAGTTCTGGCCGAACGCGGATTCATTGGGCAAGAGGTTCCATTTTTTCGGAGAGCCGGCTTTGCGCGAAGTCGTGGGAGTGGTCAGAAATACAGTTGTGAATCAAATTGGTGAGGAGCCACAGCCCGTCGTCTATTTGCCGATTACGCAGGACTATTCTCCTGCGGTCACGCTCCAGGTGCGCACAACCGGCAAACCAGAAGGTGTAATTGGGACTGTGCGGCGCCAGCTCCAATCACTCGACACGAACATGGCGATCACAAATGTGCAGACTATCCAAGAAATCATGAGCCAAGGACTGTGGGCGCCGCGCATGGGCGCGGGCCTGTTGACGGTGTTTGGGGGACTCGCCCTGATCCTGGCAGCCGTGGGCGTGTATGGCGTACTTTCTTACTCGGTGAGCCAGCAAACGCGTGAAATAGGAATAAGGATGTCGCTCGGCGCGCAGCAGAGCCAAGTGTTGTGGCTGGTGATTGGTCAAGGCATTAGGCTCGCGGTCGCCGGACTGGTGCTGGGATTGCTGGCTGCATTGGGACTGATGCGAGTTCTTTCGAGCCTGCTCTTCGGAGTCAGCGCCCATGATCCCATCACCTTCGGAGGAGTCTCGCTCGTTTTGGTGAGTGCGGCAATTCTCGCTTGCTACATTCCGGCGAGGCGCGCAACCAAAGTGGATCCAATCATCGCATTGCGGTACGAGTAGGCTCGTACGTGATCTGCAAGGCTCGGTATCTTCTGCTCGTCCCATCCGTCAGAGATATCAGCCGCGGTAAGCATCACCTCTCGCTTGCCGCGGGTTGTCGATGAACCCAATTCTCTACCACAACAGCTTGAGGCCGAATTGGATTTGGCGTGAAGCCGTGGATGTGCTCGTAATGACGCCGGCGGTGGGAGAAATCCCCGTCGGAGTGAGGGTGATCAGATTGGGCGTATTGAAATTGGCGTGGTTCAGGAAATTAAAAAATTCCGCGCGGAACTGCAGGCTGAGCCGCTCACGAATGCGCGTATCTTTCAGCAGGGACAGATCCCAGGAGGCGAGCCCGGGGCCAATGAAAGTGTTTCTCCCAAGATTTCCGTAGGTACCGTCCGGGGGAGTCAGGAACGCATCGGGATTGAAGTACCCGTTCGGGCTTCCAAGGATCACCGGGCCGGTGAAGGCGAGATTGATGGAGGGACGCACCGGATTTCTCGTGTCGCCGTTATTGGAGGGATTAAAACTGAGTTGCGGCGTGAACGGGAAACCCGATTGCAGGGTCAAGATGCTATTGAGAGTCCAGCCGCTCGCCAGCGTACTGCGGATTCCGTTCAGGTCACTGGCGAAGCGCTTTCTGTGTCCGAAGGGCAACTCATAAACCCCGTTCATAACGCCGATGTTTTTGACATGGTAGGTGGCAAGTCCCCAATCAGCGCGAATATTCCCGGGGAACATGACGAGACCTGGAGAATTCGCAGCCGCCGTGGCGTTCAAGGAGTCGCCGTCATCGAGGGTTCTTGAAAAAGTGTAAACGCCACGCAGCGACAGGCCTCCACTGAACCGCCGATTCATGTCCAGAAGCAGAGCGTTATAGGAGCTATTTCCTTCCGAATACCAGCTAAAAGTGTTTGCGAGAGCGGGATTGGCGAGTGGGGGTTTCGCACCACCGGGACCGAGGGGATACGTGGCCGTTGCAGCGGTGCACGGCGGCGCTGGGCACACCGGGACAGGCTCGTTGGCGTCAATGCTCACAAGTTCGTGGTATCCGTGAGAGCCCACGTAGCCAATCGTGAGAGCCAGATTGGGAGTCAATTCCTGTTCCACACGGAGGCTATAGGAGATAAGCGTTGGCGTTCGCAAGTCGGGTTGAACGCCGCCTGGCACGACCTTTGCTTTCCCCGGCAGCGGAGCACCGGGTACGATCGGGAGTTTGTTCACCGCGAGATTCGCGATACTGAACGTTGGATTGAATGGCGCATTTTGATCGAGGCGGTAGCCGAGCGCGTCCTGAAGTTCGTTGTACATGCCGAAGCCCGCGCGAACGACGGTCCTGCTCTTGCCGAACGGACTCCACGCGAGGCCGATACGGGGTTGCGGAAGGACCTTGGCATTGTTATTCGTGAACACATTCTTGCCAATGTGTGGGTTGGTCGCGAGAGCACCGCTGACAAAGACGAAAGTGGCAGCGCGTTCATGCACTTCAGTCCAGCCGTTAGAGGATTCGTGGCGGAAACCAAGAGAGAGCGTCAGCTTCGGACTCAAGCGAATGATATCTTCCGCGTACAGCGCGCCGAACCACGAACGCCAACCGAGGGGCGTCGGTGCCGGATCGAACAGGAAAGTTCCGATGGAGCCTTGCAAGAGCGTCTGTAGTCCCGTGAAGGTGGCCTGACCAAACTGGCTGAGCGCCAAACCAGAATTGGACTGCATCCATTGCGACCATGCACCGATGCTGACTTGATGGCGTCCCCTGGTGATTGAGATATTGTCCTCGTACGTGAACAGGTTCCGAGTGATGGTCAGGTTGCTGCCGTTATTGCTTCCGGCAAGGCTCAGCTGGGCCGCCGGATTGGAAGCGGCGCTTCCGCCAATCACAACAGCGCCCACGCGACGCCCGGCCAGAAAACTAGGAACGTTAGCCGCCAGCGTATTCGGAGTGGGTTCTCCGGTATAGAAATAGCTCGCGCGGGAGAAACCGATTCGAGCGGTATTGAGAAAGGTCGGTGACAAAACGTGGGTTTCCTCGAGGCTGAGAACTTGTTCGCGAAGAGTTTCCAGGTCCTTACTGAAGGGATTGCTCGTTGGCGTCAGGTCGTTGCTGTCGTCGACCGTATATACCGCTCCGAACGAGTCTTTCGAGGAGAAAATGCGATCGAGACGCACGGTGCCAAAGTCTTCCCGGATCGTTTGCAATGGAGTGTTGAAAGCTTCCGCGATGCCGCCGAAGTCTGGAGCGTTGGGACTCTGCACGGGCCACAACGAAAACAGCGCCGCGACACCGGGCGCGAGACCGACGTTTGCAAGACCCGAGGCCGGACAGGGTTTCGGGGCGGGCTTGACGAGAGCGCAGGGTAAGAATCCATTGCGCGCATTCGTGTCCGGAACGAGAGTGACATCCGTCAGATTCAGGTGCTGACGAAAGCCTTCGTAGTTGCCGAAGAGAAAGGTCTTGTCTTTCTGGATCGGCCCGCCCAAGGAGACGCCAAATTGATTACGCTCGAAATGGGGAATGGAAGCCCGATCGAAGAAATTGCGCGCGTCGAAGGCGCTGTTGCGCAGAAATTCAAATACAGAGCCATGCAAATCGTTTGTGCCGGATTGCGTCACGATCGTGACTTGCGCGCCCGGCCGCTTGCCGTACTCGGCGCCGTACGTGTCGCGGAGCACGTTGAATTCGCGGACGGCGTCCACTCCCAATAGCAGCTGGCTGGTGCCGCCCGGTTGCATGTTATTTTCGGCGGCGCCCGTGAATTCGACGCCATTCAGCAAGAAAAGATTTTGCTGAGGGCGATTCCCGGAAACCGAAAACATGTTGCCTACTGTTGAGTTGGAAATTCCAACTCCGCCAGTTTTCTCCCAAGTGAAATTTACAACCCCCGGGTTAAGCGTGAGCAGTAAATCGAAGCTTCGGCCGTTCAAAGGAAGCTGCTTGACCTGCTGCTCACCGACAAGTCCGGAGATGTCGCGAGTGGTGGTGCTCACAATCGGAGCTTCTTCGGTCACGGTGACGCGCTGTTGCACCTCGCCCACGTGAAGTCTGAAATCGACGCTCGCTTCTTGACCCACAACCAGATGGATGCCGCTGCGGATCTCTTCCTGGAAGCCTGATTTCGTGACGGTCACTTCGTATTCTCCGACAGCAAGCGAGAGGACTTGATAGCGGCCGGCATCGTCCGTCACCGTGCTCCGCACCGCTGCCGTTTCCAGATTCTTGGCGGTTACCGCAGCCGCTGGAACCGGCGCGCCGGAGGGATCCGTCACGATTCCCGAGAGAGTTGCGGACACCTGAGCGTGGGCCGGGAGAAGACATAGCAGGGTCAGGGATAATGCGTGCAGAATAGAGGGGCAGAACAACCGGGTCAACCGCTCCCTGCGAAGCCGTGGACTTGCGGGAAAATTCGTCCGAACCAGCGACGCCCCATTGCGCTGCATGTAGAAATCCCCTCGAGAGAAAATAGAAGCCCGTGGGCCGCCTAGTGAAAATCTGCCGGGCAAAGCGCCACACGCGCAGGTGGATAATTCAATACGGTTTGTATAGTTATGTCAAACCGACTTAATACGGATAGATAATGTGTGAGTTTATGTGGATTCCAAGCGAAGAAATCGTACGTGAGCAGTGTCAGCAAAAATGGGCCAGAAAACGGGGCAATTTCGGCAGGGGTAGTGCGGATCGCAGGCCGTTGGGGGCGCTCCAGATAAAAAATCGTTTCGCAACGCCGCGAGCAGGAGAGATGGGTGTACCATGGGCGCGAGTTTCGAACTCGAAAAGGGGATTCCGGATAAGTCGGAAAGCTGATTGCATTCCCGAAGGGAGGGACCATGCAGAAAATAATTCTCACTCTTATCACCTTCGTGTTCGCGCTGTCGATGCCCAACAGATTTCCGGCTCAAACGCAGAGCCCGGCGCCGCACTTGCCTCGTGGGAGGGCCACGGACGCGAGCAGCGGCGAGATTCAAGCCCTGGTGCAGAAAACGGCCGCGGCGCCGGTCAGCGATCAGGCGCTTCGCGTGGTGAGCATCAACGGCGAATACAATGTCGGTGTCGGAGTCGTCCATTGCGCCAAAACAGCCGGCCGGGATGCCGGCGGAGGCATTGAGCACAGCCAGATCACCGAGATCTATCATGTCATCGAGGGGAACGCGACGCTGGTGACGGGAGGCACGATGGAAAATCTAACCGAAGTCCCGCCCGATAGCCCCGTCGTTGCGGTGCTCAATGGCCCCAGCACGCGCGGCGGCCCGATCCAGAATGGCGTGAGCCGCAAAATCGGGCCCGGCGACGTCGTCATCATCCCGCCCAACACCCCGCATTGGTTCACCGAAATCAGTTCAGACCAGATCATCTACCTGGTCGTGCGAGTCGATCCCCACAAGATATTGCCGGCCGGATACGTCCCCAAGTAGGCGGAACTGCCATGCAAGAAGATTTCCTGTTATTTGGACTGGGTGGCGCGGACGCGGTAGCGATTGTGATTACCGCCATCTTGCTGGATGTGGTCGCTGCACTCGCGGGATTCCTGCCCGCGCGACGCGCTTCGCAAGTGGATCCGATGGTCGCGCTGCGGTATGAATAATTGCCCTGAAAATTCATGGCTTCGGCGAGAGGCCATGAATAATTCCAATAACAAAACCGCTACACATTTTCTCCGAAGCGCTTGATGTCTTCGGGGCCTTCCTTGAGGGGTTTGACGGCGCGGCCCTGCACGAGTTGGCGGATCTGCGCGACGATATCGGGATTGGCGAGAGTGGTGATGTCGCCGGTGTCCATCTGGTTTGAAATTGCTGCCAGGACTCGGCGCATGATTTTTCCCGAGCGCGTCTTGGGCATGTCCGGAACGATGTGGATCCGCTTGGGGCGGGCGATTTTGCCGATCATGGTTTCGATCGTGGAGGCAACCTTGTCCTGGACGGCTTTCTTTGGAAGAACGCCGGGCTTGAGCGAGATGTAGACTTCCGGCACGCGCCCCTTCACTTCGTCAACCACAGGGACGACAGCGGCTTCGGCAATCTCCGCGATAGTAAGGCAGGCGGATTCGAGCTCCTTGGCGCCGAGTCGATGGCCGGCCACGTTGATGACGTCGTCGACGCGGCCGAGGATGCGATAGTAACCGTCGGCTGGAAGGACAGCGGCGTCGGCGGCGTAGTACGGCCAGTCGCGCCAGTCTTTGCTCTGCGGATTCTTGCAGTACTTCTTGTAGTACTGATTGACGAAGCGCTCCGGTTCACCCCAGATGGTCTGCATGATGCCGGGCCAGGGATTTCGAATACAAATATTCCCCGCTGTGTGGGAGCCGGCTTTAACTTCTTTTCCATTCTCGTCCCAGATCACCGGATAAATTCCGAGTGCCGCAGGGCCCGTGCTTCCCGGCTTCATGGGATCCAGAGCAGGCTTTGTGGTGCACAAGAAGCCGCCGGTTTCCGTTTGCCACCAGGTGTCCACGATGACCGCTTCCCCTTTGCCCACCACGCCGTGATACCAGCGCCAGACTTCCGGCTCGATAGGCTCACCCACGGTGGTCATGTGCTTGAAGTGGTAGTTGTACTTCTTCGGCTCGTCCACGCCCGCTTTGCGGAGCATGCGAATCGCCGTCGGTGAGGTATGAAATATGTTGACGTCGAGACGCTCGGCGATGCGCCACGGACGGCCGGCGTCGGGGAACTGCGGTACGCCCTCATAGATCACACTGGTCGCGCCGAGCGCCAACGGGCCATAGACGATGTAGGAGTGGCCGGTGATCCATCCGATGTCGGCCATGCACCAGTAGACATCTTCAGGATGAATATCCTGATAGAGCTTTGAGGTGCCCGCGACGTAGGCGAGATAGCCTCCGGTGCGGTGCTGGCAGCCTTTCGGCTTGCCGGTTGTGCCGCTGGTGTACATGAGGAAGAGCGGGGCTTCTGCGTCTTGGGAGACGGGCTCGACGATGCGGCCGGCGTAGTCCTTGATTACATCTTCGATGTAGAAGTCGCGGCCCGCGATCATGGGAGCGTCGGAACTGCACTTGTGGGCGTAGCGTTTCCAGATCATCACCTTGTCGACCGGCTGGCCTTCTTTTTTTGCGGTTTCCACGGCAATGTCGGCGCTGGCCTTGTGATCTACCCACTTGCCGTTGCGATGATAGCCGTCGGCATAAATCAAAACGCGGCTGCCAGAATCGGCAGCGCGCAGGCCGCAGGCCTCTCCGCTGAAGCCGCCGAACACAACGGAGTGAACGACGCCGAGGCGCGCGCAAGCGAGCATAGTAATCGGAAGCTCTGGGATCATCGGCATGTGGATGGTGACGCGATCTCCGGTTTTCAATCCGGAAAAATCGCGCAGCATCGCGGCGACTTCATTCACGCGGCAGTACAGCTCGCGGTAAGTGAGCACGACGGGTGATTCGCCTTCCGGTTCCGGCACAAAGATGAGGGCCGCCTTGTTCTTATGCTTTTCCAGGTGGCGGTCCACGCAGTTATAGCAGGCGTTGAGCTTGCCTCCGACAAACCACTTCCAGAACGGGGGATGGCTGGTATCGAGCGTGGTGTGCCAATAGTGGTCCCAGTCCAGAAGCTGCGCATATTCGTGGAAGCACTCGGGGAAATGCTCCTCGCTGAATTTTTCGACCATGGCGGGATCGGAGAGGTTGGCCTGTGCAATGAACTTGGCGGAAGGATAAAAGTAGTCTTCCTCTTTCCAGTGGACGGCGATTTGCGCTTCGCTCACGCCCTTGTGGCGCTTGCTTTGGCGCTTCTTTGCGCTCTTCGGGCCGCTTTTTTTGGCGCGAGCTTTAGGCACGGTGGTAACTCCCCTTGAAAAATCAGCCTATTCTATGACGACGGGGCGGGGAACTGCACGCGCAGAATCGTGTGCTGTGAGACTGGGCCGCTCCTTGAGGCGGTGCGGAGAGTCACAGCAAGTGGAGCCGAGCGCCGGAAACGTGGTACAAGATTGCCTTGAACATTCACCATGCCATCTTTCTTTTTCTCGCCAGTGCGCCCGGCAGCGGCCTCAACGCGGTTGCCGGTAGAGGAAGCTTCATTGCATTTCCTGCCCTACTGTTCACGGGGGTTCCGCCTATTCCCGCCAGCGCGACAAACACATTCGCGTTATGGGCTGGCGCGCTGTTGCTGATCTTAGTGGGGCTGAGCATGACCATCTATTTCTTTGTGCGAGCGGATTGAGCGATCCGCGTGGTTCTATGGCTGCGAATCAATCATTGCCACTCGCTGACCTTTTCCTAATGAACGCCCGCGATGCGGCCGCTACTGTTGAGCGCGTGGCCGCGTCGCCCGCGGCGGTCTTCAAGGCACTCGAGATGACGACGAAAGGGGCGCGCAGCATCGTGGTCGCGACAGGCGAGTGGCTCCCGCCAGAAATTCTTTCCGTTGCGCGCGACTTGCCAAACGTAATTGCCAGCCCATCCGATGAACAACTCGCTCGCGCCGATGCCGGAATCACCGAGGCGTTTGCGGGAGTTGCCAGCAGCGGGTCCATTTGCGTCGCATTAGGCACACCGCTTACTGCCGCGGCGAGTTTGCTCATGCCGCTGCACATCGTCTTGCTGGCCGCGAGGCGCATTGTGGCGCGGCCGCGGGACCTTTTCGATGGAGAGTGCCTCGGCGGCGAGGGACTTCAGCGCAATCTTGTGTTCATTACCGGTCCGAGTGCTACGGCGGATATGGGGCCGCTGGTACGCGGGGTCCATGGCCCTCACCGCTTGCACATCCTTTTGCTGGAGTGAGCGATGGCGAGTTCAAAATCGAGAAGCGCCCAAGTCGATTCGCCCCGCGAGATCGCGAATAAGAGCGATCAAGGGAATCTGCTTCGCGCGATTCGAATGGCGCTGGAGGTTCAGAGCGCCACGATCCGCTTCAATACGCAGGATCACAACCGCGGGCGTTACAGTGCCACGGAGGCGCTGCCCGACTACGACGCCCTGAAAGACCGGGCGCGAAAAATTAAGGAGCAAGCGATCGCGCATTTGCCGGATCTTGTGCGCGAACTTGAAGCAGTGGTGCGCGGCCGGGGCGGCCACGTATTCGTGGCTGCCAACGCGGAAGACGCGTGCCGTTACATTCTCGGTGTTTGCGAAGAGCACGCCGCAAAGCTTGTGGTGAAGGGGAAGAGCATCACGTCGGAAGAGATACGGTTGAATCGTGCGCTTGAGGCGGCAGGGATCGAGGTGGCCGAGAGCGACCTTGCGGAATTCATTTTGCAGATTGCGGACGAACAGCCATCGCATATTGTAGCGCCGGCGATTCACTACAGCCGGGAGCGGATCACGGCGCTCTTCAAGCGCAAGTTTCAGACGGATTCGCCGCTCGATACGGGGGAGGAGCTGACGAAATTCGCGCGGCAGCGGCTACGCGAGAAGTTTTTGCGGGCCGACATTGGCGTTACCGGTGCGAATCTGATTGCGGCGGACAGCGGCACGCTGATGTTAGTCGAGAGCGAAGGCAACATTCGCATGAGCAGTTTTCTTCCGCCGGTGCACATCGCGATCGCCGGAGTGGAGAAAATCATTGCGGCACGCCGCGATATGGCGCCGTTTCTCGAGCTCCTTGCGGCCAGCGGCACGGGGCAGAAGCTCACGTCCTATACGAGTTTCCTGAATCCGCCGCTCGATGACCCGCCATTCGCCATGCCCGGAAAGCCGCGAAAGACGCGCGAGTTTCATCTCGTGCTCATCGATAATGGGCGGCTTCGGATGCGGGAAGATCCCGTATTGCGCGAAGCGCTGTATTGCATCCGGTGCAGCGCATGCTTGAACGCGTGCGCAAATTTTCAAGCAGTGGGCGGGCATGCCTTTGGCGGAGAAACTTACTCCGGCGGCATGGGCGGGGCTTGGGAGGCGGGGACGGCTAAGCTCGAAAACGCGCGCTTCTCCGAGCTATGTACCGGATGCTCGCGCTGTGTAACTGCGTGCCCCGTACGCATAGATATTCCCTGGCTGAACGAAAATTTGCACGAGCGGTTAAATCATACGGATGAGTCGTCAGCGATAAGCGGTTTCCTGGGAGCGATCAGTTCCGCGGCTGAGAAAGATACGCAAATACCGTCAGCGAAGATTTTCTTCGGCAACTTTCATTTCTTTGCGAAATGGGGTGTGCGGCTCGCGCCGTTTTCGAACGCGATGGCAGGGAAGAAATTCGCGCGCATTATAATGGAACGCTCGCTCGGTATCGACCGCCGCCGGGCGTTGCCGGCATTTTCGCGGCGGACGCTCGTCCAAGCCGCTCGTGAGCTCGAGTCTCGAGCAGGCAAGCGGCAGGAAACGAAAGCGGTGCTATTTGCCGACGTGTACACGAATTATGGGCTGCCTGAGCGCGGCCTCGCGGCGTTGCGCACTCTTCGCGCGCTCGGTGTCGACGTTGTCGTGAGCGAATCCATTCCCGAAGGGCGGGCGGCACTCTCGCAGGGCATGATCACGACGGCGAAAGAACAGGCAGGGCGCGCCGCTAACGCGCTTGAGCCGTATCTCACCGCAGGCCGCGATATTATCGTCATTGAGCCGAGCGCGCTGGCGATGTTCCGACGCGATTATTGCCACCTGCTCGATGACAAGGATCAGTTCGAACGGCTCCGCATGAGGACGTTCGAGCCGGTCGAATACATCGTGAGGCTGCTAGAAAAATCGGGCCGAAGAGCGATGGAAATATTCGATGTTAGGCGGTCTCCAGTCGGGTCGAGGATATTCTTCCATTCGCACTGCCAGCAAAAGACGATCGGCTGCGCCGCTCCCACCGAAGCGCTGTTGCGCGAGATTGGTTTTGATGTGGCGACTTCTTCGGTGGAATGCTGTGGGATGGCGGGAAGTTTTGGTTACAAGAAGGATTATTACGATCTCAGCATGGCAGTGGGGGCGGACTTGATTCAACAGGTTGTGGCTGCGGAAAAGGATGGCGGGCCAAGAGCGCTGATCGCCAGCGGGACATCGTGCACGGAGCAACTTCACTCAGGTCTTAAGCGCCCGGTGCAACACCCGTTGGAACTGCTGGCGGCGGTACTGAAAACCTGATTCGAGACGCGGACGCTTGACAACGCTCGGTGCAAAAAGGAGACTTTCCGGCATCGCCAGCTGGAAGAGATTTCCAGGACCCGTCGGCAGCTACGGTGGCCAGTCTTATCAAAGAGGGAGAGACGATGAAGACAAATTATGCGGCAGTGTTTGTCTCGGCTTTAGCATACTGGATTCTCGGAGCAGTGTGGTACGGAGTGTTGTTCAGCAAACAGTGGATGGCGTTCGAACATATCACCAAGGAGCAGGCGCGCAGTATGAATCCCGTCCTGCCCTACATCATCACGTTTGTCCTGAATTTATTAATCGCTCTTGTGCTCGCGCAGCTTTGCATTTGGCGTAATGCCAGCACCGCCGCACGAGGCGCGGCGGTTGGCGTGCTGGTGTGGATCGGCTTTCTCGGGCCGGTGACGTACACGACCTATATGTATGAGATGCGGCCGAAGGAACTCTTTGCCATCAATGAATTCTATCCACTCGTGGGGCTGTGTTTGATGGGCGCAATTCTTGGCGCCTGGAAGAAGAAGTCCGCTTAGATCCCGTATTTAGTGGAAAGAAGAAAAGGCCGCAGGGCCGACCGCGCTCGCCCTGCGCTACAACCGTGGCGAAAAATCCGGGGTAGACCCGCCGGCTTTCTTATTTCAGAAAATCAAGCCCTCTGCCACGAATTGAAGCATCGAGTAATTGGATGGTGTGCAGAACCGGCGTCTTGTGACCGCCTCGCGCCAGGGATGATTGCAGCTGCATTAGACAGCCCGGATTTCCCGTTGCAACCACGTCGGCAAGCAGAGGGGCGATCAGCTGCGCCTTGCGATCCCCGAGCGCGTTAGCCGTATCAGACTGAACGAGGTTGTAAATCCCCGCCGAGCCGCAGCAGATGACCGATTCAGGAATTTCCGCGAAATCCAGGTCTGGAATTTTCGACAACAGCGACCTGGGTTGCGAACGCACGCCTTGAGCATGCAGCAGGTGGCACGAATCGTGGAAAGCAACGCGCACGCGAAGAGCGTGGCGCACGGCGCGCGGCTCGAGCTCAGCGAGAATTTCGCTCACATCCTTGCACTTTGCTGCGAACTTCACGGCGCGCGCGGCATATTGCGGATCGTCGCGGAGGAGGTGTCCGTACTGATTCACGCTCGAACCACAGCCAGCGGCATTTGTGACGATGATTTCGACATTGGCGCGCTCAAACGTGTCAATGGTCTGCCGCGCCAGCGCGAGGGCGGCTTCTTCTTCTCCTGCGTGCACCAGCAAGGCCCCGCAGCAAGCTTGCTCCTGCGGCGCGACCACCTCGCAACCCTCCGCGGCGAGCACGCGCGCCGTGGCCGCATTGATCTGCGGAAAGAATTCGCGCTGCACGCATCCCAAAAGCAAGCCGACTCGCAGGCGCTTCTGACCCTGGGCGGGTGTTATTTCGGCGACAGGATCGCTCGCAGACAAATTCGGGAGCAGAGCTTCCATGGCTTGCATCTCTTTCGGCAAGAGCTTCAATAGACCGGCGCTTCGCACCAGCGTCTGCAAGCCCGACTTTTGATATGCAAGGAGAGGCCAACGTATCAGGCGCAGGCGATCCGGTCGAGTGAATGTGGACAAAATAAATTGTCGATGCAGCTTTTCGCGGATGGAGCGCTTGTGTTTGCGCTCGATCTGGGCCCGCGTGGCCTCGATGAGTTTGCCGTAGTCCACTCCCGAGGGGCACGCGGGCATGCACGCCATGCACCCGAGACACGAATCGAAGTGGCTGACCCACTGCGGGTTGATCGCTGCCGCGCCTTCGCTCGCCAACTTCATCAAATAAATTCGGCCGCGCGGCGAATCCATTTCCTGGCCCCAGAGCACATAGGTGGGACAAACGGGGAGGCAAAAACCGCAATGCACGCACGTGTCTATGATCTTGTCGGAAGGAGGGTGGTGGGCGTCGAACGCGGTCGGATGGGCTGACGTCGTCGTCGGATCCGTCATCAGATTCCACCCACGAAACGTCCGGGATTCAGAGTGCTCTTCGGATCGAATTGTTGCTTTACCGCGCGCATGAGCGGCAACGCATCTCCGACGTTTCCCCAAGCGTCGAGCGGCGCGATTCCTGCGGGGCGATGCAAAACGATGAGCGAGCCGCCCCCGCGTTCCAATTCTGTGCGTAGCTCTCGCATCGCCGAGTGCAAATGATCCGGGGAACCATCCAGCCGCAACCAGCCGATTCCGGTGGCTTCGGCGACCGCCTTCCATCGGATTTGGTGATGGCCCGCAACGCGCCGAACCATTTCGACCTTATTCGCAATGTCTGCGGGAAGAACAGTGAATTTCACAATGCCGGCAAAGTCTGAAGAGGCCCAAAGCCCCTGCCGTGCATTCCAGACGCCTGGCGGAGCTTCTGCGGCGCTGGCTGGCTCGAGCAACTTCTTCAAATGAGTTTCTTGCGCGGTGAGGCCGGCGTCGGTGCCTTCGAAGAGAACATCCGTTTCTGGCGCCGCATCATCCGCGGCTCGCACCTGCATTGCGGTATGCGCGAGCTTGGAATTCTGCACGGCGTGAAGCGCTCGTTGCGCCGCTTCGAGGTTTCCCATCGAAGCAGAAACTGTTCGCGCCATTTTCGGAAGCGGGTGGAGGCGGAAGATGGCGCGGGTGATGACGCCAAGGGTTCCGAGCGCGCCAGTCATTAATTTCGGCAAGTCGTAGCCTGCGACGTTTTTCACTACCTTTCCGCCGCTGGATGCCAAAGTGCCGTCCGGCAAAGCAATGGTCATGCCAATGACCAAGTCACGCAGCGAACCAAAGCGAAGCCGCAGTGCACCGCTGTCGTTTGTCGAGAGAACTCCACCAATGGTGGCGCGCTCCGGCCACAATGAGTCGAGCGCCAGACGCTCGCCGTGCCGCGAAAGCGTGTCCTGCAATTTTTGTATGGTGCAGCCGGCTTCGACGGTTACGGTGAGGTCCGCCCAGACGTGTTCGATGATTTTGTCCAATCGAACTGTCGAAAGGATCAGATCTGCACGAGCTGGAGGATTTCCCCAGCTCAGCTTCGTGCCGCCGCCGCGGGGAATGACCGCCAGATTCGCTTCGTTAGCGAGACGCAAGACAGCAGCGAGTTCTTGTTCGATCCCCGGCTCGACGACAATGCGCGGCTGCTGACCTGGAACTGCATCGGCCGTGCTTGCCGCTCGCATGTTTGCGGCTCCCACGATCTCACGTAACTTTTCCTCGAGAGCTGATGCAACAGTGATCGTCTTTGAAGTTGTGTTCGCGTCCATGGTCAAAAGCGTTCCACAGTGCCCGCAGTTTCCAACGGATGCGCGACATACTCTCCAGGCTTCTCGCCGCAGAGCCGGGGGCGCGGGAAAATTTTTGTTGGATTGGAAAGTTGCATTGGATCAAAGGCGCAGCGCACGCGCTGCATGGTATCGAGGTCCGGTTCAGAGAACATTTTCGACATGATCATTTTTTTATCTTCACCGACGCCGTGTTCACCGGTGATTGAGCCGCCCGCGGCGATGCAGAGTTCCATAATCCGATTCGACAATGCTTCGGCCGCATGTTCTTGCCCGGGGATTCGCTTGTCGTAGAGCACGAGCGGATGGAGGTTTCCATCTCCGGCATGAAACACATTCGCTACGCGCAAACCTACTTCTTTGCTCAAGCGCTCGATTTCGCTCATGACCC
Source organism: Candidatus Acidiferrum sp. (assembly GCA_035544995.1). GTDB lineage: Bacteria > Acidobacteriota > Terriglobia > Acidiferrales > UBA7541 > Acidiferrum. Next base: position 141,838 of record DASZZI010000083.1, read on the forward strand.
GCGGCAACGCGGTTCGCGGGATCACGCCGTCCTGAATGATGTAGTTGGGCGAGATGCGTCCCACGGCGGCGAATGCGGACTTGCGGCCTTTCCAGACAAGCGCGCGCTCGGCTTCCGACTGCGCCAGGTGTGTCTCCCACGAGCCGTTCGCGCGGCAAATCTCGATCACCTGGCGCATCTGTGCTTCGACTTCCGCCGTGGGGCCGTCTAACTCGACGAGGAGGAGTCCGCCGCAGTTTGGATAATTCGCGTGGACGGCCGCTTCGGCAGCCTGAATCGCCAAGTTGTCCATCATTTCGATTGCTGCCGGCAATATCCGCGCCGCGATGATTCCACTCACGGCTGCGCCCGCTTCGTTGGTCGAGGGAAACGCCGCAAGGAGCGTCTGAACGCACTCCGGACGCTTCACGACCCGCAGGATGATTTTCGTGGCGATTCCCAGTGTACCCTCGGAACCAACGAAAACGCCGGCGAGGTCGTACCCTGGGGCGTCGAGAGTTTTTCCGCCGAGATGGATGAGCGAGCCATCCGGAAGCGCTACTTCGAGGCCAAGTACGTGTGTTGTTGTGAAGCCGTACTTCAAACAATGGGCCCCGCCGGCATTTTCGGCCACATTTCCGCCGATACTGCACACCGATTGCGAGGAGGGATCAGGCGCGTAGAAAAACTCCTGCGACTGGACGCGGCCGGTCACATCCAGGTTGAGCACGCCCGGCTCTGCGACCACGCGTGCATTTGGCAAATCCACTTCGAGGATTCGGTTCATGCGCGTCAATACGATCACGATTCCATTTTCGACCGGCAGCGCCCCACCGCTTAGACCCGTGCCCGAGCCGCGCGCAACGAAGGGAATTTTTCCGCGGTGGCAGACGCGCAGAATCGCTTGCACCTGTCCAGTGGAATCGGGCAGCAGCACCGCGCGGGGCATGACGCGGAAATTCGTCAAACCATCGCACTCGTACGTGCGGAGCTCTTCCGGCGAAGTGATCAGGCCGCGCTCACCGACGATGGCGCGCAGCTCCCGAAAAATGCGGGCGTCCACGGCTGCCTTTCCGGGAGCGAGGCGGCTGCTCCCGAGCAAGAACCACGAGAGCAGCTTGCCCCATCAGTGGGCGAAGGTCAAACCATGAGGAATGAATTGGGGAAAGACGTACGCGTACAGCATCACGATTACGCCGACGATGGCCGCCAGGGCAACGGAGTGCCAGAAGACGAAGCGGAAGATCACGCCTTCGTTGCCGACTTGGTTGGTCGCGGCTGTTGCAATGCAGATGGATTGCGCATCGATCATTTTGCCCATGACTCCGCCGGCACTGTTCGTCGCGCACATCAGAATAGGGCTGAGATGCAGTTGCTCCGCGGTGATGCGCTGCAAACTGCCGAAGATGGCGTTCGAAGAAGTGTCGCTGCCCGTGAGCGCGACGCCGAGCCAGCCGATGTATGTTCCGAAGAAGGGAAAGAGCCAGCCGGTTCGCGTAAGCGCAAGGCCTAAGACGGCGTCCATGCCCGAGTATCTCGTGACGTAACCCAATCCGAGCATGCAGGACATCGCCACGATGGCATGGCGCAGGCGAAAAAGTGTATGCCCAAAAATCTGAGCGATTCGCTTGGGACTCAGCCCCAGAATCGCGCCTGCGAGCAATGCCGCCAGGAAGCATCCAGTCCCAACCGCCGTCAGCCAGTTAAAATCGAACTTGGCATTTTCGGGTGTCGGCTTGGCTACGACGGGTTGCGCGCGAGAAACGGCTTTGTGCAGATAAGGGACTTCCCATCCTCCATTATTGAACGCGGGAGTCGTTGCCTTGCCCATCGCTGTCTTGATCGAAGGCAGACCCCACACCAGCACGAAGAGAGAAAGAATCGCGAATGGCATCCAGGCTTTTGCCACCTGCCCTTTCGTATATTGCTTGGCAATTTCTCCCCTCGCCAGTCTAGCGGCATCCTCTTCGCGCTCCTCGTCGAAGCGCCAAATCTTCTTAGGCCGCCACACCCGAAGGAAAATCAGCGTCGCGGCCATCGATACAGCCGCGGCGGCGATGTCCACTAGATTGCTGTCCACGTGGTTGGACCAGAAATATTGCGTGCCCGCGAAGGAAATGCCCACGACGAGGATGGCGGGAAGGACTTCGAGAGTCTCCGCCCAACTGACCATCGTGCGCACCAGCCAAAACGGCACGATGATCGCCGTGATGGGAAGTATGCGTCCAATCATGGCGTTCAGATCGCTTTCTGGAAGCGCGGTCACCGCCGCGAGCGTGTGCACCGGGATGCCGATAGAGCCCCACGCTACGGGTGCGGTATTGGCGATCAAGTTCAGCACGGCAGCGTGGAACGGTTTAAATCCGAGTCCGATCATGAACGCACCAGCGATAGCTACGGGTGACCCGAAGCCCGCGGCGCCCTCGATGAATGCGCCGAAGCAAAAGGCCACCAGAAGCAGCTGTAAGCGCCGGTCCGGCGTAATGGCCGCGACGGAGTGCTTCATAATCTCGAACTGACCGGTTTCCACGGAAATGTTGTAGAGAAAAACGGCGGCGATCACGATCCAGACGATCTTGAAAAGGCCGAATGCTGCGCCGTAGAAGAAACTGGTGACGGCGAGCTTCGCGGGCATGCCGAAGACGAAAATCGCGCAGAGTATCGCCGTTGCTGCGCCAACGATGGCGCAGAGGTGCGCGCGCACCTTGAATCCCGCCAGCAGGCCAAGCAACACAATGATCGGGAGTGCCGCCACCAGGGTGGAAAGCCACCAGTGGCCGAGCGGATCGTAAACTTGGGTCCAGGTAATGGGCAGCTCTCCGGCAAGTTAGATTGTTAGAGCGTCCGCACTTGTAACGATTGGGTCTCGCCCCAAGAGGGCAGAGCGAGCATTCGAATAGCCCGCCCATTTTCTAACAAGCTCGCGTTGCGGGTGTTGAGATACTTCGTTGGCTAGCCAATGTCAAGCGGTAAGTCTTTGCGCGGCTGAAAGCCGATGGTCCGGTGAGAGAGTAGATGTCAGCAAAGGCCGGTCTTCAACCTGAATAGACAGTGAATAGTTCATTAGAGAAAGCGTGAGGCTTGAAGAATTCTCGCGCAAGCGCGCGAGGTCGTTATGCTCGCGGGCGCTTCACACCGTGGGCCAGCCCGAGCAGCTCGAGCGCATAGATGAAGTACCAGCCGATGTCGGTCTCATACCAGCGCAGTCCGAGGCGCGCCGAACCGGCGTGCGAGTGGTGGTTCCTGTGCCAGTTTTCTCCCCAGGCGGTAAGTTGGAATGGGCCCAGCCACCAGAGGTTCATGCTGGAGTCGCCTTCCGCGGCGTAGTGGAGGTGCGTGAGACTGTTGACCAGGCACTGCATGTGCAGCGAATAGACCAGGCGAATCGCACCAATCCAGAAGAAGCCCTGCCATCCGAGCCCGAGGAGCAGGCCAGAGAAGATGGATAGCACAATGATCGGCGTTTCGGAGTAGCCCCAAATTTTGTAGATGCCGCGATCCAGATCAGGACACCACCGCTGGCGGTCAGCCGGCGCGGTTTGATAGAGCCAGCGCAAATGCGCCCACCAGAAGCCGCCTTGTTTCGGGCTGGAAACGTCGTCAGGTGTGTCGGTGGTCGAGTGATGAAGGCGATGATAGGCGACCCAGCTTGCGGGATGTCCGGAACCGTTGAAGACCGCCCAGAAAATCAGGGCCTGCTCAATGAACTTGTTTACTTTGAGAGTGCGGTGCGCCAGCAACCGGTGATAACAAACCGTGGTGCCGAGGCCACCGAATGCAAGAAATAGCACCGCAATACCAAAGACTTTCCAGCCGGGTAGGGGAAACAAGATAAGGCCCACTATCGCCAGAACGTGGATGAGAATGAGATAGGCAAACACGCCTTCCTTGCCTCGCACCGGTTTCCAGAACGGCCGGTCCCACGGCCGGGACACTACGATAGCGCTTTGATTCATCTTAGCTCCGCATTTCCATCTTCATGATTCAACAACTGCCCACAATCACCTCAGCCTCCGCACTGTTCTCGTGCGGCTTAGGGCCGCAGAGAATAAAGTGTACACCACTCCGGCGCAGATTAATGTTCTATTCAGAACGGTTGTGGATTACGAGGCACTGACCCTAGGGACACCGTTAACAGGTCGAGGGTTGCCGAGCGAGTAGTCCTCGCGGGGCTGGCTGCCGAATCGACCAGAGAATGTAGGGAAGCAGCCCAAAGTTACCGTCAAATGCGAATTAGATAGCGGGAAGGGGAAGGAACGTGGGGCGATTGATTCAGCTCATTTCAAGTAGGTCCGTACGATCTGAATCACATCGTCGGCAGCCTCTGCAGAGGACTTGGAGTTGCGCGGCATATGGTTGCGGATGTGATCCTCCATGAGCTCCCCCATCAGGCTGTTGATCGCTCCGCGCGCGGCCGAGAGACGCTGCAGGACGTCGGCGCAGGCCGCGTCTTCTTCCAAGGCGCGTTGCACGGCTTCAAGCTGGCCCACAACCTTCTTGGTGCGATTGACGAGATCTAGCTTTTCTCGGGAGGTATGCGACATTTTCCTTGACTACCCTATGGGGGTATGGTATCAAAGGCAGCGGCCGAAAAGCAACGGCTCTTGAGGACAGTAGAGCAAATGGACGTTTCCGCGCAAGAACCAGAACCTCCGGATAGAAGCAGTTCACCGGAGCTCCGCGGAAAGCGAGTATAGGGCAAGGCGCTCCTCCTCGTCCCACTCGTTCTCGCGGAAAAAACAAAGAAACCCGAGCGAGTGGGATTCTCCATAGCAGCGGCAAAGATTCCCACCTGAAAAAGCAATTTAGTACCCGAGACCGCCGATGCGGCGATCCGCACGGATGTGTCCCGACGCGGGAGGGAGCATGTTCAATTTCAAATCTGAGTTGATAAAAGGGGCGCGACTCAACTCATTCCGCGAAGCCCGGCGTCCCCAAGACTCGCTTTTTCACGATTTTTTAACCTGTCGCAACCCCCTCGCCTGTTTTATTCTTTTTATCTGGAAGCGTACTCTCCAGAGAGGACGTTTCCTCGAGCAGATGCCTTCCTTTTCTTCAGGATTCGCTCTGCGAATCGCCGTTTTGTTTTGTGCGCTTGCGTTCGCGCACACGAGCCGGGGGCAAGATCCGTCTGGGGCTTCAAGCCAGACCGAGACGCAAACAGCTGGCACTCCGGCGGATCCTGAGCCCTTATCTACGATGGTTCCGCGTCCCGAGTCGGATCGCATCTGGATCTCCGGGCAGGCCAACTTCATCTCTCAGTGGCATCCGGCATTTCACTCTCCTTTCGTAGGGCCGAACAGTTTATCGCCGCAAGCGCAGGACGCAAGTTCCCGCGTGCTGACATTGTTTGCGGGATTGCGGCTGAGCGGCACGGCAGAACTTCTTTGTGACGTGCAGGAGACCGGCGGACACGGACTCGGCGAAGCGCTGGGCCTCGCGGGCTTTACAAATCTGGACGTGGTGCGCAATCCCTTGCTTAGCAAGGCGCCCTATCTGGCTCGTCTGATGTGGCATCAGATTATTCCGCTGGGCCAGGAGAAAATCCCTTCGGAAAGGAATCCGTTTTCTCTGTTTCGTGAACTTCCCGCGCGGCGTCTGGAGATTCGCTTTGGGAAATTAAGCTTGGTTGATTTCTTCGATCTCAATACCTACGGCAGCGACACCAATTTTCAGTTTATGAACTGGACGGTGGACAACGCCGGCACGTTCGACTATGCGGCGGACACACGGGGTTTCACGTTCGCAGCGATGCTGGAGTACCACGATCGCCGGTGGGCCGTTCGGTTTGCGGAAGGGTTGATGCCGAAGGTGGCGAATGGCATCAACCTCGATGCCGATATGAGCCGCGCTCACGCGGAGAATTTCGAATTCGAACTCCACGGCACTGTCCTGCGGCAAAGGGAGGGAATCGTCCGGCTTTTGACTTTCGCAAACCACGCTAACATGGGGAGCTATCGCGATGCGGTGGACAATTTCATTGCCGGAACCACACCACGACCGGAGATTACCGCCCACCCGCTCCGGACCACGGTTAAGTATGGATTCGGTTTAAATTTCGAACAGCCGCTGAATGACTGGATGGGTGTTTTCGGCCGCTGGGGATGGAATGAAGGCCGGCACGAATCATATGCCTATACGGAAGTCGATCACACCGTACTCTTCGGAGCCGGCGGCACCGGCAAGCCCTGGAATAGGAAGCTTGATCGAACGGGGATAGTATTCGTCTCGAACGGCATTTCACGCGATCACCAAGCGTATCTCGCTTTGGGCGGGACGGGCTTTTTGTTAGGAGACGGACGGCTCAATTACGGCCGCGAAAATATCATCGAGACGTATTACACGCTTCATGTCTGGCGGGGGATTTATCCATCCTTTGGGCTCCAACACATCAACAATCCCGGCTATAACCGCAACCGGGGACCTGTGCTGGTGCCAACACTGCGCTTGCATCTCGAATTTTAGGTAAACTAGTTCAACGTTATGGTCGGGGCGCGCGGATTTGAACCGCGGACCTCCTGCGCCCAAGGCAGGCGCGCTACCAGGCTGCGCTACGCCCCGACATTGTTAAGTTTTGATTCTAGCGTACTTTGCGAACGTGCTTCCACCGCTACTGATCTCGATCGTGCCACAACTGTGCCAGAACCTTGAAATTGCTGCGCGCTGTGCCAGAACTAAGTTCTCGATTGTCAGTCGATCGCATCCAGATTTCGTCGCATGCGGAAAGTCTTCGTCAAGAATTAGCTTGCAAGTCGAGCCAGCTCCAATGTTCCCGCTGGGCCAATCGCGACTCTGACGAGCGTGAGCCATGCACCGCATTCGCGTAAAATTTGTATTGCTCGCTTGGTCTCCAAGCCTTCACAAGCAAAAGTTCTCCGCTCTTGATCTATTCGACACCTGCCTGCAAACCCAGCTTGACCTTACATAAGGCTGGTATAGAATTAAATTCCCTTCCAAAAAACCGGCGTGCGTCTACAGGCTGCCCTCTTTCAGCCCTCGGGGTCGCGTCCGGAATAGAACTTCCATTCCTAACCTGGTGTGAGATGAAGCCGAAGTCTCTGCTGAGTCGCAAGGTGCAACTCGCGTTCGGGTCCGCCATTTTGACCTTACTCGTCGTGGGTGCGGTCTCCTATCGCGGCATGGTCGTGTCCAGCGAAAGCGACCGATGGGTGCGGCACACCCACGAGGTTCTTGAAAAACTTCTGGATCTGCTTTCCGCAATGCAGAGTATTGATTCGAGCTATCGCGGATTTGTATTAACTGGCAAGGAATCCTATCTCGAGTCCTACCGTGCCAGCATATTAAGCGCAGAGCAGGACGAGGCAACCGTTCGCAACTTGACGGTGGATAACCCCATCCAGCAGCGCCAGCTTCCAGCCCTCGAAAGGCTGGCCGTACAGAAGATCCAATACGCCGAAACAGTCATTAGTCTGCGACGGACAAAGGGATTGGAAGCGGCAGTGGATGCCATTCGAAGCGGACCGGGCCAGCAGATCATAGATGAGTTTCAAGGGGTAGTTCGCGAGATGCAGGACGAAGAGCTGCGATTGCTGGTGCTACGCAACGCGGACGCGAAGCGGCACTTAGGCCAGACCAAAGCAGTTCTGATCCTTGGAACCGTCCTGGGCTTGTTGATCGCTGCTGGCGCAGGTTGGGGCGTCCAGCGGGACAGCTCCGGACGCGGGCTCGCGGAGGAGGCGCTCCGGGACAGCGAAGAAAAATATCGGATGCTCCTTGACGAAGTCCAGGACTACGCGATCTTTATGTTGGACCCGCGGGGCCGGATTGTCAGTTGGAACGCCGGTGCCGAACGAATCAAAGGATACAAAGCCGAAGAGATTATAGGTCACAACTTTTCCTGTTTCTTTCCTCCGGAAGATATCAAGCGGGGCAAGCCGGAGAAGGTACTCCGGATGACGGCCGCAAGCGGCCGGCACGAAGAACAAGACATGTGCGTGCGGAAAGACGGCTCACGATTTCTGGCGAGTGTCACCTTCACAGCGTTGCGCGACCCGGCTGGAAGTCTGCGGGGGTTTTCTGAGATCAGCCGCGATCTCAGCGAGAGCGAGGAGTCGGGGGCGAAGTACCGCGGGCTGCTGGAGGCGGCTCCGGATGCGATGGTGGTGGTGAACCAGGGCGGGAAGATCGTCCTGCTAAATGTTCAGGCGGAAAAACAGTTCGGATACCGCCGCGATGAACTCGTAGGGCAGAAGGTGAAGAACATCATTCCGGAGGGCTTCGCGGAACGGCTGATCGCTGACGGTACCCGAACCGCGGCTGAGGCGCTGGCGCAGCAGATCGGTACGGGGATTGAGCTCACTGGACGGCGGAAGAATGGAAGCGATTTTCCAATCGAGATCATGTTGAGCCCGCGGGAAAGCGCCGAGGGAATCCTGGTGACGGCAGCGATCCGGGACATCACTGAACGCAAGAAATCCGAGGAGCACCTGATGAAGACGGTGGGGGAGCTGAAGCGTTCCAATGACGAACTGCAGCAATTTGCCTATGTCGCATCACACGATCTCCAGGAGCCGTTGCGCATGGTGGCCAGTTATACGCAGCTCCTGGCACAGCGCTACAAAGGGCGGCTGGACTCCGATGCCGATGAGTTCATCGCCTATGCAGTAGATGGGTCCAACCGCATGCAGGGGTTGATTCAGGATCTGCTGGCCTATTCGCGCGCCGGGATAAATGGAAAGGTGCTCCGCGAGATTTCCAGTGAAAACGCTTTGAAAGAAGCGCTTACAAACTTACGAGCAACGATTGAGGAGAGCGGTGCGGTTGTGACTCACGATTCGCTGCCAGCCATCACGACGGACCATACGCAATTGGCCCAGGTATTTCAGAACCTCGTCGGGAACGCAATCAAATACCGCAGTGCCGAAGTCCCTCACGTACACGTCTCTGCCACGAAAAACGGTGGCAATGAATGGATCTTTTCTGTGCGAGACAATGGCCTGGGAATTGACCCTCAGTACTTTGAAAGGATCTTCATCCTTTTCCAGCGATTGCACGGGCCAAAAGAGTTCAAGGGCACCGGAATCGGATTGGCCATTTGCAAGAAGATGCTGGAGCGGCTTGGCGGGAGGATCTGGGTCGAGTCGCAACCCGAAAAGGGCTCAACCTTCTACTTTGTCCTGCCGGAAAGAGATGGGAAATGATGGAATCCATGGCATCGGTCGCGGTACCTATCGAAGTTCTTTTGGTTGAAGATAGTCCCGGCGATGTCCGGCTCACGCGGGAAGCGTTTAAAGACGCCAAGGTGCATATCAACTTGCACGTCGCGTCGGATGGGACAGAAGCAATGGCTTTTCTGGGGCGCGAGGGGAAACATGCCAATGTTCCTCGCCCGGATCTGATCTTGCTCGATCTGAACCTGCCGAAGAAAGACGGCAGGGAGGTTCTGGAGGAGATCAAGGAGAGTCCGACACTGAAGAGCATTCCTGTCGTTATCTTGACTACCTCTGCGTCTGAGATGGATATCCTGCGGAGTTATCGGCTCCATGCCAACTGTTACATCACCAAGCCTGTGGACCTCAATGGCTTCCTCAAAGTCGTGAAGAGCATCGACAGTTTCTGGCTGTCCGTGGTCAAGTTGCCGCGCGAACCACGCTCATGAAAGAAAAGGCACTCCAAGTTCTTGTGGTTGAGGATAACGCGGGAGATGCCCGTTTGCTCCGCGAGATGTTCAGTAAGGAGAGACCGGACAGTTTCGAATTCACGCACCTCTTGCGCATGAATGAAGCCCTGATTCATCTTGCGAAAGGTGGAGTGGACATCGTCCTGTTGGACATGGGATTGCCGGATGGGCATGGTCTCGATACCGTGCGGCGGGCGCACGCGGCGGCCCCCGGCGTCCCGCTGATCGTGCTAACGGGCTTGGACGACGAGACACTGGCCGCCGAAGCTATGAAGGAAGGCGCGCAAGACTATCTGATCAAAGGCCAAATCGAAAATCGTGCGCTTCCCCGGGCTCTTCGCCACGCCATTGAGCGCCACCGCATGCAAACAGAAACCGACCTCATCCGGACACATCAGATGCAGTTTAAGGATGAGTTCCTCTCACACGTGTCGCACGAGCTTCGTTCACCGCTGACTGCGATCTATCAGTTTGTGACCATTCTCCTGGACAGGTTGGCCGGTGAAATGAATCTGGAATAGCACCAGTATCTGGAAATCGTTCTGAGGAATGTCAAGCAGCTTCAATCGATGATTAATGACTTACTCGAAGTCACTCGCGTGCAGGCGGGTAAACTGGTGATCGAGCTACAATGTACTTCGGTTTCCGATGCAATCACCTACACCGTCAACACACTCGAGGGGGCCGCCACAGCCAAAGGAATCACTTTCTCTTCAGATATTGAGTGCCGGTTGCCATTGGTCTTGGCTGACCCAACGCGCATTCGACAAATCCTCATCATTCTAGTCGATAACGCCATCAAGTTCACCCCGGCAAATGGCGCGGTGAAGGTTCAAGCTCGTGTGCTCGAGGAAGATTCGAATCTCCTGGTTCTGGAGGTCTCAGACTCGGGATGCGGGATCAGTCCGGACATGACCGAGCGGATTTTTGAACGCCTCTTCCAAGCGTCAGATCCGGCTTTGGCAGGTCGTAAAGGCCTTGGCCTGGGGTTGTACATCTGCAAAGAGTTGGTTACGCGACAGGGAGGGCAAATCTGGGCCAAGAGCGCACCGGGACAAGGCGCCGTCTTTTCCGTTACATTGCCCGTTTTTTCTCTAGCTAATCTGATCGCCCCGCTGCTCAGGAATGAGGCCTGGCCGGCAGATTCGGTCGCCCTGATGAGCGTGGAGATTGGCTCGCAGGCCGGCTGGCTTTCCAATGAGAAGCGCGAGGAATGGTCTCGCGAGAGCCGCATCCTCATACAAAAATGTTTGCTTCCAGATTTGGACATGCTCCTGCCGAAAATGGATTCCGGAGGAATCCGGGAAGTCTTCTTTGTCGTGGTCTTTGCCAATGACAAAGGCGCAGCAGTACTTGCCAAACGGATCCGAGAACAATTCGGGCATCTTGAACAACTTAAACAAGCAGGCCTGACCTTTTCAGTTTCTTACAAATTTCTGAGTCCGACCCCCACGGACGTAGCCGCGCCGTTAGAGGACACCGTCGGGAAGATGGCCGCAAGAATCGGAGCGCTGATCAAATCTGAAATCCAGACGAGATCTATCCATCATGAATAAGAAAATTCTCATTATCGAAGACGATCCCGACGTGCGGCTGGGGTACCACATCCGTCTCAAAGCAAACAATTACGATACCTTCTTCGCGGCCGATGCGTTTGCCAGCATGTCGGAGGCACGCAAGCACCAACCGGACCTGATTATCCTCGACCTGGGCCTGCCCGCCGGCGACGGATTTGTTGTCATGGAGAGGCTAAAAGCAATCACTCACCTTGCCGTGATTCCTATCATCGTCGTGTCCGCCCGTGACCGCCGCGAAAACGGAGACCGGGCCCTGAAGGCCGGGGCGAAGGCTTTCCTGCAGAAGCCCGTGGATAACAACGAACTCTTGGCTGTCATTCGGCAACTCCTGGGAGAACCCAATGGATCAACGCAACAGCCTAGCTAACCACGAGTGTGATGGCCGGCCGGGACGCTTGAGGATTTCCATGAACATCCATTTCTCTCGGTCGAAGACAGATTTCTGATTGACAAGGGTCAAGTTGCCGCAGCGGAGGCAAAGCAAATGAGCAAGAAATCGATCAAAATACTTCTCCTGGTCGAAGATAACCCTGGAGACGCCCGTTTGCTCCGCGAGATGCTCAGCGAACAGGGCTCGCACAACACCGAATTGACGCACGTGGCGTGCATGAGTGAGGCCGAGAGGCATCTTGCGGAGCGAGTGTTTGACATTATCTTGCTCGACCTGGAGTTGCCCGATGCACGAGGACTGGGAGCGGTACGGCGGGCCCACTCAGCCGCGCCCCGCGTCCCCTTGGTGGTGCTGACAGGCTTGGACGACGAGTCGCTGGCCACGCAAGCCTTGCGAGAAGGCGCGCAAGACTATCTCATCAAAGGACAAATCGAGACGCGCGGGCTTCTGCGAGCCCTGCGCTATGCCATCGAGCGCAAGATCATGGAAGAGGCGTTGTTCGTGGAAAAGGAACGCGCCCAAGTCACGCTCGACTCCATCGGCGACGCAGTTGTTTGCACGGACCTCTCGGGGAATATCACCTTCCTCAACCTCGTCGCGGAAAAAATGACGGGCTGGTCGCGGCAAGACGCGGCAGGCCGGCCCATGGCCGAAGTTTTCCGAATCCTGGACGCCACGAGCCGCGAAACCACCCCGAATCCGATGGAGATGGCAGTTGGGCAAGACCGAATCGTGCACTTGCCGCCAAACTGTATCCTCATCCGGCGTGACGGATTTGAAATTCCGATCGAAGACTGCGTCTCCCCCATCCACAACCGTGAAGGGCAGGCTACCGGAGCGGTAATCGTTTTCCGCGACGTGAGCGCGGCCCAGGCGATGGCGCTGCAGATGACCCATTCGGCCCAGCACGACTTTCTGACCGGTTTGCCCAATCGAATGCTCCTGAGCGACCGGGTTAGCCAGGCGATCGCCTTAGCAGCGCGTCACATGAAAAAAATCGCGGTGCTGTTTTTGGATTTGGATGGCTTCAAACACATCAACGATTCCCTGGGACATCCGATCGGCGACAAACTTCTTCAATCCATCGCCAAACGCCTGGTGGATTGCGTACGCGGCTCGGACACGGTAAGCCGGCAGGGAGGCGATGAATTCGTCGTGCTGCTTTCAGAAGTGGAACAATCGGATGCTGCTGCCATTACGGCGAGAAGAATGCTGCAAGCGGTGGCGGAGGCTCATTCCATTGACCAGCACGATCTTCACGTTACCACGAGCATTGGCTTAAGCGTCTATCCCGACGACGGCCTGAATGCGGAGACGCTCATCAAGAACGCGGACACCGCGATGTACCAGGCAAAGGAAAATGGGCGTCAGAGCTATCAGTTTTTCAAGCCGGCCATGAACGTCCGAGCCGTGGAGCGGCAATCCATCGAGGAGAGTCTGCGGCGCGCCCTGGAACGGCAGGAATTCGTGCTGCACTACCAGCCGAAGATCGATCTGAGGACAGGAGAGATTACCGGCGCGGAAGCATTGATACGTTGGACGCATCCCACTCGAGGGCCGGTCTCTCCGGCACAATTTATTCCCGTTGCGGAAGACTGCGGCCTGATTCTGCCGATCGGCAACTGGGTCCTTCGTGAAGCGTGCAAGCAGGCCCGGGCCTGGGTGGACGCTGACCTGCCCCTGGGTACTATGGCGGTGAACATCTCCGCGATGGAGTTCCGAGACGAGAACTTTCTTGAGGGTGTATTCGCAATCCTCAAGGATACGGACTTGGATCCGAGATCTCTTGAGCTGGAGCTGACCGAAAGTGTTCTTATGAAGCGTGCCGAGTCCACGGAATCCATCCTCAAGACACTGAGAGCGAGAGGGGTGCAACTGGCGGTCGATGACTTCGGCACCGGTTACTCCAGCTTGAGCTATCTTAGAAAGTTTCCGGTCGATGCCCTCAAGATCGACCAGTCGTTCGTCCGCCAGATCACCACCGCTCCCGACGAGACGACCATCGTGACCGCAGTGATCAGCATGGGCCGAAGCCTGAAGCTGCGGGTCGTTGCCGAGGGCGTGGAAACGCAGGCAGAGCTGGCATTTCTTCAGGCTCACCAATGTGACGAGGCGCAAGGGTACTATTTCAGCCCGCCGGTAGGCGCCCAGCAGTTCGCCAAGTTGCTCAGAACCGGCATACCCGAAGCGTCCGTCGTCGTTCACCGCTAGGTATTTTTCTTGGAACCCAATCTGATTAACGTTCAGGAAACTCTTCCAGTACGCCCCCGCGTAATGCCGATTGTTCTGGAACGCAAGTCAGGCGAAGGCCGCAAGTTTCGGCCAGCTCTTCGGAGTCGAACGCGAAAACGACTTAAGCGCTTCATCGGTTTCATGCGTGGCGGACATTCTTATTGCCTTTCTCCTCGCTCAGAGCGGCGAGAGGCGTCCGGCGGGCCGGTAACTGGCTACGCCGTCCTGCATAGACTATAATCCGCAGCCAAATGGGTCTTCCCGCTGGATCGCGATTGGGCCCTTTCGAAATCCTTGCTCCGGCTGGCGCGGGTGGGATGGGTGAAGTATATCGCGCGCGTGACACCCGCCTCGACCGCACCGTGGCCATCAAAGTTCTCCCCGCGCACCTTGCCGGCAATCCCGAGCGGCAGCAGCGTTTGGAACGCGAAGCGCGCGCGGTTTCCAGTCTGAACCATCCCCACATTTGCGCGCTCTACGACATCGGCCATCAAGACGGGATCCATTATCTCGTGATGGAGTACCTGGAAGGGGAGACGCTCGCGCAACGGATAGGCAAGGGGACGCTGCCCACCGAGCAGCTCTTACGATGGGCGATTGAAATTGCCGGTGCGCTCGAGAAAGCACACCGCATGGGATTAGTTCACCGCGATTTGAAGCCGGGCAACATCATGCTGACCAAGGAGGGCGCCAAACTCCTGGATTTTGGTCTGGCGAAACCCACCGTGGCCGCGCCCGCGGCCGAACTGACGACCATGGCAACAACCAGCAAGCCATTGACCGCGGAAGGCACCATCGTCGGCACGTTTCAGTACATGGCGCCGGAGCAGCTCGAGGGGAAAGAGGCCGACGCGCGCAGCGACATTTTCTCTTTCGGTGCGGTTCTTTATGAAATGGCCACGGGCCGCAAGGCGTTTGAAGGAAAGAGCCAGGCAAGCTTGATCGCCGCGATTTTAGCGGCAGAGCCCCCACCGATCACGAAACTCCAACCGATGGCCCCGCCGGCGCTCTCCCGCGTAGTGAAGACCTGCCTCGCGAAAGATCCCGACGAGCGCTGGCAGACCGCCCATGACCTGAAGCTGCAACTGGAATGGATCGCAGAGGGCGGCTCGCTGGCAGGCGTCCCCGCCTCGGTGGTGGCGCGAAGGAAAAACCGCGAGCGGATTTTTGGTGTTGTAGCGCTGGCTGCCATGGTCGCGGCGGTTCTTTTGGGAGTTTTGTATTTCCAGCGCGCTCCGTCCGAGGCGCGCGCCATCCGCGCCTATATCAAACCAGCGGCGAATTCGAGCTTCCTCTTCACGGGTCAACCGTCGGGATTCGCGCTCTCGCCGGATGGACGACGTTTGGCATATGTAGCCTCCGCTCCGGACGGGAGAACGCTTTTGTGGATTCGCCCGATCGATTCCTTGCAGGCCCAGCCCCTGGCGGGTACCGAAGACGTCTCTTATCCCTTCTGGTCGCCGGATAGCCGATTCATCGGATTCTTTGCGGGAGGCAAACTCAAGAAAATCGAAGCCTCGGGCGGCCCTCCGTTGACGCTTTGCGATGCCCCTCTCGGACGAGGCGGCACCTGGAATCGGGAGGGAGTAATTCTATTTGCGCCAACCGTTAACACGCCTCTTCACCGGGTCTCTGCCTCCGGCGGGGCGACGACTCCTGTGACCACCCTAGACCTGTCGAAAAATGAGACCACACAGAGGTGGCCCTACTTTCTGCCGGACGGGCGTCACTTTCTCTATGTGGCGGGAACTCCTTTTGCACCGAAGGAAAATCCCACGAATGCCATCCTGGTGGGGTCGCTCGATTCCAAGGAGAGCAAGCTTCTTCTTTATACCCACTCCAATGCGATTTATGCCTCGGGACACCTCCTTTTCCTGAGGCAGAACACTTTGATGGCGCAACCCTTCGACCCCAGGCACCTGGAGTTGACGGGTGACGCATTTCCAATCGCCGACCCGGTTCAAGAGGACGAATCAACTATCAGGAGCATCTTCTCCGCCTCCCAGGACGGTCTCCTCGCCTACCTAGAAGGCACGAGTGGAGGGGACCGGCAGCTGATCTGGGTTGACCGCAGCGGGAAGAAACTTGGGGAGATGCCGGGGACAGGCTCCTACTTTGCCCCAAGAATCTCTCCGGATGGGAAAAGGCTCACGTTCACGCTGCCGTCCTCCGGATTTGACGTCTGGAGCTACGATCTTGCGCGCGGCGTGAAGACCCGGCTGACGTTCGGCTCCGCTTCTGCGCAAGCGAATCAGAATGCGGTGTGGTCTCCCGACGGGCGCTGGATCGCTTACACCTCCATCCGCGGAGGGAAGTTTGGTCTTTATCAGAAGCCCTCGGACGGTTCTGGCAGTGAAGAGGTTCTTCTCGAAGGGATATACCAGTCCAGGTTTCCCAGCGATTGGTCCCCGGATGGTAAGCTCCTCGCCTACCAGGGTGCTCGCCAGGGCATTTTGTCCATATGGATGCTCCCACTCAGCGGCGAGCGCAAACCTTACCCCTTCCTGTCCTCCCAATTCACTGAAATTTTGCCCGCTTTCTCGCCGGACGGCAAATGGGTGGCGTACTGCTCGAATGAATCGGGCGAGCTGAAGGTCTATGTCGTGCCTTTCCCCGGTCCCGGCGGGAAGTGGCAGGTCTCGCCGGGGGGTGGGTACACTCCGCGGTGGCGGCGTGACGGCAAGGAGATTTTCTATCTCTCCTCCGACAACAAAGTGATGGCCGCCGAAGTGAAAGCGAGCGGAACCAGTTTTGAGGTCGGCGCCGTCCAGCCACTTTTTGAGACTCGACCTTCCCGGACAGTCATTAACGGGAGTTACGACGTTACCGCGGATGGCCAGCGGTTCGTTATTGCCTACGAAGCGGGGCAACCCACCGCAGCAATCACCTTGGTGGTCAATTGGCCGGCCGAAGTAAAAAAGTAACTCTGCGGCCCGCTGACTCGCCTTGGTCACGAGGAACACAAAGCATTTTGCGCCGGATGCCCGCTGGGTTGTCTAGTGCGCGTGTTTCAGGTGCTTGTCAAAGTAATCCATGAAGATGTCGAACGTCTTCGCCTGAATCTTGTCGGGCTTGTAGGAGCCATCTGGCTGGTTATAGATGAAGACGTAGCCGTGGACAGGATGATCGAAGCTTTGCCACTGCACGTCCTTGCCGGCTTCCTTCATCCATTCGTAGGTCAGCTTGAAAATGCCCTGCTGGTGATCCGTCTCGCGGCCAAAGATGAGGATCGGCGTTCTGATGCGCTGAATGCGCTCCATCCCTTCCTTCTTATTCGCGTTCTTGCGCGCCACCTCGATGTCGTTATATTGAATTTCCGTCCCTTCGCGCGGCGCGTTCGGCCCCGTGTCCACGGTCAGGAACTCGTGATTCGCGGGCTCGACGCACACTCCGGCACCAAACGTGTACTCGCTCGATGCCTTCATGATCATTTCACCGCTGTGACTCACCCCCATAGCCCCGATGGCGTTCTTGTTCACGTACGGCAAGGTCTGTAAATAGCGGATGATGGCGATTAAGTCTTCGTGATCGAGCGTCGGGCCGGACTTCAGCATGCGCCGCTCTCCACTGATGCTGTCGGGGAGATTTTGCGGCGGCTTGGACTGCTCGTAGGCGTACGGAATTTCGTTGCGGTAGTTCAAGGTGACGACGACGTAGCCGCGCGCGATCATGCGGTCTTGCATGTGCGACAGGCTTTCCGCCAGCTTTTCGACTTTCTTCATTCCCTCGCGGCCCTCGCCGGAACCCATGGTGATGACCGGGAAGGGACCGTCGCCTTTTGGTTTGCGGATGATGATCGGCACATAGATTTCGTCGCGCGTCAGCACGAAGGCGTAATCCGCGGGGATAGAAGCACCCGTGATGGGTTTGCTGGCGAGCACGTAGCCATGAGTGGGAATCGATTCCGCGGGCGCTTTTCCGGTGCTGAGTTGCGCGCGCGCGACCGGAGACACCGGTGGCGTCGGGAGCAACGCGACAAAAAGACAGAGCAAGCTGGCCAGCAGGATTACCGTGCGGAGCTTCATCAGCGGCCTCCTCTATATAAAACGAGCGAAAACACTTGGTGATCGATGGCCGTTCAAGCGTATGGTGCTTCTACCACCGGGCGTTTGAAGGCGTCAAGTCGATTGCTGTATATTGACCGGACCAGGCGAGCTGATAGTAGGGTTCCCGAGGGGAATTCTGAAAATCTGGCAAGGGAGGCCGGCATGAAAAAAGTCCGTGGCATTTGTCTCGCACTCACGATGATCGTCGCGTTTGCAACGCGGACAGGCGCCCAAAAAAATTCGACCGCTCCCAAGGGCGCCACCACGGAGCGCGGAAGACCGCTCGTCTTGTCAGGTTCCATTCCCATGGATGGTGTAAAGGGGCGTTTCGATCATTTTGCTTCCGGTCAGGGCCAGTTATTTGTTTCCGCACTGGGCAATAACACGGTCGAGGTTATCAGCATCTTCGGGGGCACTGTTGAACATACCATCACCGGGGTGCCGAATCCCCAGGGCGTGGCCTTCTCGCCTGAAGCCCACAAGCTCTTTGTGGCCAGCGCTAAGGGCAAGCTCTACATCTATGACGGAGACTCGTTTAATCTCATCACGACCATCGATTTTCAGGGTGGCGCCGATAACTTGCGCTACGACGCGGCGAGCAAGCGCGTTTATGTCGGCTGCGGCGACGACGAGAAGACCGGGGCCATCGCCACCGTTGATGCCATGACCAATCAGCGTCTCGATGAGGATTACAAGATTGGGGGCGAACCGGAGTCCTTCCAACTGGAAAAGGCAGGACCCAATATTTATGTAAACATCCCGGACTTGAAACAGATCGCGGTGATCAATCGCAACACGAAAGCGATCACGCGATGGCCTTTGACTGGCCTGGCGTTGAATTTTCCCATGGCGCTCGACGAGGGCGATCACCGGCTATTCGTTGGCGTACGCGAACCCGCGCGTCTGGCCGTGTTTGATACGACTTCGGGTCACATGATCGCCGCGCTGCCCAGCGCTGAGGACACCGATGATCTGTACTACGATGCCGAGCACAAACGTGTTTACGTGCCGGGAGGAGAGGGTCTTATCTACGTCTTTCAAATGAACGATCCTGACCATTACCGGCTCCTCACCAAGGTTCCCAGTGCGTTGGGCGGACGCACCGCTGGGTATTTTGGAAGGCAGGGGAAGGGCATCAACCGATTTTTCCTGGCTGTTCCAGCTCGTGGTGGACAGAGCGCAGAGGTGAGAATCTATACCGTACAGGACTGAAAGAATTAAGACAGAGCGCCTGGGCCCCAACCAAAGCGAATATACTTGGTTCAGGGGGATCTCCCCTTCATCTATAGCCCCACACCCGAATTCGAGAAAGGAAACGAAAACGATGAGACGCTTCGTCACACGCGCGCTGGCCATTGGGATTTTGTTCGGCATTTTGGCTGCGCTGACATGTAAACACGCTGCCGCTGCCGGCGATGACGTGGTGGTTCTTCAAGCCGACCGCGCTTTCGTCCAGGCCATCGTCAAATCCGACAAAGCTTCCCTGGGCAAACTGCTCGACGCGGATTTTACGTGGACAAATTCCGAGGGAAAGACCCAAACGAAAGCGGAGGTCCTGCAGAACTTGCCTACGCCCGCGAGTGGTTACGACGCTGAAGCGAAAGAGCGCACCTACGGTGAGGTTGCAGCCGTTCAAGCGAACAGCGCCAAAGTATACGTCTTGCGCGTCTGGGTGAAGCGTCCGGCGGGATGGCGCGCGCTTGTTTATCACGAAGTTGTCCAGCTTGCGGCGCCGCCCGTTGTTGGGCCCGGCGTAAAGGACTGTGAGAATCCATGTAAAACGGTGCCGTACAAACCAAAAAATGAAGCCGAGCAGGGAATTATCACTTCGTGGCAGGAGTTGGAGACGGCAGTTACGGGGCATAATTCGGCAGGCTGGTCCCCCCACGTCGCCGACGAGTTCATTCAGGTGAGTTCCAACAATGATCATCCGCTCGATAAGGCGGGCCGGATGGCAGTGCTCGACAGGCAAAAACAAGCCGCGGTCGGTTCCGCGCCAGCTCCGTTGGTATCCGCGCGCATGTTTGATTTCGGAGACACCGTGGTGATGACGTGCCTGCACCAGCCCTATCATGGCAAGCCGATTCACGTAAGCCGCGTGTGGATAAAGCGAGATGGTAAATGGGTGATGTCCATCAGCTATCAGACGACGATCCAGGCTGCTCCCGCCCAAGCGGATTAGAATTGCTTACACCTGCTTCAACGTCCCGGAGGGTGCATTGAGGCGGGTCGGCCTAAACAAGAGTTAGGCGACTAAAGACGACATGCGCACGGAACCTGGCGAATTCCTGGTCGGTGCCTACTTAAAGCTCGTCGAGAATTGCGACGTGGTGGACTATAACGTTCGCACCCCAGGCGGTGGCTTAGAGGGCCTCGGAGAGCTTGACGTTATCGGCTTGAACTTCAAGTTGAAGACCGCGTTCCTGTGCGAGGTGACCACGCACATACTAGGCCTTCTCTATAAGAACAATCGTGAAACAGTGGCTCGCATCCGTCGAAAGCATCTGCGGCAACGTTCCTACGCGAAGCGCTTTCTCAACAACTTCGAATCGCTTCGTTTCATGTTCTGGTCTCCAGTGGTTCCTGTTGGATATGTCACTACCCATCTGAGCAAGATTGGTGGCTTGGAGCTCTATATCAACGGCCGATACACGGCATGCATCAATACTTTGCGATCGCTCGCCCGAAAGCATGCGCATGAAACCCAAAACCCATCGTTTCGCGTTCTCCAGATTCTGGAGCACCTGCGCAAGGAGTAGTCAAGGGGTACGCCAATCCTCGCGAAGCAAGGGCGGCAGAAGCGGTCCGGTCTGAACAAGAATTGGGACAGCACGAACATGATGAGTGCGCGAGAGATAAACAACCTGGTGGAAGGCTACATCGGGACCAACGCCGGTTACCTCAAGGACTTCAGCTACAGCACTCACGACGCCTTCTATCAAATTTACTGCGGTCTTGATATTAATGTCGCGACGTATCGAGCAAAGGGGCTGACAACGCGCCGGGCGTTTATCGAGATACTAAAAGAAGCAAAACCCAGAGACCAGGCCAAGATTATTCGTGGCGTGTTCGAAATGATTCCTCCTCCAAAGGAGGCGACAGACGACGCTGCACGAAAGAGGCTTGCCCTACACAGAGAGCTCCTTGACGTTGCGGCCCGATTGGAGCCCGACGGCCAGGTCGAAACGCCGGAAATTGCAGCAACGAGTGAAATCGTGCTCGAAGCCCTAAGAGACGCAGAAGTTCTCCTGAAAACAAGGGGCCCGAAGAGCGCGGTGGACCGCGTTCACACCGCCCTTCATGGTTACCTGAAGAAGCTTTGCTCGGATCGGGGGGCCGTACTGCCAACCGACCCATCGCTGACAACCGTCTTCAAGGTCATTCGGGAACAATTCCCCGAATTCTCAGCGAGCATCCCTCACGATGCTGAAGCCAAGAGGATCTTTGGTTCAGTAGCTTCGGCTCTCGACAGTCTCAATACCATTCGCAATCGCGGCACGCTCGCGCATCCAAACGAAATGCTTCTGGATGCACCTGAGGCCATGCTTTATATCAATCTTTCGCGAGCTGTCCTGGGATACATCGAGGCAAAGATAAAACCATGAGTTGCCGTGAATGCAAGGCGGGCGACTCGGAATCCGCCCGGCCTGGCGGGGTGGGGCCACCCTCAAACTTTAGCGCCGCTGTTTGGCCGCAGACAGAATGTTAGACTGAACGTGGCGGGTGGCGCAGCCTTAACGCGCCAAGACTAATTTGCGTGGCCTACGCTCTTATCGAGGAGCACCCCAGCCAGCCAAGAACTTAGGCGTTAGGGATGCGCACTCAGGACGTTCTTCGTTCCGAGTTTGTCCACTTTTCGGAAAAGCAGAAGCGCGTATTCAATCACAAAGTTGCGAGCCAGTCGCACATAGTCTCTTTCTGCAACTAGTGGGTGGACGCCCTCATTACTTATTATGCCGTACAGACCGGAGATCAATTTCTCCTCTGCCTTTGAAAGGACATTATTCTCGACGAGATAGGCCAGTCCGCTTGCCCACTTGTCAGGAAGTATGCCGCCAAATTTTGCCTGCAAAGCAGGCATAGCTTCGCTGTGGACATTCTCCAAAAAACTTCGCAGATGCCCCATGCTACTTTTGAGGTCTAAGGCCGTTGTGCCGTGCAAATAAAACCGCTCGGCTTCATTCAGACTCTCAACCAGGGTATGGGGAAAGCCATATCGCTGTATGTATTCTTCGACCGCAGTCTTGTCTTGATTGACTTCGAGGTTGAAACCTTCCAAGAGCGATCCTCGAACGTACAGATAGCGGGCCTTGCGGCATTGCTCGGCAATCGCATTTGAGGATGCTTGGACTTCCGCGCAGAGTCCCCTCCCGCTCACAAGGCCAAGGCCCGCCAATCTCCCGTCGTGAACATTTCCTTTCCGATAATCCTCAGCCTTCGCCGCTTCGCGTGAACTAATAACACGCATGATAAGCGAAACCGTTTCGTACTCTGAATTGGTGAAAATCGTGTAGTTCAATGCAATCATTTCTTCCAGTTGTCGCAGCAAGAGAGCATGTCCAGGGATAAGTCCGGCTTCTCCCATTATCCGAAGGAATTGATCCTTTCCTCCGTTGCGAACCAGGAATTCCGCGACCAGAGGCAACTCCGAAACGATATTGTTCCACCCGGGATGAGTGGTAGCGTAACCCTTGCCGCGACATCCCGGAGCGAGGACCATTCGGAGTGCAACCGAGCTAATGAATGGGCTCCTCTCGTTCTCACCGAGCCGCGAGACAAGAGCGCATAGAAGGTTGTAATTGGTGCTTTTGAACCTATACCATGCAGGATGTTCGATGATTTGCCGTGGGCGCTGGTTTCGCGCTGTTTGCAGATTTATAATTCCGGCTATAGTGCCCAAAGCTTGCGAGACATTATTGCCTGCCTGTGGCGCGCATTCGTAGTCAACCGTAGGATGGACGCGCTCCTCGTCCAGAATTTGATTTGCCGTGCTGATGGCTTCTTGCAGATCCATAAGTCTGCGCGAGATTCTAGGGCTCATCACCCGCGTTTCACATATTCTACCATGTAGCGAACGGAAGGCGAATTCCGGCCCGGTGGCGCACTGGATTCCCTTGGCGCCCTCTATCGGACACGGGCCGATAAAATGACGTCGGTCGTATAACCAACTGCCAGGTAACAGTACGAGGGTGCCCCACCCTTGCGCGGTGTGCAGGGTGGGCTGTTCTTCGCTTTTTCCCGTTTCCACCCCAACTGGCACCTCGCTATCCCTCAGCATCCAAACCACTTACAAGTAATCATTGACATACGGTACCAATCTGCTATAATGGCTTTGTTACGTCGGCACGATTCCTCCGTGCTCTGCGAACAATGGGCGCCCGCCACGCGGTTCTTCTAACTCCTTCAAAATCATCAGGTCCGACTCAGTTACTTTTTTGCCAACAGATCGCGCCCGTAACCCCTTTAGAATCCGCACTTATAGAAGTGTTCATTCTAAAGAACTTAAACCTATTTAGAATGAACACTTATGAAAAACATAGGGGGTGGGGGGTGTATTCTTCCCATTCTGGAACTAGCCGGTTACGATCGTTCCCTCAACTTTCAATTTCCCTTCTCCGCTCCCAACATTCGCACCAGCCAGGGAATGATGACTTGCCTGAAGATGACGGGATCGGGCCACACTTTCATCTGCCGCCCCAGGTGGCCGCCCTGCGGGTTGATCCACGCCTCTTTCGGAACGTCGCCGCTATTAAGGATCAGGTAGGTGTCGGAAATCGGAACCTGGGTATCCAAGACTCCGGAGATGATCAGCATGGGCGCGGTCGGCTTGCCGAGGAGACCTTGGGAAACGAGCGACATCTTGGGAAAGATCGTCGCCAGGTCATCGATCGTCTTGGCTCCCCCATAGATCGACATGAGGGCGGGGCCAAGACCAAACAGATACTCGCGATTTCCCAGCGTTTTGTTCAGCACGAAATCCTTCTGAAACGTAGCGTGCGCCGGCGGCGACTGCGCCACCACGGCTTTCAGGCGCGCGTGCTCGACGATGGCCAGCTTTGTCGCCCAATAGCCGCCGAAGCTCTGACCATCAACGCCGATTCTCGTCTTATCCACTTCGGGCCTGGTTTGAAGGTAATCGATCGCGCGCGAGAACATGCGCTCGGCGGTTTCGCTGGCTTTAATCGGCGCCTGGCCCGTGCCCGGAGAATCCACCGCAAGAAAACCGATGCCGTACGGAAGGATCGCGCCGAAATTTTCGCCCAAATCTTCCTTGCGACTGTCCAATCCGCTGATCGCCAGCACAATCGGAACAGGACCCTTCGCGTTTTTCGGCAGCCGCAAATAGCCGACGATTTCCGATCCCTCGAATGGGATGCGCACCACCTCCAGAGGCGGGTCCATCAAGCGCGCGTGCGCGAGGAACGCCTCGAGCGCTTTGGCATACGCGCGCTGTTTTCCCGGCGATGCGGGCACGGGCCAGCGGCCGAAAGAATAGATGCGCCATGCTCTGACGTACGTGGCGCTCGCCTTCGCAGGATCGGTGACTTCAAGAGCTTTCGCCTGGGCCATGTAACGGTCGGCCACCGCGCTGAAAGCCGTGGCCCATTCATCGTTGTCCATTGTCTTGATTGCCGCAAACGCCTCGCGGACGTCCGCGGGATCGAGCCCGATGAGCGGGTACATGCCATTTTCGGCGCGCTTGATGGCTTCGGTTTTTATCTCATCGAGCGTGCGTTCGCGCTGCTCTTGCGCGAATGTGGAGTTCGCGAGCCCGAAGCTGAAGACGAACACAAGCAGGAAGAGACCGATGCGACGTTCAACCATCTTTGGCGGGTTCTCTATTTCCGGCCACGCTCTTACAGGCGGTGGTCTGAGGTGAGCTTCCCCAGGCCGAACCCGGGGAAGCGAAATCTTACCAGGAGAACTTCACTGAAAACTGAAGCTGGCGCGAAGGCGTGTTTGTCAGGGTAATCGCGCCCCCGAAGGAAACTGGATTTCCAAGTTGGTCCATGATGCCCCGATTGTCGTTGGGCGACGTGAAGTTCGCTCGATTGATAATATTGAAAAAGTCCACTCGGAACTGCGCCCTGGAAGTTTCTGAAACCCTCTTGATGGGAATGCTCTTGGATAAAGAAACGTCCAAATCCACAAGTCCCGGGCCAGTGAGCGTGTTACGCCCTTCATTGCCCTTTAGAGTGCTGATTATGGGGGGAGCGAAGCACTGGAGTTTGACATATTGATTGGGATTGCCGGGATTTACACCCGTAGAGCAGCCCGGACCGAAAATCCGGTCGGGGAACTGAAACGAGTCTCCGTTGCTCATCCCGAGCGGGTCTCCAGGAATGGTGACGGTAAATGGCGTGCCGGTTTCCATCGTCAAAATGCCCCCGGCCTCCCAATTACCGAGGATTGCCTTCGCAGGCGCCCCGAAGGAGGCTGGTGTGGGGATGTTCCAAACGTAATTGGCCGTAAGCGTGTGGCGAATATCGGTGTCAGAGAGGCCGCGCCTGCATGGCTTGCAAAAGGGGAGAAGGGTGGAGATGGAATTCCGATACTGATCGGAGGCGGCTGATCCAGAGCCGGTGTCAATACTCTTGGCCCAGGTATAGGAGGCTTCGACCTGCAAGCCGTGGCTCATCGTCTTTTTGATTTGCGTGAGGAGGCCATCGTAGAAGTAATCTCCATTAAAGGTCGCCATCTGGGTGCGGCCCATGGCCGGGTTGATGACGTTTATTCCCGCACTGGGGTTCACGCCCTGCGTCAAGCAGTTGTTAACGATACCGCCCTGAAAACTCGGGGTCGGAACGAGAGGTGTTGAACAGGGCCACAAGAGCCCCTGGGGAGTTTGGGTCGGGAGAACCATATTAGCGCCGTCCGACTGGATCCACATGTGGACGCCACGCGAACCCACATAACCAATCATTGCTGTCGTGTTCGGAGCAATCTGGCGCTGGATGTTGAAATTCCACTGCGCGACGTAATTGCGGTGAGGATTAAATTGGAGCACGTAGAAAATTTGAGAGCCTGCGACAGCAGGATCAGCGAAAGCTCCCGCGGGAGTAGAAGATCCAAGCACGAAATCATTGGCAAGCAGGTTGCCAACGTTGGTGAGGGTGTGCTGAAACGGGAAAACGCCGTCTACCCCAGGGGCCATTTCAACCCGCAGGGGCAGCAGGTCGTAGATTCCGACACCCCCTCGGACGGAGGTCTTACCGTCCTTGAACGGGTCCCAGGCAAATCCCAGCCGCGGTTCAAAATTCAACTTCGTGGGATTTTGCATGAATGGGCTTCCCAGGCCCTGCTGAGGCTTTGGGTTCGGGAGCGCACTGTTCAACACACGAAGATTCGAAAGCTTGCCATCAACCTCCGTGATAATGCTGGCCATCTCGTAACGCACGCCCCAGTTAAAGGTCAGGTTTGGGCGGAGGTGAACGTCGTCTTGGAAGTATGCGCCGAGGATCCACTGACGGACCCCTCGCGGAGTCACCGAGCCCGGGCTGTCGGCCTTAAACAAAGCTGGGGCGGCGTTGGTCAGGAAATCCAACAACGAGTTGTACGTGAAGGCCCCGCCGGGGGAGTCCGGGGCAAACGAATTGGCTTGGATCCACTCGATGTTCGCGCCGAATTTCATCGAGTGAATTCCCTTGTTGTAGAACAAGTTGTCATACGCCTGCCACGATCTGTAATCGAATTTGAAGGGAGTCGCCGTGATGAGGCCTCCCGAAAAGGTCGTAAGCGGCCCGATGCTGACCGCGCCTGCCGTTTCTCCTGGAATAAAACCAAGGGAGGTATCTTTGGTTTTGGGGTTGATGGCCGTCGCGCCCGAAGGGGATTGTACATTGTCAACGTTCAAACCTACGCGGAAGGAATTGAGCAACTGGGGAGTGAAAATGTGATTCTCCTCGATGGCTACGACATCGCGCCGCGTCGGGTTTTGATAGAGCTTATTTCCGAATTCGTCGGGTATGCTCTGCGACGCCTTGTCGAACATGAAGGTGGCGAAGATGCGGTTTTTTTCCGAGAAGATGTGGTCGGCTCGGACGATGAAAAAATTCTCGAGCGTCTTTTGAGTGCTCGTCAAGGTAAATTGCCCCGTATCGCCGCTGATGGTGGCCGGATCGGCCGGAGGGAAAAATGCATTCAAGAAGCGAACGGCCGCCGGGTCCGGCGTCCCGGCGGGCAAAAAGTTACCCGCTATCGCGCCCGGCGAAGGCACGTTAGCAGTGAGAGTCTGGCCCAAAGTCTGTTTGACTCCCTCGTAGTCGCCAAAGATGAAAGTCTTGTCCCTTCGGATGGGGCCTCCGATGGATGCCCCGTATTGGTTGCGACTGAAAGGTGGAATATTCGCCTTGTCAAAAAAGTTCCGAGCATCGAACGCGCTGTTGCGCGCGAACTCATAAGCATTTCCATGGAACTGGTTTGTGCCCGATTTAGTAATCGCGCTGATGACACCGCCTGAGGTGCGCCCGTATTCGGTTGAATAGTTGCTGGTGACGACGGAAAACTCCGCAACCGCGTCGGTGCCTAAATTTCCTCCCAGGATGCTCCCCGGGCCCGCGTTCGCGTAGTCATTGATATTGACTCCGTCGAGAAGATAATTGTTCTGCTGGGGGCGGCCACCCGCAACGGTTAATTGCAGGCCCAGACCGCGCTTCACCCTGTCGGGAGCATTGATGGGCGGCTGGTCCTGAACGAAATGGACGCCCGGCTCCAGAGCCGCCAGGGCGGTCCACGACCGGTCGATCAGAGGAATCTCCTCAATCGTCTTGGAATCAGTGACTCCGCCCAGAGTTGAGTTGACCAGGTTCACGGTCGGAGCCTCACTGGTCACGGTCACTGAATCTGTGGCGCTGCCGACCTTCAGGGTCAGATTCAGCAACAGCTGCTGGCCTACTGTCAAAGTGATCCCGCTGCGCACCTGGGTCGCAAACCCCGTGGCCGAAACCGTAATCTCGTAGTCTCCGGCCGGCAGGTTCGGCGCGATATAGAAGCCCACCCCGTTGGTGGCGGCCTTCGTGGTATTCCCAGTCGCCATGTTTTTGATAGAAATGCCGACACCTGAGGCCACGGCGCCGGACGCGTCCACCACCGTGCCCGACACGGTCGCTCCCACCACCTGGGCTGAAACCCTGGACGGCAGAGAAAATTCAATTACTGTTAGTATAAAGACAGCGAGAATTAATATACGACTCGTTATATTAAGAGCAGTTATCATTACAGCTCTCCTGACCCAGAATCATCGATTGAGTCGTGCTTCAACACAGGCTCAAATTTGCTTGCCTCTTAAACATTCGGCTCCCAAGCTGTTTAACAAATTACCGCTAGATTTGCGGAGTGTAGACAGCTGTGAACGCCGCAGTTTCCATTTATGGTCCTCAGGCAGGTGGCAGTATCTGAAATGCGGACAAACTCCTGTCTGGTCCGACAACTCTACCACCGTATAGTGAATCCATGTCAAGCACGTCTGCGATGCGTGGAACTGTGGTAGATTGACACCCACAGCTGGCGTGATGCAGTCGAGGCTTCAATTTGGTCTTCAGCTATCAGGGGCTAGCGGAGCTTCTTGAACTGACCGCGAAGCCGACTCGACGGGCTGCTCTTCTCCATTGTTCTCGACAGTCCTGCTTCAGCAACGGGAGGCACAAATTAAATGGCTATTGCGACAATCAATCCCGCCACCGGGCAGTTGGTCAAGACATTTGAGCCTCTGACTGATTCGCAGATTGAAGAAAAATTGCAAAGGGCGGCCGACACATTTGCGAAATATCGAAAAGCGCCTTTCGCCGATCGCGCGCGAATGATGATGAAGGCTGCAGCCATCTTGGAGAGTGAAAAAGAAACCTACGCGCGAATCATGACGACAGAAATGGGCAAGACGTTCCGGTCCGCGGTTGATGAAGCTGTCAAATGCGCGTGGGTATGCCGGTACTATGCCGAGAACGCGGAGCGCTTTCTGGCCGATGAAGTGGTCGAAACAACCGCAAGCCGCAGTTACATCCGTTACCAGCCGCTCGGTGCGGTTTTGGCAGTGATGCCCTGGAATTTCCCTTTTTGGCAGGTGCTGCGTTTTGCTGCGCCAGCGTTGATGGCGGGTAACGTCGGGCTACTCAAACACGCGTCGATTGTGCCGCAATCCGCATTGGCGATCGAGGATCTCTTCCGCAAAGCGGGGTTTCCCGAGGGAGCGTTCCAGACGCTTCTAATTGGCTCGCAAAAAGTGGAGAAAATTCTGGCTGATCCGCGAGTTGCGGCTGCGACGCTGACAGGGAGCGAAGGAGCGGGAGTCCAGGTGGGGATGGCGGCAGCAAAAAGAATCAAGAAGGTCGTGCTGGAGCTCGGTGGCAGCGATCCGTTTATTGTCATGCCGAGTGCGAATCTTGAGGCCGCGGTCACAACGGCGGTGAAGGCGCGGATTTTTAACAACGGACAGTCTTGTATCGCGGCCAAGAGGTTTATCGTCGCGGAGCCCATCGCAGACGAATTTGAACGCAAGTTTGTGAGCAAGATGGAAGCGCTCAAGGTGGGAGATCCATTCGATGAGCAGACGGAGCTCGGGCCGCTTGCGACGGCGGACGGCGTAGCCGATCTCGACCGCGACGTCCAAAAGACTGTCAAAGCGGGTGCGCGGGTGTTGACGGGGGGAAAACCACTCGATCGCCCGGGGAATTTTTACGCACCGACCGTTTTGACGAACATTCCCAAGGATTCGCCTGCTCACCGTGAAGAGTTATTCGGCCCGGTAGCGAGCGTGTTCCGGGCAAAGAACCTGGATCACGCCATTCAGATCGCCAACGATAGCCGATTTGGGTTGGGCGCCAGCGCATGGACCAACGACAAGACCGAATGCGAGCGGTTCATCAACGATCTTGAATCGGGGATGGTTTTCATCAACCGGATGGTAGCTTCCGATCCTCGTATCCCTTTTGGGGGCGTAAAGTGGTCCGGTCATGGCCGGGAGCTTGGAGCGCATGGAATCCGGGAGTTCACCAATATCAAGACCGTGTGGATCGAAGAAGTGCACTGAAAGAGTTGCGACAGAGAAGAGCGTGTGGTAGGTTGGTCCGACAACTCGACCAGAATTTGACGAATCCCCCGTCAACGGTGCGCGCTTGGGACTATCTTCTTGTGCAATTAGGCGGGCCCGGTCGGGAATAACCTCGTTCGGTTGAGGAGAATTCCATGTATAAAATTGTGCGCTCGTCTCGCCTCTACGAACAAATCGTTCAGCAGGTCGAAGAATCCATTCGGAAAGGTGCGCTGAAGCCAGGCGATCAGCTCCCCCCGGAACGTGAACTAGCTCAACAATTTGGCGTCAGCCGCACCGCAGTCAGGGAAGCGGTCAAGGCCCTTCGGGAAAAAGGGCTTGTGGAAGCCTATCCTGGACGCGGGACCTTCATCACAGACGGCACTTCGCATGCCATCCGGCAGTCGCTGGACCGGATGATCAAGATCGGGCAGCCAGAGGGTTCCACTTACCTCGCTGAAGTTCGCGAAATTCTCGAACCGGAGATCGCGGCCCTAGCGGCGACGCGTGCTGATGAGGAAGATCTGGCGTCCATGCGCGAGGCGGTCGGCGTAATGGACAACGCGCGGCGGGATTCCGACGCGTTTATCGAAGCGGACCTGGATTTTCATCTTGCACTGGCTGAAGCCGCGGCGAACCCCATAATTCTGTCCCTAATCGATTCCATTGTGGGATTGCTCCGCGAACAGCGGCTGCGAATCTTCCAGGTCGAGGGTGGTCCGGAGCGTGGACAGTTTCATCACAAGAGAATCCTCGAGGCGATTGAGCGCCACGATCCCCTCGCCGCCCGAGACGCGATGAAGTCGCATCTTCGCCAGGTGCGAGACGATTGTAAAAATACCGCCAGCGGGCAAGAGTCTGCGCTTGCGAAACACGCTTCCTAACCGAGAGACGAGGTTTAATGGCCAATCTTGGATTCATCGGACTCGGGGTGATGGGCAGCGAGATGGTGAACCGGCTGCTCGGCAAGGGCCACTCCATTACGGGATACAACCGCACGCGTTCGAAAGCAGATTGGCTGGTCAAGAAAGGTATGAAGTGGGCCGAGTCGCCGCGGGCCGTCGTGGCCGCGGCTGATGTTACTTTCTCCATGGTTACCAATTCCGCCGCCCTGGGGGCGGTCGCGAACGGCCCGGATGGATTTTTAGCGGGTCTGACCAAGGGCAAGATTCTCGTGGACATAAGCACCGTAAGCCCTGCTTTTAGCCGCGAGATTGCCGCCAAAGTCAGAGAAAAGGGAGCCGACATGGTTGACGCTCCCGTTTCCGGAAGCGTGGTCACGCTGCAGGAAGGGAAGTTGTCCGTGATGGTTGGCGGCCGGAAGGAAACTTTCGAGCGCGTGAAGCCGCTGCTCTACGATATCGGGCCAAAGGTCACCTTTGTTGGCGATAATGGTCTTGCGCTGGTGATGAAGATCGCCACGAACCTGAGTCTCGCCGTCCAAATGCTGGCGTTCTCCGAAGGCATTCTGCTTGCAGAAAAAAGCGGCATTGCCCGCGAAACCGCGGTGGATGTACTGACACACAGCGTGATCGCGTCACCTATGCTTCAGTATCGCGGCCCGTTCGTTCTCAAGATGCCAGACGAGGTCTGGTTCAGCGTAAACATGATGCAAAAGGACATGCTGCTGGCGTTGGAGTTAGGCCGCCAGCTTGATGTGCCGCTGCCGACAACCGCTGTTACCAACGAATTTCTGACGGCCGCCCGAGGAATGGGCATGAAGGAGAAAGATTTTGCTGTCGTGTTCAGTGCCCTGGCGCAGATGTCGGGGGTGAAGAAATGACAATTGCCACGGACCAATCCAAAACGAATGCCACTGCGGGGGTGGAACAGTGGACCCGCATGTACCGGCGGATGGTGATGATTCGGCTGTTCGAAGAACAGGTGAACGAACTCTACACGCGCGCCTTGATGCCGGGTCTTGCGCACCTCTATGTGGGCCAGGAAGCCGTGGCGGTCGGAATCTGCGAAGCGCTTCGGCCCGACGATTACATCACGAGTACGCATCGCGGGCACGGGCATTGCCTCGCGAAGGGCGCTTCACCCGACCGCATGTTCGCGGAGTTGCTCGGAAAGGAAGCGGGTTATTGCCGCGGTAAAGGCGGGTCGATGCACATCGC
The DNA here is from genome assembly GCA_035544995.1 of Candidatus Acidiferrum sp. GTDB lineage: Bacteria > Acidobacteriota > Terriglobia > Acidiferrales > UBA7541 > Acidiferrum. The sequence goes on from DASZZI010000083.1 coordinate 173,848, forward strand.
CGATCCGACCACCGGAAACCTGGGAGCGAACGCCATCGTTGGCGGCAGCGCGGGCATTGCCACGGGAGCCGCTTTTTCCTCGAAGCACCTGGGCACGAATCAGGTGACGGTCTGTTTTTTCGGGGAGGGGGCGCTGGGACAGGGAGTCCTCTACGAGGTGATGAACCTCGCATCGCTTTGGAAGTTGCCGGTGATCTATGCGTGCGAGAACAATCTCTACAACGAATACACGCACTATTCGGAGACCACGGCTGGCGACCTTCTGGCCCGCGGGACTGCATTCGGGCTGCCCGCGGAAAGCGTCGATGGCCAGGATGTTCGGGCGGTGTACGCGACCGCAAAAAGACTGGCAGACCGCGCACGCAAGGGTGAAGGGCCCGCATTCCTGGTGTGCAATACCTACCGCTACACCGGACACCATGTGGGCGACATCAACCGCGAGTATTACCGCTCGAAGCAAGAAGAGCAGCAGTGGAAGACGGAGCGCGATCCAATCAAGAACCTGGCGGACTGGTTGATCGAACAGAAACATAATGATTCGGAGGCGCTGGATCGCATTCAGGCGGAAGTGAGATCCGAGATGAAAGCGGCCGTTGAGTTCGCCCTGGCGGCTCCATACCCGGGTCCCGAGGAAGCGGAGCAAGACGTGTATGCCTGAAGTTGTCCAACGTGAGCTGACCTTCGCGCAGGCGGTCCGCGAGGCGCTGGCGGAAGAGATGCGGCGGGATTCGCGCGTGTGCATTTTCGGCGAAGATGTGGCCGAAGCGGGGACACCGTTCAAAGTTTTGTCCGGGCTGGTCGAGGAGTTCGGGCCCTCGCGCGTGATCGATACACCAATTTCCGAAGCGGGCTTCACCGGCGTGGGTGTTGGCGCGGCGATGACGGGATTGCGGCCCGTCGTCGACATTATGTTCGGCGACTTCCTCACGCTGACGATGGATCAGATGGTGAACCAGGCGGCCAAGGTGCATTACATGTCGGGCGGAACGTGGAAAGTTCCCATGGTTTTGCGCACGACGCTCGGCGCAACGCGCCGCTCAGGCGCACAACATTCGCAGTCACTTCATGCGTGGTTGAGCCATGTTCCCGGACTGAAAGTGGCCATGCCATCCACGCCCTACGATGCAAAGGGGCTTTTGAAGACCGCGATCCGCGACGAAAATCCGGTTGTCTTCTTCGAAGACAAAATGATGTACAAGTTGAAGGGCCCCGTGCCTTCCGAAGACTACACCATCCCGTTCGGAGTGGCGGACGTGAAGCGCGTGGGGCGCGACATCACCATCGTCGCGACCAGCAGCATGGTGCAGGTCGCATTGGGAGCGGCCGAGCTGCTGGAAAAAGCCGGAATAAGCGCCGAAGTGATCGATCCGCGGACGACGTGGCCGCTCGATGAGAAGACGCTCGTAGAATCCGCCAAAAAAACATCGCGCGTGATTGTCGTCGACGAAGGCTATGGGCGTTACGGCGTGACGGGGGAGATCGCTGCGGTGATAGCGGAAGGCGCATTCTATAACCTGGAAGCGCCGGTGAAACGCATGGGCGCGATGCACGTGCCGATTCCGTTTTCGCCGCCGCTGGAGGATGTGACCGTTCCCACCGAGCAATCGGTGTTTGAGGCGGCGCGGGCGCTCTGCGGGAAGAGTTGAAGTTGTAGCGCCGGGCTTAAGCCCGGAATGCCGCCCTAAAGAGCGGCGCTACTTATCGGGAGGCGCGTCATGGGACTGAAGACTCATGGAACGATGGCGGTTGACTGGGAGGCGCGCATCGATTTTGACCGGCTGCGCCGCGAACGGCTTGCCCGAGCGAAACAGCTACTCGCCAAATCAGAAATGGGGGCCCTCCTCTGCTTTGACATGAACAATGTGCGCTACCTGACATCGACGCACATCGGCGCGTGGGCACAGGACAAGATCAGCCGCTTCACTTTGCTGCCGCAGAATGACGAGCCGATTTTGTGGGACTTCGGGTCGGCCGCCCGGCATCATCAACTCAACTGTCCCTGGTTGGGCGACCGCTCGCGCCCGGGAATTTCGCTTCTTCGCGGCGCCATGTCGCCGGAGATGGGACGCGCGGAAGATGTCGCGCGAAAAATAAAAATTGAACTCGAGAAACGCGGTCTGCACAAAGAGCCCCTGGGGATCGACGTTGTCGAGCCCCCGATCCTCTTTGCTTTGCAAAGAGAAGGAATCACCGTCGTCGACGGTCAGCAGCTCATGTCGGATGCCCGCGTCATCAAAACGCAGGACGAGATCTCTTTGCTCAATCACTCGGCGATGATGGTCGATGCAGCTTACGACGAGCTGTACCGCGCGATGAAGCCGGGAATGAGTGAGAACCAGGCCGTCGGGCTCGCGAGCAAAGTGCTCTACGACCTCGGCTCCGAATACGTGGAAGCCGTCAATGCAATTTCCGGCGAGCGGTGCAACCCGCACCCCCATGTATTTTCCGATCGCGTGCTGCGGCCGGGCGATCCCGTCTACTACGACATTCTTCACTCCTACATGGGCTACCGAACCTGTTACTACCGGTGCTTCACCATCGGTTATGCCTCGCACGCGATGATCGACGCCTATAAACGCTGCCGGGAATATCTGGACGCGGCGATTCAGCTTGTGCGTCCGGGCCGCACGACCGGGGAAATTGCTTCGGTCTGGCCGAAAGCACAAGAGTTTGGTTTTCCAAATGAAGAAGCTGCTTTTGCGCTGCAATTCGGCCACGGCATCGGGCTGGCCATCTGGGAAAAGCCAGTGATCAGCCGCCTGGTTTCGCTGGAACACTCCCACGAGATCAAGCCCGGCATGGTTTTCGCGCTCGAAACGTTTTGGCCTTCCACCGACGGGTGGAGTGCGGCGCGCATCGAGGAAGAAATCGTGGTCACGGAAACGGGTCACGAAGTCATTACGCGTTTCCCTGCGGAAGAACTCATGGTGGCGGGTGCCCACTATTTCACCGTCAACGGTCCTCTCGCAACCGCGCGCGAGAATGAAGCCGCGCCAAGCCGGCGCGTTGTCGAAATGGTAGAAGCCAGCGCCAAAACGGAAAGAGTAGGAGCCTCAGACTGAGGATGATCTCCTCAGTCACTGACTGACACTATGGCGATCAGCGTCGTAATGCCCGCGCTCGAAATGGCGCAAGAAACCGGCAAACTCCTGGCCTGGCGAAAAAAAGAAGGCGAGCGCGTCACCAAGGGCGAGCCACTCCTCGAAATCGAAACCGATAAGGCGGTGGTCGAGGTCGAAGCCCCCGGGGACGGGGTTCTTGCCGGCGTGACGGCGGATGTGGGAGCCGTTATTCCCGTCGGAGAGACAATTGCGTGGCTCGTCGCCCCCGGCGAAAAACCTCCCGCGAAAGCTGCGACGGCAGCCCCCGCCGCACGTGCCTCAAGCGGAATGGAACGCTCCGCCGTAACCGCAAGCCAAGCATCTGCACCCTCGGCCACATCGGCGCCGCAAATTTCCCCGAAGGCCAGGCGCCTCGCGAAAGAACTCGGTGTGGACATCACGCGCTTGCGGGGGTCCGGGCCCGACGGCACCATCACAACCGAAGATGTGCAGGCCTTCGCGGACGCGAAGAGCACATCCGCCCCGGCGGTTACCGAATCGCTCAGCCAGATCGCGCGGCTCATGGCGGAGCGCACCGCGCAGAGCTGGACAAGCGTGCCGCACTTTTTCCTGGTGCGTAACGTCGATGCCAGCGGACTCGCCGATACGAGCAAGAAACTCGGTCCAGAAATTGAGAAGACCCACGGAGTGCGCCTGACCATTACAGATCTGCTGGTTGCGCTGGTGGCCAAAGTTTTGGTGAAGCATCCCAGAATGAATTCGAGCTGGACGGGCGAGGGAATTCGTTCGAATCCGGACATAAACATCAGCGTGGCCATGGCCGTGAAAGATGGCGTAGTCGGCGCGGTGATTCACAAAGCGAACGCGACACAGCTCGGCGAGATCTCCGTGCAGCGGCGCGACCTGACCGACCGCGCGAGAGCGGGCCGGCTGCGCCCATCCGATATTTTCGGCGGCACTTTTACTATCAGCAATCTTGGCATGTACAAGGTGGACGCTTTCAGCGCCATCATCACGCCGCCACAGGCCGCGATTCTCGCGGTGGGAAGCATTTCCGATCGCGTTGTTCCGGTCGATGGCAAACCCGGCATCCGGCCGATGATGACCATGACGCTTTCGAGCGATCATCGCGTTGTGGATGGAGCCAAAGCCGCCGAATTCTTGAGCGAATTGGCCGAAGCGATTCGCGAACCGGAAAAGTGGCTACATTGATGTTCTCGTCAAGGCCCCTGCAAAGAGTCCGATCCATCCGTCGCGATACGCGAGGCAGAGCGATCAAATGACGACATCTAATTCAAACAAAAAGCCCTTCTACACAAGTTTGTCTGTGCAGGTTTTGTTTGCTGTCGCCGCCGCGATCGCACTCGGCTATTTGCGCCCCGCTACGGCGATCGCCATGAAGCCGCTCGGCGATGCCTTCATCCGGCTCATCACGATGATCATCACGGTGGTTATTTTCTGCACCGTGGTGACGGGGATTGCCGGCATGGAAGACATGAAGAAAGTCGGGCGTGTCGGCGGGAAGGCGCTCTTGTACTTTGAGGTTGTGTCGACCTTGGCATTGGTGATCGGTCTGATCGTCGGCAATCTCTTGCATCCGGGTAGCGGCCTCAATATCAATCCGGCTAGCCTTGACGCCAAGGCCGTGGCCGACTATGCCGGCCAGGCGAAAGCACAAAGTGTGACGGATTTCCTGATGCACATTATTCCGAACACGATGGTGGACGCTTTCGCGAAAGGCGACATCCTCGAAGTTCTTCTGGTCTCCGTATTGTTCGGCGTTGCGTTGTCGATCGTGGGGCCGCGCTGCAAACCGCTGGTCGATTTCTTTGACGCCTTGACGCATGCGGTGTTCGGCGTAGTCGCTATCGTGATGCGTTTCGCTCCCATCGGCGCTTTTGGCGCAATGGCATTCACCGTCGGCAAGTACGGAATCACTGCGCTGGGTCCCCTGATCAAACTCATCCTCACGTTCTATCTGACGTCCATTCTCTTCGTTGTCGTCGTGTTGGGTGCGATCGCGCGCTTGTCAGGATTTGGGATCTTCAGGTTCCTTTGGTACATCAAGGAAGAAATTCTTCTCGTGCTGGCCGTCAGCTCATCGGAACCCGCCCTACCTACACTGATGGCCAAACTGGAGAAGCTTGGCTGTTCCAAGGCGCTGGTGGGATTGGTAGTGCCTACCGGCTACACGTTCAACACCGACGGCTCGAGTATGTACATGACGCTTGCGGCTCTGTTTGTAGCCCAGGCGACGAACACACACCTGACGTTGGCGCAGCAACTGACCATTCTGGGAGTAGCGGTGTTGACTTCGAAAGGAGCGAGCGGCGTACAAGGCGCGGCGTTCATCGCGCTGGTGGGCACCATGATGGTTATTCCCACGATCCCGGTGGCCGGGATGGCGCTGATTTTGGGAATCGACCGCTTTATGAGTATGTGCCGCGCGGCGGTCAACATGCTCGGAAACGGTGTAGCTACTGTTGTCGTGGCGCGCTGGGAAAAGGAACTCGATCGCCAAACATTGCAGCGCAATTTGGCGTGAAGCATGACCCGGGGACGGAGACTATTGCCCGGTCCTGTACGAGGTGCCAGTCTAGGCGGGTCCTTCTCTGCGGCAGTGTGGTGGAGGCGAACCGACAATTTGTAAACTCGCCCAACCCGAGACTTCGAAGCAGAAGTCCTGGATAAATTTTGAGGAGGCTGCATGCGAGCAATCCTGCTTCTTGCGCTGACGATCCTGTTTGCAGCGAGCGTCAAAGGCCAAGAAACTCCCGCCAATGCCAGCATTGACCCGGAGCACATTTTCTTCACCGAGTCGGTCAAAAATCCCATGACGGAAGTGATCGAGCCGGTGAAGGGTTCCAACATCCCCCTCCACTTGATTTACGTCGAGACGGTTGATGGCATGTACGCCCCCATCGGCCTCCGAAAGCCTCAGGGCAACGGCCCATTTCCCATTATTTTATTCGCCCACATGAATGGCGGCCTCGGCACGCAATGGATCCGCGAGTGGACCCAGAATGGCAGTTGGACGCTCGAGCAGTTCCTGAAGGCCGGCTATGCGGTGGCCTGGATGCGCTACCGCGCTGAAGTGAGGACGGGCTACGGAATCCGGCTGGTCGAGGGAAAACAGGAAGGCCGCCAGATCTTCAACCGAGGCCCGTTCGAATACGAAGACGCGATCTCCATCATTAAGTTCGTGAAGACCCTGCCGTACATAGATCCGAGCCGGGTGGGCTACCTCGGCCTGAGTCATGGGGGCGAGATGCTGATGAAAATTGCCGCGGAATCTGATGGACTGCGAGTCGCCATCGCCAGCGAGCCGGCCTCGATCGATTACCTTGCGCGGCGACCGCGGCCGCGCGATCCGAACGCCCCGCCTCCGCCGGAGACTATGAAGGTCAACACCGAAGAGATGCAACGAAAGGCGGTGGAAGAGTTGCGCGGCCGCATCGACATGGCCGCCGCGATGGAACGCATCAACGCCGTCAAGACACCAATTTTGATCCAGGGTCGCGAACGCGATCACAATCAAGCGATTTTCAGGCTGAACTACGAACTGCTGCGTCAGGCGGGGAAGGACGTGGAATGGAAATCCTACGATCACGACGAGCATGGGTTCATCTTCGTCAAACGGAACGACAAGGGTGTCTATGCGCCCGATGCGACCCAGCTCCAGATTGTTAAAGACTCGATTACCTATTTTGATCGCTATATGAAGAAACCGTAGCGATCTGCGCTAACACAGCAGGGTGAGCGAAAAAACGAGAGATACGGCAACAATCTGCCATGGCTGAACGCTTCGATATCGTCGTTGCTGGCGCCGGACATAATAGTCTGGTCGCCGCCGCTTATCTTGCAAAAGCTGGCTATCGCTGCCTGGTGTTGGAGGGCCGGCCGATCGTCGGCGGCAGCGTTAAGTCCGCGGAGTTGACACTGCGGGGATTCAAACACGACGTGTGTTCTTCGGCGCACAACGTGATCCATGACAACCCTTTGTTGCGCGACGACGAACTCAAGCTGGGGGAATACGGACTCGAGTACATTTTCCCCGACCCCGTCTTTCACATGCCGTTCCCCGACGGCGGTTATCTGACACAGTGGCGCGACCTCGACCGCACCTGCGCGGAATTTGCCAAGTTCTCGAAGAACGACGCGCTGGCCTACCGGCGAATGATCCATGAGTATGAGGCCGTCAAACCTGTTTTCGAGGCTGCCACCTTTGCACCGATAGGTTTCGGGAAGTCCACGAATGAGAGCTTGGCCGAACTTCCAAACGGGAAGTTGTGGCAGCGGCGTCTCGCGATGTCGGTCTGGGAGATCATCCGCGACAATTTCGAGGACGATCACTGCCGCGCATTTATGTTGGGGAGCCCGTGGACGTTGCAACCGCCGCAGGACCCGATGACCGGGCGGCTTGCCTACATAACGTTTCACCAGCAACGCCAGAGCCGTCCCTTAGCCAAAGGGGGATCGGGGGCTTTGACGCAAGCGCTCGCGCGCTTCATCGAAGCGCACGGAGGCGTGATCGCCACCAACAAATGGATTCGCAGGCTGATCGTTGAGAAAGGCAAATGCGCCGGGGTCGAGTGCGATGACGGCAGCTCCTATCGTGCCGAGAAGGCCGTGCTCTCAACGATCCACATCAAACACCTGGTGGACATGGCGCCGCGCGAGGCCTGGGGCCAGGACTTCATCGATGGAGTCGCGACGTGGACGGTGGGTTGCACGATGTTTGTGACCAACTATGCCACCACGGAACCCCCGAAATACGCGGTCGATGGCGGCACACTCTCACCAGTCCACTCCGGTACTATGGCCAGCCCCGAGCGCACGCTGCGCTTAGGACTGGACTTTGCGAGTGGCGCGGTCAATACCACGGACCCGCCGCTGCACGTGATTTGCTGCAGCGTCGCGGATCCGACGCGAGCTCCCGCCGGCATGCACACCGTCAAGGTGGTCGCCTACCAACCTTACGAACTGAAAGAAGGACCGCAACACTGGGACGCGATCAAGACGCAGGTCTCCGAAGCAAATCTGAATTACCTGCGCCGTTTTTCCCCGAACTTGACCGACGACAAAATTCTTGCGCGAGTGATTGAAAGCCCGCTCGATCTGGAACGCATGAACCCGCACAACTGGCACGGGAGTTGTCACGGTGGCGCGCAAAACATGGCGCAGTCCGGCCCTATGCGTCCGGTTCCGGGCTGGGCGCAACACCGGATGCCCATCGCGGGCTTGTATCAGACCGGGGCCACGACCCATCCGGGAGGTTCGGTGACGGGAGCGCCCGGAAGAAATGCGGCGACGGTAATGCTGAAGGATTTTGGCACCAGCATCGAGGAAGTGGTGAGCAAGAAGGCGTGATGGGAACAGAGATTCCGGCCCATTCTGCTTCACGAGGTAAGCTGATCATGAGAAAACAGGGAAACATAGTTCTGGTAACGGCGGCGTCAGTCTTGGCGGCGATCTTACTGGTTGCTCTCGGACTGAACGCGCGCCAGGCAACGCAGGCCCAAGCCGCCAAGCAAATGGTTCCCGACAACCCATCCGAACACGCCCCGCCGACGCAGCCGATTCCCTATAGTCACAAGACCCATTTGGCCGTTGGCCTGGAGTGCAAGGAATGCCACACGAATCCCGACCCTGGCGGGCTAATGACATTTCCAGCGACAAGCAAATGCATGCAGTGCCACGTCACGATCGCCAAGAACAAGCCGTCCATCCAGAAGCTGGCGGCTTTTTCCAAGTCTCAGAAACCCATTCCGTGGGTGCGCGTTTATACCGTGCTGCAAGGAATCACCTGGACTCATCGCACACATTTGCAAGCCGGCATGAAATGCGAGACATGCCATGGCCAGGTTGCTCAAATGGACGCCTTGTCAGAGGCAACGAGCGTGATAACGATGTACAGCTGCTTGAATTGCCACGAGCTGAATCAGGCGAAGACAGCTTGCGACACCTGTCATAAGAACTGACACACCGGGAATCTCGTATTTCTCGCGGACTGGATCGGAATCGAGGGAGCCTAGAACAGCAGAGTTTCTCGAAATGTGCGGTAGGATGGTCCGGTGGTATGATAGCCGGGAGCGGCGACGCAGCCTTGCCCAGTTACGCAACTTGAGGGGAGATGATCGCGATGCCGATCGAACTTGAAGTTAACGGTAAGCGCTATCCTGTCCATTACGATCCAGACACGCCTCTTCTGTATGTCCTTCGCGATGAATTCGGCCTGACCGGAACCAAGTATGGCTGCGGCGAAGGACAGTGCGGTGCATGCACAGTCCTCATCGGCAGCGCGCCGCGCCGGTCGTGTCAGATTTCCGTCAGTGCCGCCGCAGCAAAGCCCATCACAACCATCGAAGGCCTCGAGAAAGACGGCCGGCTGCATCCCGTACAGCAGGCATTTCTCGATGCAGGCGCCTTTCAGTGCGCCTACTGCACCCCGGGGATGATCATGAGCAGCGTCGGCTTGTTGCAGGGCAATGCCAATCCCAGCTCGGCGGAGATCGTGCAATTCTTGCAAGGCAATGTCTGCCGTTGCGGCACGCATGCGCGCATCGTCGATGCGATCCACCAGGCGGCCAAGGCGATGCAGGAGCACGGACGATGAGCGGCTCTCCAGTGAAATTTGCCGTCGAGCCGGAGCGCTACGAATTCAGCGCCGGCCCCATGCATCATTTCGAGATGCTTCGCCGCGATTTCTTCAAACTCCTGGGCGCCGGAATCGCGGTCTTCACGATGGCAAAAGATTCCAGAGCCATGCAGGAAACGGCGCCGCCGCGGGGCTTCCACGCGGAAGATTTGCCCAAGGAAATTAACGCCTGGCTGCACATCGGGGAAGACGGCGGCGTGACTGCATTTACCGGCAAGGTCGAGATTGGCCAGAACATTCGCACTTCGCTGGCACAAACCGTGGCGGATGAACTGCGAGTTCCGTTTGAAAGCGTCCGCATGGTGACAGCAGACACCGCGCTGACGCCGTTTGACTTTGGCACCGTCGGCAGCCGGTCGACGCCAACGATGACGCCGCAGCTTCGCCGCGTTGCGGCCGCCGCGCGCGATCTGCTCGTCGGAGTAGCCGCGAAAGAATGGAACGTTCCACGCGAAGGGTTGAAAGCAGCCGACGCGAAGGTTACCGATCCCGCGTCGGGCCGGTCTCTCCGCTATGCGGAGCTTGCCCGTGGCAAGACGCTCGCGCAAAACCTTCCTGCCGAAGACCCAGTGACTCCTCCGGCCGAATGGACAGTCGCGGGGAAATCCATTCCGAAGGTAGACGGCCGCGCATTCGTCACCGGCCGGCATCAGTACACGCCGGATCTGCGCCCTCCGGGTCTGCTCTACGGCAAAGTGCTGCGTCCGCCGTCGTTCGACGCAACGCTTAGGTCGTACGATGACACGGCGGCGAAGGCCATGCCCGGTGTGATCGTCGTTCGCGATGGAGATTTTGTCGGCGCCGCGGCACCGAGCGAACGCGAAGCCCAGAAAGCCCTAGGCGCAATTCAGACGAAATGGAAGGAAACACCGCAAATCTCCAACCGCGAGATCTTTTCTTATCTCAAGAAGAATGCCGCGGCCAACAGCGAAGATCGCTATCGAAAACAGAATGGCTCCGTGGAAGAAGGTCTCGCGCACGCGGCGCATCGTCTGGACACCACCCACACAATCGCCTTCATCGCGCATGCTCCGCTCGAATCGCGCGCGGCGGTCGCTGAGTGGACTGACGGGAAGCTCACGGTATGGACGGGCACGCAGCGCCCGTTTGCCGTGCGCGATGAGCTCGCCAGCGTCTTCCACGTTCCGGAAAGCAGCGTGCGCGTGATCGTGCCCGATATGGGTTCCGCGTATGGAGGCAAACACACAAGCGACGCGGCGCTGGAAGCCGCTCGCCTGGCACGCGCGGCGGGACGTCCCGTGAGAGTGTTCTGGACGCGGGAGGAGGAATTCACCTGGGCGTATTTCCGTCCCGCGGGAGTGATCGAAATTAAGAGCGGCATAGCCAGCGATGGCAAGCTGACGGCGTGGGAATATCACAACTACAACTCCGGCATGTCGGCGATCGAGACGCCGTACGTTGTTCCCAACCGGCGAATCGAATTTCATCCGGTGCCATTCAACATGCGGCAAGGCTCCTATCGAGGCCTGGCGGCCACGGCAAATGTGTTCGCGCGGGAAACGCACATGGATGCAGTGGCACGGGCGGCGCAAATCGATCCGCTCGAATTCCGCTTGAAGAATATTTCCGACCCGCGGCTGCGAGCCGTATTCGAAGCGGCCGCGAAGTCTTTTGGCTGGCCACGCAAGAAAACGCAGGAAGGGCAGGGATTTGGCCTCGGCGGAGGCACCGAAAAGGGCGGCTACGTGGCCACATTTGCCGAAATTGCCGTGGATCGCGCTTCCGGCGCGGTGCGCGTCGTGCGTGTGGTCACGGCGTACGAGTGCGGCGCAATTGTCAATCCCGACGGTTTGCTGAACCAGGTGATTGGCGCAATTGTTCAGGGGATGGGTGGCGCGCTCTTCGAGGCGATTGAATTCGAAAATGGCCGCATCACGAATCCACACTTCGCGAGCTATCGCGTGCCGCGCTTCCGCGACGTGCCAGAAATCGAAGCGATCCTGCTCGACCGGAAGGATCTACCGCCTGCAGGCGCCGGTGAGACGCCGATGTTGGGCATCGCGCCGGCGATCGGAAACGCCATCTTCGACGCGACGGGCGTCCGCCTCAATGGCCTGCCGCTGGCTCCCAACGGCCTCAAGACCTAATGTCTTTTTCCCGTTGACTACCGACGATTGAGCCCAGAGTTACCGCGCGCGGGAAATCAATTGTCTGCGCGTTCCCGTTGCGGTGTGCGAATCACTTCGACCGAGCAATGCGCGTGAATCGCCACACTTTCCGAAATGCTCCCTAGCATCATTCGGTCGAAGCCCCGGCGGCCATGTGAACCCATTACAATGAGGTCGGCTCCCCATTTTTTTGCTTCGTCCAACACGATGCTTCGAGGGTCGCCAAGGGGCGTCGCTTCGCCGTCCACCACATTCAATTTCGCAGCCGCCAATATCTTCCGCGCAGTCTCTACTGCCTCCTTCGCGTGAGTGCGAGCATTGTCCATTAATTCTTCGATTACACTCGGGGGACACGCTGGACTCAAGGGATACCCGGGTATCTGATTGTTGAGAACGATGAATTCCATGGCGCTAACGATCTTGACTTGACTACCCTTCGGCCAAGGGCGACTGGCTATGGAATTGGCCGCAGCGACTGAAAATTCGGAGCCATCGGTGGCCAGCATTATTTTCAATGAGTGAGAGGAAGCCGGTGATCCGTGCGAGCTCGGGCGTACGATTTCGACGGAGCAAGGCGCCGTGCGAAGAATCCCCTGTGCCACGCTGCCCAGCAGAAAGCGCTTAAGCGCACCTTGTCCATGCGAGCCGGCCATGAGCAGGTCGGCGCCCCATTGCTTCGCGTATTCTGCAATTCCATTCTTAGCAAAACCCACGAACGATTCGTAATTCGTCTTGTGTCCAGAGCGGGAGAGTGTTTCGGCGGCGGCTTTTACAACTTTTTGGCCCTCACGCCTTGCGTCATCGATGAGCGCTGGAAGCTTTGCAAAAGGCTGGAGGTCCACGACATTTACGACAGAAAATACTGTTTCTGCGGGCCATGGTCGGGCGCCTGCTTCGTCTACCACGTACTTCGAGGCTAGTGAAGTATCAATTGCGAGTAGGACCTTCATGTCATCCCCTCTCTGATTGTCTTTCGATGGAACTTGTACACCCTCTGTCCGGGGCTTAGGAATAGCACCAAATCTGCTTTCTTTGAAGGTCTTTCCTCATAGCAACAAGGATCCTGTGATTGAGCTCACCAAGGTGCGTGACGCCTATCTTGTTAGCGCGATGCCGAAAATGAAGCAGTGATAGATATCACTTTCTGCTGTGACTGGAGTCACTGCGGTCCCATCGCTAATGATGCATTTTGGGTAATTAAGAGGTGTGCCATGGCAAGCGTCGAAGCTAGTAAACGCATTAGGCTTAAGAGCATCCTGTACCTCACCGACTTCTCCGAACCCTCGGAAGCTGCCCTCCCGTTTGCGATCGAGATCGCACGCGCGTATGGGGCTTCAGTCTATGCATTGCACGTCTTGGTGCCCTCCTCCGTCGTTTACATGACACCGGAGTCACCCGCTTCCGCTATCGAATGGCAGGAGGAAGCCGCGATGGCAGAAATGCAGCGAGTCGACGCTCAGCTTATGGGCCTGCCGCACGAGACAATCGTGGAACGGGGCAGCGAAATTTGGCCGGCCTTCGAGCAGGCGCTTAGGGAGCACGAAATCGACTTGATCGTTCTGGGCACGCATGGGAGAACAGGAGTGCAGAAGTTTCTCCTCGGCTCGGCTGCCGAAGAGGTTTTCCGCCGCTCCCGTGCCCCGGTGATCACGATCGGTCCTGGAGTACGGAGCGGCGTCCATAATGATGCGCGATTCCGCCGCGTACTCTTCCCAACGGATTTCACTCCCGAATCACTGGCCGCTGAACCCTATGCCGTGTCGCTCGCTCAAGAGAACCAGGCCCGGCTCATGCTTCTCCACGTCATCACGAAGCTTGGACAACGCCGAAGTGGCAATACGGGTGAATTGTCCGTGGCCGAGGCCATGCACTGGCTCTACGAGTTGGTTCCCGAGGACGCTGAGCTTTGGTGTCGTCCGGAAGCGCTGGTGGAACACGGCGAGCCAGCGGACCGGATCCTTCAGGCAGCTGAGGAGCGCGGTGCGGACTTGATCGTGCTGGGAGTTCGCGACGCCGCAAGCCATCTTACCGCGGCGACGCACCTTGATCGGACGACGGCCTACAAGATCGTCGCGAATGCCCATTGCCCGGTCCTCACCGTGCGTGAGTAGAGAGACTATCCAAGGGAGCTGAAATGATCAAGAAAGTGAAGGGTGGTTATCAGGTCGTTTCGAGCAAAGGGCGCAATCTGGGCGGGCCGTACAAGAGCCTCGACGAAGCAAAAAAAAGGCTTCGCCAAGTTGAGTTCTTTAAGCGCCGCAAGGGCTGATTGTGGAAGCGATTTCTTAAGCCGAATATCCTGTATATGTCCGAATACGCAAATCAGTTTTTGTTGCCCGCAATTTGCAAGTCCAGAGCAGCAACAAGGGTTGACGGGTCCTCCGTTGCGCCGGTTTGAAAACCAAGCTGGTCGAGCACCGTCCGCATGACCCTGTTTTCCACAAGAACATTCGCCACGATTCGTTCGACTTTCTCGTTTCGTCCCACTTCGATAAGTCGCCGGCCGAGTTCCCGTCCCAGTCCCTGGTGCTGATAGCGATCGCTCACCAGAACCGCTAGTTCAGACTCTCTCGATGTTCCCAGTTTTGTCAGCCGGCCCACCGCCACGATTTCGTCTGCCCCCGTGCTAACGTCGCGCCGCTCCGCGACAAGCGCCATTTCACGGTCGTAGTCGATGAAGCACGTCTGGATCAGCCGTTCATGTGCTGCGCGTGCACTTAATTTTTCGTGGTGAAAGAAACGCAGATAGACGCTGCGGTCGGAAAGTGCTTCGTGAAATTTCACGATTAGCGGTTCGTCCTCCGGCCGGATTGGACGAATCGTAACCGGCGTGCCGTCCTTCGTCGTCCATTGCCCCACGTACAGCATCGGATACGGCCGAATCGCTGGTCTGGGCAATTCTTCGGGCAGGGTCTTGGGATCGTGCAAGACAATTCGCGCATCCAAAGCAAGCAACCGCTCGTGCGAAGCGAGCAAGGGGTTGATATCGATCTCTTTGATCCATGGATGTTCGATTACGAGCCGGCTGAAACGCATGAGCAGTCTTTGCAATTCCTCCAAATCTACGGGTGGGCGGCCTCGCATGCCCTGGAGCGCCCTGAAAATACGTGTTTGTTCCATCAATCGTTGCGCCAGCGTGGCGGTGAGCGGAGGCAAGCCCAGCGCGCGGTCGCGGTACACCTCCACCAACTGCCCGCCCGAACCGAATAGAAGAATTGGACCGAATTGCGGGTCGACGCTGCTGCCCAAAATGAGCTCGTAGCCATCGAGTTTCGCCATGGGTTGAACTGTCACCCCCAGGAAATCGACGGCCCCCGCCTTTTTCCCAACCGAGGACGCAATCGCGCGATAGGCGTCGCGCACACTTTTCTCGTCCGCCAGGTTCAATTTCACACCGCCTACGTCGGTTTTGTGTGTGATGGTTTCAGAGTGCACCTTCAGTACCACGGGGAACCCAATCTCCTGGGCGCACCTAACCGCCTCGTCTTCTCTTCGAGCCACGCGCGTATCCACGGTCGGGATGGCATAGCATGCGAGCACTTGTTTCGATTCGAACTCGGTCAATAACGTTCGTCCAGCGCGCCGAATAGCCTCGAGAATTTTTCCAACATTCGAACGCGAAGCCGCTTCGTCTTCCACATCCTCGGCGAACGTCGGTGTTTCATAGAGACTTCGAAGGTTTCTGCTATAGCGCCACATGTACTCGAACATTCGCGCCGCCGTATCTGGATAGGCAAACGTCGGAATTCCGGCGGAATTCAGAATCGCTTCTCCTTCCGCGACCTGCTTGCCTCCCATCCAGCTTGCAAGAACCGGTTTTCCATAACCACTCGCGTAGGGCTTCAGCTTCTCGGCCACCTGGGCCGGATCCGTCATGCCCTGAGGCGCAAGAATCACGAGCAAGCCGTCGCTCCGCGGATCTTTTACTGCCAGCTCAACCGCCCGAGTGTATTGTTCGGGCCCGGCATCTCCGAGAATGTCAATTGGATTGCCGTGGCTCCAGTGCGGGGAGAGGAATTGGCTAAGCGCTTCGATGGACTCATCGGAAAGAGGGGCAAGCTCGCCGCCGGTGGCGATGAGTGCGTCGGTCGCGAGGACGCCCGGGCCGCCTGCATTCGTAACAATGGTCAGACGCGGCCCGCGAGGACGCGGCTGTCGAGCGAGAGTTTCCGCCATGTGAAAAAGATCAGAAATGCTTCGAACGCGCAGTACCCCGCAGCGGTGCAGAGCGGCGTCGAAGACTTCATCGCTTCCGGTCATGGCGCCTGTGTGCGAGGAAGCGGCATGCGAAGCGGCTTCCGAGCGGCCAGCCTTAATCACGATGATGGGCTTGTGCAATGCCACTTGACGCGCGGCCGACAGGAACGACCGGGCCTCTCCGACCGATTCCATATACAGGAGGATGCTCTTGGTGTTCGGGTCCTCGCCGAAATAGTCGATCAAATCACCCCATCCGACATCCAGCATCGAACCCGTGGAGACGATCGCACTAAAACCAACCTGTTCCTCGAGGCTCCAATCGAGAATCGCCGTGAGTAAGGCCCCACTTTGGCTTAGAAATGCAACATTGCCCGCTTTTACCATGTCGTGCGAAAACGTAGCATTGAGACCGGCACGGGGATTCATGATCCCCAGGCAATTCGGGCCGATCAGGCGCATGGATCCGCGGCGGAGCTGTACCTGAATCTGCCGTTCCAGGGCTGCGCCCTCGGCGCCGCGCTCTTTGAAGCCAGCTGAGATCACGACGGCGGAAGCGACTCCACCGTCAACGCATTCCCCGATAACGCCGGGCACAGTGGGCGCCGGCGTCACGATAATCGCCAGATCGATCTGCTCCGGCAGTCCAGCAATGCTCGGATAACAGGGTCGTCCCAAAATTTCTGTTCGTTTGGGATTGACGGGAAAGATTCGTGCTCCGTCGGCAATTGCCGCCAAATTCATGAGCAGGGTTCGGCCAACGCTGCCTTCACGATCCGTCGCGCCAACCACCGCCACAGAACGCGGGGCAAACATTCTCTCGAAAATCGATCGGCGCATCTTTCTTTCAGGGACCTCCGATGCTTTTGGCACACCCCATTCCACCACACTCATCGCTGCCTCCCTAACCAGTTTTGCGAAATAGGACGAGCTTGACCAAGGCTGTAATGTGTTGCATGTTTTGGGCGTGACAAGGGACGTGAGTTTATCCAATAGAATGCGTGATTCCAGGACGCTATGAAAGCCTGCGTACTGCCAAAACCTGCCCCGATCGAGAAGAATCCTCTTGAGTATGCCGAAGTGCCCACGCCTCAGCCGGCCAAAGGTGAAGTGCTCGTGCGTGTTCGCTATTGCGGCGTGTGCCGGACGGATCTGCACGTCATCGAAGGAGAATTGCCGCCGCGCAAATCGCCCGTGATTCCAGGGCATCAGGTGGTCGGAGTGGTTGAAGGGCTGGGCGAGAGCGCTCGTCGATTTCGTATCGGTGCACGCGTGGGAATCGCTTGGCTGCACCGCACGGATGGTGTTTGTGAATACTGCCGGTCGGGCGCGGAAAACCTTTGCGACAACCCTGCTTTTACGGGTTACACGGTAGATGGCGGCTACGCCGAACACATTGTTGCGCCGGAAGATTTTGTCTACTCGCTCCCGGACGCTTTTCCCGACGAGCAAGCGGCGCCGCTACTGTGTGCTGGGATCATCGGTTTCAGGTCGTTGCGGCTCTCCGGCGTCAAACCGGGCGGACGCCTGGGTTTCTACGGCTTCGGGGCAGCCGCGCACGTGGCGATCCAAGTAGCGCGCCATTGGAACGTCGAAGTCTATGCCTCCACGCGCGACGTTCGGCATCAGCGTCTGGCGCTCGAGCTTGGTGCAAAGTGGGCCGGTGATACCTTTGCCGAGCCGCCTGCGAAACTCGATGCCGCGATCGTCTTTGCACCTGCTGGGGAGATTGTTCCCGCAGCGCTCAAGGCCCTTCGCAAAGGTGGATCACTTGTTCTCGGCGGGATCCATATGAGCCCGATTCCGTCATTCGATTACGAGCTGCTGTATCAGGAGCGCGTAATTCGCAGCGTGGCCAACAATACGCGCCAGGATGGCGGAGACTTTTTGCGCATTGCGGCGGAGATCCCCATCCGCACGCATGTTCAGTTATTTCCCTTGCGCGAAGCGAACCGGGCGCTCAACGCACTGAAGAATGACGCCATCCCCGGCGCGGCCGTCCTCAAGATCGAGGCTTAGCTCAACAACCACTTAATCATTCTTGTCATGGTGGACGCTCTCTTCCTACTTTTGAAAGTTATTCGTGAGCCTGTGGCCGATGGAGTTCCAAGGATTTTACGTGCAGAGGCGCGGACCGTTCTGCCAAAATTTAATTACACCGTTTTGTCCTTCGAATAGCAGAGCTTTTCCATGTTGCACTCGACACATTTCGGTTTGCGCGCAGCGCAAACTCGCCGCCCATGCCAGATCAATTGGTGGGAAAACTGGATCCACTTATCCTGCGGAATCACCCGCATCAAGTCGTGCTCAATCTTTTTTGGGTCCTCGTTCCGCGATAAATCCAAGCGGTTCGAGAGCCGCCGCACATGCGTATCGACAACTATCCCGCTCGCGATCCCAAACGCCGTGCCCAGCACGACGTTTGCCGTCTTTCGCGCCACGCCCGGCAGCGTCAATATCTCCTCCATCGTGCGAGGCACCTGTCCGCTAAACTTTTCAATGATCGCCTTGCTCGCACCCATCACGGACTTCGTTTTGTTCCGGAAAAATCCCGTCGGCCGAATCTCCAATTCCAGTTCTCTCGCGTTCGCATGAGCGAACGCTTCCGGGTTCGTGTACTTCTTGTAAAGCGCTTCCGTCACCTGATTCACGCGCACGTCCGTGCACTGCGCCGAAAGGATCGTCGAAACCAGCAGTTGAAACGGATTCTCGTGTTTCAACTCGCACAGTGCGTTTGGATACGCCTCATCCAGCTTCGCGAGAATCGTCGCGACACGCTTCGGATCATTCCCCGCGGCGCGAGCCTTCTTCGCGGCTTTCGCCGCACTCGCGGGCTTGGCAGCCTTTTTTTTCTTGGGAGCAACTCTCTTCTTCTTGCTGGTCTTCTTGGCGGTCATCGCAGGGAAGAATATCACACGGTGGGACAGGCATTCTTGCTTGTCCTCTTCTTCTGTCTAGCGCCCCTGAGAAGCGTCAAGTGTACCGAGCAGCTTGCGGAACGCTTTTCCACGATGACTGTGCTGATTCTTCTCGTCCGCAGAAAGTTCGGCGAAGGTTTTCTTCAGAGGAGGATAATAAAACAGCGGATCATATCCGAAGCCGCCGCTTCCGCGCGGCGAGTCCACTATTTCGCCATCGACGCGCTCGGTGACAACTGCTGCCGCGCGGCCTTGCTTGGCCAGCGCGATGGCGCAGACAAAATGTGCGACGTGATGGGAGCCCGTTTTTCCCCGCAATTCGCCAAGTAGCTTGGCGATCCGCTCCTCGCTTGTGGCGCCGGGTCCCGCGTAGCGCGCCGAATGCACGCCCGGTGCGCCACCCAGCGCGGGCACCACAAGCCCTGAATCGTCCGCAAACACGAATCCCAGATGGAGTCGCGAATAGTGCAGCGCCTTTCCAAGCGCATTCTCTGCAAATGTAGGTGCGTTTTCTTCGCATGAGGGCAGGGAATCGAATCTGGGCAACAGCTCCAGCTCAACCGGCACGGGTGGCTCTGCAGTTTGCGCGAGCGCTCGAAACTCACCGAGCTTTCCCGGATTCGAGGAAGCGAGAAAAAGTTTAGCGGGCGCGCGCACTGAATTTAACGGGCAGGATGGCGCGCTGTTCTTCGGTCAAGCGGCGAATCCCCGCCGCCGCAAGCGCCAGCAAGTCCTGCATCTCGCTTCCGGTAAACGCCCGACCTTCAGCGGTGGCCTGAATCTCGACAAAATGCCCGCTTCCCGTCATCACCACATTCATGTCTACTTCCGCGCGCGAATCCTCTTCGTACGCCAAGTCCAGCAATGCGCGGCCATCCACAATGCCCACGCTGGTTGCCGCAACGGTGTCGATGAGGGGCGACCTCTTCAAGATTCCCGCGGCCACCAGTCGTTCGAACGCCAGCGCCAGCGCCACGAACGCGCCGGTAATCGAAGCCGTTCGCGTTCCGCCATCCGCCTGGATAACGTCGCAATCAAGCCACACCGTCCGCTCCCCGAGCGCTTGTTGATCCGTCACCGACCTCAGCGAACGCCCAATCAACCGCTGAATTTCTTGTGTGCGTCCCGACTGCCTGCCCCGCGCCGCTTCCCGTGGCGTGCGCTCTTCCGTCGCGCGCGGCAGCATTCCGTATTCGCTGGTCACCCAGCCCTTGCCGCTCCCCTTCAAAAAGGAAGGCACGCCGTCGTCTACCGTCGCCGTGCAGATCACGCGCGTACTTCCCAGCTCGATGAGCACGCTGCCTTCCGCCGTGGAAATAAAATCCGGCGTAATCTTCAGCTGCCGCATCTGGTCCGCGCCGCGACCGTCGCTTCTCACTTTTCCTCCTGCTGCCGCCCGCTGCTCTCCCCCTGATCTCAAGGTTTGTGCTCGGGCT
Source organism: Candidatus Acidiferrum sp. (assembly GCA_035544995.1). Lineage (GTDB taxonomy): Bacteria > Acidobacteriota > Terriglobia > Acidiferrales > UBA7541 > Acidiferrum. The sequence continues at coordinate 194,248 of DASZZI010000083.1, forward strand.
GCGCCAGTTTGCCGGGCGCGCTCCCGGGTGTCAACTTTCCCGGTGGTGCAGGCGTCGGCGCCGCCGCCGGCGCTTTGTCGGTCGCTGGTGCGCCAGCCGCCGGCGGTTGCGAACCCGGCGGTGCCGGAGTTTGCGCCGGCTTTTCTGGCGCTTGCGAAGGCTTCGTATTGACTACGAAAGTTCCCATCAAGTCCAAATGTCCTGCCAGCGTCTCCATCTCCTGCCCATGAATCAGAATCTTCATCCGCTGCACCTGCGGAACATCGGCTTCCAGCGTCCGCGCAATCGAGTCCACCGCCAATTGCTCGCTTTGAATCCCGGAGGGAAGGGATGTCGCCAGGGCCTCGGAAAAATCGGCGATGCCCGTTCCGTCCGGCAACAAATAAAATTCCAGCAACGCGGCGTTCGGAGGCAACGTCCGTAGCTCCGTATCCACCGGTCCGGCGAGCAGCGTGTTCAGCACCTGTTTGGCCCGCACCGCTGGATCGTCCGAAAGCGGCAGCTCGATCGTCGTCGTCGCGAGCCCGCCGTCCCCCGTACTCGAAGCCCAAAATAGTTTTGTCTTCACGCGCGGCTGCCCGGTATTGGCTGGCAACGTCAGCGTCAATTCCCGCCTCGCCTGTTCTTCGCTCTGCTGCTGCAAGCGCGCCGCACGCTGCACTCGCCGCCGCAAAATCGGAAAGTAGATCGCCGCGACGATCACCGCGAACGCCAGCCCGCCCAGCAGCCTCACTCGCCACGGTTGTGTCATGGCAACGCTCTCGCAGCCGGCGACGCCTCATAGATCGGCCGAAACGCCGCCACGCCGCGCGCGATCGCATCGGCAACGCCCGGGGCCATGCGTTCCAGTTCCGCGCGATCGTCCACCGTCACGCTCGACACCTCCACCGCTATCGCTGGCGCCGCCGTCGTACGCAGTTGCCGCACCGCCGCGGCCTGCGCGCTGCTCGGCGATCCTTTGAAGCTCTGCGAGAGCTGCCCTTGCACAATGTCGCCCAACTTCCGGCTCAAATCCAGAAATGGCGCTTGCGCCCGGTCCCAGGCAATCATTCCCGTTTTGTCGGTCACCGCTGGAAAATCCGTCATGGTGTACACGCGCACCGTTCCCGGCAGCCCCGTCGAAGAAATATGCAGCGTCACGAACACCGTGCCGCGCTGCGCATTCGCCATCGCCGAGCGGTCGTCCAACGAAGGATTATCATTCCCTTGCCGAGTCTGCCGCACCCGGAAGCCCTGCGCCTCCAGCGTTCTCCGCGCTTGATCCGAAAATTCCAGCACCAGATCGCTCTCGCGGATTCCGCCCGTGCCGCGCGCGCCGGGATCGGTGCCTCCGTGCGCCGGGTCCAGCACCACCACGCTCAGTCCTCCGCGCTGCGTTTGCCCTGCCACTGGAGGAACAATTCCGGGTTGAGCTTGCGTCAACTGTGACACCGGCGCCTGTGCCGCTGGCTGCGTCTGCGCGCGGGCTGGCGAGGAAGATTTCAGAGCCGCTCCGCCAAGAACAAAGGGCAGGAGCCCGCCAAGAAGTAAGACCACGCTCCGCAAAGGGATTTGCACATCGAGCAGCATATCAAAACTCTACGCCAATTCACGCCGCAGGAATTGCCTTGAAGCCAGGAAAAAAACATCCTCTCGCAAAACGTAACCGCCCGGCTTGTGCGAACCGGGCGGCAGGAAATTTGAATTGATGTGAAATCTTTCTACGCCGTTTCGGCGTCCTCGATGATGACTGGCTGTATCTGCGGCCGCAGTTTTTTCGTGGCGGAATACACCACGAAGCCCGCCACCATAATCAACATGCCAAACGTCAGTCCGTTCAGTCCAAGCACGGTTTCATTCCCGCTCTCGATAAGCGCCAATAGGAGGAGCAAACACGGGAAAACTCCCGCCAGAATCGCGCCGGGCAAGCCCCCCGGGACACGGAATTCCCTCTTCAGTTGCGGCTCGCGAATGCGCAACACCACCAGCGTCACGAATTCCAGCATCAGGCTGGCGCCGTAGAGCATGATGTCCAGCGTGATGAGCCGTTTGAAGCCCAACCCCAGGCACATTGCCCAGCAGGAGGCGCACACAACGATCGCCACCCAGGGCGCTTGCGTCTTCGAGTTCAACCTGGCGAATACTTTCGGGAGCATGCCATCCCGCGCCATTGCCAGCGGCAGCCGGGAGTAGCTCATCACCAGAGCATTGAACATCCCGAACGCGCTCATCATCCCGCCGAGCACGATCAGGAAGCGCAGCCACTCGAAGCCAAGTATCTTCCCGCCTACCAACCCCGCGACCTCGGCCCACGCGCCGTCGCTCCCGAACGTGGAAGCCGGCACCCCGGTGAAATAAACCGCGAAGAACGGCAGAACGTAGGTGAGCGAAACCAGCACCACCGCCGAAAGCATCGCTCTCGGATAGGTCCGCTGCGGCCGCTCCACTTCCTGCGCGATCGTCGACGCGTTGTCCCAGCCCATGTAGTTCCACATGGCCACGAGCACTCCGCCAAGCAAGCCCAGGCTGGTAGAAGCCGAGGCCGAGTGGGGAGCCGAAAACACACCCACCCTGAACGGCGCCATCACCACGATCACCGCGAACGGCGCCGATAGCAGGAAGAACAGCCAGAGCGACGTGATGCCGACAACTCGAATGCCCGCGATGTTCAATGCCGCGCAGGTTACCACCACGAACAGGCCTGCCAGCACCGCGTGATTCCCATCGCCAAACCACGGAGACATTTGCTTCAAGTAGAAAACAAAGAGTGTCGGGTAAATCGCCATGTCAAAAATGCTGGCCGCCAGCGAAAGCCACGCTTCCTGAAAACCCCAGAAATTCCCCAGACCCCGCCGCACCCACGCGTAGTAGCCGCCTTCCGCGGGCAGCGCGCTCGATAGCTCGCCGATCATGAACGCTGTCGGCAAGCTCCACAGAACGGGCAAAAACAGCAGAATCAGAATTCCGTGCCCGTAGCCAGCGCCGTGCACGATCTCTTCCGTGCCGTACGTGCCGCCGGACACCATGAAGAACGTCGCCGCGACGAGCGGCCAGAGTGTTAGCTTTGCGAATCTTTTTCTCGCTGTGGATATTGCTTGGGAGGGAATTTGGGCGGGCAGTGATAACGTGCTCAATTTTTACTCTCGTCCTCCTAGAGCGAACGTCCGTCTCGCCGCTGCGGTGAAGCGAGTTCGCATCCGCAGAATACAGGGTTCATCCGTGCATGCAAGAGAAAAATGCATCCAAACGAAAATTTTTTCCCTGTTGCCACCCGTACTTCCGTACTACCCAACCGTGGAGTTGCTCGTCCAAACGGGACGCCGCGCAAGATTTGCCTTTGTGCCGTCCTCCGCGGCGGCTTGTGCTACACTCCGCCGTTTGTTTCGGCCCCAATCTCTCTCAGGAGTCTTCTTCATGAAGCTTGCTGCTCGGCTGTTTCTTTTCGGTGCGGTTCTATTCCTGTTGCCCGTCACTCACGCGCAGACACCTCCCGCGGCGCCGCGGGCCGCCACGATTGACGACTACTTCCAAATCCGCGAGGTCAGCGACCCGCAGCTGAGCCCGGACGGCCAGTGGGTCGCCTACACCGTCAAAACGCCGCTCCTCAAGGACGACAAGAACGAAGAACGCATCTGGGTGGTCCCGATATCCGGCGGCGAGCCTATCCCGATGTCCGCCGAGAGGGTTTCTTCCTCGCATCCGCGCTGGAGTCCCGACGGCAAGTACCTCGCTTTTCTTTCCGCCCGAAACGAGGGCAAAGCCCAGGTCTGGCTTCTCAACCGCCTAGGCGGGGAGGCCCAGCGCCTGACCGACACTCCTCAGAGCGTCGATGACTTCGCCTGGTCCCCGGATAGTCGCCACCTCGTGCTGCTTCTCCGCGACCCCTCTCCCGAGGAACTCGAAGCTGCGAAGGGCAAGGATAAAGAGGAGCAAGTCGGCGTCGAAAAAGAAAAGAAGCCCAAGACACAGAAGCCATGGGTTATTGACCGCCTACAATTCAAGGAAGACGAAGTCGGTTATCTCGATCGCCGCCGCACCCATCTTTATATCTTCGACCTCACAGCCAAGACCCTCACACAAGTCACTTCTGGCGACTATGACGACTCCGAGCCCGTGTGGTCTCCCGACAGCAAGCTGCTGGCATTCTCCAGCAACCGTTCCACCCCCGATCCAGACCACACTTACAACTCCGATATTTGGGTCGTTTCCGCCGATAATTCGGATAAGGGTGCGCACCTTACCCAGGTCACGACCAATCCAGGAGAGGATCGCGCACCAGCCTGGTCGCCCGACGGGAAGTGGATCGCTTATGTCACTCAGCTTGACCCCAAGCTGTTCCAGTACGCCACCCACCATCTGGCAATTGCGCCAGCTTCCGGCGGCGAAGCCAAGGTCCTCACTCTAGCCTTCGACCGTAACGTAAGCGCTCCTCGTTTTTCTCCCGACGGCAAGTCGATCTATTTCATTGCGGACGACGACGGCGCCCAAAACCTTTGCCGGATCGCTTCCACTGGGGGAGAAATCACCCGCCCTATCGGCGGTCGCCTCATGGTCTACGCCTACTCACTCGCTCAGACCGGCGAAATCGCCGCGCGCATCGTCACCCTCGACCGCCCCGACGAGATCTACGCCCTGCCGCGGGGCAGGCTGACCCAACTTACCCACACCAATGACGCATTGATGGCTCAGTTAAAGGTTTCCCCCGGCGAATACGTCCATTTCAAAAGCAAAGACGGCACAGTCGCTTCCGGCTACCTCTACAAACCCCTCGAGTACACGCCCGGCAGGAAATACCCCACAATCCTGCGTCCCCACGGGGGTCCCGTCTGGGCCTACTACGCCGAGTTCGATCACCTCGCCCAGCTCCTCGCCGCCAATGGCTACGTCGTGCTGTTCCCCAATCCCCGAGGCTCGAGCGGCTACGGCCAGAAATACTGCCAGGCGATCTTTGCCGATTGGGGTAACAAGGACTTTCAAGACGACATGGCCATGGTCGATTACGCGATCGAACAGGGCTTCGCCGACCCCGAAAAGCTCGGCGTCGGCGGCTGGTCGTACGGCGGCATGTCCACCGACTTCATCATCGCGCAGACCACGCGCTTCAAAGGCGCCATCTCCGGCGCGGGCGAGGCCTTGAATGCGTCGTTGTACGGCCACGACCATTATCAAAGAGACTGGGAAACCGAGCTTGGCCTCCCGTGGGAAAACAGAGCTCTGTGGGACAAACTCTCCCCCTTCTACAAAGTCGCCAATATCACCACTCCCACGCTCTTCATGGGCGGCGAGATCGACTGGAATGTTCCTATCATTGGCGGCGAGCAAATGTATCAAGCCCTGAAGCGCCTCGGCCGCACCACCGAGCTCGTCGTCTACCCCGGCGAGTACCACGAGTTCATCGTGCCGACCCACATTAAGGACCGCCTCGAACGCTACCTTGCCTGGTACGCCCACTTCGTCAAGGGCGAAGCCACACCTGCTAGGCCGACCGAGCAACCGGCGCCCGCCGCCAAACCGGCGGACTAACATCAGGGCGGCCTTTCACCCTGAGGTCACCGAAGGGTCAGTCCGCCCTCTTCTCTGTGCTCGGCGCCTGCCCCGGCCTTGCCGGGCTGTTGAATTCTTTCTCTTGTTTTCTTTGCGTTGCTCAAATCGTTCCCTCCGCGCTATCCTCACTTGCCTCGCGGAGGTGAATGATGCGTTGCCCTCGCCCTGTTCTTCCACTCGCGCTTCTTGCGCTACTTTTCTGTCCTTCTCTCCACGCACAATTCCGTTTCACCGTGGGCACCGCTTCCGCCGCACCTGGGCAGAAAGCCACGGGCCTACTCGAAGTTCCCGCGGGCGTCGATCCAGGAACAAATATCCCCGTCGCCGTGGTCAATGGAGTCAAGCCCGGCCCGGTTCTTGCTCTCGTCTCCGGCGCGCATGGCACCGAATACGCATCCATTATCGCCCTCGAAACGCTCATCCTTGATCTCGATCCATCCCAGCTCACCGGCACGGTCATCATCCTTCCGCTCGTCAATCTCCCCTCGTTCGAACAGAAAGTTCCGCACATCAACCCGGTCGACAAGAAAAGCATGAACCGCTTTTATCCCGGCAAGAAAGATGGCACGCAGACCGAGCGCGCCTCCTTCCTAATCACCAAGGAAGTCGTCGACCGCTGCGACTACCTTATCGACTTCCATGGCGGCGACCTCGACGAAAGCCTCCGTCCTTATGCCTATTGGGTTCTCAGTGGCAACGCCAAGCAGGACGCCACTTCCAAGGAAATGGCCCTCGCCTTTGGCCTCGACCACATCATCATCTCCGACGATCGTCCTAAGGACCTCAACGCTACCAAATATCTCGACAACACTGCCGTGATGCGCGGGAAGCCGGCCGTCACGGTAGAAGCGGGCTACGCCGGCACTGTCGAGACTGACGACGTTGCGCTCCTCGCGCAAGGTACTCTCAGCGTCATGCGCTATCTGAAGATGTTCCCGGGTGAGCCGCGCTCCATCGAGCATCCGGTATGGATTCAGAGCATCTCCGACCTCAGCAGCCCGGAAACAGGCATCTTTTATCCGCTGGTAAAACGCGGCACCTACGTCCAAGAAGGGATGAATCTCGGTTACGTGACCGACTACGTCGGAAAAATCCTCTTCGAGGCCCGCGCCCCTGTCTCCGGCATCGTTCTCCACATCTGCGCCGTCCCGTCCATGAAAAAAGGCGATAACATCGCCAACATCGGCGTCCTCGCCGCCAAAGCTCCCTAGCAGGCCAATGAGGAATACACAAATTCTATGAGGTCATGGAAGAGCCTGGTCACATCGTATCCCCCTGGCGGATTTGAAGTGTGTGAGTCCGAAGAGGCGGAAGGAGATGCAAGGAATAGACTATCGGTCCTGATCACTCCTACTGCGCAACTGCTTTCACGATTGTCATGAAGCCTGCCGACGTTGAATTGAGGAAAACGAAGCTTTGGTCTGAATTATAGCAAGCAAAAGCGCCGCCGGAAGTCCCCGCGACCCTGTAACGATACAGTGTCTCTCCCGATTCCGCGTCAATAACTGCGAAAATTTCAGTGTCACCGCCCGGGTCATCGGGAGGGACAGACTCAACAAAGTTGAACAGCAGTCTGTGGCCACCCACGAACCGCATAAAAAGTGGGTTCGCGGTATCCGAGGGTCTGTCCACTTGAAAGTGTCGTAGCAGTTCACCCGATTCCGATATTACATACACATTCGGCTGATTCGTCTTACGCACCAAGTAGACATTTCCATCATCCCCGAGGCTCGTTCCCGCGTTCATCACGGCGGACCGCACGTCTACTCTGCTCTTCTGTGAGTTCTCCGATTGTGGGGAATTCTTCGCCGGGGTATCCGGGTCCTTAACGTCCCCGGGCAGATTCAGTTCCCTCACTATTTTGCCGCTTGTGTCGAATATTGCCGTGAACGGCTCGACTGCCGGACGCTTAACCTCTTCTGGTGGAGCGCTCTTTTCAGGAGCTAGCCGCTTATAGCCCGTAACCAAAATCTGGCCGCTTGCGAAAGGAACGAACTCAGTAGCGCTGAACAACTCGCCCTGAAGTTTGGTCTGTGATTTGAACTTTCCGTCTTCATCGAAAACAACGATGGAAATTGTGACCTTATCGTCTTTCCGACTCATCACCAAGGTCCAAACCTGTCCTTTTGGGTCTACTCGAAAGTCCAATATCTGATACAGACTGCCGTTAAACTCGGACCTTTTGCCCAATTCAGCAGTGACGAAGCGAGTCTTGTCGGGGGCTATTCTTATCACGGGCGCGGAGAGCGGCTCCGGGTATTGGTAGGTCCTGAAGTAAATGCTGCCTCGCAGGTCGCACTGAGCGATACCGATCAGCGGGTCGTTTGGTTGGTTATTAAGAGTCGTTACTTCTGTGTTTCGCAAATTCAGAGTCACTACACTTCTAACGGAAGGAGATTGAGAGATGGCTGTTATTGGGAACAGAATTGCGCAGGCGAACAAGACCTCGACTGCGCAGTTCGTACTTCCGACTCGGTCAGTGGAGAACATTATGTCAGTCTCCGGAGGTCGGGGCGGTCACTCTCACAGGCACGTATTGGCCATTGCATCCCCGAAGGTAGACCGTCTCCCCACCTCTGAAACCGCTCAGCGCAACTACACTTCTCGGTCCCCTGCAGGAATCACCGGTACTAGACCCCAAGATGTAGTGGTTCGGGCAGCACAGGATTTGGACGGACGCGGGTATGCAGTGAAACGGCCAGTAAAGAGTACCGCAAGAGCTGAAAGTAACATAATACTTGTGACCGTTGCAAACGCAGCTTCCTACCACGTTATCCCAGATTTCGGTGCACTGCTGCGCCTTCGCATACGTAGGTACTAGGAGATAAGCAACTGCAAATGCACTTATGATAAGAACTCTCTTCATCGTTTCCTCCTGAGAAGAGCAATGCAACCTGCTCTACGTAATCAATTAAGTATTCCCACGTCAACGTTTTGTCAAGCAAAAAAGTCACGGCACACTCAATCCATTGTCCCGAGTCAAGCCCAGCGATGACTGTGTCGCGTTGCTCCATTCCCGCGGACAGAGTATCCTCCTCCATTTCAGGGAGGTACCGCATGCGCTTCGGTGCAAAAGTGAAGTGGATTTCCTTCGGACTAATCGCCACGCTCACATCGGGTGTACCGGCGGGCGCGCAGCAGTACGATCAGAAATTTTACGGCGAGATGCGCTGGCGCTGCATCGGGCCGTTCCGCGCTGGCCGCACCGTTGCCATCACTGGCGTTCCGCATCAGCCAAGCGTTTTTTACATGGCCGCCGTCAATGGCGGCGTCTGGAAGACAACCGACTTCGGCAATACCTGGAATCCGATTTTTGACGATCAACCATCCGGCTCGGTCGGTGCGATTGCCGTCGCGCCGTCGGATCCCAATATTCTGTACGTCGGGAGCGGCGAAGGCCTCCAGCGCCCTGATCTGTCCACCGGCGATGGCGTCTACAAATCCAACGATGCTGGCAAGACTTGGGCGCATCTCGGCCTGCGCGACGCGCAGCAGATCACGGCCATTCTCGTTGACCCCAAAGATCCGAATCGCGTCTTCGTCGCCGCGGAAGGTCATCCCTATGGGCCGAATGCCGAGCGCGGAGTATTCCGTTCCACCGATGGCGGACGCTCCTTCCAGAAAGTTCTCTACAAAGATGAGAATACCGGCGCCGCCGATCTCGCCTTCGATCCCACGAGCTCGCAAACCATTTACGCTGTTCTCTGGGCTGCCCGCGTCGCTCCGTGGGAGATTCGCAGCGGCGAATCTTTCATCAGCGCTGGCAGCGGTCTTTTCAAATCCACGGACGGTGGCAATACGTGGAAGCAGCTCACGAAAGGTCTGCCCACCGCCGCCGACGAGCTCGGCCGTATTGGCATTACCGTCGCGCAGAACCAGCCCACTCGCCTCTACGCCTCCGTCGAGGCCAAGAAAAACGCCGGCGTCTACCGCTCCGACGATGCCGGAGAATCCTGGCAGCAGGTCAACGGCGATCATCGGATCGGCGGCCGTGGCCCCGGCGCTATGGGCATTGCAGTGGCAACCGACAATCCGGACGTCCTCTATGTCGCCAACACGACGACGTGGAAATCCACCGATGGTGGCAAAACTTTCGTTGGATTCAAAGGCGCGCCCGGTGGCGACGACTACCAGCGCATCTGGGTCAGCACCGAAAATCCGCAGATTATCGCGCTATCGAGCGATCAGGGAGCGGTCATCAGCGTCAATGGCGGCGCGACGTGGAGCTCCTGGTACAATCAGCCAACCGCGCAGTTCTATCACGTCACCACCGACAATCGTTTTCCGTACTGGGTGTACGGCGCGCAGCAGGAGAGCGGTTCCGCCGGCACGCTCAGCCGCAGCGATTACGGCGAGATCACTTTCCGGGAGTGGCATTCCGTCGGCGTATTCGAGTACGGCTATATCGCGGTCGATCCAGTCGACCCCAACATCCTTTACGGCGCGTGGCTTACGCGCACCAAGCAGGATATCGGAGAGGTCGCACAAGTTACGCCGGAGCCGATTCGCCGCGGCGAGTATCGCTACGCGCGTACGCTGCCCGTTGTTTTTTCACCGCTCGAGCCGCACACGCTCTTCTTCGCCGCCAACGTCCTCTTCAAGTCCAGCGACCGGGGAAATAGCTGGCAGGTCATCAGCCCGGATCTAACTCGCGAATCGTATGAGATTCCCGCTAATCTTGGTGTCTTCACTGCCACCGATCCGGAGAAGGGCAAACATCGCGGCGTCATCTACGCCGTCGCGCCCTCGTTCAAGGAAGCGAATACGATTTGGGCGGGCACTGACGACGGCCTCGTCCACATCACCCGCGACCTCGGCAAAAGCTGGCAAAACGTCACTCCACCGCAGCTCACGCCGTGGAGCAAAGTTTCCATCATCGAAGCTTCGCACTTCGATGCGGGCACAGCGTATGCCGCCATTAACCGTTTCCGGCTCGACGACCTGCACCCGTACATTTACCGCACGCGTGACTTCGGCAAGTCCTGGCGGGAAATCACGATGGGCATTGCCGATAACGCACCGGTTAATGCGGTGCGCGAAGATCCCGTTCGCAAGGGACTTCTCTTTGCCGGCACGGAGACATCGGTCTACGTTTCCTTTGATGATGGCGAAAACTGGCAGGCGCTCCAGCTCAATCTTCCGCCCACGTCGATGCGGGACCTCGCCATCCACGGCGATGACCTCATCGTCGGCACTCATGGCCGGTCGTTCTGGATCCTTGACGACATCACGCCTCTGCGCCAGCTCTCTGCCGATGTTGCCAGGGCGCCCGTCACACTTTTCGCACCACAGGAGGCTATTCGCTTCCGCTGGAACCGCAACACGGACACGCCGCTTCCGCCGGAAATTCCCGCCGGAAAAAATCCACCTGACGGCGCCATTCTCGATTACTACCTCGCTTCAGCAGCGAGCAGCCCTGTGCGGCTCGAAATTTTCGATGCGCAGAATCATCTCGTGCGGCGTTATACCAGCGCGGACAAAGCAGAACCTCTGGAAGAAATCGCTGCGAAACATCCCATTCCGATGTACTGGGTCCGCCCCACACAGATTCTTTCTGCCGCGGCGGGAATGCACCGCTTCGTCTGGGATCTTCACTACCCGCCGCCCGATTCACTGGGTCACGAATATCCCATCTCCGCGATCTACCACGACACGCCGAAGCTGCCGCTTGGCGCCTGGGCGCTGCCCGGCGACTACACCGTCAAGCTCGCTGTGGATGACAAGAGCTATGCGCAACCGCTGGTTGTGAAAATGGATCCGCGCATCACGGCGTCGCTGGCCGATCTCGCCAAGCAATTTGAAATGCAGAGCGGCGCGGTCGAAGGGATGAACGAGAGTTATGAAACTCTTCAACAGGTGCAGTCGGTGCGAGCGCAATTGAAGGATCGCGCAGCGAAAGCAGGGAAGGGCGCTCTGGGAAACGCCATCGCGGCACTCGACAAGCAAGCGGCCGAGCTCGAAGGCGGCGCACAACACAGTTTCTTCGGCGTCCCGCCCAGCGGCAAACAGCCTGAAAATCTATCCACGCTCAACCAACACTTCGGGGCGGTATTGGCCGTGGCCGACTCTGCAGATGCCGCTCCCACCACGCAGGCCACCGCCGTTTACAAAGAACTCGGGGACGCTCTCGAATCTCTCCTTAGCCGTTGGACGAAGCTCCGCCAGAACGAGATTCCAAACCTCAATACATTGTTGAAGAAAGCGAATCTGCCGCCGATTGACCCGAATCTGGCCCCGGCAAACAGGCCATCCGCGGATGAGGATGGCGACGACGAACCATGAGTTCATCCTCTTTGGACAAGGGCCAAGCGGCCCGGCGCAGGCAAATTTTGCAGCCTAATTTTTCTGGAGTTCCGTCAGCGCTGCCAAGAGCTCTTCGCTGTGCTTTGTTGGCTCAACGTCCAGATACACTTTGCGAATCACTCCTTGCGGATCGATCAAGAATGTGTGCCTCGCCGAGAGATGGACCACGGGAATAACGGAACCGTAGGTCGAAGAGACTTCCTTCTTCGTGTCAGCCAGCAGCTTGAAGTGCAAGCCTTCCTTGGTGCAGAACTCCTGGTGGGAATTTTCGTCCTGCACGCTCACGCCGAGGATCACTGCATTTTTGGCCTCGTACTGAGCGAGGTCCCGCTGGAAATTGTGCGCCTCGATCGTGCAACCCTTGGTGAAATCTTTCGGGTAAAAGTACAGCACCACCCACTTGCCCTTGAAATCGTGCAGACTGACGGGCTTATTCTCCTGAGAGTTCAGCGTGAAGTCCGGGGCGGCCGTCCCCACATCGGGCGCTTTGTCCCCTGCACGCATCGCCACGATCCCAACCCCTGCCGCTCCCACCAGCAGAGCCACTACTATGATTCCTGCAAGCTTCATTTCATTCCTCCTGGTTTTCACGATCCACTCATCCTTATGCCAATTTGCCGGCCCATGTCAAACAAAGATTTCCGCCAGTCACCGGGCGCGCGAAGCGCGGATGGTGTGCTCAAGTTTTCTCGTGCCCCTCGCGTGATTAGCCGCCGGTCAAAAATTTGTACTGGGCTGTCGTCACAGGCACAACGGACAACCTGCCCATGCGCACGAGAGGCGAATCCGCAAACAATTTATTGGCCTTAATCTGTGCCAACGATATCTGTTTGGACAGTGTTTTTCCGGCTTTGATTTCGACCCGAGGGTTCCTGGGGTCGGAGGCGTCCACCGAGACGACCGATCCAGTTCCCACCGCGATTTTGCGGTCTCCGGTTTCGTAGATGACCAGTCGCGCGCCGGGTTTCATCTCCCGCAAGTGTTTTACTGCCGCAGGATTCGACACCCCGTCCCATACGGTAGTCTTGTCACGCTGGAGCTCTGCAAAGGAATACTCAGAGGGTTCGGTTTTGAGCAAATAGTCCTGGGACACTGCACTCCTCCATGCGATAGAAACTGTGATTGATTTCGACTTCGGGAAAGGCTTGCTTGTGACATGCCTGGTTAACGATAACACTCCGCGAAGCGCGGAGCGCGCGAGGGAAGCAGCGCCCCCCTCCCCCCTATGTTTTTTGTAAGTGTTCATTCTAAAGGAAGTTAAAGTCATCTGTTTTGATACACTTTTACAAGTGTTCATTCTAACGGGCTTAGGGGGACAGGGGGATAGAGGGTGGGAAATAGGAGATAGAGATTGGAAAGTTGAGGCCCCCTGCCCCCCTATGATTTTGTAACGATATGATACGACAGAGCTTAAGGGGTGGGGGTCTGCAAACGATATGATTCCATGGGAGTTAGGGGATAGGCGGCAGGGAGTAGGGGTTAGGGTGGAGAAGGAATCGAAAGATCGGCGAGCGTGGGGCTTGGCAAACACGCGAAAGAATAGCATAGAAGTACCCGCGGTGTCAATTCATTTGTTGGGTATCATTCGAATGGAGCCGGAAGGTGTTGAAAAGCTGGGGGTTGCGACCAGTCTACCTCGCCATATCGGATAGATTAACGAGTTGCCCTTTTGCTGATATGGATGATTTGCCGACGTTTAAGTTCAAAAAAGCACTTGGCACAAGTGGCGACGTCTACTGCCGCATCATGCGCTTCGTTCGCGTTCTTCCCGAATAGTTTCAGATGGAGTTCGGGTAGGGTCGGCCATTTGAACCCGTATCGTCCGGGGAGTGCGCAGAACTCCGTTCCTGACTCCTTCGTGCATATATGGGTCTTCCTGCGAAACTGGTGTCGGATTCCGAGTCGATGGAACTCGGCACCGACGACGCTGGCGTCGAAGCTGATGTTGTGGGCGACGACCACGGACGCATCAGAGAGTGCTTCAGCGAACCGGCCGAGCGCCTTTGCGACAGGGATGCCAGCGCGTTTTGCCTTCTCTGTCGAGATGCCGTGGATTTGCTCGGCGGTTTTCGGAATCTTAAATCCGTCAGGCCGAATCACGTAGGAACGTGCCCCTGTTCTGTGGCCATGCGTGTCGAAGGCTGCCCAGGCTAATTGCACGAGCCGAGGCCAGTTGTCCACGTCCGTGATGGGCGCATTCCACGAAATTGGCAGGCCTGTCGTTTCCGTGTCGAAGACGAGATACATCAGCACACCTCCCGAGCGGATGCCGGATTGAGATTTCTCGGAAATTCTCCTCTGAGCAGACGTCACGTCACTTAATTTCCGACAGTTGTCGGCGTAGATTTGCACCTTTTCGGCGGGAGATCGACGAAATGTAGTTTATTGCGCCGTCAAGCCGCCGGAGGTACTGTTTGATCTCTGCGAGAGGCACTTGATGAGTTCTCAGTTTGTTTATGCCGGACCTGATTCGCTTTTCGTATTCCCGTGCGACATTGGGAAAGCGGTTCATTAGGACGCCGTTTAGCACCTTGCGCGTGGCGGGGCCCATCACGATGAGCTTCTTGTGGGAGACGGCGAATCCTCCCTGGCGCAGCGCGTCTACTACTATCGGTATGACCTCCCTTGAATCGTTGCCAGAGAACGCTAAGTCGTCCACCCATGTCGAATAGACGACGCCGCGCTGCTCGCAGTGCTTTCTTACAGGCCCGTAGAGGTAGTAGAGGACTAGGTTGGCCAGATAGGTACTCGTCGGAGCTCCCTGGGGGAGGTGCCTTTGGAATGTGGTCAATCTGGTGAGTAGGCCGGCAACCTTCGGCGACCATCCCAGCAACTCTCTCCACACTCGATAAACTTGAATGTTCGTGATTTCCCGAAAGAAATTCTTAATGTCGACCTTTACAAGCACGGAAGCGCCGAGATGTATGTAGACGTTGTCGAGGATCGTTTTCCCAGAAACGCCGCCGCAGATGTATTGCGGAAGCGCCACGGTTTTGAGAAGGGTTTGGTTGATCTTCCTCTGTATGAACTTCAGGTGCTCGTCGGGGTTGTCAATAATACGAGGCTTTTTTCGGGGCGGTTTGGGTTTTTTCGTGAAAGGTCGTTGTCGATCCTTCTTTGGGAACGGATTATATAGGGCCCCGGCCTTGCCAGCTAAATGCTCTAGGCGTTCGCGTCCCGTACCCAGCAAGACTTCTAGCTTTGCCATCGAATAATTGCTAGTCGACTTGTTAGGATGGTTTCCGTCTTGCCCGTTTGTTTCTTCGTGGAGCATTGTGGAACAAGAGCAGCGCCAATGACTCACCAGCCCTTTGTATTTCTCCTTGGGCGGCGATCCTCAGGTCAGAGGCTTCCGCGCCGAGTAACATAAAGAGGTGGGTTGGTACTCGAAGGGCCTCGCACAGACGCTGCAATGCGTCGGCGCTAGGCTTACGCTTTTCCTTCTCAATCAGGCTAATGTGACTCGAGTTCATCTCAGCCAGATCAGCAAGTTCCTGCTGCTGTAGCCCGGCAATAGCCCTGGCGATTCGTAGCGCTTTTCCGTAGTTCATGATGAAGTCAAAACAAATGGAATCTGGGTCATCCTAACCAAAACCGTGGAATTCGCGATCTACTTAAAGAAGGCATCCAGTAGCCTTTCCGCAACCTCTCGAACACAGGCCAAAACGTCATCCTGCGATAGATGTGGGTTACGGCGCAGCCGCTGGAGCGCTTTGATTGCTCCTTCCACGTGCTTCTTTTGGTCTGAATCGACGTCGTCTCTCGTGGCCAACGCCCTAAGCCGGGCAATGGCTACGATTACGTCTTTGAATTTTCTCACTCGTTCCTCCTCAAGGCGCAGTAGCGCCGTGCCGTAGAGCGCTTCCCGTTGAGGAGCGACGTCGATTCAGACAACCCAAATTCAGAGTGCCGTACGGACAGTCGAATCACTACAAACCATACATACGGCTATGCGACCATGGGCTTTTTATTGCACCCACGACGCAGGAAAGTGCAGGCCCTGCGTCATTAGCTTCCGACGATCCTTTCGGAGCATCGGCTAGGACCCTTTCGGGCCCTTGGGAAGCCTGATAGCAGCGAAGAGAAACAAGTTTTCAAAGAACGCCGAGCCGCCGTAACAGCGGCCCATATATAGAGTTTAACCTGCTCGATTGGCTGTGTCAAATGGTTTTACACACAGCAAGGTTGGGCGGTCTTATCCTTTCCGTCTTTCGCAGTTCGCGGCTGACCGGGGGACAGCTATAGCCGACTTTGAACTAGTTACAGCCCTGCCAGCCATCGATAGACAGCCCATGTGGCCTGTAGGTCCTCTCTGTTATAGTCCAGAATAAGATTCATTGATTTTTTTCTCAGGTCTGGGTCCCTCGTTTCGACGGCTTTGATGTACGTTGCCATCGACCATTGACCATTTGCTTCACTGAGAGCCCGCTGGAATCCTGCATACTTTTCTACTACCTTGAGACTGTAGGTCGGCTCGGGGAGGACGAGGGCCGCCTTTGCTACTGGGAACAAGTCGCTGAGATTTGATTCTACGCGGCCTGCAACACCGTCAGGGTCGCCATATCTGCTCACGTATTTCTTTAGGTTAGTGCGTTCGTAGTGCGTCCAGTGAAGGAACGGAATGTCGCCCCAGCTTGCAAAGATGTTTTTGCACGTATCGAGAAAAACGAACCAGCCTGCGCGGTCGCCGTCCTGGCCAAAGTCGGAAACAGCGGCAAAGTATTCGCTTGGGCGGTCGCCGAACACTTGGAGCCCCCAAAGATAGATCTTGTCCAGATCGTCGAGCTGCGGCGGCAGGCCCTCGATATCAAATGCCACAAGATTCTTGCTCGCGGGAACAGCGGGCTTCTTTAGCAGGACCAATTTCCCAGCCTGGAGTGCGCTTGCGTGGAGAATGGCATCACCGGCCTTAAGTCCGACGCGGGTCTCCCTCGTGCCGCGGAGCAGTTTTATTTGACCCAACGAGGATTCATTAAAGTTCTTCAGAAGGTCGCCGACGGTTACGATTCCTTGCAGATGAAGGTGACGTGCCAGGGCCTGGTCGATCCCGTACACTCGGGAGAGTTCATCATTCTGCTCTGCCTGCTTCCAGCATCTCTCGTGAAATCCACAGCCGTTGCATTTGGACCAGCCTACGGGTTCGTAGAACTCGCGCGCCTGCTTCCGGATGTCATAGGCGCGTTCCACTTGGATGAGCGCGGCGCGGCCCCCATCGTAGGGAACTTCCTCAAGCCTCCCGTCACCCAGAAAGACCTCTAGTTTTGCTGGCGGAGTCCCCACGCATTGTTCGTAAAGGAACCCGTATAAGCCCAGTTGCAGAATGGTTTCGTAGTGGCGTTCTTCATCCGCGTGGCGCGAGATTTTCGAGTCGCGGATTATGTAGCCGGGACCCGATTTGATGAGAAAATCTGGTACTCCCAGTAGACCACACTCTTCTCCGCGGACTGCTACCCGGGACTCAAAAGTGGGCTGATAAAGAACATTTTCTCCTCTTCGAATCGCTTCGAGCGTGTTCGCGCTACGCTCTGAGATGGAGCCTTCGCCCAGATGACAATACGCTCCTAAGGATTGGAGGTTTTGGAGTTCGTGTAGCTGCCCCATCTCTCGCAGGATCTTGTCGTATTCGCTGGGTTCAGACTCAACTTCTCCTTGCCAACGGAGCCAGGTGCGCAGATCACATTGAGAAGGCTGGAAGAGGCCGTACAGGTCCGTGGCGCTGAAATTCATGTGCGGGCACCCCGTCCGTTACTGAGTATTGTACTTCATTCGCTAAGCTGGGATTCTCTTGATGGTGCACCCTAGGCGCTGGTCTTGCAGGTGCGGTCACGAATTCGTGAGAGCTTTCCTCAGCGGGGTGCCGTACCTAAAGCGCATGCGGGCGGGCGGGTGTGGAATCACGCGGCTATGGCGGAAATACGGATTGGGACAAGCGCGTTTACGGAAAGGAATCGAGACTCCCCGTGTTTTCTTGTGTCAATCGCAGAGCTTCAGGAACTCAGGGCAGGCTCATGGCAGTGAAGGAACCATCGTTCGAGGACGATGTGACGCGAAAACCAGCGACTCGCCAACAAGAAACGGGCCAAGGAAGAAACCAGCCACGTTGGGGCATGCCGCCCCAAGTCAAAAAACCATTCTTCCTGCGCCCTACCAAAACGCCCGGCGAGAAGACTGCGGTACGTTTCCGTAAGCTCGGGATCGTGACTTCCCCGCGCGGCGAGGATGGCTTTTGCCGCGAGGAGGCCCGATTCGATCGCCGGCAGAATTCCTTCGCCACTTTGGGAATACGCCAGGCCAGCCGCATCGCCGATCAGCAGAAGGCCGTCGCCGGCAACATTCCGCTTGCTATATCCATATAACAAGTACGAATGTCCTATGGGGGGCGAAGGCAGATCAAACGCGACCTTTCCAGTCCTTTGCAGGAAACTCAGAAAGCCGGCAACGTGTTTTGGGAGCGCATGAGAGTCCAGACGTCCCAAGCCGACATTGAGAAAGTTCCTTTTTCGAACGCACCAGCCATAACCTCTCATGTCAGGGCAAAAATAAAGCTCCGGAATTTCGGGCTGGATGGTACATTGCCGCCGCTGCCTCTCCGTCATCTCGAACTCGGTTTCCTGTGCGACAACACTGATTTCGCGGCGAGCTTCGGCTCCCCTATATCGCGCCACAGGACAAGAGTGCCCTCCGGCTCCGACGACAATACGGGCGCGGAACTGACCGTTCGCAATCCAATGATCGCCGGATCGATCCAAGCTGGTCAGGGGCACGCCTTGGTGAATGCGCGCCCCGCAGCGCTTTAGCAAGAAATCGTCAAACTCATAGCGGCGAATTCCGTAGCTGATGGCCTTGCCGTAGTCTGTTTGCGCCTCGCGAGCACCCATGCGGCTGGTGCGAAACCCATGGATCGCCTGCAATACCCGGTTGTGGGAATACTCCGTGACATCGATCGCAAGCTCGTTGAGAACGGGAGGCGTGATCCATCCCCCGCACACCTTATTGCGCGGGAAGGTTTGCTTATCGATGATTACCGTGGTTAGCCCAGAGTCCCGCAATTTCCAAGCGCAGGAACTGCCGGCCGGTCCACCGCCAACGATCAAGACGTCGCATGCATCCATCTTGCTTCCTGCGCTTCGTGCTGCTCTCCCTGGTAGAGGTGGGTGCGGGTCCGCGGAATCTGCTGACAAGCGGTGCGGGCGAAGACGATTTGAAAAAGTTGGAGCGTGCCGACACGAAATGCAGCGACCGCCCCGGCGAGGTAGAGCCGCCAGGTTCGTACGAATTCCGGGCCGAACATGTCGGACACTTGCTTGGCTGACTCTTCGAATCGCTCCAACCACTTCTCGAGAGTCCTCTGGTAGTGGAGCCGCAGGTTCTCGACATCAAGCACAGAAAAATCCCACGGTTCAAAGATGTCCCTCACCTGACCAAGCGTCGGCGCGTAAGCCCCGGGGAAGATGCGTTTTCTGATCCACGAACTGAACGGAGATGGTTGATTGCGCCCGATGAAATGGAGAAGCCCGCGTCCGGTCTTGCCGAGCGAGCGGTGGATGACAGTCCCTAGTTCCCCGTAGTGCTCCAGTCCAACGTGTTCCAACATCCCTACGGAAACAAACGCATCATACTCTCCGGAGAGGTTCCGGTAATCGTCTTCGATGAATTCCACCCAGGGACTGAGTCCCAATTCCTTCGCACGCCCGCGAGCCCAGAGCACCTGTTCGCGGGAAACATTGAATGCCCGAACGGCCACACCGTAATGCTTTGCCATGTGGAGCGCCAGCGCACCCCACCCACACCCAGCTTCCACGACACGCTCGCCGGGCTGGAGTTGCAGCTTGCGACACACGTAGTCCATCTTGGCAATCTGCGCTTCTTCCAGCGTCATAGACGAAGAGGGGAAATAGGCGCAGGTATATACGAGTTGAGGGTCGAGCCAGAGCCGGTAGAAATCGGTGTTCAGATCATAATGCCGATGGATATTCTCGCGAGATCCGCGCAGGGAATTGCGTTGGACATATGCCATGAATTGCGAAACGAGCTTGGCGTACCAGTTCTGATGACCCATTTCGGAGATGGACCGGTACATAGCCCCGAGGGTACCGGTCAGATCTCCTTCGACGGTAATTCGCCCCTCGCTGTATGCGTCACCAAAGCCGATCTCCGGATCCAACAGCAAACGCAGGAGGGTCTTGCGATCCCGAATGACGATGTTGGCGACGGGCGAGGCGTCCCTCGGTGAAACCGCAGCGCCGTTTCCGAGAGTGAGGCGGATGGGCGGCCGGCCGACCGATTCGTGGATTTTCCGCAGCAACCATTCATCGAATTTAGAGATTTTGTTCCGAGCAGACATGGGAAGATTGTCCTCTCTGAGCCCGCACGCTTTGGCGGATGTAACGAAGCTTCGAGCCGCTCTCTAGGATCCCCGGGCAATTGTAGATCATTTCCCATGGGCGATGCGAACACCTCAGCTCTTTGGCGGGATTCGCACAATCAGGACAGAGCAGCGAGCATGCCGAGCAACGAACTCAGCGATGCTTCCAAGCAGGAATTTCCGCAATCCCTTTTGTCCATGCGATCCGAGGACGACCAGATCAGCGTGCCACTCTTCGGCAGTGTCTAGGATCGCTGTTCGGACTTCGTTCTCGGCGACGCGTGAATCCACCTTGAACCCTGCCGTGCGGCACCCGGCTCACGGCGGCCGGCCTGATCTGAAGTTGACGTGTTAGGGCGGTTTGCGTATGGTGTTTCGCAATCGTAGAGCTGGAATCGTAAATTCGGGATCCAAGGTCGCTGAACTTTGGCCACAGTTCCAGAAGGAGGAGGCGTGCTTAAAGTAACCCTGAGTGTTCTTGCAGTCTTGTTTGCACTTTCTACGTCGGAAGAACCAAACCCCACTTCGGCCACATTTGTGACAGCTAGCGACGTCCAAGCTACGCTACAGAAAGCGCCCGCTTCGGCGGTGAGCGATCAAGCGATTCGCATGGTTGACTTGGGAGGTTTAGGGTACAACGTCGGCATTTCCGTCGTCAGCCGGCCCAAGTCATCGACCCAAGGCGGCCCCGTGGAGCACGAAAAGGTGACGGAAATTTACCACGTGATGGCGGGTTCCGGAACACTCGTGACGGGAGGCAAGCTGATCGGGGGAAAGCCGAGACCAGCCGGCGCACCCCAAATTGTGCAGCTAAACGGTCCCAGCGTCTTCGGCACCTCCGTTGAGGGCGGCGAAACCCGACGGATTTCAGCGGGAGACGTCGTGATCATTCCTGCCGGGGTGAATCACTGGTTTACAGATATTCAGGAATCTCTTACGTACTTGGTTGTGCGCGTCGACCCAGGGAAAGTAGTGGCTCCCAAGTGAGTCAGACCTAAAGATACTCAGGCCTCGCGCTCCACATGTGTAAGTGCGCGGGGCCCATCTTCTTCCGAGGAGGCTGACGTGAGTCACAGTATGCGTGTTCGCAACGCTATGGGCATTCTGATTTTGCTCACCAGCGTCTTGTTGGGTACCGCCTTTGCCCAGGAAAAGGGAGGCGAGAACGAAACCGGTCCCTATGCGGTTGTAGACGGCTGGCCGCAACCTCTCGGACACCCGGGATGGACATGGGGGTCGCAGGGCGGGGTCTTCGCCGAGTCCCCCAACAGGATCTACATTCTTCAGCGCGGCGAACTGCCAATCCCCGAGAAAGCCCCGGAAGGATACACAGGAGGTTATGGCGCGTTTGGGACACCGGCAACGCGAGGCACGCCGCGTCTTGAGAACTGCATCCTCATCGTCGACGGCGATGGCAAACTGATTGAGTCATGGACGCAATGGGACCATCTATTTGCCGGTGGGCGCGGGCCTCACCACGTCAAGATCAGCCCGTACGATCGCGAAAAGCACGTATGGGTTATCGACGATATGTTGCATCAAGTGTTCGAATTCACACGCGACGGCAAGCAGTTGGTGATGACGCTCGGCGAGAAGGGCGTGCAGGGAGAAGATGATAAGCACTTCGGACGGCCTACCGACATCGCTTGGCTTCCCGACGGCACATTCTTCATCAGCGATGGTTACATCAACACGCGCGTCGTCAAGTTCGATAAGAGCGGGAAGTACTTGGTGGCGTGGGGCAAGAAGGGATCTGGACCCGGCGAGTTCAACCTGCCGCACTCGATCGACATTGACGCGAACCGCAGGGTGTACGTCGCAGATCGATCGAACAGCCGCATCCAGATTTTCGACGAGAACGGGAAGTATCTCAGCGAATGGGATCATATTCGTTCGCCGTACCACATTATGGTCACCGCCGACCAGCATCTATGGGTCGCCGATGGCGTGACGAACAAGTTTCTGAAGTACGATTTAGACGGGAAACTACTGTACTCCTGGGGCACCTACGGGTCATTCCCCGGCGCCTTTTGGGGAGTTCACCAGTTCTCGGTCGATTCGGATGGGAATCTATATGGAGCCGAAGCCTTCGGTGGTCGCACGCAGAAGTTCCGGCCGAAGAAGGGCGCTGATCCTGCAACGCTCATTGGACAGCCAGTGAAGATCGTCTCGTCGCGTGATTAGATCCGCCGCGAACACGCACCCAACAAGGAAACCGAATCTAAACATTGACTGATCAGCAGAGCTGCGGTGAACGGCGCAATTGGAACGCATACGGACCAGGGTGGAGAGCAAAGTGTCCGTAAGCGATTAATTATATGCTAGTTAGAATGGTGGAGGCGGGGGGAGTCGGAATATCTAGAGGTATTGAAAACACGCAACTTATTGATTTTTCGAGACGCCAAAAACGCAGAACACGGCAAAATTGCGCCTAACTGGAACGTATCTGGAACGCGGGGTTTTCGGTTCTCCTGTCAATTCTTGTGAAGTTTTTCTAGAACGAAGAAAGATCTCAAACCGGGCAAATAGATTTGCAGCACTGAACTCGCTATTGCGGGACCCGGGCCATTTCACTTGTCCGGTTAGCGCGTTCTATAAAAGGGGCTGTCAAGAGAAAGATCGCCCCTGCGACCGGCGGGCACGGAGAAATTCGTTTTGTCAGCCAGCCCATGTAATGGAGTGAGGTGCTGTGAGTTTTCCTTTTTCCCCAGATTCATCGTGCTGT
>DASZZI010000084.1:0-46495 GCA_035544995.1 Candidatus Acidiferrum sp.
AGGATGCGCTTCCTACCGGCGCGCCAAGAACGTCATGGGAAGAGTTCGGCGATGCCATCGCCCAAATCGTTCGATGGGAATTTCCAGCGCTACTGCCGTTCACCTCGCTCGCGACGGCCGGCGCCGCAATCTCTTGCGCCCCCGCCCCGCCCGTCATCCCCAGCAGCAAAGGAACCAACAGCATCCACTTCCTCATGAAGCTCCCCACCGGGCGCCGACGCCGCACCCCAAGCCATCCTTCCCTCCACGATAGCCGAGCCCTTCACTCCTTGCCTTTTTTTACCGCACCGCGTGCCGAGCCAGATACCTCACGGTACCGGCTCTTGACTCAGATGAATACGACACGGTCTGAGCCGCTCCCGGCGAAACCGTGTTTATTCGAATGCTAGACAATACTCCTGCAAAGCGTTATGTTTTGGATGCGTGGCCAGCGCGGCTGCCTACCCTCCCTGAACCAAGGGCGTGCCGAGAGACAGGTCGGAAGCATATGGTCCGTCTTGCATTCCAACTTTCTTTATTGGTTTCGCTGTGTGCTTCCTTCGCAGTGGCACAATCCGCCTCTCCCAACGCCGGGATACCCCAGGACGCCGAGGCCAACTCTCCGACTTGCAGTGAAGTCCCGCGTGAAGATGCGCTTCCTAACTTGTGTGCTCCTCCCTCGTCCGGTGCGGCAGAAATGCCTTCCGGCGCAAGCCAGCCCGCTACTTCCATCGAGCTGCTGGTTCCGAGTGGCACGCCGCTTCGGGTTGCGCTCGACAAGCGCGTGCGCATCGATCATCCCGGAGAAATCGTCCGCGGAAAAGTCATCGAAACGGTTTATGCCTTTGATCAATCCGTCCTCCCGGCGGGCAGCGTCGTATCGGGCCGCGTGACAAAGGTCGAGTCCGTCTCCGCTAAAACCCGGACGTTCGCTTATGCCAGCGGCAACTTTTCTCCCTTCCACAAATATCAAGTAACGTTCGACACGCTTACGCTTCCCGACGGCAAGCAGCTTGCCATCCAAACTACGGTCTCGCCGGGGATCGCCGAAATCGTTCATCTCGTCAGCAAACCCGGGAAGGAAAAAGAAAAACAAAAGAGCGCCGCGGCCCGCGCAGCCGAGAACGCAAAAAAGGAAGCGGAGAACAGAGTCCACGACGCTGTCGCGCAGGTGAAGTCGCCGGGCCGCCTCCATCGGCTCAAGCAGTTCGCTCTTGCACAACTTCCTTATCGCAGACAATATCTCGAGCCCGGCACGCGATTCGATGCATCACTCGACGCACCGCTCGACTTCGGAAAGACGACTCGCACCGCCGATCAATTTGCAGCAATCGGCAGCGCACCTGCGCCAGACAGCATCCTGCGCGCACGGCTCGTCGCCGAAGTCAACTCCGCAACCGCACAGCGCGGCACGCCCATAGCGGCAGTCCTGACCGAGCCGCTGTACTCGCCCGAGCATCAATTAATCCTCCCCGCGAACAGCCGGCTCGTCGGCGAAGTGGTCCATGCCAAACCGGCGCGCAAGCTGCACCGCAATGGCGAACTTCGGGTGATCTTCGAACGGATCGAAACACCGGAAGGAATCGCCCAAGCCATGCAGGGCAGCCTGGAAGGCGTCCAGGTCGATCGCGCCGCGGGCCTCCAGCTCAATGACGAGGGCGGCGCGCACGGTACGGACAGCAAGAAGCGCTATCTCTCGACTGGACTCGCGGTTGTTCTTGCCGCGGCGGCGGCGCATCCCGACGCCGAGCGTGGCGCGACCGATGCCGCGGGTGATCCCGGAGTCCGCGCGGGCGCAGGAGTTTCCGGTTTTCGTTATGTCGGAGCCCTGCTCAGTTTTGCAGCGAGGTCTGCGCCGGTGTCCATGGCCTTCGGCGCTTATGGCGCTGCGGCTTCGATCTATTCGAATTTTCTTTCACGTGGCAGAGACGTGGTTTTGGTGAAAGACACGCCGCTCGAAATAGGGTTTGGCAATCCGCACCCGCCTGCCACCCAAGCCAAGCCGCAGTCCCAGTAGCGGCAGGCCGAAGTTTTGACGAGTGTCGCGGGCCTTCATTAAGCAGCTACTACTTGACAACTATGTTACCCTCCGCGTAGGCTCGCCACGCAATGGAGCTGGATTTTTCCCTCTCCTGGCTCGCGCTGTCACTGACGCCTGGCCTCGCCTCGCGTTTGTCCGCGCGATTGCTGCGCCGGTTCGATTCGCCCGATGGTGTCTTCCGCGCCTCGCTCGCTGAGCTGGAAGCATGCAATCTGCCCGCTTCGGTCGCACAGGCGGTCTTCAAGAAGGAAGCCTTCAAGCGTGCCGAAAAGGAGCTCGCCGCAATACGGCGAATCGCTGGTTGCCGCCTGCTCAACTGGACCGAACCCGAATATCCGCAGACGCTGCTGCAGATCTACGATCCCCCAGTCATGCTTTATGTCCGCGGCGAGCCGCAGATCCTGAATCTGCCGAGTATCAGCATCGTCGGAACGCGCAAGCCCACACTGTACGGCTCGCAGTTGGCCGAGCGGCTTGGCCGAGACCTCGCCGCACGCGGCCTCGTCATCGTCAGTGGCATGGCTCGGGGGATTGACGCTATCGGCCATCAAGGCGCGATGGCCGCAAATGGCAGGGCCATAGGCATCCTCGGTACGGGGATCGACGTCTGCTACCCAAAGGAGAATAAGAAACTCTACGAAAAGGTGCTCGAACGCGGCGCGATCATCAGCGAATTTCCTGTCGGCACGCACCCTGCGCCCGAGAATTTCCCCGTGCGCAACCGCATCGTGGCCGGGATGCCACTCGGCGTAATTGTCGTGGAAGGCGCGCAATATTCCGGTTCGCTTATTACTGCGCGCCTGGCCATGGAGTTTGGCAGGGAGGTCTTCGGCGTCCCGGGTAACGTGACGCAACCGGTAAGCTTCGCGCCGAATCAATTGATCAAGCAGGGCGCCAAGCTGGTCACCTGTGCCGAGGACGTCATCGAGGAGCTGCCCACACCCGTCCGCGCCATGCTGGTTCAGGCTGAGCAACCGGAAGCCGAGCAGCGGAATCTATTGCTCGCGGCCTCGTTGAACAATTCCGAGAAAAAGCTCTACGAGTTGCTCAGCGCGGAGGAGACGAGGCATATTGATGACATCGTCGAACGCTCCGGCTTGAACTCTTCCGTAGTTCTGGCTACGCTTTTTGATTTGGAGATGAAAGGCATCATCCGGCAATTGCCGGGAAAGCAGTTCAGTAAAGTATTGCTGTAGACGTAGACAAGGCTGGAATCGCCCACCATCGCACCGGCATCTAATGGCGGAAACGAATCCGCCTAAACAGTCGCAGCATCTGCATAAGGTAGCGAGAAGGACACACGCCGCACGGCGGACCCTTCCTGCAGAAGATTCCGGAGTTACAAAGACAACATGGCACGTTCGCTCGTAATCGTCGAATCGCCCGCGAAGGCGAAAACTATCAACAAGTATTTAGGACGCGACTATACCGTCAAAGCGTCCCTCGGCCACGTCTTGGACTTGCCGAAGAAAACACTCGGCATCCTTTTGCCCGGCGAGCAAGGCGGCAAGAAGAAGAAAAAGAAGGCAAAGGGCAAAGGCAAAACCGGAGAAAAGGCGAAAGAGAAAAAGCCGATAAAGCCCATTGTGGTCACCAAAGAGAACATTTTCGAACCCACACTTCAAGTCATTCCCGGGAAAAGAAAAGTCATCGATGACCTGATGAAAGCAGCGAGCTCCGCGGACATGATCTTCCTCGCGGGCGACCCGGATCGCGAAGGAGAAGCCATTTGCGCGCACCTGGCCATGGTGCTCTCCAAGCCAGGTCTGGTGCCCGAAGAAGAAGATGAAGAAGAGCGGAGCAAGAAGCCCGGCGACGCGAAAGCACCCAAGAAAGAGAAGAAAGCAAAAGCGAGAGAGATTCGCCCCATCGACCCCAAGAAGATTTTTCGAGTCACATTCAATGAAATCACGCCGAAAGCAATCCGCGCGGCATTCGAGCACCCGACGAAGGTAAATGGCGATTTGGTTGATGCGCAACAGACTCGCCGCATCCTGGATCGCCTGGTGGGCTACAAAGTTTCGCCCATTCTGTGGGACAAAGTCCGCCGCGGCCTTTCGGCCGGACGCGTACAGACCGTGGCGTTGCGCCTGATCGTCGAGCGCGAGCTGGAGATTCGCGCCTTCGTTCCTCAGGAATACTGGACCATTCACGCAATGCTGGATGCCGGGCAGCCGCCGCTGTTCGAAGCCAAGCTTTTCAAACACAAGGGCGAGGACATCGCGGTCGGCAATCAGGAAGCTGCGGAGGCCATCGTCGCCGCGGTGAGCAAAGCGAAGTGGCAGGTCGCCAGCGTCACGCAAAGAGAAAAGAAGCGCAACCCGCCGCCGCCGTTTACGACGTCAAAATTGCAGCAGGCCGCTTACAACCGGCTGCGTTTCACGGCAAAGAACACGATGCGAGTGGCGCAAGGCCTGTACGAAGGGGTGGAGCTGGGCGAGGAAGGCTCGGTGGCCCTGATCACCTATATGCGCACCGATTCCGTGCACGTTTCGAATGACGCGCTGGCCCAGGTGCGCGAACTGATTCCGCAGCGCTTCGGCGCAGATTACCTGCCGGAGAAACCGAATTTCTACAAGTCCAAAAAAGACGCGCAGGAAGCTCACGAAGCCGTGCGGCCCACGGACGTGGCGCGGACGCCGGAAGATGTACGGCGGTATCTGAAGGACGATCAGTTCAAGCTGTATCAACTGATCTGGCAGCGCTTTGTCGCTTCGCAGATGCTCCCGGCGATTTTAGACCAGACCACGATTGATATCTCCGCCGGCGACTATACATTTCGCGCGACGGGATCGGTGCAAAAGTTCGCCGGCTACCTCAGCGTCTATCAGACGCTAGCCGTGAACTTGGACAGCGAAGAAGACCAGAAAAGCGAGGAGGGCGAGGGCAAGGCGCTGCCGCGCGTCAGCGAAGGCCAGACGCTGCGCCTGGAGCAGATCCGGCCGGATCAGCACTTCACCGAGCCGCCGCCGCGGTTCAACGATGCGACGCTGGTGAAGGAACTCGAAGAAGACGGCATCGGGCGGCCTTCGACGTACGCCGCGATCATTTCGACGATTGTCGAGCGAGAGTATGTCACCAAGGACCAAGGACGTTTTTCACCGACGATGCTGGGCGAACGGGTCAGCATCCTCCTGGTGAGAAGCTTTGAAGATATTTTCGACGTCACGTTTACGGCACGGCTCGAGGAAGAGCTGGACGAAATCGAGGAAGGGAAGCTCCCGTGGCGGGAAGCGGTGAAAGAGTTCTGGGATAAATTCGTCGTGGACCTGGAGAAGGCCGATGGCGAGATGCTGTCTTACAAGGCCGGCATCCCTACGGGAAAAAAGTGCGAGAAGTGCGGCCAGGGAGAGTTACTCGAGCGCATCAGCCGTCACGGCTTCTTCCTGGGTTGCAACCGTTATCCGGAATGTGATTTTATCCAGGACCTTTCGCCGGAACTTCCGGAAGCGCAGCCCGGCGACGAGAACAAGATCGAATACTGCGACAACTGCGGCAAGGAGATGGCCATCAAGCGCGGGCGGTTTGGCACCTTCCTGGCCTGCACCGGCTACCCGGATTGCGAGACCACGCGGCGCCTAGTCCAAGGCACGCGAAAAGCGCACCAGCCGGATGAGCCGCTGGAAGAAAAGTGCACGTTGTGCGGCGAAGGCCTGGTCAAGAAGCACGGCCGCTTCGGCGAATTCATCGGCTGCTCCGGTTATCCCAAATGCAAGTTCACGCGCCCCATCACCATGGGGATCAAGTGCCCGAAGTGCAGCGAGGGCGAATTCGTGCGCCGCGGCAGCGCCGGGAAGGGTGGCCGCGGACGCCCGCGACTCTTCTACGGCTGCTCGCGCTATCCAGACTGTGACTTCACCACGCCGCACATGCCCATTGCGGAGCCGTGCCCGAAATGCGGCGCTCCATTTATCGTCGAGAAGAAATCCAAAATCGGCAACGTCCGCGCCTGCCTCAAGGACGACTGCGACTGGGAACAACTCGTTCCCGAAGCTCCGCCACAAGTTCAGCCCGAAGAAGCTGCCGTACCCGTAGCAGCAAAATCCTGACTCTTTGCGTCCTTGTCATTGCTGAGGGTTTCGAATCCGCTCCACTCAGACTCGCATGCGCCTATACTGATCAAAGGCTTCCACTTAGAGGCTGCTTCCGGGAATGAAACAGGCCATCGGCAAGTATCTCGAGTATATGCGGTCGGTGAGAAACTCATCGCCGCATACGATCCTGAATTACGGGAAAGATCTCGACCAGTTTGTCACCTACCTTTCGCCGCCGGGCGCGCGACTGCCAAGCCTCACGGGAGTGACGCACACGCTCATCCGCGAATTCGTCGGCCATCTGCATGACAGTGGCCTCCAGAAAAGCTCCATCGCGCGAAAGCTCGCTTCCCTGCGCTCCTTTTTCAAGTACTGCGTTCGGGAAGGCGTGCTGAAAGAAAATCCCGCCTGGCTGGTTCCCACACCCAAATTGCCCAAGCGCATCCCGGCTGTGCTTTCCGCCGAAGAGATGAATGGCTTTCTCGATCAACTCGCCGAAATGGGGCAGCCTCCTTCTGGCGGACAAATCTTTCCGAAAAAACAGTACCGGCTCCCCGCGCTTCCTCCTACAAAAAAAGTGCCTGAATCAGCGGATGAGGGCCTGCTCCTTCGCCGTGACCGCGCCTTGCTGGAATTGCTCTATGCTGCCGGTCTCCGTGTCAGCGAGCTCACCGGCCTGAACCTCGTCGACCTCGAGCAAAAAGAACGCGTTCTTCGCGTGCGCGGCAAGGGCAACAAGGAACGCATCGTCCCCTACGGCACGAAAGCCCAGGAAGCTCTGGAAAAGTATTGGCCGCTCCGCGAGCAGCTCCTGCTTCAGTCATCCCGCGTACCTGGCCGCCATCACCCTGCGCCCCACACGGAAGCCGTCTTCCTTAACTACGCCGGCCGCCGCCTTACCCAACGCTCCGTCGGCCGCATCGTCAAGAAATACGTCCGCCTCGTCAACGTCAATTGGGATCTTCACCCGCACTCGTTGCGCCACGCCTTCGCTACGCATTTGCTCGCCGATGGCGCCGACCTCCGCGCCATCCAAGAACTCCTCGGCCACCAATCTCTGTCCACCACGCAGAAGTACACCCACGCCTCAATCCGCCAGTTGATGGATATCTACGACAAGTCACATCCCCACGCGTAGTCCCGGCACGTATCCTGTTTGGTCCAGTCGCGTGGCTGCGCTATTCTGGGGGCCATTTTGGAAACCACTATGGGACCGCGCCTATCTCTTCCTGTTCTCATTCTCCTGGCCGTTCTTGCAGTTTTCACCGTGCCCGTGCCCGTCCTCGCCCAGGACAACTACGAAATCCAGGTCTATGGCTACGACCAGGTTGAGCCGCACCACACTATGGTCGAGTTGCACAGCAACTTCACCATTGACGGCAGCAAGTTCGTTCAGAACGGTCTCCTCCCCACGAATCACGCCCAGCACGAAACCATCGAAATCACCCACGGCTTCACCGATTGGTTCGAAACCGGCTTTTATATCTTCACTTCAGCGCGCAGCGGCCAGGGTGTGCAGTGGGTTGGCGACCACATCCGTCCGCGCGTTCGCGTTCCCAAAAAATGGCACTGGCCCGTTGGTCTCAGCCTCTCGAACGAAGTTGGCTACCAGCGCCGCAAATTCTCCGTCGACACTTGGACCTGGGAGATGCGACCCATCGTAGATCAGCAAGTTGGGCGTTGGTACTGGTCGTTCAATCCGACTTTCGACAAGTCATTCCACGGCGAAAGCGTCCATCAGGGCTTTGTCTTTTCGCCGAATGTTAAGTTCAGCTACGACTTCACCAAGAAAATCACCGGCGGCATCGAGTATTACGGTTCCGTGGGTCCCGCCACGGAGTTCTCTCCGATCAACCAGCAGCAGCAGCAAATCTTTCCCACCATTGACCTCAATCTTTCGCCGAAATGGGAAGTCAACTTCGGCCTCGGCGTAGGCCTCACCCGCTCCACCGACCACCTCATCGCCAAGATGATCCTCGGCTATCGTTTCGACTTCTGATGCGTCCTTTTGTTTCGAAGGGCAAGGTCCGCGCAACACTCTGTGCGTTCCGCGCATCGTTACAGGAAGGCAAGTTCTCGCAAAGGAGCTTGTGGTGACCTACCATCTCGCGCAAATCAATATCGCTCGCCTTATCGCTCCGATCGACGACCCGAAGATCGCCGGTTTTGTTTCTCAGCTCGAGCCGATCAATGCCGTTACCGACCAGGCTCCCGGTTTCGTCTGGCGCCTCAAATCGGAATCGGGGAATGCCACCGACATCGCCTACAACGACGACCCTTTTATCATCGTCAACATGTCCGTCTGGGAGTCCATTGAGGCACTGCGGGATTTCGCCTACAAATCGGACCACAGAAAGGTTTTTCAGGACCGCGCCAGCTGGTTTGAGAAAATGGACAAGCCCAATTACTGTTTATGGTGGGTTCCTGCAGGGCATAAGGCCAGCGTCGCGGAAGGGCGCGAAAGGCTGGAGCACTACCAGATGCACGGTGCCACACCCTACTCCTTCTGGTTTTCCCAGCGCTTTCCCCAGCCAACCGATGAAGGAGTCTGTGTTTAAGCTCAAATTCCGGTGACAGCGCCAAACAGATCACCTTTTCTTGCGTTGACGCTTCGGGCGTAAAATCCGTATAATTGTTGTTTGTCTCTAGCTCTTGGAGGACAGATGTACGCCGTCATTAAGACCGGAGGAAAGCAGTATCGCGTCGCACCGGGCGACACCATTCGCATCGAACGGGTTACGGGTGAGGTCGGTGAAAAGGTAACCTTTGGCTCGGTTCTTGCCGTCCACACCGACGAAAAGAAAGTACTCACGGGCGCGGACGCTTCCAAGGCGACCGTGACCGGAAAGATCATCGCCCAGGATCGCGGCAAGAAGCTCACCGTGCTCAAGTTCAAGAAGACCAATCAGTACAAGATTCAGAGAGGCCACCGGCAGAATTACACCGCCGTCCAGGTCAGCGATATCAAGCTTTAACTGTAGCGCAGGGCGTCAGCCCTGCGGTTTTCACGGAAAAGGAATTCGTCATGGCACATAAAAAAGGCGGCGGCTCCTCTACAAACGGCCGCGATTCACACGGTCAGAGGCTGGGCGTTAAGCGCTTCGGCGGGCAGCTCGTCAACGCGGGCACCATCCTCATCCGCCAGCGCGGCACAAAACACAAGCCCGGCGTCAACGTCGGTCAGGGCAAGGACGACACGCTGTTCGCCCTCGTCACCGGTTACGTCAAATTCCAGGACAAGGGCCGTGCCGGGCGTTTCATCAGTGTTCAACCCGCGGAGCAGGCCAAGTCCGCTGCGAACTAACTCTCATTTGTAGGGGCGGGGCTTGCCCCGCCCGTTCTGTTTCCGCGGTCCGGCACCGCTGGAACGCGTTTCCTTTTCCGCGTTCCTATTGCCCGGTAACGCAGCTTAGCGGTCCACGAGGAAAGAATTTCAGATAGGCGCTGCGCCCGTGGGCAGGAATGATCGCGAGCTCCGGCACTTTCTTGTGTAGCTCGTTCAGCCGGGCGACAATCTCGTTGGCGCGCGCCACGTCGTTATCACTGTCCTGCAGGATCAGTGATTTACCTACGCGCTCTTCGAATCCGCGTTCGTCATCGACGGCATCGCCTGCGTAAAACAGGCGCCGCCCGGGGGCCAGATTCACGAAAATGCCGACGCTTCCGGGGGTATGCCCGCGAAGAGGGACGACGACCACCGATCCATCACGGTAGAGGTCGGCGCTCTCGTCGAAGATTTCGTAGGGTCGTGGCGCGAACTGCAGCGTCGGCGCATTTAGGGGCGGAAACTTCTGCGTGTGCGTTGCAATGACGAAGCCTTTGGCTTGCACTTTGGGACTCGCCGCAAATTGCAGCTCCTCACGGGTGAGCAGCACGGGCACAGGAGGCAGGTCCATCAATCCGCCTGCGTGGTCCAGATGTGCGTGCGAGAGTATCGCCCAGCGCAGCTTGGCGGGGTCCTCCCCAACGCGCCGCAGCAGCTCCGGCAGAGGGATTTTCGGAGTCAACTGTCCGGCGAGCGATCTGAGTTTGAGCCATGTGCTGAAAGGATAGCCGCGAATCTCTTCGTTGAAGTGACTCGAGCTGCCGGCATCGATCAGCAGGTCGCCTGCGGGATGCCTGATCAAGACGCTTCCGGCCGTCGAGCCGAAGGAAAAGTTGCCGAACGTTTCTCCGGACTCGACCCAGCATGCGGCGAGCCCGGGCAAAGGCGAGAAGGAAGGCGCAATGCGGTCGCGCGGCGGCACCTCCGGCAGCGGGCTTCGCCGGAAGTAGACCGCGTACAAAGCGGCGCTGAACACTGCGAGGACCAATAGCAGTGTTACTGTGGTGCGCCGAACCCAATTGAGAGTGCACGACATCGGCAAGCGGCCTCCGGCGCCGTATTACGACTTCGATGGTTCGCTTATGTTATCTTTTTTCTTGGAGAATTATTCCCTGTGTTTGTCGACGAAGCAAAAATATTCGTGAAGGCCGGCAACGGTGGCAACGGCTGCGTCGCCTTCCGCCGCGAGAAATACGTGCCGCGCGGCGGCCCCTCCGGCGGCGACGGCGGTCACGGCGGCAGCATCTACCTCGAAGCCAATCCAAACGACAACACGCTCCTGCGCTACCGCTACAACCGCGAATTCAAGGCCGACCGAGGTCGCCACGGCGAAGGATCGAATTGCACCGGACATTCCGGTACAGACATGATTTTGCAGGTTCCCGTCGGCACCCTGGTTTTCGACGACCAAACGGGCGAGACCATCGCCGACCTTGCCATCCCCGGCCAGCGCGTTCTCATCGTTCAAGGTGGCCGTGGCGGACGCGGCAACCAGCATTTCGCCAAACCCTGGCACCAGGCTCCGCGCGAACACGAAGAGGGGCATCCCGGCGAAGATCGTCACCTTCGCCTCGAACTCAAGCTCCTCGCCGATGTTGGACTTGTCGGCTTCCCCAACGCCGGCAAGTCCACCCTCATCTCTGTTATCTCCGCCGCGCGCCCCAAAATTGCCAACTATCCCTTTACCACCCTGGAGCCCAACCTCGGCGTCGTCAACGCCGACGGCGGCACGGGTGCACACGGAACGGAGCTCGGACGTACATTTGTCGTCGCCGATCTGCCGGGCCTGATCGAAGGCGCGCACCTAGGCGCTGGCCTCGGCATTCGATTCCTCCGCCATGTCGAGCGCACGCGGCTGCTTGTTCATCTCATCGACACCAGCGACGCGAGCGACGCCGAACCCGTACATGCGTTCGAAATCATTTCCGGTGAACTGCGCGCCTTCAGCGAATCCCTCGCGGAAAAACCAGTGATTGTCGTGGCGACCAAGCTAGACGCCACCTCCGATCGCGCACGCCTCGAAGCGCTCCGCGATTTTTGCAAAGAACACAAACTCGAATTTCATGCCATCTCCGCTGCCACCGGCGAAGGCGTCCGCGATCTCGTCCGCTCTGTGGCCGACGCGCTCGACAAAATTCCTCGCGCCCTGCCGGAATCCTCTCCGGACTTGCCGTCAGCCACAACCGGAAATGACAAGCACCCGCTAGGGCGGAGGTCGCTGCCCGCGTCTGTCGGCCGCTCCACGCTCACCCATAACCTTGACCGCACCTCGGTCACCGGCAAAAAAGATTCGTGAGAGAATTGTTGCAGTCCTGTACGCCCCCAATCCGTTCCGGGGCGACCGCGACTCCGGGAGGCGCATTGATCACAGCGCAGGCGCACCGCATCGCCGCAAAACATCATCCTCGCCGCATCGCACTTTTTGGCGGCTCTTTCGACCCGGTTCACAACGGCCACCTCGCCGTCGCCCGCGCCGCCGACCGCCGTTTTAATTTCGACGAAATCCATTTCATTCCCGCCAGCCGTCCGCCGCACAAGCTCAAGCAACACCTCGCTCCTTTCCCGCACCGCTTCGCCATGGTTTCGCTCGCCTGCACCGAGCACCCGCATTTCATTCCCTCGCTCGCCGAGGCTGGGGAGGACTTCAGCGGCACGCAGCTTCATTATTCCGTTGATACCGTGCGCTATTTCCGCCACGCCTATCACGGTCACGGCGACCGCATCTTCTTCATCGTCGGCGCCGACGCTTTCCTCGACATTCCCATGTGGAAGGAATATGAGATTCTCCTCGGCCTCTCTGATTTCATCATTGCCAATCGCCCCGGTATCCGCGCGGAAGCCTTGCGCCTCGTCATCCCACCCGACCTGATCGCCCGCCCCGACGCCAAAAAGGAAGCAGAGGCTGCGCAGCCATCCCAGGTCGTTGCCCATCTCCTGCGGGGCACTGTCTATCTCCTCGAAAGCGTCTCCAGCGACATCTCCGCAACCGATATTCGCCGCCGCGCCACCCACGGCCAGTCCATTCACGGACTTGTCTCCTCGCGCGTCGAGGAATACATTCTTAAGCAGGGCCTATACCGGTGAAATTGGAATCCTTGCCACCAGGCGTCCGCCTCGCCGTTGCGGCGGCGCGAAACAAAAAAGCTTCCGCCATTACCGTTCTCGACCTCAGCGGCCTCGGCGCTTTCACGGAATACTTCCTCATTTGCACGGGCTTTAGCACGCCGCAAGTCCAGGCCATTTGCACCGAAGTCGAGGAGCAACTGTATAAGGAGTTGAAGCGCTCACCCGAACACCGCGAAGGTTTCCGCTCCGCAGAATGGGCCCTGCTTGATTTCGGCAGTATTATCGTCCACGTCTTCAGCGAACAGGCGCGACGCTACTACGATCTCGAACGCCTCTGGCGTTCTGCGGCCAAACTCGAGATCCCCGACGAGCCGGGTACTGTGGTGAAGAATGCCATGATCGGCGATGCGCGCGCCTCCGGCGAAGCGGTTTCCAAATGACCGCGGAACGATTGCCGTGGATTTCTGAAGATCCCGCGTCACAGCGTCTCTTCGAGCTCGCGCAGAAAGTCGCCGCGGCGCCCACAACTCTGCTCATCACGGGCGAAAGCGGCACGGGTAAGGACTATCTTGCGCGTCTCGTCCATGAGCTTGGTCCCCGCCGCGATGCGCCGTTTCTGAAAATTGATTGCGCCAGTTTGCCCCCGCAGCTCGTCGAGAGCGAACTCTTCGGCCACGAGCGCGGGGCATTCACGGGCGCCGTCGAGCGCAAGCTCGGCCGCTTCGAGCTCGGCGGCAGAGGCACCATCGTCCTCGATGAAATCGCTGCGCTCTCCTCCGCGGCGCAAAGCAAGCTCCTGCGCATCCTCCAGGAGCGCGCTTTCGAACGCCTCGGCGGCACGGAAACCCTCCACATCGAAGCGCGCCTGATCGCTCTTACCAACGTCGATCTGCCCGCCGCCGTTTCGAGCGGCCGCTTCCGCGAAGACCTTTATTTCCGCTTCAATGTCCTTACCATCATCGTTCCGCCCTTGCGCGAGCGCCGCGCCGACATTTTGCCTCTCGCCGATCACTTGCTCGCCATCCTCCGCTCCGTTCACGGCCGCCCCGGCGTACACCTGGCCGACACTTCGCGCCGCATGCTCTCCGGTTACGATTGGCCGGGCAACATCCGCGAACTCCGCAACGCACTCGAGCGTGCCGTCGTTTTCTCTCACAACGACAAACTCGAACCCGGCAATTTTTCGGAAAATATTCGCGCCGCGGGAGGCGCCGTCGGATCCACGGCCGGCCTCCGCTCTCTCGAAGACGTCGAGCGCGAAGTCATCGCTGCCACTTTGGAAGCCATGCACTTCCGCATTGGCCGCGCCGCGGAAATTCTGGGGATCAGCCGCAAGACCCTCCTCGAAAAGCGGAAGAAGTACAGCCTTAAATGAGCGGCCTTTCCCCACCTGTCATTCCGAGCGGAGCGGGGCGAAGCCGCGCGGAGTCGAGGAATCTCTCTTCGATTTCTTGCGTGAGGAAGCCGGTTTGAAAATCCGCCTTCTCATGCTCGGCAAAACCCGCCGTCCCGAGTTGCGCGCCGTCCTCGACGACTACGTCAAGCGCATCGGCCGCCACTCAGCCATCGAAATCACCGAAGTCCGCAACGCATCGGCCGCGATCAAACGTCTGGACGCTGACCGCGCAGCCAGCATCATCCTCCTCGACGCCGCCGGAAAGAATCTCGATTCGAACGCTTTTGCCAAATGGCTCGGCGAGCACCGCGATCGCGGTACACGCGAGCTCATATTCGTCTGCGGCGACGCCGGCGGCTTTCCCGAAACTCTCCGCCAGCGCGCCCATCAAAAAGTTTCCCTCAGCGCCATGACTTTCTCCCACGAGCTCGCCCGCGTCATCCTCGCCGAGCAGCTCTACCGCGCTTTCGCTATTCTTTCCGGCAGCCCCTACCCGAAATAACCCCACTGGTGTACAACCATACCCACCATGTCCATCCGCATTTCGCCCGACCAAAACCAGCCTTCCGCCGCTATCGAAATTTCTCTTGAACGGCCTCTCCCCGATTACGATCTTGACCAGATCGAGCAGCCCACGCCTCGCGATGTCGACCTCATCCTTGTCTCCCAAGGCTTCCGCGACCTTGTCGACGACACCCGCGGCGTTCTCACCGATATGCTCAGCCACACTGGCCTGGAAATCGCGCAGCTAACCGGCGCCATCTGCCCCGGTGACGACGAGGTTTATCGTCCCGGTGTCTGGATTGTCCTCCGCGATCCTCATGCCCAGCCAAAAACGACTCTCCCCGCCGCGACCCAGGACCGCATCACCTCCATCGCCGCCGAACTCGTCCATCGCCTCCAGCTCGCGTAGGGGATCGACAACTCGTGCCTGCCCTTGGTCCGTCGCCGCTGTATAATGTACGAATGCCGAATAGCCAGCAAAGCGCGCAGACGCACGGCACCACGGTTCTCTGTGTGCGCAAAGAAAATAAAGTCGTGTTGATTGCCGATGGCCAGGTGACCATGGGCGATCACGTCATGAAGCACACCGCTCGCAAGACGCGCCGCCTCTACAACGACAAAGTCGTCGCGGGTTTCGCCGGCTCCACCGCCGACGCCCTTTCGCTTTTCGAACGCTTCGAAGGCAAGCTCCAGGAGTTTTCTGGCAATCTGCAAAAAGCCGCCGTCGAGCTGGCCAAGGACTGGCGCAAGGACCGCGCTCTCCGGCATCTCGAAGCCTTGCTGATCGTCGCCGACGCCAAAGCCACCTTTCTCCTTTCCGGCAACGGCGATGTCATCGAACCCGACGACGGCCTTTGCGCCATCGGCTCCGGCGGCACCTATGCGCTTTCCGCCGCGCGCGCGCTGCTCAGACATTCGAAGCTCAACGCCAAAGACCTGGCTATGGAAGCCATGCGCATCGCCAGCGAGATTTGCATTTTTACCAACGCCAACTTTACAGTCGAAGAGCTATAGGGGTGGTGGTCCTGGCGCAGCGCCTGTCCCAATCTTGTCGGGATTCCGTCCCGGCGCAGCAAAGGAATGAGACAATTGTAGGCGGGCTTCAGCCCGCCCGGTTTTCGCACCAAACGTTCTCAAGGGTGCCGCATTTAATTGGAGCTGTCATCCTGAGTACGTCCGATAAGGATGCGCGAAGGATCTCAGGGTAGAGTACAACCAGGAATAAGATGGTCGAGCAAGACTCGACAGAAGGCTCTATGGCCAGCAAGTCCGATAAGGAACTGATCTATCTCCCCGGCGGAAACGGCGCCGCGCCCGCGGAAGAACAGGAACTTTTGCCCGCGCTCGACGACATGACACCGCGCGAAATCGTCGCCGAGCTGGACAAATACATCGTCGGCCAGGCCGCCGCGAAGCGCGCCGTCGCTGTGGCTTTGCGCAACCGCGTCCGCCGCCAGAAACTCCCGCCCGAAATCGCCGAAGACGTCCTGCCCAAGAACATTCTGATGATTGGTCCCACGGGCGTCGGTAAAACCGAAATTGCCCGGCGTCTCGCTCGCCTCGCGGGCTGCCCCTTCATCAAAGTGGAAGCCTCGAAATATACCGAGGTTGGCTACGTCGGCCGGGACGTCGAATCCATGGTGCGCGATCTCGTCGAGACTTCCATTGACATGATCCGCGAGGAAAAACTCGACGAAGTCGCCGACCGCGCCGAACAAGCCGCCGAAGAGCGCGTCCTCGATCTTCTTCTTCCGCCTTCGCCGCCGCCCGCTCTTGGCACCAGCGAAGCCGATGCGGCTGCTCAACGCGAACAATCCCAGCGCACTCGCGAAAAACTCCGCGCTCAGCTCCGCGAAGGCAAGCTCGACCAGCGCATGGTCGACCTCGAAGTTCGCGAACGCTCCATGCCCTCCTTCGAAATCATCTCCAACCAGGGCGTCGAGGAGATGGACGTCAACATCAAGGACATGCTCTCCGGCATGTTCGGTCAGCAGAAAAAAAAGCGCAAGATGTCCGTCGCGGACGCTTTCGAATACCTCATCCAGGAAGAGGAAAATAAGCTCCTCGATATGGATCAGGTCACGCGTGTCGCCGTCGAGCGCGCCGAGCAGATGGGCATCATCTTCATCGACGAAATCGACAAGGTCGCCGGGCGCGAATCCGGCCATGGTCCCGACGTTTCACGCGAAGGCGTTCAGCGCGATATTCTGCCCATCATCGAGGGCACCACCGTCAACACCCGCTACGGCATGATCCGCACCGACCACATTCTCTTCATCGCCGCCGGTGCATTTCATGTCTCCAAGCCTTCCGACTTGATCCCCGAGCTGCAAGGCCGGTTGCCGATTCGCGTCGAGCTACAATCGCTCAAGGAAGAAGACTTCATCCGCATCCTGACCGAACCGAAGAACGCGCTGCTCAAACAGGCCGTTGCACTGCTTGAGACCGAAGGCGTGAAACTCAGCTTTACGGAGGACGCCGTGGCGGCCATCGCGCGATTTGCCACCAGCGTCAACGAACAAACCGAAAATATCGGCGCGCGCCGCCTCCATACCATTCTTGAAAAAGTACTCGACGAGCTTTCCTTCGAAGCCCCCGACCTGAAGAAAAAAACCGTGAAGGTCGACGCTCTCTATGTGAACAAGCAGCTCGCCGACATCGTCAAAAACCAGGACCTCAGCCGGTATATCCTCTGAGGCAGCACAGACCGCATGCCGCAACTCTTCCCCCGCCCCAGGACTACCCCGTCATTCCGGGCGGAGTCCCGGTCGCAGACCTGGGCGAAGGCGAGGAATTTCTCCTCCATTGTCAGTTGGGCGCGCATTCTCAAGCCGTTCTTGCATTTCGGCGTGGCTCTTGTCCTCACCGGTTGCGGAGCGCCCGGTGAACCCACTCCCCCTGCGCCGCCGGTTCCCGTCGCCGTAACCGATCTCACCGCGCATCAGGCCGGTGACGGCGTGCAGCTCATGTTCACTCTTCCGAGCAAAACGATCACCGGCGAAAAACTAAGCGAGCCGCCCGCTGTCGAAATTCTCCGCGGGGCCCTGAAACCCGATGGTACGGCCGACAACAAATCCTTTCGCGCCGTCTACACCATTCCCGGCTCGTTGATGGACGCCTACCTCGTCGAAGGCCGTGTGCGCTTCACGGACTCGGTCCCACCGGAGGAGACTCGCGCACACCCGGGAGCATCCCTTGCCTATCGCGTGCGTACGCGCGCTTCCAGAAAGCGCGCTTCCGCCGATTCGAATACCGTGACCTCTCGCCTCTATTCCGTGCCTGAGCGCATCTCTTCCGTCCAGGCTCGCGTCACGGAAACCGCAATCGAGCTGAGTTGGCCTGCACCCACGCGCACTTCCGGTGGCGACCCGCTATCCGGCGTTTCCGGCTACCACGTCTATCGTGGCGAGCTCGATCCTTCCTCCGCTGATGCCGCCTCAAAAGATCTCGCCCAGGTTAAATGGATATCGCCGCTCACACTGCTCGCCCCCTCCCCAACAACCAACTATCGCGACACCTTCTTCGATTTCGGCAAGACCTACTTGTATGTGATCCGCAGCGTCGTCCTCGCCGAGGCCAACGCGCTCGAATCCAGCGATTCCTCCTCCGCCATCGTTACCCCGCGCGATATCTTTCCGCCTGCTGCACCTCAGGGTCTCGTCGCCGCAGCCCTTCCCGGCATGGCGCCCGGCTCATTCGAAGTCGACCTTTCCTGGTCCATTAATCTTGAAACCGACCTGGCTGGCTATCGCATCTATCGTACTGAACAGCAGGGGACACGGGGACAGCTTCTGACTCCGGATTTGTTGCTCACGCCGTCTTATAGAGATACGTCTGTACTGGCCGGCCACCACTACTGGTATAGTGTGACCGCCGTCGACCGCGCCGGCAACGAGAGCCTGCCCAGCGCGGCGGCGGACAGCGGCGTTGCGCAACCCTCGCCGTAGTTCCGGGTCGTACGTTGTGATGGTTGACGCCGGCGCAGAAGCGGTGGCAACCAGAGAATCTTGGGAGCCCACCAGCCCATGTCCGTTGCGGCACATCTGCCTGGTTACCGTTGGTTCCACGTTTTCAAGAACGTGGCAGTCCGCGTGGGTGTCTACACCGGCGTTTGTCTCTCCCTTGCTTTATCCACCTGGATCTTGGTCGCCAATCGCGTCCCGTTTCTTGAACGCTTTGCCCTCGAGCGCAATCTTGCCGGCGCCGCGCTTCTCGGCCTCCTTGCCGTCATCCCCGTGATCCGTTTTCTTCGCTCGCCTGGATATCTGTTGTCTTCCAGCCTCGTTGCTTGGATGATTTTCAGCCTTACTTATCGCTTGCTCTGCATCTTCTTTGATCATCTGGGTGATAAGTACAGTGCGTTTCAAATCTTTATGCTCGGTTTTGTTTTGTACATGATCCTTGCGACCCTTTCCTGGATAGGCATGCTCATCTGGCGGGTTCGTGAGCGTCATATCTCCCATCCCAACAACCACGTGAGCTGACACAAAATGAAATTCTGCCGCTTTATGCCGCCTGCTCCCGCTGTCTCGACAAGCACAACGCCGCTCTACGGCCTTCTCGAGGGCGAGCAGATTCGCGAAATCTCTGGCGTCCCCTGGGGCCAGCGGTCGCGCGTCTCGCGTACTTGGGCTCGCGCAAGTACGCGCCTCATCGCGCCGGTGGAGCCCAGTAAAATCGTCTGCGTGGGCCGCAACTACGCCGCTCATGTCGCCGAACT
The DNA here is from genome assembly GCA_035544995.1 of Candidatus Acidiferrum sp. Classification (GTDB taxonomy): domain Bacteria; phylum Acidobacteriota; class Terriglobia; order Acidiferrales; family UBA7541; genus Acidiferrum. The sequence continues at coordinate 19,066 of DASZZI010000084.1, forward strand.
TGGCAACGTAGTCCCCAAAGAGCCGCTTCTCTTTCTTAAGGCGCCGTCTTCCATCATCGGCCCGGACGAGTCGATCGTGCTTCCTCCCTATTCCCAGCGCGTCGAGCACGAAGGCGAGCTTGCTCTCGTTGTCGGCCGCCGCTGTGCGCACCTCGGCGATACCGATGACCCCTTGTCCTATCTCTTCGGCTACACGTGCCTCAACGATGTCACTGCGCGCGATCTTCAGAAAAGTGACATCCAGTTCGCCCGCGCCAAAGGCTTCGACACATTTTGTCCCGTCGGCCCGCACATCGAGACGCATCTCGATCCCTCGAATGTCCTCGTCGAAACGCACGTCAACGGGACGCGCCGCCAGTCGGGCAGCACTTCGCTTATGATCTATCCCGTCACTTTTCTGGTGCGTTTTATCTCCCGCATGATGACGCTCTTTCCCGGCGACGTCATCGCAACCGGCACGCCCGCCGGGGTCGGCCCGCTTATCGCCGGTGACGTCGTCGAAGTCAGCGTCGCCGGGGTTGGCGCGTTGCGCAATCCGGTGCACGCCCCCCGCGCGTAGTCGTGCGCTCCTCACCGTGTTTCGGTAGAATACGCAGCAGCGGGGCCAAGCGGGAATGAGCTGCTCGATCTGCTGCAACATTCGCTCGTCATTTCGCAACCGTGCCTTCTACGCTGGTCCGTTCGCTCCGCGGGAGTCTGCTCGTTGAATTCTCTTTTGGCCGATTGGAAACTCACGCTTGCTCTCGGTTGCGCCGCCATCGCCGCCATCGCCATGATTGTCTATGCTTTCATACGCCCTGCCGTGGATCCCGAAGAGGCCGAGCGCAAGCGACGCTTGCACTTGAATCAGATTGGACGCATCGCCGAAGGGCAGATTGTCGAGCTCGTCGAGCATCCTCCGGAGCCGCAGCCCGCGCGCAAAGGGCTCTTCGGTTCGCGTGCTGGTCCACTGGCAGCGGCGCTTTCTCGCTATCTCGTCTCGTATAGCTACGCGATTTCCGGCGTCACCTATCAAACCGCGCAGGATATTACCGGCCTGCAAAGCCAGATCCGCTTCGACCGTCTCGTTGCCGGTCAGCCCGCCAGCGTGAAATACGATCCTTCCAATCCCAGCGACTCCATCCTCGTTGCCGACGACTGGTCGGGCTTGCGGTGAGTTTCGAACCGTTTACGCTGAGCTTCGAAGCGTCTCCCCTGAGCATGCGGTTTCTCGGCCGCCTTTGCAGCGGCACGCATTCAAATAGCGGTCATTCCGAGCGAAGCAGGCCGATGGTTTTTCTTGCCCTTCGCTCCCGCGATGGAAGCTTCCGGCCCAGCCCGAAAGGGTCGGCCCGCGCAGGCGATCCTCGATTCCGGCCCGGTCGGGAGGAATCTCTCTGAGTTTTAGCCTCATTCGCACGCTGTACATTCTGATTTTTGCCGGATTGCGCTATCCTTTCCTCCACAGCGCCGAAGAGGCGCAGTCCCGGTCCTATGAAAATGATTCTCGCTTACGTCTTGACCACCATCCTTATCGTGGCGATGACCCTCGGGGCCATGTTCATCCTCGTTCGCGCCACGGTTTACGTCACGTCACTGGAATCCCCGCTTGATCGCGCCACGGCTATCGGCGCTGAGCTGCTCCTCGGCGTTGTTCTTCTTCTTGGCACCGTTTGGCTTGCCACGCATCTCGCCGTCCGCATCTTCGCAAGGAAACAACTGCCACCGGTAGGAGGACCTCTTGCCTGAGAAAATCCCCGCCTCGGCTTCATCTCAGAAGCATCATGATCGCTTTGAAGAATTGCGCCGTCGCTCTGCCGAAGCGGAAGCCGGCGGCGGCCCCGAGCGCCGGGAGCGCGAACACAAAGCGGGCAAGCTCACGGCGCGCGAACGCATCCATCTTCTCCTCGACGAAGGCACGTTCGAGGAGCTCGACAAATTCGTCCGTCATCACTGCGTCGACTTCGGCATGCAGGAACAGCGCCCCGCCGGCGACGGCTTTGTCACCGGCTTCGGCCGCATCGATGGCCGCCTCATCTATGTTTTTGCGCAGGACTTCACCGTCTTCGGCGGCTCGCTCTCCGAAACCAATGCGTTGAAAATTTGCAAGATCATGGACCTAGCCATGCGCACCGGAGCTCCCGTCATCGGCCTCAATGATTCCGGCGGCGCGCGCATTCAGGAAGGCGTGATGTCGCTCGCCGGCTACGCCGATATTTTTCTCCGCAACACTCTCGCCAGCGGCGTCGTTCCTCAGATCAGCGCCATTATGGGCCCCTGCGCCGGCGGCGCCGTCTATTCCCCCGCTATCACCGATTTCATTTTCATGACCCGCGAAACGTCTTACATGTTTGTCACTGGTCCCGACGTCATCAAGACTGTCACCCACGAGGAAGTCACCAAGCAGGAGCTCGGCGGCGCTATGACCCATAACGCCACCAGTGGCGTCGCTCATTTTGTCTCGCGTGATGACGCCGACTGCCTCGCCATGATCCGCGAGCTGATGAGCTTTCTTCCTTCGAACAATCTTGATGATCCGCCGCGCAAGCCAACATCCGATCCGCCTGCCCGCCGCGAGGAATCACTCAACGCATTGGTTCCCGAGGACCCGCAAAAGCCCTACGACATGAAGGACGCCATCCACGCCGTGGTCGACGACGGTTACCTCTTCGAAGTTCACGAGCACTTCGCCAAGAATCTCGTCGTCGGCTTCGCTCGCCTCGATGGCCGTCCCGTCGGCATCGTCGCCAATCAGCCGGCTTTCCTCGCAGGCGTTCTCGACATCAACGCCTCCGTGAAAGGCGCACGCTTCGTGCGCTTCTGCGACGCCTTCAACATCCCCCTCATCACTTTCGAGGACGTTCCCGGCTTTCTTCCCGGCACGCAGCAGGAATTCGGCGGCATTATCAAGCACGGCGCCAAGCTCCTCTTCGCCTTCGCCGAAGCCACCGTTCCGAAGATCACCGTCATCACTCGCAAAGCCTATGGCGGCGCCTACTGCGTCATGTCCAGCAAACACATCCGCACCGATGCCAATTTCGCTTGGCCCTCGGCCGAAATCGCCGTGATGGGCCCCGAAGTCGCGGTCAACATTGTCTACAAGCGCGAGTTTGAAAAGGTGCCTGAATCAGAACGCGAGAAGCTCCGCCAGGAAAAAATCGCCGAGTTCCGTGGCCGCTTCGCCAACCCTTACGTCGCCGCCGAGCGCGGCTACATCGACGCCGTCATCGAGCCCGCCGAAACCCGCGCCCGCATCATCACCTCTCTCCGCGCCCTCGAAAACAAACGCGACACCAACCCCCGCAAAAAACACGGCAATATCCCGCTGTAGCCGCGGTCTTCAGACTGCGGGCCCTCCCTCCGTTTATTTCAGCGAATACTCCTGCAAAAACTCCACCGTCGCATGAAACTGAAAATCCTGATTTGTCTTTTTTCGGAAAACGTGACCCTCGTCGTTAGCCATCACGTATCACACCGGCGTCCCGGCTTTCCTCAGCGCGGCCACGATCTGCTCGGCCTCGCTTACCGGCGCCCCGGATGATTTCTTACACCGCAAGCGATTGGACACGCAAGGTCATCCGCCGACCCGGCCCGCCATCCCGCATGCTAATATTCCGCTGCACAGCAAACAGCGCATGTTCAAAAAAATCCTGATCGCCAATCGCGGGGAAATCGCCGTGCGCATTCTGCGCGCCTGCCGCGAACTTGGCATCCGTTCCGTCGCCGTCTTCAGCGAAGTCGACCGCACAAGCCTTCACGTCCGCCTCGCCGACGAAGCTTATCCCATTGGCCCTGCATCCTCGCGCGAAAGTTATCTCCGCATCGATAAGCTCATGGACGTGGCCCGCCGCGCCGGCTGTGACGCCGTTCATCCCGGCTATGGTTTTCTCGCGGAAAACGCGGCCCTTCCGCGCGCTTGCAGCGAGGCTGGTCTCACCTTCATCGGTCCGCCGCCCGAAGCCATGGAAGCGCTCGGCTCGAAAACCGCCGGCCGTCAACTCGCGCGCCGTTCCGGCGTGCCCACCGTTCCCGGCGCCATCGACCCCATCGAAAATCTCAATGAAGCGCAAGCCCTCGCGCAAAACATGGGTTATCCCGTTTTGCTCAAGGCCGTCGCCGGAGGCGGCGGCAAAGGCATGCGCATCGTCGCCCGAGACGCCGAATTCGCCTCCGCCTGGCGCGATGCCTCCTCCGAAGCGATGAACGCCTTCAGCGATCCGCGTCTATATCTCGAAAAATATCTCGAGAAGCCCCGCCACATCGAAATCCAGATCCTCGCCGACGCTCACGGCCGCGTCGTCTCGCTCGGGGAACGCGAATGCTCCATCCAGCGCCGCCATCAGAAAGTCATCGAAGAAGCGCCCTCGCCCATCATGACGCCCGACCTCCGCAAAAAGATGAGCGACGCCGCGGTGCTTCTCGCGCGCGCCGGCGGCTACATCAACGCCGGCACCGTCGAATTTCTCGTCGACGCGCAGAACAATTTTTATTTCCTCGAAGTCAACACGCGCCTCCAGGTCGAACATCCCGTTACTGAACAGGTCACCGGCCTCGATCTCGTCAAGCTTCAGATCGCCATCGCCGCCGGCCATCGTCTCCCCTTTGCCTGGGAAAGCATCACACCGCGCGGCCACGCCATCGAAGTCCGCCTCTACGCCGAGGACCCCGAAAACAATTTCTTCCCCTCGCCCGGAAAAATTCTTTCTCGCCGCGCGCCCAGCGGTCCCGGAATTCGCCTCGATGAAGGGGTCTACTCCGGCTGGACCGTGCCCATGGATTACGACCCGCTCCTCGCCAAGCTCATCGCCTGGGGCAACAGCCGCGAGGAAGCCATCGCCCGTCTCCGCCGCGCCCTCGAGGAATACGCCGTCACGGGAATCAAGACCAACGCCGCGCTCTTCCGCCGCATCCTTGCGGAACCTGATTTTCTCCGCGCCGATGTTCACACCAAGTGGCTCGATGAGCTCCTCCTGCGCCCGCGCGCCGCAGCGAACAATCTCACCGCGCATTTCAATGCGGAAGAACAAAGAAACAGCGCCGCCGACGCGGCCGTCATCGCTGCCGCCCTCTGGCAAGCTGTAGCGCCGGGCGGCGCCTGTCCCCACTCGGTCGGGAGCCCGGCATCTTCTTCTCCCGCCGGGGAACCTTCCCGCTGGAAACTCGATGGTCGCCTCCACCAACTGGATCGCACCCCATGAAGTTTGACGTCCGCATCGGCGACAAAACTCGCATCGTCGAGCTCGAACGCATCGCCGATCGTTGGCGCATCGCCCTCGATGGCCAGCCCCTTGACGCCGACGCCGTCCAAATCGCGCCCAACACCTTTTCCATCCTTCTCCGCGGCCAGTCCCACGAAATCCGCGTCACACCGTCTCCCAACGGCACGCTCACCCTGCAAACCAACCTCGAGGAATTCACCGCAGAAGTCGTCGATCCCCGTGCCTGGAGCGGCCGCCGCCACAGCGCCCTCGAAGCCGAAGGCCGCCAGCAGGTCGTCGCGCCCATGCCCGGCAAAGTCGTTCGCCTCCTCGTCAAAGCCGGCGACACCGTCGAAGCCGGCCAGGGCCTCCTCGTCGTCGAAGCCATGAAAATGCAAAACGAAATCCGCTCCCCAAAATCCGGCGTCGTCGAGCGCCTCTTCGCCCGGGAAGGCCAGGCCGTCAACGTCGGCGAAATCCTCGCCTGGGTCGAGTGACAAGAAGAAATCTTAGATTGAGGAGGAATTCGCTTCTACGGCTGGACGGGCTGCGGCTTCGGCGGCAAAGTCGACTTCGCCGCATCGGGCAATTTGCCCGCGGCTTCGATGACCTGTTCGGCGAGATAATTTGTCGCGCGCACTTCATCCCGCGCGATCGCCAGATACGCCGCGCGCAGCAACTGTTCTTTCCGGTTACGCAGCGTGTCGCGGATGGTCTGTTGCACCTGCGGGTCAGACAGTACGCGCAGCCCAGGCGACTCGCGCGTGATGAGTTTCAGGATGCGGTAGCTCATCCCCTCCCGATCCCGCACTTCGATTGGCTGGCTCACCTGTCCCGGCCTCAATCCAAGGACTGTCTTTTTCAGAATAGAATCCACCTGCGGCGGGTTAAGCCCGGATTCCGGCACGTACCCCAGATCGCCGCCCGTCCCAGCAGTGTTCATGTCCTCGGAATAATCCATCGCCAGTTGCGCGAAGTCCGCCCCGCTGTTCAGCCGGTCCATCAGCATTTTAACTTTGCGTTGCGCCTCGGCATCATTCGTCGCATCGTCGTTCTTCCGGTTGCGGAGTTGCGGCTCTTTCCGCGGCGTCACCAGAATCTGCGCGAGCCGGTACTGCGGTTCCGCCACGTTGAATTGCGCCTTGTTCGCATTGTAAAAGTCGTTCACGTCCTGGTCGGTGATGGCAATCTTCGCCACCACTTCGCGGTTCATCAGCTTCTGAATGGAAAGCTGCCGCCGCAGGTCGCTCTTCAAGTCGTTCACGGAGACCCCGCGGTCTTTCAATTGCCTCCGGAATTCATCTTCCGTGTACGGGCTCTTCAACTCGGTGAACTTATCTTCCACCTCGCCGTCGCTCGCCTCGAGGTTCAGCTTCTTCGCCCGCTCCAGCAGGATTTCGTTGTTGATCAGCTCGTCCAGCACGTTCAGCTTCAGCGACAGCGCCTCTTCCTGCGAGGGCTCCTGCCCTTCCGGATTCACCCGCGTCCGGTAATACTTCTCCACTTCGTCCCGCTTGATCTCATGACCGTTCACCACCGCCCAAACTTCGGGCGCATGTTGCGCTTGCTTGTTGCAGCCCGCGCCGCCAAAAAGGAAAATCGCCGGCACGGCAAGCAGCGGCAGCCGCGCCGCAGCGCGCGTGAATCCCAGCAGAGGCAGGCTCGGATGCAGGAAGCTCAAGGTTGGATTCTCAGGCAGCTTTCTTGACGCGGCCCGCGCGAATGCACGCCGTGCAAACGCGCATCCGCTTCGTCACGCTGCCCACCAGCGCCCGCACGCGCTTCAGGTTCGGATTCCACCGCCGCCGCCGGGTATTGTTCGCGTGGCTGATCACGTTGCCGTAGTGCGGCGCTTTGCCGCAGAGTTCACACTTCGATGCCATGGATTTTCCTATTTCTTAAAATGTCGGAGACTGAGCGTCTTATTCTATCAGACCCCCTACCCCGCAACAAAGTATGCCTTTTATGTTCCGGTTGTTTTTAGGGATCTCACTTGATACTCGGTCCCAAAACGGCGCGTCGCTTTCTTACCTGTACGATTTCTCACGCGCCGACGCTTAACCGCTGCTCCTTGAGGAACGCGAGCAATTCCGCGTTGACCTGGTCCTTGAGGGTCGAGCACATGCCGTGCGGCGCTCCCGGAATGACTTTCAGTGTGGCCCGCTTGACAATCTTGGACGAGAGAAGCGCCGAGGCGCCGATCGGCACAATCTGGTCGTCATCGCCATGAAGAATCAGTGTCGGCACGTCGAACTTCTTGAGATCTTCCGTAAAGTCCGTTTCGGAGAAGGCCTTGATGCAGTCGATGACGGCTTTGTGTCCAGCCAGCATGCCTTGCAGCCAGAACGATTCTCGCAATCCTTGCGAGACCTTCGCTCCTGGCCTGTTGGCCCCGTAGAACGGCACGCTCAGATCCTTGAAGAACTGCGAGCGGTCGGCGAGGACTCCGGCGCGAATCTGGTCGAACGCCTCCATCGGCAAGCCGCCGGGATTGGCGGCCGTCTTCAGCATCAGCGGCGGCACCGCGCCGATCAGCACGGCCTTCGCCACGCGTTTCGCGCCGTGGCGGCCGATATAGCGGGCGACTTCGCCGCCACCCGTGGAGTGACCGACATGGATCGCGTTCTTCAGGTCGAGTGCTTCGACGAGCGCCGCGAGGTCGTCGGCGTAGGTGTCCATTTCGTTGCCATTCCAGGGCTGGCTCGATCGGCCGTGGCCGCGGCGGTCATGCGCGATGCAGCGGTATCCGTGGTCGGCCAGAAACACCATCTGGTCTTCCCATGCATCCGCACTCAGGGGCCAGCCATGGCTGAAGACTACGGGCTGTCCCTTGCCCCAGTCCTTGTAGTAGATCTGCGTGCCGTCTTTCGTCGTGATCGTCGTCATGCGATGTTCTCCTTGATTAGGGATGGTGGATGTCGAAGCCAGAGACTCGCTGCTGGCGGCTACTGCCGCCGGCAGCGCCGCGGCCGCTACCATGGCGGCACCGCCGATTAGCACGCTCCGGCGGGACGGGGCGGCATTTTCACTCGAATTCACTTTAGTCACTTTTTCTTTCCTTTCTGCTGCAATCCGCAGCGATAGCATTGAACTCACAGCTTGTTCCCCTAAAGGTCACTAAGAATCTCTCACAAGAACCAAGTCCGGCGTAATCGGCACAGTGTTCCGTTGCGCCGCCGATCAGGCTGTGAGAGCCGGCTCGCTGCGGAACTTAATCGCCGCGGCAATGGTAAGCGTGACGAAAAGCGCCAGAACAACGAGCTGCGTTACCTTGAACGGCGGCTCGGACAGCGTCGGAGCCAATGCTCTCAGTGCCGGCACCTTTTCGAAGAGCTGCACGATCAGGATGAAGACATTCAGGTAGAGAGCAATCATGGCGGTGATCACGTAGGTCCGGCGCCAGCCGCCGGCAAGGTGACGCCCGTAGCGCGCAAACATCGCTACCGCCAGCGCTACTAGCGAGATGATGCCGATCGCGTGGGACGGCAAAAAGCCATGGAACGGAAAGAAAAACCCGGTCACGCTCGTCGCCACTGTGCTCGCCAGAAAAAGCGCCGTCCAGCCGTCGAGCCGTTTCGCAGTCAGTAGCCCCAACACCACGAAGAATCCCGCGAAGATCCCGATCAGGCTCAACACGACGTGCGCGAACGTGAGTGTCGTCATACCCAATATCATGCCCCGCGCTCCTTCCTTCGCAATTTCCGTTCTTGCTAAATCCGATCTTGATAAGCCCGATGACCGGTAACATACATCTGGCCGCCTCCGCGCGCAATCCTCCTTCCCAGTTTTCGCCGCAGCGCGTCTCCATGTTTGATCTCATCAGCCGCAAAGATCCCCCGCCCATCACGCATCCCGGCTTCTTTTATGGATTCGTGGGACTGGGGCTGGCCTGGCAGGTCGCCTTTCTCTTCATCGCCACGGAGCCGACCCGCCACCGCCCGCTGATGATCCCTTCCCTACTCGAAAAATTCAGCTACGGCGCCGCTGTCGTTGTCCTCGTTCTGCAAGGCCGCATGCACCCGTCCGACATGGTCTTTGCCTGCACAGATTTGCTCCTCGGCGCTCTCTTCGTGATCGCCTACCTCAAGACACCGCCCCGCCTCATCGAGCAGCTGTGAGCTGAAAGCCCCGCTGATTTTCGACCACTTCAAATCTTCTGAAGCCTGCTCTCGCTTTTGTGAGCTTGACACCTTTGAGCGGCTTGATTGCGTTGCGTAGTTCGCTCTCCGCGATCTTGCATCTAGCACCCGCAATCACTTCCACCAGTTTCAGCTCTTTACCAAAATCCATGAAATACAACTTGCCGACTTTCTTGCTTGAGGCCAGTGGCCTGACGCAACGGACTTCCTTTTCATAGAACCAATTGACATATTTTGTGAAGAACAACTGGGTACTCGAAAACACCCGATCTTCGGGGATCTTCAGACGTCTCTTGGCATACTCGACTTTCTCTCCGAGGCTTCTCGGAACCTCAAAACCGAGGCACAGCCCTTTGTGTTTGTCAGCGTAGTGAGCCCAGATGACTGGGTCCTTCCAGTCCGAACTGAAGCACAGGATTCCACAAATACGAGCAAATTTACGGGCCAAGCTCCTGAAGTTTCGCCGCAGCGAGCGCTTCCTCATCTCGTATGGCAGCAATTCAAACGGGTCGTTCAGATCGTCTAGCGTCGAAATCTTCAATCGTTTTTCCCGAAGGTTCTTCATCCCGAACTCAACGTTCAGGAATTTGTACACTCGCATGGTCCCTCTCTTTCGCCCTAACCCCTCGCTCGGAGGCTGGCAGGAATTTCGATCAGCATGGACTTATCCGATTGATAAACATGTTATCTTATGGGTAGTTAGTGTCCCACAATAGTCACCGAAACGAGCAGACGAGGTCTCATGCGCCTACTGAGTGTTCGCATACAAGATTTTCGCTGTATAGAGGATTCCACCGAATTCCCAATCACGGATGTCACTTGTCTCGTCGGTAAAAACGAATCCGGCAAGACGGCCCTCTTGAAGGCTCTCTACAAACTGAAGCCGGATGTCGAGAGCAAGGCGCAGTTCGAACCTGCGAACGACTATCCCAAGCGGAAATGGCGTCCCGATCAGCCGATTTCCGCCAACCCTCCTGCCGTCACGACGAAATGGAAACTGGACGCAGCTGATGTGGCAGTTCTGGAAAAGCAGTTTGGTGTGGGAATCATGCCAGACCACATCTTTACGATAACGAAGGGCTATGTTGACAACAAGCGATACTACACACTGAGAACGGACGACGGGGCTGCCATCAGGCACTTAATAGGCGAGTTGAAACTATCAGAGGAGATAGCTGTCTCAGGCGGCTTTGATCTCAAGTCTATCCAAAAGGCTGTGGAGGAAGCTAAAGAAATTGGCGCTTCGCAGCAGAAGTTGCTCGAAACCTTCAAACAACGCTATCCAAATAGTGTGAACTCTGCCGTTATTCAAGCGGTGCATGATCGAGTGCCCACGTTCTTGTACTTCGATAGCTATTTAACTTTGCCCGGCACTGTCTCAGTCGACGCTCTTGCGGGCCGAAAAGCGCAGAATAAGTTAACCGACCAAGATCAAGTGTTTTTGGCATTGCTTGCCCTCGCTGGAACCAGTTTGGACAAGGTCCACGGGTCGGGAACCTTCGAAGAGTTCAACTCGAAGCTGCGAGCTGTATCGAACCAAGTCACCGATCAGATTTTCAAATACTGGTCGCAGAACAAGCATCTCGATGTGGAGATGAAGTTGGATGCGGCTCGTTCGGGTGACCCACCACCGTTCAACTCGGGTTGGATTTTCCGCACACGAATTGACAATCGCCGCCATCGAGCCGACACAAGTTTCGATGATCGAAGCAGTGGTTTTGTCTGGTTCTTCTCTTTCCTGGTTTGGTTCAACCAACTAAAGCAGACTTACGGCAACAACCTGATCATTCTCTTGGATGAGCCGGGCTTGTCTCTTCACGCCAGGGCGCAAAACGACCTGTTGCGTTACATCAGCGAGCAGCTTCGTCCCTACTATCAGGTCATTTATACGACCCACTCCCCATTCATGATCAACGCCGACGATTTGCTCTCGGCTCGAACCGTAGAGGATGTCGTGAAGAAGGAGAAACAGAAAGACGGAGAGATCGTCGAGCACTTGCTGGGAACAAAGGTAAGTACGGATGTTTTGAGCACAGACCCCGATACGGTATCGCCGCTGCAGCGGGTGCTCGATTACGAGATAACGCAGACTCTGTTCGTTGGAAAACACACTCTTCTTGTTGAGGGGCCTTCCGATTTGCTCTATCTGAAATGGTTCTCACGTCAATTAGAGAAGGCTGGAAAGGCCGGCCTTGATTATCGCTGGGTCATCTGTTCGGTTCGGGGCATTGATCGGATTCCGGGTTTCGTGTCGCTGTTCCGCGGGAACAACCTGCACATTGCGGCTGTCGTGGATGTTCAAGCCGGGCACAAACAGAAGATCGAACACGCCAGAAAAAGTCTGGAAGACAAACACCTATTGACCCTAGACAACTACACCGGACAGAACGAAGCCGATATAGAAGATGTGTTGGGCAGAGATTTCTACGTGGCACTCGTGAACGAGACTTACGACTTGCGCGGTAAAGAGCAAGTGCCTGCGGCAAAGCCTGCGGGTGCCCCCGAGCGTGTCGCCAAGGAAGTGCAGGCGCATTTTGCGACTCTGTCGCCTCAGCATCCTGAGTTTAATCACGAACGGCCAGCGGAACGGCTGTTTCAAGGAGGCGACGAGGGTGCAAAACTTTCCGGCTTCAGTGATGCGTTGGGGCGAATGGAGAAACTGATCGGCGACCTAAACGCACTTATGTCCTGAAGGCGGGTGGAACAGCCTCTTGAATTGGGTGACGCACGTCACGAGTGCGCCTAACCAGCCGCCGGGTGCCGCACTCTTCGCTGTCAAGCGTGCGGCTTTCGACTCTGCCTTTTTCTTGTTCGTCTTGTTGCCGCCCGGCCGCCGTGGCGGGCCCGCACCGTTAACCCCGCCCCGATTGCCGTTCACTCCTCAATTCTCCCCATTCCCTGCTTATTACTTAACCAATCCGTACCGGCATGCTATTCTCTCCCGTGTTTGCTCGCACTGAGTCCCGAAGTGTTTGCACTGTTTACCCCGAGCTTCGAGGGGAGCCCCGAAGTGCCAAGCTCCAGCCTCGATCCGCGATTCCGACTTGCCCCGGCTTGCCCCGATCCGGTCGGGGCCCTAGCGGGACCCGGTCGGAAAGTATTTACACTGCCTGCCCCGGCTTGCCCCGATCCGGTCTGGGCCCCGTCGGGAGCCCCTCGGCGCTCCGCCAATCCTCCATTTCCCGTCGTCCATCCCATTTCTCTTCAACCACTTACAAAATGCTCCTTCCGCAAGTCCTTTGCTTTGACAACGATCCATTTTCATGGGGGGGGGTGTACCCCCCTCCTTCCATTTTATTTTCCGCTCTTTTCCCCAGGGTGCGCTCCGCGAGCGCAGAAATTGCGCTCTTTTGCGCACCAACTCCTTTATTTGTCACAGATGCGCAAAAACAGGGGGGAGGGGGGGTATGAATCGCTCTAATCAGATCTTTTTCTCTAACTGCCCTCCGACGATGTCCCTTCCAGAACACAACACTGGATCGCGTCCTGTTTACGAGGGGACTCTAGATGCTAAGGGGCCTTTTCCTCCCCTCGTCACGAGTCACCAGCCACCAGTCACTTGTTCCTCACTGGTCGTGCGTCATGCCGGCCATCTGATGAGGTTGCGGCTTCGGAGCGCGCCGGAGTGCGGCGGCCATCAACGCATCGTCCGCGGGCACGAAGTACCCCACGACGATGCCCATTGCTCCGTCGCGAAGCAATCTGCCTGTCGGATTGTCATACGTCGCGGTGATCCTCAATTGATCGCCCGCCGCAAATTTGTAGCCCCCTTTATCGAAGAACGTCACGACCGGCATGCTCAGCAGTTGCCCGTGATCGTCCACCTTTGCGTCCAGCGTCGCGACCGTCTCCTTGCGCGTCGCGTCCTCGAGGACAATTTCCTTCGCGTAGTCGTGCATGTGCCCGCCGACGCCGAGAAGAATGCCGTCATATTTCACCGGCACCGTGCCGGTGGTCACATTCTTTCCCGGTTTCAGGTCGTATCCGGAATTTCCGCACGATTCGACGTCCATCCAAGCGGGATAGACGTTGTTGATCATCTTCCCCAGGCTCGGCGCATTCGCATCGACATATGGGATTTGTAACTCGAGGTACACCTTGTCGTATGCCGTATCGGTGGGATTGTGGACCATTGTCTCGATGCGAATCTTGTCGCCCTTCTGCACGCGATACCCATAGCCGGGAATTTCCGCCCAAACGGTCATCTCGCCGCCCGCGCCGAAGATGTGTTCCTCCTTATTTGGACAGAGAAAATCGGCGCGGTTCTCGTTCCAGAAGGCCACGTGGTGCAGCACTCGCCCCGGCACCTCGTTTCCACTGGCGTCCACCAGCTTCGGCGTGTAGGCCAGCAGCCAGGTGTCCACGGGAATCGTCCAGAAGACATCCGGCGGCTGCGGCATTTTCATGTGATTGGTATGCGCCGGCAGCGTCATCGGTCCAACGCGCAATGTGATCGTGTGCGTCGCCGCATCCATTTTCTCTTCCAGCTTCACACCTCTCGCCATCGCGTGATGCATTCCACCCTGCATGAACCCGTCGTGGTTCATGCTCTGGTGCATGCGCGACGCAGCTTGTCCCAACGGTTTTTCCTGCGCCGCTGCCATGATGTGCGCAAGCAGGATTGCTCCGAAAATCGCAATTGTTCGCTTCACTGGTTTTCTCCGGGGCCTTTCTCCGCGCAGGCTCCCGTGATTTCCAAGGGAGCTTCTTGTATGGTACGCCCGAGCGTGAGTTTAGCGGAATTGTCAAAGACGCGGGGAGTGCAAAGAAAAACAGAATCGGGTCAGCGGATTAATGCCTGTTATGGCTTTCCGGGTGCATCGCCCTGAACTACGGGCAAATCTTTACGCTGGCTCCAATCTTCCCACGAGCCGTCATACATTTTTACGTCGTAGCCCAGCATTTTTGCGGTGAAATAAAGGACGGTCGCGCGCTGTCCGACGTGGCAGTAGCTGACCATCAAGTTGCCGGGCTTCAATCCCGCGGCGCGAAACAACTCGCCGAGTGCATCGGGACTCTTGAACTGGTTGGTCTTTTCGTCGACGACGTTAAGGTAAGAAAGATTCGTTGCGCCGGGAATGTGTCCACTGCGCGGATTCCCATCGCCCTTGGATCCGGTGTAAAACTCCTTCGCGCGCGCATCGATGATCGTGACACCCGGCTGATTAAGATGGCCGCTGACCCATGCCGCATCGGCAACAATTTCCTTGCGCGGCGCCGGCGTTACCAAACCTTTCGCCGTCTGTTTTACTTCGGTCGTTACAGGCTTTCCCGCGGCGCGCCATGCGGGCAAGCCGCCATCGAGAAGCGACGCGCGGTCGCCAAGGCCCATGTAGTCGAGCGTCCAATAGACGCGCGTCGTCGGCGTCACCCAATCTTTTCCAAAATACAAAATCACGTGCGAGCTGTTCGACACGCGCAATTTCTCAAATACCGAAACCAATTGCTCGACCGGCGGCAACTCGAGCATTAAGCCTTGGCCGTGCGGCGTGGAGATGTCCTCGTAGTTGAGATACTGCGCGCCGGGAATGTGGCCCTTGTCGTAATCGCTTTTCTCGCCGATCTGCAGCAGAACGAGCGAAGGATCGTTGAGGTGTTCGCTGAGCCAAGCGACGGTAACCAGCATCGGCTCGCGCGCTGCGCTGGCGGCATTTTGCCGCGCGTGCGCATTCATTCCCATGATAACGAGAGCAAGAAACAGTCCAGCAGAGAAGAATTTTTTCATATAGCATCCTCGGTGGGCGCCGACCCACTATGGCGTAGAACGCTATATCGAATGCCGCCATAGTGTCAAGTTCATCTTTGGCCGCGCGACGTACTCACTGTACGACTCGCTGGAACACCAGCGGGAACTGAAGAAAATCAAAACCGAAAACGGAAAGAGCTGAACAGCGCCGGGGGCCATTCTGACACAGAGCGCCCAGAAATGAAGATGAACTCATTTCAAAAATACTCTAAACTAAAAAAGTAACACTTGGGCGTGTAGCTCAGTTGGGAGAGCACCTGCTTTGCAAGTAAGCAGGGCAAATCACATAAGTGCCGCATCTGGTGTCGCTTACGCGGAAACACGCGGTGCAACCAACCTCTTGAATTGGACTGAAGTTGGACCGAAAGTCGTCCCCCCGTTTTTTGGGCAATGGCGTCGTGCGTGCCATGTGGCTTCTCATCGTCGGAATGTCCGAGCAGCAGTCGAACGCTCAGGTGTGTCTTGCTAGGCGTTCATTGGGGGAGCGCCAAGGGATAAAACCTTTCTAGAATAACTTCCGAATAGCCCGTCATCCGTTCAGGCGGGGGGAGCAAGTGCCAACTTTCTACAATGGGATTTAGGTCGGCTCAGCGTTTCATCACTTGCCACTGGCCATCTGCGGTGTTTGTTCGCTGATCTTCCCCGAGTAAATGATGAATTTGAACGGGTCCGTATTCTGATTCTTTTCCATCAGCTTGAGGTAGACGAGCCGTTTGGCGTTAGCCACGGAAGTGCTGTGTTCGAACCTGCTTCCGGACGATTCAAGCAGCGAGGCGGCCATCTCGTATTTACCGTCGGCCGCCAGGCGTTCCACGGTTCTGACGAGCTGTTTTTCCGACAGACCGAGGTAATCAACCAAGAGTTCAGCGCGGTCGGCCCGGCCGAGATGGTCGAGGCCTTGCAGGTCCGGCTGCCAATAGCCGACGTTCTGGTCGTATAGGCGGTCAATGACGTGTTCGCGCAAGATAAAGTATGGCTGATACACGTCAGGTTGGCCACCGAGCAGACTCGGAGGAATCAAGTTCGCTTGGTGAATCGCGGCACGTTCATCGCCGCGGCGAACCGCAGTCAATACCTGCTCGCGCAACCACACCAGGTCTGTTTTGAGCTGCGCTAGAATGGTGGCGGAGGCGAAATTACGGGTGAGCGGCTCGTGGCCGTGCAGCAGGTGCTGGGGATGCTTTTCAACAACAACGTCAATCGCATCGAGGAGTCCCTGAAAATCACCTTCCTCCACAAAGGGTGCGCCAAGATACGGCATGATGAAATCTCCCACGAACATCACACCCTGATCCGGTAGATGGATGAACATAGCGTCGTGAGTTTCTCCTCCATGCACAGGAATTAGCTCAATGCGCGTCCCGCCAATCTTCAAGTCCGTCCGGCCGTCGATCGTCACATCCGGCTTGAAGCTGCGTACGTCGTCGAGACTGAAGCGTTCACCGAAGAATTGCTTACCAAAATTCCCCGGCGCATCGACTTCGCGGGCAATTTCTTCCTGATAGTTGCTCCTGGCATAGAACCGCAAGCGCGGATTCAGGGCCCGGAAATATTTGTGGCCGCCAACATGGTCCCAGTGGGAGTGTGTAATGAAGACGGTTGTCAATTCCGGAAGGCCGGGCGCGTACGCTCGCAGTGCCTCGTACGCAACCTTGGCGGAATCCGCTCGTGTACCGGCATCGATACCGATCAATTGTCGTCCATCGTCGGAAACCACGAAATAGTATTCCGTGAACTCGAAACCCGAGAGCGCATATACGCGGCCCGGCACGATCTCGGCGATGCGCCGCGGCGAAAAGGTATGCCCCGAAGCGACGTCTTCTGAAAAAGGCGTGATCAGCGTAATCGGCCTGTCAAAACCCTTGTAGCCGCTCCGCCGCAGATAGTCCTGTGGGGTGAACCCCTCTGTTGAGACAGTTTGGAATTGGCACACTTGCAGTTTAATGGTTTTTCCTTCTCAAACTTCCTCTTCTCTTTCAGGATGACGCTCGGCTGGTGAAGCGGAGGTGAGCTCTGCTGGAGAGCAACTCGCTGAGGAATAGCCAGCTGGAGACTCATCGGAACGATGAGTCGGGGGGCGGCTCTTGGGTCGCTCCCCGCTACTGTTTCCTCCTACATCGGACTGATAGATCTCCCCATGCCTGAAAAAACTCATTGTTGCTCCAGCAGAATTTACCCCGGTACTCGCCTCTCGCTCGAACTCTTCCGGCGGCCGATAGCCCAGCGCCGAATGTAAACGGCACCGATTGTAGTACTGTTCGATGAAGGCTTCGATGTTACCAAGCAAGTGCTCTAAGTCTCGGTAGTCGTTGGCATAAACCTCCTCCCGTTTGAGCGTCTTCATAAAACTTTCGCAACTGGCGTTGTCATAGGGGTTCGCCGGCCGACTCATGCTCGGGATCATCTGGTGCTGTTGCAAGATCTGGGCGTAGTCTCCGCACGCGTACTGCACACCACGGTCGGAATGATGCACCAAACCTGGTGGTGGCTGTCGTTGGGCAATGGCCTGTTCCAGCGCCGCAATCGGCAACCGGCTCGCGAGTGTCCGGTCCAACGCCCAGCCCACTACTTTCCGCGAAAACGCGTCGAGAATGACGGCCAGGTAGACAAACTCCTTCTTCAAACGGATATAGGTAATATCCGCTACCCACAGCTGATTCATTCCCGTTAGTTTCATGCGACTGGCGAGATTCAGATAGACCTCGAACTCGTGATCGGAATCCGTGGTCACCACGAACGCCCGCGGCTGCACGGCCAGCAGGTTGTCTTCGCGTATGATCCGCAACACACGCTTGTGATTCACCAGCATCCCGCGCCGCCGTAACTCGGCACTGATCCGTCGATACCCGTATCGGCGTCGATGCTCGACAGCGATCTGCTGAATCACGCTGCGCACCTCCATGTCTTCCTCGACTGGTGCTCGGTCCTGCAGAGAACGATAAAAACCGGCTCGGCTGACTCCGGCCAGCTGACACATTCGCTCGATGCTTAAGCTGCCTTGCAAAGGCATCACTTCTTGGATTTCGTCGTAGACGCCTTCTCGCCATTGATGCCGCTCTTCTGGCGTCGAGCCTCGACTTTTTGCAAGGCACCTTTGAAAAAATCCAGCTCCAACGTCTTGTCAACCAGCACGCGCTTCAGCTGGTTGATTTCCTTGCGGAGCGTGGACTCACGAGAGTTCCCTGGTGGCGACTCCTCACTGGGGTCGAAGGGATCAAATTGATCTCGCCACTTGTAGAGAAGCCTCCGATGCACACCGAGTTCCTGTGACAACTCCACGATGTTGTCGCAGGCCTTCAATCGCTCGACAGCCATACGGCGGAATTCTTTCGAGTATCTTCCCACTCGTCTCTTTGCCACTTGCAGTTCCTTTCCCTGCAAAGTGTGCCTTATCCGAGTGTCTCAAGTTAAGGGTTCAGTCCACCTGTGCCTTGGCCCGTTCCCCGTCAGCGAGAGCCAGCTTTCCGAGGTGGTAATAGACTTCTCGCAACCAACCCGCATGAGGAGCTTTGTCAGCGTTTTCCACGCACCAAGCTAACTCATCCTGCGCTGCCTTCCTCTGATGGAAAAAGTTTGGAAGCTCGGTACGGACAATGCCGGCAATCCAGTTCACAACGAAGACTTGCCCTCCGGAAAGCTGGTTGGCTTGATCGAGGATCGCGATCGTGTCTTTCACGTAACCGATTCGGTGCAACAACGAGACGGAAGATGCGTGCTGGGCTCGCAACAATCCGATGGCGCTCAGATACAACGCCTTTTGAGCGTCCGTCAAGCTTGGGCCGAATTCCTTCAGCCGCGCTGAAAAGAACTCCGCGCCCTCACCCTGCAGGTTGGCGTTCGCGTACTGCGCCATCAGGAGAAACAGCAACTGTGGATCTCGCGGTGGCGCGACGCTGTTTACAGCCTTCAGGTATTCGAGCTCCGGGCGACGTGAGCCGGACGACGAGTCAATTCCGCTGCTTTCGGTGGAAGGCGCTCCTCGCAGCGTTGCCAGGAAAACCGCAAGCAGTAGCACAGCCGACAAATAAATTGGAATCTTCATAAAAGGCTCCTTTCGCTGCCTACTTAGATGTATATACATCTATTTGGTTACGAACAATTACGCCCGCATCCCAGCTTCCGTCCCTCGAGATACCATTTCTTTCATATTCTTCCAGCCCGTATCCCCTAGTTCTTTCCGCAACCTCCGCTCCGCCCGCTCCCAGTGCGGTTGAGCCATCGCCATCTGTCGCCTGCCTGCCTCCGTCAGGCTAAACAGGCGCTCCCGTCGGTCGTTTCCTCGCCTGGCGCGAACCCAGCCTTGTTTCCGCACCAGCCCCAACGTTCGCGTCAGAGTCGTACTATCCATGGCAAATCCGGTGCTCAGCCGCTTTTGATTAGCCTCTCCCATCACGGCCAGTGCGGTGAGCAGACCGAATTGCGTGATCTCAAGGCCTGCCCTTCTCAGTTCCTGGTCGTAAATCCGCGTTACGACCCGGCTGAGGCGGCGAAGGTTCTGACACGCGCATGGCAACTCAAAAAGTGCATTTGCAGGTTGCTCCCCAAAAGCTTTTGTGCTCATAGTATATGTATATACATCTGTTATGCCTGCCTGTCAAACGAGAGTTTCGCTTCGTCATTGAACTTGAAAATTACCTTATGGGGAACGTAAGAAACGCATGGTGCTCACGGGACGACTTGGGCCTCGGGAAACGGCGTTGCGGAAGAACGAAACTGGATTCTGGGCGAATCGTCGGCCATCCAGAAGTTATGTAAAACCTACGGAGTGAGCGGCGGCATTACTTCCGAGTTGCCCGTCATCCACTCGCAATCGCCCGTAGGCGATGGCGAACTTCGCGTAGCGGGCGTGACTTGATTTCATAACAATGTCGGCTCCTTGGACCCGAGTAGACTGTGGTTGTTGACGACCCAAGGCTCGGGAGAAAGGAGCCGAACATGGTGATTATAGGGGTAGATTACCACCCAAGTGATCAGTACATTGCGTTTGCGGATACAGAAACTGGGGAGTGCGGCGAACGACGATTGAACCACAGTGATGGAGAAGCCGAGAAGTTCTATCGGGATCTGAAGCAACGAGGGGTCAGCGTACGCGTGGGGATGGAGGCCACGGGATATTCACGCTGGTTCGAGCGGTTACTGGCAGAGCTGGGTATCGAGGTATGGATCGGTGATGCGGCGAAGATCAAAACCAAGCGAATCCGCAAGCAGAAAACCGACCGCCAGGACGCCCAACTGCTGTTGAAGCTGCTGCTGGAAAATAACTTTCCTCGCGTGTGGGTACCCAGTCCGGAGAATCGTGATCTACGGCAATTGCTTTGGCACCGGCATCGGCTGGTGCAGATGCGGACGCGGATCATGAATCAGCTGCAAGCCCTAGCCATGAACGAAGGCCAGCGACGGAAGAAAAAACTGTGGAGCGAACAAGGACGAGCACAGCTGGAAAAGCTCCCGTTGGCTACCTGGGCATCACGGCGCCGGCAAGATTTGTTGGAGCTGCTGGACCGGATGAATCCTTCCATCGAGGCATTAACCGCAGCCGTCGCGCAAGAAGCCAAGAAACGGCCCGAAGTGCTGCGGCTGATGACGCATCCGGGTGTGGGACCTGTTACGGGACTGGCCTTCGTGATGATCATTGGAACTCCCTAGCGGTTTCAGTGCGGCAAGCAGATCGGCAGCTACGTTGGGCTCATTCCCAGTGAAGACTCCAGCGCCGGACATCAACGGCTGGGACACATCAGCAAGCAAGGCAACGGTCTGCTGCGTTATTTGTTGGGGGAAGCAGCGCAAGCAGCGGTGCGTTGTGATGCGGACTGGAGACGTCGGTACCTGCACCTGGCGTTGCGTCGGCAAAGAAACATCGCCAAGGTGGCCATGGCCCGAAGACTGGCAGTTCGGTTGTATTGGATGTGGCGCAAGGGTGTGGAATATTCGCAGTCGATCGAGTTCGGTTCGAACGCGGGACAGCTCGTTACCGGACATGGCGTGAACTAGAACGCCGTCCACTTGATTGGGCATCCCGCTCCCTGGAAAGGGAGTTTGCAGTAGTAATCATGGTCGAAGTTTTGATCGAAGAGATGTTTGGGTCGGACTGAAAACCGACCGATAGATTATGAGCGAGCCGTGGTCATCAACGCTGGAGTCAAAGAAAACCGACAAGACCACTCTCAGGAGCGGACGGAGAAGTGTGCTCAAAAAGAGTTTGACAGGGCCGACATTGTTAGAGATGTCCGGTAAGCGTTTATCAGGATTTGGTGCCGTATCGTCTGTACGTGTTAGTAGTCGAATGGGGAGCCGTTTATTGTCAGCACTCCGCGCCCAAAGTCCCCGGCGCAGCTAGGCGCGGTCGGCTCAAATTTATAGCTAAAGGTGAAACTGTTCCCGGCCGGCAGGGTCGGCAGAGCGAGGATGCTTGCTTTGCTTGCCGCATCGGTCAGGCTGAACGCGTCACCAATCGCTAGCCCAGATAAAGTTAGAGAACTGATACACGGCGAATGCATGATGGTCGCCGTTCCAGTCACATTGGAGCTGCCAGCGGAGCTGGCATTTTGTCCGAGTTGAATAACAATAGTTGGGGCTATCAGCAGAGGGTTCGAAGTCGAGTTGAACGTTCCGCTGTAGTTATAGACGGATGGGGGAGGGCCGAATGGATGGATTGCGGTAGATGCAGTCCAGGTGCCGGAGTCGCCCAGACTATCGGTGTAGGTTCCGGCAACACTTGTTCCCGCCGCAGAGCCAACCATCGTGACGGTATCGGTGGCCGTCGTGGTCGGGAAGGAAATCACAATCTTGACCTTCGTGCCACTTACTGTTCCGCTCGGAGCGATAGCAATAACCGGAGCATCATCGCCTACGCATTGCGACAAATCATTCGATGGGCAGACGAGCGTATTTGCAGCTCCCGTAAGCATCGCTCCGGTTTGCGTAAAGTCTGTGTAGATATTTGTCGTCCCCCTTCCATTCGTGGAAGTCAGCACGAGATTATATTGGCCGTTGATACCCACATTCTGAGTGACGGGGGTCGTGGGAGCTACCTGGCTCCCGGCGCCGCACCCAGCGAAAGCGACGGCTACGCTCATAAGTACAACAGCCACAAGCGTCGTGTTTTGTCTCATTTGTTGCATGACTGCCTCCTCGGCTATTTCTTCGATTCGTCGACTTGCCGGAGTTCGCTGACATTGAAAGCTTGCTTTTGAAGCAGCCTCCTTTTTGATCTTTCAAGGGGCGGGCCGGTTGAAGCTGGCCAGCCGCGCTAGATTTCGTTTTGGGAGAACTGGCCCCCGGGACCAATTGCTTCGTCACTCTTTTAACTTAGTCCTCCACCTCGAGCCTCGTCCCCTCCTCCGTGGTAATGGTTCCCGGCGCCACGCTGAGCAAGAAGAATCTCTTGCCTCCGTCAAGGACGACGAGGTTGTTGCTCTTTGTACCGTTCGCATCGAAGAACGACCCGGTACAATCCGGATCGACCGTGTAGCTTCCGTTCGTCGGGAAATCGGTCCACTCTCGGATTTCACCGTTGGCGCTTCTGGTCGTGCGAATGAGGCCGCGCGTCCCATCTCCGCTGTAGAGGGCGATGCCAATCTGGGCGATGGGGCCGCCCACGACATTGTTCACGCCCGTCCTGCGGAAGGCATAGGTCCCTTTGAGGCTGGCAACGCTGCAGACGCGCTCCTGGGCATGAACTTTGGTCACGACCCCTGGAATGCGCGCCGATGGCCAGACCGCTGCGATCAGCACGATTGTCGCAATGCAGGCTACCGTCAGTATTGATGTCAGTCTGTTACTCCTCAGAATCCATCCTGTTGCGGTTTTCATTTTTTTATCTCCAAGGAAGATTTTCCCGAGCGCGATGACATTGGCGCGAAGCGGCTTGCGGCGCAATGGTGGGGGTATGGTCTGTACCTGTCTTGGTTCTGATCGTGCAGCTCTTTGAATTCAAAAGAGTTGCAGGGAACTCCGGCACATATTCCTTTGGCCGTATCCAATTGGTGATAGACTGCCGGCAAGCTCGAAAGCCTGCTATGGAAGCTACTGCCCGAACCCGCAGGACGCGCTTCGGCGCCTTCGAGGTGGACTTGCGTTCAGGCGAGTTGCACAAGCACGGCATACGCCTGAAGCTTCAGGACCAACCCTTCCAGGTGCTTGCGCTTTTGCTGGAACATCCGGGTGACATGGTTACGCGCGAGGAACTCCGTCAGAAACTCTGGCCTGGGGACACTTTTGTTGACTTCGATACCGGTCTGAACAGCGCCATCAAGAAGCTACGCGACGTGCTGGGGGATTCAGCCGAGGAGCCCCGCTACATCGAGACCCTGCCCCGCCGCGGCTACCGGTTTATCGCTCGCGTCGAAAACGGCGACTTGCCTGCATCGGCGGCCGTCAAAATACATGTCGCGCCCGTCGTCCCCTTAGGGCGTACGCCTGCTTTTTGGAGCAAGCGCCGCCTTGTCGTTACGGCCGGTGTCGGAGCCCTTCTCATTGTTGCCGCCCTCGTTACGTGGCGCGTCTTCTTCGCTCGGCCCGTGCTGACCGAGACCGACGTCATCCTTCTGACGAGCTTCGTCAACAAGACAGGTGATCCTAATCTTCGACAACTCCTTGGACAAAGCCCTCGAAGTCAAACTCACCGAATCCCCCTTTTTGAGCCTCTTCCCGGAAGCAAACGTCCGCGAGACGATGCGTACGATGCGCCATGATCCAAACGAGCGAGTGACACAGGAACTGGGCATCGAAATCTGTAAACGACAGGGGCTCAAAGCCGTGGTGGTGCCGGAGATTGCCGCCTTCGGGAGCAGATACCTGATCACACTGGAAGCGATCGACGCGGGGAACCAAAAGTCCATCGCGCGACAGCAAGAGGAAGCGGAGAGCAAGGATCTGGTGATCGCTGCACTCGGCAAAGCTGGTTCGCAGTTGCGAAGACGATTGGGCGAAAGTCTGAGCTCTCTCGAGAGGTACAATGCTCCACTTGATCTTGCGACCACAAGCTCACTCGAGGCACTACAAGCCTGGAGAACAGGGCAGACGCTATATCGTGCTGGAAAGCGCCGCGAGGCCATTCCCCTTTTCGAAAGGGCCGTGGAGCTGGACCCGCAGTTTGGTTCGGCGTACGCGATGCTTGGCAGCGCATATCACAGCGTTGGTGACGAGCAGGCCTCAAGGAAGAACTTTGCTGCGGCTTTCGAGCTAAAGGATCGCCGTCTTACGCAGGAAGAGAATTTTCAAACGACGGCCCTTTATCATTCGGCAATAACAGGCAATCTGGAAAAAGCAACGGCTGTACTTGTTTTATACAAGCAAGCATATCCACGCAGCGTGGTTGCTTCCAACTTCTTGGGGATTGCTTACGCGCAGCTGGGGAGAATGGAAGAGGCTCTGCAAGAGTTCTATTGGGCAATTGACCATTCCCCGGTACCCTCTGCTCAGCACTACTCCAATGCAAGCCGAGCGTTGATGATCCTAGGCCGCTTTGAAGAGGCCAAAAAATTACTCGACCGATGGCGGCAGAAAGGATCGTTGATCCCAACTCAGATGACGTCGCGCTACCGAATCGCTTTTATTGAGAACGATGCCGCAACCATGGAACGGCTTGCCCGCGAAACCCCAGGGGATGATGTGTTTTGGCTCCGTTTCCAAATGAGGCTCGCCTTCTTTCGCGGCGACTTCAGCAAATTCCGTTCCCTGAACGATACCGTCGTCAACCAACAGACGCGTGCGAAACGGATGGAAAACGCTGCTTCTGACCTTGCTTGGCGTGCCGGAGTTGAATCCTATGTGGGAAACTATGCCTTGGCGCGCAAGCTCTGCCACCAAGCTGGAGAGATGAGTAAAGACAATACTTCTGTGCTCGACAATTGTGCCAAGGCGTTAGGGAATGCCGGAGATGTGACGCAGGCTGAAGCGTTGGCCGCGAAAAAGGATCAACTGCTTCCCGAGGACACACGGAACCTGAGGATGTGTCTGCCGGAAATTCGTTCGATCGTCGAGCGGCAGCGGGGAAACGGCGTCAAGGCGGTGGATTCGCTTGCTCCAGTCAGGCAATACGAAGAAGGCACAATGGATATTCCTTATGAACGGGCGCAAGCTTACCTAACTGCGGGAGAGCACGCTAAGGCTGCCGCCGAGTTCGAGAAGCTCATCGGTCATCGCGGATGGGACGAGTGGGAACTGTTCGCTCCGCTGGCGCAACTCGGCCTGGCACGGGCCTATGCCAGGCAAGGAGACCGTGAGAACAGCGGCAAAGCCTACGATGTTTTTTTCACCACTTGGAAAGACGCAGACCCGGATATCCCGATACTCCGTCAAGCCAAAGCCGAATACAAGAAACTCACTGCAACCGCAGCTGCCCCCGCTTCAGCATCAGGGAAAAGCCAATAGCCCCGTTTCTGAGGTGCTCGCCCCTAGTGGAATCGGAGCAGTCGAAGCGCAATTCGGAACTATCCAGAAACGGGTTGTGGGAAGTGAAGGACGGGATTCTGGGCGGATGGTCGGCAAGCCGGAAGTAATTCGGTTACTTCCGCATCCCCCGTCATGCGTCCGCAATCGCGCCGCCGTTAACCCTTCTTCAAGGCTTCTTGTCGGCAGGAGGCTGGACTGTCTCCAACTCCGCATCACCATGGTGGTAACAGTTTTTGACACCGTCGCGAGAGATAAGCCCGCCCACCTGCCCTTTCGGTACTGACCCACAGAGCAGCATTTCCTCGAAGCCCGGCTCGTTCCAGATGGAGACGAGACTAATGTTCTCTTTACCGGTGTTTTTCAGGCTGATCCAAGTCTCAGCGGGAATGAACACCAACGCGCCTGGCTGGGCGTCGTACTCTCTGTCTCCCAGCCACACATGGGCGTTGCCTGTCTGGATTAGAAGAATCTCGTCCTCCGCGTGGTGTTTGTGCTTCGGGATAACTGCGCCGGGCGGGATCTCCTCCGTAAAGAGCAGAAGATGCTTCGAGCCACTGGTCTTCGGACCGATCTTCAGTAAGAAATCACTGCTGGGCGAGGCTACCCCTTCACGCGGACGGCGAGTGCGAAGCTCGCCATCGTTCTTTTGCAGGACGACAGGTTTAGCGCCGCCATCCGGCGCGGGGCTTTGGGCTGGGACACAGCGAGCACACAAGAAAACTGCAACGAACAGCCTGAGCACATTCGACATGGCGGCTCTCCTCAGGCCGCCGATTATACTCAGAAGCCTGTGACGTAAGGAATGAGCACCACAGGTGCGAATGTTTGGGGTGAGTTGTCGGCACCCCGGAAGTAATGGCGCGAATCGGGTCTGCTGGCATTACTCCGAAGGCCCCGCCAATCGACTGCAAGGGAGGTCACTTCTACAAGAAGCGGACAACTCGTCCCAGCGGATCGGTACCGACGACGGCGACCGACAAGGTCGCGCCTTCGTTCGCCGACAGAGACCATCGTTACTTGCCAG
Source organism: Candidatus Acidiferrum sp. (assembly GCA_035544995.1). Lineage (GTDB taxonomy): Bacteria > Acidobacteriota > Terriglobia > Acidiferrales > UBA7541 > Acidiferrum. The sequence goes on from DASZZI010000084.1 coordinate 45,547, forward strand.
ACGCCTTTGCCGCAGCGCTTTTCTGAGCACCCTTCTTCAACCCGGCTTGCGTCAGATTCACGTGTCCCACCGATTGCGCGATCATCACTCTGCCGCTTGGGACTTTGTCATCATGTGACCACAAGTGGAAGATGATTCCGTCCGTGGTGGCCACGAGTTCGGCCACTTCCTTGGCCTTGTCGGGCGGCAGATCATGCACCTGCACTCGCCCGGTGGCGATCTCCTGTTCGTGATCGTGCCAGTTCTTGTTCCAAGCCGCCAGCGACACAGCGCCTGTCCGAGTGATGGACTTGGCGATGATGTATTCGACTTGCTCCAGGCGGGCGCCCGGATCGCTCGAGCTATAACACAGGCACTCAATCACGGGCTCGGGCGACAGAACTTTGCAGTAGTGATGGTACGGTCCCATTACCTTGCCGCCCACAACGTGCGGGGCCGTGACGTGAATGGTGTGGCCGTCGGCCGGCGAAGTCGTGTTTCCAACCTGGCCCACCGCGGGAACGGCGGCGGTGATAATCACGCCGCAGACAGCGAAGAATCCGAGCCTTCGAAGCATTGTTGTCTCCTTTCATCTGCTGAGCCTGTTACCCACTTGCAAGCAAACTTTTGAAAAGCGCGACATCCCAACGCGCGACCGGAATGTAAATTGTGGTTGATTCTAGGACGCAGATTGCTATGATAGAAATGATTTTATTGGATCTAAATGATGCAGAAGCTGCATAGCAATCTGCCCGACATTAATTTTAGCCACCTGCGAACATTTCTGGCACTGGTGCAGGTGGCGAACTTCTCGGAGACAGGCCGGCGACTGGGCCTTTCGCAGTCCGCCGTCTCGCGTCACATTCGTGGCCTGGAGGAGATGCTCGGCGTGCGTTTGTTCGAACGTCTGGGACGGCGCGCTGTGTTGACGTCAGCTGGCCGGGCGCTACGAACGCGGCTGCAGACGCTG
>DASZZI010000085.1:0-1590 GCA_035544995.1 Candidatus Acidiferrum sp.
CGCAATTTCGAACCGCCTGATGCTTGCGCGAAGGTGGAGGGCCCCATCGATCCGAAGGGCTGGTGCAGTTTCTGGGTGGCGAAGAGCTGACTTAAAGTCCCGCTTCGCGCGACGAGACCATGTGCAAAGCCTGGCTTCGGAAAAAATCGCTCCCGGCACTTCACGTACTATGCGTGGTGAATGTTTTCCAACGTGCCGCCGTAGTTCCAGAAATCGAAATAATCGAAGAGCGTGCTCTTGGGCGAGGCCGGCCAAAGCCGGCCAAAGGTTCCGCTTGGCGAAGCCAAGTGGAATGGCCGGCGGCGGGGGAAGGTCTTTGGGAACATAGCGCCACTGACAGCCCGTGATCAGCACATCCATGATCCCGTTGACGACCTCGCGCGGGCCTGCTCACGGGGTTTGTTGAGCAACAGTTCAATAACCCGCGGATGGGACTCGCCGCACACTTGGAAGGAGTGATGAACGGGACCTTTCTCATCGCGTTGGGTGCCGTCTGGACGGAGGTGAGACTTTCTCCACGCCAGAAGGCCGGAGTGTACTGGAGCGCGCTGTATGGCACGTACGTTGGACAGCGACCACGCTGGCGGCGATTTTTGGTGCGGCGAGCCTTTCGCCGATTACTGGGGCCGGCCACAGTGCTCTGCCGTGGCAGGAGGTGGTTGTGACGTTCGGCTTCATTGCGGTCGGGATAGCAATAATTGTCTCTTCCGTCCTCGTACTCTGGGGTTTGCGGCACGCCGCGGTGTCATGATCATCGGCATGTTCTCAGAGCACCTTTGGGCGGAGGTGTTTCAGCAGGACGCAGAGGTCTGGGAGGTCGCGATGGAGGGCGTCGTCATTGACCTTTCTTCTGGAGCACCCGCCGCATCCACTCGATATCTGCGCGGTGCTGCCGTTCGCGGTTGGGTCGGATTGGCGGTTGCGAAGTCTCGTCGAGGCGCGGATCAGCGCATTCTTTCCGAAGGCTCAGGGAAAGCGCCGACGCCACAGCGGCAAGCGACGCAATCCGGACGCCTAGGAAGGAGGTGCAATCGGCGTTTAGATGTGCTATACGTTAGTTATGCCATCTGAGACCTTCACACGCGCCATCGTTAAAGCTCAGCAACTTCCTGATGCCGATCAGGAGCGGATTGGCCGCGAGCTGAGCGAACACGTCGATGACCTCTGCACCCTGCGTGCAGATATTGAACATGGCTTGCGGTCGCTTGACGCCGGTCTCGGAAAGGAACTGGAAATTGAGGATGTGATCGCGCGCGGCCGCGCCGAATAGGCAAGATCGTAAGTTCCTGATTTTCTAGGCGCCCGAATCCGAAGTAGAGATCTATGGACGGGCGCAACGAGCACTATGGGAGCAACTCTGGAACCTTCCGGAGAGTGCGAAATCTGTGCTTCTGATCGGTCACAATCCGAACTCTGCATGATCGCGCGCGGGAGCTTGCCCACGGCCTCCTTGCTGACCGATCGGAGCCATCGACGATCAACCCAATATTGCGGCAAGGACGCGCGAGACGATTGATTCGACCGGACTCGAGGCGTCCACGCGCAGCCAGTCCACCGCTCCTGTTGGCTGCTTGGCCTGTGCCGACACAA
>DASZZI010000086.1:0-1700 GCA_035544995.1 Candidatus Acidiferrum sp.
GCGCAATCGAGAAGCTGAACACCCGTCAAAAATAATCTCGCTGCGTTGCTGCGCTCTTGGCTCTCGAAGTCTTGGTAACTACGAAAACCTGCCCGGATGAAGGACTCGAGTTGCGAATGCAGGCGCAACGGGGACATCGAAGGCATCGCGCACGCGGCGAATGACGTCGTTCGCTCTCCAGACTGAGGGCGCTGCTGAGATCAGATGTCCGGTTAGCACATTATCAGGCTGGTGGAAATCATGTTCTCGACACTAATCCCTTGAGGCCGAGTGCGGTCTGAGGGTGATGCGGGCCGCAGTCGAGCGGCCCGCGTTCGTTTAGGTACCTTCAGTTGCAGAAGCTACTTGCGAGCGGATGAAATCTTATTGAGCTCGTCAACCAACGGTTTGGCTGCCGACGAAACGGCTTGGCCGCCCGCGACGATGTCCTTCGCGCTGATCGCCTTACCGTACAGAGCTTTGTTGGCATCCTCATCGCTGTCCATCGACGCACCTTCGAGAGAGACGCCGGCAAAAAGTCCCTTGGTCCGCGAATAAGTCAGAACGTCCACGTGCATGGAAGCGGCATTATAACCCGTTGCCTGAGCGCCCGTGGGTCCGGCAGCCGCAGCTGCATTTGCTCCGAGCTTTGTCTTCCCATTCAGCACTTGCTCTGCGCCCGTGTGGTTCATGACCACCAGCACAAAATCAGTCGCCGTGGAACCGAGTTGTATGCCAATGCTGGCCTGGTCGAGCTTGTACATCGCCGGACCACCCCAGCCACCATTCATTTCGCCGCCCTCGCGGCAAACGAGCACACCGCGTCCGTAACTGCCGCCGATGCCGATGGCTATTTTCTTGACGCTGGGGAAGACGACGACACAATGGGCTTGGTCAAGGATACCCGTGGGCAGGCCCTTCTCCCCTCCGAGGACCTCCCGCAGTACCGTGGCCGACTTAGAAAGACGCTCCTCTTCTTTCTTCTGGGGGAACAACGGGGAAGCTATCGCCAAACAGAGTGCAAACATGATCATTCTTTTTTTCACAGGTTCGTCCTTTCGAGCAAGGAAAATAGATTCTGAGCCGAAGCTCGGAATCGTACTGGCAGGTCCAGAACTTCCAAAGCAGGTGCCATTGTACATCCATTCGCTCGGGAAAGTGAGTGGAGGGGGACCTAACACCCGCCGCGCCGGATACATCAGCTACAGCGGAGCGCGGTTCTTATTGGCATCTTTCTTCTGTTCGGCATCGCGTAAGCAGTGCCTTCGTAAAATCGATAATCCCTGATCGTCGTCACCCGATAACTGGCGATAATCCCCTTACCTATAGTCGTCGGCACTGGGAGTGGCAGGCTAACTCCTTCCATGAGAAGGCCGGTGAGTGTCAAGTCAGTTTTTCTTTTTCTGTCGGTTTTTCTTTTTCCTCCCTGGTGGGGGTTTTTGCGTTTGAGCCGAGCCGCCCCTGTCGCCATCCTTCCATCCGCACTCTTTTGTGAGCGATTTTCGCTCGGTGCAAGTTGGGCGTACTCGTTTCAGTAGGTGCTGCTACCTGATAATCGACCTTGGCTCCCGTCTTTCGAAGGAAGCTGGGCCAGGAGTTAGGCGCAGTCACCTGATCTCGGCGGTTGAGCTCGACTCTTCGCAAGCAAACCCTATGCTACTGCGCTCACCACTTGGTGGTTGTTCCGCAGTGGCTCATACACCTCTCCGCTCACCCACAAC
>DASZZI010000087.1:0-28695 GCA_035544995.1 Candidatus Acidiferrum sp.
CCTCGAGGATCTCCATGGCAATGAAGTTCTGGCCTTCATACTCGTCTACGTCATAAATTGTGCAGATGTGCGCATGATTCAGGGAGGAGGCAGCCCGGGCTTCGCGTTGAAAGCGCTCAACCGCATGGCGGTCCTTGGACAGTTCTTCCGGGAGGAATTTCAAGGCGACGTAGCGGCCAAGTTTAAGATCTTCCGCCTTGTACACCACCCCCATACCGCCTCCACCCAATTTCTCCGTGATGCGGTAATGGGAAACGGTCCGCCCAATCATAGGAAGGAAACCGCCTTTGGCTGGTCATATTATGGTGTGGCCGCACACAAGTCAACGTGGTGTACTCGTCCAGTAGATTAGTGACACTTTGCCTTTTCAGATTTGCGTTTCCACTGGAGAAAGAACTCCTGGGGAGTAAGGTAGTCCAGGGCCTGGTGAGGACGCACGCAGTTGTAGACCTTCTCCCAGTTTCTAAGCTGGTGGTTCAGCGCGGCCAAGCTTGGTTCCTCGTGGGCCAGTTCGTAGAATTCCTCGTTATGCGTGCGATTCGAGCGCTCCACATGGCCGTTCAGTTTTGGGGACCGTGGCGGCAGCACGAACAGGGGAATTTGTTTCTGCTGGCAGGCTTGCTCGAACTCTGCGGCGAATTCACTTCCGCCATCCACCTGGAAGGCGGCGATCGGGAAGGGCATGCGCTCGGTGAGCGCCTCAAGGAAGCGTGCCGCCGCCAGCGAAGTCGCGCGATGATGCGCTTCCACAACGTCCCACCGGGAAATCACATCTCGTGCGCCGAAGTGTTTCAGAATTACGCCTCGCCCCCGCCGTACTTCCTTGGTGGCGATCTCCACCAGATCCCCCGGTTGCTGAATCAGCCAGTATTTAGGCTTCCGAATGGCCCATGGACGCTTCGCAGTTTGCGCCGCACCATGCGCAGTGCCTCGGGACGGGGCGGCTCGTGCAACGCACCTTGCCGTTTCAAGTGCGCGAGAATGCGCCCGACCATCAATGTCGAGACGGTGCACTTCTCTGTGCGCAGCAGCACCACCAGTTTGTCCTTGCCCCAGCGTGGATATTGGCGGGTGGCTCAGGCTTGAGGCATGAGAAGATCTTGGGTGCCCCATCTTTCGCGCGGCGCGAAAGGTGGGGCTTTTGAAGTCGATGGCCTCGATGAGCACTTGCCCCCGTTTTCCCCAGTGCCAGTTCGACCAGACACCCCGCCATCCTGCAGCATCCAAACCACTTACAAGTAATCATTGACATACGATACCAATATGCTATAATTCCTTTGTCTTTAGCGCGGAGAAGAAAGAAGGCACTCCCTTGTCCGCGCATCGTCGTCCAACTCCTCTAGTTCATTTAACTCCTTTATTCCCAAGTGCTTCCGCACTCTTTTCCCTGACGGCGCTCACGCAACCCTTTTCTTTTCAATCGATTCCACACTCTTTCTATCGCCACGGGGGTGTACCTCCCTCTCGCTCCATTTTCCTCGACTGCCTCTCGATTCGATCTCCTCTATTTTCCACTCTCGCGCTGCGCGCAAGCGCACGAAATGCGCACTTTTGCGCACTAACTGCTTTGTCTGTCACACTTGCGCAAAAACAGGGGGGAGGGGGGGTGTCCGCCTTTCTAACTAGGAACTCCGCCCTCACGTTAAAATCTCTACTTGCCCGCAGCCATACACTCTTTGCTCGCTCTTTTCACTCTTTCGCCAAAGAGCGTTTCAAAACTCCTTTGCAACCAACAAGATCTACACTCTTTTTTAAAACAGCCGGGTGTATAGGTATTTCCAACCAAATTCTAAGCAGGAACTTGTCGAAGTTTCCCGCCTTCCGTGGAATCGCAGACTCCCGCCTTGTCGGAGAGATTCGACCCGCTCAAGAGTGCTTTTCTTTCTATTCAACGGGCCACATGCTACGGTCCACGAGTCACCAGCCTGCTCCGCGCCCGAGGGAACTCATGAATCGATATGAAAACTGGTTCTGCGCTTCGTCATTCTGGCGGTACGTTACGCGCCGGCGACTACTGCCATGGATTTTAGCTGGGTCCGAATTGGGAGATCACGTCCTGGAGATCGGCGCAGGGCCGGGAGCCGCTACAGAGGAATTGCGGCGGCACGCAGCGTGTGTGACGAGCCTCGATTACGATCACAGCTTTGCGGCCTTTCTCGCTGCGTGCCAATTGGGTAACCAAGGGGCGGTGCTTCAGGGGGATGCAGCGGCGCTACCTTTTCCCAACGAAACTTTTTCGTCGGCGATTGCGGTGCTCGTCCTCCACCATTTAAGGTCGCGCGAGGTGCAGGATCGGGCGTTTGCGGAGATTGTCCGGGTGCTTCGGCCGGGAGGAATTTTTCTGGCGTTTGAAATAACAGATGGATGGTTGCAACGCGTCGGGCACATCCGCAGCACGTTTGTGCCGGTTGTGCCGGCGGCGGTACCTGCGCGGCTGACAACGGCTGGATTTTCGCGGGTGACGGTTGATTTCCGGCGAGGGGCCTTCCGGGTCCGCGCTCTTCGTGCTGCCGCGGGCTGAGCGCGCCACGGGCTTCTCGCGTTGACCAGGGCGGGTGCAGGGCATAGCATTTGTATATGAGCGGTGTCGTCAAGGACAAGTTTCCTCCCGGTCCGTCACCGGCTTCGCGATCGGGTTCATTCAAAAACTACAGCCGCGACCCGCTTGCTTTTCTGCCGGCCCTTGCGCGCGAGTACGGCGATATCGTGACGATGCGCTTCTATAATTTTCGCGTGTATTACGTCAACCACCCCGACTACATCGAGGAAGTGCTCGTTAATCAGGCGCGCAAGTTCATCAAGGGCCGCATACTGCGCGCGAACAAAGGCCTTTTCGGGAATGGGCTGCTTACCAGCGAGGGCGAGTTCTGGTTGAGGCAGCGGCGGCTGGCGCAGCCCGCGTTCCATCGTGCGCGTATTGCCGCTTATGCGGAGACGATGGTGCGATTCACGGAGCGCATGCTGGAGGGCTGGCGCGATGGGGAATCGCGCGATGTGCACGCGGAAATGATGCGCCTCACGCTGCAGATTGTCGCCAAGACCCTGTTTGATGCCGACGTCGATGCTGATGTCCAGGAGGTTGGCCGCGCGCTCGAAGCCATCATGGAACACAACTCCGACTTCCGGCGACTCATTCTGACGCCATCCTGGCTGCCGACGCTGCGCAACATTCGCGCCGCCCTCGCGACACGCCGCCTCAACAAAATCATCTATCGGATTATCGGCCAGCGCCGCACCGCGGGCCACGACGCCGGCGACCTCCTTTCCATGCTTCTCCATGCGCAGGACGAAGATGGCTCGCGCATGACCGACCGGCAGCTCCGGGACGAAGTCATCACGCTGTTTTTGGCGGGCCATGAAACTACAGCGCTAACTCTTTCGTGGACTTGGTGGCTCCTCGCGCAGCATCCGCAGGTGGAAGCAAAATTGCACGCGGAGCTCGACGCAGTGCTCGGCGGCCGCACGCCCACGCTCGAGGATCTTCCCAAACTGCCCTACGCGGACCACGTCATCACCGAATCGATGCGGTTGTATCCTCCGGCGTGGGGAATGGCGCGGCTTGCGATTGAAGACGCCGAAATCGGCGGGTACAAGATTCGCAAAGGCTGCGGCGTATCTCTTTCGCAGTGGGTGGTACACCGCGACCCGCGCTGGTACGAGTCGCCGGAGGAATTTCGGCCCGAGCGCTGGGAAGGCGATTTGCTGAAGCGGCTGCCGCGCTTCGCCTATTTTCCCTTTGGCGGCGGCCCCCGCCAGTGCATCGGCAACTCGTTTGCTCTGATGGAAGCGGTGTTGATCCTCGCGACCATTGCGCAGAAGTTCCGGCTGGGGCTTGTGCCGGGACAAGCGGTGGTCCCGCTGGCGTCCATTACCTTGCGGCCGCGTCACGGAATACGTGTCACGATGGAAGCGCGCAAGCCCGCGGAAGCGCACTCTTCTTTTTCCAAAGCACAGACTGCGACAGCAGATTAGCGGCTAACGGCGCGGCGGTCGACTCCATCCGGCAGGGACCCAAGCTCGGCACGCGTTTGCACCACGCGCAGAATCGAGTCGCGCGTGACCATGCCGATGACGTGTGCGTCAGCATCGGCGGAGCTGCCGACGACGGGCATTTGATTAACGTCAGACGCGAGGAGGCGCTCGAGGAGGCCGAGAAGAGGCTCGTCGGGGGACGCCCACAGAATTTTTTCGCGCGGGATCATGACGGCTTGCACGGACATGCGCGGCCACTCATCGCGGGAAACCGAGTTGAGCGTGTGGACGTTCATCATGCCGACGAGGCGGTCGTCGGTGAGAACGAGATGGCAGCGGCGGCCGGTGCGCAACACCTCGGCGCCATACTCTTCGAGGGAAATGTCGCGAGCGACCGTCGGAACTTCGTGGCTCATCACGTCGGCGGCGCGGAGGCCAGAGAGATTCTCTCGGATGGCCACCTGCGCTACGCTCTCCTGCGCGGCAGTGAGCAGGAACCAGCCAATAAAAGCGATCCAGAGTCCCTGGGTAACATGGCCATTGAAGGCGCCCCATGCGCCAAAAAGAATCATCGCGTAGGCGACGAGCTTGCCACTGGCACCAGCGATTCGCGTGGCCTTGGCGAAATCCTTACTTATACCCCACACGAGGGCGCGGAAAATACGGCCGCCATCTAGAGGGAATCCGGGAAGCAAGTTGAAAACAGCAAGTCCCAGATTCGTCTCCCAGAGCCAGGTAGCGAGTGCTCCCATCATTTGGCTGTAGGGAAAGAGCAGAGTGAGTCCGAAGAAGACAGCCGCGAGGAAGCCGCTCGCGAGGGGGCCGGCGATGGCGATGTTGAATTCCTCAATGGCCCGGGAGGGTTCGCGGCCGATGCGCGCGACGCCACCGAAGATAAATAGGGTGATGGAGACGACAGGAATTTTGTAATGTTTGGCGATCACGCTATGCGACAGCTCATGAAAAATGACGGAGCCGAAGAAAAGAAGGCTAGTCAGGACTCCGACGGTCCAGTGCTGCGCGGTCGTCCACTGCGGATGTTCCTGGGTGAAGCGAATGGCGAGGGAGTAGGTGATCAGGGCGAAAATAAAAAGCCAAGTCGAGTGGATGTAGATGGGTATTCCTAAAATGCGTCCGATCTTCAGTCCTGGTCTTATCGCCATCGTAAGTCTCGTTGGTATGCCGTCCCTCTGACTTTACTAGACTACCCCTTATTGCGGAGTGTTCCAAACGGACGCGTGCGGCTGGCCACGCCGTGTTTATCCCCACACAGATTGGATCCGAAGCCTACTGTATAAGTTACCTGTTTTCAATATCTTAGATGTGGCCTTGGGAGTGCCTTTAGGTTTTGCGTAACGCAAGGAGGCACACCATGATCGCCATGCTGAATTTTGGCGGACTCGTTGTCGCCACGATTGTTGCGGCGGCTGCAGCGGTCGCCTGCAATTGGCTGATGCTGCGCGTGGCGTTTCATCTGATGCAACCAGCCGCCGTTCGCAGGACGTGGGTGCGCACGGAGTTGGTACGCGGCACGGAGCAACCAGCGCAGGCATTCGCGCCGAATCGGTGATCACGCCTGAAGCAAGGGTTACTGGAATTACCCGGCAGAACGCATGCGGCGGAGTTGGCAGTCACCGCTCCACCCCAGCACCGCCGGAAATTTGTAGAAGGGAGCAAGACCATGCTGGCTCTAAAGTACCTGTTGATGATCCTTGGCATTGGACTATTTGGCAGCGCTGGGGCACTGGTCGTTTACGACATCTATCTTTCCGAGCAACTTCGGAGGCTGCTTGGCCGCACGACGACGGACGAATCCGGGGCGGAGGCGGCGATTTCGCGCCACCCTTTCGGACCCGTGCGCTGGCGGCTGGCGCAGCGGCTGACGGTCGCGTCGGTGTTACCGCTGCTGCTTGCGCTCAGCATCATGGTGATTCCCGACGGCTGGGCCGGCGTGCGAATCAGCCAGATGTGGGGCGCGCGGCCCGGCACGTTGTACCCGGGCGTGCATTTCGTTACACCGTTCATCGATAGCGTGGCGCTGTACGACACGCGCGAGCAGGTCTATTCGACGATCGCCGCAGAAAATCCGAGGCAGAAGGGTGATGTTCTGACGGTGCAGGCGCGCGAAGGGTTGAACATCGGGCTGGCCGTGTCCGTGCGCTACCGGCTGGATCCGCATCGATTGAACACGATTCACGCGAATCTGCCGCAGCCGGTGGACGAGGAGGTCGTTGCGCCGGTGATTGCGACAATCTACCGGCAACTCGCGCCAAATTACGTGACGCGCGAAATCTTTGCACTGAAGCGCGAAGAGCTGCGCACCAAAGCCGCCGAGGCAATTACCGCGCGGCTCGCGAGCGATGGAATTTTAGTGCGCGAAGTGTTGCTGCGGGACCTCCGGCTACCCGACGAATATGCGAAGGGGCTGGAGGGGCTATTGCTGAAAGAGCAGGAGAACGAGCAGCTCGGCACGGTCCAGGAGATCAAACAGAAGGGAGTGCGCATCGCGGAGCTCGAAGCGGAAGCGCAGAAATCGCGCGACGTGAAGCAAGCGGAGGCACAGGCGCAGGTTCGCGTGCTGCAGGCCAAGGCGGAATCCGACGCCATGCAGTATACGCTGCCGCTGAAGCAAAAGCAGATCGAGCAGAGCAAGCTGGAAGCGGCGGCGCGCAAGGAAGCCACACTGCAAAACGCCGCCGCCGCCGCGCAAGCCAAGGTAATCGACAGCAAGGCGGAGCTCGAGCGGCAGAAGAATCTTTCCGACGCTGAGGCGAACCGCATTCGTGTTACAGCCGCGGCAGATTCGGAGCGCATGCGGCTCGAAGCGGCGGTGTTGAAACAGAATCCTATGCTCATTCAGAAGATCATTGCCGAGCGGCTCTCGGACAAGCTGCAAATCATGATGCTGCCGATCGACGGGAAGAATTTCTTTGCGAACGATGTGATGCGGTCGGCCTTCTCAGGCACAGCGAGCGGCAACTACAGTTCGTCGGATGATGGATCGGATCCAGGCACTCCTGCGCCTACGGCCACGGCAACTGCGCAGCGCAAGCCGCAGCGCAGACCGTAGTGATCTCTGCTGGGACAGGCAGGAAGCCTGTCCCACCAAGAGCCGCCAGCCAAAACCCCTGCGGGTGGCTCGCTACGCGATTACCTTCATTTCAAACGTGCTATCATCTTGCATCCCCGTGTCCGCCAAGCAAAATATTCCATCGCTGCCCGCGCGCTGGGGCGAATGGCATCTCGCTGACGTTTGGCTCGATGTGCCGGAATCTGCCCCGATCAAGCCGGAGAGTCCGTTCTCCAAAGGGCTTGCGACACCGCCGTCGGCGCAAACGCCTCAAGCGCCTCAGCCCAGAGCTGCCGGAGTGTGCCGATGAGCTTTCGCGCAAGGCTTTTTCTCGTGTTTCTTGCCACGGTTTTGACATCGGTGGTTCTCGTCGCCGGCATCGTGACGCGCTATACCCGCGCCGCGTTTGAGGATTTGGATGCGCAGCGCACCGAGGCGCTGGTGGCGCAATTCAAGAAAGAATATGCGCAGCGCGGCGAAGAAGTGGTCCACCAAGTGGAAAATATCGCGAATGCAGAATTTACGCTGCGCATGGCCCTGGACCTGGCCCGACCCAACTCCGACCAGTCGCTCTATGTGCGAGATGCCACGGGTGCCGCGCAGGACCACGGGTTGGATTTCGTAGAGTTTGTGAATTCGGACGGAGTGCTGATTTCCTCAGCGCAGTATCCCGCGCGTGTGGGATACAAGAATGACTGGGTGACAGCGAGAAAGGACTGGCGCGAAACAGGGGCATTCTTGAAACGTGAGGAGCTGCCGGACGGCGTGGCGTTATCGCTGAGCGTCGTTCGCATGCTGCCTGTGGGCGACAAGAATTTCTATATCATCGGCGGGCGGCGGCTGGACCAGAATTTTCTTGCCTCGCTAGTTCTGCCGGCGGGCATGCGTACGCTCTTGTACCGCAACCTCGAACCAAGCTTTGTTTCCACTTCGCTGACGGACGCAGACGGGGCCGCTCCACAGGCGGAACGCTTTGCGCCAATGATTGAAGAAATACAGAAACAGCCGCAGCCGCTGATTCGCACCATCAATTGGTCGCAGGATGCGGCGGAGACGGAAACATTTCATGCCATGCCGCTGACAGGCCCGAACAAGGAACTTCTCGGTGTGCTCTTGGTCGGCAGCTCGCGCAGAGAGCTTGTCTTGCTTACGCGGCGCATCGGCTGGATCGCCGGAGCGGTTGGCGCTGGCGCGCTCTTCGTTGGACTCTTGCTGACGTGGTGGGTTTCCGCTCGCATCACGCGCCCGGTAGAGGAGCTGGCGGATGGAGCGAGGGAAGTGGCATCGGGACGCTGGGACACGCAAATCCGCGTGCGCGGAGGCGGGGAAATTGCCCAGCTCGCCGAGGCTTTCAACGAAATGACGGCTACCCTGACGTCACAGCGCGAGCAGTTGGTGCAGACCGAGCGCGTCGCGGCATGGCGCGAATTGGCCCGGCGTCTCGCCCATGAGCTGCGCAATCCGCTCTTTCCCTTGCAGATCACCGTAGAAAATCTTCAACGGGCCCGGAAACTCGATGCCAAGCAGTTCCTGGAAGTGTTTACCGAGTCCACGGCCACGCTGAAGGCGGAGCTCGCGAATCTCAACAACATCGTGGGCCGGTTCAACGATTTTTCGAAGATGCCAGCCCCGCACTTCGCCCGTGTGAACGTAAATGAATCGTTGCGCAATGGTGTGCGGCTCTTCGAAGCGCAATTCAATGCCGTGGGCAAGCCGGTCATCACACCGGAATATTTCTTGACCGAACCTTTGCCGGAGATTGACGCGGATCCCGATCTCCTGCATCGCGCGTTTCAGAACCTGGTGCTGAATGCGCTCGATGCCATGCCCGCTGGCGGGATGCTGACGATGCGCACCTCCGAGCATGACGGCAACGTGCGCATTGAAGTTGCCGACACCGGCAAGGGGCTCACGCCGGAAGAGTGCTCACGGCTTTTTACGCCCTATTACACGACCAAACAGCAGGGTACGGGCCTGGGCCTGGCGATCGTGCAGTCGGTGGTGAGCGATCACCACGGAACGATTTCGGTTACGAGCGACGAAGGCCACGGGACCACTTTGCGGATCGAACTCCCCCAGCGCCAGGCAGGATATCAGCCAATTGCTAAAGAGGACGCGGGTGATTCCGCGCCTTCGGCTTCTGCCGCAGCCGCTGCTGCTTCGGACTGACGCATCGCCGAGGACGACGCTTGCCACGAAAAGCGCATCTGCTGCTGGTCGACGACGATCCCAACACCCTGGCGTCACTTTCCCGGGCATTTCGCCTTGCGGGACACGAAGCGACCGTTTGCGACAACGCCGCGCGGGCAGTCGAGCTTCTTCGCAGCGAAGCATTTGACTTGATTCTTTCCGACGTGGTCATGCCCGGAAAAAGCGGGCTCGATCTCCTCGAAGACCTTAAAGCCGGGGGCGTGAAGACGCCGATCGTGCTCATTTCCGGGCAAGCCAATATCGAGATGGCAGTCAAGGCGACGAAACTTGGCGCGCTGGATTTTCTGGAGAAACCGCTTTCCACTGACAAATTGCTCATTACCGTTGAAAATGCGTTGCGGCTGTCGCGGCTGGAAGATGAAAACCGCGAACTAAAGCAGAAGCTGGGAAAGCGCGAACTCGTGGGCTCCGGCCCGGCGATGAAGAAGCTTCTCGCTCAAATCGAGCGCGTCGCCGCTAGCGAGACCCGCGTGTGCATCCTCGGGGAAACGGGCACCGGAAAAGAACTGGTGGCGCGTGCGATTCATGAAAAATCGCCGAGGCACGATGCGGCATTCATCACGCTGAATTGCGCGGCGGTGCCTGCCGAATTGATCGAATCCGAACTGTTCGGTCATGAAAAAGGCGCATTCACGGGTGCGGGTGCGCGGCACCTCGGCAAGTTCGAACAGGCTGATGGCGGCACCCTCTTCCTGGATGAGATTGGCGACATGCCCGTGGCCATGCAGGCGAAGTTGTTGCGCGTGCTGGAAGAAGGCGAAGTGGAGCGCATCGGCGGCGACAAGCCGGTCCGCGTGAACGTGCGCGTGGTCGTGGCGACGCACCGCAATCTCGAGGAACTGGTGAAGCAGAACGCGTTCCGGCGCGATCTGTTTCATCGGATTTTTGTGTTTCCTCTGGCACTGCCACTACTGCGCGAGCGCCCGGAAGATTTTCCGGCGCTGGTGGCCCATTTTGCTCAGCAAGTAGCGGCGCAGAACGGCTGGAAGGAAAAAATTTTCCGCGACGACGCCATCGTGGAGCTGCGGCGGTATTCCTGGCCGGGCAATGTACGCGAACTGCGGAACGTCGTGGAGCGGCTCGTGCTTCTTTCTGCGGAAGATGCCATCACGGCCGCGGATGTGCGCCTAGTTTTGCCGGCCACGGGGTCCGGCGTGGCGGATAGCGGCGCCCTCGGCGGGACTTCTCTCAGCGGCGGAGGAACGCTTGCGGAGCGCACGGAAGCGTACGAGAAAGAAGTGTTGCTGACGGAAATCAAGCGCAACAACTTCCATATGACGAATGTGGCGAAGGTGTTGGGACTGGAGCGAAGCCACTTGTATAAGAAGTGTCAACAGTTGGGCATCGACCTGCAAACCCTCCGCAAGCCGGAATGAACGCACAGGGCCAAGGATACCCATCAGCCGGTCCCTCCACCGCCGACGGTGATTTTCCTTCACAGTGCGTGCGAGAATAGTTGCGTGAATCCTTGGGTCATAGGTGCGCCCGGAGTCCTTGCAACGGCTGCAGGAATCACGGCGTATGGGGCGGTGTATCCGCGGGCGCAGATGTTTGGACCGACGGTCTGCCGCACGAATTCGTCCCGCCGTCTCGCGGTCACATTTGACGACGGACCAAATCCGGCGATCACGCCGAAGCTGCTGGATCTTCTCGATCGCTACCAGGCGCGCGCGACATTTTTTTTGATCGGGCGCTTTGTTCGAGAGTGTCCGGAGTTGGTGAGAGAGCTTGTCGCGCGCGGGCACGCCACTGGGAATCACACCGAAACGCACCCGAATCTTTTTTGGCTTCGCCAAGCGCAAATTCGAGACGAGGTGCGGAGATGCAGCGACGCCATCAGCGGCGCGACGGGTCAAGCGCCGCAGTGGTTTCGCCCGCCGTTTGGCATGCGCAATCCTTGGCTCGCGGGCGTCGCGCGTGGACTCGATTTGCGCGTCGTGATGTGGACCCTGATTCCTGGAGACTGGCGCGAGGATAAGCCCAGTGAGTGGCTGATTCGACAAATGGAACGCATCGCCACGCGCACCGAGCACAGGCTACGCAAGCCGCATGGCCACACACGCGATACCGGAGAGGTGCTGTGCCTGCACGACGGCTCTCACCGGCAGCAGAACGGCGACCGCACACACACGCTCGCCGCGCTCGAGCACTGGATGCCGCGCTGGCGTGACCTCGGGCTTGAATTTGTTACAATCGACGAGGCGGTGCGTGCACCCGCGCCATGACTATGGACGAGCGCGCTTTTTATACGGAACGAGAAGAGACCAGGAAAATCAAGCTGCTCTGCCCGAGTTGCCGCGGTGAATTTGAGCTTCCCGTGCGCTGGAAGGTTTGCCGGAAGAAAAAAGAATTGCCGCGCGGTGCGGGGGAAGAAGACAGAAAGAAATTCGCGAAGGCGACGTCCTACATGGTGCGGCTCGATGATTTGGTGGCTTGCTTCAAATGCCGCAAGCGCATTGAGTTGACAGGGCAGTCGACCCTGCTAATCAACGATAATCTCGGCGATCCCAACGCTGATCCGGAAAACTTCGGCAACCGCTAGGTTCCTCTCCAAACTTGGAACCTATAACCTCGAACTTCTATATCTCGGGATACATTTCGAAGAAGGCTTCCACGGACTGCTGAAACGTCGCTTCGATCTCTTCTTTGCTGCCTTCGATGAGGTGCATGGTCACCCGCGCGGTGCGGCCGTTCTTGAGCACGACGGTCGCATCCTTCACTTCGCCCAGGTCTTCTTCCGGCAGTAAACGCATGCCATAAATCAGCGCCAACTTCGCCATAGCAGTCCTCCTCACCTATGTTCCAGCCTAGCTTGTGATACCTGCCCGGTCAAACCGCCTGGCCGCTCGGCTAAGTAAACTAGCGTTATACTGAGGCATCTTCACCCTTCCACGAAGCATCGCACTGTGCAGCACGGAGGTCAGTGATGAAGCGCAAGTTCCTGCTGGGTTTTGTTGTCGGCGCAGTTGTTTGTGCCGCCGCTCCGCCTCTGCAGCCAACTGCCGCAGCGCAAGAGCCGCCGGGGCCCCAAGTCGAAGCGCCGCCTCCGGTCCCGCCGGCGCGCCCGTCGGCATCCGCGCCGCGGTCGCTCCCCGAGAAAATCATTGTTCCCGCGGGCACCCGTGTCGCGGTAGTTCTCGAAAATGGCATTTCTACGCGCAGCGCCAAGGCCGGAGATTCCGTTTACTTCCACACGAATTTTCCCATCACGCAAAACAATCGCATCATCGTTCCCGTCGGATCGTATCTCCGCGGAGAATTGACCGAGTCCAAGCGTCCGGGACGCGTCAAGGGCCGTGGCGAATTTCGCATGCATCTGAACACGCTGATCTTTCCCAACGGTTACACGGTTGATTTGAAAGCCGCGCCACGCAGCGCCGATTCCGGCGGAAAAGAAACAATGGATTCCGAAGGGAAGGTGACTGGCCCCGGCGGTAAAGGGAAAGATGTGGGCACGGTTGCGGAGACGACGGTGACGGGCGCGGGAATCGGCGCGATTGCAGGCGGCGCCAAAGGCGCCGGCATTGGAGCCGGGATAGGCGGACTCGTAGGTCTCGCTGCCGTGCTCCTGACGCGCGGTCCGGAAGCAGAGCTGCCGCGCGGTTCGACGCTCGATATTGTTCTCGAACGCGAAATTGTGCTCGACGGAAGCCAGATTCAGTTCACCAACCTCGGCCAGGCGTTGCCCATCACGCCGCCGGTTGTGCGCCCGCAGTAGCTGTTGCTAGGCCAAGCCCTTCGCGAAATACGCTCGCGCTGCACGGCGCCCTTCTCAGTGACGCACTCCTGCATAGGCTTGGGCCGCTGCAGGCACTTGGCGCCTGACTACGCAGTGGTTTTCTTCGCGGCTTGCGCTTCAAAGCGCAGCGGAGAGAATCTCTCCCAAGCGACAGAGACTCGCTGCTCGGTCACCCACTCGCGGATGAGCCTTGCGGTGATGGGCGCGAGAAGGATCCCGCTTCGAAAATGGCCCGTGGCAATCAACAGGCCATCCAGGTCCGTGGGGCCGAGAATGGGTAAGTGATCCGGCGAGTCGGGCCGCAGGCCCGCCCACGTTTCTTCGATCCGTGCAGACGCGAGACCCGGGGCCAATTCAATCGCGGCCGAGAGAATCTTTTCGATGCTTCCGGCGGTTATTTCCTTATCAAAACCAACATATTCGACCGTGGCGCCAGCGAGAATCCGGCCGTCATCGCGCGGCACGAGATAAATTTTCTCTGACCAGAGCACGCGCTCGATCTTCAACTCGTCCGCCCGAAGAGCAACCATTTGTCCCTTCGCCGGCCTTACCGGCGCGTACGCATTGACCCCCTCCAAGCCCGCAGAAAAACACCCAGCGGCGACGATAGTCCAAGCGGCCTCGACTTTTTCATTTTGCAGAACTAGGCCGGCGCAACGTCGCTGCTTGCCGCCCTCCCGCCAAATGGATTCCACCCCACAACTCGGAAAAATCTCCGCTCCGCTGCGACGCGCAGCCTCGAAAACTGCCCGCGTGAGCGCGCGGTTGTCCACCGATGCCTCATCCGGCCGCAGAACCCCGGCCTCCACCTCTTCGCTCAGGGTCGGCTCCAGCTCCCGCGCATCCTCGGCGCGAAGCGGCTCCGCTTTCAACCCCAATCCATGGTGGAGCGCAATCAACGTGCTCAGCTCGGCCCGTGCATCACGAGAAAACAATGCTTCGATGGTTCCCTTTGGCCGGAAGCCGACTCGCTGGCCGGAAATTTCCTCCACCATCGTCACGAACTCTGGATACAACGCAAGACTCGCTTTGCACAGCGGCACCACCGGGATCATCCCGGGATTCTCCGGCGCCGCTGACAAAATGCCCGCTCCCGCCCAGGAAGCCTCGCGTCCCGGCTCCTGACGGTCGAAAACGCCGACTCGCAGACCCGCGCCCGCAAGCTCCAGAGCGATAGATCCGCCAATCAAGCCGCCGCCCGCGATGGCCACATCGAACTTCCTCATGCCGTCATCATAGCGCAACTCAGCAGATGGTTTCTGAAGCGCTGGGAATGCCACAGCGGCGCGCGAAGGGAGAGCAAATGGGAGAAAAGAGCTGCCTACAGCGAACTCACAAGTTCTATCGACAATACCTGGGCCTTTTTCGCTAGATCTCTGGCTCGTATCCAGTCGCTCACGCGGGCGGCATCGCGGGCCTCGGCGATGAAACTCCGGACTTTGGAAGCCAGGTCTGTCTGTGCCGCATTCAAGTTTCTTCCCCGCGTTGCTGCCAGATTTCGCTCCGCGACGCCAAGACTCTGGCCCGTCTGCTCCTGCGCCGCCGCCGTTTCTTCGGCTGCCAGTTCCGGCACGATTACAGGCGCTTCGGGCTTGCCAGAGCCATTGCTGTCGGTTGGAGTATTCCCCGCAACGCGCGGCCTCGGCGGATTGCCGTGGGCCGCCGCGATCGGCGAAGGCGGCGCCGGAATCATGAGGCGGAGTTCCGGCCCGGGATCCGTCGGCGTCTCATCTCCAGTTGGCGGCGCAGATGGCAGCTTTGGCCGCACTTGGACCGCCGTCTCCCATCTGAACGAAGGTTTTCTTCGCATGGCGCCGCATCCCACCGAAAGAAAAGCGGCAGAACACAGCACAACGACAGTAATCCGCGCGCCGGAGCGCGATGATGTTCGATGAAAACTCTGAGGCGGGGCCGGGGTTTCCGTCATGCTCAGGCCGCGAGCGGCAGCTCGATGCGAAACGTCGTCCCTCGGCCAACCTCCGAAGTAAAGTCAATCGAACCGTTGTGAAGCTGCACAATTCGGAAAGTACTGGCGAGTCCGATGCCGCTGCCGCCGGGCCGGGTTGTGAAAAACAATTGAAAGATTTTCTGCCTGTTTTCGGGCGGAATTCCTTTTCCCGTATCCCCCACGGTGATCTCCGCCATCTCCCCGCGCCGGCTCAGAACGAGCCGTAATTGGCCTCCCTGAGGCATCGCTTCGGCGGCATTCAGAATGAGATTCAGTACTCCCTGCTTCAGGAGGGCGCGATCCACGTACGCTTCCGGAACATCGATGGGAAGAAGTTGCGCGACCTGCACATTTGCTTTTTGCAGCTGTGGCTGTGCGACCTGCATCACTTCCTTCAGAAGGTCCGCAAGCTGCGTAGCCTCCAGCCGCACTTCCATCGGCCGCGTAAAATCGAGGAACCGCTTTACGACGGCGTCGAGCCGGTCAATTTCCTTGTCAAGCACCTGAACTGCTTGCTGCGCTCCGCTATCTTTCTCCTCAGGCAGTGATTCTTTCAAGTTTTCGAGCCACAGCCGCATGGAGTTCAGCGGATTCTTTACTTCATGCGCCACACCCGCAGTGATACGCCCCACAGCGGCGAGGCGTTCGCTTACCTGCAACTGCGTATTGATGCTTTCGAGCGAATCCAGATCGCGCAGCGTTACCAGCGCGCCCATGCGCTCGCCATCTTCTTGGATCGCCTGAACCCTGACGCCAACGCGCTTCGTGCCTTCGGAGGTCACTAGTTCCGTTTCCGCCGCGACTTCGCTGAGCTCATCACCTTCGAGATGCAGCGCATCGCGCAGCGGGTGCCCCACCGGGAAAATGTCCGTCACGCGGCGCCCTATAAAATGTCCGGCGGGCGCACCGAGAAATTTTTCCGCGGCGGGACTCACCATGACGGCGCGGGCGTCGCGAGTGAAGAGCAGCAAGCCATCTTCCAGCCCCGCCATCACGGTGTCCAGGTTTTCGCGCATGGTGCTGAATATTTCATGCACGCCGCGCAGTTGTTGTCCAACCTGAGTGATTTTCTGGCTCACCTGCCCGAGTTCATCACCGCTTCCGGCGAAGCCCTTAACCGGCGGAGCAGGCGCATCATATTGCCCGGCGGAAATGCGGTCGAGTTGCGCGACGATGTCGCGCAGCGGCGCGAGCGTCGCTCGGCTAACGCCCGCTGCCAGCAAGGTGGAAATGATCAATGCCCCCAGGACGATCGTTGCGGATTTTCGCACGCTCGGCGAAATCTCATCCAGCAGAAGTCCAGAAGACACGACCACGCGCACTTCACCAAATGGCTGCCCGCCTTTGCTGAAGGGATAATCGAACTCATAGACTCGCGGCGGACCAGCCAGCACCCGCACTTGATGCGCATAACCGCGTTGTGTTAACTGTGAAAGGGCCGTTCGGCGCGGAAGGAATTTTCCCGGCAAGGATTCATCCGTCGAAACAAGCGCCATTCCCTCGTGGTCTGTGATGGACACTTCATAAATGGAAGGGGTGTCCTTCGCGGCTTTCAACTGGGCATGCAGGCTTTCATTGATTTCAAAGGCGCGCCGCACATAATCATGGATGTCCTCAGGATCATTCGACGCCGGCCTCAGACCTTGCCCGGCTGCATCGGTCAGCGCGCGTTGCGCCTGCTGGAACACTTGCTGCGCAATTTCGTGCGCGCGCTTGTCGGTTTCCTGGAGTACCTGCTCGAGGAGCTGACCAACGAAAACGCCGGACAGCACGGCGACGACGAGCACCACCAGCCCCGTCATCACCAGCGTGAGTTTTGTCCGCAGCCGCAGCTGCATCGCGAGTTCTTACTCCGTCTCGGCGCGGTCGCCGCCGTATTCTTTCAATTTGTTGTGGAGCGTTTTCAAGCTGATTCCCAGCAGCTCGGCCGCCCGCGTCTTATTATTTCCAGTGGCGTTCAGCGTTTGCAAGATCAGCTCGCGCTCCATCGCGTCCACCGTTGTGCCGACCGGGAACTTGATCGCCGTCAGATCGCTCGGACCTTTCACCGATGTTCGTCCAAACTCCCCCGGCAAGCAAGCGCGCGTGATCAGCTCTTTTTCGCACATGATTGAGGCGCGCTCGAGCACGTTGCGCAGTTCACGGATATTCCCCGGCCAAGTGTGGCTCATGAAGATGTCCAATACTTCCGCGCCGATTCCGCGGACGTGCTTGCCATGCTTGGCGTTGACGTCCCGCAGAATATGTTCCACAAGCAGGGAAATGTCCTCTTTGTGATCGCGGAGCGGCGGCAGATTGATGTGGAAGACATTCAAGCGGAAATAAAGATCCTGGCGTAGATGGCCGCTGCCAACCGCTTTTTCGGGATCTTTGTTCGTGGCGGCGAGCACCCGCACATCCACCGGCGTCTCGGTCTTGCTTCCCAGCCGGCGAACTTTGTGGTCTTCCAGCACGCGCAGCAGCTTCGCTTGCGTCGGTGCAGGCATTTCGCCGATCTCGTCGAGCAGCAGCGTTCCGCCGTCGGCCAGCTCAAAGCACCCGATGCGGCGTTCCGCGGCGCCGGTAAAGGCGCCGCGCTCATGACCGAAAATTTCGCTTTCCATGAGCGTTTCGGGAATCGCCGAACAGTTGATGGCCACGAACGGACCCGTCGCGCGCGGTGACAGCTTGTGAATCGTCCGGGCCACGATTTCTTTTCCGGAACCGGTCTCGCCGGTGATCAGCACCGAAGCCGAACTCGGAGCCGCCATCTCCACGATGCGCATGACTTCCTGCATTGGCTTCGACGCGCCGACCAGGTCGCCGAGCCGCCCCGCCTCGCGCAACTGCCGCTGCAGCACGGCGAGCTGCCGCGCATCCCGCGCCTTGCCAAGGGCGCGGTCCAGCAGCGCCCGCAACACGGGTGCCTTCAGCGGCTTCTCGATGTACCAGAAAGCGCCCGCTTCGATCGCCGCTACCGCGCGTTCTTCGCTCCCTTTGCCGGTGATGACAATCGCCGGCACATCGAACAACTCCTGCCCCAGCTGCTTCAGCAGGTCTAACCCATTCATTCCGGGCAGCTCAACGTCGGCGATCAGCGTGTCCGGCTGGTAGCTCGCGAACTTCGCCAGCGCATCCTCCGCCGAGCCCACACCGAGAACGTCGCAGCCCCATTTCTGGAGGAGCTGCTCATATCCTTTTCGCGCGTTCTCTTCGTCCTCGACAATCAGCACGCGGTCTTTCCGCTCCCCGGTCTCGACCGCGCGCACCGCTGTCTTCGTGTCTTCGCCCATGCGGCTCAGCCTCTCTTGGGTGTTCGTTCTAATTTTCACAGACTTTCGATTCGGCTGGATACTTCGACTCTAACAAGCCCCTCTCCGCTTGCCAAGCTGCCTTGCGGTGCAGGCTCTTACCTGTACTCCACTTATGTTCTGACATCCAAAATACAAAAAGGCCGGAGCAAGCGCTTCCGCCGTTCCAGCCTTTCTTCCTGGCCAATGAAAACTATTTTCAATTATTGTGCGTCAACAGGTGACTCTTATTCTTTCACGAGATACAGCGCCCTCTCCAGTTCCAACTCCAGCTTCGCTCCCTTCGGCAGTTCCAGCTCATGGCCTCTGCCGGACTCCATCAGATAGGCCGCGATGGCTCCCGCCGCCGCGCCGTCCGCTATTTCTTTTTTGTTTTTATCTTTTACACCCTTCACTGCACCGATTGCCGCGCCCGCCGCCGCCGCTTCGGCCGCATCGTGTTGCGTGCTTGTTCGTGCTTCTATTAACCCCTCCTGCGCGCCACCCGATTTCACGCTGTGATCGCCGGGCACGCTCGTGACCTCGGCAACGATCGGCAATTTGCCGAACTTGGTGTGAATCTCATCAAACGTTAGCCAGAGTTTTGCGCGCCCCGTTATTCCCCCCGGCTCGACGCGGCTCACGTGGCCGTGAATCTCAGCCCCCGGCGGCAGGTAGATGCCGCTGCCTGCCTCCAGCGGCTCAAGCGTCTTCACCTTGAATTTCCTGTTTTCCTCCGTTCCCTTCGTGCTCAGTTCGTCCTCGAGCCGCACCAGAAATTTCGTTCCCGGCGCGACCGCGAATGTCTCCAGTGGCAATCCTCGCCGCTGTCCATCGGCCTTCTGCGATTGTTGATTTGGCCCTGCTGGAGAAGCGTTTTCCTGCAATTGCCCCTGCGGCGTCGCCGAGCTCGGCTCCTGCGCTCTGGCGGCAAATGGTCCAGCGAAACTGATCGCAACAATCGCGACCACCGTTACTCTGCGAATACCTCTTGCTAGCTTCATCAGAGCCTCCTCATACTATCCCGAGGCCAATGAGATTGCACTTCACTCGCCACGGCCATCTTTCTCCTGCTCTCACAAGAGACTCAATTCACAGCTACTTGCTGCGCGTTGCTGCTCCTCCCAACGGGGTAAAGATTTCACCTGTCGGCCCGTTCCGTCACTGGGCTGCAACCCAATCCTTACACCTGGCCACGATTTCCCGCCATTGCTGCAGCGCAGGGCGAACGTCGTGAGCCCTGGGGCTTTTTCTTCAGGGTCCCGGGCGAATGGATTCAGCAGCACTACCCATGGAGGAATCGCCGTATGCGCTTCAGGGCTTGCGCGTACATCGCAGCTGTGACCCGACCGGTCTGTGTGTTTTGCTGGCTGGGATGATAGACGCCGAACAAACGCGGAAAAGGAGGCGGCAACTTCGCTTCCGCTCCATGCGCAAAGACGTAAGCCGCGCGCGAAGGAATAATGCCGCGTTGCTGCAAAATTGCCAGATAAGCGTCCCAGGCAATTTTCCCCAACGCGAGAACCGCCTTCGGTTGCAAGATTTCAAGCTCGCGCTCCAGATAGCCACGGCAATTTAGAATTTCTTCGGGCAGCGGTTTATTCTTGGGAGGTGCACAACGAATTGTCGCGGTGATGTACGCGTTCGTAAGGTGCAAGCCGTCGTCGCGGTGCAGGGAAGTGGGCTGATTTGCAAAGCCAGCCTTGTGCAGCGCGGCGTAGAGAAAATCACCGGAGCGATCTCCCGTGAAAACGCGCCCCGTTCGGTTGGCGCCGTGCGCCGCCGGCGCGAGGCCAAGAATCAACAGCTCCGCGTGCGCATCGCCGAATCCCGGCACGGGTCTGCCCCAGTACGTCCATTCGCGGAATGCGCGCCGCTTTTCCTTCGCCACTTTCTCGCGATACGCCACCAAGCGCGGGCACTTCCGGCAGGCCACAATTTCTTCGTTCAGAGCGCGCAGCGATGTGGGTGCTTCCATCATCACACTAAGAATGCTGCCGTCCCATCATTCGATTTACATCGGCGAAGGGGATTGCGCCATGGAACAGGGATTCATAGGTTCCTGTTTCCATCAATTCCTTTCCGATCCGCTGAACGAGTCCGAGCGAAGCACGCATCACGGCCGATCCTGCGCTTGCTCGCGCGACTCCTAGCTTTTCGAGCTCTCCGAGCGAGGGACAACCGGGTGACACGAGTATGTTGAGAGGCGCGGCAAGCGTCTTCACCAATTTGGATATGGTTTCCCGGTCGCGGACTCCCGGCGCAAACAGACAGTCCGCACCTGCCTGGCGATACGCGCGCAGGCGCTCAACCGTTCGTTCAAATCGCGTCGCGGCATCGCCAATCTGCAGCAGATAAATGTCCGTGCGCGCATTCAGTACAAGCGGGACACCGAGCGACGAGGAGGTAGCGCAAATGGCCCGAATTTTTTCCGCTTGAAGCGCGGTCTCCACCAAGGAACTCTCGTCGTCGCCTGTTACGTCTTCCAGGTTCATCCCGACGGCCCCGGACGCAACCACTGCCTTTGCGGTTTCGACCATGTCTTCGACGGTTGTGCCGTAGCCTGCCTCCACGTCGGCGGTCACGGAGACACGCACGGCGCGTGCAATCCTCGCGACAACCTCAAGCATCTCTTTCCGTGAGATGCGCTGCCCGTCCGGATACCCCAGAGCTGCGGCGACTCCGGAGCTCGACGTCGCAATCACTGGATAGGCTGCTTCTTCCATCATTCGCGCACTGGCCACGTCCCATGCATTCGGGAGTACCAGGATCCGCGGCCCGTGATGCAACTTCCGGAGCCGCTCTGCCTTTTCGGCCTGCACATGAATATCCATCGGAAAACCTCCGCAGAAAACACAGAGTCCTTATCGCGCAGGCAAAGCGTATGCATTTTCTGCCGTTAAGGAAACGTCCAATTTGGAGAGGATCCTCACCGCTGAGCCGCAAATGCCTGTTATCTGGAATCCATTCCTCACCGCAGCAGTGCCAGCGCCTCTTCGTGCACTTTTCCGTTCGTGCTCAGCAGGCTCCCGTCATAAATCGATCGCTTGCCCGCAGCGGTCGTCGAACATCCGCCCGCTTCTTCCACGATGATGCCCAGCGGTGCCAGGTCCCATGGCTTCGACGTCCAATCCAGCGCGGCTTCGATGGCTCCTTCCGCCACCAGCATGTGCTGCCAGAATCCTCCGAAAGCCCGGCCGCTCCTTGCAGCATCCGGCAGCCTCCGGATTTTTTCGAGTGCTTCGCGGTTCTTGCTGGGTCCTGTCCCCGTGGTGAAGACCATCGCTTCGCTCAGCCGCGCGATGGTCGAAACGTGCAGCCGCCGCCCGTTGCGATAAGCGCCTTCACCGCGATATGCCCACCAGCGCGAACCAAGACCCGGAGCGCTCGCCACCCCCGCCACGATTTCCCCATCCCGCTCGATACCCAGTAGCGTTCCAAACGTCGGAATCCCCCGCGAAAACTCATCCGTCCCATCAATCGGATCAATGATCAGACGCGCGCGGCCTGCCGAACCGCTGCTCCGTGTGTCGCCCATCTCTTCGCCCAGCACGTCCAGTGCGATACCGCTGGCCGTTACTTTCGCGCGCGCCATCTCTTCCACCGCTCGGTCAGCTTGCGTTACCGCGGTGCCGTCGCTCTTGCGCTCAATGCGCATTTCCGCGGCGCGGAAATAGCGCATCGCGATGGCATCTGCCTCATTCGCAATCGCTTCCAGCAATGCCCCATATTCCTCGTGAAGCCCCATCGGCTCTCCTTGACCGCATTTGACACTCTCTGTCTATCCCCCTAGCATAACTTCTCACGCACATGAACGCCCACACCAACACCGGAACTGTCCTCGACCGCATTCTCGAGTCTCGCCGCGCCGAGGTCGAGCATCGCAAGAAAGTCTTGCCCGAGACGGTATTGAAATATGGTGTCAAAGCTGCCTCGCCGGTGCGAGATTTCTCCGCCGCGCTTTCGCGCGATGGACTTAACGTTCTTGCCGAGCTCAAGCCCGCGTCACCCTCCCACGGCGTGCTGCGCGAGCCCTTCGATCCCCCGGCTTTGGCCACCGCACTCGAATCCGCGGGCGCCGTGGCGCTCTCCGTGCTAACCGAAGCGGAATTTTTCCGCGGCTCGCTGAAAAATCTCCGTGACGCCCGCAAATCGGTGAATCTCCCCGTCCTTCGCAAGGATTTTATTTTCGATCCGTGGCAAGTCTGGGAAACTCGCGCGAACGACGCCGACAGTTTACTGCTCATGGTCGCCGTGCTGCAGGATGCTCAGCTTCGCGACCTCATCGCCCTCGGCCGTGAACTCGGGATGGAGCCGCTCGTGGAAGTCCACACGGCTGATGAACTCGACCGTGCCCTCGCCGCTGGCAGCCGCATCATCGGTGTCAACAACCGCGACCTCAAGACGCTCGATGTCCGCGTCGAGACTTCGTTCGAATTGATCGCGCGCATCCCCGATAATTGCATTGCCATCAGCGAATCCGGCCTCCGCTCGCACGATGACCTTCGCAAACTCCGCGAAGCGGGCTTCGATGCATTTCTCATCGGCGAGCATCTGATGCTCGCTCCCGATCCTGCTGCCGCGCTCGTCCAACTCCTCGGCACTGCGCCTCGGAAGGAGTAGCTTCGTCGTGGTCCTCGTCAAAATCTGCGGCATCACCAATGGGCCCGATGCGCGCGCCGCTTGCGAAGCCGGCGCGAACTTGCTCGGCTTCAACTTTTACGAGAAAAGTCCTCGTCATATTACCTCCGCCGACGCTTCGAAAATCCGTGCGCAGCTCCCACAGAGTGTCGAAGCCGTCGGCATTTTCGTGAACGCCAAGCCGGCTGCCGTCGCTTCACTCTGCTCGTCCCTGCGCCTCGATGCAGCGCAGCTTCATGGCGATGAAACTCCCCCCACGGTCGCCGAAGTCGCCCGCGCCATCCGCGTTTTCAAGGCTTTCCGCGTCGACCCGGACTTTTCCCTCGCGGCGCTCGACGAATACCCGGATGCCTACGCCCTTCTTTTCGACGCAGCCTACGCAGGCCAGTATGGCGGGACTGGGCGCATGACCGACTGGGCTCTGGCTCGGCGCGCTGCTCTTTCCCGCCGTATCATTTTGGCAGGCGGCCTCAAGGTCGAAAATGTTGCCGTGGCAATCCGCCTCGTGCGTCCCTTCGCCGTTGATGTCGCCAGCGGGGTAGAATCAAAGCCGGGCAAGAAGGATCACGGCAGGCTCCGCGAATTCATTCAGGAAGTCCGCCGCGCCGAGCGCCAACGGGAAGAGCAACCGGAGAGTTCTCGCGAGTCATGAGCACAATTCTACGATCGGTCACGATGGCGCCCGGGCGCTTCGGCCCATACGGCGGCCGCTACGTGCCGGAGACGCTCATGGTGCCGCTGCTGGAGCTCGAGCGCGTCTACGAAACCACGCGGACCGACGGCGCATTTCAAGCGGAATTTGCGGACCTGCTGAAAAATTTTGCTGGCCGCCCCACGCCTCTGCAATTCGCGTCGCGCCTCACGGCCAAACTCGGCGGCCCGCGCATCTATCTCAAGCGCGAAGACCTCCTACACACCGGCGCGCACAAGATCAACAACGCCATCGGCCAGGGCCTCCTCGCCGTGAAGATGGGCAAGCCGCGCATCGTCGCGGAAACCGGGGCGGGCCAGCACGGCGTCGCGTCGGCCACTGTCGCCGCGCAGCTCGGTCTGCAATGCGTCGTGTACATGGGCACGGAAGACATGGCGCGCCAAGCGCTCAACGTCACGCGTATGCGCATGCTCGGCGCGGAAGTCATCGGCGTTGACTCCGGCAGCCGCACGTTGAAGGACGCCATCAACGAAGCCATGCGCGACTGGGTCACCAACGTCCGCACCACGCACTATCTTCTCGGCTCGGTTCTCGGCGCGCACCCTTATCCCACCATGGTCCGCGATTTTCAGTCCGTCATCGGCCGTGAAGCGCGCGCGCAAATCCTTGCGGCGGAGCGGCGCTTGCCGACGCATCTGTTCGCCTGCGTCGGCGGCGGTTCGAACTCCATCGGACTCTTTCACGAATTTCTGCGCGATTCCGAAGTGAAAATGATCGGCATCGAAGCTGGCGGCCGCGGCCCCGGACTCGGCGAACACGCCGCGCGTCTCGCCGCCGCGCAGGGCTTCACCGGAGCCCGCCCTGGCGTCTTGCAAGGCACCTACACCTACGTCCTGCAAACGGAAGACGGCCAGATCTCCACCACTCATTCCATTTCCGCCGGGCTCGACTATCCTGCCATCGGCCCCGAGCACGCCTGGCTCGCCGATCAAGGCCGCGCCGAATACGCCGCCGTCTCTGATTCCGCCGCACTCGAGGCAGCAAAACTCCTCGCGCGCACTGAAGGCATCATCCCCGCGCTGGAATCGGCGCACGCCATCGCCGGGCTGATCGAACGCCTCCCGCGCATGAGCAAGGACGACCTCGTCATCCTCAACCTTTCCGGCCGCGGCGACAAGGACATGGACACTTACTCCCGTCTGCTCTAATCTTTACCAAAAACCGTTGACCGCTTCGCGGTCACACTTGATATGACCGCTGCGTCTTCCAACTCGACCCGTATTTCCAAACGCTTCGAGGAGCTCGGTGTCTCCGGCGAACTAGGCATCGTCGCCTACATCACCGCGGGCGATCCTTCCTTTGATGCCACGTTGAGATTCGTCCTCGCGCTCGCCGAAGCGGGCGCCGACATCATTGAGCTGGGCATACCGTTCAGCGATCCCCTCGCCGATGGCCCAACGATTCAGCGTGCTTCCGAGCGCGCCCTCAAAGCTGGTGCGACACTCGCCGGCGTGCTCGATCTCGTTCGTCGTATTCGGCAGTCCTCCCAGGTTCCCTTGGTCCTTTTCGGTTACTACAACCCCATCCTTCAAATGGGCCTCGAAAAATTCGCTGCCGCTGCTTCTTCGGCTGGCGCTGATGGCGTTCTGGTCACCGATCTCACCCCGGAAGAATCGGACGACTACCGCCGCGTCCTCGCCGCTCATCATCTCGATACCGTTTTCCTTGGCGCCCCGACTTCCACCGACGAGCGTCTCAAGAAAATCGCCGCCTGCTCTTCCGGTTTTCTCTATCTCATCTCGCGCACGGGCGTAACCGGCGCGAAGGACGCCCTTCCCGCGGACCTTCCTGCGCTCCTGCGCCGCGCGCGCAGCGTCACGTCTCTCCCGATCGCGGTTGGATTTGGCATTTCGCAGCCGGGGCATGTCTCGGTTCTCGGCGGCTTGGCGGATGCCGCCGTGATCGGCTCGGCGCTTGTTTCCGAGATCGAAAAAGCGAAATCCGTCGCCGCCGCCGCCGCTGCTATCGGCGAGCGCATCCGCGCTCTCAAGGCCGCCGCGCGGCACGGCCTCTCTCGCCGCGAGGTCGCTCCATGAGCCTCAGCGATTGGCGACGCCGCATCGACGAAATCGACCGCAAGCTCGTCGATCTCTTGAACGAGCGGTCACGCTGTGCTCTCGAAATCGGCAAGCTGAAACAAGCGCAGAACATCCCGCTCTATCAGCCCGAGCGCGAGAAAGAGGTTTTGGAAAACGCAGAGCGTACGAATGCTGGGCCCCTTACGGACGCCGCGATCCGGCGCCTCTTCGAACGCATCATCGACGAGGCTCGCTCTGCCGAACGCGCCGCCATGCAGCACGGCGATGGCTCGGCAAAGGACCCAAAGCTGTAGCCGCCATCATTTGCCCAGTGCCCGATGGGGAAGGGAAACAGGAATCCATGGTCATCGTCATGCAAGAAGGGGCGGCCGAAACCCAGATTCAGCACGTTATCGATCGCCTCATCGCCAGCGGCTTCAATGTGCACCGCTCGACCGGCGAGTCACATACCGTTCTTGGCGCCGTCGGTGTCCACCGCGACTTCGATCATCGCGATTTTGAATTGCTCGACGGCGTGCGCGAGGTCATGCGCATCACCCAGCCTTTCAAGCTCGCCAGCCGGCAATTCAAGCCCGAGGGCACCGTCGTCGATCTTGGCAAGGGTGTGCGCATCGGCGGCAATGAAGTTGTCGTCGCCGCTGGTCCGTGTGCCGTGGAATCGCAAAAACAGATTCACTCCATCGCCGAAAGCGTCGCGAAGGCGGGCGCTAAAATTCTGCGCGGCGGCGCATTCAAGCCGCGCACCTCGCCCTACGCGTTCCAGGGCCTCGGCGAAAAGGGCCTAGAGATGATGCGCGAAGCGGCCGAAAAGTTCGGGCTATTCACCGTCAGTGAAGTCATGGACGCTTCGCAAATCCCAATGATGCTCGGTTATATTGATATCTTTCAGGTCGGCGCCCGCAATATGCAGAACTACTACTTGCTCCGCGCCCTCGGTGAAGTCCGCAAGCCCGTCCTCCTCAAGCGCGGCATGTCCGCAACCATGGAAGAGCTGCTCCTCAGCGCCGAATACATCCTCGCGGGCGGCAATTACAATGTCGTTCTCTGCGAGCGCGGCATTCGCACGTTTGAAACCTACACGCGAAATACCCTCGACATCGCCGCCATCCCCGTCATCAAGAAGCTTTCTCACCTCCCCATGCTCGCCGATCCTTCGCATGGCACCGGACGCCGCGACAAAGTACCGCCCATGGCCCGCGCCGCTGTCGCCGCTGGCGCCGATGGCTTGCTCATCGAAGTGCACAACGATCCCGATCATGCCCTCTCCGATGGCGCGCAGTCGCTCGATCCCGCCCAGTTCGCGCAGCTCATGGACGAGCTCCGCATCATCGCGCCCGCCATCGGCCGCCGCATAGCCTGACCCATGCCCCATACTCCTTCAACCTTCTTCGTTATTTGTGGCACAGCCATTCCTGGCTGTGCGCTTTTTCTGGCTCTGAACCGTAAACTGTCGGCTGTCGCCTGACGATGTCCCCCCACCTCATCACTCGCGTCACCATCCTCGGCACCGGCATTTGTGGCACAGCCATTCCTGGCTGTGCGCTTTTTCTGGCTACGAACTGTAAACTGTCGGCTGTCGACTGACCATGTCCCCCCACCTCATCACTCGCGTCACCATCCTCGGCGCCAGCATTTGTGGCACAGCCATTCCTGTTTACCATGACGCAGGAAGGGGCTGTGCGCTTTTTCTGGCTCTGAACTGTAAACTGTCGGCTGTCGACTGACGATGTCCCCCCACCTCATCACTCGCGTCACCATCCTCGGCACCGGCCTCATCGGCGGTTCCTTCGCTCTCGCTCTCCGCAAACACACCAAGGAAATGCACATTACCGGCTGGGACCGCGCCGAAATTGCGGAAGAAGCGCGCGCGCGGCGCGCCGTAGACGAATCCTTCACCGGAGAGCTCGCCCCCGCTCTGCGCAACGCCGATCTCGTCTACATCGCTCTCCCCATCGCGGCGACACTCGACCTTTTGCCGGAAATCGCGCGCCACGCTCCGCTCCATGCTCTTGTCACCGACGCGTGCAGCACAAAGCTGCGTATCTCGCAAGCTGCCGCCGAGCTTTTTCCCGGTAATTCAGGCCCGCTTTTCCTCGGCGGCCATCCCATGGCGGGCAGGGAGCTCTCAGGCTTCGCCCACGCCGACGCTGATCTCTTTCGCAATACCACCTATGCTTTGATTGGAGAAGTTTCCACCCCGCGCGACCTGTCCCCATCCGATCGGGACCCTCGCGTCGCCGCCTTTCTCAAGCTCCTCGAAAATATCGGCGCCCAGCCGCTCTGGCTCGGGGCGCAGCAGCACGATTACGCCGTCGGCCTTGTCTCGCATCTTCCGCAGCTTGCCGCCGTCGCGCTCGCCTCGTTTCTCTACGACCGCCTCGATGAGAACGGTCTGCCCATCACGCTTGCCGGTCCCGGCCTTCGCGATTCGCTCCGCCTCGCCGGCAGCCCGTATTCCACTTGGCGCGACATTGTCCTCACCAACCGCGAGGTTCTTTCCGCCGCGCTCGATCTCTTCGCCCGCCGCCTCGACGACCTTCGCGAGCGCCTCGCCTCCCGCGAACTCGAAGCCGACTTCGACGCCGCCAACGAACTGTACAAACTCCTCCGCTCCCTTTAGCGCGCAGTAGTTCCCTCGGCCTGGTCGCGTGTTACACCCCGCCTTTGCAGGACTGCACGCTCGAAAATCGCCCTGCCCAACAGTCCTTTATGGGCTCACCGCCGCGCAAGTCCCAGGTAGTGGGCCAGTCTCCGGTTAGGCCGTTACACGTCCGCGTGGGACTTCGCCGAACCCCGTTTCTGGACAGGTACGAGCACTTGTCCGGTAACCCGACTATACGTCCAAGTGACGGCCGGCGTCTGAGGGTAAGCCTCAAGACACTGACATAGTTTCCGAATATGCGAACACCGCTGCGCTACTCTTCGAGCAAAATGGGGTCGCCGGTCCGCACCCCACCGGGCGCGAGGACCGTCGCGTAAATTCCCGCGCACTTCCCGTGCTTCTGAACGACGCATTTCAGAATTTCTGGGCTTGACTCGCCGGTGGCCGGGTCGAGAGAGATCATCACGCAGCGCTGATCAACTTCTGTGATCG
>DASZZI010000088.1:0-116239 GCA_035544995.1 Candidatus Acidiferrum sp.
AAACATCGTGAATCGATAAGGAAGACGGGCCACCTTCTACTGAGCTTGCTGGTTCGGACCGGCGGGAGGCGGCCGAACTTGCCTGTCTGCAGACCCAGCGAGGCCCAGCACGCGCTCGGCATTGGAGTGGAATACCCGCTCCTTGATATCGTCCGAATAGCCGAGTTCATTCCACTCTCGGAACAAGCGGCTGTACGGAAAGCTAGGATAATCGCTGCCGAACAGGATCTTCTCCTTAAGCCGGCCTCGAATGTCCACCTTTAACTGCGTCGGAAAATATTTGGGCGCCCATCCCGACAGTTCCCAGAACACATTGCCCTTAGTGAAGGGCAACCGCGGTCATCTCCTCGACCCACGGCCAGCCCGGATGCGCGGCGGTCGCGGACGGCTCGTGCAACCGCGCCGGATCGCCATCGGTTCGTGCGACGATAGTCATCACCCTGATAGGAAACCCTGAGTGACAGCCGTGCGTGCGTCCAAATTCTTATCCCAATTCTTTATCCCATCTTTGTTTTGAGCACCCCCAAGATCGTATTCCACAGTGTTCCAATTGAATTGGGAGCGTATGTGCAACACCACCAAAACGCAGGACTTAGAGTTTCGCTTCTTAGTTCGAATCCCACACGCTTCCGCCATATCTCTTTAATCTGTCGGAAGTTACAGAAAAACGAGGCGGCAAAAGGCGGTATTAGGAGAAAATCATCCGGTTCTTGTGCGTCAGTTTTTAGCGGCGCGGGTGACAACCGGATTGCAAAGCGCAAAGCGACAAGAGGAACGTGATCACGAGAAGCACCTCGAATTTCTCATGGCTATTACCTCCGCTTGAATTCCCGGTCAGCAGAAATGCAGATAGAGGGAAATTCTTGGGCGCAATTGCGCAAGTTATTGGGATGAGGCGGGTTAGCACGATCTCGCCTATTTTATTAAGAGGCTGTAATCAAAGACTTACCGAGATCGGGCGAAACTGAAGGTTTGGCCAGAAACTTGCAGCACCTTCTTTGACTGAATCCCTAAAGAGGATGGTCCGGGTCACGTCCCTTCCCGTTCCAGAGCTTCTAACGGGGATTCCCGCTGCAGACCGGGCTAGAACTCTTAGGTTTCCGGTGTCTTCTCAGGGCAAAGTGTGGGCCCAATTCGAGTCAAGGGGGAAATATGAGATTGCGCAACTTTTCCGTGTTGGTTCTAGTCTTCGTTCTACCGTTGTTGGCAGTCAGTGCCTATGCCGACACCCCTGGTATTCTAAGTGCGGGTCCTTTTGCGGTCCTGGGTGCGGCGGGGGTGACCAATACCGGCCCGAGCGTCATCACCGGAAATCTAGCTGGCTCGCTTGGAACTCCTGCGATCACCGGCTTTCCTCCGGGGATCGTGAACGGAGCGATACTCCCATTAGGTGCCCCGGCCTCGGTTTTTACTGACGCCTCGGGGGCGTACGGTTTGGCAGCAGGCCTGCCGTTCACTAGCAACTTGAGCGGTCAAAATCTGGGGGGAATGACCCTCACGCCGGGCGTCTATTTTTTTTCGTCGACGGCTCAGTTGACCGGAGCACTCACTCTCAACGCCCTGGGCAGCAACACTGCACAGTGGACTTTTCAGATAGGGAGTGCGCTCACGACCGCAAGCGCCTCGAGCGTTCAATTGATTAATGCCGGTGCTCCTGGTGCATTTGGCGGCGGCATAACTTGGCAGGTCGTCAGCGCCGCGACTCTCGGTACAACCACTACGTTCCTGGGAACTATTATCTCGAATGCCGGCATCGTTCTCCAGACCGGCGCAACAATGGGGTGCGGTAGAGCCATATCGCTAGCCGCTTCAGTGACGCTGGATACCAACAACATCTCCAACGGCTGCCTGGTAAGTTCTAGCGGCACGGTCACCCCCCCGACTCCGATTTCGGCTCCAGAACCCGGCACGTTTGGGTTGCTCTCAGTCGGACTCGCAATTGGCCTTCTGAAGCTCCGCAAGTTGAGCTAAGTCCGCTAAACTGAGCGATCCGAAAACTCGGCGATGGCCTGGCAGAAATACAGTCCGCCATCGCCGATTCTCTTTTAACCAGGATTGTTTTTAATCGGCGAAGTTGTAGATGTTACCGGCCACTTGGGTGGCACAAACCAGTCCTTACCGGATGGGTTCACGTCGGTGGGTGTCTCCAGCGTTGAGATGTAATATGAGCCGGTCAATGGGTTTGCCGAGGCAATTCTGCCGGCTCTGGATAGTTACATTCCTCGATAGCTTCAAGAGTGAGAGTTCTCCTGCATTCCTGGTGATGCGACGGTCAACGCCTCTTCTTCCTCGCGGGCGGCAAGAATTCCATGCCAGTATTGCGGACGCTTTACCAACCCGCAAGATCTCTGACAATCCCTTGCCCAAACACTGTTGATTGTTCTCACAGGCGACAAGGAAAGATTGCTTGGCTCACAAGGATGTTGCTGATAGGTTGAAGCTGTGTTTATTCTAGTTGCAGACATCCCTGTCAATCGGTGAAGGAGACATGAGTCATTCTCGATGGTGGAAACGACTGGGCGTTGTAATCCTGGTGGCGATCGTGCTCGCGGGTTGCTCGCGCGATCCGAATGTTCGCAAGCAAAAATATTTCGAGAGCGGTGCGCACTACTTCGAAAAGCAGCAGTACCGCGAAGCAGCCATCCAGTTCCAGAACGCCCTTCAAATAGATCCCAAATACGTCGACGCCCACTACCAGCTCGCGCAGTGCGATCTGAAGCTGGGCCTCTGGGCCAGTGCTTACCAGGAACTGCTGTTCACGGTGGACCTCAAGCCGGATCACCTCAAAGCCCAGGTGGATCTGGGTGCCATGCTGCTTGCCTCGCGGAAATTCATGGAGGCAAGAGAGATGGCTCAGCTTGTACTCCAGAAAGACCCCAAGAACGTCGACGCACAGCTCCTGTTGGCCAATGCGGATGCGGGCCTGAATAACGTGGAAGCATCGCTTGGCGAGATCCGAGAGGCCATCCAGCTCGACCCAAACCGGGCGGCGTTGTATCTGAACCAGGCCTTTCTACAATTGACTGCAAACCAGGCGGCGCAGGCAGAGGAAAGCTTTAAAAGGGCCATCCAGCTCGATCCCAAGTCCACTCATGCCGTCATGGCCGTGGGGAACTTCTATCAGCAGCTGCGTCGTTGGTCCGAAGCCGAGCAGCAGTACCGCCGCGCGATAGACTTGGAGCCCAAGAGTCCCCTGCCTCGCGCCGCCTTAGCTCTCCTTTATCTGGCTGAGGGGCAGAACGCACAAGCCGAACAGGTGCTGCTGGAGGCCAAGCAAGCGCTAGCAGATAATTCCGAGGGCTACCGGATGCTGGGGGATTTCTACTTCAGCCTGGGCCAGCTCGACAAAGCGATGGCGGAATATGCCTCGCTCTTTCGCGAGCATCCCAAAGACTTGCAGGTGAAGAAGAATTATGCGCAATTGTTGATCTTGCGCGACCGCCTGGACGAGGCGACCAAGCTGAACGACGAAATTCTAAAGGCCAATCCGAAGGATTTGGACGCGCTGATCAACCGCGGCCAGATTCTGAATCGTCAGGGGCGATCCAATGAGGCGATCCTCGTTCTCGAATCCGCCTTGAAGACGGAGCCCGACAATTCCGTCGGCCACTACCATCTCGGCGTGGCCCACAGCGTAGCCGGCAACCTGGCGAGGGCGGAGAGCGAATGGCGCGAAGCCCTCCGCCTGCGCCCCACGATGGTGGCGGCCCAGGAAGCCCTCGCCGCGGTCGCGCTGAGGAAGGGGGACATTGATCTACTGGAGAAGACCGCCGAAGCGCTGATCAACGCCAACCCCGCTTCGCCGGAGGGATACGTCCTTCGTGCTACGGCACGCTTGGCCCGCCGCAACGTGCCCGAAGCCGAGGCGGACCTGAAAAAAGTCATTGAAGTGACGCCGCAGAATCCGCTTGGCTATTCCAGACTCGGCGCATTGCGCCTTTCGCAAAAGCGTTTCGTAGAGGCCGAAAAACTCTTCGAGCAAGCCCTGGAGCGAGATCCGAATTTTTCCGAGGCTCTGCAAGGTCTGGTTGGCGTCTACATCCAACAGAAACAGCCAGCTAAGGCTGTGGCACGGGTGAATGCGCAGATTGCCAAGGCACCCAACAACAGCACCTACTACTTGCTCTTGGGAATGCTGCTGATCAGCAGCAAGGATCTCGAAAAAGCCGAGGCGGTGCTGGAGAAAGCAGCCCAACTGAACAAGAACAACGTAGATGCGTTTCTCTTGCTTGGCCAGGTGCAGTTGCGC
Organism: Candidatus Acidiferrum sp.; assembly: GCA_035544995.1. Classification (GTDB taxonomy): domain Bacteria; phylum Acidobacteriota; class Terriglobia; order Acidiferrales; family UBA7541; genus Acidiferrum. The sequence continues at coordinate 4,250 of DASZZI010000088.1, forward strand.
CGGGGCTCGGCAGACAAAGCGATCGCAAGTTATCAGCGCTCTATCCAAGAGAATCCCCGCGAGCTTCGGACGTATGTGTTGCTGGGTACACTAGAAGAATCGCGAGGCAACTGGCAGAATGCCCAAGAGCTCTACCAGAAGGCGCTGAAGATCGAACCCGAATATCCGCTGGCTGCCAACAATCTCAGTTACCTGCTTCTCGAGCACGGCGGAGACTTAGGATACGCGGTTTCGCTGGCCCAAACCGCCCTGGCCGGAATGCCAGATTCGCCGAACGCGGCGGATACGCTCGGCTGGGCCCACTACAAATTGGGAACCTACGATTCAGCTATCCGGCTGTTTCAGGAAGCGGCCAGAAAAACCCCTCAGAATGCGACCTATCAATATCATCTTGGCCTTGCATACGAGAAAGCTGATAAAGTCGAGCTCGCTCGCGCGAGTTTCCAGCGTGCTCTTAAGTTGGATCCCAATTCTTCGCGAGTAAACGAAATTCGCCAAGCTTTGGCCGCATTGCGCGCGGCTCCCTAATCACAGCTTTGTTCCCTAGCCTTCTTGCTGTTATTTATTGGCACACCTTCCAATCCATGGCCGTACCGTGGCATACGAGCACGTTCTCACATAGCTTCTTGGTGGTGCCGACAAGCCTATATCTCGTCTGGGCTCGCCCCGTGAACAAATTAAATTGATCGATCCCACGCTGAACTTCTGGCCGCTACCCATCCTGGTCCTGGTGGCGTTTGTTTGGCTGTTGGGAAATCTAACGCTCACGTCCGTCCGCGAGCTTCCTCGTAAGTACTCAAAGAATCAGCAATAAGTAAATTCGACTCCCACACGCTTCCGCCAAGAAATAGTCCGGACGATACCCGATTCTCTTTCTGAAAGTTATTTCATAGTTGCCCATCGTTTGGAAACCCGCGTGAAACATTCTTGCCCTCCCGTTACGTCTAATGAATGACGAAATGGGATGGGCAAGGTCGCGAAGGGGTGACGTGTATCCGAACTTCATTGCGGGAAATGTGAGGCAGTTTAGGATGCCCTTGACGGAGAGACGTAGAGTGTCGATTGTGATGCGTGTCTGTGTAGGTGCACTGGTCGCATCCCTGTGCATTTTCGTGGACGTCCTAGGCGCCACTCCCATGCCTGCACAAGCGGCGCAACAATCCTCCGCTCAGAACGCCGCTGCGCGGCCCGTGGGAACTATCAAGTCCATTTCGGGGAATACGATTACGTTGACGACGGATGCGGGTACAGAAGTGGGCATATTGGTTCAAGACGGCACTCGATTGGTTCGCGTTGCGCCGGGGCAAAAAGACCTCAAAGAGGCGGCACCAATTCATCTGCAAGACCTTCAGGTGGGCGACCGGCTGCTGATTCGCGGAAATCTGGCGGAGGACGGCAAGTCCGTGCTCGCCGCATCGATCATCGCGATGAAGAAAACGGACATCGCAGAAAAGCAGGCGCGTGAGCGCGAAGAGTGGCAGAGACATGGCGTGGGCGGCCTCGTGAATGGCGTAGATCCCGCAACTGGGTCAATTACCATCGCGACGAACGCTCTCGGCCCGAATAAAGACGTCGTCATCCACATTTCCAAGGAGACAATCCTGCGCCGCTACGCGCCAGACTCGGTGAAATTTGATGACGCGAAGCCCGCGCCGCTGAGCGAAATCATCGCCGGTGACCAACTTCGCGCGCGCGGGATCCGCAGCGTTGACGGCAACGAACTGACCGCCGATGAGATTGTGTCGGGCTCATTTCGAAATATTGCGGGCCCGATTACTGCGATTGATCCTGGCACGAGCACGATTTCCGTACAGGATCTGTTGAGCAAGAAATCCATCGCAGTGAAAATCACGGCGGATTCGCAGCTCCGCAAATTGCCGCCTCCGATGGCCCAGCGAATCGCGATGCGGCTCAAGGGTGCCCCTCTCGATCCAGCTTTGAATTCACCGGCACCCGCGGCTGGAACTCCGAGGCCTGGCGATACATCGGGCGGCGCTGGCCCAGGTGGGGGAAGGCCTTCCGGGGGAGGCGATTTGCAACAAGCCATCAGCCGCATGCCGCCGGCTTCGCTTGCGGATTTGCAAAAGGGAGACGCGGTAATGATTGTCGCGACGCAGGGAACACAAGAAGCCAAAATCACGGTCATCACGCTTCTCGGTGGAGTGGAAGCAATCCTCGAGGCCTCGCCGAAAGGCGGCCCATCAACAATCCTCTCTCCCTGGAGCCTTAGCGGAGCGCCTGGCGGCGATGCCGGTGGCCCGCAGTGATCCGGGGAATTGTGAGTATTATCCAGGAGAATTGATGAATTCCGGCCTCTTTCGAAAAATCTTATTCGGTCTGTTGACTTTCGTTGGAATCTTTTCCGCGCCTGCAAGGATGCATGCGCAAACTGCTTTCGGTACGCTCCGCGGACAGATCATGGACCCCTCCGGGGCAGTGGTTACGGATGCAGCAGTGTTGCTCACTATTCCTTCGGGCGAATCCATCGACACAACCACGACCAAAGAAGGCTTTTACGAATTTAAGGCATTGGCGCCGGGAAAGTACACCGTGAAAGTGGTCGCGCCAGGTTTCGCGGTTTTCACGAAGGAGAACGTGGAGATTGCCGCCGGCCAGATACAAAGTATGAACGTCGCCCTCGCGATCGAAGAACAGAAACAAAAGGTCGAGGTCAATGATTCGCCGACCAACGTTGACGTCAATCCTCAGAACAATGCCGGTATGGTGGTCCTCAAGGGCAAAGACCTAGAAGTGCTTTCCGACGATCCCGATGAGCTGCAGTCGGACTTGAAGGCGCTGGCTGGTCCGTCGGCCGGCCCCAATGGCGGCCAAATTTATATTGATGGCTTTACCGGTGGCACGCTCCCACCGAAAGCTTCGATTCGCGAGATTCGCATCAACCAGAATCCGTTCTCGGCGGAATATGACAGGCTAGGCTATGGCCGCATTGAAATTTTCACCAAGCCGGGGACGGACCAGTGGCATACGGACCTTTACATTAGCGGGAACACTTCGGCGTTCAATTCGCGCAATCCTTTTGAGGTTTCCACCAACGGGGCATCGCTTCCAGGATACGATTCAACCCAGTTCAGTGGGAACGTCGGTGGCCCCCTCAGCAAGAAGGCCTCCATCTTTTTCAACATCGAGCGCCGCGACATTCACGAACTTTCCATCGTCAGCGCCAAGATCCTCGATCCCAATTTCAACGTGATCGACTTCAGCGACGCGGTGCCGAATCCACGCACGCGAACAAACCTGAGTCCGCGGCTCGATTATCAACTCAGCAAAAACAATACGCTGACGGTCCGCTATCAATACGAACGCGAGAATGAGACCAACAACGGCATTGGGCAATTTAACCTAGCATCGCTGGGGTTCAACCAGCTCAATACCGAGCACAATATCCAAGTCAGCGACACGCAGATCATCAGCGCGAAAACTATCAACGAAACCCGTTTCCGATTCAATCGCGAGACCAGCGATCAGACGCCGCAATCGACCGCTCCCACGATTTCTGTTCAGGGAGCGTTCACGAATGGGGGCAATAGTAATGGGGTTAGTACGGACATTCTGGATCGCTATGAATTCCAGAATTACACGTCCATGGCGCTCGGCAAGCACTTCCTGAAATTTGGCATCCGCGTGCGCGACAACAGAGACGTCAACGCGGCGTTATCCAATTTTAATGGGAACTTCAACTTTGGCTTGCGACAAAATCTCACCTGCCCGCCGAATAGCACGCCGTCTGCCTGCCCTAAGATTACCGGGATTCAGGCTTATCAATTAATGCGGCAGGGTCTGGCGCAGGGATTGACACTTTCGGCGATCATTGCCGAAGGTGGTGGCGCCAGCCAATACTCCATCACCACAGGGACCGCGGGCGCGGAGGTTAATTACATCGACGCGGGCTTATACGTTCAGGATGATTGGCGGATTAAACCGAATGTCACGCTGAGTTACGGCCTTCGCTTCGAAAGCCAGGATAACATCGGAGATCATGCCGATTTTGCGCCGCGGCTCGGGCTTGCCTGGGGGATCGGCGGCGGCGGAAAGAATGGTTCACCTAAGACCGTGCTTCGCGCGGGATACGGCATGTTCTACGACCGCTTCACGTATGATCTCGTTCTGCAACAAGAGCGCTTGAACGGTACGATCCAGCAGCGATTCACTTTTGCAAATCCTAATTTCTTTCTGGATAAGAATGGCAATGCTCCTCCGTTGAGCGTTTTGCTGAGTACGCAGCAGCCGGCCGCGATTGCTCCGACCATCTACCGGCCAAATCCGAATCTCCGTACACCCTACACAATGCAGACGGGTCTTAGCCTCGAGCGGCAGCTTACTAAGTACGCCAACTTAGCTGTCACCTACCTGACATCACGCGGAGTTCATCAGTTTTTCACGGAAAACATCAACCCGCTGATTTGCACGGCCTTTCCGTGCGATCCTGCTGCCAATCCTCATGTCCTCGGTACCCCCGACAACATCTATCAATACCAATCGGAAGGGGTCTTTAAACAGAATCAGCTCATCATAAATACCAGCGTGCGAATGGGCTCGAAGCTTTCTCTGTTCGGTTATTACACGCTCAACTACGCCAACAGCGACACTTCTGGCGCCGGCAGTTTTCCTTCGGCATTCAACGATATCAGTCTCGATTACGGACGCGCCTCATTTGACGTGCGCCACCGTATCTTTGTCGGTGGCACGATCGGGTTGCCACACGCCCTCCGGCTCAGTCCGTTCCTCGTCGCGAGTTCGGGAATTCCATTCACGCTGACCACGGGGCAAGACGTCAATGGCGATTCCCTATTTAACGACCGTCCGGCGTTTGCCTCGGGCCAATCCATCCCAACGAACGTGGCGACGAATCGATTCGGGTCTTTCGACTTGGTTCCGCAACCGGGCGAAACTCTTGTCTCCGTTAATTCCTTGACCAGTGCGGGCCGGTTCTCGCTGAACCTGCGGCTCAGCAAAAGTTTGGGGTTTGGCAAGAAGGCAGAGAAACCGAGCGCTGATATCGGGGGGGCGGGTGGAGGCGGAACGTTTGGCCGCGGCCCCGGCGGCGACCGGCGCGGGGGTGGACCAGGCGGGGGCGGACGCGGCATGGGTGGAGGGGACAGTGGCGGCACCAACCATCGCTACAATCTCACTTTCAGCGTCTCGGCGCGAAACCTCTTCAACAACGTCAATCTGGCTACGCCGATTGGAAATTTGAGCTCGCCGTTGTTCGGTCAGTCGAATGCGCTTGCGGGCGGGCCGTACTCTGGATTTCCCGGCAATCGCCGCCTTGATCTGCAGATGACGTTCAGCTTCTAAGCGCCGCTGCAAGAGCTAGCCTTAAGATTTTCCCTCTCCGGGAATGTCTCGATCGCAAGATTGAGGTATTCACTTCTTTCTTCTAAGTGTCGCTTGCGTTAATCTTCTGGGCGCAACCATCCAGTGCCCGCCGCCGAGCCTCTGATTGCTTTGCTCCGGGAAAATATCCAGGAGAGGGAATTGAGCGATTCAAAACGTGATCGCGAATTGGGAATGCAACGTCCCATCACGCGGCGGGATTTCCTTAATGGATTTAGCTTGGCCGTTGGAGGTTCGCTTGCTCTGCCTGGGAGTGTTTGGACGGAGGCATTCGGCCTGCCGGATTCGCCTCTTGCTTCAGAGAAGGAGCCGGGCTATTACCCGCCGTCGAAAACCGGATTGCGCGGCAGCCATGACGGATCCTGGGAGGTCGCGCACGCCATGCGCGATGGCAAGCGCTGGGACGATGCGACGGGTGATGCCGAATCCTATGACTTGATTGTCGTGGGCGGCGGAATCAGCGGACTTGCCGCGGCATATTTCTTCCGCAAACAAGCGGGGCCTAAGGCGCGCGTCCTGATTCTCGATAATCACGATGATTTCGGGGGGCACGCCAAGCGCAATGAATTTCAAGCGGGCGGCCGTCTTCTCATAGGCTACGGCGGCACGCAGGCCATCCAGGCACCGAATCTCTATAGCGCAGAAGCGCAGGGTCTCCTTCGTGAACTCGGCATCGAGACGCAGCGCTTCTACAAATACTACGACCAGAAGTTTTTCGAATCGCGCGGGCTCACTCGGGGCATATTTTTCGACAAGGAGACGTTCGGCGCCGACCGGCTCGTTCCCGGCGTCGGCAAGCCCTCCTGGCAAGAATTTTTGGCGAAGACGCCGCTTTCCGCGGCTGCCCAGAAGGACATCGTGCGTATTTTTGCCGAAAAAGTGGATTACCTGCCGGGCATGGACCGCGAGCAGAAGAAAGTCTATCTTGCGCGCACCAGCTATAAAGACTTTTTACTGAAAGACGCAAAGGTTGATCCAGACGTCATTCCGTTTTTCCAGAAGGAAACCTACGGGTTGTATGGAGTGGGAATCGATGCCGTCCCGGCAGGCGATCTCGCCAAGCTCGGCTACCATCCCGGATTCCAAGGGATGGACCTTTCCGGGCCCTATGGGCCGGGGATGGGTCTTGAGATTACGCGGCAAAATCGCGCAGAGCCGTATATCCATCATTTTCCGGATGGCAACGCTTCCATTGCGCGATTGCTTGTCCGCGCGTTGATCCCGGGATCTGCTCCGGGAAATTCGATGGAAGACATCGTCCTCGCGAAAATGGATTACGCGAAGCTTGACGAAGCCGGATCACCGGTGCGTATCCGCTTGAACTCGACTGCCATACGCGCTCGAAACGTTAGCAACTCCCGCGACGCTTCGTCCCGCGGTGAGGTGGAAGTGACTTACGTTCGCGATGGCCAGGCATATTCCGTGCGGGGAGCCGATTGCGTGCTCGCTTGCTGGAATATGGTCATCCCGTATCTCTGTCCCGAAATGACGGACAAGCAAAAAGAAGCTCTCGCTTACGGGGTAAAGATTCCTCTCGTGTACACGAATGTCCAGCTTCGTAACTGGACGGCATTCGAAAAACTGAAAATCAATTCCGCCGAGTGCCCGGGCAGCTATTTCGAAAGTGTAACGCTCGATTTTCCCGTCAGCATGGGCGGCTATCACTTCCCCGACAAGCCGGAAGATCCCTGCGTAATCCATCTGCAACACGTGCCATGTTCTCCCGGGCTGCCTGCTCGGGATCAGCAACGAGTTGGGCGAACACAACTTTTCGCCACGAAATTCGAGACCTTCGAACGCAACATCCGCGACCAGCTTGGCCGCATCCTTTCCGGCGGCGGTTTTGACCCTGCGCGGGACATTCAAGCCATCACCGTCAACCGCTGGCCCCACGGCTACGCCTATGAGTACAACTCCCTCTACGATCCCGAATGGCCCGCGGCGCAGTCACCCTGCGAAATTGGCAGAAGGCCTTTCGGCCGTATTCACATCGCCAATTCCGACGCGGGAGCGTTTGCGTACACGAATGAAGCCGTAGACCAGGCGTGGCGCGCGGTGCAGGAAGTAACCGCGAAGAGAAGCTGAATGCGGAAGAGGAAAAAGAAAGTGTTGGATCGAGGGAAAGAGGCGCGGCGCGCGGCGCGGCAATCCGGGCTTTCGCCTGCCGTCACGCGCGTGATTGCCGATAAGCGAAAACGTCCACCGAAGCACAAGAAGCAGTGGTTAGACGGCGAATTGAGTTGACGACAGTTCGCCTTCTTAGCGATCCAGGTCCGGACCGGACCTAGTTTTTCGAGCCTCAGCCCGGTTTGTTTTCGGGTACCTTTTCATCGGGCCTGAACAGTGCTGCCGGAGCAATCTTTCTTCGCTCGGCGAGTTCTCTTGCAATCGTTTCCAGGTCTTTCTTGTCGAAGCCCATGGAACTGACTTTCACGCTTCCGTCCGGCTCGATGAGAAATATCGTCGGCACGTTTGCGAGAGCATAGGCATTGGAAACCGGGTAGCCTTTCTCGTCCATCACCATCGGGAACGACACGCCATATTCCGCCGCGAACTCTTTCGTGGATCGCGCGTCATCCTGCGAAATACCGAGGAAGGTCGCACCGTCCCCGCCGTAACGCTTGTACAGTCGTTCGAGGAAGGGGAACGTAAATTGGCAGACCGGGCAGGAGATCTTGAAAAAAGCCGCCACGACCAGCCCACGCTCCATGAGCGCGCCAAGCGAGTATTCTTTGCCGTCGAGCCCTCTCAATGAAAAGCCCGGTGCGATGCTACCCGCAACGATATGAGTCATCTCCTCGTCTGTTCCTATCCAGCGTGAGAGCCGCCGCAAAATACCCATCGGCAAAGTGTATCGCAGGAAGGTTGCGCGGAGCAAAAAGGTGGGTGATGAGCGGCGAGTGCCCTTCGGTTTCTCTCACGGTAAACGACCTTGGAGTTCGAGAATGGGATTGTAACCTTGCGTCAGCTTACAATCCCGCAAGGTTAGTGGATTTGCTTGGTCTTGCGCTGCATGTAGTCCATCAGGAGATACTGGCCGAGCGTGTACGGGGTGGTGAAGTAGGCCTTGCCGCGGCACATCTGCGTGATTTTCTGCACGAACTGCACCAGGCTGTAATCGCTTGCGAGCATGAAGGTATTGATCAGAATTCCGGCGCGCTTGCACTTGTTGACTTCCTCCAGCGTCTGGCCGACGACGAACGGGTCTAAGCCGAAAGCGTTTTTGTAAATGCGGCCGTCTTCCAGGGTCAGCGCCGAGGGCTTGCCGTCGGTGATCATGATGATCTGGCGCATGTCTTTTTTTTGCCGCAGCAAAATGCGCTGGGCCATGCGAAGACCTTCGCGAGTGTTCGTGTAATACGGGCCAACTTGAACGCGGGCAAGTTGCGCGAGCGGCACTTCTTCCGCGCTGTCGTGAAATAAAACCAGACTCAGCGAATCGCCGGGGAATTGTGTTCGAATCAGGTGCGAGAGCGCCATCGCCACGCGCTTCGCTGGGGTGAAGCGATCCTCGCCGTAAAGAATCATGCTATGGCTGCAATCCAGCAACACGACGGTGGCACAGGAGCTTTGGTATTCGCACTGGTGCACCATCAAGTCCGAGTAAGTCAATTCAATGGGGACCTTGGCGCCTTCGCGGCGCACGGCTTTGAAGAGCGTTTCGCTGATGTCCAAATTCAGCATATCCCCAAATTCGTAGGGCCGCGAACTGCCGCCCGACTCCACGCCGGTTGCCAGATCGCGCGTGTCGTGCCGTCCAAAACTGCTGCGTCCCAGCGAGCCGAGCAAGTCCTGTAGTGTCTTGAAGCCGAGAAAATCGATGGTCTTGTCCGTGATTTCGAATCGCGCTTCCCTCTGGCGTTCCTGCGGTTGGCCGAGGTGGCCAGCCGCCGATGTTTGGGGAGGGGGCGTCACCTGGGGCGGCTGTTGCGGATGGATGAATCCTTCCTGAGCCAGCCGCTCCATCAGTTTGTCGAGCAGGTCTTGCACCGCCTGGCTGTTTCTGGCATCGGGGTTCTGCAGCATCTCCCGCAGCTCGTCGCTCATCGCGTTTTCGGGCAGCAAGTCGCCTTCCTGCAACGCCCGCAAAATCGCTTCGCGCAGCGCTTCCATGGACTTTTCCGGGTCCATCTCCGAAACGCCGTAATACTGCGATTCGAATCCGCTCTGCAGGAAAAAGTCCCCTAACCGGCGCACTAGTTCTTCCAGATCGACCGCATCGGCCGGCTCGCCGACATATTTTCCGTAGCGAATGACCTTCATCGTTCGGGCCTCAATTGAATTGCCGGCGCGGCGGGCGACCGGGCGTATCGCGCGGCTCGGGTTGGCGCGGCTTTTCCGCATAGTAGCCGCGTTCTTCGCTGCGGCCAATCCGCCGGTGCGCCCACAAACCTTCCAGAATCATCTCAGCAGCAGCGGCGGCGGCGCCGGCATCCTTGCGATCTTCCACTCCGAGTCTCTTGATGTTTTCCGTCAACCCCTGGATTTTCGAAAGTTGCTGGTAGCGCTCCGGCGTCGTGAGCAGCTCCGGCAATTTCAGCTCCCCGCCCATTTCGAACCACTGAATGACCGTCTGGAAACTGACTTCGGCAAAGTGTTTGCTGAACACGCGGCCGACGGCCGTTCGAATCAACTCGCGCGCAACAGTGTCCGCGCCTTTCAGCTCGCCTTCGTATTCGAGCTCTAGCTTGCCGGTAATCGCTGGAAGCGCCGCATAAACATCTACGACACGTGCAACGCCCGTCTTTTCGCCGGTTCGCGCCGCCCGCTGTTCCGCGCTGCTGACCACGCTCTCGAGCACTGTGATCGGCAAGCGCTGGCTCACGCCGGAACGCCGGTCGACGCGTTTGTCTTCGCGCGCCTGAAAAGCAACTTCCTCAATCACTTCGCGCAAGTACTTCGGGACCTCGATCTTGCGTCCCGCTTCGCGGCCGGTCCATGCTTCTTGCGCCGTGATCCTCATGCCTTCTTCGGTGCTCGACGGATAATGCGTTCGAATCTCGGCGCCGACGCGGTCCTTCAGCGGCGTGATCGTCTTCCCCCGAGCCGTGTAATCTTCAGGATTCGCGGTGAAAACGAGCAGCACATCCAGCGGCAGCCGCACAGGGTAACCCTTAATCTGGATGTCGCCTTCCTGCATGATATTGAAGAGACCGACCTGAATTTTTCCCGCCAAATCAGGTAGCTCGTTGATCGCAAAGATCCCGCGATTTGCGTGGGGCAGGAGGCCGTAGTGAATCGTCAACTCGTCGGAGAGGTCGAGTCCGCCGCGCGCGGCGCGAATGGGATCGACGTCGCCGATGAGGTCGGCGATGGTCACGTCCGGCGTCGCCAGTTTTTCGACGTAGCGCAGATCGCGCGGCCGCCATGCGATTCGTGTATTGTCGCCTTCGGCGGCGATTTTCTCGCGGCAGGAGCGGCAGATCGGTCGCAGTGGGTCGTCATTGATTTCGCAGCCCGCGACCACGGGAATTTCCGCGTCCAGAAATTGCACCAACCCGCGCAGAATGCGGCTTTTCGCCTGCCCGCGCAAGCCCAACAGAATGAAATTGTGGCGGGAAAGAAGGGCATTGACGATTTGCGGGATGACGGTGTCTTCGAACCCATGCACACCGGGGAAGAGCGTTTCGTTCTTCTCGATGGCCCGCAGCAGATTCCGGCGCATCTCGTCCTTGACGGAAAAAGAAGCGCTGCGCGCATCGAAATCCGGTATGCGCCGAAGCTCGCCGAGCGTGCGAGGTTTCGAATGGCTTGCCGAAGATTGCATCGAGGTGCTTATCGTCATGAGGCCCCGTTCTGCGAGCCGACCTGGTCGGCTCGCACCACACTAGTTCAATCCGTGTCCATTGCCGCCGGCGCGCTGGCGCATTACTTCTGTCTTCTGTAGATGCGGTGCCCACTCGCGAAGGTACGTCAGCAGGCGTTCCTGGCGGTCTGTTTCCGAGCGCAACTCCAAGATTTGCTGTTTCCAAAGCAGATCCATGGGAAGCGTGCCAGCCACGACGTAAGACAATTTCTCGCGAGTGCCATCTTCCACATTCTTGGGATAGTCGCCGAAGATCAGCGTATGGCAGGTTTCGTAGAGCTCGACAAGCTCGCGCCGCACAGACGCATTCGAAGGCATTTCGCTGTCTTCGAGATAGTCCACATGGCCTTCCAGGAGCGGATCCTCGTTGAACAGCGTGACTACGCGGAACGGCGAACGGCCCACCGTCAGAATGTCCATTCTTCCATCGGCATAACGTTTCACGACTTCCATGATTTCGGCGGTGCATCCAACGTGCACAACGCCCTTAGGAAGCGCGAGCAGCATGCCAATCTCCGACTTATCATCGAGGCACCGCCGGACCATCTGGCGGTAGCGTAGTTCGAAAATGTGCAGAGGAAGGTCCGCGCCGGGAAGAAGGACGACGTTCAGGGGAAAGAGCGGAATGCGTTCAGGCCGCATAGGTCCTAGACCAAATCATACCAGAGGACACGCGCGATTGCGGGGAGGATGGAAAGGGCCGGCGGGAAGGTTTTAAGCTAAATCACCGAGCAGGGTATCCATCTCCGAGCGGGCGTGCTCATCACCTTTTTTTATAGCTGCGACGATACCGCTGGAAAGAACCTGTTTCGCATCGCTGGTGCGCGACTCACGTACTAACATCTGTGCAAACATCAGATACGCGGGCACATAATCAGGATTGCGCTCGAGCAGCGCGCGGAAATGACTCTCGGCGGCGGACGCATCGCCGCTGTTCATACATTCCATGGCTAGTCCATAGCGTGAAAAGGTATCGTCGGGCTTCTCGACCACGAATTCTTCAAGCATCTGGCGACGGGATTTCTTTTGTTGGCTCATCGGTGCTTTCGTATTATACGGGTCGGCATTCCAGCGTACCAATTCGTCGTTCGTGCCTAGCTGACCCCGCCAACCCACATGGGTGCGCTGGTTGGTTGCGCACTTCCCCCGGCCGGCTCTTCGGTGATGGCCAGGGCTTTCGTGTCCGCCATCACGTCGGGCGGATTCTCCACCATCAGGACTAGCTTCCCCTCGGCATCCGGCCAGAAGGTAAGTGAGGGCATGGGCTTGCTCCCCGGCGCCTTCGGGATCAACCACAATTGGAGCGCGCGATTGCTGGAGGGCATTGGTACTTTCTGCCCCATGACGCAAATTCCAAGCTCGGGATGCCACATGGCCTCGAGCTTGGGCATTTGGGTATCGTGTGGCCACATGGCGAACTTTTTCGAATTGGTGTCCGTGAGGATGTGCGCTTGGCGCTTTGCGACGGCCAGTTCCTGTTGCAGTTGCTCACGCTGTTTGAATTCGGCAGCAGCGCTTTCGTTTACTGTTTGAATTTCCTTCTGCAATCTTCGGGCGTCCCAAGCGGAGTACACCGTCAAAACAAGCAGAGCCGCAACACCCGCCCACATCCAGAACGGGATGCCGGCCTTGGGCTCTACGGAGCCCTGTGCCGCCCGCGCTTCGGCCCGGACAGTTTGCATCAAGCGGGCCTTCAGCATGTCCGAAGGCGCGGCGTTGGGTGCGAGATAGGCAAGTTGATTGACCAGCCATCTTGCTTCTTCGACAGCCTGGGCGCAATCCTTGCAGCCCGTGGCCAGGTGCGCTTCGAACGCAACGCGTTCTTCGGCGTCCAGCGCGCCCAGCGCATAGGCTTCGACCAGCTCCCGGAATTGGCCGCAGTTGTTCACGTCGTGGCCTGCAATCCTTCCTTCAAGCGCAGCAATCCGTTTCGGATCCAACTCTTGACCGTGCCGAGAGGCTCCTTAAGTGTCTCGGCAATTTCGGTGTGACTCAAACCTTCGAAGTAAGCGAGCTCGATGACTTTTTTCTGCTGTGCGTTGAGCGAGCCCATCACTGCCCGCACTCGCTCTGCGCGGCGCTTCTCATCGAGCGCTTTTTCGAATTGCGGGAAGTCGATGACTGGCGGCAACTCTTCAGTCTGGTCTTCCCGCCGCCGCTGGCGTTCGCTCTTTAGCCGCAAATGATCTAGCGCGCGATTGCGCGCCACGGCCATCAGCCAGGGTACAAAGGGCCCTCGCCTGCTGTCATAGCGCCTGGCGTTGCGCCACAACTGCAGGAAAACGTCCTGGACGACCTCTTCTGCAGTGGAAGCCTGTTGCACGATGCGCAGCACCAGGGCGTAGACGATGCGTGAGTGGCGGTCGTAGAGTTGTTCGAAAGCGTCCACGTCCCGTTGAAGAAGCTGGTGCACCAGCATCGCATCGGGCGACACTTCGCTGGAATCCTTGGGTGTCAGGACCGCCAGGAACACGGGTTAAGCTTCTTCGTCTCCTGTGAGACTATACGGCAAACTTCCAGGAGCGGATGAACCCGCCGCGCTCATTTCGAAACGCGCTCTGCGATTCCTCCGGCTACAGCCAGAGCCTGCTCGACACAGGCGCCGATTGCAGGTCCGCGCAAATAGTTGCCCGCGAGCCATAGGCTTGGATATTTGGGCCAAAGAGCTTTGAGGGCCGCAAGGCGCTGGGTATGGCCCAGATTGTATTGTGGGATAGCTCGGTGGTAAATTTCGACGTTCGAAAATACAGGCTCCCGCCGCAGATTCAGCACTGGCGCAATTTCCCGGTGGACAAGCGAGATGAGCTCCTGCGAACTGCGTGTGACGGCTTGCGGATTCGTTGTACCCCCCACGAAGCTTGTCAACAGCACGTGGCCATCGGGAGCACGGTTGGGGAACAGCGACGAATTCCAGACGCTGCCGAGGCTGTCCAGGCCGGCGGAACGCGGCACCAGGAATCCGAAACCCTCCAGCGTGTGCCCGACATCGGATTTTCGGTACCCCAAAGAAACGATCGCCACCGGTGCGTAGGCGATCCCTCCTAGTACTCTTTCGAATGAATCGTCGACACTGCGCAACAGCTTGGTGGCCACATTCGTCGGTGTGGCCAGGATCAGTTGTCCAGCCTCAGTTATTTCCTCGCGTCCACCCGCGTTTAGGTGGACCTCGAATTTCTCCGGGGTTCCTCCGGCTCGGCGCCGAATTTCACTCACCGTGACACCGCAACGGATTGCGAGTCCAAGACTTGCTGCCAGCGCGCGGACCAATGTTTCATTGCCTTCGCGAAAGCTCAGCAATGTCGACCGTCCACGCGGAGCTTTTTTGGCCCTCGCTGCGCGCATCATCCCGCGAAGCATGCTCCCGGCGGATTTTTCCACTTCATGGAGTTCCGGAAACGCGCCACGCAAGCTCAACTGCTCCGGATCGCCTGCATAAATACCGGACGCGAAGGGGCCCACAAGTTTTTCGAGCAACTCGACAGTGAACTTTCGGCGGACGAACGCGGCGACCGATTCGTCCTGCTCCGGCGGCCGGCTTGTGCCCAACAAGTCGCGCAGGATGCTCCCTTTGGTCACGACGCCGAAGAGCGAAGATGCGAAAAAGGCTTGAGGTGAGAAGGGTACTCGGCGGAGCGAACCGTCTACGAGGACAAACCGCGGCGCCCGCGGCGGCGCTTGAACTAATTGGCCATCGATGCCCAGTTCGCGGCACAGTTCGAGCAGGGACGCTGTGCCGCTGAAACTCTGTGGGCCCAGCTCCAGGAGAAAGCCGTGACGCCTCTCGGAGCGAATCACGCCGCCAGGACGTGGAGAAGCTTCCACGAGCTGAGCATCGATGCCCGCTTTGCGGAGGGCATAGGCGCAGACCAATCCCGATATGCCGCCGCCCACGACCAAAGCTGGAGAGTGAGCCGTCACGGGATTTGGCGGTTCCTCAGCGTGTCAGAGAGTTTTCGAAAACAGCGGCTTGGCATCGAGATGCTGTTTTTCAAGATAGGGATCAAAAACCATCGCCAGGTTTCGGATGAAGATGCGCCCTAGCCAGGTGGTGCGAATTTCGTTCGCATCGAGCAGGACGAGGCCATCGTCGCGTGGCGCTTCGAGGCGCCGCAGCTCTTCCGCGAAATATTCATCGAAATCGATGCGAAATTCGCGATTGATTTCCTGTTTTGGCACAACCGTATGGCAAAGCAGCCGGCTAATGACCGCGCGGCGCAGCTTGTCGTCGTCCGAAAGATGATAGCCGCGCATGGTGGCCAGGCCGCGTTCCGCGACGGCCTTCTCCCAATTAGGGATATCTCGATAGTTTTGCGCGTAGGCATTCTGGAAGCCGCTGATCGCCGTGATTCCCATGCCGTAGAGATCCGCGCCGGCTTTCGTTGTGTAACCCTGAAAATTCCGGTGAAGAGTGCGATTCTGCTGCGAAATGGCAAGTTCATCGCCGGGTTTTGCGAAGTGGTCCATCCCAATATAGAGATAGCCGGCTTCGAGAAATTTGAGCATTCCGGTTCGAAAAATCTCAAATTTCTGCATGCCTTCGGGGAGATGAGCGGCGAAGGAGCCCTGCTGCTTCTTTAGCCACGGAACGTGGGCGTAGCTGAATAGGGCGATGCGATCCGGGCCGAGCTGCAATATTTGCTCAACGGTATGCGCGAAGCGTTCGGGCGTTTGATGTGGCAAGCCATAAATCAGATCAACATTGATGCTGTCAAAGCCGAGCGTGCGTGCGGCTTGCAAAAGGTCGCGCGTCAGTTCGAATGGCTGGTTGCGGTGGATCGCTTGCTGCACCTCGGGATGAAAATCCTGGATGCCCATGCTGAGCCGGTTGAAGCCGAGCCGGCGGAGTGTTTCCAGGTGCGCCCGCGAGGTCACGCGCGGGTCGACCTCGATGCCGATTTCGGCGTCCTCCGCAAAGATGAAGCGCTCGCGAGTGGAGCCGAAGAGGTCTTCAATCTGTTCCGGCGTCAAATAAGTTGGCGTTCCTCCGCCCCAGTGAAATTGAACCACGGGCCGTTCGCGCGACACGCTGCGGCTGACGCGCTCCATTTCTTTCTTCAGCACATCGAGGTAGGGAGGCGCGACGCGCTTATCTTTTTGGATGACCACGTTGCACGCGCAGAAAAGGCACAAGCTCTCGCAAAACGGAATGTGCATGTAGAGAGAAACCGGCGTGCCCGCCTTTTCGGCCTTGGCATGCACTTTTTCCAGATCGTCTGGACCAAAGGCCTCGTTCCACACCGGCGCGGTTGGATAGCTGGTATAGCGCGGGCCAGGGCGGTTGTAGCGCACAAGAAATTCCTCGCCCACATGCAATTCGTCGCGCATCTGCTGCAAGCTTGGGTTGGCGAGTGTCACTTTGCTGGCCTCTTGCTGCGTCCCGTCAGAGCGATTGCACCGCGGGCTTCGGTTGGTGCAGAACAGCTTCCTGCGCGGTCTCGATAAAAAGCTTGGCATTTTCGACCGGCGTATTTTGAAGGATGCCATGTCCGAGATTCAAAATGTGGCCCTCGCCGCGGAGCGCGAAAATAGCCTCCTGAGTCACACTGCGAATTTTTTCCTGCGGCCCAAACAACACCGCCGGATCGACATTTCCTTGCAAAGCGATGCGCGGGCCGAGCTCATCCCGCAATTCCCGGAGATTCACGCGCCAATCCACGCTGAGCACATTGGCCCCCGAGCGCGCCACGGCGGAGAGCAGGTGGCTTGACGCTTTCGTGTAATAGATGACCGGCGCATTGCCGCCGAGTCCAGAGATAATTTCTTGCGTGGCAGGCAGGGCAAATTCTTCGTAATCGCGAAGATTGAGCTCGCCACACCAGGTGTCGAAGAGTTGCACTGCGGCGGCCCCTGCGGCAATCTGCGCTTCCAGATAGGGGATCGTGGCTTGGGCAATGCGAAGCAATAGATCGCGGAATATCTTCGGCTCGTGATACAAAAAACTTTTTACGGCCGCAAAACCTTCTTTCGTCCGGCCCTCGACCATGTAACAGGCCAGCGTCCACGGTGCGGCGGCAAAGCCCAGAACCGGCACGTCGCGTCCGACCTCGCGCACGATCCGCCGGATGGCCTCCGGCAGAAATCCTGTTTCCGTTTCCGGGTCGAATAATCTTAGTTTCTCGACATCCGCCTTCGTTCGAACAGGCTGCGGCAAGTTCGGGCCAGTGTCGCCGAGCTCCAGCTTCAAACCCATCGCTTCCGCGGGGATCAAAATGTCGGAGAAAACGATGATGACATCCACGCCCAGGCGGCGAAACGGCTGCAGCGAGACTTCCACGGCCAGCTCCGGCGTTTTGCAAACTTCCAGGAAGGCGTGCTTCGCACGAATCTCGCGATACTCCGGCAAATATCGGCCTGCCTGCCGCATCATCCACACTGGAACTCGCGGCACACTTTCGCCACGGCATGCGCGCAGGAATAACTCTTTTCGGGTAAGTTGAGCAGCTTGAACCGCCATGATTCTCCTGTCAGAAGGATAGCAAATACCGCACGCTCTTGCTAAATGGACCACGTGGATATGCGGGCCGCTTTCCGGGTGGGCTATACTCTAAGTGTAAATAGCTTTGACCCTTTCGGTGGATTTGCGGCGTAGTGTCGAGCCTGGACGGGCGTGGCCCAGGCCCTTGGTGCAGCCCCTGATAAACTAAATGACCAACCCATTCCTCATCTTGACCACATTGGCCTACCTTTTGAGTCTGGGCCTCTACGTCCGTTTCTTATACGCGGGAAGAGAATTCACGGGCCGCCTCGGGACATTGCTTCTGGCGCTCGGCGTGGTGGCGCATTATTTCGCGCTGATGCAACGCTCCCGCGGATTGCATACGGTTCCCTATCACGATCTCTACGGGTCGATGTCGCTCTTCGGCTGGCTTCTTGCCCTGACCTACCTTGGTTTAGAGCTCTATCATCGCCAGCGCTCGGTCGGAGCGTTTGTGCTGCCCTTCATCTTGGTTTTCTTCCTTGCTGCGCATCTTGCGCCCGCCGATCGCCTGGCTCCGCCCCCTGCCCGCGGCCCGGTTTTCGCGTTTCATGTGACGCTTAGCATCCTAGCGTATGCGGCCTTTGCGCTCTCGTTCGTCCTCAGTTTGCTTTTTCTCGCGGAAGCCCGGCACTTGCGCAACCGAACGCTCGGCGCCGTCGGGTGGCGTTTGCCGGCGCTTGAACTTCTCGATCGCATGAGCCAAAGCAGTGTTCTGATCGGCCTCGTATCCATCACCATTGGAACGATCCTTGGCTTCGTTTGGGTTGACCGATTGACCGGGCAATATTCGTATTACGATTCGAAGTACGTGATTACGCTGTTCGTTCTGCTGCTATACGCCGTTTATTTTCGGCTGGCGAGGTCGCCAACTTGGCGCGGGACGCGCGCTTCCAAGCTTTGCATTTTTAATTTTGTCATCGTCGTGCTGAGCTTTACCGTCGTTAATCTCTATCTTTCGCACAGTCACCGGTATTTTTAGGAGCGCGTGGCGAGCGGCATGGAAATCGTACTTGTCGGATTGAATCACCGCACAGCGCCCGCGGAGGTGCGCGAGCGGGTGTCTTTCACGACAGAGCAGGCGCGGCGCGCGGCGGAAGAGCTCCGGGCGCGCGGAATCCTCGAAGAAACGCTGGTGCTCTCAACCTGCAACCGCAGCGAAGTCTACGGGGTACCGCCGGAAGCGTCGCACGAATGCGCCGCGGGGCTCTCTTCTTTTCTCAGTGAGTTTCACTCCGTGCGCCCGGACGTTTTGAGAGGATCGCTCTATCATCATTACGACCGCGAAGCGGTGCGGCATCTCTTCCGCGTTTCCGCGGGACTCGATTCGATGCTTCTGGGCGAAGCAGAAATTCTTGGCCAAGTGCGCGAGGCCTATCGTTTCGCGCATGAAAACGGCGCAACCGGGCCCGTGCTCAACCGCCTGTTTCAAGGCGCACTCGAGGTAGGGAAGCGCGTCCGCACGGAAACTGAGCTGGGGACGCGCCCCGTGTCGGTCGCTTCCGCCGGCGTCAAACTAGCCGAGCGAATATTTGGAAAATTGAACGAGCGCAGTGCCCTCGTCCTTGGCGCGGGAGCAATCAGCGAACAGGTCGTTGAGCAATTGCGGAGCCGCGGGATTGCGCATCTTTTTGTGATGAATCGGTCGCAGGAGCGTGCTGAGAAATTGGCGCAACAGTTCGGCGGCAAGGTCATTGCGTGGGGTGAGTGGGAAACCGCTTTAAAGGGACCCGACGTGGTCGTGGCCTCCGTATCCGCGGAAGAGCCCGTGCTGCGGCGGGAAATGCTTGCGCGCGCCATGGCGGCGCGAGGCAATCGTTCGCTGCTGCTGATGGACTTGGGCTTGCCGCGCAATATTGAAGCGGCGGCAGCGGATTTATATAACGTCTACGTTTACAACGTTGATGACCTCACCGATATCGTTCAACAGAACCGCAGTGCGCGCGAGAGCGAGGTTCCCCGCGCCGAGGCGATTGTCGCAGAGCACGTGGGCAAGTTTCTTTCCTGGCAGGCCAGTGTCGAATTGGTTGGCCTCCTCGAAGCGTTGCGCTCCAGGCTGCGCTCGGAACGCGGCGCTTTCCTTAGCAGCCGTCTCGAAACGATGAACCATCTCGGTGCCGCCGACATCCGGCGTATCGAGACGCTCATGGACGATCTCCTCGAAAAGCTGCTCCTCGAGCCGGCGGAACGCTTGCGCGGTGAACGTGAACTCCGGCGCAAGATTCAAAATGTCGAAGCGCTGCGCGATCTTTTCCTTCGCGATAGGGAAAAACCGTGAGACATCTGCGCATCGGCACTCGCGGCAGTTTGCTCGCCAAATGGCAGGCAGAGTTCGTGCGCAAGCAGCTCTTCCAGGCCACCGGCGTCGAGGCGGAAATCGTCATCATCAAAACGGCCGGCGACAAAATGCAGCAGGCGCCGCTGACCCAGATCGGCGGGAAGGGAGTTTTCATCAAAGAGCTGGAAGAAGCGCTGCTGGACGAAACGATCGACCTCGCGGTGCACAGCGTGAAGGATGTCCCGACGGAAACGCCGTCGCGGCTGTGCTTTCCGGCGGTTTGCCGCCGCGATGATGTGCGCGACTGTCTTGTTTCGGCCAACGGCGCTACGCTCGCCAATCTCCGCCAGGGCGCGCGTGTGGGTACGAGCAGCCTCCGCCGTCAGGCCCAGCTCCGCCACATACGTCCGGACCTCGATATTCGCGAGCTGCGCGGAAATGTCGACACGCGTCTCCGCAAAGTGGAAAGTGGTGAGTACGATGCGATCCTGCTGGCAAAGGCTGGCCTCGATCGGCTCGGCTGGAGCCAGCGGATTACGGAAATTCTCTCTCCCGATCTTTGCCTGCCCGCCGTCGGGCAGGGTGCCATTGCCGTTGAAACCCGGCTGAAAGATACCGAGGCGGCGGATGCTCTCGCCAAGCTGGACGATGCCGAGACGCGGACGGCGATCATTGCCGAGCGTGCCTTGCTTGGTGCTCTTCACGGGGGTTGCCAGGTTCCTATTGGCGCATGGGCGCGCGTGGAGCGAGGAGAACTGCTCCTCGAGGCGTGCGTCTGCTCCCTCGACGGCGTGCAGTATGTGAAGCAGCGTGCCACGGCGCCGCCGGAACAAGCCGCTCAGCTCGGCGAGCACATGGCTCGTCTCCTCATGGAAGCGGGGGCACAAAGCATCCTTGAAGAAGTGGGGCGACAGCGTGGCTAAGACTGCTCCATCGCCGCTTGCAGGTAAGCGCATCGTTGTGACGCGAGCCGCGGAGCAGAGCGAATCGCTTTGCCAGGAACTGGAAACCCGCAGTGCGACACCCATCCTGTTCCCATTGATCAGCTTTGCTCCACCCGATGATTTTGTTCCATTGGATAGCGCCCTTCGCGATCTCTCGCAGTTTGACTGGCTATTTCTAACCAGCCAGAACGTTTTGCGCGCTCTACTTGAGCGCAGTGCATCACTTGGCCTTTCGCTAGTCAAAGCAGCCGGAAGCATTCGGATCGCGACCGTCGGTCCTGCAACGGCCGCTTCTGCTAGAGATGCAGGTCTTACCGTTTCCCACGTGGCCTCGAATCACCACGGTTTAGCGCTCGCTGAAGAGCTCGATGCGGAGTTGTTAGGTTGCCATATTTTTCTTCCGCGGAGCGATCGGGCCCATCCCGACCTTCCCCAAGCGCTTCGCCGCCTCGGCGTCGAGGTTACGGAGGTTGTAGCCTACCGTACAGTACGGCCTGGCGACCCGGATCCGTGCGCGCTTGCTCAGCTTTCTGAGGGCGAAGCCGACGCTGTCTTATTCTTCAGCCCCGCGGCTGTTCAGCATCTCAAGGAACTGCTCGGAGAGCCGCGTTTCCGCGCCTTGCAGGAAAAAGCAATCTTCACCGCCATCGGCCCGGTAACCGCCAGAGCCTTGCGAGATGCTGGCGTCGAGCACATCGTTTCGGCTGCCGACACCACGATCTCCTCCGTTGTCTCGGCCTTGGAAGAATTTTTCACAGCGGCGAAGCGCCCTCTTGCGGGAGTGAAGCGAGGATGAGTTATCCAATACACCGTCCGCGGCGTCTGCGGCGCAGCGAAGCGCTTCGGGGACTGGTGCGTGAAACGCGGCTCACATCAGCTGGCTTGATCTATCCACTCTTCGTTTGCCCGGGCACCAGAGTACAGAAGGAAGTTACCTCGATGCCGGGAGTTTTCCAGCAATCCGCCGACAAAGTCGTCGAAGAATGCCGCGAAATCGAAGGCATCGGAATCCCCGGCGTGATGCTCTTCGGATTGCCCGAATTCAAGGACCCGCGCGGGACCAGCTCCACTTCCGCGACGGGCGTGGTGCAGAGCGCCATTGAAGCGATTCGAAAAGCCAATCTCAAGCTGCTCGTCCTCACGGACGTCTGCCTTTGCGAGTACACCGACCACGGTCACTGCGGGGTCATTGAAAACGGGGAAGTGGCGAACGATCCAACAATCTCCATCCTTGCGGAACAGGCGCTCTCGCACGCGCGCGCGGGCGCCGATATTGTGGCCCCCTCGGACATGATGGACGGCCGCGTGGCCGCGATTCGAAAGGCGCTCGATGAGCACAAATTCGAAAACATCGCCATCCTGTCCTACGCCGCGAAATACTGCTCCGGATTTTACGGCCCTTTCCGCGAAGCCGCTCAATCGGCTCCGCAGTTCGGCGACCGACGCAGCTATCAGATGGACCCTGCCAACGCCCGCGAAGCGCTCAAGGAAGTCGCGCTGGACTTGGACGAAGGCGCGGACATGGTGATGGTGAAGCCGGCGCTGCCGTATCTCGACATCATCCGTCAGGTGCGTGAACGCTTCGATGTGCCGGTCGCGGCTTACAACGTAAGCGGCGAGTACGCTATGGTGAAAGCGGCCGTGCAGAAAGGCTGGCTCGACGAGCAGCGCGTCGTACTGGAAATTCTGACCGGCATCCACCGCGCGGGAGCCGGCATTATCCTGACCTACCACGCCAAGGATGTCGCGCGCTGGCTGAAGCCGTGATAATTTTGTTTGTAATTCCATGAGCGCAATCCATCCTACTTTGAAGCGCGAGCGGCGCCGCTCCCGTGAAATCTTCGAACGCGCGGAAAAAGTCCTCGTCGGCGGGGTGAACAGCCCCGTGCGTGCGTTTCGATCCGTAGGTGGCGAACCGCTGATCATCGAGCGCGGCAGCGGAGCCCATCTCTATGACGCCGACGGAAACGAGTTGCTCGATTATGTGTGCTCCTGGGGAGCCATGCTTCTGGGGCACGCCAATCCGGCGGTGAGCGCGGCCATCGCCGACCAGGCACTGCGGGGAACGAGCTTTGGCGTAACCACCGAGTTGGAACTGGAGCTGGCGACACTTATCACTCGCGCGATTCCGTTTATCGAGAAGATCCGCCTTGTCTCGAGTGGCACTGAAGCAACGATGAGCGCCGTCCGTCTCGCCCGCGGCGCTACAAAACGCGATTTCCTTATCAAATTTGAAGGCTGCTATCACGGTCATGCAGATAGCTTCCTCTCGCAGGCTGGTTCTGGACTGGCGACACTGGGTCTCGCGGAGTGCCCCGGCGTCCCCGAAGCGCTCGCTGGACTCACGCTGAATGCGCCTTACAACGATCTCCCCGCGGTCGAACGGCTCTTCACGGAACATAAAGACAAGATTGCTGCTGTGATCGTCGAGCCCATCGCGGCAAACATGGGGGTGGTTCTTCCGGAACAAGGTTTCCTGGCTGGTCTGCGCGACATCACGCGCAAGAACGGTGCGCTCCTGATCGTGGACGAAGTCATCACTGGATTCCGGCTGCACAATGGCGCTGCGCAGCAGCTCCTTGGGATCGAAGCGGACCTTACGACTCTAGGGAAGATTATCGGAGGCGGCTTGCCCGTCGCCGCGTACGGTGGTCGCGCCGAGCTGATGAACTACGTGGCGCCGCTAGGCCCCGTGTATCAAGCAGGAACGCTGGCAGGCAATCCGCTCGCGATGCGTGCTGGAATCGCGACGCTGCTGCAACTCACTGCGCCGCGGCTCTACGAAGGGATCAAGCAAAATGCAGAGCGGCTAGTGGCTGGGCTGCGTGGCGCGCTCACCGAAGCGCGGATTCCGGGCCAGGTCAACGCAACCGGCTCTCTTTCATCCGTTTTTTTCGCGGGTACTCCTGTCCGTAATTACGCGGACGCAAAGCGTTCCGATACCGAGCGTTACGCGCGTTTTTTCCGGGAAATGCTCGATCACGGCATTTTTCTGGCGCCATCGCAATTCGAAGCAGCCTTCGTTTCAGCGGCACACACGTCCGAAGATATCGATCGCACGGTTGCCGCGGCGGTTGAATCGCTGAAGGCCATCGCGGCAGATGCTTCGGCATAATTTCAGAGGGAGAATGCGGCGAAATGCATGAGAGTGTCGAATGCTCGATCACGCTTCTCACTAAGCGCCGCGCCCTTTGGTTCGGTGGCATGCTCATCGGGCTTGCCGGTGTTGGCCTGGCCATTACGGGCTTCCTGCTCCACTGAGCGGATTCGGTCTCCTCGTGCCAGTCCATCAAGCGTGCGCAGGTGGTTGCGAGCCGCGCATTCGAATGACCTCCTCGCTCAACTTTTCGAAACGCCGTAGTAATTCCTGATGCCGCAGTTCTTCGACCGGAGGCTTTTTCGCTAGGAAGGAAAGTGTCCCTCCCGGCTCCAAAACACACTTCTGAACCTCGGATAGCGATGCGAAGCCCTGTTTGCGCGCCGCTGCCTCGAGTTGCGTAACTGTGATCAACTCTTTCTTCAGCTGGCGCGTCTGTACTTTCCCGTCCACGATCAAAACGTCAGAACGTCCTTCGACGAGCTGGTCCAGCTTTCGGTGGTCATAGAGAAAGCGCACGACGAGATAATTCACGACCAGGAGCGAAGTGGCTCCTAGGATGCCGCCGCTCACGCTGTTGTCGTCGCCAATGATGGCGTTCTGCACCGTATTCGAAAGCGTCAGCAAAACGACCAGGTCGAACGGATTTAGCTGCACCAATTCCCGCTTGCCGGAAAGGCGCAGGCCGATCACAAGGAAGGCGTACACAAAGACCGGCCGCAGAATTTTTTCCAGAATGGGCAGGCCCAGAACGAACATATCTTTCCACATGTTGTGCATTGGTTCATTGCCTCCGCGCTGAGTAGTCAACCGTTCCCAAGACGCTGAACGTCAAGGGATCCTCGGATTCGACGGGAGGGTAGCATGCCGGCGACTGGGAAGAAATCGTTTACTCGGGGCCGGGAGCCTGTCCTGTCGTACAGTCACATTTTCGTAACACGAAGGCACAGGACCCCCTTCCCGCCGCGGAATATCCCCGTAAGATTAGTCAGTGTGTGTAAAGCTTCCCCTGGGTCAGCAAAGTCGTTGTAGAACGAAATTTGTGTAGCGGAGGCTGCTGGATTCACCGCCGCCCGCGGTGCTCTATGCGCAGGCCGGTTTCGCACGCATCGACCCAATGCCACAACACGCCTCTTCGGAGCAAGGCACCTCACTAGGCCCGGAGCAGCTCTTAACGCTCTTGGACTCCGCGCGCGAACTCCACGCCATCCTCGGCGCAGACGGCACCATCCTCTTTGCAAATACCGGATTTACACGCGCGTTGGGCTACCACGCCGAAGAACTAATCGGGCGCCCCATCACCGCCTTTCTGCATCCCAACGAAGTAGCCCAGGCCCGCGCGCATCTCGCCGAATTAGCCGCGGCGCCCGGTACTTCCCTGGTGGAGCGCTGCCGGCTCCGTGGAAAAGAGGGCTCCTGGCGCTGGTTTGAATGCACCGCGCGAAACCGTTTAAACGATTCGGCTGTCGAGGGCATCGTTGCGAGTTTTCTCGACGTAACCGACCTGCACCGAATGGAAGCGGAGCGCCAGGTAATCTCCGATGTGGTGCACGCGTTAAATCAGACAGCCAATCTGGACCAACTGCTTCAACATATCCATAAAGCCTTGAAGAAGGTTCTCTATGCTGAGAACTGCTATGTCGCGCTCCACGATCCGGCGGAAGATTCTTTCTATTTTCCTTTTTTCGTCGACCAGTTTGATCCCACGCCCGCGCCTAAGAAAGTGGACCGGAGCTGCACCGCTTACGTTTTTCGCACCGGTTGCGCAATGCTGATCCCGCAGGCGGAATTTGACCGCCTCGCTGCCAAGGGCGACGTCGAACTCGTGGGCTCTCCTTCTCCCTCCTGGCTTGGTGTTCCGCTGAAGACGCCTACGGCCACAATTGGCGTTCTTGGCGTGCAGCATTACGAAAATGAAAACGCTTACGACATGCGCGATCTGGAGTTCCTCGATTCCGTTGGCGGGCACATTGCCATCGCCATTGAGCGCCGCCGTGCTGAAGACGCGCTTCGCCGCAGCGAATCAATTTTCCGTCTGCTTTTTTCGCAAAATCCTCTGCCCACCTGGGTCCTCGATCAGCAGACCCTGGGCTTTATCCAGGTCAATGAGGCCACCGTCAACCTGTACGGGTACACCGCCGAGGAATTCAAGAAGCTAAACACCTTTGACATTCTTGTGCCGGAAGAAGCGGATCGCCTGCGCGAGCATTTCCGGCATTCTCACTTGCAAGCCCGACACGTCGGCCTTTGGAAGCATCGTAAGAAAGATGGCAGCGTCTTCGAAGTGGAGATCTGCTCGCACGAATTTATCTATGGTGATCGCCGCGTGCAGCTCGTCGTCACGCAGGACATCAGCCAACGGCATCAGCTTGAAGAGCAGCTTCGCCAGGCGCAAAAAATGGAAGCGGTTGGGCGGCTCGCTGGAGGTGTCGCGCACGATTTCAACAATCTTTTGATGGTTATCAAGGGCCACACCGAACTGCTGCTGAGTTCTCTCCCTCCCTCGGAGAACGTCATTCGAAATATCCAACAAATCGACCGTTCCGCGGATCGTGCCACTTCGCTGACACGCCAGCTCCTCGCCTTCAGCCGCATGCAGGTGTTGCAGCCGCGCGCCATGATCCTGAACACCGTTGTGGAAGAGATGGGTAGGCTCCTCCCGCGCTTGATTGGAGAAGACATCGATCTGGTCATTAACACGGCCGCGGACCTTGGCACGATTCGCGCCGATGCCAGCCAGATGGAACAGGTCATTATGAATCTGGCCGTCAACGCGCGCGACGCCATGCCGGGCGGAGGGCGCTTGCGCATCGAGACCTCCAATGCCGACTTGGACCACTCCTACGCGGCCGCGCACCCGATTATTCAGGCGGGCCGTTACGTGCTGCTCGCGGTAACCGACACGGGCACCGGAATGGATCCGGAAACACAGGCGCACATCTTTGAGCCTTTCTTCACAACCAAGGAACAAGGCAAAGGCACGGGTCTGGGCTTGGCGACCGTTTACGGTGTCGTCAAGCAGAGCGGCGGTTTCATCTGGGTTTACAGCGAGCTGGGCAAGGGAACTTCCTTCAAGATTTATCTCCCTCGCGTGGATCAGCCTGCGGAGGATGGCGGCTCACCGCAGATCTCCACCGCGGCGCCACGTGGCACAGGAACAATTTTGCTTGCGGAAGACGAGCAGGACGTGCGCGAAGTCGCTCGTGAGTTTCTGGAATCGGGCGGTTACACCGTCATTGAGGCAAACAACGGGGCCGAAGCATTGCGTTTCGCCGCCGGGCATAAAGGCAGGATCGATCTTCTCGTTACAGACATGGTGATGCCTGGAATGACGGGACAGGAGCTTGCCGGACGTCTACAAAAGGAGTGCTCGGGTCTTGGCGTGATTTACATGTCCGGCTATAGCGAGGACGCGGCCGCAGAAGCCGCTCAGGCGCGCGCTTCGACGCGTTTGCTTACCAAGCCCTTCAGCAGGAGCACGATTCTGCGCGCCGTGCGCGAAGTCCTCGGCCCGGGCGCGCGGCCACTGGCGTAATTCGTTCTGGTGCTTTCCCGGGTCCTCATGCGAGTTTCGGCTGTTTGCGGTGCCAGTCGGTGTGTTGCTGGTACGTGCGCGCCGCCTGAATCACGGCGAAATCATCTCCTGCGCGCGCCACGAACTGCAATCCCACCGGGAGATTCTTCTCCGTAAAGCCGCAGGGCACCGAGAGAGCAGGCAGGCCGCAAAGATTACCGATCCTGCCTAGCGGATCCGGGAAAGAGAACTCCGTTTCCAGGTTCAATTCCAGCGGAGTCGCCGCAATTGGCTGCGCCGCGGTCACCAGCACATCGAACGAGTCAAACAGTTCTGTCATCTTCTTTTGAAGAATTTCCCGTACACGCAAAGCCTGCAGATAGTCCGCTCCGGAGTACTGTTCGTTGACATACCCCGCAAGCCGGTCCAACGGATCGGCTAGTTCGCTCACTCGGCCGGAACGGATAAGCGGGCGAAACGCCGCTGCGCCCTCCACCGCGATAATGATAATTCCGGCATCTACGAACGGCCCTTCCGGAAGCGTTGCGTTTTTCACGCTCCCAAAGTATTTGCGCAGGATTTTTCGTGCTGCTTCGACTGGCTTCGCAATACTGGGATCCAGATTTTTCCAAGCATTAGTTAGCCAGCCAATTTTCAGCTGCCGGGTTTTCAGCTCCATCGACGGCGAATAGGTGAAGGCGCCTTTGTCGATTGGGAGCGTGCTGCGATCCCTGAAATCGTGGCCTGCAATCGCTGCGAAGACCCTCGCGCAATCATCCGCTGTTCTGGCCAGCGGGCCGATCTTGTCCATCGAATACGATAGCGCCATCGCTCCATAGCGGCTGACGCGCCCGTAAGTTGGCCGCAGCCCGCTCACCCCGCAAAAAGCTGCGGGACAGATGATCGATCTCCTTGTCTCTGTCCCGATGGCGAAGGGCGCAAGCCCCGCCGCGACAATTGCGCCTGAACCCGAGGAAGAACCGCCAGTCCAACACGTCGTGTCCCAGGGATTCTTGGCCGCGCCCTGCAGCGACGCGGAAGCGAACCGGTAACCCATCCCTCCCGCAAGTTCAATCATGGACGCTTTCCCGAGCATTACTGCACCGACCCGGTTAAGGTGTTCGATCACCGCGGCGTCGTAGTCGAAGACTTGATTCGCATAAATCTTCGCGCCCCAGGTTGTCGGCAGTCCTTTTACCGCCAGCAAATCTTTGGCCGCGTAGGGAATTCCGTGGAGCGGGCCGCGGTAATGGCCGCGGTGAATCTCTTTTTCTGCGGCGCGTGCCTGTTCCATCGCGATCTCTGGCGTCAAACGCGCATAGGCGTTGAAACGAGGTCCCAGCTTTTCGCTTCGCTCCAGGAAGTGCTGCGTCACCTCGACGGGTGAGAGCTTTTTCGTCTCGATCCGCTTGGCCAGTTCACTGACGGACAAAAAGGAGATGTCTTCGATTGGCATCGTGGAATCTCCTTAATTCTTCTTTGCCGCAGCCGCGGGCTTGGCGGCGGGCAGGGTAGTCGGCTTCCTTTCGCGTTCTACGAGCGGCTTCAAGTACAGCGCTGGTCCATCTCCATCCTCGATCGCGTAAGCACGCAAGAGGTCGAGCGGCGGTTGAGCCAGCGCGCATAACCTGCGGATGTCCGTTTTCTGTTCCTCCGAGAAGCGGCTGCCGTACTGGCTCAGTATCGCCTGGATGCGCGCTGCAACCTCCGCCTGACCCTCGGGCGAGAGCTTGGGCATATCGGGAAGCTGCCGTGGCTCTGGCGATGCTGTGGCGGACTGGGCGGTAAGCACGTTAACGGGCGCGAGAGAAGCAGCCGAAGCCATGGCCGCCCGGCGAGCGAACTCGCGTCGTGAAATGCCAGAACTCTTCTTTTCGTCCATGATCCTCTCTCCGCAGGCAAGATCCGATTCCCCGCGCTGCAAGGGGAAGCTACTGAATCCCCATCCCGGCGTCAATGATCCTTCCCACGATAAGCGCGAAAATTTAGGAATGCCGACCCCCCCTCCCCCCATGAAAAGCGCAACTGTGGCAAAAAAAGGAGTTGCGGTGAAAAAGTGCGCAATTCGTGCGCTCGCAGAGCGCAAGTTTGGAGAATATAGATGGGGTATACACCCCCATGGCGATAGAAAGAGTGCGGAAACATTTGAAAGCAAAGGGGTTGTGGGGCGCCCATTGCGCAAAAGAGTGCGTAAACTATAGAAAACAAATAGGTTAGATGAAGGCAAGAGGCAATTCGTGACTTGAGCTTGGTGACTCGTGACTGGTGGAAGAGAGGAAGAACCGCCTCTGGCCGGGTCAGAACTCTCCGGCAAGGTCCTCGAGAAGATCGAGGTAGACCCCTAAGGGCTCCCGGACGGAGTCGGGGCAGGCTCGAAGGGGGCGCTTGCCGGTGGTGAGGCTTGAGTATCACAACCAATGATAGCATGGAACTGTTAACCTGTCAAGTATAATTATTTTATAGTAATCGTTCGAACGAGGAAAGGCAGAGGTTAGAGGATGGAAGTTAGAGATTAGAAAGAAGTTGCGGCGCGAATCGGCGAAAAATATGGATCTCAGCAGGCGACTCCCGTCGCTTGCTCTGGTTTCTATCAAATCCGAAATTTGCAGCTTGGCGTCCGCAGCTTTACAGGCGATCTTGAATTGCCGTTCGACCCATGCGGCATTTCTCTCGGGATTACGCGACGCGGGAAAGTTAGGAGAATATTTTCATTTTGGCGACGCATGCACGATGGTAGTGAATCCCTGCGGGTCTCCCCCCAAGAAAACAAAATCATAGGGCTCCGAATAGCAAGCGAATATACCCCCATCCCTGGGAAGCAGTTTGTACCGGGAAATCGTTTCGCTCGATTGAGAATCAATGATGTCAAAGTAATTTATTTGGCCGGCTGAACTGTCCTCGCTTACATCTTCGATAAAACCCACCAACAGCTTCAGCCCCGGAAGCGACCTGACCTGCCACGGCTTAGCGTTCGGAGATGGCAGTGGCACAAAGAACTGCCGCACGAACTCTCCGTTTTCGGTGACCACGTAGATTACTGGAAAGGCGCCCTTGTGAAAGAAATATGCCCTCCCATCCTGGCCTACAACCATGTCTTCCGGCGCAGGCCCCTTGCCGCTCCAAGACTCCTTGGCGTCGTTGCTGTGTTTTTCTTGCGTATCGGTTTTAGCCGTCTTTCTCGCATCATGCGTTTCGGGAACAGCCTCCCCGGCGGGCGGAGGCGTTGGGTGAAACTCGGCAATCACATGACCGTCTTGGTTAAATGATCCGATGTATACCTCCCTTGGCTCCCGGACACCATTCTGAGGCACATACCCCGGCTCCCGGACTACCTTGGACCCGCCGACGAGAAACTTTCCGTCTGGGAAAACCCCTAGCTGGCCGGCAGAGAAATATGCAGGTGCGTCGAGCTTTATCACTCTGTCGGGCTTACCGTCTTCGTCAAAGTTAACGACCGATACGTCGTCGGGACCGACAGGCTCTCGATCCTTGTTCTTCTCCCTACTATTGACCAAGGCAAACGTGTTGCCAGACGTACCGGTTTGGAAGTCCCTAATTTGATACGCCTTGTTTTTGAATTCTTCCCTTTGGCTGAGGGATAATTCCGGCAATCGTTTCCCCTCGTGCGTAAATCGACGCACGGGAGCGGCTAGTGGGTCGGGGTATTGGTACGTGCGCAGATAGATGTTTCCGGCATTGTCGCAGCGTACCGGGCCTGTTATAGGCTCGTCGGCTATACCGCGGAGCTGCTTCACTTCTGTGTTTTTAAGTAACTGTGTGGGAAGTTCTTGCGCATGAGCAACGCCGAGTGGCAGGACGAATCCGAAAATCGCAGCCAACCAAGTACGCCAAAGGTTATGTCTTAACTTCAAGTTAATCTCCGCTGGCGGTGGCCTTGGAATGGTGAACAAGACTTGCAATGTAAAGACCATTGCAATTCCGTACGTACACTTGCTGGCCTTCCGGAAGACCCTTTAACGCAGTCGGACCCTCGGGGCCTCTGCAGAGATTCCCTTGTGTACGGGTTTGAAATGTAATCAGTGGGTTCAGGCAGCAAACCACAGTTGCTGACGGGGAGCAATGTTGGTCAGAGACTCCCCCACAACCCTGAAGCAGGACAGTGTTGTGTATCCCGTTACAGATACACATTTGCTGGGTATTCACGACCTCAGCGCAAGGGCCCGTATCCTGCTGGGCCTTTGCTATCGGTGTACTCAACAGGATTAGAAGTCCCATGTTGACGTAGAAAAGAAGTTTGCGCATTTTTCCTCCAGAAATGGCTCACTTCGGGGGTGAGCTTGCTGGAAGGCTTACCCGTTTTTACGGGACCTGTCAAGTAAAAAGTTGTGTTATGTCAGAATAGAGCTTTGCTGATATTTGGAATAGCTATTCTGTGATTTTATTTGTTCAACAGTATGGCTTTTCGAACACAGAGGGAATCTACTAGGGCGTGTATCAGTTCAAAGCCATCAGCCTCTGCAATTTCTTTCGCAACGAGAAGTGTTTCCCGCACGACCGCGTTGATCGTACGTTCGGATGAACCCACCCTTACGAAGTAAGGGCGGCGCACCCGCAAGAGGAAGAAAAGAAAGAGCTAACGGAGAGACGCAGAGGCCGAAGAAGGCTGCTAATCATTCGAAAGAATCCACTCGCCCACGTATAAACGAGTGAGGTGAAAAAACGCACAAGAACGGCAAGTAGGGCACCCGGCTGGATTCACTCTGACCGACTTTCACTTCAGTGACTCCGGCACTTGGACATGGGCGACCAGCACTTAAACAA
The DNA here is from genome assembly GCA_035544995.1 of Candidatus Acidiferrum sp. Classification (GTDB taxonomy): domain Bacteria; phylum Acidobacteriota; class Terriglobia; order Acidiferrales; family UBA7541; genus Acidiferrum. The sequence goes on from DASZZI010000088.1 coordinate 36,501, forward strand.
TCAATCCTAAAGTAGAATGTTCCCATGAATAATAAGACGCCAACTGCAGTTTTTATTTTCCTGCTTCTTGTAACATCCGGGATTTCTACTACCCATGCCCAGTCGCAGCAAGTGGAGGGAGCTCAGCAATTTGCCGAGTTTGGCGACTTTAAATTGCAGAACGGCAGCGTGATTCATGATTTCAGGATCGGCTATCGCACATTGGGCAAACGCAACGCTGACAAATCAAATGCGATCCTCTGGCCCACTTGGCTGGGCGGAACGTCCAAGGAGTTGCTGCAGTTTATCGGGCCGGGAAATGTCGTGGATTCGGGGAAGTATTTCGTCGTCCTCGTGGATGCCATCGGCAACGGTGTATCGTCCTCGCCATCCAACAGCAAAAAACAGCCGCTGATGAAATTTCCGAAGTTCACTATTCGAGACATGGTGGAGGCAGAGCATCACCTGCTGACCGATGTACTGAATCTACCTCATCTTCACGCGGTGATGGGAGTTTCCATGGGCGGCATGCAAACGTTTAGCTGGGTTCTATCGTATCCAGATTTCATGGACGTAGCGATTCCAATGGCCGGGTCCCCTCAATCCACCTCTTTCGACAAATTGCTTTGGACTGCGCAGATCGATGCAATTGGGCTGGACCCGGCATGGAATCAGGGCAATCCTACAAAGCCGCTAACACGTGGATTGGCTCTTGAGGAAGAAATCGACGAAATGAATAGCACTTCACCCGCTTATCGAGTGGCACATACTGACGCGAAAAACTTCGATGCATTCCTTGGCGAAATCAGAAGAAATGCAAAGGGCGACGGCGGAATCGCCAGCAATCAGATTCGTCAACGGCAAGCGATCATTTCTCTCGATATCCCAGAGGAACTCGGCATGACCCTAGGGCAAGCCGCGAAGAGGGTCCGCGCAAAACTGCTTATCATTGTTTCCCCGCAAGACCATATGGTGAATCCGACTCCTGCGATCGAGTTTGCCGCTGCGGCCGATGCTCCAATAGTGAGTTTAAACTCTGCCTGTGGACATCTGAGCTTAACGTGTCTTTCGGTCGGGTCGACAGTCGCGCGCTTTCTAATTGACCCTTCGTCAGTTCACACCGAAACCTTAGAGGACCCCGCAAATCACTAATCGGTGCGTGGCGCATCTTCGGTGCGCTGAGATAGATACCCGAAGCCCTTACCTGAGGCTTACGATTCGATTTGTGTCAGGGTTTTGATCTGAAGTTCCAGCGCTTGATTGTACTGCCTCTCGATCTGCAGCTCGGTTTGCAGTTTCTTAATCAGAAGTTCGAGATGCGCGATCTCCGCGAGGAGTTTGAGACTATCAGGGGTCGGACGTACAGATGCACTAGGCTGAGCATTCTGCTGAGGAGCTGTGGGTGCCGCGGACCGCAGGAGGAACGCTTCCGCAAGCGCGCGCGGCCAGAGGGACTCTGAAGCTCTCTGTTCTCCGGCAAGCTGTGGCGCTCCCTGGACAGTGGGTGCCGGGGGCACAGGAGCCGGGGCAAACAGGCTGTTCAGCGCTGTGGAAGCCGCGGGGCTCTCCGCATATGTTGCGCTGGCCGCGCCCGTTGGTTGTAGCAGGCTCTTCACCCGCCCGATTAATTCCTGCGGTTGAAATGGCTTCCGGATCAGTTCATCGGCGTGCACGGAGACGGCTTTGTCGGCCACGCTCTTGTTCACCACGCCGGACATCAGAATTACGGGAGTAGCGCTGAACTGCGGATTCTGTTTGATCTGGCTGCAGACCGAATAACCGTCCTGGTCCGGCATGATCACGTCGGTGATTACCGCATCGGGCGGATTCTGCTCGAACTGCGCGAGCGCCGACGCTGCATCGGCGCAAGTGATCACGTTGATGTTCTCACGGCGAAACGCAATCTTGATGACTTCGCGCATCGTCGCGCTATCGTCGATAAAGTACACCGTGGGCGTGCGCATCGGCGCGGCTTCACCCAGCGGTGGAATGACCATTGCATCGCTCATAGCGCTTCCTTGTCCGCCGTGTCATGCACGCTTTCGTCATACTCGCGCATGGCATCGAGCAAAAGGTCTGTCGTCGAACGCAGTACCGTGCGCTGCGTCGACGCGCTCCCGTAAACAAATTTGTAGCCCCCGGAGCCGCCTTGCACGCAGCTCTTCAGGATATGGATCACCGCCTCGTCGCCGAAAAGACTGCCGCATTCGGCGTGTGTAATCTCACCGGCATCGAAGAAAAGCACCGCGTCAGTTTCGCCGGAATTGATGTGCAGTGCGCCCGTCTGGTGCGCGTGGCCGAGCATCTGCATCACGCCGGGCAAGTCGTGGTGCGTCAAGCTGCCGCTGAGACTCGCGTCTGCCTGCGCCAGCATCTGCGCCGGCTGAAAGCCATCGGCTTTGCTCACGATAATGTTCTTTATGTGTGTGGCGATCACCGCGGGCGGAAGTCCTCGGTCGATGTAATCGTCGCAGCCCGCCTGAAAAGCCGCCATCAGGGCGCGTTGGCTGCCATCGCCCAGTGCGATGACCAGTAGCGAAGCGTTTTTTTGATCGGCGTGGATGATCTTGGCAATTTCCAGAGCGCCCATCTCGCGCATATTCGTCGCGCACAGGATCGCCGTGGGCATGTCGTATTCGAGCGTTGTCAGCGCGAATGCCGGCTGCGTGCTGGGGGTTACTTCGAAGCCCTCCCGCTTCAGCGCGTCGCTCAGCCGCTTCGAAAAATAAACGTTGCTGTCGATCAGCAGGAGCTTCGCTGCACGGCCCGCGATCATCATGGCCGCGCCTCCTCGGCCGCGAGCGTGGAGGCCCGTGCGCCTATCTCGGAGGGGCCCGGAGTCAGTGCGCTCAGATTGAGAACTTCGATGACGTCGCCCCCATGCGAGAGCCAGCCCGCCACATGCGGCGAGTCTTCGGCGCTTGCGGGGGACATTTCCGCGGTGATCAATTCGCATTCTCCAGTCACCGGCAACGCCACCCACTCAGCCTGCGCTCCGTAGCGCCGCAAGGCAATTAGGTAGAGCCGCCGCGACTTCAGGCACTTTCCGAGGAGGCGTTCCGTCACATCGCATACGGGTACAATCCGGCCCCGCCGCAGAATCACGCCCTCAATTTCCGGGGTGTGATGAGGAAACCGGAAAACGCGGCTCGGGGCGACCAGCTCCACGATCTGTCTCGCGGCGAGCGCAAATCGTCGTTCGCCCAGCCGGAGCATGACGAACGACTGTGCCTCGGATTCGACCGGCAGGCTCATTGGGTGCGTTCCGCTTCTTCTTTGGCTCCGGCTTCTGGTGTCTTGTCCGGCTGCAACGCCGCGTCCAGCAAAGCCATTTCTTCGGGAGTCAGAAACCCCGCGGGCTCCACGACCGGCACGACAGTTTGATCCAGCGACGTCAGTCCGCGATACCATTGCCGTTCTTCATGGCAAAACGCTTTGGGCAGCGCTTGCAGTCGCGTCATCGTGGTCATTTTCTCAATCCCATCGATGAGCAGCGCCGTTCGCGTGCGCCGCAACACGAAAATGAGTGCCGCAGGCGTGGCCGGCAGCCCAAAATGCATCGCTCCGTTGATAACGTAGACGGTGTTCCCCCCGCGCCGGACGACGTGCCTCACTTTGCGCAGTCCTGGTTGCGAAAGTTCCGTCGTTGATCCCCCAAGGCTGTCCACGCTGCGCACTTCCTGCACGGAAGCGGAAGAGACAGCGAAAAGCTGCCCGCCAACTCGAAACAGGATGATCTGTTCGGCGCGCGTCGCGCCTTGCTTTGCCGGCGGTGCGGGCCGCATTACCGCACTCCCACCGGTGCCACGCGGCACAAGCCGAGCACGCGCTTCTCCAGCGCCGGATAGATGTCGTCGATTCCGAGAACTTGCTCGACGGCACCCGTCTTGATAGCTTCTGCCGGCATGCCAAAGATCACGCAAGTGGCTTCGTCCTGCGCCAGCACCAAACCACCGGCTGCTTTGATCGCTTTCGATCCGTTTGCGCCATCATTGCCCATGCCGGTGAGCACCACTCCGATGCTCATGGGACCCGCAAACGCCGCCACGGATTCCATCGTCACATCCATGTTCGGCAGGTAACCGTTGATTCGTCCGGAGCTGCCGTCGAGCTGAACCCGGCCCGAAGTCGTAACCCGCAAATGCTGTGCGCCGGGGCAGATGTAAAGCGTCCCCGGTACCAGCGATTCGTTGGCCTCTGCTTCCTTCACGCGAATATTCGTGAACTCAGCCAGTTGTACGGCGTACTGGCTGGTGAATGCCGCTGGCATGTGCTGCACCAGAATCACTGCGGCGGGGAAATCGCGCGTGAACCCGGGTGCCAGGCGCATGACGGTTGCTGGGCCACCGGTAGATGCGATAAGCACAACGACCGGAAATTTCTGATCGTGTTGCGCCGCTTGTACGGCACGGTTCGCCGCCGGCGCAGGAGCCGGACGGGGCTTGCCGTCCGCGGCCTGCAACGTGGATGCCAGCCTGGAAGCCGTGCGTACCACACGCACCTTGGCCGCCATACGCACTTTGCGCAGCAGTTCTTCTTTGACGCTCTGCATGTCCAGATCGACGCCGCTCGAAGGCTTGGCTACAAACTCGATCGCGCCAAGCTCCAGCGCTCTTAGCGTGCTTGCCGCTCCTTCCTTTGATTCCGAACTGACCACCACGATCGGTTTCGGATTCGTGGTCATGATCTGCGCTGTTGCCTGGAGGCCGTCCATATGCGGCATGTTGATGTCCATGGTGATGACATCCGGCTTCAAGGATTCCGCCATTGTGACGGCTTCGCGCCCGTCCTTCGCGTGGCCCACCACTTGTAATTGGTCGTCGGTGTTGAAAATCGTTTCGAGGACTTTGCACATGAACGCCGAGTCCTCCACGATGAGCACGCGAAACTTCTTGTTGGCGCTGGTCACCATCGTTCTTTCACGCCACCGGAACGGCCGGGCGCGCCGCCTCCGTTCCCATCAGTTGTTCCACCGCTGCAATCAGCTGATCTTCCTGCACCGGCTTCGTGAGGAAAGCCGCCGCGCCTTCCTTCATCGCGCGATCGCGGTGTTTCGCGCCCGCGCGCGAAGTAACCACCATCACCGGAATACGGCGCGTCGCCGGGCTCTGCCGCAATTGCGCCATCAGCTCATAACCCGTCATGCGCGGCATCTCCAGGTCCGTGATGATCAGGTGACACCCGTGTTGCGACACAAGTTCCGCCGCTTCCAGCCCGTCCCCGGCCAGCATCACGCGGTAGCCGTTCTTCTCCAGCAGGCGGCCGACAAACTTGCGCACGCTGATCGAATCGTCGGCCACAACAATGACACGCTCCTGTTGCACGCGGTCGATCGCGTCCACAGGGATCGTGCCTTTCGCCACCGCCGCTGAACCCGGCGCGAACACGCGTGCCGCGCTGGCGCTGGCCTGCAGAGCGCGCCGCTCATTCGGCTCGCTCGCGACCATGCGGTTCAAATCAATCAGCAAAATCAAGCTGCCATCGGGAGCGATCGTTGTGCCTGGGAAAAGCTTTACCCGGCGCAGGTATTCACCCAGGTTCTTGATGACGATTTCATCTTTGCCGATGACTTCTTCCACCACCAGGCCGATCTGCCGGTTGCCGGCGTTCGCCACCACCATGCGGAAATAACCATTGACCGGTTCAAGCGGAGGCAGGCCCAGGTAGGTATCCAGGCGCACGACTTCCGTGACCACGTCGCGCACTTTCGTTAGCAGCTTTCCACCGACGTCCTCGATTTCATCGGCGCGCAAGCGGCGGATTTCTTCGACGACGGCGAGCGGCAGGGCATAGTTAGAGGCCCCGCAGCGCACAAACAACGCCGGCGAAATGATTAGTGTCAATGGCACCTTCAGCGTGAACTTGGTGCCTTCGCCGGTCTTGCTTTGAATGTCAATTTCACCGTTCAGGGTATTCAGATTCGCCCGAACGACGTCCAGTCCTACGCCGCGCCCGGCCAGCTCGGTTTTAACCGGCGCCGTTGAGAAGCCCGGATGAAACAGCATCTCGCGGAGATCGCGTTCCGTGAGCCGGTCCGCCGTCTCCAGCGAAACGAGGCTGCGTTCGATCGCGCTTTGCTTCACGCGCTCGTAGTCGATGCCGCGCCCGTCATCTTCGACTTCAATGTAAATGTGATTGCCGCGATGGTACGCGCGCAGGTAAACCTTGCCCGTTTCCGGTTTTCCGGCCCTTATTCGGTCTTCGGAACGTTCGATCCCGTGTGCCACCGAGTTGCGAACCAGGTGTACCAGCGGGTCTGAAATTTGCTGAATGATATTGTTGTCCAGCTCGGTCTCGCTTCCCGATAGGTCGAGCTCGACATTCTTGCCGGCGGATTTCGCCGCATCGCGCACGGCGCGCGTCAATCGGGAATAGAGCGTGCCAATCGGCACCATGCGCGCCGCGGTAAATTCATCCTGGAGGTGATGCGCCAGTTTCGTGAATTCGTCGATGTCGCCTTCGACCCGTCCGATGAATCCTTCGAGCTGGGAAAGAACCTCATTCACGTCCGCGGAAATTTCCGTCATCGACCGCGAAAGGATGCTGAAGTCATCATAACGGTCCATTTCCAGTTCGCTGAAGTCGGATAGGAACGACGTATCGCCGGCGGCTGCGCTCGTGAGCATCTGCTTCGTCTGTGGCCTGTTCCATGGATCCGTCAATCGGGACGAGCTGATCCGGTTGAACTCGTACTTCTCTTGGAATTCTCCAACCTTTCCCTGCAAGCGCTCTTTGGAAAAGCTCAATGTCTCCACCAGCTTTTCGAGTTCCGCCACGCGGCCCACCATCCGCGTGCGGTTGATGACCAGCTCTCCGACCGTGTTCATCATCCGGTCCAGCCGTTCCAGCGCAATGCGTACTGATTTCGCATTGGAGCCTGCGGCGCCGGTTTGTTTTGCTGCTGCGCGTGCTGGCGCTTGTTTCTGGGAAGTGCCCTCGCCAGTTCCTTCTGCCGCGGCTTCTGCACCACTCGTTGCTTCCGCCAGAGCTTCTGCTTCTTCCGGCTCCATCGGCGCGAATTCTGCGATGCGCCCCAGCAGGGAATCCACAACCGTGCGCATTTCCGCGTCATCGGCCCATTGCCGGTGCAGCGTCTTCTTCAATACGTCGACGGACTCCAGGCATAGGTCAACCACTGCCGGTGATGGTTCAATCTCCCCGTCGCGCAATCGGCCAATCAAGTCTTCCACGCGGTGGGCAATTGCGCCCAAGCGCCTCAACCCCACCTGCGCGGCAGATCCCTTCACTGTGTGAATGGCGCGGAACAGCTTGTTAATCTCCTCGGGGTTGTTATTCCCCTCGAGAGAGATCAGGCAATCGCTGACGATCTGCAGATGCTCTTCAGCTTCCGGTTGGAAGAATTCCAGAATCTCGTCCGGCACTTCGTCGTCCCCAGGCAAAGCATCGAAATAAGACCCCGTCGCGCCTGCCATCGAGGTTTCTTCCTCCGGAAACGTGGTCGGCAAGGCGGACGACTGAGGCTGCAAATAATTAAGGGGTGGCGGTTCGGTTGGAAACGCAAAGCGGTAGCGCTCTTTGAACGCCGCGAAGTCTTCGATATTTTCGTTGCCCGTATCGCTGATCTCGAGTAGATCCGTCTCCAGTACCGAAATTCCGTCGGAAAGAAACTCGGTGAGCGGCCCGTGCAGGTCATTCCCGAGCGTCGCGTTCAGCGCATATTGAAAAACGTGCGCCAGTTTGCCCGCGATCTCCGAAAAGCGAGGAAACCCATAGCTCGCTGAAGTTCCGCTCAGCGTGTGCGCCGCAATGTACAGCCGCTCGAGATCTTCGCGGCGAGGCTCGACATCCTGAAGCACGCTGACGTATTCCCGCAGATATTGCAGGTGTTCCGCCGCTTCCTGAAGGAAAGTCTCGACGGCTTCGCGGTCCGGCGTGCTCACGCGCGTCCCTCCGTCACGAGTTCCGGCTTTTGCAGTTCTTCGGCGGTCGGTTTGCGGTAAAGAATGCACTCGTTCAGCACGATGGCTTGAAACTTCACCGGCATCTTCGAAATCGATTCGGAATGTCCCAGAAAAAGATATCCGCCGGGCTCTAGAGTGTCGTAGAAGCGCTGTACCAGTGTGCGTCGGCGTTCTTCCGAAAAGTAAATCAGCACGTTCATGCAGAAGATCAGATCCATACGCCCGACGTACACCGCGGACGCCAAATTCATCTGCGCAAAAGTCACCATTTTGCGCAAGCGGGGTTTTACATGGTAACCATCCTCCGCCTGTGTAAAATGCGCCGCGAACTGAGCCTCTTTCACGCTCGCAATGCTCCGGCCTGCGTAAATTCCGCGTTCCGCGTGTTTCAGCGCCTGCCGCCCGACGTCGGTCGCCAGGATCTCGACGTTCCACGCATCCGCAAAGTTCAGCGCATCGGCGATGGTAATCGCGATCGAATAAGGCTCCTCGCCCGTCGAGCAGCCCGCGCTCCAAATGCGAAGCGTCCGCGGATTCTTCCAGAACTTCTTCACATGCAACTCGGGGAGCACGCGCTTTTCAAAGGTCTCGTACACCGCGGGATAGCGGAAAAATGATGTCTCCTGCGTCAGCAGACGCTCGAGGAGCGCTTCGTACTCCACGTTCGACTTCCGGATTGCGCGCAGTAGATCCGTGCCGCGTGCCAACCCCTTGGCCTGCAAGTGTTCGCGCACACGTGTCGAGAAGAACCGCTCCCGCGATTCATCAAAGCGAATTCCCGTCCGCTCTTCGATCAGCATGCGGATCTCGCTCAATTCATGTTCGCTCAGACCGGCCGCCGGGCCCTGGCGTTCGCTCATCTTCATCACGTTTCCGCTCCGGCTTTTCTCCGGAGCAGGGAATTACAGCCTAACGATGAGCGCCTACCGGGACGGGCCGCTCGGATTCTTCAACACCGCCGGAGGAGGACTTCGACGGTGAGCGGAATTGTGCCAGCGCTTCGTTCAACTGGTCCGAAAGTTTTACCAGCTGACTAACCGTCGCCACCGTGCCGCGCGTGCCTTGTGAAGTCTGGCGCGTAATGTTGGAAATGATTTGCATTGCGTGCGCAACGCCTTCCGTGCCGCGTACCTGCTGTTTCGAAGCCAGTGAAATTTCTTGCACCAGCTCCGCCGACTGGCGAACCACGCTCGAAATGGCGTCCAGCGCGCGGCCCGCCTGATCCGCCAGCGTTGCGCCGCTTTCCACTTCCTTCGTGCCTTCCTCCATGACCACCACGGCTTCGTTCGTCTCCGCCTGAATGGCCTTGATGAGGGCTGCGATGTCCTTCGTCGCGCTGCGGCTGTGTTCGGCGAGCTTGCGGACTTCGTCGGCGACGACCGCGAAACCCCGGCCTGCTTCCCCCGCCCGCGCCGCTTCGATGGCGGCGTTCAACGCCAGCAGGTTGGTCTGCTCCGTTATGTCGTTAATCACGTTGATGATTTCCGAGATTTCCAGCGACCGGTCGCCCAGCGACTTGATCTTCTTCGCCGTGGCCTGCACGGATGCGCGGATGCGCTGCATGCCTTCGAGCGTATCGCGCACGGCTCGGTTGCCCTGTTCCGCGGCGTCCAGCGCGCGGCGTGCCGCTTCGGCGCTCGCTTCGGCGTTGTTGGATACCTGTTTCATCGAAACCGTCAGCTCCTCGACGGCGCTCGACGTATTCGTGATTTCCTGGTCCTGTTGTGTCGCGCCGGCCTGCATCTCGTCGGCGGCCACCAGGATGTTGTTCGAGCACGCCGTCACTTCCATCGCCGCTTTCCGCACGCGCTCCAGAACTTTCATGAAATTGTCCAGCATGTAGTTGATGGAGTCTGCGACATTGCCCAGCGCGTCGTTGGTGACTTTTCCGCGCAGCGTCAAATCACCGCGTGCCACCTGGTTGATTATCGTTAGCAGCTCCGTGATGCTCCGCTGCAGCAAATCGCTGGCTTCCTGATTGCTCGCGGCTTTCGATACCTTCGCGACGGCGCGGTTGAGGTTTTCAGCGATGTAGCCAAGCTCATCGTTCGTGTGCACTTCGGCGCGCGCTCGCGAATCGCCCGCGGCAAGCCGTTCGGAGAATTCCGCGAGCTCCTGCACCGGCGACAATATGGCGCTCCCCAGTCGCCAGGCGAGGATAACGGCCATGCCCAGCGCGAGCACCAAGGCGAAGATCGCCGCGCTGCTCGCTCCGCTCGGCAGCGAGCCGAAGTCGAAAAGCGACGCGCCGCCGGACTGTCGCCCGGCGCTATACGCCAGTCCCAGCACGGTGAAGAGCACTGCCCCGTTCGCCAGGACCAGCATCCAAATTGTCGAACTCAATCGCGATTTCATGCCTGCCTCCAAATCTCTTCGCCGGAGCCTCTGCCTGCCGGCCTCAGGTTCTCCGCGAATCTCAAATACTGGGCCCCGGAAACACTTCGAGCAATCTCCGCAAATCGATGATCAATGCCAGCCGGTCGTCGTGCCGCAGCAACCCGATGCAGTGCGGCACATTTTCCGGCGCTTGCTCGAGCAAGTCTTCGGTATTCACCGAATAGGTGCCGATCACTTCATCGGCGGCGATGCCCAGCCGCAAATCTTCGTGATGGCTTTCGCTCCGCAGCGCCGCAACGACCACATGCTTTGGCAGCAGACCGGGTCTGCGCCCTTCGGTCATAGCGATGTCGATCAGCGGCACGATCGAGCCGCGCAAATTGAAAATTCCGACCAGGTACGCCGGACCGAGCGGCAGCTTCGTCACTAGCGGCCAGTCGAGCACTTCCTCTACATCCAGCACCGGCAAGCAGAAACGCTCTCGTCCGCTGCGGAATACGCAGTATTGCGACTCTGGGGGCCGTTCTTCGATCGGGCCCAGCGCTTCGAGCAGCTCGCCCGTGTCGGCGTCCGCTGGAAGTGGCGTCAGATGGAACTCTTCGTTCATCACTTCAGTTCTCTCATTCAAACCGCTAGGCAAATCGGCGCACCGCGCGCAGCAAATCTTCCCGCGTGAACGGCTTCGTCACGTACCCGTCCGCGCCTTGTTGTTCGCCCCAGAACTTGTCGCTCGCCGTGTCCTTGGACGTCACCATAATCACCGGAATCGCTCTGAACTCCGTGCTGTTTTTCAGGTCCCGGCACACTTGGAATCCGTTCCGCTCCGGCATTACCACGTCCAGCAGGATCACCGTCGGCCGGACCGTGTTAATCGTCTCTTCTACGAGTTTCGGGTCGCTCAGTCCCACGGGGTTATACCCCTCGCGTTCCAGCATGCCCTGGATCAGCTTCACTTGCGCCGGCGAGTCATCCACTATCAATATTTTTTTCAACTCAGCCATGCTCACTCCATGGTTCTCCACGGACAAGAGGTGCACGTCAGCAGCCAGCCCTCGCGCTTTACTGGCCCGTTTGCTCCATTGGTTTAACTTGCAGAATGAAAAGGAGTTACAGTGGAGAAGGAGCGGCTTAACGACGCGGCAGTGAGGGTGCCGAAGCCTCCTGCGTCTCAGCTTGAGAACTATTCTCAGCCTCCCTCATCTCGCTTGCCAGCGTTGAGAATCTTTGGATTATTTCATTGATGCGAAGTGCCATGCTGTGAATCGTCTTGATCTGCGCCAGGGACTGCGCAGACAGTTGCCCCGGCTCGAGCAGCAAGAGTTCGGCATTTCCCAGCATCGAAGTCAGCGCATTGTTCACGCTGTGCTTCATGTCCATCATGTAGCGCCCCAGCGTGGCGTAGTGCTCGTTCTTTGACGCCTTCCCTTCTGCCTGTTTCGCCTGCCGCAATGCTTCGGCGCGGCGCAGCGATTCCCCCGCAACGAGGAGAAGTGTTTGCGCCCAATCCTCGCGCAAAGGCACATGGACCAGTCGCGGATATCTCCCGCGCAACTGCCCGAGCTCCCGCGAATCCGCTGGCGCGCAAAGAATCACGGCGGCGGCAGGATCGAGGCTTCTCAGCAGGCCGGAAAGTTTGCCCTCGCGCAACGGCCCCAGCACCACGAGATCGTGCGGCGGGGAATCCTGCTCTTTCATCAGCTCGCTGCTCAGTACTGTGATGCCGGGCGGATTCCGTTCCGCTTGCCAGCACGCCGTCAGCAGCCGGGCAAAATCTGTTTCATCCGTCAGAATCAATACGTTTGCGTTTCGCAAAGATGAGCCGCTCCCACGGATGTTCGCCCGGGCACGCCGCTGGACTGACTATTTCTTACAGTTTTTCTGCTTCATCCAGCGCCGAAAGCAATCGCTTCGTGCTGATGCCCAAATTGACCGCTGCTTCCGTATCCTTCGCCTGTTTCGCCACGTCCACGCGTTCCTGTAGGCGCGATACTTCCACTCGCGCCACCGGCAACGCTTTTTCCAGTGACGTCGCGTTTCCCGTCTCCTTGGCGGACTCTACCGCCGCCGTGACCAGGGCTCGCGCAACAACCGCTCGCCTCAAGTCTTCCGCAGCCGGGCCGTCCTCGCTCACGAACGCCGTCACTTCCCAGGAAGACATCAGGATGCGCGCGCTGCCCACGCGTATCGTCGTCATCGAGCGGCCCCTCGTCGGCGGCGCGGCGATGAGTTGTTCCCAGATTTGCTCCATGCACGATTCGAAATCCAGCGCCGCGGGGAGTCCGGCCTTGGACGCCGCCTCCGGCGCGGCTTTTTCGTTCCCGTGCGCTTCCTTTGCCGGAGGCGCAATTTCGCTCGTGGCATTTTTCGCCAGCGCGGCGTTCCGAAATCCGCCTGAGGCCCCCAGCACCGAAATATTTTCTGTGGCTTTGCCCGTTGCCTTTTCCAGCGCGCGTTCTACGTCCGTGCGCAGCCCTAGCAGTTTTTCGAACGCCTGACTGACGGAGCGCTCCGTATATTCTTGCTGAAACGGCTGTTTCCACTCGTCCGCAACTTCCCGAATCTTGGCAAGAGGCTCTGCGGAGGAAAGGCCGTAATGATGGCAATCGATGCTCCGCGCGCTGGCGTTTTCGAGCTGCGTGAGTCCTGCTCGTATGGCTATCAGATCCGCGTGCATCAGCTCGATGAGCGTGCGCCGCAAAAGAAAATTGAAGCGGATAAACGAGACTAGCGCGGCCGCATCGTAGAACATTCCCCCGGCGGACTCCTTCACTTTGCGGCCCTGCTCGATGAAATTCGTTTTCAGTATTTCGCGCAAGCTGCGGAAGCCCCGCAACGCTTCGATCATTTTTTCAAGCGGCTCGCACCACGCCAGTGGAGCCGTATCGGCTTCGCCCAGCACCGGCTTCATGACTTGCGCGACGTCCGCGGGCATGATCTGTTTGTGATAAATCTTTGCGGGCGCGCACAGCGCGAAGTACTGCACCAGTAGGAAGTCAATTTTGTTCCGGTCGAAAGTCGTCTTGGCGGGCTTGCGGAGATGCCGCTGGATCAGCGCTCGCAACCCGCTTTCGTTCGCGTTCAGCGTGGTCATTTGCAGCAGGTGGCGCAGTTGATGCACCATCACCTTCTGGTCCAGCGCATCCAGCCAGACGCGCACCTGAGAGAAGAGTTCCAGTGAGGGTTTTTCCGGCAGGATTCTCTTGTCCTGCGCGAAGGGAATCTCCGACTCGATCTGTTTCGCCAGTGCCAGGTAGATCGGGAAGACCGAGCGAGTTTCGTCCCACTGCGCTTGCCGCGAGTTCTCGGACAGCTCTGGGGCGGGGATCTTCAGCGTTGTAGTCGTCTTGTTCACGGCTCCATCACCCAATCGCAGTCGCCTTGTAAGAATCGGACGGCCGCTGCTTTGCGCCCTTCGTGATATTGCACCGCTACCACAGCCGCCTCCGCCGCGCCGCCTGTTCCGTTCCGTTCGATCCGCACGCGGTCGTCGAATTCCAGCGGCAGGGTCGAAAGGAAAATGGCGTGTTGCGAAGCGCCAAATTCCACTACCGTGGCCTCCCGCAAGCGTGCGCTTCCGGCACGCAGTGCGGTCACCTGCACGGGGATGCGGACGGGCTTGGCGCCTGCGAAAAAGCGCGCCAATTGCTCGGCGCAGCTCAGTTCGCTCTCGGTGAGTGTCGCCCCGCCGGACCGTTTCACGTCGCCTCTCGTCGTGCTGGCCTTCAAGATTTGTGTTCCCTGCTGCGGGAAGACACACCCGGCGCTGCAGGGGGCACAAATTCCCAGCTGGCAAGATGCACGCAGCACGCCAAAGAATTGGAAAAGGGAAACTGCTCGAAGGTATAGAAACCGCGAGGGTTAGTATTTTCCGGCCACACCCGCCCGGCTCAACTGTCTCACGCTGCAACGCCCGTGTCTCATCCTCCGAGTGGACTCTTGCTTTCTGGACTGTCCGCTGGTGAGACGCATTCTACTTACTGGCCTGCCGCTTGGGGCATCGCCTCGCCGCCACCCGAGCTCGACTTCAGGGCGATATTGTACCTCTTCAACTTGCGATACAATGTCGCCCGGCTGATTCCCAGCATCTTTCCGGCGAGGGCTTTGTCGCCGTTCGCCTGTTCGAAGACCCGCAGAATCGTCATCCGTTCCATCTCGGCGAGCGCCGTGGTTGATAGGGAGGCCGCATCATGAGGTGTCATTGCCGCGGTCGCGGGCTGTTCGCTCCGGATGGCTGGCGGCAAATCAATGACATCGATGACCTGGCGATCGCCCAGCGTGATGGCGCGGGCGATGCAATTCTCCAGTTCGCGGACGTTTCCCGGCCAATCGTAGTGCAGCAGGCTTTTCATCGCCGCGGCCGTCACTTGTAGGTTTGTTCCCGGGGCATACCGGTCGAGGAAATGGTGCACCAGCATCGGGACATCGGACCTGCGCTCGCGGAGGGCCGGCAGATGCACGGTGACTACGTTTAGCCGAAAATAAAGGTCTTTGCGAAATGTCCCCCCGCGGTAGGCCCCTTCCAGGTCGCGGTTGGTCGCCGCGACCACGCGCACGTCCACGCTTACTTTCTCATTGCTGCCGACCGGCCGCACTTCCTTCTCTTGCAGAACCCGCAATAGTTTCGCTTGCATTTCGAGCGGAAGCTCGCCGATTTCATCTAGAAAAATCGTCCCGCCATTCGCGGCTTGAAAGAGCCCCGTCTTGGATTTCATCGCCCCGGTAAACGCTCCCTTTTCGTAGCCGAAGAGTTCGCTTTCCATGAGCGTGGGAACGAGCGAGCCGCAATCCACGGCCACGAAAGGTGTCTGCGCCATGGCGCCTCGAAAGTGAATCGCCCGCGCCACCAGCTCTTTTCCCGTTCCGCTCTCGCCCGTGATGAGCACCGGTGTGCGCGTGTCCTTCAGCCGCGAGATCATCCGCAAGACGTCTTGAATGTTTGCAGAAGTTCCGATAATTCCATCAAGATTTTCTTCCGTGCTTACTCGCTCGCGCAAAAACTCGTTTTCCGTAACCAGCCTGACCTTCTCCGCCATCCGCTGTAGCATCGTTTTCATTTTTTCTACGCGGAAGGGTTTCTCGATGTAGTCATAGGCTCCCAGTTTCATTGCGTCTACGGCCGATTCGATCGAGCCGTGCCCCGTCATGATGGCCACTTCGGTTCGCGGGAGAAGCGCTTTGCTTTGGCGTAGCAGCTCGACTCCAGACAGGTTGGGCAATTTCAAGTCCGTCAGAATCAGGTCCGGTGCTGCGGTATCCAGGTGCTGAAGCGCGGCTTCCGCGCTCTCTGCATCGGAACACTTGAATCCCAATGAATTTCCGATTGTTACGCACAACTTGCGGATGCTCTGTTCGTCATCCACCACCAATAACCGGATTTTCAAATCATCGCTCATGGTCTTCCGAATGTTTTCTCCACGATGGACATCAATTGCTTGACGCGAAATGGTTTTTCGATGCACGGTGTCCCGCTCTGCGCCAGCAGGGCCTGTGTTTCGCTGTTCGCAGTATCTCCGCTCATCAGAATGATTTTCGTCCGCAGCTCGGGCCGGTTTTTTTGGATCCACGCGTGCACTTCCGCCCCGTTGACCGCGCCCGGCATTCGAATATCGGAAATCACACCAGCGTAACGCCCCTCGGCCAGCCGTTCAAGACCCTCCGCGCCGGACGATGCGAACTCCACGGCGTATCCCTTTCGTTCCAGCGCGGCCCGCAAAAACGCCGTGACCGACGGCTCGTCTTCAATCAGCAGGATTGGACCTGCAGTCGCCGATGCCGGTTGCGGACTCATCGACCCACCTCTTTCGCGGCGGCAATGGATGTTTCTGTCGCCACCGGGATGCGCACCACGAACGTGCTGCCGCCGGTCGCGGCGTTGTTCCAGCACTGAATCTCGCCCCCATGCGCGCGCACGATGCCGTAGCAGATGCTGAGTCCTAGGCCCGTGCCCTTGCCTGCTTGCTTGGTAGTGTAAAAAGGGTCGAATATTCGCTGCGGATCGGCGATGCCTGTGCCGTTGTCCGTCACCGCAATTTCAATCGACTCTCCCCGCCGCGCCGTGCGGATGGAAATCTTGCCGCGCTGCCCTGTTTCCTGCACCGCATCGTAGGCGTTGTTGAGAATATTTAGGAACACTTGCTGGAGCTGTTGCGCGTCTCCCAGCGCCGGTGCCAGGCTTTCGTCGAATTCTTCCTCGACCTCAACACCGTGGCTGGCGAAATCGTAGCTGCGCAGCTTGATCGTCTGCCGCAGAAGTGTGTTCACTTGAACAAGCTCGCGTTGCACGGGACGCTGCCGCGCGAAACTCAGTAGGTCCTGCACGATCACCTTGGTCCGCTGCGTCTCTTGCAAAATAATCTGCAGATCTTCCCGCGCCGAGGCCGGAACCTCTGGATTTTCAAGCAATAAATCCGTGAATCCCAGAATCGCCGCGAGCGGATTGTTCACTTCATGCGCCACGCCCGATACCAGTCGTCCGATCGTCGCCATTTTTTCGGAGTGCGCCAGCTTCGCTTGCAGCAGCGCCGCATCCGTGATGTCGGTCATCACCACCACCACGTTGTTTACCGTGTTCTGCTCATCGCGCATCGGGCTCAGGCTCACCGAAAAATGTCCCATGGATCCGTCGCTGCGCCGCACGCGAAGCTCCAGGTTATCCACCTGGTGCCCGTGCGCCGTGGTTTCTAGCGCCGCCTCAAAGTCTTCGCCATGCGAGGCTTCCACCCACTCCACCAGCCGGTGCCCGATCATTTCGTCTTCCCGGTACCCGGCCTCGTAGCAGCGCCGGTTCGCATAGCTGATCAGGCCTGCCGTATCCAGCACCAGAATCATGCTTTGCGTCGTATTCAGAATCTTCTGGTTGAAGTCTCGCTCGCGTTGCAACTGCGACTGAAACGTCTTCTGTTCCGTGACGTCCAGCATCAGCCCGCGTATCTGCGCAATGCGTCCCTGCGCGTCCCGCACCGCCGTGATGTTTTGCAGCGTGTGCAGCAGTGTCCCGTCTTTCCGCCGCAGCGTTTCCTCGTAATTCCGCAGCACGCCGCGTTCGGAAAGCGCGCGCAAGAACCGTTCCCGCGCCGCCGGCGCCGGATAGAGATGCGGTCCCACGTCCGCGCGCAGCAACTCCTCGCGCGAACGGTAGCCCAGCATGCGCACCATCGCGTCATTAACATCCAGGAATCTTCCCTCCGGCGTGGCGAAAAACAATCCTTCTTGAATACTGTCGAACAATTCGCGGTAGCGGCGTTCCGCCTCGCGCCGGTCGGTCATATCTTTCAGAACGTGAATCGTGCGTGTGTCATCATCCGAAAGCCCCGGCGTCCTCGATGTGGACACCAGGAAAATCCGTTCCGGAGACGCCACCACATATTCTTCACGCGCCTGCTGCGTATCGCGGCAGAAAGGGCAGGGAAGCTCGCTCCCCGATTCGGCGATCTGCCGCAGGCTGCTCATCGCTTCGCCCACCAACGCAACCGGAGGAACGCCGAGGTGCGACGCCAGCGACCGATTTGTGCGCACGATCTTCCACGCCGTATCGTGAACCACAATGTAATCGCTGATCGCGTCGATATCTTCGACCCACTGCCGTTTGGAGCGTTCCAGCTGTGAAAACCGTCTGAAATTCTCGATGGATAGTGCTGCGTGGCTTGCCAACGCATGGAGCAGTTGCTTTTCTTCGCTATCGATTCTCTTTCGTTCGCGCAGCAAACACAGTGCACCCAGCGGTTCGCCGTCGCTCGCCGCGATGGCAACCGTGATCGCCACGGCGGATCTTGCCCCTCCGCCGGGTGACGCTCCCTCTTCCGTAGGCATCTCTCGCACGCTGATCTCTTTTCGGGTTCCGCGAGCACACTGGACAAACCAATCGCCTGCCTTGCGGTCTTCGGAGGATTTGCCTCCTGGCGCCGTGTACAGATCTGTCTCACGCCCGCGAAAAACCGTGACTCCGCCCCAGCTGGCCTTCAGCATGCGCGCGGCGCGCACTGCGAATCGCTGTAAAAACTCAGGGAGGTGTCGCGACTGCGCTGCGTCGACGGCGAGTTCCATCAATTCTTCGGCGCGTCGCGCTTCGGGGCGTGATGGTTCTGCGTTGCCACGCCGCCGTGTGAGGCGGTGTAAGGCTATCGTTTTTGGTCCACGCATTAGGGATTGGGACTCTACGTGCGTCTCAGTTTGACCACTCCCAAGCATATCCACGCTACGGGGCATCTCATTCTGAGTCAATCGCCGTCGGTGCCATTGTTGCTGAATCCTCCACCCTCACTATGGTCACGCATCGGCGCTCGCCGCGTCTCAGCGTGAGACCCTTTGCGAACAACTGCAACCTCACTGAGACTTTGGAGAGCCTGAGGTTCCTGGGCGCCACCTCGGAACATCTCGACTAACTCCTGCGATCTTCGACACTTGCCGCTAAGAATCACTCGAAAGAATCGCTTTCCGCCTACTCATCCGACATGGCAACCGACGTGCCTTTTCCCCTGCGGGGTATCCCCCATTCAGAGGAGGCGTGGTGTCGATGAGATCCAAATGGACAGGGATGGTCTTAACCGCCGTAACAGCTTCCATTCTCTTGGGAACCGTTGGCTTTGCTCAGAGCGGTACGACGGATGAGGGAAAGCGCAAGGTGAAGACCCGCATCTCTCCGATTTATCCGGAGCTGGCCAAGCGCATGAGCGTAACCGGTAAGGTTAAGATTGAGGTCGTCATTACTCCGGATGGCCGTGTCAAAAGCACCCGCGTAGTCGGGGGACATCCGCTGCTCGTGCAGGCATGCCAGGACGCTGTGAAGGAATGGAAATTCACGGCCGCCAACGAAGAGTCGACCCAACTTGTTGAATTCGAATTTCATGGTGTGGGCAATTAGCGGAATTTGCGGCAAGCGGGGGTTGCGGCAGGAGCGGCCTGATACAGGCCGTTGCGCCGCGGTAAGCGGAGGCATCCAGCAATGACCATCGGCAAGAAACTCTACTACGGTTTTGGTGCGGTTCTCAGCATCCTGGTCGCCTTGTTCCTCGTGAACATTATCGCCGGATTCAAAGAGCGCTCGGCGCACGCCGATGCCACCACGGCCTTGGACAGCGTGCGGACCATTGAAGCGGTTCGTTACCAGATCATGATGAACCGCCTCAACCTCAACAACTTTCTTCTCAGCGGTGACCCGCGTGACGAAGAGAAAGTCAACCGCGGTCTGGCCGAAATCTCCGATATTATCAGGCGCGGCGAAGCCCAGGCCGGCAGCGAAATACTACGGACGGCTTTGATTCAGGTGGAGAGCACCGAAGCGAGCTGGGCTGATAATTTTGCCAAACCCCTTCTCGCCAAGCGCCATCAAGTGGATTCCGGTGACGCCACAGTGTCCGATCTGCAGATCTTCTATCTTCAGAAAGACCCGGCATCGTGGCTGGCAAAATCATCCTCCGTGCTGGATCAGACGAACCTCGAAATTGGCAAGTCTCTGGACGATACCTCGAAATCGGCGACCCGTGCCAGCATCATCAGCGCCTTCATGACCATCGGCGGCACCCTCCTCGCACTTTTGGTTGGCTTCGCGGTAGCTCTCTACACGGCCCGCTCGATTACTGAGCCTTTGACGCACCTCATGACCGTCGCCCGGGAGATTGGCGATTCCGGTGACCTCGACCAGAACATCGACATCCATCGAAACGATGAAATCGGCGCCTTGGCCACAACCTTTAACAACATGGTCGCCTACCTTAAGGAGATGGCCGGGGTTTCCATGGCTGTCGCCGAGGGCGATCTCACCGTCGAGGTCGTGCCCCGCTCGAAGCGCGACACACTCGGCAATGCTTTCCTGAGAATGTCCCACGGTCTCCAGGATCTTGTCCGCACCACCCGCGATTCCGCCGGCCAAGTATCCGCCGGCTCCAACCAGGTCGCCGGCGCTGCCGATGATGCTGCAAAAGTCAGTGTGCAGGCTTCTTCCGCGATTGAGGAAGTCACCAGCACCATGCACGAAATGAGCATCAATGTGCAAAACGTCGTGAAGAACACCCAGGTCCAGGCCTCCAGCGTCGCCGAAACCTCCGCTTCCATCGATCAGATGGTCACTTCCATCCAGCGGGTGGCCGACACCGCCAAGATTCTCCTGGACATCGCCAACCGCTCTCGGGAAGAGGTCGTCGCCGGCATCCAGACGATGGAAAAGGCCACCGATGGCCTCAATCGTACGAATGTGGCCATCCAGTCTTCGGCTGAAATCATCAATGTTCTCGGCCATCGCGCCGACGACATCGGCAAGATCATCGAGGTGATCGACGATCTCGCCGAGCAAACCAACCTGCTTGCTTTGAACGCTGCCATCGAGGCGGCCCGCGCGGGCGAGCACGGCCTCGGTTTCGCCGTCGTCGCCGACGAAGTCCGCAAGCTCGCCGAAAAGTCTACGCAATCCACCAAGGAAATTGCCGACCTCATTCAGAGCATTCAGCGTGAGGCGCGTCAAGCCGTCGAAAACATGGAGCGCAGCACGCGCATCGTCGAAGAGGGATTGAACCTCGGCAACGATCTGGGCTCCGCTCTGCGCAAAATCTCCACCGTCGTCACCGAAGTCTACAAGTTCTCTCAGGAGATCGGCGCCGCCACTAACGAGCAATCCATCGGCTCTTCGCAGATCGCCAAGGCCACCAGCCGGCTCACCGAAATCACTCAGGAAATCAGCTCCGCCGTCGAAGAGCAAGCTTCCGGAGCTCAGGCCGTCGTTCGCGCCATGGACAAGATGCGCGAGCTGGTCCAGCAGTCCGCTTCCAGCTCGACCGAGCTCTCCGCCGCCGCCGAACAGATGTTGAAGCTTTCACGCAACCTGCTGGATAGCATGGACCGTTTTGTTTTGGATCGTTCGGCGCAACATCGTGCGCACCGCGAAGCGCCCGCTGCGCGCCGCTCCTCCGAATCGCAACGAGCGCAAGAGCGGGAATACGCGGAACTTGCGCGGTCCTGAGGCCCTGGAGATCTCTTGATGGAAAAGGACCTGCAAGTCGTCGGTTTTCGCATCGGCAACGAGACCTATGGCGTGCGCATTGCCGCCGTTCGAGAGATTGTCCGCGTGCCGGAAATCACCTCCGTTCCTAGTGCTCCCGAATCCATCGAGGGCGTCATCAATCTGCGCGGCAAAATCATTCCCGTCATGGACCTGCGCAAGCGTTTTGGCTTGACGGAAATTAACAACGACAAGAAAAACCGCATTCTCGTTGTCGAACTCGAAAACAAATTGCTTGGCCTCATCGTCAATTCCGCTTCGGAAGTTCTCAGGATTCCTCCTTCCGATGTCGAAGCCCCCGGAACCGTCCTTGCCGAAGGGGAGTCGGGCTACGTTACCGGGGTCGGGAAGCTCAAAGGCCGTCTGATCATTTTGCTGGATATCGCCAAACTCTTGCATCGCCCGGAGTTCAAACGACTCGAGGAGGCAGCGGAACCCGTCGCCACTGCAAAGTAGCGCTCCTTCCATTTTCACTGGAACTCGAGCGCCAGTGACGGACCGCCCCAAGCACCCGATATGGGAACTATCACCGCGCAGATACAACTTACGGAACCCGAGCTAAAACTCTTGCAGACTCTCGTCTATCAGGAATGCGGCATGTTTTTTGACGAACGCCGTTCGCACTTCTTGAAGGACCGCCTCCAGCGCCGCCTGAAAGTTTGCCAGATCGATTCTTTTTACGGTTACTATCGCTTGCTCACCAGCCGCGAAGGAAAGGCGGAGCTTGCCCTCCTTCTCGAAAACCTCACCGTCAACGAAACCAGCTTCTTCCGCAACCGGCCGCAGCTCGACCTCCTGCAAAAAACCGTCCTCGAAGAGTTGCTGCACAAGAAGCAAGAACGCCGCGATTTTAACCTGCGCGTGTGGAGCGCGGGATGCTCCTCGGGGCAGGAACCTTACACCGTGGCGATTTTGATTTGTGACGCGCTCGCCTACTACTATCTCCGGAATCCGCTTCCGTTCGACATGCCCTCGCCAAAGCCACTCATTCCTCCTCCCTGGAAGCTCGAGATCGTCGCCTCGGACATCAGTTATTCGAGTTTGCGGCTCGGCCAGGAAGGGCTTTACACCGAAACGCAAATGGAACCCGTCGACTACACCTGTCGCCTGCGCTACTTTGAAAAGTCTGCCGACAAATACGTCATCAAGCCGCAATTGAAGCAGCTCGTCCAGTTTGACTTCCACAATCTGAAGACCGAATTTTTGCCGCGGCGCAACGACATGATTCTCTGCCGCAACGTCATGATTTATTTCGATGAAGCCGAGCAGAAACGCCTCATCGACAAGTTCTGGAACTGTTTGAATCCCGGCGGTTATCTCTTTGTCGGCCACGCGGAAAGTCTCTTCGGCTTGACCCAGAAGTTCCGCATGGTCCATCAGAATAATGGAACCGCTTATCAGCGTATCGAGGCCAATACGTGAGCCGTTCTTCTGAAGATCGCGGCGCGGAACTCCGCGCGCTCTTTTTTGAGAGCGCGAACGAACTCTTGCAGTCGCTCAACGAGGCGGGCCTGGAGCTGGAATCTCGCCCAGCGGACGTGGAAGTCATTCGCCGGGTGCGCCGCGCCGTGCACACTTTGAAAGGCGACTCTGCCGCTTGTGGCTTTAACAAATTGAGCGAACTCGCTCATGAGCTCGAGGACGTACTCTCCCCGCAGGTCGCCCAAGCGAGGGGCGCGGAGTTGGCCGAAGTAGTTCTCGCCGCCGCCGACAGTTTTGAATCGATTCTTGCCGCCTATCAGCGCAAGGTGGAGCCCCCGCCCATGGACGCGCTGCACGCCATGATTCACAACCTGCGCGATGCCCCGTCTTCCACCGTCGCGCAAACGCCGGCCCAAGCGCAGATTCCCGCGCGCTTCGAATGGACCGAATACGAACAACTCATGATTTCTGAAGCGGTGCATCGCGGCGAGCGGGTTTACAACATCGCTCTGCGCCTCGACCCCAATAGCCTCATGCGCGCCGCCGCCTTTCAGCTCATCCGCAATGTCCTCCATGGTTGCGGGACCCTCATCGCCCTGCGCCCGGAAGACAGCGCTGCCGCCGCCTCGGTCGAAATCGTCGAAGCTGCGCTCGCCAGTCAGCATCCCGAAGCCCATCTTGCGCACCGTTGCCATGTTCCGTCGATCGTCTCCGATGTGCGTGTTGAGGCCGCTTCCGCCGCGGATACCCCGGACCATGAGTTGCTCGGAGATCTCCTGGAAGCGCAAGCGGCTCAGCTCGCTGCGAATGCGGGCGAACGAGAGGACCACGCCACTGCGGCTCAGCCGGGTGCAACAAGCTCCGCGGTCGCGGCCGTTGCCGAGAGCACCCTGCGCGTCGACGCCAGCCGTATTGACGCGGTGATGAACCTCGTCGGCGAATTGATCATCGGAAAATCCATGCTGCATCGCGCCCTCTCCGACTTTGACCAGCGCCATGCACGCGATCCGGTCCGTCTAAAACTCGCGGATTCGCTCGCTTTTCAAGCCCGCGTGCTCGACGAGCTGCACAAGTGCGTTTTGAAAATTCGCATGGTTCCCGTCGAGCAGCTCTTCCGCCGGATTCCTCGCGTCGTGCGCGACGTCGCCAAGCATTGCGGCAAGGACGTTGCTATTGACATCGCTGGACAAAATACCGACTTGGATAAGGGCATTCTCGACGCGCTCGCCGAACCTCTCACGCATATCGTCCGCAATGCGGTCGACCATGGCATCGAGCCGGCTGAAGAACGCCTTTCCGCTGGCAAGCCCGCGCGCGGCACTATCTATCTCAACGCTTACCATCAGGGTACGCAGGTCGTCATCGAGATCCGCGACGATGGCCGCGGAATCGATCTCGCCCACCTCCGTAAGCACGCGGTCGAAAAGGGTATCGTCAAGCAGGAAGAGATTGCGCGCCTTACTGAGCCGGACGTTCTCAATCTTATATTTGAGCCGGGCTTCAGCACCGCTCAGGAAGTCACGGAAGTTTCCGGCCGCGGCGTCGGCATGGATATCGTGCGCACGGTTCTCGACCGCTTGAAGGGCACCGTGCAAGTGTCCACCCAAAAGGGTCGCGGCACCACCATTCAGCTCCGCGCCCCATTGACTCTTGCAAGTATTCAGACCTTGCTTTTCCGTGTAGGCGGGCGGCTCTTCGCGGTGCCGCTCTCTTCCGTCGTCGAGATTACCCGCATCCACGACCACGAGATTCATCGTGTGGATCAGCGCGAGGTCCTGCGCTTGCGGGAACAGCTCTTGACGCTGGTCCGCTTGAGTCGTTTGGACCATATTCACGCTGTGGATTCGGAGTCAAAGAAAAAGAAAGACTTCGTCATCGTCATCGGCGCCGCCGAGAAACGTTTTGGTCTCGTGGTCGACAGCCTCGTTGGCGAAGAAGAATTGGTGATCAAGGCCTTGCCGAGCGAGATCATCTCCAGCGATCTGGTCAGCGGAGCCTCGATTCTCGGTGATGGAACCGTTGTGCTTATTTTGAATGTCCCGGCGGTTCTCTCGCGCCTCTCTCGCGCTAACCCACTGGGGGCGATCGCATGAGCGAACGCGTCCGCGTTCTCGTCGTTGATGATTCCGCGCTGATGCGAAAGCTGATTCCGGCGATTCTTGCCCGGGATCCTTCCATCGAAGTGGTCGGAACGGCCATGGATGGCGCATTTGCGCTTAAGAAGATTGAAGAATTGCGCCCCGATGTCGTTACTCTCGACCTCGAAATGCCGCGCATGGATGGCATGGAGACGCTCCGCTTGATCATGCAGCGCGCGCCGCTCCCGGTCATTCTTTTCAGTACGCACTCAAAAGAGGGTGCCTACTCGACTTTCAAAGCACTCGCTCTTGGCGCCATCGACTTTGTGGCCAAGCCCAAAGATGCCGCGGCAGGTCATCTCGATGTCATTGCCGATCAACTGATTGAAAAGATCAAGATCGCGAAACGCGCCGGACGGTCTAAGCTCGCTGCACCCGTTATCGCGGACGTTCCGCCACCGAAAAAGGGTAGCCGGGTGGCTCTCCCGCCGAATCGCATCATCGCCATCGGAATTTCCACGGGCGGCCCCAATGCACTGCAATTTCTGCTTTCACAGATTCCCGCGGAATTTCCCGCCAGCATCGTGGTTGTGCAGCACATGCCCGAAGGCTTTACCGAAATGTTTGCGCGCCGTCTCGATGGGTGCTGCGCAATCGATGTGCAAGAGGCGAAGTCAGGCGATCTTCTGGTTGCGGGCCGCGTTCTGATTTGTCCTGGGAACCGCCACATCATGGTTCGCCGGATGCCTCGCGGAGACATGGCGGTGCTTTCCGATGGGCCCGCGGTCAACGGCCACCGGCCGTCGGCGGATGTTCTGTTTCACTCCGTCGCGCAGGAATTCGGCCTCACCGCCGTCGGCGTCATCATGACCGGCATGGGCGAGGACGGAGCGGAAGGCCTCGGTGCCATCAAATCTGCGGGCGGCATGACCCTCGCGCAGAGTGAAGACACCTGCGTCGTCAGCGGCATGCCCCACGCCGCGATTCAAAAAGGGCACGTAGCCAAAGTCGTCCCGCTCGATGGGCTGGGCGCCTATCTTATTTCTCAGTATGGCGGGGGGCGCGCCCACGGCGAGAAAGCCGCCGGGAATGACAAGACAGAAAAAATTGAAAAACCGGACAAGCACGAGAAAAGCGAAAGGACACCCGTTTCTTCCCAGCGCACATAACAACGTGCGCAGGGAGAAGGAGAAAGCCATGCAACAATTTGCCGCGCTGCTCCGAAAGGACAATCAGCCCGTCCGCTACCTGGTGGTGGACGATTCGGTATTCGCTCGCAAGAACATCATCAAAATGATTGAGATGTTTGGCGGCGAGGTGGCGGGGGAAGCCGGCGACGGCCTCACCGCGATCGCGGAATTTAACCGCACCAAGCCGGACATCGTGCTCATGGACATCACCATGCCGCAGATGGAAGGCATCGAGGCCGTCGAGCGCATCGTCCGCCAGCACGGCGAAGCGCGCATCGTCATGGTCTCTTCGGTAGGCTACCAGGAGAATATCCTGGCCGCTCTCCAGAAGGGCGCGAAACACTTCGTGCAAAAGCCCGTGAAGCCCGAAGTCCTTTACGAAATCCTTCGCTACGTGCTCAGTGACGATCCGAACGCCGTCGGTGCGCCCCCGGCTCTGGTAGGAGAACACCGCTCATGAGAATGGAACTCATTCAGCCCTTCATCAACGCGGCGGATGCCGTTTTCGCCGAATCGCTGCAAGCCCCCACCAAGATCGCCGATCTCACGATGGACGAGGAGACCTATCGCCGCAAGGGTGTGGCGGCGCTCATCTCTATCAAGGGCGACATTGAAGGCCGCGTCATCCTCGATCTTTCCCCGGAGGTCGCGATCAAGATTGCGAGCCACCTAGCGGGCGAGCAAGTCCCCGAGAGCGAGCAGATTGTCCGCGAAACGGTTTGCGAGCTCGCCAACATGGTCATCGGGAATTCCGTCACGCTGCTCAACGATCAGGGCTTTCACTTCAAAGTATTTCCGCCGGAAATTCACATCAACGATGAAGGGTTGGGGAGCAGCAAGGATACGGAAGCGATGGTCCTCTGCATGGAGACACCGTGCGGCGAAATTTTTCTGAACATTTCCATGCATTATCTGCATCGCCGGCGCCAGGAACGCGCCGCCGTTCCCGCCATCGACTGACCAACTTGCATCCCCGAAAAACTCAGTCGCCCATGTCGACCGGGGGCTTGATGTATGCGGCTCCGTGGCGGAAAAGTCCTGCCGAGGGAATCGGTTGAGAAAATACGATGCGGATGGGCACGAAGATTGCCCCGGCACCCGGCGTGAACGGCACGGCCACTTCGAGGCGGCTGCCTTCGGGATACTGATTGCGGCTGCGAAAACTGATCCCGCCTTTCGATAAATCCTCGCAAACGATTACTTCTTCCTGAAAACCGCGGCGGCGGACACATGCCAGCACGCGGGCCTTTACGCGCGTGCGGTTGCGCCTCGGATAAATATGCGGTTGGACAGGCGGCTTCGAAGGGGAGTTCTCCGGATTGGGAATCTCCGATTGCGCTTCGATCCAGATGGAGGGGGCATCGCAGATCTTGCAGAGGCGCGCCACGCACTTGCGCACTTCAAAGGATTTCAGCTCCAGCTCGTTCAAATAGGCGACTTCACGGCGCTGGCAGAAGCTGCATTCCATCAGGAGGCGGGCAATGGCCTCGTCGGCCTTCTGCGGAGAAGGGAATTCGATGCCCCAAAAATCGGAGCGCGGTTCGAGAATGGCGATGGCGTACAGGAATCCGTCCGGCTCGTGGTCAATCTCGGCGACGATACGCGCGCGCGTCGTCTTCCAGTCGTCGCCTTCATTCTGCCG
Source organism: Candidatus Acidiferrum sp. (assembly GCA_035544995.1). GTDB lineage: Bacteria > Acidobacteriota > Terriglobia > Acidiferrales > UBA7541 > Acidiferrum. The sequence continues at coordinate 64,061 of DASZZI010000088.1, forward strand.
GCGGAGGGTGATCGCTTGGCCGGTGGAAAGCTTCTCCGGGAGCCGGATCACGCCGCCGTTGCGGCTGACCAGCAGCGTCTGGGCGGTCTGTTTGACGGCGACACCACCGCTGTCGTACCAGGATGCCTCGATGGGCATGCGAAAGCTGACGCGGTCACTTTGCCGAGCTTCGGAACGCATGGTCTTTCTTCGCCTGGCGGCGATCTGAAAGACGAGATTAACACGGCCTGCGGGGCGCCGCGTGGTCCACGCCGCTTGCATCTTGTCGTTCCCACTAATAACGCGCAGGGCCAGCCTGAGCCGTCCTTGCCGGCGGCGCGGACTGTTGCCTTTTTCGCGGACTTACGCATCACGAGTGCTTTCCTGCCAGACATTTTCCGGCATACTAACTTAGGAACGCACCTCGAAGGCACCTCGCGAACTGAGCGTGCCGTTCTCTTACTGGTCCCAGCACGGTGAGCAACGTCATATCTATGGACGATCGCACCTCTAAACGCTCCGGCGGAACTCTGAGTATCCGGGACCGGCGGTACGCCATTCGCTACCCCTTTGCCGCGGATGCCGAGCTTCTCGACCTCGAAACCGGCGCACGTTCTACCGGTGTCACCACCGATATCTCCATGGGCGGCTGCTTCATCTGCACCAGCAAGCCCTTGCCGCTGAAGTCCCGCGTGCGCATCACCTTTCGCCACAAAGAACAGACCGTCGAAGCGCTAGGGGTCATCCGCATCATCAAGCCGCGCATCGGCATCGGCGTAGAATTTCTCGATGTCGAGCCGCCCAATGACAAGACCCTGGTTCGCTGGATCGAACACCTCCGCAAGGTCCGCTGACCTGCCTTTTCCCCTAATCCGACCGCCGACTCGCAACTGCCTGGGCTCCGCGGACAGGATAACCACCTGCCCGTTTCTTGGCCTTTCTACCAGTTTCATTCCCGGTGCTCTAGATCGTAAGCTTTCCTAGACCCAGTCCCAGGTGAAGCCATGACAGAATTCGGCGCTTGGATCCAGACCAATTGGTTTAAGCTTGGAATTCTCGTTCTCCTTTCCGCCATTCTGGCGACCATCGTCTGGTTTGCCCGAAATATTCTAAGAACCTTAAGGGCTTCCCAGGAGCAGGTTGGCGCCCTGCTGAGGCTCTCGTTTTCCGATGTCATCCCGGTGCAAGCAACGGAGACCGAACTGCCTGCACCTGTCTTGAGCGAGCCCTTGCAGCACGGCCCCAGCCCGCTTGTCGTTTTTGCGGGTAATCTCTTCCGCTGGTTCCAGGCTCCGATGGGCAGCGGAAGCGTCGCTGCTCCGTGGCGCAAAGTCCTCCGCTGGCTCCAAGCTCCCGCGGGAAGCTGACGGCGCATCGTCGCGCATTCTCCGCCTCCCGCTTATAGTGCGCCCCCCGGCCTCCACGGGCGCCTCAGCGGCTGAAGCCGCATTGCAACAACAGCACCTACGGCACGGCTCGAAGCCGTGCCCTGACTCCCACACAGACTCTAAAACCCGGCCCCTACCCGAAGCAGAGATCAGGACAATGCGCACAGCCAGGATTGGCTGTGCCACGAAGAACGGAGGTGGAAGGATGCGCGTCATGTGCGTTGGATGGTCGATGAATAGTCGCCGTTCTGGGAGCGGTCTGGGCGGGGGCCGTCCATGATGATGGTGACGTGGTCGTCGTCGCCGTGGGTTTCGCAGTAGATGGCGGGGAGGGTGCGGAGGAGCAGGTTGCAGGTGTAGGCCATGACAGCAGCACGGCGCGGAGCGATGCGGTCGTGGGCTTGGAGAAGGAGGAGTCGCGAAAGGAAAGTGTTGATGTCCGCGGCGGAGGTGAATTCGGTCAGTTGGCCGGCGAGGTCGCCGGCGAGATCGGCAGCATGGCGTTTTTTCTGGCGAAGCTGGGCATGCCGGAAGCAGAGATGAGATTGCGGGTTCAGGACGCGAAGGCGGCAGCCACGACCTGAGACGGTACGATGATGGCAGAGTGATAGTTCATTGACGAAATTGGAGTTATCGGTTTTCTCGATCATATGGAACCTCTGGTAGGTGTGCCGTGGGAGGCCACGCCCGTTGTGACGGCAAAGAGTTTGTAAGTGGAAGAAGAGAAAGAAGTTGCAGGTGGCGTTGTGGAGAGTAGACGGGAAAAGAGTGCGGAAGCAGGTGAAACCACAGAGGTTAGACGGAAAGAAGAAAAAGGGCTGAGGAGACGCAGGGGCCTTAGGCGGGAGTGGTGGCTGAGTATCACGACCCATGATAGCATGGAAATAGTATCCTGTCAAATCCTATTATTATGTAGTACTCATTCGAACGATTCATGGGCTGGAAATTGGAGGCTGGTGGCTGGAAGCGACAGAGGGAGAAAGGGTTACGGCGACACTTGGCCGGAAAGGAGGGATAACACGTTCGAATGGTTCTGCAGACGGGAAAGCAGAGGCTGGCGGCTGGAAAGAGAAGAAAAGAAAGAGTTAACGGAGAGACGCAGAGGGCCTAAAAAGGTGCTGATCGTTCGAATGAGCCCGCTCGCGCCGACGCGGTCCCGACTGGAGCCCCGAGAAGCCCGGGGCAGCCGGCCCACGTGGGATTATAATCGTTCAATCCCGGAGGAGGTGCCAGCCATGATGAAGCGAGTCACGTTTGGCGCAGTTCTTTTGCTCTTGTCATTATTGGTAGCGGAGCTGGTCCATGCTCGCCGGGATGGGCGGATGGGTTTGCAAGCAAAGCCGGTCGCGACGGACGAAGAGCGGGGAAGGCTGGTTACGACAGGAAAGAAACTTTTCGTCGAGCGGTGTGCGAAGTGCCCTGACGAACGCGGAGATAAGCCTCTGAAGACTGGCCTGCCGCTTAGCCAGCGAGAATTATCCGACGAGGAAATCGCGCGTGCGGTCTCGGGGCGGCTCAAAGATGCACCCGAGGAGGAGAAGCGCGCGGTCGCGCTCTATGTAAGCAGCTTCATGAAGAGGAAGTGAATCAGAAGAATCCCCACCCCTTCGCTCTTATCGAGGGCCACCCGTCCGCCAGAATAAGTCGTGGGAGCCGATTAATATGAGAGCTGGTCGGTCGGAAGCTTTGGATATTTTCAATAAATGGTTGACTGAACGGACGCTGCTACGGTGCGACCTTTTGTTCTTAGAATTTGCCGCCTGTTTTAGGGGACGGATTGTCTCTCTAACTGACGACCGTGTGCGGGTTTTGTCCGATGATACATTTTCCGAACTGGACTTGCCCCTCACACCCGAACTTAACTTCGGATATGGCGAACCGCGTAGCGGGCCCGAAAACTTAGAGTTCTCGGGAACCTTGATTGTCTTCATGGCCGAACTCCCTCCGACTGGGGACGTGGACACGGTATGCTTTCTTGAGATTGTAGAGTCCTAACCGAAACCGCCCTCTCTTCAAAATGAGTCACTACCGGATTCTCAGTTCCCGAAGGCGGCAGGCGGTGGGCCACCCGCCGCGACCCCGAACTCAAGGAAGGCGACCTCGTCTTCGTTGCCTGGCCCTGAGCCGTCGATTGGTCGGTCCACTGCGGTCCTGCTGGGAGTCTAGCTGAGAACTGGTGGCCTCGTCCGGGGTTTTTTCTTGCGCTTCTGCCACTGCGGATTGGTCAGCAGAGGTGTCCGGAATCAATGGCGTTTCGAAGCGTTCGGCCATTAGGCCGTCGGACGTGCTCACCAAGCGCATGCGTGGCTGCTCCACCTCGTCGGGTAACAGCACCTGCTTTCCTAGCCAGCGCGTCTTTTCTGTCGTGAACAGCTCCGCGGGAATCCCGTCCTTGATGGTCGAGCCCACCTCGGCATTGAAGTACCCGCGCTCCCGCATCTCGACGTTTTGCACCTCTTGCCACAACGGTGCCCCACCTTCCTGCTGCTCATAAATCGCAAAAAGGACGCCGACAACGCCGGTCAGGCGCTTGCCCTTGTGATCTCTCAGCACTCCTCCAAGCTTCACAGTGCAGGCACGGTCGGTGCCGGCATTCGCTTGCGAGGCCTGATTCTCAGCCCGAGCGATTTGCAGTTTCGAGCCCGATTTTTGCTGCGCACAGCCCACGCACGACAAAACCACCAAACAGATCCATGCCAGCAGGCCAATACTTTGCCGTTTCACGTTACACCGCCGCACTGTTTGGCGGGAAAGCCTAACACACATAAACCCTTATTCCTTGCATTTGGTCCCCTCTGTTGATGAGGGCGAAGAGGGTGCTTCTGTCAGCCAATAGCGCCAACTGCGGCACCCTCTTCGCTAATGCCAAAGGCTTTGGACTTCTACAGCCTCGCTGTTATTGAGCTCTGAAGCCTTTTTCTACGTTGGTGGTATTCGTAGTGAATGTGACCGTACCCGCTAGGTGCCCTTGCTTGTTAATTCCGAAGACTGTAGTTTCCATGACCGTGGCGCCGGGGTGGTTAACTGTTTTCCATATGCGGGTTCCCAGCAGGTGCTCCACCACGAAGCCGTGGTCCAAGAAATTGGCATCGCGATAGGTTCCCGAGATATCTCCGAACGCATTAATACCGTAGGCTATGGTGCCATTAACGGCGCCGGGGGCATCAAAGGTGTGGTATACGCCGTTGTGCAGCAGGAAGGCACGCACCCCCAAAACAGAGTCGCGGCACTGTCCAACGATGTCCTCGTTTGCATTGATTCCGTTGGCTTCGGTGTCCGATCCGCCGCAGTCGAGAGGGGTGTAGACGCCGTCATCTAACAGAAAACCGCGATTACCAGCATTAGTTGATACGACACCAACGATATCGTTCTCGTCGTTGATCGCATTGAAGTCGGGGAAGGTCAACCCTGCTGGGGGATCAGCAAGCGTGTGGTATCCTGTTTTGTTCTTTATGTAACCATGATCCAGTCCCTGCGTGCCATCCAGATTCTTCGCAGCGTAGGTTCCAACGATAGTACCTAGGTTGTTGATCCCGTTGGCATCGGTGTCGAACGAATCCGGAACATTAACCACCGAGAACTTCCCTGCGTGCAGCAAATAGCCGCGCTCCTTGAAAGCGAGTTGGTCAGCGGCTGTGGCAAAATCCCCTACGACGTCGTTTGCATCATTGATGGCGCGTGCGCTCGTTTCCACCGAGCTAAAGGGGGCAATATCGAGGAAGGTAAAGGCAAACACTGGCAAAGCTAACAGCAGACAAAAACCCAACACGTAAAGCATCTTTTGTCGAGACATGTTCATTTCCTTTCGTTTCGGATTCAAGTGACTTTGGGATCCGGGGCCGGGGAAACTACTGGCGGCGCCGAGTCGGGGCACCGAGGGTAGGTGCTGTGTATACAGATAAAAGTCGAAGGCTGTCAAGGTATTTTGTAGTTATTTTTACCGGGAGGCGTCGGAGTATGGATAGCAGGGCCATTACTCACAATACCTTAGGGCGACAGCGACAGTCCGATCTATACTGCGACTCTTGCCTCGACCCCTTCCGCTCATGTAGCCGCGCCCCTTTTGCGTTGTGCGTCTACCGGCCGGATGCCCCACTCGCCGGTTTTGCGAGTAGGTTCATTCGAACGTTCCTCCGTGCTCTCTGCGTCTGATTCTCCTTCGCGACCTCTGCGTTAATTCTTTCTTTTCTTCCGCTTCACTACCCACTAATCACCATCCGCTCGATGCACTTCATTCCCAGCCCTTACGGGCTGGGTTAACGTGTGGCGCCCGCCGCGGCGGGTTCGGAATGACGGTGGTGAGCTGGTTGCTGAGGGCTGGTTAGATGGGGGTGTCGGCTGCTCGAAGATCATGGGACCGGCTGCATAGAAGTGACGGGGTGCAACTCGTTCCATCCGTGGTGCGCATCGTAGACATACGCACCCCAGACCAGATAGCGCTGGCCGACCTGCGGTTGAAAATAAGGACCGCCGTACGGCTTGCAGGGTTCTACAGCGTCTGCCTGCGTTACCCTGCCCTGGCATATCGGTTCGAGGACTAGGTCGCCAAACTGTCTTGAGATGTTCTTCTCGTTAAGGAGCGATGCAAACTGCTGGTCCAGGCGAAACAGGATGTGGAAGTCGCCATCCGCTTCATTGCGGACCTCGTCCACGGTGCCGATCACCGAAATGCACGGTTCCAAGATTTGGAGCCGGCCGGGATTGTAGACGTATTCCCAGAGGCTTGGATCGCACTGTGTAGCAATTGTTTGTGGAGACTCTACATCTTGGGAACCTTGCGGAGGGTGCGACAACCTATAACCCACGTTATAACCCAGGAAGGCGCAGCCCCCGACAATTAGAAATAGTGCGATGGCCCTAGCGCGTTTCATATTTGGGGAAAACGGAGTCTAGCGGGCGACGGCTTCGGCTGCGGGCCTATTTGGGCCGTTTCAGGAACGGGAGGAGCATGGGCGTGCGCTGACGGTACTCCCTGTAGGCGTCGCCGAAGAAGGAGATGAGGTCGCGCTCTTCGAGCTGAATGGCGACGAGGATGTAACCTGTGGTGGCAATGGCGAACAGCAGGTGGCCAAACGTCATCCGGGGAGTGGCCCAGAAGGCGACCACGAAGCCCAAATAGAGAGGATGGCGGACGTGCTTGTAGAGCGAGGGCGTCTGGAAACCCATGGTCGTGTACGGCTGGTCGCGCAGGTAGAGGCTGACCTGCCGGAGCCCAAAAAGGTCGGCGTGGCCGATCAGGGCCGTGCTGCCCAGAACCGTGAGCCAGCCAAGCGCGCAGAACGCGAGAAGGATCCACCGGCTAGCGGGGTTTTCTACGTTCCAGATGATGCCGGTCATGGGGCGCCACTGCCAGTAGAGCAGGATGAGGAACAGACTGGCCAGCAGCACATAGGTGCTGCGCTCGATGGGATGGGGAACCAGCTTGGTCCACCACCTCTTGAACCCTTGCCGCGCCATCACGCTGTGCTGGATGGCGAAAAGCCCCAAGAGGAGCGAGTCGATTACGAGCGACGTGAGGGAGAATCCACCGCCGCCGGAATCGATCGACTTCGGAACGAAAACGTTGGCGACAAAACCGATAGCGTAAAGGAAAGTCAAAAGGAAGATGAGGTACGCGATGATCCCGTAGAGGAACGCTGCGATCCTGGCCATTTGGGGGGACCTCCTCGCTTCTGGAGCTTCACATGTGTGAGCGATCGAGAACTTCTCCTGGCCCGACGACGGATTCGTGGTTCGATGGTGTGAAGCTGCGAATTTGAGGCATGTTTACCACCGGGCGATGGGAGTGTCAAGCGCCCCGGCCACAGCCGTGTGATTCGCGGGCGGTGGCGCAGACGTAAAGCCATAAGACGAATTTGGGTGGCCCTCGCTAAGAGCGAAGGCCACGCGCCACGGTGAAGTACAGGAATGGTATCCTCTGGTCACATGCCCCCGCCAACAAATATAAAGAAGAGCCAGAAAAGACCCCGGGTCACCCGCCCCACGCGTCCTGAGGTCAAGATCAAAAAACCTTTTGAACGTTTCAGGTTGGAGCTTTACGGCAGCGCGATTCTTACCATTCTTCTGGTACTGCTTCCGATAACTTGGTACGTCAAGTGCGTATTTCTTACAGTCATCGCGGCGATGATGGGCGATATAGCATGGAACTCTCCTGTGACGATCGATTGGTCCCCCAACCGCAAATTACGCAGGTGGGGATCGGCTGTTGTGGTCTTGGTCCTAGTGGCGTGGGGTTCCATTCACAAGCAGTCTAGGGAGGACACGAGACAGCGGTTGCGTGAACCTATGGCGCAGATTCTTGCGGAAGGATCGAAGATGCAGGACGCTTGTCTCTCTGGCAATTGGGGAGACGCAGAGACTGCCGCAGCTGCGTGGGGCGAAAAAACAGGCAAATGGCTTACGGAGAATCTAGGCAGTGCCGAAGCAATCAGTTTCAATAATCCAACCGGACAAATACTGCCGGGTAGCCGCTACAACCCAGTCCAGCAGAGATGCTGGTCGTATGTCAGCGTCAGAATGATTGTATTAAAAGACATCGCGAACGGGATTGAGTACCAATAATTAAGGACGAGTGGCCCAGACGTAAAGCCCTGAGAGGAGTTTGGGTGGCCCTCGATAAGAGCGAAGGCCAGCCGCCATTAACCCCCAACCCCGGCCGTTGGAGATGTGTTCGGCGATTGGTTTGCTGCTACCCCAATGGCTATTTTGTGGAAGGTCGAATGGGCCACCTGAAAAGTTTCTATCTTGGGAGTGCCGTCGGTCACTTTCACCAAGGTCTTCAGCATTTCCGGGTAGGTTGCACGGTTATAAGTTTCCGCGTTTTCTTTCGAGTCCCACAGGCTGATGGCGACCACTTCCGGTCCGCCAGGTTCAACAAACAAGAGTTCGTCCCTAAAGCCCGGCTGTTTACGAAGGGTCGGAAGGATTTTGTTGTCAAACAGTTCGGAAAATTCTCTATGTGTGTTCGGCTTCAACTGCAAGGAAACAATGCGAGCAAACATGTCAACCTCCTAAAGTGGCGTTCGCTGGGCTAGACCAGGCTTTCCGGACTTGGACTCCCAAGCAAACGACATTGTACACCCTGAGAAGACGTGAGCCGAGGAGTCCACATAGCGCGCCCGAAGCGGGGAGGCGCCGATCCGGTGTGAATCCAGGTGCGGAGAAGTCACGAGTCAGAAGCCCCAGCTTTTCGCAGAAACCGCGAAAAGATGGGCCACCCTCTCGCTCGCTAAGGGTGGGCCTCCCGCCCGACTTCTCGGGAGTAATCCGCTCCGAGCTTGACACAAGAGAGTGGTGGGCATATGGTTTTGCACAAAGATAAAGAAAAGGCTGAAATCGGAAATTCCGGCTTGGTTGTTGTTAGGAATATACATCATGGTGAGCCTTTCGCCTGGTCCAACCCAAGCAATTGAACAAGGGTAAACCAAGAGTTTCACCGGCACGGCCAGCAACGACTCGGCGAACAAGGGCGTTCGGAGAGGGAGAAAAGAAATCAAGGAGGAGATTTCAAAATGGCAAAGAAAAGCAGAGGCGGTAGAATGACGGCAGCTAAAAAGCGCGCCGCTAAGAAATCTGGTGGACGCGGTCGGGTTAAAAAACGCGCAGCCGGTCGAAACATTATGAAGACTTAGGAGCGCATCGCCGTGAAATCATGGCTGGCGATGAGGGTATGCGGATCCCGCTCCGAGCAGTAAGACCAAAGTAACCCTCGCCGAGACTCTCCCGATCGACGGGCGAAGCGGGTCTTGAGACGTGCGACCGCGAGGCGGTCAACGAGCGTCACGGAGCGCCACGCGCCCCAATTTTGAGCGAGCGGAAATGTCGGAGCTCCCTCCAGGAGTCGGCATGGGCGAGGGGGGCAAAACGAGCGTGCGATCCACGATTATTTGCGCGGCTTGGGCGCAGTGGCTTTTCCATTGGCGGCGTCGGGCGGAAAGACGATGTCGGCTTCGCCGAAGGGCTGGTTCTGCACGATCACAAAGGGTGTCAGGACCTGGCCTGTTGGGCCGAAGTGAAACACTTGGCCGGGTAAGAGCGAGTCTTTCAGCGTGACGATGCGCAAGGCGTCGCGAATGGCGGTTTTGTCGAGGCTGCCGGCGTTTTCGATCGCGACTGCGAGCGCGCGCGTGGCATCATAGGCGATGGCGGCATACCAGGAATCCGTATTGTGACCAGTGAACGCGATATAGGCCTGCACGAAGTTCGCCGACTGCGGATACGGCAGATTCTCCGACCACCAACTGCCCGCGAAAATGTAATCAGCGTCCTTGCCGAGCACTTTGCGAGCTTCGCGCTCGGGGCCGCGCGCGCCGTAACTGATCATCTGGTGGTACATGCCCGTCCGGACGTATTGCGGCTCCATGGCGACGTAGTCCTGAAGGTGCGCGTCCGCCAGGAAAATGTCCGCGTGGGAATCCTTCACTTTTTGCAAAAGGGCGAAAAAGTCGGGTGAGCGGACGGCGAATTTTTCGTTTAGCACGACCTCAAAGTAGCCGGGGTTAGCTTTGATCCACTGCTCGATGCCGTTCGCATAGTCCGTGCCGTGGTCCGTGTTCTCAACCACTAGCGCCACTTTCAGGCCCTTCCGGAGTTTGCCCTGGTCCACGAGACTGCCGAGAAACTGCGCTGCGGTAGAGCCCAAGAGTTCGACGGGGCTGAGAGCCCCGAAAATCCATCGATAGCGGTGGCTGAAGATGGAGGTGGCGCCCGCACCGGTGGCAATCCAAGGAGTGTGGTAGCGGTCCGGCATCACCGACTGGGCCTCGCCGAGAGTGGAGGAGTAGCCACCGAGGACCGCGACGACGTTATCGGTGGTCATGGTGCGTTCTACCAAGCTAGCCGATTTTGCCGGGTCCGAACTGTCGTCGTAGAAGACCAGCTTTACCGGCAGCTTTTTGCCCAACTCGCGAACGTTGATTCCGCCCTTCTGGTTAATCTGCTGGACCGCCAGCTCGATGCCTTCTTTCTGGAATCGCCCCGGTTCGGCTTCGCTGCCAGATACGGGAAGCACGACGCCGATGCGAATTTCGCTTTGGGCAGCGGTTTCCCTTTTCGCACATCCCAGCGACAGGAGAGTCACCACGGCGAAAAGCAGAAGAGAAAAGCAACACGGGTATTGTTTCGTCAGGTTGCCTTTAGGAACGATTGTCAAAGTGAGCCTCTCGGGAATTGATTGGCCGAAGAGCAGTCCGCTCGGACCTTAACGAGCGAACTCTACGTCATTCATTTTATTCGCGTCAACCACAACTCTTCAGTACACAGGAGGCGATATCCCGATACCAACTAATATGACCTGCCCGGACGGTCAGTTTCTGAAGTGCGCAAGGCGATCCCATTTGGTGATTGCTTCGATTCGAGGCGACCGCCTAGAGTGAAAGCACGTTAGTCCCTCCCGCCCGGGACTGATTCCATTTTTTGAATCGGATTTGGATCGGATTTGCATCGGATAAGGGAGGAACTATGTGGACCAAACAACAACAGCTAGCCGAAGTACCCGGCCTAACGCCGGCGCCAGGATCAGGATCACCGGTTACACCTATTAGCGCGCCCCCTGCCGCGCGCCCCAGTAGCCCCACGGCTCGCAATTCTGCACGCCTGGGTTCCAGCCTGCAAATCAAGGGCCAGATCACCGGCACGGAAGACTTGCAGATCGATGGGATAGTCGAGGGATCCATCTCGCTGCGAGGCCATGAGCTGACGGTAGGCTCGACCGCGCAGCTCAAATCGGAAATTAACGCGCGCGAGGTGGTGGTCTACGGCAAAGTTATCGGGAATCTCCACGCGCGCGACCGCGTGGACGTGAAGAAGGATGGCTCGGTCGTCGGCGATATTTCGACGGCGCGGATCACCATCGAGGACGGCGCGCAATTCAAGGGCCGAATCGAGATTGATCCGAGCAAGTCACAGTCCGCGGCGGATTGAGCGGAGACAGGGCGGGCAAATGTCCGCCCCCGCACAAGACAAACGCGAGAGCGGGCACGATCCCGACCGGGTCGGGACAGGCTCCTCGTGCCCCCAGGAGGAGAGAAATTCGGGGACGCCGGCAAGACGCCGGCGCTACATCAGCTCCGGACGGTTTTTGGGCATGTATGCTCCAACTGCAATAAAATGTCGTGTATATTGCGGGGAACGAAAGGGGGCGCCATGCATGCCGATCGAGTGGAAGTTTCCTGGGATGCGGGCAAGTCCAAGTGGCTGTTTCGCATCCAAAGTGGCGAAGAGGTGATTCGCCGTCATAGCAATATGCCGAAGAATGCGGACGAGCAGATGCTGCGCTCCGCGGCCCAGAAGACTTTGGTGGATGAAGGTTACGAGTCGGATGTTCCGCAAGTAAGTATCCAGCGCTAGCTGACGTATTGTCTCTCGCTGCCGGAGTAATCAGTTTGAAATTGAGGCGCCGCAAGTGCGTTCACACCGATTGCGGCTGCCGGCTGAGACTGGTGTGAGTGCCCGCCGTTTTTATTCCTGAAAAAGTTTTCACTAAAACTTCAGTTTATTGTGGAACAAGGTACTCTAAGATTTGAAACCGGGGGAATCGGGAGTCCGTCTTCATTTGGATAGGATGCGAATACAACAAACATTGCGATTGACCGTCATGCTGATGCTGCCGGCGATGAGCGCCGGTGCCCGAGTGAGCGCCAATATTTTGGATAAGGCGGACGACCAGGAAGCGAAAGTTGCGCGGGCGATCAGCGGGGCGGTGCTGGACCCTTCGGGCGCGTCGGTTGCCGGCGCGAAAGTAATTCTGACCGGAGCCGGCGGAGAAACGATTATCACCACGACCACTGACAGTAGCGGCGCATTTCACTTCGAGAAGATCGGGCAGGGCAACTACCAGATTCTGGTGCAGGCGGCGGGATTCCAGGAATCCAAGATGGATTTGAAGGTCGGCACGAAAGCGGCGGCGCCCGTGCAGATTTCGCTGGCGATTAAGGAGCAGAGCGAAGTCGTGACGGTGGGAGCGACAGATTTCTCACCCCAAGTCAGCGCGGATGTTTCGGAAAACCAGAATGCCAATACTTTGGACCGCTCGACGCTGGATCGCGTGCCGGTTTTCGATCAGGACTATATCACGACGATGTCGCGATTTTTGGACGACAGCAGCGCGGGAACGGGCGGCGTAACGCTGATCGTCAACGGGATCGAGGCGAACGGCCCGGGAGTGACGCCATCCGCGGTGCAAGAAGTGAGGATCAACCAGAACCCGTACTCGGCGCGATTCGCGCGGCCGGGACGGGCGAGGCTGGAGATCACGATGAAGGGCGGAACACCGAATTATCATGGGTCGGTGAATTTCATGTTTCGCGACTCGGTGTTTGACGCGCGAAATACGTTTGCACGGGTGAAACCGGGGGAGCAGCGGCGATATTACGAAGGGTCGCTGACTGGACCGGTGGGGAAGAGCAAGAAGACGACCTTTCTGCTTTCGCTAGATAGGGACGAGGAGGACCAGCAATCGATTGTTGTGGCGCAAGGCGTCAATGGCCCTATCAACGAAAATGTGCCGTCGCCGACGCGGCACTTTTTCGGTTCCGGGCGAATTTTTCACGATTTTGCGAACGGCGATCAATTCTGGATCGGGTACTCCTACGAACAGGGGTCAAACAAGAATGTGGGCGTCGGCGGCAACGTGCTGCCGGAAGCGGGAACCAACATTAATTTTCTGGAGCACGAAATTAATGTGAGTTACCGGCACGTGTTTTCGACGAAATGGGTGAATCAACTGCGGTTTCTCGTGGGGCACTTTGACAGGCCCATCACCAGCTTGAATGCCAACCCGCAGATCGTGGTGGCAGGCGCTTTCACCGGAGGCGGGGCGCAGGCGCATTCTCGCCGGACGGAGTATCACTTCGACGGAACGGATATCGTTACGTATGTGAGCGGGAAGCACGAAATGAATTTCGGGATCGACGTTCCGGATATCAGCCGGCGCGGAGAGGACGATTTTACAAATTTGGGCGGGACGTACACGTTCGCCAGACTGGCGGATTTTGAGGCGGGGCGCGCCGCGACGTTTCTCGTGCAGCGCGGGCAAGGGCATTTGGTGTTTCTGGAAACACTTTTGTCCGGCTTCATCGAGGACACCATGCGGCTGAAGCCGAATTTTTCGGTCACCGTGGGCGCGAGGTATTACTGGCAAAATTATTTTCATGACGAACCGCACAATCTTGCGCCGCGATTCGGTTTTGCCTATGCGCCGACAAAAAACAGCAAGACGGTGTTTCGCGGCGGGGTGGGCGAGTTCTTCGATCGCTCGGGACCGCGTCCCATTGCGGACCTGCTGCACTTCAATGGAGTGAATCTGCAGCGGTTCATCGTAGAGAGTCCGACATTTCCGGTGACGCCGGCTGAGTTGACCGGATTGCCAACGAGCGAGGTGGTGCTGGACGCGCAGGCGAGGACACCGTATACGGTGCAGTACAGCATGGGCGTCGAGCGGCAAGTAACGGAGAAGAGCACGTTCAGCGCAACATACGTGGGATCGCGCGGAATCGATCTGTTCCGTTCGCGCGACATCAATGCGCCGGCACCGCCGAATTTCCTGGCCCGGCCGGATGCCACACTGGGGCAAGTGCGCCAGATCGAATCGGAGGGCTACCAGAAAAGCAACGCGCTGGAGCTGACTTTTCGCGGGAAGCCGAGCAAGTACTTTACGGGGCAAGTGCAGTACACACTTGGGAAAACGTACAACAATACGAGCGGAATTACGTATTTCCCCGCGAACAGTTTTCTTCCTTCGGCGGATTGGGCGCGCTCGGACAACGACCGCAGGCATAAATTTGATTTGCTGGGTTCGATGCAAGCGACGAAATTGTTCACGGTGGGCGCCGCGCTTTCTTTGTACTCAGGCAGGCCTGTGAACGTCACGACGGGCGGCGATGACAATCATGACGGCGTGCTGAGCGACCGGCCGGCGGGTTTCGCGCGCAACACGCTGCACGGGCCGGGAACGATCGAGCTGGATTTGAACGTGGAACACGATTTTTTGCTGTCGAAAACAAAAAAAGAAGGGCCAAGAGTTACCGTGGCGCTCAATGCGTTCAACGTGTTGAATCACGAGAACGATACGACGTTTATAGGGACAATCACATCGCCCTTTTTCGGGCGCGCCGTGTCCGCGCAGCCACCACGGCGGATGCAACTGAATCTGCAGTTCAAATTCTAAAGACACCGCTGGACGCAAGTGCCGCGGTCCTCGAAGAGTTGCGGAACTGTACTTTCTTTGACTTGAATTCAGCGCTGTTCCTACTATACTCCCCACAAAGCAGGCGCCGTTCATGATCGGGCAAACTGTCTCCCACTACCGCATTATCGAAAAGCTCGGAGGAGGGGGGATGGGTGTGGTCTACAAGGCCGGGGACACGGACCTCGGCCGTATCGTCGTACTCAAATTCGTGCGTAGTACCTCTCAGCACTTTCGGCTCTGTGTCACTTGGCGTAAGCTGATTTCGCAGATTGAATGTTGGCAGAGACCGGAAGCAAAGAGCATGAACACCAAGCTTGCAGTCAATCTCATAAAGCGGCTGGCTTACGCCTTTGTCGGTCTTCTGGTGGGTAATGCGATTCTGCTTCTTTATCTTCTGCAAAACGCACTCCGATATCGTGCATCGCTGCTCGCAGCACACATGGGAGAACCTGGGCGACAGATTCCACAAGCGCTTCAGATGTTCGTGCTGTATGCTCACGTTTCATTTTTTGGATGGCTGTTTGTAGGGCTTCCTGTTGCACTGTTTTTCTCTGCGCGCTCCATCACTCGTTTGCCGTGGCCTCTTAGCCTGCTTGTAGGCGCGGCTCTTGGCCCGCTCGCAGCGACTCCAGCCGTGCAGCCCTTGCGCACGGTCACATGATTCCGGGCATGTTCACAGGCACGGCTTCGCTGTGGCCTTTATCAATTTTGGTTTCCACCGTTTCTTTTGTGGTGTACGTAGCCCTGGTGCGTAAAGAAAAGAGCGTTGAACATACCTAAGCCTACTGGCCGGGGATCGCGCCCGCGGAACGACTTTTGATGAACGTGGGTTTTGCGAAGCCAACCCGCGTGTCAGTGGACCTATTAGTCGGCTAACCGGAAACTGACCCACTACCCGCCGCTGTCCAGGATTGACAGGGGAATGAGCCAGCACAAAGCTCACTCGTCCGCAAGGAACAGGTGGGCGGCCAATTGTGCGGAAGCTTTCCGTTTTGATTGAGGTCACTACAATCTAGCGGCGGCAGATTCTTACCGTCCGAACAGGCGCGGCAGCGCGGTGGTCAGTGCAGGGATGTAGGTGATCAGCAGGACCCCGATCGAGAGCACCACGATGACGGGAACGACGGCGCGTAAGACTTCCGGCACGGGCTTGCGGAAACGATACGAAGACATCAAGAGATTCAATCCGACCGGCGGCGTAAGATAGCCCAGCTCCATATTTGCAAGAAAGATGATCCCCAGACGCACGGGGTCAATTCCGTAAGCCGCGCCGAGCGGAACAAGCAACGGAACCTCGACTACGATGGCGGGATAAATTTCCATCAGACAGCCGACGACGAGCAAGAAGAGATTCAGAAGCAAGAGGAAGAGAAACGGCGAATGAATCGTGTTGGTTGTCCATGCGACGGCGTGGGCCGGCACTTCGGCGTCGACGAGATAGTTGGTGAATCCGAGGGAAACGCCGAGGATCAGAAGGACTCCACCGATAAGAAGGCCGCATTCGGCCATGACTCGAGGAACGTCACGTAGAACATTCATTTCGCGATAAAAAACCGCCTCGACCAAGAACGCGTAAAACGCAGTTATCGCAGCGGCTTCAACCGGAGTAGCTAGCCCGCTGAACAGGGCGACACAAGCAATGACCGGCATCAGGAGTTCCCATTTTGCATGCCATAGCGCTTGCCGCGTCTCTTTCCAATCGAATTTGACTGATGACGCCCCGGTCTTTGGACCTCGACGGATGCCCCAGATCGATATCGCGGTCATCATTACTAACGCCGGAACGATCCCGCCGAGGAACATCCGCTCAATCGGAACTTTGGCAACAATGGCGTAGACGATAAGCGGAAGGCAAGGCGGAAGCAGGAGTCCTAGGGAACCCGCGCCGGTCATCAAGCCAAGCGCATCTTTCTCCTTATAGCGGGCGTCGGCAAGGACGGGCATGAGCAGGCCACCCATAGCGAGAATGGTTACTCCGGAAGCGCCGGTAAACGAGGTGAAGAAAGCGCATACCAGCACGGTGACGATCGCCGGGCCGCCACGAAATTGCCCGAACAGTGAGTAGAACACGCGCACCAGGCGCCTTGGTGCACCCCCCTCGGCAAGGAAATAACCCGCCAGGGTAAACAGCGGAAGCGTAGGAAGAGTGGGATTGGTGACCAAAGCATAATGATCAATGGGGATGGAGGCGATGGGCTGGTGCACGCCGGAGAAAAGAATCAGCGCGGCTCCGCCCAGAGTGACAAAAGCCGGCACTCCAAGAAGCGACGCAAGAAACAAAACGCTCAACGAGATGCCGACGAAATGATGACCGGGCGCGGCCCAGTGCCAGACCACACTCGCAAGCAGAAGGGCCAGGAGGGCCGCTGCCAGCCGCGAGGGCCAATTTTTCGAAGTGTGCCACAGGACGCGGAGGGTGATGGCAGCAAAGCCAAGCGGGAGAATCCACTCCACAACCCAGAGCGGCACCCCATAAGCAAGAATCTTTCCTGCTCCGCGCTCGGTTTGCGCAAACTGATACGCAGCGAGACACAAAAAGCCCGAAATCACGGCGGAGACGCCGCTCGTAAAGATTTGCGAAATAATTTTCAGGCGGCCACGAAGCTTCGACTCTCCAAAAGTGGAGAGAGAGAGCAGTCTTTGTTCACGCGCGGCAATGGCGCCGCCGAGCATTCCCACGACCAGCACCATGTGCTGCACGATGGAAGTGGAAGCAGGGATCGATACGTGAAAGGTGCGGCGAAGGCCGGCTTCCGCAAGCGGCAGGAGGACCATGACCGCCAGTGCAATGGAGATCAGCAAGTTCTCCGCACGTGCGAATCGCTTGGCCCATCCGCCGGATTCGCGGAAGAAATCAGCCGGCAATTCGGCGAGTGACGCGATTGCGCCGCTCATCAGCGGCCGCCCTTCTGCGCGGCGCGATATTCGGCCACCAGGCTCAGTGCTTTGTCGAAGACGTCAGCAGGAATCATCGTGCCGCGCATCTTCGGATAAACACTTTCGGCGAATTGACGCCATTCGTTTTCGAGTTCAGGCGGCACGGGCTGGACGCGCAGCCCGCGCTTTTTCATGGCCTCGATCGCCCCTTTGCTCTCGGAGCGGCTTTCGATCTGGATCTGATTGCCAGTTTCGACAGCAGCTTTCAGCAGGACATCGCGCTGATCGGGCGTGAGCAGGTCCCAAGCTTTTTTTGTAATGACGGTGGCCCCAACGAGCGGAACGTAGTTCAATTCCAACAGATTTTTCGCGACGAGGTCGTACTGGCCGGCGAGTGCAAAGAAGGGAGTCGCTGGGACGGTATCTACGAGCCCGGTCCGCAGGCTGACCAGAACATCGGTCCACTCCAGGGGCACGGCCTGAAATCCGAGACTGTTAACAATTTGAATCTCCTTCACGTCGTCAGCGGTGACGAACACTTTGGTTTTCTTGGACCTGAATTCGTCCGGCCGCGTCAGCGGCTGCCGAGAAAAAATGTGGATCCATCCCGCGTCCGTCCAGAAGAGCACCACGAAGCCCTTCTGCTCCAAGCGGCGCTCCATGTCCGCTTGCATCTTAGAGCGCACGTATTCCATTTCGTCGAGAGAGTGGTAGAGCAGAGGAATTTTCTGGATCGCCCCCACGGCGGGATCGATCTCCGAGAGCCCACCCACGGAGAGAGTGGCGGCCTGGAGTTGGCCCGCGCGCATGCGGCGGACAACGTCATTTTCGCTGCCCATGGTGCCGCCGGCATAAATGGTGAGGGTTACGGCTCCGCCCGTTTTCGTTCGCCATTCTTGGCCCATCTGCTCGAGGAGGTGATGTTGAGAAGAGCCCGTTGGCAGCAACGTAGCTAAACGAATGCGTGTTTGCGCTTCGGCATTTGCTGCCGACAAGAGACGAAAGAGCGTCAATAACAGCAAAACGGAAACGATCTTTCCAGGCACATTTAGAACTTTCATTGCGATGCCCTCCCTGCGACCTTCTCCAGGAACAACTCGTCTTCCCGCGAAAGCAACCAGCGCGCACGACGCTGCATAATCAGATTGCTGAGCCGCCACTCCGGGCGGATATCCGGATTAACGGCGAGAGCCTGGTTGAGCAGCGATTCGAATTCCGCGCGGTTTTGCTTTGAAACCGAGACGGTCTCCGCGTAGGAGACAAACGGCGAGGCAAGTTGACCGTCCGAGAGGCGCACCGCGCGATCGAAGTGCTCTTTGCTGCGCACGGCGAAATCTCCGCGCACTCCCTGGCGGGCAGGTTCGTAGCTGATCAGAAATTGGTCGATGACGCCGTGGTCGTAGTCGGGGTTGAGTTCCCGCGCGCGGTCGATTAATGCTTCGACTTGCGGCTGGTCGGCCACGATTTCCGGATGGTCTTTCGAAAGAGAGATCGCGGCGCCCCAGGCGACTGCCGTCCAGTAGAGGAGCGGAACGTCAGCCGGCTTCGCGGCGCTTACGGCCGTCTTTGGATTTTCGCGCAAGGCATCGGCGAATCCGCGGTGGCGCGTTTCCAAGCCGCGCAGACCATAATAGCGCGCACGCAGGTAGAGATTTCGCGCACGCGCGCCCATGGCAACGGATTTTTCCACGTCGAGGCTCTCCATTTCCTCGGCAGGATGCTGGACGTAGACGTAGGAGTATTGGGTAAAGCCGCTGGCCGCGGCGAACAGCAATCCGCGATGTTTAGGGCTTTCAGCCAGCAGGCCTTCGATGAGCTTCAAGCTGAAAGGAATGGCTTGCCCAACAAATTCAGGGTCGTTGTCCGATGCGAAGGTCGTACCGCTATTCGCGAGCGAGTCGCCGAGTTTGTTGATGGCAAATTTCCGGACGGAACATCCGCTCATGGCCAGGGCCACCAGGAGAACCATCACGGCTGCACCGATGGGCTCGCGCGTGAAAGCAGACGGGTATGTCCGCTGGATCCAGGATCGATGCGAAAACCGTTCTTTGCGATGAGTAAGAGATGGGAAGCGGAAGAATTTCCAGGCGCAATAGCGAATCAATTCCAGCTCTCCGCCGCTGAAGAAAAACTGAATACCGAGGCGCAGCACGAAGAGGCTGTTGGCATAGGAGAAGAAGCCCGCCTGCCGGCGTTGCGAAGAGATCGAAACTTGATCGCGATTGTGCGGTTGTGACATAAGTGCCTACGCTTTCGCTTGTGAATCGTGTTTGGGAAATAGGGCCTGACTGCAACTTCGCAGCGACAAAAGTTCCCCTTGCTCGAGACCGTAGTGTTCGAGGGCGGCGTAGTATCCCTTCCAGTTGAAAGGGCGGTGGCGATTGCAGATGGTGCGAAAGAGGCGGTCGAAGAAAAAGAAGCCGATGCCGAAGTTGCGGTCCATGCGGCCTTGACCGTTCAGCGAGCGATGATGGATGTCGTGGAGCCGGCGTGCCTTCACGAACCAGGTTTTGAGTAACGGCGTCCCCGTCATCCAGAAATTCTGCAGATGCATGCGGTCGTGTAAATAACTGAACATGAAAATGGGCCAAAGCATGAGGGTGGATATCGCGGTGATCTGGTAAACGCGCGAAACGTGAAACCAGAGCAGCACTCCCCAAGAAAAAGCCAGAATCAGCGCCGATGGAGCAAGCCATTCGAGTCCGATGTTTCCAAGAGAAATGCGATTCTCCGTGGCGTCCTTGTATTTCTCAGCGCGCAGCGGCTGATTTGGGCCGTAGATGAGGAAGTGATGGACGAGATGACCACGGCTGAGCGCAGGGAACTTATCGCTGTGCAGCAGGCGATGGAGCCAGTAGCCGGAGAATTCCGCGACGAAACAGGAGCCGGTTATGGTGAAGAGCAACCCCCTCAGGGTGACACCGAGAATTGCGACGAACATGATCGTGCCTCCTTCCTGCTGCGAACTAGCGACCGCTGAAGCGAAAGATGTTGCCCAACGACCTGCGGAAACTGTTCAGCGTGGTGCTGACTAGAAACATGATTCCGAGCGGGATCAAATAGAATCTTGGCATCGGATTTTCTCCATCGAAAATTGCCCGATTTTGGCCCGGCGAGGCGACGCTACACGGACCTGAAGACGACACTCAAGCGACAAGGGACGATTCGAGAGAGATGGCGTCGAATACCGCTGTATGTCGCACCTGGTAAGGCACTTTGAGCGGGAGTGATGGGGCGGAGGGGTGGGAGGTGTGTCTATCTGTAGACAATTTCGCCCAGGAAAGAGTGGGAGAGGAGGAAAAAAATCTTTGAGCTTGGCCCGCTTTAGGGCAAATGAAGGCGATTCATCAGGTCGCGAAAACGCGGATCGGAACGGAGCGGGTCGGCAATAGGCTCGACGGCAAGGTAAACGAGGCGGTCGTTGCGCTCGCGAAAGCTCTTATCGAGCCAAGCGAAGGCCTGGTCCTTTTCCCCGAGCCCGGCATAAATGCTTGCGAAATAAATCGCGGGAACGTATCGCGATTTGGCAAGGTGTGCAAGTTCGGAGAGGACCTTTCTCGCCTCGGCTTTATCGCCGGAGACGGCAAGAGCATGACCGTAAGCCATTAACATGGCAGGATTATTGCCGGTTTGCTGGCGCGCGAGGTCAAACTGCTCAATTGCATGAGCGTATAATTTTTTCTCGCGATAAGCGAAGCCGAGCCAGAGCCGGGCGACCAAGAAATTGGGATATTGCTCAAGGGTGCGCTGCGCTTGAGAGAGCGCGGCATCAAAGTCGCGGGCGTAGTAAAAAGCTTCCGCGCGAGCGGTGTAGAAGATGGGGGAGACGGGGTCTAGATCCAGAGCGACCTTGGCTTCTTCCTGCGCTTCGGGGATGCGGTTCCGAACAATCAAATATTCCGCGTACCACTGGTGAGCCGTGGGGTTGTTGGGTTCCAAGGACAGGGCCCTTTTATAACCGCGCTCGGCAGCAGCGTAATCCCAATCGTAGCTCAGGGCGATGTTGGCAAGAACGCAGTGAGCTTCCACGTTGGCAGGATCGGAAGACAAAGCGCGGCGGGCTTCTTCTCGGGCTCTCGGCGCGGACTCGGCTGGAGGCATGCCATCGTTAGGAGCCTCGCCAAGAATTAAGTAGGCGCTGGCGAGGCCTGAACGGGCAGGAACGTAGTCAGGGTTTTTCTCGAGCGCTTTCTGGTAAGCGTCAATGCTGCGGCGGAGATCGCGATTGGCCCAAAAACGGCGGCCCGCCAGGTAAGCTTCGTAGGCTTCGGGATCAATTTGTTTTGAAGTTACGCGAGACGCAGCATTAGCGGCTTCAGCGAAAGGCGATGGAATGGTGACGAGAATCTTCTTCGCGACGGCGGCGGCAACTTCGTCCTGGGCCTGGAGGATATCGTTGAGGTCATTGGTGAAGGAATCGGCCCAAACCGGTGTTTGATCGCTCGCGGAAATCAGCGTGACGTCGATGCGAACTTGATTCAGCCCGCGACGGACGCTGCCTTCGAGGACGTACTGGACATTTAGATCGCGGCGGAGCTCGTCGATGGATTTCGAGGCCAGGATTTTCGAAGATGTGGGGGCAATAACACCAAGGCGAAGCGGGGCGAGGCGTCCAAGTTGCGTGTTGATCTCGTCGGTGAGTCCCTCGGTGAATTCATCTTGCTTAGAATCGCCGCTATGATTCGCGAAAGGGCGGACAAAAAGGCGAGTCTTATCAGGCATCCGGCCGGGCAAATGGGATTTATTGACCAGAAGGAAATAAATGCCGCCACCAAGGACGAGCAAAATCAATCCAGCGAGAAGTCCATTGCGGAGACCAAATGATTTGAGGAAACTAACGCCGCTGGAGTCTTCGTTGTCATCGGAGGCGTCGGGAGGGGAGTCCACCTGAGGATCATCGTTTTCAGGCTTGGGCTGGCGCTCGAGAAACCATTTGTCCAATTCGGATCGATAGGCATAGACAGTGGCGAGCTTTCCGACCTGCAAACGTCTCACCGGGAGTCCGTGATATCTCTCCCAACGCTGAACGGTGCGGACGTCCCGGCGCAGATACGAGGCAATCTCGCCCCACGATTCGAGACGCGCTTCGTTGGCGGGAGGCTCCGACATCTGACCCGGTGCGGTGGCGGAATCCGACATTTAACTGCATTCCACTTTGGCGAGACTGGGCGGAGTATACACCCGGCAACGAAAGGCTCCAAGCATAGGGTCGCTAAGGTTGGGCGGCGGAAAAGGAAGGAAGCCAAACTGCTGAAAATGCGGAAGAAGCGGGGGATCCGCAGATATTCGGGCTCTCCGCTTTGCGGGGAAACTAACGAACCTCCCAGGTGTCGCCAGCGCGAAGGAGTTTGGCGAGATCGCCGGGGCCGCGCTTGGCAATGACGTCCTTTATTTGCTGGTTCATGACGTCTTCGTAGCGCGGGAGGTCGTCCCACGCGCGGAGAACGCCGATGGGAGTGGGGAAGCCGGGGCGATGCTCCATGTGCGAGAGCAAGAACGCGTAGGACGGGCGCGGGTGGTGCGCGTCGTGGACGACAAGGTCGGATTCGGCGATGCCGTTGCCGAGCGGGACGACCTCAATGTCGCCGTCGGTCTTGCGGCGGATGCCTTTGTCGCGGTTCTTGCCGAAGACGAGCGGCTTGCCGTGCTCGAGCTGCATGACGTGTTCACTGCGGGCGTCGCGCTCGGTGAGAGAGAACCATGCGCCGTCGTTGAAGATGTTGCAGTTCTGGAGAATTTCGACGAAGGCGGAGCCTTTGTGCGCGGCGGCCTGTTTGAGCGTGTCTTTCAGATGCGCCTGGAAGACGTCGACGCTGCGCGCGACGAAGGTGGCTTCCGCGCCGATGGCCAGAGAAATGGGGTTGAAGGGGCGATCGACGGAACCGAAGGGAGTGGACTTCGTTTTCTTGTTGAACTCGGACGTGGGGGAATACTGCCCCTTGGTGAGGCCGTAGATGCGGTTGTTGAACAGAAGAACTTTGAGGCCGACGTTGCGGCGGAGCATGTGGATGGTGTGATTGCCGCCGATGGAGAGAGCGTCACCGTCACCGGTGGCGACCCAGACTTCCAGGTCTGGGCGAATGGCTTTTATGCCGGTGGCGACGGCGGGCGCGCGGCCATGGATGGTGTGGAAGCCGAAAGTATTCATGTAATACGGGAAGCGGCTGGAGCAGCCGATGCCGGAGACGACCACGAAATTTTCGCGCTTGATGCCAAGCTCGGGAAAGACGGATTGCACGGCGGAGAGAATGGCGTAGTCGCCGCAGCCGGGGCACCAGCGGACTTCCTGGTCAGTCTGGAAATCTTTTTTTGTGAGAGGCGTGATTGGCGGCAGTATTGCGGTGCTCATTTTCGATGCTCCTGAATCTTTTTCCCAGTAACACAGGCTTTAGCCTGTGTGGTCAAGAGTCTTGTTGCGAAAGTGCACAGACTGAACTCAGTGCTACTAAACCCCGAGCAATTCCTCGATTTTTTGCTCCAGCTCGGCTTGCTTGAAGGGGCGGCCTTGAATCTTGTTGAGGCCGACGGCGTCCACCAGATACTTCGCGCGCAAAACCCAGAGAAGCTGGCCCATGTTGAGTTCAGGCACGAGCACTTTTTTGTAGCGCGTGAGGACTTCGCCGAGATTCGCGGGCAGCGGATTGAGATGGCGCAGGTGAACGTGGCCGATCTTGCGGCCGTAGGCGCGCTGCGCATTCAACGCAGCGGTGATGGCGCCGTGTGTCGAGCCCCACGCGACGATGAGCAGATCGCCTTCGGCGTCGCCAGCGGGAACCACATCCGGGATGTCCTGCACGATGGCCGCGACTTTCGCGGCGCGGATGCGCACCATGTTTTCGTGGTTGAGCGGCTCGTAGTTGATGTTGCCGGTAATGTCCTGTTTTTCGAGGCCGCCGATGCGGTGCTCGAGACCGGGCGTACCGGGAACGGCCCAGGGACGCGCGAGGGTTTGCGGATCGCGCTTGTACGGCAGGAAGCCGTTCGGGGAGTTGGCTTCCGTCGCGAAGTGCACGGGGATTTCCGGGATCTTACTGACGTCGGGAATCCGCCAGGGCTCGGCGCCATTGGCGAGGTAGCCATCGGAAAGAATGATGACCGGCACCATGTATTTGATGGCGATGCGGCTGGCTTCGAGCGCGGCCCAGAAGCAATCGCTGGGCGTCGCGGGGGCGATAACCGGGATGGGAGCTTCGGAGTTACGGCCAAAGAGCGCCTGGAGCAAATCGGCTTGCTCGGTTTTTGTCGGGAGACCGGTGGACGGGCCGCCGCGCTGGATGTTGCAAATGACCAGCGGAATTTCGATGGCGACGGCGAGGCCGAGAGCTTCGGTCTTGAGGGCCATGCCGGGGCCGGACGTGGAAGTGATGGCGAGCGCGCCGGCGTAGGCTGCGCCGATGGCGCTGGTGATGGCGGCGATCTCGTCTTCGGCCTGAAAAGTCATCACGCCGAAATCTTTGTATTGGGACAACTCGTGAAGAATGTCCGAGGCAGGGGTGATGGGATAGCTGCCCTGGAATAGGCGTAGGCCGGATTTTTGCGAGGCGGTGACGAAGCCGAGCGCGAGCGCCTGGTTGCCGCTGAGGTTGCGATAAAAACCGGGCGCGAGCTTGGCGGGCGGGATTTCGTAACTGATTTGGAAGGCTTCGGTAGCTTCGCAGTAGGAGTAGCCGGCCTTCATCGCCAGCTTGTTGGCTTCGACGAGGAGCGGCTTGTTCGTGAATTTGGTTTCGATCCAGCGGACGGTAGGGTCCATGGAGCGGTTGTAAAGCCAATAGCACATGCCGAGAGCGAAAAAGTTTTTGCAGCGGTCCACGGACTTGGCGTCGAGGCCCAGATGCTGGAGAGCGGTGCGGGTGAGGCGCTCAAGCTCGACGGAGAAGAGGCGGAACTTGTCAAGCGAATGATCTTCGAGGGGGTTGCTGGTCATCTGCGCCTTACGCAGGTCGTTTTCCTTGAAGCTGTCGTTATTGACGATGAGGATGCCGTTGGCTTTCAAATCGGCGACGTTCATCTTCAGCGCCGCGGGATTCATGGCAATGAGAACGTCGACGGCGTCGCCGGGCGTATAGACATCGTTGGAAGCGAAGTGGAGCTGATAACCGCTGACGCCAGGGAGCGTGCCGGCAGGGGCGCGAATCTCAGCCGGGAAGTCCGGGAACGTGGCGATATCGTTGCCGTAGAGCGCGACGGTGTTGGTGAACTGGCTGCCGGTGATCTGCATGCCGTCGCCGGAGTCGCCGGCAAAGCGGATGACCGCCTGGTCGATGACCTCGCGCTTGTGTTTCGGCAGTGGAACTTCCGTGATGGTCGACATGATGATGCTTTACCCCGCCGTTGACCCGACTATGTCTGGGTCATCCCCGGCGCAAACGGAACTCCTCAACGGCTTCTGCCAGAGGAGTGCGGCTCACCCAATCCAATCAGGCGGCGCGTTGAAAAGAATGAACTTTGAAGCGTAGCGCCGTGAGCCTACACGAAAAGAATACCACACTGGCCCGCGCGCGGCGGGGAGAGAGTCCGCCGCGCGGCAATGTGTCGTTCTAGAAAAGACGCTTGAAGAAATGAATGCGTTAGGTGAAACAACCAGAACCTCATCGGACGAGCAGCAGGCCGGGACGAAAAATAGGGCAGCGTGAGGCACGCATCGCGAGCAAAGGACTTGACGTTCGCTTTCTTTTCGCCTAAGTTAGGGACAGTGAAGTCCTGCGGCGCGAGGCGCCCGGCAAACGAGAAAAGCGGAGGTCCCCCCGATGACTCTGACCAAACGACAGAAGGAAGTACTGGATTACCTGGTGGCATTTGAGACCAAGCACGGGTACGCGCCGAGCTTCGAAGAGATCGGCAAGGGATTGAAGCTGACGTCACTGGCGACAGTGCACAAGCACATCACCACGCTGGAGAAAAAAGGATTTATTCGCCGCGGCTACAACCAAAGCCGCTCGATCGAGATTTTGCAATTGCCGAGGCCGGTAAAAGAACAAGTGCTGGACCGCAAGGTGCAAGAGCTGCCGCTGGTCGGGCGCATCGCGGCGGGCCAGCCGCTCGAAGCGGTGGAAGAACGAGAGACGATTTCGCTGGGCGACTTCGCGCGCGGAGGAAATTCCTTCGTGCTGCAGGTGAAGGGCAGCTCGATGATCGAAGACCACATCATGGATGGAGATTATGTGGTCTGCGAGCAGACACAAGTGGCAAACGCAGGCGACATCGTTGTCGCGCTGGTCGGCGGGGAAGAGGCGACGCTGAAGCGCTTCTACCGCGAGGGAGCCGGAAAGGTTCGCTTGCAGCCCGCGAATTCCGAGATGGCGCCGATCTTCGTCGCGGCCAATGACGTGAAGATTCAGGGGCGTGTGATTGGGGTTCTGCGGAAGTATTAACAGCGATTAGGAACTCGCACTTGCGGCGCTCTACCAACTAGCGTTGTCATCTCATACCGACGGTTAACTTTTTTTCTCGATGGCTCGGAAAGACCGAAGAATTACCATATCTAATTTGAATGATCGAGTCGCCGTGGTGAATGGTGCGAGTCGTGGAGTGGGCAAGGGAATCGATCGCGAACTTATCGCTGCCGACGAGGCTTCGACGGCGGCGACGAGAAAGATCTGCTGGTGACGATCGCGCCGTGAGTAGTCCGAATCTTCGCAAACATCAAGGATTTCGCTCGCGCTTTTTGAGAAATCAGCGCGACCTCATCGTTTATTTGCCGCCCGGTTACGAGAAACAGCCCGCACGCCGTTTTCCCGTGCTATACCTGCATGACGGGCAGAACCTTTTTGATGGGGCGACTTCCTTTATTCCGGGCATGGACTGGCACGCCGGGCAGACCGCGGATTATTTCATCGGCAGCGGCGCTGTGCAGCCGCTGATCATCGTCGGCATCTACAACGCCGGAAAGGGGCGAGTGCGCGAATACACGCCCACGCGAGTGCCCCGGCTAGGCGGCGGGCGCGCCAATCGATTCGCGAAATTCCTAGTGGAAGAAGTGATGCCCTTCATGCAAGGGGAATACCGCACACTCTCGGGGCCAGCTTTCACGGGAATGGGCGGGTCATCTCTCGGGGGGCTGGTGTCGCTGTATGTGGGATTGAAGATGCCGCAAATTTTCGGAAAACTGGCGGCGCTATCGCCGTCGGTGTGGTGGAACCAGCGGGTAATCACGCGATTTGCCGAGGCGGCACGAGTGCATCCGCGGCCCCGCATCTGGTTGGACGTCGGCACGCGCGAAGGGCCGCGCATCGTTCAGGACGTGGAACACTTTCGCGATGTGCTGGTGCAAAAAGGCTGGCAATTGGAGCAGGACCTGCATTACGAGCGCGTCCAAGGCGCAGAACACAACGAAGCGGCGTGGTCGCAGCGCGTCGGGCCGTTTTTGCAATTTTTATTTCCGCCGGGCGAGAGCACGGTATAATCCGCGTCACAAGCCTCCGAAGAAAGAGAGATTCCTCGCCCCGCAGAGGCATCCGGGGCGCAAAATGCGCGCTTCGCCCGGAATGACGAGAAGAGGCGGGGAAGATCCGAATGAGCGCCGCCCGACCTCTTACCATCCTGTGTGTCAGCTCCTACGAAAAAGGGCAGGAGTTCCTTCGCACGTGCAAAGCGATGGGCTGCGGCGTGCTGCTGCTTACCGTGGAGAAGCTGCGCAACGCGAACTGGCCGAAGGAGTGCATCGACGAGATTTTCACGATGCCGGAAGATCTGCTCTTGCAGCACCTGATCTATACGGTGAGTTACATGGCCAGGTCGCGCCCGATCGACCACATCGTCGCACTGGATGAATTTGATATGGAAAACGTTTCAGCCCTGCGCGAGCATCTGCGCCTCCCCGGGATGGGCTTGACGACGGTGCGTTATTTCCGGGACAAGCTGGCCATGCGCGGCGGGGCCAGGGAAACCGGGATCCTGGTGCCGGAATTCGTGCATGTGCTCAACTACGATAATTTGCGCGAGTTCATGGAGCGCGTGCCGGGACCTTGGCTGCTGAAGCCGCGTTCGCAAGCCTCGGGCATCGGGATGAAAAAGATTCACGAAGCGGCCGAGCTCTGGCCGTGGCTCGATAAGCTTGGCGATCAACAATCCTTTTATTTGCTGGAGCAGTTCGTGCCTGGGAGCGTTTACCACGTGGACAGCGTGGTGTCCGAACGGGAGCTTGTGTTCGCCGAGGCGCACTCCTACGGCTCGCCACCGCTTGATGTCTCGCATCACGGAGGTGTGTTCACAACGCGGACGCTTCCACGCGAATCTGCCGACGCGAAGAATCTTTTCGAGATCAACCTGAAGCTGCTCAAAGGGTTGAGTCTGGTCCGCGGGGTCACCCACGCGGAATTCTTGAAGGCGCACGCCGACGGGAAGTTTTACTTCATTGAGGTGGCGGCGCGCGTGGGGGGCGCTTATATTGCGGAAGTGATCGAAGCAGCGTCGGGAATTAATCTTTGGAGAGAGTGGGCGCGGCTGGAGGCCGGAGCAGGTAAAGAGAGCTATCAATTGCCGCAAGTCCGGAACGATTACGCGGGCGTGATCTTGTCATTGGCGCGACAGGAGCAACCGGATACGTCCGCATACAACGATCCGGAAATTGTTTATCGCGTGGCGAAATATCATCACGCGGGCTTCGTGCTGAAAGCAACGAAACCCGAACGCATTCAAGAATTGCTCAATTCTTATACGGTGCGCTTTCGCGAAGATTTTCTTGCGACCCAGCCGGTACCGGAGAAGCCCACGGCTTAGAGGGCTGCGGAAGAACTCGGCTTGAAAACAGCCAGGGTCCACCGCTTGTCCGCAATTGGCTGATTCGGCGGTGCCGCCATGCGACGCGCACAGGCTCCCGCGAAGTGCGGGACGGGTTCCGGCTGTGCTAATGAGCCTTTCCGCGAACTGTAGGCGAACAATGACGCGCAATCCGGCGATTCTCCATCATCGGCGCAGCAAGAGGGGAAAGACGGACACTGGCCTAAAGTCTAGTAACTGTCAGGAACGAAGGGAGTATACTTCGTTTGCCGTGGACGATTCCGGGGTCTAAAGTTTGCAATACCCCGGCAAGAAATCGCCTGGGTGGTGCTGTCCCCTGGAGAGGCATAATGTGGAGCAATAAGAAACCGGAAACGCCGCAAACCGCGCAAACGGAAGCAAAAAATTTAGGAACGAATCAAACGCCGAAGCATGCTCCGGCGACCTGGGAGGGAACAACCGCAATGAGTACAGATGCAATGCGTCCATTGGGCGCGACCGCGGACCGCGCGACGGCGCGGCTCGGGGCCAGCCTGCACGTGAAAGGCGAGATCTCCGGCAACGAAGATCTGCTCATCGATGGTACGGTCGAAGGACTGGTCCAGCTCGACGAGCGGAAGCTGACCGTCGGAGCCACCGCGAAAGTTACGGCCGACATCATTGCCCGCGAAGTGGTGGTGTATGGCACGGTGAAGGGCAATCTTCGCGCGAAGGACAGGATCGAGATCAAGAAGGATGGATCCGTGATCGGCGACCTGACCACCTCACGGATCTCCATCGAAGACGGCGCGTACTTCAAAGGCTCGATTGAAATCGACAAGAGCCCAGAGAAAGAAAGCGCGCATAGCGCTTTCGCAAAAACGACGTCTACTTCGGTGGGCGCCTCGGCGACCAAGACCATTTAGTTTAGCGCGGGTCGCAGCGACACTTTCTCGAAGGACGGCGCGCACATGCGGTTCGCGCCGTCCTTCTGTTTTCTTGTTCCGCCATCAACCACCCGCTTTTTATATTTCTCAACTTGACAAGTACCTGATTATCGGTAGAGTTTGGCGCAGCGATCCTCTCAGGGCACGCGCGCTGACCTCTACTAGCCTGTGTAAGCGACAGGCTCGTCCCCGCCAGCGGCGCGGAATGTACGCGGGGGCACTCCGTGGGACAGTTACAACTGGGCGTCCCGAATTCAGTCCTTGGCATAATGCTGGCTGCATGCGCCGGCTGCGGGCATGGAGCATCTTCTGGAACTTCGTCCCTGCCACTAACGCCTCCTCCTGTCCCTGCCCAAGATTTCTCCATAGTTCTTTCGTCGAGTTCGATCACTGTCATGCAAGGAGCGACAACTTCCGCACGCAGCATCTCGGTGAATGGACAGAATGGCTTCAGCGGTGTGGTGCAGATGACGCTTGGAGGCTTGCCGGGCGGTCTGCTGTCGAATCCCGCGAGTCCTTTCCAAGTGGCAGTAAATACCAGCGTGCCAGTAGTCTTGGGAGCGACGGCCAACGCACCCACGGGGAATTTCAATGTCACCGTGCATGGCATCAGCAATGCGCTCTCGCATTCCGCTAACCTCGCGCTGGTGGTGCAGAACGGTCTTTTTTCAGGACTTCCGCGGAGCACTTACATGAGGACCGATTCCGTCCCCATGCGGGACGACCCGCCGGGCGAGCCGCGGCATCGGCGCATCGCTTACGATCCCGTGAACAAGCATCTATTTGTGACCAATCGCGCCAGGAATCGTGTGGAAGTTTTTTCCACGGCGGACCAAACGCAAGCGGCGCAAATCAGCGTTCCGGGTGCGAGCAGCGCGGATCTTTCCGCCGACGGAAGCACCGTATGGGTGGGAACTTCGCTTGAGGAGATTGTGGCGATTGATACGCCCTCATTGCAGATCAGAAGCCGCTACGAGATTGCGGGGACTTCACCGATTCCTAACGTGATTTTCGACCGGCCCATCGAGGTCCTGGCACTTTCCAATGGAAAGGAGGCCGTGCGGTTGCGGCAGCCGAATTTTTCGGAAGCACTACTGGCGCTCTGGGATCCCGTAGCTAATGCGCTGACGAATTTGACTTCCGCTGCGCCGTCGCTTTTCCAAAATGGGGTAGGCGCGATGGCGCGCACGGGCGACCTCACGAAGATACTGGTGGCGGCCAACGACACGAGCGGCGAGATTGGCGTTTTTGACGCAAACGGGAACGTGGTGACGGCGCCGCAGACGCTGGGGAGTGGAACAATTTCACTGGTCACGGCCAATACCGATGGCAGCCGTTTTGCCGTTGTCTTTACGCTGAACGGAAACACGCAAATTCTTCTCCTCGACGCCGCACTCACTCAAGTAACCTTGCGCGCTACGACGAGCGTGCACGGCATGGCGTTTTCGCGCGACGGGAAGTTTTTGTACGTCAGCGAAAACGCCGGCGGGCCTCCGTTGATCACCGTGCTTGATGGCCACGATCTGCACGTCATCGGACAAGTCCCGGATGCCTCGATCCAGGGGGGACGTTCCGAGATCGAAGAAGGCGATGAAACGCAGTTGTTGTTTGGCGTGGCGAACCGCGGCGTCAGCTTCATTGATGCGTCGAAGCCTGGGACTCTACCCGCCGTGGCGCCCGTATTTGCCGCTGCGCCAAGCGCACAGCCTTCGGAAGGAACAATTGTGGGAGGAACGCCGGCTGTGCTGGGCGGGCAGAACTTTGAAGCGACGGCACAGGTGAGATTTGGGACGCAAAATGCCACGACGGCCAGCGTGACAGGTACGTCGCAGATACAGACGGCCTCTCCGCCGAGCGTCGTAAACGGTGCGGTAAATCTTACGGCTTACTTTCCGAGCGGATGGCTGGCGATTGCGCCGGATGCGTTCAGTTACGGTGCGCAGATTTTGGAGATTTTGCCCAACGCGGGAAGGAAGGGTGGCGGGGACACCGTACAGATATACGGCTACGGCTTCGGGAGCAGCGCAGGCAGGATTACCGTGAATATCGGTGGTGCGAATGCGATGGTTCAAAAAGTGGAAAATGTCGCAACCCTCGCAGCATCTCTTGGACTCGACGCAACCTATCCATTTTCGCTCGAGCGCATCACCCTGCAGGCCCCTTCGGGCACACCGGGGAAGGCGGATGTCACAGTGACTTCGCCTGCGGGGACGAGCACGCTGGCAAAGTCATTTCAATACTTGAACAGCGTGCAGGTATTCTCGAAGCTCGCGCTCTACAAGTTCTTGCTATACGACAAGGCCCGGCAGCGGGTGTATTTGAGCAGCACGGATCATGTGGATGTATTTGATCTCAGGATGGGGCAATGGCTCTTCCCGCCCACCCAGCTATTCGGGCCCAGCGGGCTTCTCCCCCTCGGCGGACCACCGCCGAACGCCGCGATTCGCGGACTTTCCCTGACCCCAGATGGCTCGCAGCTCGCAGTTGCCGATTTTGGCGCGCAGAACGTGTATCTTCTCAACCCGGATACGCACTCACCAGGCGGTTCGGGAAGCGGCACAAAGGTGTTTGTGGGTGGCGTGGCAGGATTTTTGAATTCGGGTCCGGCGCGCGTGGCGGCAACGAGTGCGCAGACGGTGTTCGTCGGTTTGAGCGGTGAGGGAGGCGGATCGGGAACCTGCAACCCTTGCCTTGGACAATTGAACCTTACGGCGAACCCTCCCACAATACAATTGCCGGCTCCGCAGCCGCAGGTTACTTCCCTGACCGGAGCGCCGCTTCTTCAAGCAAACGGCAGTGGCGATCACGTCTATTTTGCGTTTACCAACGCTCCGGGAGGCCCGATAGGTGTGTGGGACGCAGCCACTCCGAATCAATTTACAACACTGCTGGCGCAGGATGCGTCGGCCGATTTGGCCGCGGCCGCGGATGGCACGATGTTTGCGATGCGTGCCAATGGCACTACGGAGATTCGTGGCGTGAACCTCACGCTGGCCGGAACACCGGCGATGGCCGAACTCGAGCAGATTCCTGGCCGCGTTGCGGTGCCCGGCATTGCTTTGCATCCAAGCGGGGCGCTTGTGTATCAACCGTTCTTGACGGGTCCCGCCCCGGCTGCTCCTCCTGCAACGGGAATTCAGGGTGGTGTGGACATTGTCGATGCGCACAGCGGGCAACTGCGGCTCCGGATTTTTCTGCCGGAACCCCTCGCGATGCTCTCAAGCGATATCGATGGCTTGCATGGCGGCTTTCTCGCAGTGGATGAAAATGGGCAGAGGCTCTTTGCGCTA
Source organism: Candidatus Acidiferrum sp. (assembly GCA_035544995.1). Classification (GTDB taxonomy): domain Bacteria; phylum Acidobacteriota; class Terriglobia; order Acidiferrales; family UBA7541; genus Acidiferrum. The sequence continues at coordinate 97,428 of DASZZI010000088.1, forward strand.
ACCACATCCGGACTCACGACCGTGCAACTCGCGAACGTTCCGCTCGGTATCGGCAGCGTCACGCCGGGGTCGGGACCTGCAGCCGGTGGCACGACGATCACAATTCGCGGCAGCGGTTTTCAGAGCGGTATCAAAGTTACGATTGGCGGAAAAGCGGCCGCGGCGAGTGTCCAGGACATGAACACTGTCACGGTTGTTGCTCCCACGCTCAGTCCAGGCACGCAGCAGATCGTTATCACCAATCCGGACGGAGAAAGCGTTTCGCTGGACGCCGCTTTCCTCGCTAACTGAAGAGCAATCCCTTGTCCGCGGAAAGTAACTACGCGCGCAGGTAGTCCGGTTTCCAATTCTTCACAAGCTGCTTGATGGCTTTGCGCTGGTTTAGCTTTTCGTCCAGCACTTTTCGCGCGAGCGCCGGAAGTTCCGCATCGCCGGCAAACCGCAGCGAAACGAACTGGCTCACGGTGAACTCCCCGATGCGCGGCTTGAGGTCCGCGGGTAGCAGGCGCTGGTAACGAAGCTGTTCTTCCAACCGGATCACCCGGTCCTGCACGCTCAGCGCCATGAGCCGCGCGCTGACAAACCCGACGGCCAACGCCGCCGCGACAACCACATATTCAAATCCGTCCACTGAATACCCGGACGTTTTCCAGCGGTACAACGACCAGAAGAAGTTAATCAGGAGCACCGGCAGTACAAAAAAGTGAAACGGCGGGAAAAACCTCCCGTGGTTTGAAAAATTTTGTTCGGCCATTGTTGATCCTCCGTTCGAACGCGCTCGATTCTAGCAGAGTTCGTCGTGTTTCCTGTATCCTGTCCAACAGAAATTAGCAGCACAGGGGGAGTTGCCATGCCGAAGGCGATTTGGGGCGGCAAGGTCATAGCGGATAGCGATGCTTGTGTAGTCGTGGAAGGAAATCAGTATTTTCCGGCGGAAGCGGTGAAGAAAGAATATTTAAAGCCGAGCAACCACACCTCCGTTTGTCCGTGGAAGGGAACAGCAAATTATTACCACATCGAAGTGAACGGCCTGCGCAACGACAATGCGGCGTGGTATTACGCCGAGCCCAAGTCCGCGGCGGAAGAAATCAGAGGCAGAATCGCGTTTTGGAAGGGTGTGCGAGTCGAAGCTTGAAAGATCGCCACGATTGCGGATGGATGGGAAATAGATTGTGGTGTGGCGGGCCGCGAGGTGCGGCCCTCCTTATTTTGCAAATTCGTTCTTGAAGATCGAACCGTCGTGCATGACGAAGCGCACATGCTCGAGTTCAGTGACATCTTTCAGTGGATCACCCTTCACGGCGACGATATCGGCAAAGGCGCCGGGCGCAATCACTCCGATTTCGCCCTTCATTTCGAGCATATCCGCTGCGCGCGACGTCGCGGACTGAATCGCATCCATCGGCGACATCCCCAGTCCAACAAGGCGGCGAAATTCCTGCGCCAGGGGCTCCGTCCAAGGGATTCCGCCCATGTCCGTGCCGTATACAATTTTCAGATGGGCCTGCAACGCCTTACGGAACGTTATCTCATGCACCGCCGCGCGGGCACGGTCGCGTTTCCCATCTGGCGTGTCGGCCGGCGCCCAGTCATCGTAATACGGGGAGAGCGTGGGGCAATACCAGGTGCCTTGCCGCGCCATTTGAGCCATCTGGCCGTCGGTGATTTCGAGGCCGTGCTCGATCGAGTCGCAGCCGCCATCCAGCGCGCGTTGCATCCCGATTCCGTTGTAGGCATGGCAAGCAACTTTTTTTCCCCACCCATGCGCTTCATCCACGATCGCTCTCAGCTCTTCGATGGTAAGGGTCGGCTGCGAAACGAGATTGCCCTGCTTATCAACCCACGAACGGTGCGTCATGTACACCTTGATCCAGTCCGCACCGTGATCGAGCTGCTCGCGCGCGGCCTTCCGCGCTTCCACCGGGCCGTCGATGATTTGCGCGCCCTTGGGCATGACCAGTTCGGGCGCGTAGCCTTCGAGGTTGTAACCGCCGGTTGAGGAAATCGCGCGAGTCACAACGAAGAGCCGCGGCCCAGGGATGGTTCCTTCGGCGATGGCCTCTTTGATTTCGACGTCGCCGTAGCCCGCGCCTTCGGTCTCGACGTCACGGAGCGTTGTGAATCCCTGCTCCAGAGCGCGGCGAACCGCGAACGTAGCGCGCGCGGCGCGCAGGGCGATGCCTGCGCTCAGAATATTCGCGTCGTAGCCGCCCTTGGCGGGGTCTTCGCCCCAGAGAAAAATGTGCGTGTGGGAATCGATTAGCCCGGGAAGCACCGTCGAGGAGGAAAGATCGATGATCGTCGCGCCAGCCGGAATGGCGGCGGAAGCATCGGCAATTTTCTCGATGCGTTTTCCACGCACAAAAATGAGCTGATTTTTGCGCGGAGCGTCGCTTGTGCCGTCGATGAGCGAACCGGCGCGAATGACGGTCAGCGTAGCGGCGGCGGGCGAGTTAGACTGAGACGGAGTGACGCTCCCCAGCAAGCAGCCGGCGAAGAGTGCAAGAAGTAGTCTGCGCATAGTGGCACCTCAAAGGCGCGGCTAGCTTGCCGCAAAGCTACGGTCTATTGCAAGACTTAGGCTGTCCTCCAAAGGATGTAACAATCCGCCGTAGTCCACCGTTCCATAGCCAATGTACTCGTGCTCATCGATAGCATCACCAAGCAACGCGATACCTTTGCCTGGAGAGCGATTTTTATTTCGTCGACTCCTTCGGGGGCTTCGAATAAGGTTGGCGAAACGTAGGCTCTCCGGTCACAGTCTAAGCATGGCTGCCGCTAGCGATATCTCTTTGTGCACAATGCCTGGGTTCTATTTGTTGCCTGCGGACGCATCTTACGCTGGGATAAGAAGGTGACACTTTCAACCTTTGGGACCCTCAAGTGGATCATGAAATGGATCCCCAAGTCTCCCATTCTAATCTTTTGCCTCTTCTCGCCAGCCATCTGCGTGGCGCAGAGTTGGGGGCAAGTCGAGTGCGCGCGCGCGGGTGACTACGTCTATCTCTATAGCTCCATGATCACTCTCGAAGTGCGCTCCACGCTTCAGTGTGGCGAGCAAGTACAAATCATCAGCCGCTCCGACAACTATTTCAGTGTCCGGACGGACAAAGGAGAAACAGGTTTCGTTCCGGTTGCCGGCATGCTACTCCTGAAGGGAAAACCAGCCGCGAAACCGCCTCAGCCGGAATCCAAGGGGCCCGTAATTTCATACGATCCACGCGAGGAGCACGGGACCTCCAAAGAAGCAACTCCGGGCGCTTCCGTACCCGCGCAGACCCTCACTTTGCGCGATGGCACGCCGATCCACGTGAAACTAGGCAGGACCATCTCCTCTGCAAGCGCCAAGGTCGGAGACCAGGCGGACTTTGAGGTTTTGGATGAGGTGGTCGTCGATGGTTTTTCTTTGGTCCGCAAGGGCGCAATGGCCATTGGTGTTGTTACGGAAGCCGAACCGAAGAAGCGCATGGGCCGTGGCGGAAAGCTCAGCGTGAGCATTATCTACGTCCGCCTCAGTAACGACGAGAAGGCTGATCTGCGCTCCGTCAGGGAAGGCAAAGGTTCCAGCTCCACGGCCGGGGCGATTTTTCCTTTGATGTTCGGGAAAGACGTCGAGTTCTCCCAAGGGGCTGAATTCACCGCTTATGTAAACGGCGACAAACGTCTTAAGCGAGAGAACTTTCAAGCCAAACCGAATTCTGGCGCCGGTTCCGCAAGCTCCCCACAAGAAGCTCCTCGGCCACACAACTAGGACGCGCTTGTAAGCAAAGTTTTTCTCGTTAGTCCCTTCTAAGTGCCTAGAAGATTCGGCTGGGGACGCGAGTAGCCATGCTCATGAGCCCAGAGCGTGAGAGGAATCGCGGCGAGATCATCGACGAGCGGCACGGCATTGCCGTCCTTGGTGAGATCAATCGTGCGCAGATAAAACTTGCAGGCGTCGCAGGTTTCCACGCGGATGTGCGGGAATTGCTCGGCGACGTACACGGGCAATTTGCTTTCTTGTTCCTCACCGCAAGTCGGGCAGAGAATCCGGCGAAAATCCCATTCATGCAAGCAAAACGAGCAAAGCAGAAACCGTTTGCCGCCGTCGCCTTCCGGGCGCAGCACGCCGAGGAGTGGCCTTGCGCCGCACAGCGGACAAACGCTCGGCGTCGTCGCGAGCGGAGGTTTCCGTGTTTGTGCAGCGAGGAGCTCCGCGTAGGGCTGGAGGAATGCGCGCGGGAAGAATTGCGCGAAGGCGCCGACTTGCTGGTCGTAGCGGCCCGCTTGGCTCCAGTAGGAGGTGAAAAGCGAGACCCAGGAGTCCGAAGGCAGAGCCGAAATTTGACGTGCCGACTCCGCGAGTGTGGCCGGTCCAGTTTCCTCGACCAAAGAAAGAAAACCGTGAAAGTGGGGAAGCAGGTACGTAAGGTCAAGATCCTCGCGTAGATCTCGGGCTGAAGTTTCAGAGTTTCTTGCGTCAGCAGCGACTTGCTGGAATAGGCTTTTCTGGAAGTCCGCGAGGCTGCGGTACAAATCGAGAAATTCTTTTGCGAATGGGTAGGTCGCGGTGAGCCGTTCGGCGCGGCGGATGCGTGAATCGTAGAGAGGCCCGCCGGTTTGTAGTGGGTTCATTTGCGGGGCGCGGAAGAGCCGCTGACGATCTCTTCGTACCAGCCGGGATGGTAACGCTTGGCGAAGGCCATCGAGACATCGCCGCGGATGACCGAGCCGAACGCGCCGCGCTCCGCGAAGACGCTCATGTAAATGTGGATCATAAACAGGCCGATGGTGAGCAGCGCCGCAGCCGGATGAATGATTACCGCGATGTAGCGAAGAAATCGCAGATTCCAAGAGATGTATTCCGGAAACCACAAGATGACGCCGCTGAGAAGCAAGAGCAAGCCGCAGAGGAAAAATCCCCAGAACAGGAGCTTTTGGCCCGCGTTGTAACGCCCGGCCGGAGGCATCTTGTCATCTTCATTCCGCATGTAGTGGCCCACCGCGCGCCACCAGGCCTTGTCGGTTTCGGTCGTGCGCATCTGCGACGCCCACATCGCGTACATGTAAAGGATAGCGGCGGTAAAGACGAGACCTGCCCAAGGGTGCAACATCCGGGAGATCTGCGGACCGCCAAAAACGATCGCGAGCCAGAAGAGCCAGGGAGACCAGAACGCCAGTCCGGTGAGCATCAGGTAAACGAATGATCCCGCAGCGACCCAGTGCGTGAGACGCTCGTGCAACTGGTAACGCAAAACTCGATTGTGGGGAAGCAGTAGCTCGGGTTGACTCACTTGTTCGCCTTCGCCTCTTTGATGTCCTGCTCTTCACGATCCTTCGGACCAAAACGCAGGTAATGCACGAAGAGGCCAATAAGTCCGCCAACCATGGCCAAGTTGCCGAGCCACTTCAGCGGGCCCTTCCACAATTTTACCGTCCAGGGAATAGTCGGATCGGCGGGCAGGCCTCCGTAAAGCTCGGGCTTGGTGACGTCGTGCAACACGTAAATTACGCCCGTTCCACCCACGCCCGGCGGATCATACACACCGGCATTGGGGAAGTTGGAATGTTCGCGCAATTGCTTGGCGCGCCCTTCGGCAAGCGTCTTCATGTCGTCCTTGCTGCCGAAGTGCAGGCAGCCGGTGGGGCAGGACTTGATGCACGCGGGTTCGAGGCCCTCGCTAACGCGGTCGCTGCAGAGCGTGCACTTGAAGACGCGATTGGTCTTCGGGTTCATCTTCGGGATGTCGAACGGGCATCCCGTGATGCAGTAACCGCAGCCGATGCAGTTAGCTTGCTGAAAATCGACGATGCCGTTGGTGTACTGCACGATCGCGCCGTCGGCGGGGCAAGCCGCCAGGCATCCGGGGTCCGCGCAGTGCATGCACTGATTCTTGCGCATCAGCCACATCAGCGTGCCGTCTTCGCGCTCGTGCTCGTTGAAGAGGATCAGGTTCCAGTAATTCCAGCGCGTCTCCGGCATCGTCTGGTACGTATTGTCGAAGACCGTTTCCCCGAACGGCAGGTCGTTCCACTCCATGCACGCAACTTCGCAGGCCTTGCAGCCGATACAGGTTGTTGTGTCAACGAGTTTGCAGACAGTGAATTCGCGCTGTGTGTCCTCGCCGGGGACACTCCCCGCATGGCCGGAGATTTTTTGAATGCGCAGTGTCGCCTGGCTCATGGCATTCCCTACGCTTTCTCGAGCTTCACCAGGAAGCCCTTGAACTCCGGCGTAAAGGCGTTCGGGTCCATCACCGTCGGCGACAGCATGTTGACCGGCGTCCTCGACGTTTTGCCTTCGTCTTCCGCAATTCCTCGGTAGCCCCAGTGAATCGGAATGCCGATCTGATGTGTTTTCTTCCCGTCGATCATCATCGGTTTGATGCGCTTGGTGACCATGGCCTTCGCGATGTACTCACCGCGTATGCTCGAAACCTTTACCTTGTCGCCGCCGCGCAAGTCCATTTCTTTCGCCATTTCCTCTGAAATTTCCACGAAGGGCTCCGGCACCAGCTGCACATTCATCGGATTGTTTTTCGTCCAGTAGTGATAGTGCTCCGTCAGGCGATACGTCGTGCACACCACGTTAAAGCCATCTTTCGGGGTACCGTATTTGTCGTCCGGCGTCTTGAAGCGCTTCACCACGGGATTGTGCGTGTGCTCCGGATGGAGTGGGTTGTCAATCGGACTCTCGATCGGTTCGTAGTGTTCGGGGAACGGTCCATCGGCAAAGGCCGCGAGCGGCGCGAAGATGCGCCCCACGCCCTCGGGATTCATGATGAACGGACCCATGTGATCTTTGGGGTTCGAATCAGGTTTGAAATCCGGCACGTCGTGGCCGACCCATTTCTGCGTGGCTTCGTTCCACCACACTTGACGCCGCGTCGCATCCCACGGCTTGCCGTCCAGATCGCACGACGCGCGGTTGTACAGCACGCGGCGATTCGCCGGCCACGACCACGCCCAATTTTGGTGTATGCCGAGATCCGACGGATCGCCCGCATCCCGGCGCGCCGTGAGGTTCCCGGCTTCTGTGTACGAGCCACAATAAATCCAGTTGCCGCAGGAGGTCGTGCCGTCATCCTTCAGCCAGGCGAAGCCCGGCACTTGCTGACCAGCCTTGAGCTGCTGCTTGCTGGCGGGATCTTCGGCATCGATAAACGTCTTGCCGTTGATCTCTTTCAAAACTTCGGCCAGCGACGGATTCGCCGGGTCGGTGTAGTTCCACGTCAGCTTCAGGATCGGATCGGGGAATTTTCCTCCGTCTTTCTTGTAGAGTTCCCGCACCTTCAGGAAAATCTGCGCCACGATGGCCTGGTCCAGCCGGCAATCCCCCGGCATCGGAAGCGCCGCGTTCTTCCACTGCAGCCAGCGGGCGGAATTTGTAAATGTCCCGTCCTTTTCCGCAAAACCCGCGCACGGCAGCCGGTAGACGGTAGTCTGGATCTTTTTCATCTCCTCCGTAGTTATTCCAGGCGACTTCCAGAATTCACTGGTTTCGTCCGGATAGATTTCCCCCACCACGAGCCAATCGGCCTTCTTTAAAGCATTGATGTTTTTTTGCGTGTTCGGCCCAATCGCCACGCCGTTCATGCCAAAAGCAAAAATACCTTTGACGATCCCGTTGTACATGTTGTCCCACAGCTGGACCCAGGAGTAGTTGCGGTCGACCTTGGGCAGGTAATCGAACGCCCAGCCCGTTTGCTTCGTAGCGGCGTCTCCGTACATCGCCTTCAGGAGCGATACCGCAAACTTCGGCGTGTTGCTCCAGTAGTTGAACGAATCCCACGGCCCGGGCTTCGCGGGTTTTGGAGTGGTGCGCTTTATCCAGCCGTCGAATGACCCGTCGGCCGGAATGGGAACTTTGAGGTATCCGGGCAGATTGTCGAAAATCCCGGCCATGTCCGTTGCGCCCTGAATGTTCGAGTGCCCCCGGAGTGCATTGACGCCGCCACCGGCGCGGCCCACGTTTCCGAGCAAGAGTTGCAGAATCGCCGCCGTGCGAATGATCTGCGTGCCAAACGAGTGGTGCGTCCAACCGACCGCATAGATGATCGTCGCGGCTTTCTTCATGTCGCCGTCTTTGCGCACCGATGTGAAGAGATCAGCGGCCTTCAGGAATTGTTCCCTGGGGATCCCGGTAATGCGCTCCACCATTTCCGGTGTGTAACGGGAATACTGTTTGCGCAAAAGCTGGAACACGCAGCTTGGGTTTTGCAGCGAGAGATCGTAGGCGACTTTTTCCGGCAGCTCAGGCGGCGGTGGAGGCGCGCCATTCGCGGGATGCGTCGCTGCAGAGGCAAGATGCGCTTCGGGCACGGCCTTCCCGCTGACGTCACCACCCGCGTAATTCCAAGTGGACTTGTCGTAGAACTGGGCCGGCTCGTTGAAGCCGGAAAAAACGCCGTCCTCAGGCAGCTTGAAGCCGTCCCTCACGACAAAAGCAGCGTTTGTATAATTAAGGAGATAATCCTTGGCGAGGCGGTTGTTTTCGATGGCGTAGCGAATGACGCCGCCGAGAAATGCGATGTCCGAGCCGGCGCGAATCTGGCAGAAGAGGTCGGCCACGGAAGCGGTACGCGTGAAGCGCGGATCCACGACGATCATCTTGGCGTTGCGGGTGCGCTTCGCTTCAATGGCCCACTTGAAGCCGCAAGGATGGTTTTCGGCCGGATTGCCGCCCATGATCAACATCAAGTCGGTGTTCTTGATGTCGACCCATCCATTGGTCATTGCCCCGCGTCCGAATGTTGGTCCCAAACTTGAGACCGTGGGGGCGTGTCAAACCCTGGCCTGATTTTCCAGATGCACGACCCCCAGTGCGCGCATCGACTTCACAACCAGATAATTGAACTCGTTGGTGTCCGTGCACCCACCGGTGAAGGCGACGGATTCCAGCCGGTTTACGGTGTGGCCGTCCTTGTCCTTTTCGAGGAAAGTCTCGTCCCGTGTTTTCTTGACCTTCTGGGCAATCTCGCTGATCGCATCGTCCCACGAGATGTCTTCCCAATGGTCCGAGCCCGGGCGCCGCACTTCCGGTTTCACCAGCCGCCGTTCGTTCAAAATGTCCTGCTCGAGCGACGCGCCCTTGGGGCAGAGCGTGCCGCGGTTGATGGGATGATCCGGGTCGCCTTCCACGTGCACGACCTGAGGCGTGACGTTTTTCGCGCGGTCGCCAATCGTGTAAATAATGATCCCGCAGCTCACCGAACAGTACGGGCAGGTGGAACGCGTTTCATTGGCCCTGGCGATCTTCAGCGAGCGGAGCTGCGCGAAGGCGGGCCGCAAATCGAAGCCGAAAACGGCGGCAGCGGCGCCCCCAACGGTAGTCAGCTTCAGAAAGTCGCGGCGGGATGGATTCACCGTAAACATCCTATCTGCGAGAAGTAAGGAGGGAGATCGCTCACGGACAGACATTCATAAAACTCTTGCGCTAACGTGTCAAGCAGTCATTTAGGTTTGGCCGTGTGCATTCACTCCCGTCGGTGGACCTGCTCCTCATGGCAGGCCCATTCTCTCCTCTTTTACGCGGAGTTGTCTCTGACCAGACACGGCCAGAGTGGGTTGGGAATCCGAGGTTGAATTCTCTGGAATGGGGCCCTACACGTTACAATATCGTTTGCCTGGCCGCGTAAGCCGATGGGGCAGGTGAAATTCTTTGAGCCCACAGCACGTAAGATAAATCGTGCCTTAATATACGGTGGAAAGACGGCGCTGATGGCGACGCTACCCAATTCACCCAAGCCGGACCTCAGCTCCCTGCGCATTGGGGAGGGCCAGCGCAAGAGCAGTGCCACCGGCAAGCGCCTGGGCATCGCCGTGGTTTGCCTGCTCATTGCGGCCGCCATCGTTGTGGCTGCCTTCGCCTTCCGGACTCAAAAGCCGGTTGTGGAAGTTGCAGTGGCCCAAAGGGCTGAGGCAGGTGGACGCGCCGCCCTGCTCAATGCAAGCGGATACGTCACACCGCGCCGCCGCGCCACCATCGCCGCCAAGATCACCGGCCGCGTAACCGCGGTTTACTTCGATGAAGGCACGCATGTTCGCGAAGGACAGTTGCTGGCCACGCTCGACGATTCCGATGCGCGGCGCGCTCTCGAATCCGCGAAGGCCGACCGCAACACCTCGCAGGCCGCGATTGCCGATTTCGAGGTCCAGCTCCGAAACGCTGAGATCATACTGAAACGCGGGCAAGAGCTGCAAAAGGCGGGCGTGCAGACGCAGGAGGCGCTGGACAACGCGCGGACCGCAGTGGAGAGTCTGAGGGCTAAAATTGAACTCGCCAAGCAGCAAGTAATTTCCGCTGAAGCGCGCAGCAATGCGGCGCAGCAGGGTGTAGACAATTGCGTCATTCGAGCGCCTTTCGAGGGCATCGTCGTTTCGAAAGACGCTCAGGTCGGCGAAATGGTCTCGCCACTTTCCGCCGGCGGCGGTTTTACGCGGACGGGCATCGCTACGGTCGTGGACATGAATTCGCTCGAAATCGAAGTCGACGTCAACGAGGCCTACATTGCTCGCGTGGTTCCCGCGCAGCAAGTTACCGCGATCCTTGACGCCTATCCCGATTGGGAGATTCCGAGCAAGGTGCGCACGGTGATCCCTACGGCGGACCGGCAAAAGGCCACCGTGAAGGTGCGGATTTCGTTTCTGAAACTCGATCCGCGAATTCTGCCGGATATGGGCATAAAAGTTACGTTCCTGGGCGAGGAAACGGAAAAGAAGAAAGGCGCGGTTGGGCCAGTGGCCCTGATTCCGCAGGAGGCCGTGCGAGACGACAACGGCCAAAAAATCGTTTTCTTCGTGAAGGAAGATCACATTGAACGGCGTGCCGTCACTCTTGGAGGCGCGCGTGGATCCGCTACAGAAGTTATGGCAGGCCTTGCCGCCGGGGACAGGGTGGTCCTGAAGGGCCCCGAAGGTCTCCGCGATGGGCAAGCGATCGAAATCAAGAAATAGGAGCGCACGACATGGTAAGAGTGGATGGTAATGGAGGAGCGAACAGCCTGATTCACGTCCGTGGGCTCGATAAGACCTATCGGCGCGGCGGCGAAGAAATCCACGTTCTGCAAGGCTTGAATCTGGACGTAGACAAGGGGGATTTCGTCGCCTTCATGGGACCCAGCGGCTCCGGCAAAACCACATTGCTGAATCTTCTCGGTGGATTGGACGTTCCGTCGCGAGGCAGCATCACGGTCTCCGGGGATGAGATCACGCACATGTCCGGTAACAAGCTCACCGAATGGCGCGCGCGCCACGTGGGTTTCATTTTCCAGATGTACAACCTCATCCCCGTTCTTACGGCGTTTCAAAACGTGGAGCTTCCGCTGCTGCTCACCAAACTTTCCAAGAGCGAGCGGCGCAAGCACGTAGAGACTGTTCTTGCGATTGTGAACCTGACCGATCGCATGAACCACTATCCGCGGCAGCTCTCCGGCGGACAAGAACAGCGCGTCGCAATCGCTCGCGCCATTGTCGCCGATCCTACCTTTTTGCTCTGCGACGAGCCCACCGGTGATCTGGACCGCAAGAGCGCCGATGAAATCCTGGATCTGCTAACCCGGCTCTCGAAGGAGTACAACAAGACCATTCTGATGGTGACACACGACGCAGCGGCCGCCGATCGCGCTCAGGCGGTGCTTCACTTGAACAAGGGAGTGCTGGTCGAAGGTCTCGCTGCAGGGAGCCACGCATGAAATATTTCCCGCTGATTCTCGCGAATCTCTTCCGCAAGAAGCTGCGCACCGCGCTCACAATTGGTTCCTTCGCCGTGGCCTTGTTTCTCTTCGGCCTTCTTAGCGTCGTTCGCGGTGCGTTCAATCAAGGCGTGGACGTCGCCGGGGCCGATCGCCTCATTGTCATCAACAAGACATCCCTGATTCAGCCCCTTCCCATCTCCTATCGCGATCGCGTCCTTCGCGTCCCCGGCGTCAAGTACGTCACTTTCGATAGCTGGTTTGGCGGCGTCTACCAGGAAGAAAAAAACTTTTTTCCGCAATTCGCCATCGACCCCGATAACCAGCGCCAAGTATTTCCGGAATTGGCCGTTCCGGAAGACCAGTGGAAGGCCTTCGTCGAGGACCGCCAGGGAGCCATTGCGGGCGCACAAACCGCCAAGCGCTTCGGCTGGAAAGTTGGCGACCGCATTCCCATCAAAGCCACCATCTTCGGCGGTGAAACCTGGGAATTTAACCTTCGCGGCATCTACGCCGCCGCCCGCGAGGGCGATGATCTCACCCAATTCTGGTTCCATAACAAGTACCTCGACGAGCGCCGCACTTTCACCAAAGGCATGGTCGGCTGGTACACCGTCAAGCTCGACAATTCCGACAAAGCTGTGGCCGTCGCAAGAACCGTCGACGACATGTTCGCCAACTCGCCATACGAAACCAAAACCGAAACCGAAAAGGCCTTCGCTACCTCTTTCGCCAAGCAGGCCGGCAACATCGAATTCCTGATCCTCGTGATCGGCGCCGTCGTCTTTTTCACTCTGCTGCTCGTCACCGGCAACACGATGGCCATCTCCGTTCGAGAACGCATGGGCGAGCTCGCCGTGCTCAAAGCCGTCGGCTTTGGCGATCGCTTCGTCTTATTTTTCATCCTCGGCGAATCTCTGTTGATTTCCGTCATCGGCGGAATTCTCGGCCTCGCCTTGTGCAAGTGGCTCACCTGGCGCGGCGATCCCACTGGCGGCTTCTTGCCTTATTTTAATCTCTCTCTTTTCGCCATTTTGTCGGGCCTCGCTGTTTCGCTCGTCGTCGGTGCGCTCGCCGGCATCCTGCCGGCCGCTTCAGCGATGCGTCTGCGCGTGGTCGAAGCGCTCCGGAAGGTGTGATCCATGGCCGTACCGATCATTTATAACTTGCGCAGCGTCCGCGCGCGGTGGGTCTCCGCGATCGTTGCCGTCTTGGGCATCGCCGGCACCGTCGGCGTCTTCATCGCCATGCTCGCCCTGGCGAAAGGATTCCACGCCACGTTGGTTGCCTCCGGCTCCCCCGACAACGCCATCATCATGCGCGCCGGTGCTACCAGCGAGATGACCGGTTCCGTTACTCTGGACCAGGTCCGCATCATCCAGGACGCCCCAGGCGTCGCCCGGGAAGGCAATCAACCCATCCTTACTCCGGAAGTCGTCGTCATCGCTCCCTTCCCGCTGCAGTCCACCGGCACGGACGCCAACGTGCAAGTTCGTGGAGTCTCGGCGAATGCTTTAAAGGTCCGCACCAAAATCCACATGATGCAGGGCCGTTTCTTCGAGCCCGGCCTCGCGGAGCTCGTAGTCGGGAAAAATGTTTCGTCCACTTATAAAGGTCTCGATCTCGGCGAAACCATCAAGTTCGGCGGCGGCACCTGGAAAGTAGTCGGAGTTTTTGACGCCGGCGGCAGCGCCTTCGACTCGGAAATCTGGGCCGATTCCAGCGTACTCGCCGAAGTTTACAAGCGGCCCAACTACATCTTTCAATCCGTCACCGCGCGTCTGACCTCGCCTTCGGCTATCGCGCAGCTTAGAGATAGCTTGGCGGCCGACCCCCGCATGACCGTGCAAGTCAGCCGGGAAATCGACTATTACGAAAAGCAGTCGCAAGGCCTGACCCAGCTGATCACCGTCTTGGGTACTCTCGTCGCCCTCGTTATGGGCATCGGTGCCATCTTCGGCGCGCTGAACACCATGTACTCGGCGGTCGCCGAGCGCTCCCGCGAAATCGCCACGATGCGCGCCATCGGATTCGGTGCTGGCAGTATCGTCGTGTCTTTTATCTTCGAGGCTCTCCTCATCGCCTTCATCGGCGGCCTTATCGGCTGCCTCGCCGTACTGCCAATCAACGGCATCACCACCGGCGCAATGAACTTCCAGACCTTTTCGCACCTTGCCTTCGCTTTCAAGATCACTCCGCCGCTCTTGGGAATTGGCATCGTGTTCGCCCTCTTCATGGGATTGATCGGTGGTGTACCGCCCGCGATTCGCGCCGCGCGGCGGCCCGTAGCCCTTGCCTTGCGCGCGTTGTAGGCGACCCTCGTTCCACTTTTAGTAACGGAAAAGCGTAGCTCTTAAGGTGATCGCTTCTCAGGCGGAAGCGGCCGAGGAGGCGCTTGAGGGGACATCTGTCTCCGTGAGGGCCCGAGCCACGGTGGCGCGATAGCGCACCAGGAGAAGCGTGACATCGTCGGTCTGGCGCGCGCCACGCGCGAAATTTTCCACGGATTCCAGCACGCATTTCTGGAGCTGATCGAGCGGAATATCGGTTTGTCCCGTGAGCACCTCGCGGAGACGTGCCACGCCGAAAAGCTGTTCGTCGGGGTCCATTGCTTCCGTGACGCCGTCGCTGAAGAGCACCAGCGTGTCGCCGGGCTCCAGCTTGAGGCAGAAAGAAGCGTATTCCGCTTCGGGCACCAGTCCGACGGGATACGAGCCTTCGGTGAAGGCTTCCTCGGCGACGCCCCGGCGAATTAGAAATGGCGACGGGTGGCCGGCATTGATGTATTCCAGGTGGCCCTGCTCGTCGAGGATTCCGAAGAACATGGTGGCGTAGCGCCCGACCTCCGCGTGATCACAGAGGAAGCGGTTGATGTGATTGAAGACGCGCGCAGGATCGGTACCGAGGGTCAGGCCGGAGAGCGCCCCCTGCAGCATGGTGGTGAGCAGCGCGGCGCCGAGTCCTTTGCCGGAAACGTCGGCAATCAAAAAAGCGGTGCGATTGTCGCTCAGCGGAAAGACGTCGAAGTAGTCTCCCCCTACGGCCAAGCAAGGATTATTGATGCCGTTGACCGAGAGATGAGGATACTCGCGGAAGTCGCGCGGGAGCAGCGCTTGCTGAATACCGCGGGCGATGTCGAGCTGCTCCTCCAAGCGCTGGCGTTCGCGCTCGCGTTCGACCAGCCGCGCATTATCCAGAATGCTGGCGGCGTCCGCGGCAAGGGCATCGAGAATCTGGCGATCCAGCTTGGAGAAGGCCGCGGGGCGCCGCGAATCGAGATAAAGGACGCCGAGGAACTCGCCGCGCTTGATGTTAATCATGGATTGGTCGGTGTTGGCGCGGGACATGGCGTAGAGCGGGATGACCACCACGGCGCGGAGGCGTTGCGCGACAATGCTCTGCGCGGCTTGCAGGTCCATTTCCGCTTGCGCGAGATCTTCGGTGATCACGGAGGATTGTTTCTTGAGCGCAAGCTGAATGGCGGTCTGGCTCGGCGAAAGACTTTCCGGGGGAAGGCGCATGCCTCCGGTGCGGCGGGCCAGGCGGACCCTCAGCGTGCCGGTGGCGTCGGCCTCGAGAAGGAGACCTCGGTCGGCGTCAGTAACCGCGACGGCGTGGTCAAGCATCGTCGCGAGAACGGAATCGAGAGGAAGCTGCGAGTGCAGCAGCGTGGTGGCTTCGAGAAGTAGATTGAGTTTGCGGAGGCCGCCGCCAGTGGCTGACTCCGAGCTGGTGATGTGTTCGATGCGCGTGAGGAGTTGCGGGATCGATTCATCGCCGGTGCCGGACGACGAGCGAAAAATGATCTCGTAAGAGTCTTCGAGACCAAAGGTGATGGAGTCGCCATCTGCCAGCGCCCGGCTCTCGATTTTTTCGCCGTTGACGTAGAGGCCCCGCCGCTGCCCGCGATCTTCCAGATAAAAGAGGTTAGCCTCCATGACGATCGCTCCACAATTCCGGGAGATGCGGCGATCCGAGAGCTGGAGGTGGTTGCCCGTTTCGGCGCCGCGTCCAATGTGAAACGGTATGTGGCTGATACGCACGAAACGCCGCGCCCCGTCAGGAGAGACGATTTCGAGAACTGCTTCGCTAAGGGGTACTGTGTCCGCCATGGGGCGTTCCGATGCGGGAATTGTAACATGGCGGTGGAAACGGGTGGGCAGAACGATGGTAGCCGCGAAATATTTGATGCTCCGTGGTTTGCGAGCCGGTTTTATTCGTAACGCAGCGCGACCAGGGGGTCTACCCGTGTCGCGCGCCGCGCGGGTATCCAGCAGGCCAGCAGCGCGACGCCTGAGAGCAAAATGGCCACCGCGGTGAAGGTCAGGGGGTCTGCCGGCTTGATGCCCACGAAGAGGTCAGCAAGCACTCGCGTGCCCGCAAACGCAACCGCCAAGCCGAGCGCGAGGCCAACGCCCACGACTCCGACTCCTTGCCTCAGAACCATCTTCAAAATATCGCCACTTCCGGCACCCAGTGCCATTCGAATTCCGATCTCTTGCGTGCGTTGAGCGGCGGCGTAGGAAACCACGCTATAGATGCCTACGAGAGCGAGGATAAGTCCGAGGAGTCCCAGCGTGGACGTTAGTTGGGCGCCAAAGCGAAATAATAGGAATCCGTTCACACCCTGCAGAGATTGCCTCATCGTCTGTACTTCCGTGATGGGGAGATTGGGGGCCAATTCGCGAATCTGCGCCTCGATCTGAAGCGCCAGACTTTCCGGCGGCACGGACGTTCGGACGTGGATCGTGCGAAACGGCATGTAACTCTGCTCCGCCGGCAGATAGAAGAATGCCTCCGGGTCCTCGGTCACACCCTGGTACTTGCCGTCCTGAACCACCCCAACAACTTCGAGGAGCGGCCCGCTGGCGTCTTTGATGCGCAATCGTTTACCGATAGGATCCTGATCCGGCCAGAACTTTTTCGCCATTGTTTGATCGATGGCCACTACAGCCTGCGCTTTTTCTCCGTCTGCCTCGGTAAAAATACGCCCGCGCTGCAGAGGAATCCGCAGGGTTTCGAAATAACCTGTTGTGACCATGTTGTATTCCACATTCGGCGGCAGCTTTCCTGCCTCCAGTGGATGCTCTGGGATGAACACGCGGTCGGCTGCGCTGACCCAGCCCAGCGGAACGGTAAAGGCTTCCGCCACCGATTCGACGCCAGGTAACGCGCGGATTCGGTTAGCGGCTTCCCGATAGAATTCGCGGCCGCGTGCCTCCTTGTAGCCGATCTGAGCGACGTCCACGGAAAGATTGAGGACATGGTCGGGATTGAAGCCCAGATAGATGTTTTGTGCTTTGCCGAGGCTGCGGACGAAGAGTCCGGCGACGATCATCAGCACCAGCGAACCTGCCACCTGCGCTACGACTAGGGCGTTGCGCGCGACTTGCCTGCGCGGGCCATCCGAAGAGCCGCGCCCTCCTTCATGCAGCACGGAATTCACGTCCGTCCGCGCGGCGCGTAGCGCGGGGATAATCCCAACGATCGCGCCGGTCAAAAGCACCGCCGACAGCGCGAATAGGTACACCCGGCCATCCGGCTGGAAGTCGAAGCGGATCGGCAAGTCCGTGCCAAGCGGGAGTGAGCTGAGGAAATCGGCGGCCCACGAGGCCAGCACCAGTCCGGCACCGCCGCCGAAGACCGCGAGCAGCAGACTCTCCGTCAGACACTGCCGCACGAGCCGCCCACGGTCTGCACCCAGCGCCGCGCGGATCGCCATTTCCCGCTGCCGCACCGTGGCCCGCACCAACAGCACATTTGCGATGTTGAAGCACGCAACGAAAAGAACCAGAGCGGCAAGAATCATGAACGCAGCGGCCGCCGCGGGAAGCGTGTTGTCATTATCCGGGTGCGGACGGGCGAGCTTTTCCGGATAGACTTGCACGGAGATGCCTTTGTCGGTATCGGGATGTTGCGCGGCGATGCGCTGGGCAACGACGTTAAGGGAGGCGCGGGCCTGCTGCAAGCTGACGCCCGGCTTGAGCCTTCCCATCAGCGTCAGACTGCGCAGGTCGCGGTGTGTCCAGGTGTCCTGGACAGGAGTTCCGAGTCCTTCGGTGATGGCGGCGCTGAGCGGGACGTACGCGTCCATATTCACTATGAAGAACGTGCCGTAAAACCCTTTTGGTGTCACGCCGACGACCGTCATCGGGTGGCCGTTGACCTCCACTTGCTTTCCCACCACGCTCTTGTCGCCGCCAAATCGCTTCTGCCAATACGAATAGCCAAGCACCATGACGGGATCGGCCCCCGGCGTTAGTCCTTCGGTGGGCAGGATGAGCCGTCCGGCTGCGGGAGTGATGCCCAGGGCGGAAAAATAATTGTTGGTGACGCGGCCGGCGATGCAGTGGTCTCCTTTGCCGTCAGCGGTAAGTCCCGTAAGCGAGACCCGGTACGCAAATAGGTCGCTGAACCCTTCGGTCTGACTTCGAAGATCTAGGAAGTCGGGATACGAGAAGTTCTGGAGCGTCTTGTCTCCGGCCTCTTGCAGGGCCAGGACCGTCAGTTGCTCCGCGTGTGGCACCGGCAGGGGACGCAGAAGAATCCCGTTGACCACGCTGAATATCGTCGTGTTCACGGCCATCCCCAGCGCCAGCGTCACGATGCCGATCACCGCGAAGCCGGGGTTCTTCCCCAACGTCCGCATCCCGTACTGAATGTCGCGCCAGAAAGTTTGCATGAGCCCCTTCTCCGCTGATAATTCCAGCACCATTTCCGCACGCCGCGTGCCTAGTCTTTGTACGCGTATGCACATGAAAAAGATGCATTTACAGGCAGGTCCGGCTCAATGGGTCAGCCCTTCTGTCCGTTTCTGGGATTCCCTTGTTCTGCAACCGAACATGCCCTCGCCCAGCTTCACCCTTTTAGGGGTTGGAGCGGCGCCTGTCCCGCTTGCCCCGGAAGATGTTGCGGGGGGCTCCTGTCGGGAGCTCCGACAAAAAGGTTTGGCTTTCGACTCGACCTGTTCAAAATCCCATGGTTTCGACACAGGGAGCCACTTGTCCGGTAAGCGCGTTCTATAAAAGGGGCTGTCAAGAGAAAGATCGCCCCTGCGACCGGCGGGCACGGAGAAATTCGTTTTGTCAGCCAGCCCATGTAATGGAGTGAGGTGCTGTGAGTTTTCCTTTTTCCCCAGAT
>DASZZI010000089.1:0-3215 GCA_035544995.1 Candidatus Acidiferrum sp.
CAAAATCGCGGCCCGATCCCTTCGGGCTTCGGGGGTCACTCCCGCCTCTTGCTGCTGGAAATCGCAGCTCGTGTTTTGGCCGCGCAAGAGAAGGGAATCAGAGAATTTGTAAGACAGGATGTAGGACAAAACCGTAGAGGAGGAACAACGAGAAAGCATGGCAATAATCAAGGCACCACCCAAACAACCAAAGTCAGTGACGATCCAGGCGCGAGTCGAGGAGTCGGTAAAGACACAGCTAGATCGGTATGCAGAGTTCATCGACTCCTCTACGTCATACGTCATCACCGAAGCACTGAAACTTCTTTTCAAGCGAGACGACGAGTTCAAAGCCTGGCTAGGCCAACACACGAACAACGGCAACCAAGAGAAACCTGAAGGAGGCGTCCTCAGTAAGAGCGCACAGTAACCATGAAGCCCTGTCTAACCCAATTCGGTGTGCGCGAGAATACAGCGTCGTCAAGACAGCATGCCGGCGCGTGTCAACGAGTTTGAGACAACTGGTTGTGGAATTTAGTGAGTTTTTCATGTGAGTTGGGCTGGTTTGTTGATCCAGGCCTCGGTGGGGACGGCGGGTGGTTTGGGGGCCTGGCGGACGAAGCGTTCGGGGTGGACGCGATAGGCGGCATCGAGAACGGCTTGGCGCTGTTCGAGGATGCGCGCGGTTTGGTGGTAGTGGACCATGGCCGGCGTGAGCAGGCCGAGCCCGGAGTGGCGGTGTTCCTGGTTGTACCAGCGGAAAAATCCCTGCGAAAAAGCCCGGCTGTCCTGAATGCACCCAAAGCGGTCCGGGAACTCCGGGCGGTACTTCAGGGTGCGGAATTGGCTTTCCGAGTAAGGATTGTCGTTGGAGACGTGCGGGCGGCTGTGCGTCCTGGTGACGCCCAGGTCCGCCAGTAAAAATGCCACGGGCTTGGAACTCATCGAGCTGCCGCGATCGGCGTGCAGCGTGAGCTGTCCGCGTGCAATGTCTTGCTTCGCGCAACTTTGCTCGATCAGCCGCTTGGCCAGCTCCGCGCTTTCGCGCATCGCCACCATCCAGCCGGTGACGTAGCGGCTGAACACATCGAGGATCACATAGAGGTAAAAGTAGGTCCACTTGGCGGGGCCGAGCAGCTTGGTGATGTCCCAGCTCCAGAGTTGATTGGGAGCGGTCGCCAACAGTTCCGGCTTCTGGTAGGGCGGATGCGTCAGTTGATCGCGGCGCTCGCGCGATTCGCTGTGCTCGTCGAGCACGCGGTACATGGTGCTGATCGAGCAGTGATACGTTCCTTCATCGAGCAACGTCGCATAAACAGCGGCTGGCGAGCGATCCTGAAAACGTTCTTCGTGCAAACAGGCCAGTACCGTTTCTTTTTCTTGCTGGTGCAGCGCCCGTGCAGGCCGCCGCCGTGAAACCGGCGAAGCCGAAGAACGGGGACGGCGGTGGCGATAGTAGGAAGCTCGCGGCAGAGCGAGCGCCTGACAGGCCGCGTAGATGCCCGCAGTCGTGGCCAGTTCGCCGACGGCGGCCATCAGAAGTTCTCCTCCGGCTCGGCAATCGGACGGCCCAGCAGCGCCGCCACTTTTTTTTGGACGTCGATGATGATCTCCGCCTTGCGGAGTTTTTCCGTCAATTGGCCCACCTGGCGGCGCAGTTTTTCGTTTTCTTCCGTCAGCGGATCCCGCTCGGATTTGCGGCCGCGTTTGCGCGGAGCCAAAGCTTGCAGGCTCCTGGCTTGGCGTTCGCGCCGCCAGCACACCAGATGCGAAGAGTACAAGCCTTCGCGGCGCAGCAACGCGCCGACGCCACCAGCGGTGCCCGCGGCCAGTTCGGCTTCCTGCAAAATGCGCAGTTTGTATTCCGCGGTGAAGACGCGACGCTTCGGTTTGGCGGCCACTTCGGAGTCCGGCGGCAAAACCGGCAGCGCCGCGGCGCCCGCTTTGGCTGCCGCTGCACTGCGCTGCGGCTCGCTACGCTCGCCTCCGCTCCGTTCCGCGCCAGCCAAAGCTCCAGAAAACCCAACACCAAGAGAATTCCCGTTCATCTCTCTCTTTTTCCTTCTCGCCCTGCTCATTAAATTAGGGTACTAGACTTGTCTCAGCGATGTTGACACGGAGGGTGCCCCGCGCCTTGCAGTAGAAGATTCGGTTCTGCAGCCCGACCTGTTGCCTGCAACTGAGCTACCCGATAAGAGCACGCGTGAACTGATGCCTCCAATCAATGAAACATTCGAATCTTCACTCACAGAACCAAACAAAGGGGCCACAGGGCGAGAACCGAGCGGTGGGACGACGCTTGCACCCGAATCGACTGGGCAATCTAGCATTGAACGTCCGCTGACCTGTGACGAAGCAGCCGAGCTAGTGCGTGTTCATCCGAAGACCATCAAGCGTATGGCACGAGATCGTAGGCTTCCGGGGCATTTTCGGTTTGGTCGATGGTTCTTTTACGCATCGGAGCTGGACGGCTGGATGCGCACAGAGTTACATTCGTCACGTCACTCGTGCCGCTAGAACAGACTAAGGAGGAGTCATCATGTTCCAGCGAGCGCGATATCAGTTCGGCTATTTGCGTCGAAAGCCCCGCAAGAGGAAGCCGGATGTCTGGGTTTGGGAACGAAACACGACCGGCCCCGATGGAAGGCGTAAGAGAGAAACAATGATTGTCGGAACCGTCGAACAATACCCCACAGAGGCGCAGGCATGGCGAGCGGTTGAGTCTTTCCGCCTGGCGGTAAACTCTCAAGCACCAAACGAGAATGTTTTGTTTGGGGCCCTAGTAGACCGTTACGTGCGCGAAAAGCTCCCGAAGCGTCATTTCACCGCGAGCAAGTATCGTTCGTGGATCACTCATCATGTGAAGCCGAAGTGGGGAGGCATTCCGATAAGCAAAGTGAAACCCCTCCTTGTCGAGGAATGGCTCATGAGTCTCGATCTTGCACCAAAGAGTAAGGGACACGTACGCAGCATCATGCACATTTTGTTCAACTGGGCGATGAAATGGGAATACATCGATATTGACCGGATGAACCCCATGAGTCTCGTCCGTGTGGAAGGTTCTTCGAAGCGTCTCAGACAACCCAGGATTCTGTCTGTCAAAGAATTCCGGGCGCTGCTTGACCAACTCCAAGAACCCATCCGAACGATGTGCATCGTAGCGGTGTGCCTCGGCTTGAGAGCAAGCGAAATCGTGGGCCTCCAGTGGGGCGATTTTGACTGGAAAACCTTTGAAG
>DASZZI010000090.1:0-35967 GCA_035544995.1 Candidatus Acidiferrum sp.
TCCCATTCGCGATTTCCACTTCTACCTGCCGCAGCAGCGTCACGATTTGCTCCGGTTTGTGTTTCTTCATCGGCATGTCCAGCTCTCCTTTAGAGTGATTTTCTCTCACTCCCGCTGGACTAAATCAACCCGGTCAGGTCAACCCATCAAGTGCCTGAGCATCTAGCAAACAGAACGCGATGACCTGTTCGGAAAGGCTGAGGTGACATCCTGTTCCGAAACTGTCCACCGGTACAGTGGACTTTGTCATTGTTTCTGAGCAATATCATACACGCGAGAAGTGCGTCTGGCTCGAAAGGAAGGTTGTGGGTGACTAGAAAGATTAAATGGCTCTTATTGGCATCTGTTTTGATTGCGTTCTACTGCCCAAATATGCGAGCTCAGACCATAAACGCTGCCAGTTGCTCGGAGAAGGACGTACAGAATGCCCTGAATCAGGTAGTTGCCGATGGAGCCACAGTCGTTATTCCGGCTGGCACCTGTACTTGGAGCAGTGTGATGAGCTACACGGCCACGCACGCAATGACGGTCATCGGCGCTGGAAACCAATCAACCATAGGAGGCGGTGACGCAACCGTTATTGTAGATGGTTTGTCATATACCGGCCCGGACCCCTATTTATTAACTTTGCATATGAATGGCGCCTCTTTTCGTCTTAGCGGTATAACCATTCGAGGCAGTGGGGGAAATTCTTGTACCTTTCAAACGTATAACGGACCTATCGCGTTCGGGGGCACCTCACAAGCAGTTCGCATTGACCACAATCACTTCGACCATATCAACAATCTGGCATTCACCACGTCTGAAACTTGGTCAGGGGTGCTAGACCATAATTTAGGAGACGGCTGCGCTGGTAGCGGATGGCGGGATAGCATGTCAGGAAATGGCGATGTTGATTGGAATACAGCAACGAATCTGGGTACGGGTGGAAGTGGCTGGCGATATTACGAGACGAATCAATTCAATGGATTCGGAAATGACACGAAGGCTGGCGGGCGCATGGTCTATCGCTTCAACACGCAGACGAGCACTGTAGGCACTGAGCCGCTGCAAACTCATGCAACTGGTTCATTTGGCGATGCTCGCGGCGGTCGTGCTTGGGAAGTGTATAAGAACACTTTCAATGCTCCAACCTATAAAGCGGATGTGAGCTTCGCCATCATTTCGGGAACTGGAGTCGTTTGGGGTAATACGTACTTACCCAGTTCACCTACTACGACTTCGGGATTCAAGGAGTTTCTGCGTATCCAAAGTATCCGCAATGACAATTCGACCTATGCGCAGTCCGCAACCCCTTCTGGATGGGGCTATTGCGGCACGACTTTTAATGGTACAGGTTCGGGATGGGATCAGAATAATCCCGCATCAACGGGCTATCGTTGCCTTGACAACCCAGGTGCGGGAGTTGGCGATCTCATCACAGGGAATTTCCCCAGTAAGGTAAACTCGACAACTGGAACAATCGCTTGGCCCCACCAGGCTTCTGAACCAATTTATGAATGGATGGATACTTGGTCGCCTCCCCCTGGCGGTGGCGCAGCCTATATATCGAACACGGGCGGTGCCCGTATCGTTCAGAATTCTGATTACTATGCTTGGTGTGACCCCACAAGCCAGAGCGGTTGCACCAGCTTCAACGGCACTGTCGGCGTCGGAAGTGGCCCGCTTGCATCACGGCCATCAACCTGCACGGTTGGAGTAGGCTACTGGGCCACTGACCAAGGAAATTGGAACCAGAGCGGCAGCGGAGGACAGGGACAGCTTTACAAATGCACAGCCACGAACACTTGGACACTCTACTACACACCTTACACTTATCCTCATCCGCTTACGTCTGGTTCCGGGACGCCACCGCCCGCCCCTCCCTCGAACCTCAGTGCGATCGTTCACTAATTTGCACTTGTGGCCACCGGGACTGCTGAGCGTCCTCTAAAGGCGCCTATTTCTGGGTTGTCTAGAAAGAGGCGGTGAATTATTTCTAGCGTCAGCACCTTGTGGATCTCAGTGGTGTAATTCCGATTCCCTTTCAGATGACCCTGAACCACAGCTTCGAGCCCTCTTCGTTCGAGATACGGCCTGGAAAGGCTGCGTGGATCAAGCAACACTTCCCGAACATACCCGGCGAGGGTATCTCGGTACCAAACGCGGAAATGGAAGACCTTATGTCTCCCCAGAAAGAGTCGTTCGAGGCGCAAACCAGAGAAGACATGGTCTAGCCTGGCCACCCACTGGGGCATTCCCATGTCATACGCGTACTCCGCTTTGAACTGGAATTCGAGGAGAGCCCGGGAGGCTGCCCCTAGAAAACGTCCACGCTTTCCTCCTACACCGCGGTCAGTCGGGATTCGGAGTAGAGTCGGGTTCCCATCCGCAATCAACCGCAAGGAAACCTCATTGCTGACGAGGGCCGATTCCGGCGCGCGAAAGACTGTTCGGACAAAATCGTTGTCGAGGAATGGGGACCGCAGGGAGAGCTGCGTCTCCTCCAGTGCGAGTATACCGTAATGATGCCACGGACCCTGCTTGAAGACGGCAAAGGAAACTGGGTGCCTCCGAAGGAGACTGGCATAGGTTTCCCTTACTTGGCGCATATAGCCGAGAGACTCTGGGCTGAACAACCCGGGAACGGGCTCCTCTGGCTTGAATGCGCGGACCCGACGGAGGACCTCCCCGCCATAGTTTCCCGTCATTCTGACCGGGGCAATTTCGCGAGCCTTCTCGTTTAGATACAGGTCGGGGGCACGGCCCACGTCCACGCATCCGTCGGCGAGGTATACGGCACGCTCGGCGTAGTGCGGGAATCGCGCAAGAAACTCCTGGCCGGCAGTGATAACTTGAAAGGGTTGATTACAGGCCTTGGACACTCGCCGCGCCACGCGGACATCGTGATTTTCGCGGAACATGCTGTCGAATGTGTAACAAGGAAGACATCCGGGTTGAAGCTTCTCCCAGGCCAGGATCATTCGCGTGTCCAACCCTCCCGTGAGCGACATCCCGATCCGCTGATCGCCATTGAAATACCGCGGGAGATTTCGCGCGAAAACCTCCCGGAGTTCCCGGTAATACGATTCCGGGTCGAGTGCTTCCTGGTTTTCCCACTCTGCTGGCTGGAAATAGCTGCTTTTTCGCTCAAGTGAGCCGTTGCGAAAAGCCCACGCCGAAGCAGGGGGCAAAACGTGGATGCCCTCGAACAGTGTCCTGTTCTCCAAAACGGAGCCACAAGCTATGAACTCTCCCACTCCCCGGGGATCCAGCCTCCTGAGATTGGGACGCACGGTAAGAATCGCTTTGGCTTCTGCGGCGAAATAGAACGCGTCCTTCGACTCGTGGTAGTAGACCCGGTGCATACCGTACCGGTCGTTGAAGAGCACCGCGGCTCTGTGGCTTCTATCCGTCAGGAGCCCGTGAAATCTCCCATTAAGTCCCGCCATAAACGATGAGTCTTCTTCGTAGAGGTGAACGAGATAAGAAGGCCCGGCCACGTCGAGCTGGTGCCCTCGCTCCTTCAGCCGCTGGGCCGTCCCGGGTTCCGGGAACTCCTCCCCGGAAAAGACGAGTTCCACATCTCCCCGTTCGTTTCGCAGTGGCATTCCGTCGGAGAAGGAGCCTTTTCGCGCGACCCACCCGACGTACACCCCCAGTGACTCGTCTGCGCGCATGCCTGTCATGTAGAAATTCTCGTGGCGCAGAGCCTCGACCATCTGAAGAAGCTCTCGCTCCGCTTCTTCGCGCGGCATCCTCGTTATGATACCTACGATTCCTGGCATAGGTGCTCTGTTCGTGTTCGGGCCGTCTGCTAAGCATTCTGCAGGCCGGGAAATCTTTTTGCATACCAGAGGCTACGGATTCTTCGGTATGTGGCGGCCACCGGTTCAGGAATCCAATCGGCCATGCTGTGATGAAGGCCCAAGCGGAGGGCCATTCGGCCTGCAAATGTTAACGGAACGTAGTACCTGGGCAGCTCAATTTCCTGAAATCCGTTATGCCGCTTGAAGTCAGCCAAACCGTCGCGCTGCTTTTTCCCGTAAGACATATTCGCGTACCAGAGGTATGAGATCCCCCGCTCGGCGCAGGACCGAACGGCGTGGGCAATCAGCGCATTTGTCGGAGCCTTGTCTCGATGCCGAATCATAGAAACAATCTGCATCAGGCCCGCCTGACATCGATCTTCGTCGGCCACGAGTTTGACAAAGCCAATGAGGTTGCCTTCAAAGAAGGCCCCGATAAAGATGCTTCGATCCATGAAGGTCCCGTTCATTCTACGCACGGTCTCAAGGTCTTTCCCGTAGTGCCAGAACGGCTTACCCTGCCGTATCGGGGACTCGTTGTAGATCACGTGTATCCCCCGAATGAGAGCATCTTCGAAGGGCACCTCGCGGACAATAACACCGTTTTTCGCGGCTTTCCGAATCTTATTCCTGACCTTGAAGTCGATCTGCTTCGTCATCCAGTCATCAAAGGTCGATATAGGAAGGACGGCCATGTTGTCCCATTCCATCCGATAGCCGTATTTCGGAGTGGTTTCAGAGAGTTTTTGAATGAAGGTGAAAAGGTCAATCCGACCTTCGGACTTTCGGAGGGCTCCCAGCGCTTCTTCTGGATCTTCCAGAAATTGGTACCCCTCCCCATCGAGGAAAGCGATTCGGATCAGCCGTCCGTCGGTCCGGATTTCCTTGCCGCAAATCTCCAAGAGTTGCATGTGCGTGTCCTTCACCGCTAAAGATAGCTTTTATCCAGCCGCCTGGGAATACCGAGGCTGGTAATTTCACAAGTTGAGCAATCCGGTGAGTGCATCCCGCGTGCTGCTGGTGGAAGTCGTGGGAGTGTTCTACAAGCTACTTTCACCGCTTGGTCGGCCGAGCGCATTCTAACCTTCGCAATCCCGTCGGTTCTAAAGGAAGAGCGCGGAATGGTTCGGGGGCGCCCGCGCTGTCGAACGCGGCGACGTTGCGAATTCGATTCTCGGCACGCTCGGGAACGGCCATGACTCCCAGCAGGAGCATCAGCCACACCAAGCCCCCTTTGAACGCCGCCTCAGTGATATTATAGAAGAGTAAAATGGTCCACAGGGCCAAAAAGAGTGAAGCGCGGCTGGAAGAGGACGCGAGCCTTCTGCAGATGCTCCGATAGCTAGCAATCAGGAACACGACAAGAAGGAAAAGCCCGATGAGACCCAGGTTGAGGTAGACCTCGAGGTAACCGTTGTGGGCTTCATTTATCCCGGGGGTAAACCTCTGCCAAACCCATTCTAGCCGGGGACCCAGCCAGAAGCTCTCGTAGCCGGTGCCAACGAGCACATTGGTGTGCATGCTGAGAAGGATTTTCCACAAGAGGGTTCTGTCGGTGAGTGTCGGGTCACGACCGACGGCTACGGCCATCTTCGCGTTAATGTCGAAGCCATATGCCAGAATCACATACAGAAAGAAACACCCTGGAATCAGCACCTTGAGGAAAGCAGGATGGCGCTTGAACGCTCTGCTGTGAGCTGCCACGATGATCAGACAACCGGTCACCAGGCAAACGCGCGAGGTCGCACTGTTAGCAAGATGCAGCAGCCAGAACGTCATTGTAAGCAACGCGAGGTTGACGGCAATGATCCGTTTCGTCTGCCGTTCCCTACGATCGGGCCAGCGCGTCACCGTGTCCCAGAAAAAGAAGATTCCGCTGACCAGGCACAAGACGCCGAGCATGTTCTTGCTCGTTGCAACTCCGACATACATGGAGGTGCCTGACCAAAATTCGTATTGCTTGCCGATCTGGGGGTAGTACTTGACGAGCAAAAGGGAAAGCAGGATCAGCAAGTAGCAAAGGCGCCGTAGCAGTGTACGGACAGCCTCCAGCGGGCGACGATCGGACAGAACGACCAAGATCACGAGGTAGCTGCCGAAGTCTCGAAACCATCGTTTGAAGGCAACGAAGGTAAAGTCCGACCACAAAACGCTCAGCAACGCGAAAATAAGAAAAGCCATCAGGAAAAAGTTGCGCGTGAAGAATCTTGCCCAGTTAAAAGACCGCGACACTAGTACGACAAACGCCAGCAAGATCAGTAAAGCAAAGATACTTCTGTCCAAGCCATTCCCTTCCTCAAAAGCTTGGGATGCTGTCATCCCCACCTGGCCGCCAAGCCATTGTGAAGGCAAGCGCGACCCGACGATGAACATCCAGATTAAAGGCACCCACAAAGCGAGCGAGGTCCGCGGCTCCCTGGCGGGGTCGAACCGCAACAGCCACAAAAGAAGGAAAAGCCAAAGAAGAAGCGCTAATGAAGGTGGCATCGTATCGATCCGCTTTCATCGACAGCTAAGTCGACGAAGTCTTCTGACCCGCGAGCGCCCATCGCGCTTAACTCCCGCGCCTTATAGCTGCGGAATCGCAGACCAGGAAGATTGTCGCCGTGATCAACCGCGACCTTGGCCCGCACTCCCCCCGCATCAATAGAATCTGTCCCGAACACTGCCGATCGACGTTTTCTAAACCAGGAGATCGCCTGCTCGGCCGTTGAAAACCACGCTCCCCGCCTTTGCATATCCCGAACCAGATCACGATAACATGCGTCCCACAACCTCTCCGGGGCAATGCTCCGATCATGCCAATTGACGGTGAGGCAACCTCCAAACTGGGCCGTATTGTCAACCATTCGGTCGAGGAGCGACATCGCATCCCTTGGCGATAAACCAAGATGGCTGGGGTAGAACAAGGCCGTATCCATCACATGCATGGGTAATTCTAGCAGCCGACTCGCTTCCAGCGGCTTGTAAGCTTGCGTTGTGCCCGCACGATATCCCACCGTCTCGTTGTAGCCAATCGTAGAGTCATAGGCCGCTCCGGCCTTCTCCAGGACTTCGGGCGATTGATGGACATGGTAGAGCCAGTGCATCCGCACACCGATTTCAGAGACTCCCATTAGGCGCCGAATCTCTTCTAGTTCGTCGCGTCCCTTAGAACTGTCGAGCCACGCATCAATCCCGTGCAGTCCGACTTCGCAGCCCGCAGTCGTCAACTTCCGGATCGTGTCTGCAATATCCTTGGCCTCATAGCGAGCCGCGCGAAACACGGGTGCCGGGCCCTGAGGGCCTTTCCCCGCGTAGTTCTTGAACGGAATCACGAAGAAAGTGGAGGAGAGATCTTTTTCCAGTTCCAGGTAATGATCGTCAAATTCGCGCCAGAAGTCTCTCGCCAGGCTCATGTGAACAAACGGCAGCTTCAAGACTGCCGCCCAATTCGTAACCAGACCTGTAACGGACATCCGTCCGCGGGTAAAGTTGCGCAAGGAACCGAAGACAGCGCGGAACAAAAACCCGAACATCGTGTGGTCCCATTTGTGTTGGCGAATCGAGGGATGGTCAACGTCGTGAGTCCGGCAAACTATAAATGGGTACCCATTCGGAACCGGAGGAATCTCAACCAATGAAACCCCGCACCCGGTAACTAAGTCCCTCAGAAACGCGACATGCAGCTCCAGTGCTGGTATAGAGGCGTTGGCGGGCGGCTGACCAGCTGTCAGCAATGTGCGAACTTCACCGAACACGTCATAGCAGATCCATGCCACCACTCTTTCCCTGGAACGGTCTAGATACGCTGTGCACTCCTGGGAGTCCTCATCCGTCAGGAGGTCGCTACCTTTCTCCGGAAAGGTGATGGTGTCCCCTTAGATTGCGATTCGGTTTCCCTGGTACGAGAGGATGCAGGAGTTTTTCCGTTGGCGGCCGGTCTGGAGCTTCTGCTCATCGTCAAAATGCATCTTCCTGCCAGCATAGAAGAGGACGAGCTTTGCAGTTCTGTCGAGCTGGCCATCTCCCGCACAGAGCAGAAGTTCGTATCGCCCATCCCTGCGGTAAAACTCCCACGGAGTTTTAAACAGCTCGAAAAACTCACGGACAACATCCTGATCCGTGGGATCGGCAATGACGCCTATCATCGCCAGGCGCCCCTAGCTCAACGCCGCCACGGGCTCCTCTTGTGCCCGAAGCCATTCCTCAAAGACGACGAGGCTAAACAGGATTTTATGATTGTCCTGTCGGCCCGAGTCGTGCTGCTCGAACAGTTCGCGCACGGCAGTCGGACGAAGGTATTGATAGATCCTCGAGCCGTTGTCCAGGAGGGCCTGGGCCATCCTGCTGTTCATAGCACCGCGGAACCAACTATCCACAACATTGACAGCAAATCCGCGTTTCGGCCGTCTTAAGATCGAATCGGGAAGATAGGTCCGGCACACCTGGCGGTGTAGCCATTTGC
This sequence comes from Candidatus Acidiferrum sp., assembly GCA_035544995.1. Taxonomy (GTDB): domain Bacteria; phylum Acidobacteriota; class Terriglobia; order Acidiferrales; family UBA7541; genus Acidiferrum. The sequence goes on from DASZZI010000090.1 coordinate 8,236, forward strand.
GTGAGCCATTCCTCACTTTAAAGTTCGCTGGCAATCTTTCGACATATTCGACGATCTCTTTGTCGAGATAAGGCACGCGAAGTTCGAGACCGTGGGCCATAGAGAGTTTGTCGGCATACATGAGGAGTTCGTCTGGGAGAGTGGATCGCACCTCTAGAAACTGGAACCCACCCAGCTCATCGGTTGAAGCCATAAGATCAGCGAGGTCCGCCCAGCATTCATGTATGGTGTCCCCTGGGTTAGGACCGAGCAGTCCGTCCCGGAACAGTTCGTCAACTTGTTCTCCCGGCAGGATCGACAGCACATGCTGATACCTGCGCATCCGATCCGGGATCGCCAGAGAATAAACTCCTCGCTTTAGAGTCTCATGTCTCGGCAGGGCGGCGACAGTCGCGGAGATCGGAGTGCGCATCCAACCGGGCAACCGTGCCCACAACGCGCCATAGCGAACTCCAAGATGACGTCGATAACCACCGAACAATTCATCCGGACCCTGTCCAACCAACGCTACTTTGACGTCCTGACGGGCTCTTTCACTGACGAAATACATCGGAACAATCGAGGAAGTTGCAATCGGTTCTTCCAAGGATGCAACAATCTTCGGCAGCGCCTCTTCGAAGATCGACCTCGTAATCGTGATGCTGGTGTGCTTCGATGCCAGCACGCGAGCGGTTTCTGCGGCATCCGCCAATTCATCATCCGCGAAGGTCGAGCCGTAGCCCACGGTGTAGGTCGGCCAAGAACTCCCGTTGAGATTCATCAAGGCAAGCAGCAGCGCGGAATCAACCCCGCCGCTCAAAAATAAACCAACCGGCACATCGCTGATGAGTTGCCGCCGCACCGCCTTTTTGTAGAGCGCCAGCAACTCTTCCCTGGCGTCGTCGGGCGACTTTGTCGGTGCAAAAGGAATAGGCTTGAATCGGTACCATCGGCTTACCTGATGAGAGCCGTTCTGGACTGTTAGCTTCGTTCCTGGGGCGAGTTTGTGTACGCCTCTGAGTATCGTGTAAGGGGAAGGAGTATAACGATAGCGCAGGAAGAGATTCAAAGAGGTGGGATCGACCTCAACCTTGTCCGCCATCGTCTCTCGAATAGGGCGCATCTCCGAGCCGAAATACAAACACTCTCCATCGATTCTGTAGTAGAGCAGCTTGATTCCGAATGGATCACGGGCGAGAACCAACCGCCTCTGTCGTACGTCCCAGATAGCCAGACCGAACATGCCATTGAGGCGGTTAAGGACTTCATCACCCCACTGCTTGTATCCGTGGACGATAACTTCTGTGTCCGAATTGGTGCGGAAAACGTGGCCGTACCCTTCTAGTTCACGCTTGAGTTCAAGGAAGTTATAGATTTCACCGTTGAATATCACCCAGACGGATTCTTCCTGATCCGACATGGGCTGATGCCCGCCCGCAAGATCGATGATTGAGAGCCTGCGAAACCCGAATCCAAGCGATCCCGCGATGTAATACCCCTCGTCATCAGGGCCTCGATGGACAAGGGTCCTGGTCATCGCTTCAATGTCCCGACGCTGAACTGGCACCAGATTCCCGAAGTTATATTGTCCGCAAATGCCGCACATAAGACCGTCGCTAGTTTACAGCTTTCGATTCCAATGGCTGAACAGCGCTTACAGCAATGTTGCCCTGGAGCTTGTTTACCTGTCGAAAAAGCAGAAAGGAGAGACTACGAAAGACCTGCGATTGAGCCCAGCGATGCATCGGGACATTGTCCCAGCCAACCAGTAGTTCCCGAGCCCGGAACGAACCATCGGACTTCTGCCAGCGCGCGAGCAGATCCGTGACAACCCCTGAGAAGATCTTGTCTAAATCTGGAAAGCGACCATACAGGAGAACGCCCAGGTTGATGCACTCCGCGTAATCATAGAGTTCTCTGCGATAGACGGTCAGCCGCGGCGGCTTGGAGAAAGGCACTGGCAGACGGGTCTCATCAAACAGGTTCTTCAAATAATAGCTGACGCCCCGCTCGATAGCGCTCCAGCACCGAGGACATCCTGTAAGCTGTTCGATTTTTGCCAGGGCCTTCAGGACGAAACAGGTATGAAAGTGGTCCACAAAATCCCTATCGCTATCCACCGAATAGCACCAGGAGCCATCTGCGTTTTGAGCGGCAAGGACGAAATTTAAATTTCTGGTGGCAACTTCCTCGTACTGCGGCTCTGAGAAATCGCGAGCAGCCTGCGTCAACAGAAACGCCCGGTAAGCGCTCGCGTTTACGACGCCACCCGGGTCGTCCGGCGCCGGCGTATAACCACAGCTCGCCGAATCCGGCGCGATCTCCCTGTCGCGATAGCACTTAAAAACGTGCGCCGCGATGGATCGCATGATCCGCAACCATTTCTGGTTTTTGTCGATCGCGTAAACCTGAGCGAATGCCTCGTAGACGTAGGGCACCGTAGTGATCAGCGGTGTGCCCTCCATCATGCTGCCAGTTCTCGTTTCCCAGTTGAAAGGATAACCCCAGCAGTAATCCTCGTATCCGCGACAGCGAGTCTCCTGAAGAACTTCAAGGAAATGGGCGGCTCGCTGGTAATACTTGTCCGCTCCGAAGATTCCGGCAAGCAGTGCAAAGCCCATGGCGTAATGTGCATCAGCAATCGGTAAGCGTTGCGGTTTCCAAAACAGTCTTCGCGCCGAGGGCAGAAAGGCCTCACACAACACCATCGGGGCGACAGCGACTGTACCAAGCAGTGGTCTGCGGTAATACAGCGATTTGGCAGCTCGGCCAAGCTTGCTCGCGTAGAAGCTTTGGTGATCGTACGACGTCTCTCCGTAGTGCTCGAGCCAACTCGCAAAGCGGCCGATGGCGACTTCGACGTTCGCAACTTGGGCTTCGTCCAGGACGCGGCCCCGGGCAGGCAAAAATGACATGACTATTCGGGAAGAACCTTGAAGTTATCAACCGATTTGAGGGTTACGACGGATTTCAGAATGGCTTTTAGCTTCCGCATCTGTTCTCTGCGATGGAACTTCATGAGTTCCTTGGAAATGGGCCTCTTTGCCCGTCGCAGCATTGCCCACCCGTAGCCCAAACCTAGCGCAAGCCCTCCAACAAGATAAGGTGGCTTGATCATCCGATACGTGACTCGGATTAGCTCCCAGATGGGATGGCCGCCGAGGTAGTAATCCTTCTCACCGTAAGAAAACATCGCGGCGAAAACACTGCGCTCTGCCGTTCCCAAATGCCGGTAGTGAAAAAACGACTTTTCCCTGAATGAGGTCGTCTTCCAGCCCATCATTCGGGCGGTTGTAACCGCGATCCAGTCGATGCCTCCAGCTTTGTTCGGGAGATATCCCCCGATGTCCTCGAAGCACCGACGCCGAAAAAGCTGGCACTGGCCAGCAACGTGGTTTTGCCCTTCGAAGCTATCGTTCGCTGAACTGTACCCTTGCTCTCTGAAAACTGTTCCCACTACTCCAAGACCGGAGTCTTCTCTCAACTTGCCGAGGAGAAACTCAAAGTGATCCTTATCCAGTGAAACATCTCCATCTAGATTGCCGATGACTTCGTATTCGACGTTTTTCAATTTCTCCCGACCCGCGTTGAACGCATACACTTTCGCAGCGAAATTGCGATCTCTGCGCTCAGGAAGATTAACCAATTCGATCCAGCCGTATTTCGCGAGGTATCGGCTTACAAGGCTTGCAGTAGCGTCCGTCGATCCATCGTTCACAATCACCCACTTCACAGGTGGAATCGTCTGATGAATCATCGACTCGATCGTCTTCTCGAGGAATGCCTCCTCATTACGAGCAGGAGTGATGAGGACATACGGTATGGGATCTATGCAACGGTTCTTGTGCATCGCTAACGACTCGAGCCAGCCTGATTGATCGGACGATGACACCCGTAAGTGACCAGCAGCCAGGTTATCCCAAAGGATGTCGAAAAGTGGGCAGGGCATTGGAACTAGTCAACAAGCTAGTCAGTATTGCGGGTTGGCTGTTGGGCATATACCTCAGACCGCTCAGCGGTAAGCGCCTTGTCGTACACCTCTTCTGGCTCATATACGACGACATGGCTGCCTCGATTCGAGAACCCGAACGGAACGCATAGGAGGTTCTTAAGTCGTATTCGCAATTCTTTCCGCCGCTCGGGTGGAACGAAGAAAAGCATGAAACCACCGCCGCCCGCCCCGAGAAGCTTACCCCCAAGGGCGCCGGCGCTGCGCCCTGCATCATAAATCTCATCAAGGTTGGTGTTCGTGATGTTTCCCGTCAGCGTTCTCTTCACCTGCCAACTTTCGTGCAGTAACTGGCCAAATTCAGCTAACGAACGATTCGGATTCGTGACGATTGCCTCGGCTTCGTTAACCATCTGAAACATCAGTTCGAGCTCATGCTTTCGATGCGGTGTCATTTTTATTTGCTCTTTGGCAATCTCCGAAGCAGTTCGCGCAAAACCAGTAAAAAAGAGCGCACAGTGTTGCTGGAGTGCAACCAATCTGTCTCGCGAAGTTAGGATCTGCTTGACCTCAAAGCTACCGTCAGTATTGAAGTTGATACGATTGAAGCCCCCATACGCAGCGCTAACCTGATCTTGAGACCCAACAGCCTCTCTAACCACTTCCTGCTCCACATGGATTGCGTCGGCAGCGAGCGCATGTTTACCCCGCATCTGGTCTTTCAGCGCATACAGGCTTAACAAAAGCCCGACGGTAAAAGCCGAACTTGTGCCCAAGCCGGTCCGAGCAGGGAGGTCTGCGACGTGGTGAATCTCGACTCCATCGTCGACGCCCAAATACTGCAAGCATCCTCGGGCGGATGGATGCTCGATCGCACGGTTATCGTGGACATTTTCAATTCTCGAATACGAGAGGCGGCTATGGTAGTCGAAAAATGGTGGTAAGCGTCGACTAGTGATGTAGCAGGATTTATCGATCGTGGTGGAAAGTACAGCACCACCGAATTCACGATACCAAATAGGGTAATCGGTGCCGCCGCCGAAGAAGGAGATACGGAGCGGAGTGCGCGTTATTATCATGCGCTTGGTTTCCTTTTCTTCCAATGCACTACCGTCACTCTCCGGAAAATGCCCGCGTCGTCCGCGTCGAAGAGTCTTCGGACGCGAACGACAGGCTGTGGCCTCGTGCTCTGGCAACGCACTGGGCTAACGACACTCGTTCGCCCCGTGGAAGACAACAACAGCTAGCACGGTGCTTGATCTTCGGACGGTCAAGGCCTCGCGGTGCAGTTGTGTGGTAGTCGCGCATCGGATTTATGTGGCCGATGGATCTGCCGTGAACGAGCCGACGGCGGCTCCCTTCCAATGCAGTATCTGGCGAATAGCATCGAGAAGCGATGGCGCAACAATATCGGGGTAATTCCGTGTGGCATCTCGGCATCCCCGTTCGTCTACAGTCTCATTTATCGTCAACAGTCGAGCCGTTTTGCATCCGGCGTTCTTCCCAGCTTCTACATCGGTGTCGGAATCGCCGATCACCCACGATGCTGGCAGCTCAATGCCTCGTGAGCTAGCTGCGTCTAGCAGCATGCCGGGCACAGGTTTACGACAATTACAGGATTGCTCCACTTCGTGCGGACAATAATGAATTGCATCGATGGTGGCTCCAGCCCGTGCGAGGAGATCAGACATTCGCTGATGCATCTTCTCCAGATCAGCTACGGTCATAAGCCCTTTCGCGATGCAGCGCTGGTTAGTAACCACAATAACGCAAAAACCGGCTCGGTTTAACAGAGTAATGCCTTCTACTACCCCCGGAAGCACATGAAAGTCTTCCCAGCGCGTCACGTACCGACCTTCCGGAGCTTTTCGATTGATGACGCCGTCACGATCCAAGAACACTGCTCGGCTCAAGGAGCAACACCCTTTCTGCGAATGTAAGCCCCGAATCATGATTCGGGCAGAGCTGCCTGATAGAGACTGTGGCAGAGCGTTTGGGCACGCGCGTAATCTTCGGGTGTCCCGATGTCGATGAACATCCCTTGCTGCTCGAGCGCATATACCCCATGCTCGAGCAGCTTTGGAAATACGTCCCTTTCAAGGCTGGCTGGTTGGTCTGGAATATGCTGCAGAATGGCGCGCTTGAACACGTACACACCGCCATTTACGATGCCAGGAACCGGGGCCTCTATCTTCTCACGAAAGCTAACGACTCGATTATGCGTGTCCAGTTGAACGGTTCCGTATCGCGTCGCGTCCGCAACTCTGCGTACCGCCATGGTGATCAATCCGCCCTGCTCCCGATGAAAGCGGATGAGCTCTCGGAAATCGAGTTCAAGAAATGAGTCGCCATTCATGACCAGAAAGTCCGAAGCTTTCGTGAGATAGCATTCCGCGAATTTCAGCGCACCCGCTGTCCCGAGCGGGCGTGATTCCTTCGAGTAGGCAATCGCAACGTCCCACTTGTGACCATCGCTAAATTCTTTTTCGATCTGGTCAGCGAGATGCCCGGTACACATAACCAAGCTGCGTATGCCCTGCGATCGCAGTTGCCTGACCAGCAGCTGAAGGAAAGGCGCATCTCCAAGAGGAGCTAGCGGTTTGGGGGTAGCTGGCAGTATTGGTTGCAATCGCGTGCCTATCCCGCCGACGAGCAGAACAGCGGGTATGTGTTCTTGAGCAGCATCTACTCGCGGCAGAATGTTTGCTTTGGGATTCACTGGGGTACGCGATTCAATTCAAATTCATGAAAAGCATCGTGCGCGTCTCTTCAAGAGATCACATGACTCCGTTCCAATATTCCAACATAGAACTCAACGTTTGCTCGATTGAATTCAACGGTCTCCAACCCGTGTCCTTACGGATCTTGCGAGTGCTACCGAAGATTATTCTCTCGTCAGAAGGGCGCATCAAGCGCGGAACAGGCCGGATCTCTGCTTTCACACCCGATAAACGGATCGCGGTGCGTAAAACTTCGTGGATCTGATATGTCCGGGTCGCACACATATTGTAAACCTCGCCTCGTTTCCCTGTCATCGCAACGAGATAAAACGCCCGAACTGCGTCCTGCACGTCAAGGAACGCCCGGCGTGGCTTCAGGTTCCCGACCTCGATTACCGGAGGCCGCCGGCCCTTCTTAATGCCCACCAACTGCCGCACGAAATCTGAGGGCGCATCATTCGTCTTGCCCGGGCCCGTGGTGTTGAAGAGCCGCACGTTAACTGCCGGTATCTTGTAATCCAGGAAATATTCGCGCGCCAGGAGGTCTAGGCAAACTTTGCTGATGCCATACGGATGCAATGGCCGAAGCGGCTGTTCTTCCGTGACCGGAATGGCCGATGCTGGTACGGATCCGTACTCAGCACTCGAGCAAGCCGAAACTACGACGGGAGGCCGCCTCAAATGACGCACTGCCTCGAACAGATTCAATGAGCCCATGATATTAGACTCGAAGGTTCCTATCGGATCCGCCCAGGACACGGTGGGCAGGCTCTGCGCACCGAAATGAAATATGTGCGTCGGCTTACACTGAACAACGACTTGCGCAACTCGCTGGCCATTTCGTAGATCACAGTGCGTGAAACGTAGATTCGGCAACCTCGGAAAGGAAGCGGAGCGGTCCTGGAGGTATGATCCGATTACATTCCAACCCCTGGTATGCAGGAACTTGACCATGTGAGATCCGATAAATCCCTCTGCGCCCGTTACCAGTGCGGTCTTTTTCATTGGAATTGTAAAGCAGTTTTCGTCGGTACTTTACGGCACAGAACAGATCGGCGATTTTAAACCAGCGGTCCCCACTCGGAGCGGACCGTCCCGAGACATCCTATCCCCTATTGAGCATTTCTCTTACGCGACCGAGCAGCGTTTCCTTCTCGCGGTCCCAGGTGTGTTCCAGGTAAACCTGCTGCCCTCTTCGCAGAATCTCCTGGACTTCGTTTGGGTGGGAGGATGCGAACTCAATTTGAAGCGCCAGAGCGCCGGGGTTCCCGGGCTCGAAGAATAAAAGAGACTCTTTGCTGAAGTAGTCTTGTATGCCTGGCGTGGACGGTGCGATTACCGGCTTCCCCAAAGCCAGATACTCGAAAATACGCGTGGGGGTGTTAATGTCGGTAAATGGACTTCGCGGGTTCGGAATGACGCCCACGTCGCAATCCTCGATCTCGCGGACAAGATCCTCCAGTCGTTTAGGTCCGAGATAGTGGACTGCCTCCTGCAAACCTTTGTCCCGAGCCATTTCCATCACATGGTCGAGGAAGGGGGTACGGGCGCCGTAGATCCGCAGTTCAGCAGCGGGAAGAGCTTGTCGTACTCGTGCGAGCGCCTCGACAGCGAGGTGCACGCCATTCCGTTCGACCAACGACCCGTGATACATAATCACAAAGCGCTTGTTGCGAGCTTGCTTTGCGGCGCCCTGTGACTTCGGTTCGCAGAACGGGAAAATCTCGCCGTCCGGAGAATTCATGACCACTTCGATTTTCTCTGGACGACAACTGCGGGAAGCGAAAACTTGCTTGAATGCGAGGCTAACCGTCACCACTAAATCGGCACGAGCGATACTCCACTTCTCAATACGCCTCATGAGCCGCACACTCAGGCTGTCTTTCTCAACATTGAAAATCGTCATGATAAGTTCGGGCATTGGATCGTGCAAATCGAGGATCACTTTTGCCCCGAGCGCTTTCGGTATCAGCACACTCAGGACGAGGATGTCGGGCATGTTATGCACGTAGGCCAGGTCATAGCCACGGGTTAACGACCGCAGCGCAAAGATCACTGAAGAAATCAAAATGAAGACAGAATACTGGTAGGTGTAGGCGAGCTTGCCGCCGCGGCGGCGCTTGAGCGGAACTCGGAGAACGTCGATGCCGCCCAGGATCTCATGCCTTGGAGAATTGCCATCTCTGAGGCAAATTAGGTCAACCTGCATTCCCTCTCTCACGAGGGCTTCCAGGGCGCGACGTGGTCTTGGATCGCTGGGGTAATGCGAAAACATGACCATCGCCACGCGCTTGCCTCGAAGGCGCCCACTGCTGGACGCGACTGAAAGCTGAGCATCCGAGGCAAGATCAGTTGGCGGGCTTGTAGCTGAACAAGTCATAGTTCCTGTCTCATCAGCCCTGTGACACCCGTCCATACGTTCATCGCTGCTCTTTAACAGCCATGCGCTAGATTTTCTTCGGAAGGAAAGTTTGGATGAGCCACGGATTAACGAATCATAGAGGCTGTTAGAATTTCGATGTTTGCCTTGGAGCCTATATCCGTCGTCAGCTCCGAGATGTGGACTACATCTGCGAGAGGAAAATTCCAGGTCCCACAGGAATTGCGGTGCGGGCTAGTCCGAGACTACTGCTGCAGGTTGCGCCGCGGTGGCCTGCACGGTTCGAACTAGAGCATCCACGACACGCTCTTGGTCTGCTTGCGAGATGGCAGGGAACATGGGGAGAGAAAGGATTCGCTCTGCAGCCTTTTCGCACACCGGAAAATCACCGGGTCGGTGGCCGAGGCTGCTGTATGCCTTCTGTAGATGCAGAGGAATCGGATAATGAATTCCTGTGCCGATATTTTCCTTCGCCAGTATGGCCTGCACTACCTCACGGTTCTCCACTTGGATAACGTAAAGATGATAGACGGCCTTCGACCAAGAAGGTTCGTGCGGTGTAATGACATTCGTCTTCGCTGCAGCAAAAAGTTCGCCGTATTTGCGGGCGTGCTCGCGGCGGCTTTGGTTCCAGCTGGGCAGGTACTTCAGCTTGACGCTTAGGATTCCCGCCTGAATGGAGTCCAGGCGCCCATTGTACCCCTCCATGTCGTGGTAATACTTTTTTGCCTGACCGTGATCCCGCATCATGCGCGTTGTCCGTGCAACGCCTTCGTCGTTCGTTGTGATGGCTCCCGCCTCGCCACACGCGCCCAGGTTCTTGCCTGGATAGAAACTGAAAGCGGCGGCTTTTCCGACGGACCCAGCCATCCGCCAGCGGTTTTCTTTTCTTGAGAAATACTGTGCGCCATGCGCCTGGCAGGCATCTTCAATCACGATCAGCTTGTACTTCGCGGCTATTTCGAGGAGCGCGTCCATGTCGGCCACCTGTCCATAAAGATGGACCGGAACGATGGCTGTGACTGGCTTGCCCGTTTTGTTGTCAATCAAAACGTCAAGCCGACTATCGTACGTGCAGCAATTCTCCATATACTTGAGAACTTTCGCCGGATCCATGTTGTAGGTGCGGTCATCGATGTCCACGAACCTGGGTTCTGCACGTACCTGCGATATCGCTTCCGTGGTCGCGATAAACGTATGTGGCACGGTAATTACGATGTCGCCAGATTTCACTCCGGCAGCCGTTAGCGCGAAGCGTAGTGCATCCGTTCCGCTCCCAACGCCGACACAGTATTTCGTGTCACAGAACCCCGCAAACGCGTGTTCGAATTGCTCAACCAGTGGGCCGCCAATGAAACCGGCAGCGTCCAATGCGCGCTTAAAAACTCCAGTAAGCTCCTGCTCGAGTTCGCGGTGGATCGTAACCAGATCGAGAAATGGAATGGCGTCTTTTCCGTTCACTTTTGCTCTCCCATAGCGACTGTCTCGTTGTTGGCGATGTACCTCTTCACCCGCGCAGGATTTCCTACGACGATCGCGTTGGCCGGAACATCCTTGGTGACAACGCTTCCTGCACCGACAATCGCGTTCTCTCCAATTGTCACATTGGAAAGAACCGTGGCTCCCGAGCCGACCGAAGCGCCTTTCTTAACCACGGTTCGCTCGACTTTCCAATCCTTTTCGGTCTGCAACTGACCGTCGGACGTGGTTGCGCGAGGGTAGGAATCGTTGATGAAAGTCACGCTATGGCCAACAAACACGTTGTCTTCAATGTGGACACCTTCGCAGATAAACGTGTGGCTGGAAATCTTGCAGCGACGCCCAACTCTTGCATTCTTCTGAATCTCGACGAAGGCTCCGATCTTTGTTTCGTCTCCGATTTCACAGCCGTATAAATTGATAAACTTTGAGAGTCTCACTCCCCTGCCTAACTTCACGTCTTGGGCAATCGAGCAGAATTCATTCACAGGCGTACCAACTCCCCCCTTTTGCGAATGGAACGATCGGCTGCTTCCAACATGCTGACGACCCGTAAGCCCGCGTGTCCATCGTTGAAGGGCGTTATGTTGTTCAGAATGCAATCAACAAAGTAACAGAGCTCGACACGAAGCGCTTCCCCCTGTTCGATCTGGGGCGCCCACATATCTCCGCTGCGGTAGCTTACAAGGAGGTCGCGTATCCCTTCCCCCGAGCTGATTTGAACCCCTTTGTCGTAAACGCGAATTTTTTCGTCGGCCACGAGATCGTTCCAGACGATCATTTTTTTTTGACCGCCGATCAACGTCGTCCGAATTTTCACTGGTGAAAGCCAATTCACATTAATGTGGGCGATCACGCTATCCGGAAAATGGAGTGTCAGGAACGCGACATCTTCCATCCCGTTCAAATGCCTCTCGCCGGTAGCGACAATGGCCTCGGGTTCTTTCTTTATCAAATAATCCATGATGGATAGATCGTGGGGTGCGAGGTCCCAAATAACACTCACGTCGTGCTGAAAAAGTCCCAGATTGACCCGCAGGGAATCGTAATAATACAGATTACCCAGCACACCGTTCTCAGTCAGTTCCCGGATTTTCCGGACCGCCCCGGTAAACAAGAACGTGTGATCCACCATGATGGTGAGTTTCTTGCGCTCCGCCAGCTCAATCAGTTCTTCGGCCTGGGCTCTGTTGGACGTGAGAGGCTTCTCCACAAAAACGTGTTTGCCATTTTCAAGTGCTGCTTTCGCCAGTTCGTAATGAGTCCAAACGGGCGTGATCACCGCAACTGCGTCGACGTTCGGCGAGCGCAGCACGTCGTTAGCATCGGATGTCGTTGAGATACCTGGATAGGTCTTCCGGACACGGGCTAGTGCCGCAGGGTTCTTGTCGCACACCATCTCCACGCGCGCACTATCTAACCCATGCAAATTCCTGACCACGTTGGGTCCCCAGTATCCGTAACCGATGACACCGACTCGGATCATGTTTGCCTTTCTCTCTGCGGGGGAAGGTTGATTGAATTACTGCCGATAATTGGAAACACGGCTTACAATTTTGGAGGGCGCCTCAGCGAGAAGTCAGTCGAACTTAGGAACTACCCTGCGACGAACCGGGCAGGCGAGGACGGTAGCCCGTGAAAGTCACCCGGAGCTGAGCCATCAAGATTCACATACGTGAGTCCGCAGGTAGCCATGCCCTCGTCTGGGCAGGCTACCGCCATTAATGTCACCATCAGCCACCCTAAATTTGATCTCAAGATCACTCTAAGCTATTTAAAATAAATAACTTACATCCTAACTAAGAGATTTCAAACGGCACATAAGTTGAACGCAATCAACCTGCCACAGTCTTCTTGCCTTGCCACGACGTCGAGTGCGCCTGAACATGGGCGAACTCTTTGAAAATGCGGGGGTTGGTGAGACGGGAGCTCGCTTTCGCAAGACTGCGAGGTAGAAATCTCCCCTTCAAACGAGACCCGAGGGAAAACTCTTACCGCGATTTGACAACAGGGTTCCTAAAAGCGCTGTTTACAAACCAAACCGAATAGAGGTCAAAACCTGCCCTAAGAGAATAGATTTTGCTCCCAGGAGGTTCCAATCAGCTGCAGAGAAAACGAGCGCGTCAATGCCGTCTGCGCTGCGGCTTAAAAAACCAAAACTCTACCAGTGTAAAGAGGCGCAAGAAACCCCGAAGCACTACGACACAGCCGGGGTATTGGGCGGCGAAAGCCGCGCTGACGTGCTTCGGTTCCTGCGCCCGTGATGGCAGGACACGGGTCTTTAAAGCTCTGGATGAGCTGCGCGCCGATCTGGTCAACGATTTAGGCGGTCCCGATGCCATCACCAAGCAGCAGAACGTTATCCTCAGCCTTGCTCTGAGGACACACCTGCTGCTCGAAAGTCTCGATGCCTTCATCTTCACTATGGATTCCCCCGTGAACAAGCGCCGGCGCAGCGTCTACCCCGTCGTTGCGGAACGACAGCGATTAGCAGACTCACTGGCGAAGTACATGGCGATGCTCGGCCTGGAACGCCGGCAAAAGCCAATTAAGAGCTTGCAGGAGCATCTCCGCGACATGGAGGCTGCCAAGGCGGCTGAGACGCAGGAGGAGCAATCCTAGTGACGATCTCGATTCTCGACGCGATGCAGGACGCATCGTTATTCAGCCCGTGGTTCAAGCCCGGCATCATTCGGGGCGACTCGTAGCGTCCGTGGAAAACATTCTTGAAAGGGTTGTTCACGCTCCCGATGACTTCGAAAGAGCTGCAAACCTTCCAGCGCTTCACCGGGCGCACCGCAGCACCAACGGCACAATTCACGGAAAGTTTCATCGTTGTCGGAAGAAGAGCGGGCAAGTCGCGGATTAGTGTGACGATTGGCGCGTACGTGGCGGCATTTCGGGATTACAGCTCTGTCTTGAGTCCTGGGGAAACGGCTGTCGTGATGTTGCTTGCGGCCGACCGGCGCCAGGCGCGCGTACTCGTGAATTACCTTGGCGCGTTTTTTACCGAGATCCCGATCCTTGCTGCGTTGTTCGAATCGCGTACTTAGGAATCAATCTTATTGAAAAACAGAGTCGTGGTCGAGGTGCATACGAGCAGCTCTCGCATCACGCGTGGTTTTACTTTGGCCGCGGTGGTCGCAGATAAAATTTCATTTTGGCCGGCCGATGAGGACAGTGCGAATCCAGCGAACGAAACCCTCATTGCTGTACGACCTGGCTTGGCGACGATTCCCGGCTCGTTGCTCCTTGCCATCAGCAGCCCATACAGCAAGCGTGGTCCATTATGAAGCGTTTCGCGATCACTATGGCTGAGACGATTCGCCGATTTTGGTTTGGCGTGCTCCCAGCCAGGCGATGAATCCTACGATCAGCCCGTTGGTGATTGGTGCCGCCCGTCTTCGCGATAGTGTCAGCGCACGCACCGAGTGCGATGCCGAAATTCGCTCCGACCTGGAATCGCTCTTCAGCGCAGAAATCATTGCGCAGCGCGTTGTTCCTGGGTGACATGAACTTCCGCCGATCTCTGGCACGACGTACTGCCCCTTCATCGATCCATCCGGCGGCGTGCACAACGGCATGGTCTTGGCCGTTGCGCATGAAGAGCGCGGTGTTAGTGTCCTGGATTGCATTCGAGAAATCACTCCGCCGTTCAGCCCTGAAGCAGCGACGAAAGAGTTTGCGGAGACTTTGAAGCGGTATCGCATCAGCGAAGCGACGGGTGACCGTTACGGTGCCGAATGGGTCGCAGAATCATTTGAGAAGTTGGGCATCCGGTACGTGCCCTCGGAACAAAACAGGAGCGAACTTTATTTAGAGTTTTTGCCCAACATCATGTCCGGGCAATGCGAGTTGCTCGACAATCGCCGACTCGTGAATCAGCTTGCGAACCTGGAGCGGAAGACGGGACGGGGGCGGGACATCGTCGACCACGAACTGAATCAGCACGATGACATTGGCAATGCTGTCGCGGGTGTTGTTGTCAGGGCGCTCCGTGGCCTTGGTGGCGTCTTCGGTCTGATCGAGTACGAGAAGGCGGTTGAGGCGGGAGTTATCTTGTTTCTTGATGCGCCCCAGCCTCGCTCACCTCGCGATGAAGTGATGGAGAAGGAAAAAATGTTCGCGCGGGAGCGGCGTCTGTGCGGGATCAAGCCACCGGAGGAAAAGCCCGTGGCGTGCCCCACGTGCGGCGATCCGTTGGTTGCGAAGGTACCGGGCGGGCAGTGGCGCTGCGCCCAATGCGGGCACCAGTGGTGGCCCGACGGCCCGCCGGCAGTCACAGTGGCCGGGTTCGACGCAGCGGGCCGACCCTGCGTCAAGCTACGTCGGCCTTGGAACGCGTGAAAGAGCTGAAGAGCGAAACGACACGGCTGTTTCGCTGGTTGCCGAGTTCAGGTTTTTCTCTGGCCTTCCAGATCCTGATTCACAGCGCATCTACGTGCTATAGTCCATCACTTGGTAGGCATTAAGTGCTCAGTAAATCATCCATTTTTTGGTCTTGAGGACACCTCGTGCACTCCAATCATTTACGGCACCACGCGCCGCTGCGCGCAATGCGCGCATCAGTTCGACAGCGGCAAGCCTTTGGAGGTCGCGCGGCAACCAAACCGAGCCAACCTCGGCGAGTTCTCCGGCCCACAAACCAGCATGAACCCGCGGGAATTCCGGCAGGCGCGCTGGTTTTGCGATGTTCTCTCGCGCAAGAAACA
This sequence comes from Candidatus Acidiferrum sp., assembly GCA_035544995.1. Taxonomy (GTDB): domain Bacteria; phylum Acidobacteriota; class Terriglobia; order Acidiferrales; family UBA7541; genus Acidiferrum. The sequence goes on from DASZZI010000090.1 coordinate 23,455, forward strand.
GTGAAAAAGTGCTGGATTCGGAGGAGGCTGGAGTGTACTTTCAGTCTGAAAGCAGTTCTCGCCGCGCACCGGTTGGCGCGAAGTTGGAAGTTGTGGGGGGCCGCGAGATGCACAAGGCCAACCGGCCCCGTTCTGTACGCTGGCGCAATTCATTCAAACAAAAAATTAATGTGTCGGAACATCGACCCAATCGACCGTTGGGCGGAGATTCGACGGGGCTACGCCGCGCAGTTGCTCTCCGACGTGCGCGCGGCAGAGCGGCAGGTTCGCGCGACCATGATGCACAATCCTTCTCCCGAATGGCTGGAAGAGCTGGAGAGATGCAAGAAGGCCGTGGTCCCGGTCAGTTGACCACTGCGGCCAGGCCCGTCGGAGGGGCAGGGGCCGTTCCCGTTCCTGTCCTGAACGCGATGCCGGTAACGATTGCGCCCTGATTCTGCTGGTCTACCCACTTGGGCGCGGTTCCGTTTGTAGTGTTCAGCAGAACCGCCGCACCAGCCTCGTTGGTGAAGAACATCGTATCCTGTCCGGGGACGCGCGGCTGCGGATATAGACTTACGGAAGATGTCCCCCCAGGTACGAAGGCCGATTGGAATATCGCATCGTTAGAGCCTGTCAACGACAGCCCTATTCCATTTTGGGTGAAGCCCGATCCGTTTGTCGCAGACCCTTGTGCGTCGAAGGTGAAGACGCCGGACGTAGAAGCCACCTCGAACACGGCGAACTGCGTGCTTCCGTTCCCCGTCATCGTCACGCTGAGAGAGGTTACGCCTGCCGTGCTTGATAGCATGTAGGCACAACTCAGGGCGTTATTCCCGGCAAGGACGAACGAAATGTGGCAGGAGTTCGCCCCAGTAGGGACCACCCACGTCCCGCCCCCACTGATGGATGAGATGAAGCTGTTGTTTATATCCCCAGCTTCGACATAGAGCAGATGGCCGGAGCCTGTGGACGAAATAGGTATTGAACATGATGGATTGCAGCTAGTCGAAGTACTGGCATAGTTTACCAACGACATCGGCAGTGTTGGCGGTGTATAAGACCCTAGAGTTGTCTTGAAAGCGATGGCTGAGAACACTGCTCCTGGGCCGCCTGTTACTACGGTCGGCGCGGCTCCGCTAGTTGCGTTAAAATTTAGACCTTCACCCGCCGCTAAAGTCGTGTATGGAGCGCTCCATGCGCGCCAACTGGAAGGGCCGGTAGCCGCTATGCTCTGAATGATGGCATCCGTTGCACTGATGGTCAGTCCGACTCCCGTACAGGTTGTGCAACTGGTTGTTACCGACGTGCCCGAAGTGTCGAAGGATGCTGTGGAACCTGCTGGCGGCAGCAATTCGATGAAGTTCAATCCGAACTGACCTACCGCAGAAGAGTTCAGGGTTACGACAACCGAATTGATGGTGCCTGCGTTCCCGCTAAGGTTATACCAAGCATCTTCGGCCCTGGAAAGACTTGCATCCCATACCTGACAGTTCGGACAGTGAACCCATGTTCCGCCACCCCCGGTCACGTTGGAGATAAAATTGTTGCTGTTGGTGGTCAGGTAGACAACCCAGACGGACCCGGCGACGGTCGGAAGCACGTTGCCTGCCGATAACGTACAGCTAGTATGCCCCGCAGCGCAAAAGGTTGCGAAGCTATCCTGTTCGTACGTCCAGGTTTGAGCATGGCAATTCCATGCAAAACCGAGCGCCAGCGTGAAAATGAAGACGACCTTTTTCATCAATGGACCCTCAGGTACTGATTTGCAGGCTTGACGCTGATGTTCGCATCGGCGAAAGCCAAAAATGCCCCCATTTTCAGGGCGGCTAGCTTAACCGGAAAAAGTTGGGAGCCGCTACGTCCCTGAATCCGAGTTCGAGCCTTGGGCCGCCCACCACTTTTAGAAGCATAGAAAACTTACCGCAGTGAAATGGGGCTGTCTACCCGACTAAAGTACAGAAAAGGTACAGAAGTGACCTGTCCTTCACCTGCTCCGTTGGCGGCAACAAAACAACCAAACTAGCCGCTAGTTTCTCTCGGACAAGATCTGTTTTTCCTCTTCCGGAGTAATGTGCACCTAATGAACCGCCCCTTGAACGTCACGCTTTGAGACGAACGGGTATCTCTCAGTTCGAGTGGACGGCCACCAAGATTGTGAGTAGGAAACCTCAATTTCAAGTTCGGCGTAGAGCACTTGTCCGGAATAAGATCCCAACCGGACAAGTCGCTTCCAGTACCAAAAGAGCCCCTTTCTTGTCGCTTTCGGATCTGATCGCGGCGATCGCGCCTAACCCGCGTTCCACGCCGCAAAGTGAGGGTAACGCGTGGCGGCGGGAGCGGCGTCGCGGTCCAGAGCATGAAAGGGGCTGCACTAAAATAGTGCAAACTGTCCCCGAATTGTCCCCGAATGAGGCCAAAGAAGCCCAAAACAGACTAACGGAAACGAACGGAGATGAACGCAAGCTGACTGAAAATCCAGGGGCTTACTGAATCAGGGGCACTTAGCGATTCCGCCGGTTTAGATTAAAAATCGTGAATCCACCCACTTCATTAGTGCGATTGTTCCGGAGCCTGCTAATTACCTGACGCTGGTCGCGGGAAAGGGGTGAACGGCCAAACCATCGAGAGCAGAACGTTAAGAATTGCAACGAGGCAAAAATCGTCGCGGCACCTCTTCACCCGGCCCGTCTGGGACATTTGGTTCACAAATGGACGTTGCACGCCCTGCGAGACGGACTACCTCGTCCGGAATGACACTGCAAATACGTTTACTTTCTCTCTCGTGAAGACGAACTGTGCGGGCTCATTCGGAAACGCGATAGAGCCTCGCCAAGATTTTGAATGAATGCTTCGGAATTGTAAAGCTCTGCGCTGGTCCGCAAACTCTCGGGGCTCGCGATCGGTTCGACTTCGTCGAGCTGAAATTCATGTGCGACGTCTTCGACGATTTTCGTTGAGATCGGCCGCTGCTGTTCGACGAAAGCATTGATGAGCGAGTGTTCGCAAAGCAGATTCACCACGCGCGGAATGCCCAATGAATATAAATGGATCGTTTCAACGGTTTTCGGACTGAAAATCAGTTCACCGCTGGCTCCCGCGATCCTTAGCCGTTCGGCGATGTAGTCATGGGTCTGCTCTTTCGTCAGAGGGACTGTCTTACAGCGCAGCATGATGCGCTGGCGGAGTTGTCGCAGTTGTGGCAACTTCAGCTTCTCCTCCAACTCTTGCTGTCCAGACAATACGATTTGCAGCAGCTTCTCCGTGGATGTCTCGAGGTTGGTCAACAGCCGAATTTCTTCGAGCACAGGGTAGGTGAGGTTTTGTGCCTCATCCACGATGAGCACGGTAGTTTCACCGGAACGGTAACGCTCAAGAAGCCATTGATTGAGTCGCATCAACTGCTGACTCTTGGTCCGAGACTCGCAGGAAATACCGAACTCCGCCAGAATAAAATCGAACAATTGATTCGTATTCATCCGGGAATTAAATAGAAACGCAGTTCTTACTCGCCGTTGATGCAACCAGTCGATAAGACGGTTTATGAGTGTAGTTTTTCCCGTGCCGACTTCACCGGTGAGCGTGATGAAGCCTTTGCGATTCTGGACGCCATACATCAACCCGCTCAGCGCTTCTTCGATCTCTTTGGTATGAAAGAGGTAGCGCGGATCTGGATTGACATTGAACGGATTTTCTTTGAGCCCGAAAAAGGTCTTGTACATGTTCTACTGGCAATCTCCGGTGCCTCTGCGTACTTCTTTCTACTAAGGCAACTCCCTGCCGCTACTCTTTGTCCGCAGCGCGTGTTCCCGTCACCAAATCAATGAAGCACAAACGGTCTCGCGTGCCAGCTGAATCCTACATCAATCTGATGCGTCGTGTAATTGGTCTGGCAGGTCGTTCCCGTGCAGATCGACTGATTCGATGTTTCGATGTACGCCGTGTATGCAAGTGAAAAGTTTGCGTTTCTTCCCATCGGTCGGCTCGCGCCTGCACCCACATAGAGTGTATTATACGTTCGTCCAGGAGTGCTTCTGAGCGTTCCAAGATCCCGGTTTCGTGCGAAGCCAGAGCTCGCATTCCCACTCCACACTCGCGTCAGTTGCCGCCTCACACTCGTCTGTATGCCATCCGTGGTCGCGCCGGCAAATACTCCGCTTCCACCGGTCGTTCCATGTGAATATCCTAAGGAAGCACTTCCACGGGCAAATGCATAGTTCAGGTTCGCACTCCCGGCCCCGTTCACCTGTTGCCTCCTCGTTCCCACCGTCACTCGGAAGCTTGGGACGTCTACACCACCGGAAAGCTGCAATGCCAGTCTCCCTGTAAGCTTGCGCCCGTACGCAATCTGAGCAACGTGGTCGCCAATTGCCTGCGGATTTCCAAGGAAGTGATATGTAGCAAAGCGATACACGAGCCCCACCGTGTCCGCTCGCGTTATTTGGTAGTTGTAGCCTGCATTCAAAAGCGCAGTGTCACTTTCCACGCTGCCCGGTTCGGTGAAGCGGAGGATACCGTAGACTCCCCCAATGGTAATGGAGCTCCTGCTCGTCAGCATGTAATTAACTTGTGTTGCGAACGAATTGTTGTATTGCGGTCCTGTCGATGTGAAGACGGTCTGGCCGGAGGAAAGTCCAGGCTGGAGACCAGGCAGCCCCGGGGCCAAACTCCCGCCGACCCCCGGTATCGATAGGCCAGTTCCCGCCCCGAAGCCGAACTGAGAAGTTGGCAGATAAGAAAACTGGTCCAATATTGTCAACTGCCACCGTTGCCAGTTAAACGTTTGAGTAGCCCCAAACTGGTGGAAAAAACCGTCTCTTGTTCCAGCGTCGGACGAAAAATTCCCGCCCCCTGAATAGTTCAGCCCCAGCTGCGATCGGCGCCAGTTTTGCATGAGGCTTAGGTCTCCACCCACATAACTCGTTGAAGCCCAACCATTTCCGCCACCCTGTTGTAATTGTCTGCTGGAGTGGATGAGATTGTGATAGGAAATCCCTGGTATCCAGTAGCTATGTCGTTCAAGTGGCGCGCCGACCGTTGTTTGCTGTAAGCCCGTGAGTGGACGGTTATCCGGTTGCAACATATCTTGCTCTTGACTCGCGTCTTGGTCCGTTTCTCCGCCCAGCGGCGGGTAAGCTTCCGCGGCCGGTTTCGGAGGCGCGTCAATCGGCTGATCTTGCGCCCGCAACATAGGAGCCCCTGCGAGCAGCGCTCCCGCCAGAGTCCATAACGTCAGAGTTGATATCCACCGATTCATTTTCTTCCCTTACGGCACCACAATCACGTCGCCGGCTTGCAGTTGTATGTTGTCTTCCGGCTTTTTCCCGTTGATCACATCCTTGTAGTTAAATGGGTGTTTCACCTGCTTGCCACCTTCCGTCCGCAGAACATAGATGTTCCTTATCTTTGCGAATTGCGTGGACCCGCCTGCGCTGGTCAGTGCCTGTAGCACCGTCATATTCGGCAGCAGTGGAAAGGCGCCCGCTCGCGCAACTTCACCCGTGACATATATTCGCCGGCTGTTGATTTCTGTAATCGTCACCGTAACTTGCGGGTTGTTGATGTATTTTTTCAGCCCCTCGCTGATCACGCCCGCAAGCTCCATCGGCGTCAACCCAGCCGCCTGCACATCATTCAAGAGGGGCAAGGTCACCTTTCCATCAGGCCTCACCGGGACCACGCGCGTAAGCTGCTCTTCTCTCCAAACATCGATTTTCAATACGTCCTGCGGTCCAATCTTGTACGCCGGTTCCTGCGCAGCAGTCTGTACCGCTGCTGGAGTTGCCTGGCCTTTCGAGCCCTTTGCTTCTTCTTTCTTGTCTTGCGCGGTGGGGCTCTCACTTCTTGCTTGTGCCACGCTCACTATCAAGCAGGCCGCCAGAATCATTGGAATCGTGCTTTTCATTACTGTTCCTTCACCCCTGTTCCGGCTACTTCCCTTCCAGGCCTGTTTGTTTGATCTTGGACAGGAGGGATTTGTAGCTGATCTGGAGTTCCTGGGCCGCTCGCTTCCGGTTCCAATGGGTCCGCTCGAGCGCTTTCGAGATCAAGTCGCGCTCGGCTTGCCGCGAAGCCGCCCGGGCCGCCACTTTTAACGAAAAACTCCGCGGCTCATCCGCAAGCGTCGGTTCCAGCCTTGGCATCTCCCGAAGCTCATCAATAGCCTTCCGGGTATCACCAAGCACTGCGATCTTTCTAGCGAGATTTTCCAGCTCGCGGACGTTCCCCGGCCAGCCATGCGTCCCAAGGAATTCCATTTCCTTGTCGCTCACCACGGGAACCTCGCGTCCCAACTCTGCAGCATGTTTCGCGAAAAAATGCTCCATCAACACGAGGATGTCTTCCCTTCTGTCCCTCAACGGGGGCAGGCGTAGGCAAACTCCGTTAATTCGAAAATACAGCTCCCTTCGGAATCTCCCTGATTCGATCTCCTTCTCCAGATTCCGGGACGTGGAGGTGATTAAGCGCACGCGGTTGTGACTGTTCTCGTCGATCTCCCCATCCGGCAGAAGCGAGAGTAGAACCATTTGGCACGCAAGATCCAGCTCATCGATCCCGTCCAGAAACAGCGTTCGCAGACCGTCTTCAGGGCCCTCACCACTCCCTCTCAAATCGGACTTCAGCTGTGCGAGGAATTCTCCCGGTTCCAGCGCCCGGCAGCTCAACTTCTTGAGTGGCGTATGGCAATGCTTGGAAAGCCGGTGAATCAGGCGCCCGTAGACTTCTTTTCCGGTTCCGCTCTCCCCCATCAACAGCACAGGAATGTTCGTGCGGGCAATCTCCCCGACGATCGCGTTCAGGCTCTGAATAGCAGGGGAATGGCCATAAACAAAGGCCGTGTTCGCGGCGTGGTCGACAGCGGGACTCAGGGACGTGCTCATAATTCTCCACATCAAACAAAAGCAAATCCCATTCCATGCGGATAGCCGACCAGAAGGCCATTGAGTTTGATTAAAGCATTTTTTTTCTGTAGGTTACACGAGAGCTTGGTATGGGTCTCCGCTGCACGGATGTGGCGAGAGTCCTGATTTTGTTCCAAGAAGTGGCAAACTCTTTCCCCTTCTCCTCATCTGCAGCTATGCCACGATCTCTGATGATCTGTAGGTTACTCTAGGGAAGTTACCCCACTCATAAGTCCTCGTTGCCGGTAACATCAGCCCCTCACATACTCCTTCACACGAGCAGCCGTGAGTACGCTCGCAGAACTCCCCTTCACGAAGGCGAGCTTGCGAAGCCACCCGCATACCGGGGACGCATAACCGGATCATGGGGAGGTCACTTCGCCGTTTCCTGGGCCTTTTCCGTCTAGACCTCTGTGGGTTAACCCTGGTCGCGTGGCGTACAAAACTTGGGCTCGCCAAGGTCATGACTCTAGCGAGCCCCTATGCAGTCGATTACGTTAGGGTGACTAGGTTGCGTGTGCTCTGGCAAACCGTTTCTTGCGCGTTGCAATCCCCAGCATGAATAGCCCAATCGCGAACATAAGCAGTTCAGCTGGCTCCGGCACAGAGATTAAAAATTCCTGTCCGGTGCTGCCCATCGGCGTCAGAATCTCAAATCCTTGCCCCGTGAATCCCCCCTTCACGGCAGCCAGAGCAGCTGCCACAAGGCTGCTATTTGTTCCGTACGGATCTGGCCCTCCACTGAAGCTCCAGATCGCGAATTGATCCTTGGCTAGCTGGAGTTGGCCTTTTGTGCTCATCATCTGCGTTACGAGCCACACCATCTCTAGGTATGCTGTTTGGTTGCCCAGCCGTGTTGAGGAAAAGTTCGATCCAGAGAGGCTGGTAATCGTTACATTCCAGATGTCGCCAGCTTTGATCTGGCTTGAAAAATCCACGCAATAGAACGACTGGTTCTGACCGTTCAGGGTTCCACCATACGGCGGGATCCCATAACCATTGCTGGAAAAAGAATAAGTGCCGTCGACGTACACCGTATCAGCCTTCGCCGTACCTGCGAATAGCAGAACCACGAAAGCCAGTAGCCACCGTAACCGCTGCAAACGCATAGTCTCCCTCACTCAAGCCTGCGCGGCTGCGGCGGCGCTGATAGGGGTTTAGCAATGCAAGTACCAACCCTCAACAATCTGTAACCGGTTTTTTCTCAATGGCATACGATTACTCTCGCCGAACCTGTTAAGTCATTGTGGTATCTCGGCTGCCTATCTAGAGCAATTCCGTGCGAAGTGGGGGTTGATGCAGACTATCCGCCAGATGATATCTACTTCGTGCGTGGTGCGCAGGCCGATGGAGTAAGGAGCAGTAAGACGGCATTGGCCACGATCACGCCGATTAGCCACTCTCGAAGATTGAGATCGATCCGCGGAAAACAAGAGAACTGGCCGTAAAGGGTAAGAACTGTGGCGTTGTAATAGTCAAGAAAATCGTTAAGCGCATCGTCCAGGATGTTGGCTGCAAGCGATAGACACAAGGGCAGCCACGCGATGTCTCAATTCCCGAGCTGCTCGAACCCGCGCCCCACCTTCATGGATGAAATCCCATCTCTATCGCCGCGTCGGGCGCATGTTCTCAGCGGTTGCTGAAGGTATCTCCAGCGATGATAAAAACTTGCTCGCGGCAGCCTCCATAAGTGCAGCACGCGAGTCGCACCATAGACGCGCTTCACAGCGGGAGAAGCAGTGCGGCTCAGGGCCTCCACTCCGCCACCCCAAGGGGCGGTTCGACTCCAGTTGGCGAACCTTCTCCCGCAGCAGTTCGTTGACCAGTGCAGATCGGCAACGACGGTTTTCAGACGCCGGGCCTCTTCGTTCCCGGTCCTCTTCCTCGTGAGCTTTCAAGCTGGCCTCACCGCTGGCCAGGAACGTGTCACGCCAACCCGAGAGCGTCGCCGCGGTCACACCCTAGCGGCGACGGATAGTTTCCAAAAAATCTTCTCCGCGGAGCAGTTCAAGCGCGACGGAGTCGTTGTGTTCCACCGACCAGCGACCCCGAGGACCCGGGACCTTCATTTCGGAGAGCTCTCCGGTCGCCCTCCGAGGTCTCCGAAATGCCCTTCTTATCTCCCCTGGACATATCTTTCCTCCTGCTTTAATTTCTCGCAAAAGCATGTCCAAGAAAATCCTAGAGTGCAGGACGAGCACGTCGTTACGAAACTGCACGAAATGGAGCTGGCGGACGCCGCGGAGTTGGCGCGCGCGGGGATCGAAGAGACGCTGTGCTATTACGCGTTCCCACGCGAGCACTGCCGGAGTTTACAAACGAACAACCCGCTGGAGCGCATTCTGCGGGAAGTACGACGAAGAACCCGCGATGGGAGTGTTCCCGGATGGAAAATCGGCGCTGAAGCTGGCGTCGACAAGGTTGCGCCACGTGGCTGGCACGAAGTGGGGCACGCGGCTCCATCTCGACATGAACCGCCTCGCGGAAGCGAGCGAAGCAGCATGATCGCACGAGCAAAAAATTTCGGCTCCCCCACGGGGGAGCCGAACACCACCAGACCTACACTGCAACGAGTGCGCGAAAAATGCTGGACACTACCCAGGCAGTAGTTTCTCCGCTCATCAGCAAAGATGTCTGAGGTGCGGAAATGAATCAATAGGAATTGTTCCCTGGCCACAACTTCTCCCTCGTCCAACCCCGCCTAGAAACAATTAGCCCCGCAACCGAAGCTGCGGGGCTAGTAACAATTCTTCTGTTCTTCTGTCAGCAGGCCTATGTGCGCGGAACTAGCTTCCTGCGTGGTAGCCCTGGCAAAGCCAATAAGCCCGTGCCAAACAACGTCAGCATCGCTGGCTCGGGCACTGCTGCCGGAGCGTTCAGACTAATCGAGGCACCCGCCACGCTTCCGCTGCCCCCGCTAGTCGTGAATGTACCATTGAGTGTGGCAGACAACGTCCCTGTTACGCTTGTCAACAGCGGACCAGCGCCTAGGAAACTAAATAGAGCCGGATTGATAGCGCCAGCGATGAAGCTCGCAGAAAAAGCTGATTGACCAGGCGCGCCCCCGCTCACAAGCGTCAGGCTTGCGGCTTGGAAACTGCCTGTGAACAGTTGCACAACGCCGGACCCGAGATCTCCCATTACGTTAATTGAGCCGCCGGGATTAAAGATGACCAAATTGTTGATGTCTGTGGAGGAGCTGGCGGTTGTCCAACCAATCGTTCCGTTTGCGATCGCAGTGTTCAGAGGTCCAGCGTTCAATTGCGCGGAGGTAAGGAGGGATGAAAGCCCGAAGACAAGAGATGGTGCGGTACCGGTCAGCGTCCAACTAGAGCTGGAGGAAGTGTTCGAGTTAAACGAAATAGTGTCAGCCAACGCAGCCATCGGGCTCATCAGCAACACGAAAAAGCCGATCAGAATCACTTTGCGCATGAGAGTCTTCCCCCCTTGGTTGAGCATCGTGTATCTTGTGCAATTCATCTTCCAGATGGATTCTAAACCTATCTCTTCTGTTTTCATACGATTAGAAATTGCTGAGGAATCAAACCGCTTGAGTAAGGATAAAAAGTTGCATGATTTAGCCCTCAGGTTTCCTGATCCATAGCCGCGGGTCAGTAACAATTCTTCTGTTCTTCTGTCAGCAAACCTCAGCGAAGCTCCTCAGCGGGACGAGCGTGAACATCCAACGATACGGCTCCCGCCGGAGATCGGTATAACTTCGCGATTTGCGAGATTTTCTCAACGGAGTAACGGACACGGGCGATGAAGAAACCAGGCCCATATTCGCAGTCAAGAGCGCGCAATGGAGAACTGAGAGTTCTAGTACTTTGGCCTGTACGTGATTGCCGAATGTGTGCAAAGCATTTAACAAGCTTGGTCCGGGTTCCCCTTAAGTGTTTTGTTATGAGCGAATTCAAAGTGGCGTTCAACGTGCTCCGATGCCCACGGCTAAGTATAAGCGTGTTGTATCGGCCTGTCTCAGTTCGGGCGGGTTGCTAACGGCAGCTAATTCGCTTTTTGTGGTTGTAAGGCTCAGAGAGAATAGAGTATTGTGACGACAATGTCCTGGAATGGGGATTCGATGAAAAGGGCTCTGCGGATAGCAAGCTTGACGGGAATCATGCTGTTGGTGTCGGTGGGCGCTGCAAGCGCTGACACGCTGCAATTCGTGGTATCCGGACAGGCGGGCTCGGCAACGTTCAATCTTCTGCGAAACCCGACGGTCACGTCCTTTTCTAGCGGGAACGATTTCACTGTGACCGTCCATAATGGAAGCATTAACCTTCTGGGCTATACTTTTTCGGCTCCGCCTTTCGTGCTGGAGTTCTCGAATACGTCCGCCGGCGGCGGTTTTGGCTTGGTCGTCCCGATTTGGGGCTACTTGCAGTTGCAAGGCGCTCAAATGTTTAGCGGGCTCGATTCTGCGCCGGCTTTTTCTCCGGGGACTTACTTTTTTAATTCTGGCTTTGGCTCGCTCACGGTGAATGTGACGTCGACGGCTGTGCCCGAGCCTTCTACGCTCCTGCTACTTGGCTTTGGCCTAGTGGGCCTTGGCCTCTTCCGCAAACGCTGAAACTCGAACTAGCCTGCTGGCTGCATCGCAATCAAGTCGCCGTTTTGTTCTGGCGTTTGTCGTCGTTATTCTATTGGCCGGCGCATCATCCACATTCGCCGATACGATATTGAATTACCAGATCAGCGGGCCGGTCTCCAAGGGGACCTTTACTGCAAGTTTCACCCTGCCTCAGCATCCCACGCCGAGCAGAGTGCACCTATTCAGGGCAGTGCTTTATTTTGCCCCCTTGCCGCTGGACGTGAACGGGACGTGGACGAACCTCACGGTAGTTTTCAGCAGTTTACTCGGCGGGGGGCGTCGTGGGCACGAATAGTTTCGCTCTTGTCGGCCAACAGCTCTTCTCGTGGCCCTCCTCTTCTTCTACACCGATCATGAATACCGGCAATTTCAATTTGTGGGGAGGGCGGGAAACGGCCTGGGCTATTACACGGTGAATGTAACTCCTGCAACTTCAGTTCCGGAGCCGACCTCCTTCATCCTTCTGGGAATGGGTAAACTCACGCTATTTGGAGACCATCTCCTCCGACGATTTGCGTGATCTAGGTCTAGGGACCGAAGGATACCGCAGGCGTTCTGTGCAATGACGGAAATCCCTCCGATGCGAAGAAGAGCGACGCAGCACCGGCCGATCAAAACTGTACTTATACCTGGACGGGGCTTGACCCCTCGGGACAGAAGTTCACGTGCCGTTCGCGTGGCGCACACTGTACGCAGGCTTTCGATAGAACAAAATTTCCGGCGATTAGCCATCATTCGCGTCGCCCACCGAGAAATACGTGCAATCCGGATGATGAAACACCAGCGCACTCACACTCGCTTCCGGGTCCATCATCATGCCTTCGGTGAGCTGCACCCTGATCTCTTCCGGTCGCAGCAGCTTCCAGAGGCCTGCCTGGTCTTCCAGGTTCGGGCATACCGGATAGCCGAAGCTGTACCGCTTTCCGCGGTAGCGCGAAGTAAACCTCTGCGCCATGGTCATTTCCGGCGGGTCCGGGAATCCCCAATCCTCACGGATGCGCCGGTGCAGCCATTCCGCGCACGCCTCCGCCGTTTCGA
>DASZZI010000091.1:0-1548 GCA_035544995.1 Candidatus Acidiferrum sp.
CGGCGCAGATTCATCTGCCGCCGCCGCCGGTCGAGATCGCGGTCGGTTACCGTGACAATGGCGACCGGACTGCCAAAGCCGATCCAAGGAACATCCGGGAGTCGCGTGTCGGATCGAAGCGGAGCGACCGTCACATGGAGCGGCGATCGGGGTAGATCGCGCGGCACTTTGAGTTCACCGCCAGGACCGCCAATCCCCACGGACCTTCCCGCGCATGAGGCCACCAGCTTTTGCAATGCATCCGGTCTGCCGGCAACGGCAAGACGCCCATCGCACAGAAATATTCCGTCGCGGGCGTCGAGCATCGCTTTCGCCACGGCGTTCGCGAGGACAACTCTTCCCGACGCGTCGGCCAGCATAGCACCCTCTGGCAGCATCTCGATTCGCTCCGTCGCGGCGAGATTCGCGAGCTCCAGCTTCCAAAGCTGGCGATTTATCCGCACAGCCCGGCAGAGGTGCCGCGCAACGGCTTCGAAGAGACCCAACTGCTCGTCGGTAAGGGAATCCTTGTCAGGGGCGTTGGAGACGCAGACCAGGGCTGAAAACTGATCTTCGACCACCAAATTGGTGCCCACCGTCGCGAGACTATACTTGGCCGGCCGCCACCACTCGTTAAAAACCGGGGTGGCGGCGAACTCCTCCCGCGGCATGAGGCTATCGAGAGTATTGATTTCCCCCTGGGGGCGGAGTATGGCTCGCCCGAAAAGCGGATCGTGGAACGCCCAATATTCTTTGTACGAGGCGACCAAATCGGGATCGTCGCGGGGCGCAATGGTGGCGAATATATTGGCACGCCAATCCACGGACGGCATGACAGCGTGCGCCGCGCCCACGGCGTCGGCAAGCTTTATGAGCACGCTCGGCCAGAGATCATTGTCGAGCACGGCCTCGTAGATCAAGTCGATTAGCGCACTCAGCTCTTTCTCGCCGCTCATGGCATGGCTCTACGGGCTCCATTTGCTCAATAACAAAGCGAAACTCCTGGGTTGGCATTACACCCCAGGGCTGAATACGGAAAGCTTGCACCTCCAGTGATACATCGTCAACCTTCATCCGTTTATGATATATCGTCAACATTCATCCGGTATTAAGCAGTTCATAAATAGGAGCACATTTTTCTTGACCTGGTGAGTCGCGAATGATTCCATGCGAGCATGAGAAAAGATGACGCGCGGAAACTTGATCACAAGACGCTGGAGGCTATGCGTGAACGCGCGGTAAGGCGGGTGCAATATGGCGAAAGCCCCGAGCTGGTTGCCCGGATCTTTGGTGTCGGGCGGACCGCCATGTACAGATGGCTGGCGCAATACCGGCGTGGTGGTTGGGGCGCCCTGAAAGCCAAGCCAGTTCCTGGGCGTCCGCCGAAACTCGATGGCCGGGCATTGCAGTGGGTTTACGACACGGTGACAAAGAAAAACCCTCTGCAATTGAAGTTCGCGTTTGCGCTGTGGACACGCGCGATGGTTGGAAAACTGATCGAGGATAAGTTCGATGTGGCTTTGAGCGCGGCGTCCGTGGGACGGCTTCTGGCTCAGCTCGGCATTACTT